>NZ_JAHKQB010000029.1:0-261917 GCF_018860625.1 Paracoccus sp. C2R09
CAAACCCGGCGCGGTTCAGTCAGAACCCGCCCTGCCAGCCCGGTGGCAGAGCAGGCCGTCCTCATCGAGTTTCTTCTCTCGGGGTTTCGTAAAGGACCGTAGGCTTTGCTTCAACTCCTTACCGCGCGGGCTGGTGCAGACATCCCCCTCTGCATCATAGGCGCAGTCGGCGCGCTGGAATGTCCCGACCCTGTGGCCTGTCTGGTCGAACAATTGGATATGTGCTGCAATGCCGCGCGGCCGGTCCAGGCAGCCCAGCATCGGGCCGCTGCCATAAGCAGTGTCGGCAATCAGAGCTTCCGCCACGATGCTGAACGTATCATTCACACGGTCGATCAGGCCCCGCACTGATCCAACCTTGGACTGCGGATCGACCGGGTGGCCTTCATATCGAAAATCACGCCATCGTCGGTTCGAACAGGTGATTGGTGGATAGGCAAAATAGGCCGGGCCGCCCTGAGCCCAGGTAAAGTGCGAAGCCGGGCTCGGAAGCGGATGTGCCGAACGGACCAACGCCTTGAAACGTCTACATTTTGAGATCGCTGCGCCCTGCAGCTACAGGGCGGTGAAAGCTTGAAGCAGCCTTGCAGCTTGGAGCGGGTTCACGGCGATTCCTACCACTGCGATTGATCCGGCCTACAATCCGGCGTCCTCCGCGGTCCCCGTGTTGGTTGGGTCCGGGTCGGAGACAACCTGCAGGGCGGGATCCTGCACGCTGCGGCCCGGTGTCGAGGTCACGGCCAAATCCACCACGCGGGTCGGCTGGTCGGTCGATGGCGTCAGCCTGAACGATCAGGATCGGCTGGTCTGCGGCGGCACGCCCGTCGATTTCGCCGCGGTCCAAGCGATCTAAGAGGTGAAGGCGCGCAGTCTGCGCGTCACCTTCTATCCCTTCATTCTGAGGGACGTCGCGCCCGGCAACATGCTGCCGAACCCGAATCCCAATAACCACGCCGAAACGGGTCTGCCCGCGTTCCCATGGCGGGGGCGGGTCACCTGTTCGCCTGCGGCAGGTTATGCCGAGGCTGAAAATAAGACCGCCACGGCTGCTAGCCAGGTCTCAGCGTTCTTCGGCAACGCGAGCCTTTCCGATTTTCCATCTCGGGCGACACAGTTTCCTTAATCGGCCCGTCGGGCGACTGGGGCCTGCCCTGCATGATACTGCATGACGCGCGCCTTTGCGCCGCAGCAGCCGGGGTCGATGCCTTCCTAAACGGCTCGAAAATGCGTGGCTTGACCACGATCCGCTCGGGCACAGGCACCTATCCCGCCGTCTCGGCGTTCGCCGCCGATGTTCGCGCCATTCCTGGGGTTCAAACGGAAATCGACCACGCCGTCGACTGGTCCGAATACTTCGGCCGCCGGCCGGGTGACGGCTCGAGCAATGTATTCTTCCCTCCGCGATCAGCTTTGGTCCGATACACATTTGCATCTCTGCGCGGAAGCAGCGGACGATAGTCATCAAATACGACTGGCGTCGATACAAACGCGCGACCTGATCTAGACCACCACTGGCGGGCGCGAGGCTTGGCGACGTCGGTAACACGATACGACCGCTGTCCGAAGTCTTCCTCTCGGCCATCGCTGTCGAGGCAACCATCACTAATTATCTATGATTTCAGAGCCTAAGGCGTGGTTATCCGGTTCTATTTTTCCGCAGCGAGCAGGTGATTTCAATCACTGCTTAGTATAAACAAGCAATTCCTATTTGTATATTCTTAGGCGTCGTTCAGTGAGGGTAAAACTTACTTATCCGAAAAATTATAGCGTGTAATCTGATCTTATATACAGGCGCCCCTTGGTAAATGATGTGTTAATGCTGAATCCGGCATGACGGCGACCATCGGCGCTAACTGCCCAAGTTCATGCAAATGTAGATGGTATTGGTGAAGGGGTGTCCGGTATGGAACCGATTATCACGATAGACAGCGTTCGCAGCCGGGAATATTACGATTACCTTGTATTCTCGGTACGACTTTCGGGGCCGGCGACCGATGCGGTCACGGTCAATTATCAGGCCCTTCCCCAAACCGCCGAGTGGAGCGATCTGGGCAGTGCCCTGTCGGGAACGGTGACATTTGCGATCGGGGAAACGGTCAAGACCATCACGCTTCGTTCGGACTATGACACCCAGGATGAGCGCGACGAGGCCTTCCTGGTGGAATTGCGGGACCCTATCAACGCCAATTTCGGAAGCAATATCCACAGCCTGTCCACGATCGGCTGGATCATGGACGATGACGGTACCACCAGCAACAACCAGGCGGTGGCCGTTTCGAACCCCGTGGTGACCGAAACCGGGGGCGGCAAGGCCGTCTTCACGGTCAGCCTGTCCGAGCCTTTCACAAGCTCGCAGAGCCTCCGCTACCAGACCTATGACATCTCGGCCAATGCGGGGTCGGATTACGTGGCCAAATCGGGCCGGATCAATTTCCTAGCGGGGCAGACCGAAGCCCTGATCGAGGTCGATCTGATCAACAACAACCTTGCGGAGACCGCCGAAAGCTTCGGCCTGGCCATCACCGGCACCGCCGATGTCGCCAGCGCATTCGGGGTCGCACAGATCCTGGACACGGACGCCTCGCTGCCGGTCATCTCGATCGAGGGCGATGCGGCAAGCGAATATTACGAATATGCCCGCTTCACCATCCGGCTTTCCGAACCGTCCAGAGACGCGGTGACGGTGAATTACCAGGCGCTTCCGCAAACCGCCGACTGGAGCGATCTGAGCAGCACGCTGTCGGGCACCGTCACATTCGCCGCGGGTGAAACGGTCAAGACCGTGCAGATCCGAACCGATTACGACCGGGTCGACGAACAGGACGAAGCCTTCATCATGGAGCTGCGCTCGCCCGTGGGCGCGACCTTCGGCGGCAACAACGAAAGCCTGTCGGCTGTCGGCTGGATCCTGGACCAGGACGGCACGACGGTGGGCAACCGTTCAATCGCGATCTCGGATCCGATCGTCACGGAAGGGGCGAACGGCAAGGCGGTCTTTACCGTCAGCCTGTCCGAGGCCTTCGATACCGCGCAGACCTTCGATTATCAGACGCAGAACGGCAGCGCGAAGGCCGGGACGGATTACGTCGCGAAGACCGGCAGCGTCACCTTCCAGGCCGGGCAGACCGAGGCCGCGGTCGAGGTCGATCTGATCAACAACGGGGCCGCCGAGGCGAGCGAGAGCTTCAACCTGGTCGTTCCCGGCGCGAACGGGGTGCGCAGCGCCGCAGGCACCGCCCTGATCCTGGACGAGGACGCCTCGGTCCCGGTGCTGTCGGTGGATGGTGCGTCGGCACGCGAATATTACGACTACCTCTACTTCACCGTGCGGATGTCCGAAGCATCGCGCCAGGCGGTCACGGTGGATTACGGAGTGCTGGCGAAGACGGCCTCGACCGGCGATCTGTCCTCGACCACGACGGGCACGCTGACATTCGAGGCGGGTGAAACGGTCAAGACCATCACCCTGCGCAGCGATTACGACACGGTGGACGAGCTGGACGAGGCATTCCTGCTGGAGCTGCGCAACCCGGCCGGGGCGACATTCGGCGGGGGCAACGCGACCCTGACGGCGATGGGATGGATCCTGGACGATGACGGGCCCTTCGTGAACCGCACGATCGCCATTTCGGACAGCACCGTCACCGAAGGCCCGTCGGGACGAGAGGCGGTCTTCGCGGTCGAGATGTCGCAGGCCCATACCGAGGCGATCACGGTAAGCTACCGCACGGTGAATGGCACGGCGACGGCCGGGGCGGATTACAGCGCGCGCAGCGGTACCGTCACCTTCGAGCCGGGGCAGACCCGCGTGTTGGTGACGGTTCCGATCCGCAACGACCTGATCTCGGAATCGCCGGAAACGTTCCAGCTGCGGATCACCCCGCCATATCCGTCGGCGATCTCGGCATCGACCACGGCGGTCTGGGGGACGGGCACCATCCTTGACGGCACCCGCCGCGGGACCGAGGCGGGCGAGACGCTGAACGGGACCGACGATGCCGATGCGATCGACGGGCTGGGCGGCAACGACCTGATCCGTGGTCTGGACGGCAAGGATGTCCTGTCGGGCGGGAACGGCAACGACACGCTGAACGGCGGCGGCGGGGCCGACACCATGCTGGGTGGGGCAGGCAACGATCTCTACTATGTGGGCGGCGGCAATGACCGGGTGGTGGAATATTCCGGCAACGGGATCGATACCGTGCGGGCGGGCTTCGCCTATGCCCTGGGGGCCAATCTTGAACGCCTGGTCCTGACGGGCGGCGGCCATATCGCCGGGACCGGGAACGCGCTGGCCAATGTCGTTACCGGGAATGCCGGGAACAACAGGCTGAAGGGGCTGGCCGGAAACGACCGTCTTGTCGGGCTGGCAGGTAACGACCGGTTGGAGGGCGGCAACGGACGCGACACCCTGGTCGGCGGCGCAGGCAACGACACGCTTCTGGGCGCGGGCGGCAACGATCTGCTGCAGGGCGGAAACGGGGCCGACGTGCTGAATGGCGGCGCGGGCAACGACACCATGACCGGCGGTGGCGGCAACGACAGCATGGCCGGTGGCCTGGGCAACGACCGCTATGTGGTGGGCGCGGGCGACAGGCTGACCGAGCTTGCGGGACAGGGCGTCGATACCGTTCAGGCCTTCCGCGATTGGGGTCTGGGGGCCAATTTCGAGAACCTGGTTCTTGGGGGCAATGCCGGGATCGACGGTTCGGGGAACGGCCTTGGCAATGTCATCGTCGGCAATGGCGGTCAGAACACGCTGAAGGGTTTCGGCGGAAATGATCGTCTGGTCGGCGGGGCGGCCGGGGACCAGCTGGTGGGTGGGGGCGGTAACGACACCCTGCTTGGCGGCAACGGCAACGATGCGCTGAATGGCGGCTTCGGCAACGATCTGCTGGAGGGCGGGGGCGGCAGGGATACCCTTGGGGGTGCCGCCGGCAACGACAACCTGAAGGGCCTTGCCGGCAATGACCGGCTGTTCGCGGGGAACGGCAAGGACACGCTGAACGGCGGCAACGGCAACGACCTGCTGGAAGGCGGGGGCGGGAACGACCTGCTGGCCGGGGCTGCAGGGAACGACAATCTGAAGGGCCAGAACGGCAACGACCAGCTGTTTGGCGGAAACGGTCGCGACACGCTGAACGGCGGTGCGGGCGTCGACAGGCTGGAAGGAGGCGGCGGCAAGGACTTCCTCTATGGCGGCGACGACGCGGTGCGCGACGTCTTCGTCTTCCGCAGCCTCGGCCACAGCAATTCGGGCTTAGCGAACCGTGACCACGTGTTCGATTTCGCATCGGGTCGCGACGATATCGACATGTCGGGGCTGGACGCGAATACGCGGGCGCGGGGCGATCAGGATTTCGACTTCAACGGAACCAGCGCGGCCGCGAATTCGGTCTGGTATGTCAAGCAGGCCGCAGGGGTCCTGGTGCGGGCCGACCACAATGGCGACGCGCGTGCCGATTTCGAGATCTTCATCGACAGCGTATCGCGCCTGGGCGAAAACGACTTCATCTTCTGACGACAGCCCCGGCCCCTCGATATTTCGTGGGGCCGGGCGCTAGATGCAGCGGGTCAGCATCAGCCCGGGCAGAAGCGTCCATGCCGTGCCCACCAATGCCACGATGGCCAGCGTCGTGGCGACCGCGCGCAGCCCGCTGGCGGGCGATCGCGCCACCCAGACCAGCAGTGCCACCTGCAGCGACAGCGCGGCCAGAACCGCCCCGATCAGCACGCCCCGACCCGCAGCCCCCGGCAGTCCCGCCGCGCAGAGCCACGCGTTCAATCCATAGATCGCGCTGAAGCATGCAAGCCAGGCCGTCAGTGGCAACGCGATACGCAGAACGCTGCCCATCAGCCCAACCCCGGCAGGATCGCCGCCCCCGTGCCGATGACGGAAACCGCAGCAGCATAGTCCGACCACAGCATCGTGACGCGATGCAGGCCGATGCCGGTGCGGGGGTCATGCCCTGCAAGACGCGTGGCGCCGTGGAACATGGCCATCACGAATGCGACGAGTTGATGCAGGATGCCGTATCCCACCAGCACCCAGACCGTTGCCGCATAGGCATGGACGGTCGGATCGGGCAGGCTGCGCAGCACCATCACGCCGCCTGCGGCCATCGCGGCCATGCCCAGCCCCTGCAGCATCCACAGGCGCGGAATGCGGGCCGCGACGGCGGCCAGCACCGCGCCGGCGGCCAGGGGCGCGATGGCGGGCATTCCCGGCTGGGCCCAGGCCTCGGGCGGCCAGTTCGGCGCGATGGTCCACAGAAAGGCGTAACCGAACAGCAGCGATCCGAAGAATGTCCCGTCGGCCAGCAGCAGGAACAGCGATCCCCACCATCCCGGCGGATGCGTCACCTCGGAGGCCAGGGGCAGGGACAGGCCGCGTCCGGCGGGCAGGGGGCCCTCGGGCGTGGGACGCTGCAGCCCCCAGGCCCAGACCAGCGCGCAGCCAAGCACGCACACCGCCGCGACGGGCACCAGCCAATAGGCCTTGATCAGCATCCCCAGAAAGAACAGCCCCGTCACCGCCGACATCAGCACGGGCAGGGCGGTGTTGCCCGGAAAGACCACGAGGTATTCGGGCGTTCCGGTTGCAGGCTCGACGGTCAGCGTCTCGCGCCGGTTGCGGGACGGATCGCCCAGATACCCCTCTCCCTGCGCCAGCTGGACGGGCAGGTCGGGCGTGTCCCACAAAGGCTCTCGCGAGGTGATCTGCGGCAGGCTGGCGAAGTTGTAGGGTGCGGCGGGGGTCGGCATCGCCCATTCCAGCGTGCCCGCCCCCCATGGGTCGCGCGACCCGCGGATCGCGACGGCGGCGTTGACCACCACGTCGATCACCACCAGCGCGAAGCCGATCGCCATGACGAAGCTGCTGACCGAGGCGATGATGTTGATCACCTCCCACCCCTGGCCCGGATCGAAGGTATCGATGCGGCGGCGCATGCCCAGCAGGCCCGCCCAATGCAGCAGCAGAAAGGTGCCGTGGAACCCCGGCACGATCAGCCAGAAGGCGGTGTTGCCCAGCTTGAAGAAGGTCTTGCGCCCCGTGACATGCGGCATCCAGTAGTAAAGCGCCCCCAGCATCGGAAAGACGAAGCCGCCGATCAGCACGTAATGCAGATGCGCCACGATGAAATAGGTGTCATGCGCCTGCCAGTCGAAGGGCACGATGGCGACCATCACCCCCGTCAGCCCGCCGATGACGAAGGTGGCAAAGAAGGACAGCATCCACATCATCGGCAGATGCATCTGCGGTCGGCCCTTGGCGATGGTGCCGATCCAGGCGAAGATCTGCACCGCGGTCGGCACCGCGACCAGCGTGGACGCCGCCGAAAAGAAGGCCAGCGCCAGATGCGGGATGCCGGTGGTGAACATGTGATGCACCCACAGCCCGAAGCTGAGCACCGCCAGCGACACCGCCGCCGCGATCACCCATGGATGCCCCAGCAGCCGCGTGCGCGACATGACCGGCAGGATGGTGGAAATGGCCCCGGCGGCGGGCAGGAAGATGATATAGACCTCGGGGTGGCCGAACAGCCAGAAGAGGTGCTGCCATAGCAGCGCATCGCCCCCATGCGCCACCTGGAAGAAGGGCAGGCCGAAGGCGCGTTCCAGCTCCAAGAGGATCGACCCCAGGATCAGCGGCGGAAAGCCCGTCAGGATCATCACCGCCGTCACCAGCGCGTACCAGGCAAAGATCGGCATGCGGGCCAGCGACATGCCCGGCGCGCGATATCGCAGGATGGTCACCGTGATCTCGACCGCCGCCGAGATGGCCGAGATCTCGACGAAGGTGATGCCGATCAGCCAGAAGTCCGAATTGATCCCCGGCGAATTGATCGCGGATGACAGGGGCGGATACATGAACCAGCCGCTGTCGGGCGCAACCCCCGCCAGCAGCGAGAAGATCATCATCGCCCCGCCGAAGACATAGCACCAGAAGCCGTAGGCCGTCAGGCGCGGGAAGGCCAGATCGCGCGACCCCAGCATCTTGGGCAGCAGATAGACGGCCAGCCCCTCGAACATGGGGATGGCGAACAGGAACATCATGATGGTCCCGTGCATGGTGAAGATCTGGTTGTAATGTTCCGGCCCCAGAAAGGCCGAACGCGGGCTGGCCAGCTGGGCGCGGATCAACATGGCCAGGATGCCGCCCACGATGAAGAAGAACGCGGATACCGCCATGAACATGCGGCCCAGATCGGTGTGGTTGACGGATGTGAACCATCCCCGCCAACCGGGGTCGGACGCCCAGATGCGCGACAGGGCCCGGTGCCGTTGCAGGGCGTTCATTCCGCGCCTCCTTCCAGAAATTCCTGCCAGCCGGCCGCGTCATGGGCGATGACCGTGAAGGCATGGCCGCGATATCCGGGGCCGTTATATTCGGCCGACAGGCCCGCATATTCGCCGGGCTGTGTCGCCTCGATCCGCAGGGTGTTCACATGCCCCGGCACGGCGTCCAGCTTGCCCGCAAGGCGCGGCACCCAGAAGGCATGGACCACATCGACCGAGGTGATGGCCACATCCACCGGACGACCCGCGGGAATGTGCAGCCGGTTCCGCGTGACCTCTCCGGGGCGGTCGTCATATCCGAACCGCCATTCGTATTGCCGCGCCTGGGCCGTGACGGCCACGACATCGGGGCCTTCGCGCGGCAGCAGCCGTTCCCCGATGAACAGCCCGTAGACCAGCAGCGCCCCCAGCACGGTCAGCGGAAAGGCAAGGCCCAGCCAGATCACGAAGCGGCGCTCGGGGACGGCGCCCTCGGGGCGGCGCCATGCCCAGAGAACCAGCCCCGCGACCAGAAGCGTGATCGCCACCGAACCGATCAGCAGCACCCACCACAGATCGGCGATCGCGGCGGCGGCGGGACCGGCGGGATGGACCGTCGACAGCCTTTCTTCGCAACCAGCCAGCATCGCGGGGGTTAGACAGGCAAAGGACAATCGCAGCAGGGGGCGTCGATGGAACGGAAGATGGTGCAGAAGGAACCCGAGGAACTGGTCGACCCGATCCTCGATTACCCGGGCTATGACCGGACCGAGACGACGGTCGGAATATGGGGCCACCCCCTGCACGCGATGACCGTCGCATTCCCGGTCGCGCTGACATTCTGCACCTTCGGGGCCGACGCGCTCTACTGGTGGTCGGGAGAGCTGTTCTGGGCGCGTGCGGCGATCTGGGCCGCCGGCACGGCCTTCCTGTTCGGGCTGGCGGCCGGGGCCACCGGCACGGCCGAGCTGCTGCTGGTATCGGGCATCCGCATCCGCGCGCCCGCCTGGACCCATTTCGTGATCGCGGTGATGCTGCTGTCGATCCTGGGGGCCAATTGGGGCTATCGCCTGCAGGGATACGAACAGGCGGTGCTGCCCTATGGCATCCTGCTGTCGGGCTTTGCGGTGATCGTGGTGATGGTCACGGGCTGGCATGGAGGAAAACTCGTCTTCGATCATCGTTTGGGCACATCGAAGGGCAGTTGATTGCCCAAAGGCTGCTGCAGCCAGCCGGGCAGGGGGATCTGCCCCAGATCCGGCTTGGCCAGCACCAGGATCAGAATGCAGGTGACGGGCAGCAGCAGTACAAGCAGCGGCAGGAACGGCCGGGGCGCCTTGTGGATCCCCTCGCGTTCGGCCACGTCCACCAGGACATAGCCGATCCACACATGGAAACCGACCAGTGCCGCCACGAAGACCAGCTTGGCGAACAGCCAGGTGACGAAGACCCCGCGCAGAAAGATCAGCCCCGTGCCCGATGCGATGGCGATGACGGCGGCGGGGGTGATGAAGAAGGCATAGGCGTAATGCGTGGCCCGCCTGATGCGCGCGTAATCGGCCTGACCAATGGCCGGGTCGTGCCGCGCAAGCATCAGGGGCAGGGCGAACAGCCCCGCGCACCAGATCAGCAGCATCGCGACATGCAGAGATTTCATATGCGGGATGATGGGGTCGAGCATGCTCATCCCTGCGCCGCCAGCCGCCAACCGCGCCGTGCCTGGAACGCGATGACCGCGGCATAGGGGATCATCGCCGGAACCCACATGATCAGGCCGCCAAGCTGCTGATCGGTCAGCGGGCGCATCCCCCATGCCAGGGGTGCAAGCTGATGCGCCTGATACAGGGGTTCGGGTGCGAAGGTCAGGATCGCGCCCAGCATCCCCATCTGGATCAGTCCGGCCAGCGACCACAGGACCGTCTGAGCAGATGCGCGGTGGGACAGAACCGCGCTCCAGAACAGGGTGGCCGAACCCAGCAGGCTGATCTGCATGATCCAGTAGACCCCGATATCGCGCAGCGCCAGATCATAGGCCACGGGCAGGTGCCACAGCCACAACAGCACGGTGGATATCGCGAAATGGACGCCCATGCCTGACGGGCGCGAGGGCAGCGCGACGGCCAGCAGGGGGGCGGCCACTGCGACCAGAAGGACATGATGCACGACGCGCGCCGAAAACAGCCCCGCCGACATGGCGCATAGCGGCGATACGAAGGCCACCACCAGGACCAGCATCGCGGGCGTCGCGCCCGGACGATGCCTGACGGTCAGCCACCCCACCGCCATCACGGCCAGCAGCACCGGGTCGAGGTTCCACGACCGCAGCGCGAATTCGGGGGGCGGGGCGATCCCGCAATAGCTTCCGGGCAATATCGTGATCGGCATTGTCCTCCGTCCCGTGGGATTGATGCGCATCAGGTAACACAATCGCGAGGGGCCGATTTGGTTTCCCCTTGAATGCGTCTTTCGGTCCAAAGGCTTGGCGGGGACTACTGGGCGGGCACGGGGCTGGCATCCTGACCGCAATCCAACGGGTCTTCCCGGATCAGGCGGGGGATCATGCCGATGGCCGTCACCCCGGACAGCGCCGCCGCTCCAAGGAACATCGCGCCCGAGGAAAACGCGTTCGACAGAAAGCCCGCCAGCGCAGGCCCCACGACGCTGCCGACGGCCACGGCCAGCAGCGTGGCGGTAAAGCTGAACGAGGGCAGTTCGGGGAACAGGCGTTCGGACCAGAAGGCCAGGACCGCGCTCATCATCATGACGAAAATGCCCTGCAGCGCGGATGCGGCCCCCACGCCGATCCAGCTGTTCGGCGACAGCGCGATCAGCGCCAGCGACAGCGCCGAGACCAGCAGCAGCCCGCGCACCAGCAGCGCCAACCCGGTCCGGTCCTTGATCGCGGCGGTCCCAAGCGCGGCCAGCCCCGCGATGCCATAGATGATGAACATCACCGCAGGCGATCCGCGATCGGGCAGCCCCGCCAGCCCGCCCGCCTGCGCCACCCTGTCGGTCGCGAAAGAGATGTAGATCGTCGTGGTGATCCCGAAGGACAGCGCCGTCAGATAAAGCGGCAGCGCCGGCATCACGCAGATCGCGCGCCAATTCGTCCGCCCCCGGCCCGGATTGCCCGCGACATCGCGCATCGCGACCAGGTTGCCGATCAGCGCAGCCAGCCCGGCGGCGGCAAAGGCGACCCACGCGATCCGCCAGGATGCCCCGCCCAGCATCAGCGCCAGCGCGACCGCCCCCGCCATCGCGGCCCCCAGGCTGGTGCCCGTGCTGACAATGGACAGCGACCGCGGGCGCAGGCCTTCGGCCACCTGCTGATGCACCGCGTTGTTGTAGGGCGACCAGCCGAAGCCCGCGCTGGTCATGGCAAGGATCACCCCGAGGGCCAGGATGCCCGCATTCGGCGCCATCGCCACGATGATCATGCCGATTGTCGCGAAGGCCAGTCCCACGATCACGGGCAGCCTCGGGCCGCGCCACGCGGTTGCTGCATAGGCCCCGATCAGCCCCAGCAGAAAGCCCGCGAAGCCGCCCCCGGATATGAGGCCCGCCATGGTGGTGCTGATGCCGAAGCTTTCCTTGAACTGTGCAAGGAACAGGCCGAAGCCCATGCGGGCCGGGCCATAGCTGCTCGCGGTGGCGGCAAAGCCCGCGGCCGAAAGCTTGAGAAAAGGTGACATGGCAAGGGCCCTCGACGGAATGGCATTCCCCGCGCAACACACGCATATGCCGCCCGTTCCATCGCGGTTCCCGCCGGGATTTGCGCGGGGACGGGGCATTTTCGCCGGTTGTCACGGGTTTTCAAGGGCTTGGCAAAAACCGGGCATCGGCATGAATTTGCCGGAATAAATCTATATTGGTCTGCGGAACATCCGGTCGTTTTCTGCAGTTTCTGCACCGTGACCGCAACTAGCGATCACCTGATCCGACCAGCAGGAGAATGACCGATGTTCCACCATTCCAGCAAGCTGCAATACGAAGTTCGCGTGGACCGTCCCGATCCGCAATTCGCCAAGTTTCTGCAGCAGGCCATTGGCGGCGTCGAAGGCGAGATCCGCGTCGCCATGCAGTATTTCTTCCAGGCCATGGGCGCGCGCGGCGATGCGAAATATCGCGACATGCTGATGATGACCGCGACCGAGGAACTGTCCCATATCGAATTCCTCGGCCATGCCGTCGCCCTGAACCTGGAAGGCGCGCCGCTGACCGTGCAGGAGGAAGCCGCCAAGGACCCGATCGTGAATGCGATCATGGGCGGGGCGAACCCGCGCCACATCCTGTCCTCGGGGCTGTCTGCCATGCCGGTGAACGCGAATGGCGTCCCCTTCGACATGAGCCATGTCTATGCCACCGGCAACCTGGCCGCCGACATGATGGCCAATGCCACCGCCGAAAGCGGCGGCCGCGTGCTGGCATCGCGGCTGTACAACATGACCGACGACAGCGGGATGAAGGACATGCTGTCCTTCCTGATCGCGCGCGACACGATGCACCAGCAGCAGTGGCTGGCCGTGATCGAGGAACTGGGCGGCTGGGAAAAGGCGCTTCCGGTGCCGAACTCGACGCCCAAGGAACACGAGGCGATGGAGCATTCCTACTACTTCCTGAACACCTCGCTGGACGAGCCGACGCCGCAAGGGCGCTGGACTTCGGGGCCGTCGCTGGACGGGCGCTCGGAATTCTCGGTCCGCGAACGCCCCGAGCCGCTTGGGCAGAAGCCCGATCTGGGCAAGGCGCGCCCCCACAGCAGCACGCAGATCGAACAACAGTAACCCCAACCGATACCGGAGGCTGCCATGACCGACCCGAACGCCACATCCGACCGGGATGACAAGGGCGACACGCTGGATCGGTCGGCGGCCGAAGGCGGGTTGCCGTCCGATACCGACTATCTCCGCACTCAGGGCAAGGAACAGGGGCAATTGGTGGGCATCGCGCTTGCCGCCCCGATCGTCGCGATCGTGGTGATCGTCGTCGCCGCGCTCTGGGTGTTCATTTGAAACCGTCGAACCGAGGATAACGAACATGGCCACGACCACAGGAACCGAGCATTACTTCGGCGATCTCGTCACGGATCTCATCTATCTGGAACATGACGCCATCGCCGCCTATGACAGCACGATCGAGCGTCTGAACGATCCCGAACTGGCCGCCCGCGTGGCCGAGTTCCGCCAGGACCACCTGCAGCACCTCGAGACGCTGCGCGGGATTGCCGCATCCATCAATGCCGACATCCCCGAGGGTGGCGACATGAAGCAGATGCTGACCACGGGCAAGATCGCGCTTGCCGATCTGATGGGCGACGGTGCGATCCTCAAGGCGATGCGCACGAACGAGGAAGACACCGTCACCGCCTATGACCGCGCACGCCAGCACGACGATGCGATCCCCGCATCGCGCGAGTTCTTCGAGAAGGCGCTGGCCGACGAGAAGCGTCACCGCGCATGGATGGAAGAGGCATCGCAGCGCGCCTGAGGCGCCCAGGTTTTTGAGCGGTAGCAGGTTAAACGTCTGGTTCCGGGTCGGCGCATCGCGTCGGCCCGGAATTCGTTTGTGGGATCGGCAGATGCGGCCCTAGTGGGTAGAGCCTCTGGTGCCATCAAGGGCTATGGCCGTGCCCGGCGCGATCCCAGTGTGTGAGAGCCCGGATGCGGCCGGGCGTCTGTCGTCACCTTTGCAGGCTTCGGCCCACCACAGGCCACAATGCTGCACGTGGTCCGGCCAGGGCGACAGGGCCGATCGGTTCGACGACCGATATTCTTGTGAAACGATGCGGGTCGAACCTGCACCATGCAAGGGAAAGACCCGAGCTGATGTCGGCGGACTGGCAGCCGAAGGGCCCGGTGTCCCCTGCGCGAAACCTGTTGGCCAATTGCACGCCGTGATGCAGGGACCGGGGTAAGAATGCGCTCGTGTCAGGGCCATGGTCGCATGATCCGCGTGCCTGCCCATTTCCGCGGTGCTGCGGCTTCGCGCACGGGCGTGGCGTTGTCGTCGTGTCCCAGGACGCCCCAGCGGATCAGTTGCATGTAAAAACGCCCCCCGGTGCCAAGGCAGCGGAGGGCGTCAGGTAAGGGCAGTGTTGCCGGATCAGCCTCAGTTCAGGGTGATCATCCGGTCGTCGGTCAGAACGGCATCGCTGTCATATTCAAAATCGTTCGCAGCTTCGATATCGTCCTCGGTCATGCTGTCCACCATCAGGCGTTCGCCATCGACGGTGACGCGGGACATCGGGACCGGGACCTCCTTGCCGCCAAGCCCGAGGAAACCACCGCTGCTGAGGACGAGGTTCGGCTCACCCTCCAGATCGACGAAGGCTTCGGGATTGCCCAGATCCTCACCGTCGGCGGTGACGACCTCCATGTCCATCAGATCGGCCACCGACATCTCGCGGCCTTGGGGCTGTGCCTCTGCCTCGGTCTCTTGCGGATCCGCCTGCTGACCTTCCTGGGCGGCCAGACGCTGCTGGCGTTCCTCGGGGGTCTCGATCACCACGTTGGGCTGCCCGGTCTGCTGAACCTCGACCGTGGGCTGCTTGGCCATCGACACGGACACTTGCGGCTCGGCGCCCTCGAAGGCGACGTTGGGATCGCTCTGCTCGACCGAGACATTCGGCTCACCCTCGGCCTCGACGATCTCGACCTGCGGCTCGGTGCTGGCAACCTCGGTATCGCCTTCGACATTCTGCGCGGAACCGTCATCGACCCCGGTCGTGTCGCCATCCTGATCCTGCGGGACGGGATTGCCGTCGGCATCAACGCCCAGATCGACATTCAGCTGCGGATCGGCCTGCGTGACGCTGACCTGAGGCTCGCCCTGTTCGACCTGAACCTCGGGGTCGGCGGCGGCGATGCTGACATCGGGATTGGGGTTCAGGATGTAGATGTCGGGCGCGGGATTGTCGACGCGCACGATGATCTCGGGGATCTCGACGGTGACGGTGGGCTGCTTCTGGCTGACTTGGATATCGGCCGCATTGCCCGTCACGCTGACCTCGGGCTGTTGTTCGGTCACGGTGACGGCGGGCGCGGGAACCTGCACGTCCACGTTCGGATCGGGCACGGTCACTTCGGCCTCGCCTTCGATGGTCGCATCCTCGGACAGATCGACACGGTCGCTGACCTCGGCGGTTTCCTCGTCTTCCGCCTGATCGGTGGCATTGCCGGTGGCTGCTTCGGTCAGCCGGTCCTCCAGCGCGGTGCATTCGCGGACCATGTCCTCGTTGATGGCGGCGATGACCTCTTCCTGCGGGATCACGGTCGGATCGTCGGCATCGCGATAGGCATCGGCCAGCATGCGGCATTCCTGGCTCTTGCCCTCCAGTTCCTGTTCATTGATGTCCACCAGCGATTGGGCCAGGGCCATTCCGCCCAGGGGCAGGGTGATTGCGGTGCTGAGAAGCAGGCTGCGGGTCATGATCTTCATAGTGTCGCTCTCCTTGTGATCGGTGTTTGCACCGTTCGGGATACGCCTTTCCAATTGCCCCCAATCGCCCATGGTTCCCGCCGCGATGACCGATGGAATGGGATCGCCCAGGTCCGGAAACCCGCAAGACGCGCTTATTGCTGACCATGACCGCCCCCGACTAAAATATGTTAGGGATCCGCACGGACCCGTTTACCGGGCCGATCATGCCCGATCCCCATTCCATGAATTTCCTGTGAGACCAAATGCCCCCGATCGCGTTGGGCATTCGACAGCACAGGAGATTTCCACATGCCCGGAAAGCAGCATCGCGGCCGTAGGGCCGAGACACCGACCGAAATTCCCGCGAAAGGTTGGTGGGATATCCTGAAACGGGTCAAGGACGAGATCAGCAGCGACCATGTGTCGGTGGTTTCGGCCGGCGTCGCGTTCTTCGGCCTTCTGGCAATCTTTCCCGCCATCGCGGCCGTGATCTCGATCGCGGGGTTCTTCCTCGATCCCGCGGATGTCGCCGGACAGCTGGATTCGCTGGTGGCCATCCTGCCCGAGAGTGCGGCCTCGATCATCCAGGACCAGATCACCGCCGTCACCGGCGGGGATGAGACGGCTACCGGCATCGCGGCGCTGTTCGGCATCGCCATCGCCTTCTATGGCGCGACCAAGGGGATGCTGACCCTGATGGAGGGCATGAACGTCGCCTATGACGAGGAAGAGACACGCGGGGTCGTCGCGCTCTATGCGACGGGAGGTGCGCTGACGCTGTTCCTGATCTTCGGCATCCTGATTGCGATGGGCGCCATCCTGGTCGTTCCTATCGTTCTGGACGTCCTGCCGTTGCCCGGCATCGTCGAAACCATCATTTCCTGGGCGCAATGGCCTGTTCTGGCGGCACTGACCATATTCGGGCTGGCCGTCGTCTATCGGTTCGGCCCTTCGCGAGAGGATGCGAAATGGCGTTGGGTCAGCCCCGGCGCGATCATCGCCACGATCCTGTGGCTGGCGGGCACGGTCGGCTTCTCGATCTATGCGCAGAACTTCGGCAGCTACAACGAGACCTACGGCACGATCGGCGGGGTGATCATCCTTCTGACCTGGCTGTGGATCTCGGCCTATATCGTGCTGGCGGGGGCCGAACTGAATTCCGAGATGGAGCACCAGACCCGGCTTGACACGACGACCGGGCAGCCCCGTCCGCAGGGCCAGCGCGGTGCGGTCAAGGCAGATACCGATCCCGATCTGCCCGAGGACGGCACCGGGGGCGACAGACATGCGGCGCGGCGCGGGGATGACGGGGTCGTTTCGCGCAAGCCGTCGCTTGTGGCCGGGGTGCTGGGGCTTCTGGCGCTGCGTGCGATCCGCAAGCCGCGTTCCGCAAACGACCCCTCGGGGCGTTAAATCGCCGATTATGACCGATTACCGATAAACCAAAGTGAATCGTCAGGAACCGCCCCGAACCCAAGTAGTTGAATCCTGCAACACGCGACGTGCGACCGGGCGTTGCGATGTAAATCCAAGGGAGTCTCGATTATGACCCATGATCCGAATATCACGGCAAATGCGCAAACTGAAAATGCGCAGAATGCGGGAACGACCAAAAGCACCGATACCCAGGAATTGAAGCGCGAAGCCGAACATCTGGGCGATGCTGCACGCGACGTGGGAAAAGAGGCTTATGGCCGACTTTCCGAAGGCGCGGCGCAGCAGACCGAACAGGTCAAGGAAGGTGCCGCATCCGAGGTGCAGGACATCTCGGCCGCGTTGCGCAGCGCCGCCGACAAGAGCCGTGCAGGTTCGGCCCAGGAACGCACCTTCGGGCAGGCAGCCGAGGCGCTGGCAGACTTCTCGGACATGATCCGCAACAAGGATCTGGGCGAGATGCTGAACGACGTGA
Organism: Paracoccus sp. C2R09; assembly: GCF_018860625.1. Lineage (GTDB taxonomy): Bacteria > Pseudomonadota > Alphaproteobacteria > Rhodobacterales > Rhodobacteraceae > Paracoccus. The sequence goes on from NZ_JAHKQB010000029.1 coordinate 17,609, forward strand.
ACGGCCTTGCGCGCCGCAATCCCGCCGCCTTCCTGGGTGGCGCGGCGCTGCTCGGCTTTGCCGCGACCCGTTTCGCCAAGGCATCCGCCAGCCCTGATCATGGTCCGACCGGCAATGCAGGCGCAGGCGCCATGTCCGCCACCTCGACGCCCTCGGCGCCGACGCCCGCGACATCGACCCCTTCCGCAGGGATGCCCGCATCGCCTGCCATCAACACCGTCACCGATCCTTCGGATACCGTGACCATCGCATCGAAGGAGAAGTTCTGATGTCCGATGAACGGAAAGCCGGCACCGGCAACCTGATCGCCGAACTGATGGATCACGTCTCGACCCTGCTTCGTAAAGAGGTTGACCTGGCCCGCACCGAGATGGGCGAGAAACTGAACAGCGCGCTTGGCGGCATCATCTCGATGGCGGTGGCACTGGTCTTCGCGATCGTGGCGCTGAACACCTTCAGCGCGGCCCTTGTCGGCTGGATCGCCCAAGCGACGGGTCTCGGGGCAGGGTGGTCTTCGCTGATTGTCACCATCGTCTTCGGGATCATCGCGGTCGCCCTGATCATTCGTGGCAAGAATGCGCTTCAGGCACGCAATCTCGTTCCTTCGAAAACCACGCAAAGCCTGCGTCGCGATGTCGAAAGCGTCAAGGAGGCCTACAAATGAACGACCAATCTTCCGCCGAAATCCAGCGCGAGATCGAGACCGAGCGCAACGAGATGAACCAGACGCTGAGCGAGCTGACCAACCGTCTGTCGCCCGATCACCTGATCCGCGAAGTCAGCGATCATTTCCGCCAGCATGGCGGCGAGATCACGCGCTCGGTCAGTGAATCGGTCAAGCAGAACCCCTTGGCGCTGGCACTGACCGGCGTGGGCCTCAGCTGGCTGATCTTCGGCCAGAACCGCTCGCAGCAGGCCGCACCTCAGGTGACGGGATATGGCTCGACCGGAACAAGGCCCGCCGGCAGCGTGCCTGCCGATGCCACGCTGACGCAGCGCCCGGCCTATCCGTCCTGGGCGCAGTCCTCGACCATCACGGGTCGCGATACCGATGAACCCGGTCGCCTGTCCCGCGCCAAGGACGGCCTTGCGTCCGGCAAGGACAAGCTGTCGGGCCATGTGGACAGTGCAAAGGACGGGATCGCCGCAGGCCGCGACAAGCTTGCGGGCCATGCCGACGCCGCACGAGACCGCGCGTCGGGGCTGATGGATCAGGGCCGTGACAGCCTTGCCGATGCCCGCGATCGTCTGGCGCAAGGGACCGAGCATCTGTCCAACGAGGCCCGCGAACGGGTGATCGCCGCCCGCGAACGTGCCTTGGCCGCGCACCAGTCGGTCACCGATCACGCGCGCCGTGGCGGGGCAGAGATCTCGAACTACTACGACCAGCAGCCGCTGATCTTCGGCGCGCTTGCCATGGCCGTCGGGGCCGCACTTGCGGGCAGCCTGCCGCGCACCCGGTACGAGGACGAGTATCTTGGCCAGCACAGCGATCAACTGATCGAGGAAGCCGAGCGCATCTTCCACGAGGAAACCGAAAAGACGAAGGCCGTCTATGCCGCCGTCAAATCGGAAGCTGCGGACATCGCCGAGGAAACCCGCGACGCGGTTGACGAAGGCACGCCCGGCGATCATTCGGCCGCGAAATCGGCCCGGAAATATGTCGAGGATACGGCCGAGCGTCTGGCCGACAAGGCCAAGGACGAGGCGGATCGCCAGGACCTCGGAAAGCCCAGCTGATCCGCATCAGCACCCGAACGAAGCGCAAGACGCCCGCAAAGGACTGCGGGCGTTTCTGCATTTTCGCGCAGCCCGATCAGACAAGGCCCCCATTCGCGCGCAGGGTCTGTCCATTGATCCATTTGCCCTCGTCGCCGACCAGGAAGGCCACGGCGTTGGCGATATCCTCGGGCTGGCCAAGGCGCTCCAGCGGGCTGGCCATGGCCAGTTTCTGGATGAACTCCTCGGATTTGCCCTTCAGGAACAGCTCGGTCTCGGTCGGGCCGGGGGCCACCGCGTTCACGGTGATCTGGCGACCGCGCATTTCCTTCGACAGGATGCCGGTCATCGTCTCGATCCCCGCCTTGATCGCTGCATAGACGCCATAGCGTTCGAACCGCGTCCCCACGACCGAGGTCGAAAGGTTCACGATCCGCCCGCCATCCCGCATGCGGTTCGCAGCCTCGCGCATCGTGTTGATGCAGCCCTTGAAGTTGATCCCGATCATCGCATCGACCGAATCCGGGTCCGTTTCCGCGATGGTCTGCAGGGTCATGATCCCCGCATTGTTCACCAGCACGTCGATGCCCCCGAATTCGGCCTCGGTCCTGTCGAACAACGCTTTCACCTCGGCGGGATCCGAGACATCCGCCTTGACGGCGATGGCGCGTCCGCCCGCCGCCTCGATGCGTGCGACGGTATCCTCCGCCGCCTGCTGATTGCCGACATAGTTCACGGTGACGCATAAGCCGTCACGGGCCAGTCTTTCGGCAATCGCCGCCCCGATCCCGCGGGATCCGCCGGTGACGATGGCGGATCTGATCCTGTCATCCATGTCATGCTCCTGATTGCGCTGAATGTTGCGCGGCCGAGGTTAACGCACGGACGGGGGGCGGCAATGGGGAACACCCGACTGGCGGTCACGCCGTCGAGAGGTCCACGACCGGCGGCGCGAATGTCGGGACCTGAATCAGAGCGACAGATGCCAAGGCCCGAAGAGGGGACCGAAGACCAGCTCGGAAGCTAAAAAATGCCAGATGTCCACTTGGAAGATCTGGTGGAGCCAAGGGGAGTCGAACCCCTGACCTCTTGCATGCCATGCAAGCGCTCTACCAACTGAGCTATGGCCCCACCGTTATCTGCAAGGCGCCTCGGCGCCGCTGCGTTTGGGTCGTATAGGGGGGTGCGCCGATGGCTGCAAGCAGAAAATTCACCTGCGGACGTTTTTTTCGGCAAGGATCGGGAAGAACCTGGAAACGCGAATGAAAACGGGGCCGAAGCCCCGTTTCCTAGATCCCGTCGATGATGAATTTCAGCTTTCGCGTCCGTTTGCGCGGTCGAGGCTGAACGCCCCGGGTCCCGCAAACACGAGATAGAGGAACACGAAGCAGTAGAGGATCGCGGCATCCCCGCCGTTCAGCACCGGGAAGGGGCTGCGGGGGGCATGTGCCATCCAGTAGGCCACGGCCATCAGCCCCGACAGCAGAAATGCCACCGGGCGCGTCATGAAGCCAAGGATCAGCATCGCGCCGCCCACCAGCTCCATCAGGCCCGCGATCCAGGGCAGCGACAGGACCGCAGGGGCCGTGTCGCTTGCCGGAAAGCCCAGGATCTTCTGCGTTCCATGCGCGAAGAAGATCGTGGCGCTGACGATGCGCAACACGCCCAGCATCCGGGGCGCATGGGCCGTCAGGGAAGAGAATGGCATCATGCGTCCTCGGCCCCGTTGATCAGTCTTCGTCGTCATCCGCGACATCGGCGATGTCGTCCAGCGAAACGTCGTCGCTGTCGTCGTCATCGTCCAGCAGATCGTCGTCCAGATCGCCGTTGTCGTTGCTGACCTCGTCCTCGTCGTCCGAATTGTCGGCGGCGCGGCCGCGGTTCGGCGCTTCCTTGGTGGCGATGGTCTTGCCGCGACCGTCCGTCAGGCTGTCCAGCGAGAACTGGTTGCCGCAGGCGGGGCAGGTCATCGGATCCTTCTGCAGATCGTAGAAACGGGTCGCGCAATGCGGGCACAGGCGTTTCGTGCCCCATTCCTCTTTGGGCATGGTATTCTCCTTCGGCCGCGATTAGTGAAATCGGGCGACCCCCTGCCACAGCGGTCAGGGGGTGTCAAAGGCTTTATCTGGCAGTCCGGAACAGGCATGGCAAGCGAAGATCGGAAGATCGTGCTGGAGGATGGCCGCAGCGTCGCATTGCGGCGGTCCGCGCGCGCGCGCAGGCTGACACTTCGGGTTCCGCGCGACGGGTCCGGGCCGGTCCTGACGATGCCGCCGCATGTCCCCCTGGCCGAGGGGCGGGCCTTCGTGGAATCGCGTGCCGACTGGCTGGCCGGGGCATCCGCCCGTGTGCCGCAGGCATTGCGCGTCCGGGCCGGGGAAATACTGCCCGTGGCGGGACGCGTGCTTGAACTGACCCCCGCCGCCACCCGCGCAGCCCGGATCGAGGGGGAACATCTGCTGATACCGCGGGACCGCGATGCGGGACCCTCTGTGGCCGCGCTGTTGCGTCGGATGGCGATGGTGCAGCTGCGTGCGGCATCCGATCGGCATGCCGCGGCGATCGGCCGGGGCTATTCCTCGATCGTGCTGCGGGACACGAAGTCGCGATGGGGCAGCTGCAGCCACGAAGGACGGCTGATGTATTCCTGGCGGCTGATCATGGCCCCGCCCGAGATCCTGGACTATGTCGCGGCCCACGAGGTCGCGCATCTGCGCCACATGGATCATTCGCCGCGCTTCTGGGCGCTGGTGGCGGAACTGATGCCCGGATATGCGGCCCGCCGCGCATGGCTGCGCCAGCATGGCGGCGATCTGATGCTGTGGCGTTTCACCGATTGACGCCGCCGTTCATCGTGATCACAAACGCCGCATGAGTGCCGCACGTTCGACCGACCCCGCCGCGCATGAGCGGCTCTACCGCACGCTTCGCAGCAAGATCATGCTGGGCGAACTGCCGCCCGGCAAGGCGCTGACCCTGCGGGGCATCGCGCATGAATACCACCTGTCGATGACCCCGGCCCGAGAGGCGGTCCGCAGGCTGGTGGCGGAAGGCGCGCTGACGCTGTCCTCATCGGGGCGGGTGGCGACGCCGGAACTGTCGGATGAACGGATCGAGGAACTGGCCGCGTTGCGCGCCCTGATCGAACCCGAGCTGGCGGCCCGCGCCCTGCCGCGCGCACATTTCGCGCTGATCGACCGGCTGGCGGGCATGAATGCCCGGATCGCGGACGCGGTCGAGCGGCACGACGCCGTGGGCTATATCCGCTGCAACCTGGATTTCCACCGCATGCTCTATCTGCGGGCGCAGGCCCCGGCGATGCTGGCGATGCTGGAAACGGTGTGGCTGCAGCTTGGCCCGACGATGCGCGCGCTCTATGGCAAGGTCAAACGGAACGAACCGCCGCGTCACCACCGGATGATCCTGGCCGCCTTGCGCGCGGGCGACGAACCCGCGCTGCGGCTGGCCGTCCGGGCCGACGTGACGCATGGGCTGCGCCACCTGACGGCCACGGACGGTCGTTGAACAGGACGCCTGGGATCAGGACGCCTGAGAGGGCAGGCCCATCGTGCCGAAGCTGATATTGGGCAGGGTCGAGGGGATGATGCGGTTGTATTTCGTGCCCTCGATCGCGGCACCCGCCATCAGGCCCGACTGGCCGAAGATCATCGCCACGACCGGGAACTGCGCGCTGAAGCTGTCGGCGCCGACCGCCATCCCGCCCGCCGGAACCGCATAGAACGCGCCTGCGCCCGCGACCCAGCCCGGTGCCGCACGGAACGCCGCCAGCGCCTGGTCGGTCTGGAAGATCAACGCATGGGCGTATTGCTGGGCGCCCGCCTGCAGGCCCACGGTCGCCCGCGTCGCGGAATAGTAATCGACCGTCTGCCCGCCGATCCGCAGCGCGCCTTGGCCATAGGCGCCGCCCACGCCAAGCGCGGCTTCGGTCATCAGCGGCATGTAGAGCACGCCCTTCGCGCTTTGCACCAGGGGGGCCGCGGCCGGGTAGGTCTGCAGCAGATAGGCCTGCGTCTGGTCCACCCGCGCATCCAGCCGTGCCGATCCGTCGGTCCCCACCGCATTCGTGCAGCCCGCCGCCATCAGTGCCGCGCCGCCCGTCGCCAGAAGGCTGCGGCGGGAAATTCCGTGTTTCGTGGTCATCTGTCGCCCCTCGTGGTTTCGCGTCCGGATCTGCGTCCCGGTTCGGGGCGCAGGTTAGGCCAGCGCGCGCCCTTAGGCCAGCATTTCGGCGACCGTCGGCGCGAAGTAGCTGAGAACCCCGTCGCAGCCCGCGCGGCGGAAGGCCAGCAGGCTTTCGATCATGGCGTCGCGCGACAGCCAGCCGTTGCGGATCGCCTGTTCCAGCATCGCGTATTCGCCGCTGACCTGATAGGCGAAGGTGGGCGCGCCGAATTCGTCCTTCACCGCGCGGCAGATGTCCAGATAGGGCATGCCGGGCTTGACCATCACCATGTCGGCCCCCTCGGACAGGTCGCGGGCGACGCAGCGGATCGCCTCGCCGCGATTGGCGGGGTTGATCTGATAGGTCTTCTTGTCGCCCACCAGCCGCCCCGAGGCACCCACCGCATCGCGGAACGGGCCATAGAAGGCGCTGGCGAATTTCGCAGCATAGGACAGGATCGACACGTGCTTGTGGCCCGCGGCCTCCAGCGCGCCGCGCAGCGCGCCGATGCGCCCGTCCATCATGTCCGACGGCCCCAGGATGTCGGCCCCGCATTCAGCCTGCACCAGCGCCATGCGCACCAGCGCCTCGACGGTCTCGTCGTTCAGGATCTCGTTGCCGACGACCAGCCCGTCATGGCCGTTGGCGTTATAGGGGTCCAGCGCGATGTCGGTCATCACGACCAGATCCGGCACCTCCTCCTTGACGGCGCGGATGGCCAGGTTGCCGATATTGTCCGGGTCCCATGCGCGTTCGCAGCCATCGGTGCGCAATGCCTCGTCGCTGTGGGGGAAGATGCAGATGGCGGGAATGTTCAGCCGCGCGGCGCGTTCGGCGGCCCGGCGCGCCCCGTCCAGCGTCAGGCGTTCGACGCCCGGCATCGATGCGATTTCGCCCTCGGCGCCCGCCACTTCGGTCACGAAGATCGGCCAGATCAGGTTCGCGGGGGTCAGCTGCGTTTCCGACACCATCGCGCGGATGTTGGGGTTGCGCCGCAGGCGCCGCAGGCGCGTGGCGGGGAAGGGGGCGATGATGGGGCTGGCCATGGGGGCCTCCGGGGCAATTGCTTTCGGTGACAAGCTGTCGCAACCGGTTTCGGGCTGCCGACTTTCCCTTGTCCGCAACCCGTTCTAAGGTCAGCCGGACGCAAGGACAAGGAAGCGCGAATTTGCCGCCATTCGACAGCCTGATCGGGTTCCTGGACAGCCGGTCATTTTCGACGATCTGGTTCTGGATCCTGCTGATCGGCACATGGTCGGTCACGGGCCGGACCGTGCTTGGCGTCCCGGTCGAGATCGTGGCCCGCGCCCGCGCCGCCCATTCCGCGGGCCAGGCCGACACCCCCGAGGCGCTGACCCTGCTGGACTGGCTGTCGCTGACCCTGCCGCGCTGGCGCCTGGGACAGGGCGAGGGCGCGATCTTCCTGGGCGTCACCAGCTTCCTTCTGTCGTCGGGCTTCGTGCTGGGCTTCAATTTCGGGCTGGAGCTGGCGCAGGCCGCCTTCCTGTTCGCGCTGCCCTTCTGGCTGCTGTTCTGGATGCGGGTGCGGCTGGCGCGCAAGCTGGCGCCGATGCTGGTGGCCGCGCAGGACGGGCAGGCGCCGCTTGGCGAAACCGTGGGGCAGGTCGCGCGTTCCATGGCCCATCACCGGATCGGGGTCGTGGCGCTGTCGCTGATCTCGCTTCTGGCGACGATGGCCTGGGGGATGCTGTGGATCGCCCTTCACCCGATGGGGCTCTGATGCGCTTGACTTCCACGACCCGCGGCTTAGGTCATCCGGCATGACGCAAAGCCTGACCCTCTCCGGTGCGCCCGAAGGCTATGACGCCGCGCTGATCGCGCGCGAGGCCGCGCGCCCCGAAAATGGCGGCGCGCCCGTCATCCATGTCGCACGCGACGACCGGCGCATGGCCGCGATGCGCGCTGCGCTGGCCTTTCTTGCCCCGCAGGTGCCGGTGCTGGAATTTCCCGCATGGGACACGACGCCCTACGACCGCGTCTCGCCCGCGCCGGAAATCCAGGCCGCGCGCATGGCGCTGCTGGCGGCGCTGGCCCAGGGGGCGATCAAGGGGCCGTTCATCCTGCTGACCACGCTGGCCGCCGTCATGCAGCGCGTCCCCGCCCGAGAGGTCGTGCAGCAGACCGCCTTCACCGCCCGCGTGGGCAGCCGCATCGACGAAGGCGCGCTGCGCGAATTCTTCGTGCGGATGGGCTTCGTCCAGTCGCCCACCGTGACCGAACCGGGCGATTACGCCATCCGCGGCGGCATCATCGACATCTTCCCGCCGGGCGATCAGGGGCCGGTGCGTCTGGACCTGTTCGGCGACGTGCTGGACGGCGCGCGCCGCTTCGATCCCGTCAGCCAGCGCACCACCGAGAAGCTGGACCGGGTCGAGCTGGCCCCCATGTCCGAGGTGATCCTGGACGAGCCCTCGATCACCCGTTTCCGCACGAATTACCGCAGCGAATACGGCGGCGGCACCAACGACCCGCTGTATGAAAGCGTCAGCGCGGGTCGCAAGGTGTCGGGTGCCGAACACTGGCTGCCCTGGTTCCACGACCGGATGGAGAGCCTGTTCGACTATGCCCCCGGCGCGTCCGTGGTGCTGGACGATCACATCCCGCAGGTGGCCGATGCGCGGCGCGACACGATCCGCGAACAGTTCGAGGCCCGCCGCGCGGCCATGACCGCCAAGGGCCGCAGCGACACCGTCTACAAGCCGGTGCCGCCCGACCTGATGTTCCCCCCCGAAGAGGAATGGCTGCGCTGGCTTTCGGCGCATCGGGTGCTGCGCCTGTCGGTGCTGAACCAGCCGCCGGGTCCGGGCGTGCTGGATGCGGGCGGGCGGCCGGGGCGGAACTTCGCGCCCGAACGCCAGGCCGAACAGGTCAACCTGTTCGGGGCGCTGGCCGATCACGTCCGCCATCTTGCGCGCGATCATCGCATCGTCATCGCCAGCTTCTCGGACGGGGCGCGCGAACGTCTGTCGGGGCTGCTGACCGACGAAGGCCTGGGCGGGACCACCCAGATCGCGGATATCCGCGCCTTGCCCGACAAGGCGGGATCGATCGGCCTTGCGGTCTGGCCGCTGGACGAAGGTTTCGTGGCCGACGGGCAGGCGCTTGGCAGGATCGCCGTCATATCCGAACAGGATGTGCTGGGGGACCGGCTGATCCGGGGTGCCAAGAAGCGCCGCCGGGCCGAGAATTTCCTGCAGGACACCACCAGCCTGACGCCGGGCGATCTGGTCGTGCATGTCGAGCACGGGATCGGCCGCTATAACGGGTTGGAGACGATCACCGCCGCGGGCGTGCCCCATGACTGCGTCGCGCTGGAATATGCGGGCGGCGACCGCCTGTTCCTGCCGGTCGAGAATATCGAGCTGCTGACCCGCTATGGCCACGAGGAAGGCCTGCTGGACAAGCTGGGCGGCGGCGCATGGCAGGCCCGCAAGGCACGCCTGAAGGAACGCATCCGCCTGATCGCGGACAAGCTGATGCGCGTCGCCGCCGAACGCCTGCTGCGTCCCGCACCCGTGCTGGAGCCCGAGGATCACGAGTGGCAGCAATTCGCGGCCCGCTTCCCCTACACGGAAACCGACGACCAGATGTCCGCGATCGAGGACGTAACCGAGGATCTGGCCGCCGGTCGCCCGATGGACCGGCTGGTGGTGGGCGATGTGGGCTTCGGCAAGACCGAGGTCGCGATGCGCGCGGCCTTCATCGCCGCCAGCCAGGGGATGCAGGTGGCCGTGGTCGCGCCGACCACGCTGCTTGCCCGTCAGCATTTCAAGACCTTCGCCGAACGCTTCCGCAACACCGCGATCAACGTGCGCCCCCTGTCGCGCTTCGTGACCGCGAAAGAGGCCAACCAGACCCGCGACGGGCTGGCCGACGGGTCGGTCGATATCGTGGTGGGCACCCATGCCGTGCTGGCCAAGGGCGTGCGCTTCAAGAATCTCGGGCTGCTGATCATCGACGAGGAACAGCATTTCGGCGTGGCCCACAAGGAACGGCTGAAGGAACTGCGCAGCGACATCCACGTCCTGACCCTGACCGCAACGCCGATCCCGCGCACCCTGCAGCTGTCGCTGACCGGCGTGCGCGACCTGTCGGTGATCGGCACGCCGCCGGTCGACCGCCTTGCGATCCGCACCTATGTCAGCGAATTCGACAGCGTCACCATCCGCGAGGCCCTGCTGCGCGAGAAGTATCGCGGCGGTCAGAGCTTCTTCGTCGTTCCGCGCCTGTCCGACCTGCCCGAGGTCGAGGCCTGGTTGACCGAGCAGGTCCCAGAGGTCAGCTTCATCACCGCGCATGGGCAGCTGGCGGCGGGCGATCTGGATCAGCGGATGAACGCGTTCTACGATGGCAGCCATGACGTGCTGCTGGCGACGACCATCGTGGAATCGGGGTTGGACATCCCGACGGCGAACACGATGATCGTCTGGCGCGCGGACATGTTCGGTCTGTCGCAGCTCTATCAGATCCGCGGGCGCGTGGGACGGTCCAAGGCACGGGCCTATTGCTATCTGACGTCGAAGCCGCGTCAGCCGCTGACCCCGCAGGCAATGAGGCGGCTGAAGTTCCTCGGCTCGATCGACGGGCTGGGGGCGGGGTTCAACCTTGCCAGCCAGGATCTGGATCTGCGCGGCGCGGGCAATCTTCTGGGCGAGGAACAGTCCGGCCACATCAAGGAAGTGGGCTTCGAACTGTACCAGGCCATGCTGGAGGAGACGATCGCCAAGCTGAAATCGGGCGAGATCGAGGGCACCCCCGAGGACGAATGGGCGCCGCAGCTGAACCTGGGCGTGCCGGTCACCATTCCCGAAAGCTACATCCCCGATCTGGATGTGCGGCTCGGCCTCTATCGCCGCCTGTCCGGGCTGACCACCAAGGTCGAGCTGGAGGGCTTCGCCGCCGAACTGATCGACCGTTTCGGCACCCTGCCGCGCGAGGTGAACACCCTGCTGCTGGTCATCCGCATCAAGGCGATGGCCAAGCGCGCCAATATCGCCAAGCTGGATGCGGGCCCCAAGGGCATCACGGTGCAGTTCCACATGGACAAGTTCCCCAACCCCGCGGGGCTGGTCGAATTCCTGTCCGAGGAACGCGGGACGGCCAAGGTCACCGACAACAAGATCGTTCTGCGACGTGAATTCGGGTCGGATGGCGAACGCATCAAGGGTGCCTTCGCCGTGGCCCGCGATCTGGCCGCCAAGATCAAGGAAGGCAACAAGAAGGCGAAGGCCAAGGCATGATCCGCTTCGACACCGGGCCCTTGGGCGGGGGAACGCTGTTCGACGCGCCCGAGGCGGTGATCCGTGCCGACGATGTCGCCGGTGTCGCGCCGGCGCTTGCCGCGATGGAGGACGCGCAGGCACGGGGCAGGTGGCTTGCGGGATACTTTTCCTACGAGCTGGGGCATGCGCTGGACCCGCGTCTGCATCGCCTGATGCCGGGTGCGCGGCAGATGCCGCTGATCCTGATGGGGGTCTTCGACGGGCCGCGCCCCGCAGCCGCGCTGCCGGGTGGTCCCGTGCGGATCGTAACGCCGCGCCCCTTGTGGGACAGGGCCAGATACGACGCGGCCATCGCGGCGGTCCACCGATATATCGAAGCGGGCGATACCTATCAGATCAACCTGACCTTTCCGATGGAGGCCGAGGTCGCGGGCGATCCGCTGGATGTCTATGCCGCGCTGGCCGAACGTCAGCCGGTGGGCGAGGGGGCCTTTGTCGATCTGGGCGGTCAGGTCATCCTGTCGCGCAGCCCCGAATTGTTCTTTGCCGTCGATGCGGATCGGCGGATCGGCACGCGTCCGATGAAGGGCACTGCCGCGCGCGGGGCGACCGCGTCCGAGGATGCCGCGAATGCCGCAGCCCTGCGTGCATCCGAAAAGAACCGTGCCGAGAACCTGATGATCGTCGATCTGCTGCGCAACGACATCAGCCGCATCTGTCATCCCGGCAGCGTGCAGGTGCCCGAGCTGTTCGCCATCGAAAGCTATGCCACCGTGCATCAGATGGTGTCGCTGGTGACAGGGCGGCTGGTCGAGGGGGTCGGTCTGGGCGACATCTTGCGGGCGCTGTTTCCCTGCGGCTCGATCACCGGGGCGCCCAAGATCCGCGCGATGGAGATCATATCGGAATTGGAGCGCGCCCCGCGCGAGATCTATTGCGGGGCCATCGGCTGGGTCGATCCTGCGGGACCGATGCGGTTCAACGTGGCGATCCGGTCGCCCTGGTATTCCGCGCCCGATCGGTTGCGTCTGAATGTGGGTGGCGGCATCGTGCATGACAGCGAGACCGGCCCCGAATGGGAGGAGGCGTTGTGCAAGTCCGCATTTCTGGGCCAGTTCCCGACGGGCTGACGATCTTCGAGACGCTGCGGATGGAGCCTGACGGATCTGTCCGGCTGTGGCCGCTGCATGTCGCACGGTTGCAGAGTGGATGTGCTGCCGTCGGTTTCCCGCTGGACGAGGCGAAGCTGGACCTGTCGCATCTGCCGCGCGGAAAGGCGCTGCGTGTTCGAATGGCTGTCGATATGGGCGGCGGGGTCCAATTTTCCCATGCCGAACTGCCACCGAATCCCCCGTTCTGGATGGTGGCTTTGTCCGGGCGGGTCGAGAGCGATGATCCCTGGCTGCGGATCAAGTCGTCGCGTCGCGCGGTTTATGATCGGGCACGGGCCGGGCTGCCCGACGGTGTGGATGAGGCCATCCTGACGAACGAGCGGGGGGAGATCTGCGAAGGAAGCATCACCAACCTGTTCCTGCAAATGGGCGGCCGCCTGCTGACCCCACCCTTGTCGTCGGGGCTGCTGCCGGGCGTGCTGCGCCAGTCTCTGTTGCAGGCAGGGGATGTAGAGGAGGCGGTGCTGCGGCCCGATGAGCTGAGGCGCGGAGAGATATGGATGGGCAATGCCTTGCGCGGGCTGATCCCGGCCCGGTTGATCCCCTGAAACGAGAGCGGGCGCGGCCCCCATCGAAGGGGCCGCGCCCGCGCGAGGGCCTTGCGGCCCCCGCCATCGCATCGCCTCAGTCGGCGGTCAGAAGCGGCGTCTTCGATTTGCCGATGCGCGGGGCGTCGGGCCCGGTGATGTCGAAGACGGGCTTGTCGTCCTCGATCATGACGCGAACCACGCCGCCCTTGGTCAGCCGTCCGAACAGCAGTTCCTCGGCCAAGGGCTTCTTGATGCTTTCCTGGATCACGCGCCCAAGCGGACGTGCGCCCATGCGGTCGTCATAGCCCTTTTCCGCCAGCCAGTTCGCGGCTTCGGGGGTCAGCTCGATATGGACATTGCGGTCCATCAGCTGCGCTTCTAGCTGCAGGACGAACTTCTCGACCACATGGATCACCACGTCACGCGACAGGGGCGCGAAGCTGATGATCGCATCCAGACGGTTGCGGAACTCAGGCGTGAAGGTCCGCTCGATCGCGGCGGTATCCTCGCCCTCGCGGCGGTCGCGGCCGAAGCCGATGGCAGCCTTGGCCTGATCGGCGGCCCCTGCATTGGAGGTCATGATCAGGATCACGTTACGGAAATCGACCGTGCGGCCGTTATGGTCGGTCAGGCGGCCCGCATCCATGATCTGCAGCAAGATGTTGAAGACATCCGGATGCGCCTTCTCGATCTCGTCCAGCAGCAGCACGCAATGCGGGTGCTGATCGACGCCATCGGTCAGCAGACCGCCCTGATCGAAGCCGACATAGCCCGGAGGCGCGCCGATGAGACGGCTGACGGCATGCTTCTCCATGTATTCCGACATGTCGAAGCGGATCAGCTCCACACCCAGGCTGGAGGCCAGCTGCTTGGCGACCTCGGTCTTGCCGACGCCCGTGGGGCCTGCGAACAGATAGTTGCCGATGGGCTTTTCGGGCTCGCGCAGACCGGCACGGGCCAGCTTGATCGCGCTGGACAAGGCGCCGATGGCGGTGTCCTGGCCGAAGACCACGCGCTTGAGCGCATCGTCCAGATCGCGCAGGACCTCGGCGTCGTTCTTGCTGACGTTCTTCGGCGGGATGCGGGCGATCTTGGACACCACGTTCTCGATCTCCTTGGGGGAAATCGTCTTGCGGCGCTTGGATTCCGCGACAAGGTGCTGTGCGGCACCGGCCTCGTCGATGACATCGATCGCGCTGTCGGGCAGCTTGCGGTCGTTGATGTAGCGGCTGGCCAGTTCCACCGCGGTGCGGATCGCCTCGTTGGTATAGCGCAGGTCGTGATGTTTCTCGAAATGCGGCTTGAGGCCCATCAGGATCTTGATGGTATCGGGCACCGAGGGTTCGTTCACGTCGATCTTCTGGAACCTGCGCGACAGGGCGCGGTCCTTCTCGAAATGCTGGCGGTATTCCTTGTAGGTGGTCGAGCCCATGCAGCGCAGCTTGCCGCCCGCCAAGGCCGGTTTCAGCAGGTTCGACGCATCCATCGCCCCGCCCGAGGTCGCACCCGCACCGATCACGGTGTGAATCTCGTCGATGAACAGGATCGCATCCTCGTGCTGTTCCAGTTCCTTGACGACCGCCTTCAGGCGTTCCTCGAAATCGCCGCGATAGCGGGTGCCTGCCAGCAGCGCGCCCATGTCGAGCGAGAAGATCGTGGCACCGGCCAGAACCTCGGGGGTCTCACCCTCGACGATCTTCTTGGCCAGCCCTTCGGCGATGGCGGTCTTGCCCACGCCCGGATCGCCCACCAGCAGCGGGTTGTTCTTGCGGCGACGGCAGAGAACCTGGATCGCGCGCTCGACCTCGTCGCTGCGCCCGATCAGCGGATCGACATCGCCCTGCTTGGACTTGGCGTTCAGGTCGACGCAATACTTGCCAAGCGCGGTTTCGTCCTTCTGTTCCACCTCGGCCTCCTCGGCCTGGTCCTCTTCATTGCCGACGACCTTGCGCGGCTCGTTGAAGGACGGGTTCTTGGCCACGCCATGGGCGATGAAGTTGACCGCATCGTAACGGGTCATGTCCATTTCCTGCAGGAAATAGGCGGCGTTGGATTCGCGTTCCGCGAAGATCGCGACCAGCACGTTGGCGCCGGTCACCTCCTGGCGGCCCGAGCTTTGGACATGGATCGCGGCGCGCTGGATCACGCGCTGGAAGGCCGCCGTGGGCACGGCCTCGGAGCCCTCGACCTCGGTGATCAGCGTGGACAGGTCGTCCTCGACGAACTCCACCAGCGTCTTTCGCAGTTCTTCCAGATCGACATTGCAAGCCCGCATGACCTTCACGGCCTCGGGTTCCTCGGTCAGCGCCAGCAGCAGATGCTCCAGCGTCGCCAGTTCGTGTTTATGTTCGTTCGCCAGGGCAAGCGCCTGGTGAATGGCCTGTTCCAGAGAGGTCGAGAAACTTGGCACAATCGTCTCCTGTCAGTCGGCTGGCGGTATGGGCATTCGGGACCCACCTGCCCAGACTGTCATGATAGCTTTAAGATTTGGTGGAATGGCCCCGGCATCAAGTGCTTTTTCAGACAGATCTGCCAAATCTCCGGTGATTGATGCAGATTTGATGTCGCAGGGGGGCGAAAACAAGGGCCCCGCCCGACCTCTGCCGAATTGATATGCGCGCTCAGAATTCATCCTTCATCCGCCGAAGTTGCGCGAAGACCTCGACCTCGGGGGCGTCGGCCATGCCCAGGCTGGCCGCCAGATGACCCGCCCGAAGGAAGGGATTGGTCGCCCGTTCCATGGCCAGCGTCGCGGGGGCGCAGGGCATCCGGGATTCCTGCAACGCCTCCAGCCGTTCCCGCAGATCGGCATTGTCGGGATCGACCGACAGGGCAAAGGCGCCGTTCGTGGCGCAGTAGTCATGCCCCGAACAGATCAGGGTGTCCCCCGGCAGACCGTTCAGCTGCCGGAGCGCGCGCCACATCTGTTCGGGCGTGCCCTCGAACAACCGCCCGCAGCCCATCGCCATCAGACTGTCGGCGGTGAAGGCCATGCCGCTTTCGGGGAAATGAAAGGCCACGTGGCCGATCGTGTGACCGGGCACGTCGATCACCTCGACGGGTTCGCCAAGGACGGTCAGGGCCTGACCCGGCGCGACCTGCTGATCCAGCGGGGGCAGGCGGCGGGCATCGGCCTCGGCGCCCAGTACCTCGGCGCCCGTGGCCTCGACCAGGGCAGGCACGCCCTGGATGTGGTCGTCGTGGTGATGGGTCAGCAGGATCATGTCCAGGCCCCATCCCCGGGCATCCAGTTCCGTCAGGATCGGGGCCGCCTCGGGGGCGTCGATCAGCGCCGTTCCCGCCGGACCGTGCAGCAGATAGGCATAGTTGTCCTTGAGACAACGGATCGTCACCAGTTCCAGCGGCATTGGCAAATCCCTTCTTCTATGCTGACGTGAGCTTCTCAAAACCGAAAGGCGCGCGCAATGCACCACGATATCGACCAGCTGCGGCGGTTCTACTACCAACGCGCACTGGGCCGTGTCGTTCAACGCATTCTGCGCGATCGGCTGACGGGACGGTGGGAACCGCGCAGCGTCACCGGGATGAACGTGGCGGGTTTCGGCTTCGCGGCCCCCATGTTGCGGCCCTATCTGCCGGTCGCGCGGCGGGTGACGGCGCTGATGCCCGGGCCGCAGGGGGTGATGGGCTGGCCCGCGGGACAGCCCAACCATTCGGTCCTGTGCGACGAGACCGCCTGGCCCATCGAGACCGGCAGCATCGACCGGCTTGTCATGCTGCACGGGCTGGAGACCAGCGACCATCCGCGCGAGTTGCTGGCCGAGGCCTGGCGATGCCTGGGGCCGGGGGGGCGGATGATGGTGATGGTGCCGAACCGGGCGGGCCTGTGGGCCGCGACGGACCGCACGCCCTTCGGTGTCGGACGGGCCTATACCTCGGGGCAGATCGAGACGCAGATGAAGCGCGCGGGCTTCCGGCCCGAATGGCAGGGGGCCTCGGTCTACATCCCGCCATCGGACCGGCGCTTCTGGCTGCGCGGCGCCCAGTTCTGGGAGGCGACGGGCGCGCGGATCAGCCGCGTGCTGATCGCGGGCGTGGTCCTGGTCGAGCTTGCCAAGCAGACCCGCGCGCCGGCCGGGCCGGGGGTCAAGATCCACGTCCCGAGCGCGCGCGAGCTGCTGGACGGGGTGACCCGGCCGCGCCCCGTGGGCACGCCCCTTGCGCGCAGGCGCGAGAATCAATCGCAGTGAATTCCGGCATTTGCACGATATGCAAGGGACATTACGGTGCGTCACCCGGTACGCGGCGATGGGCACGAAATCGCGTCTTTTCCCGGCCTTCGCCCTGTTTGCGCAGCACCGCCGCAAAGTGTCGCACGCGTCACACAACCGTGAAAGGGATGCCGCTTCAAGGTTGCCCGACGGGTGGCAAGCTGCTAGAGACAGCCGTGATTTCCGGACGGCCCTCCAAAAGCCGTGCGACCGCGACCCGCACCCCGCGACAGACCGGACGATGGCCGGCCCGCCGGCGGGGTATGCGCAAACCGTAAAGGATGACCGTGGCCAACTCTGTTTCCATGTCCCACAGCATCGCCGGACGCTATGCGCAGGCCGTCTTCGATATCGCGAAGGACGAAGGGGGCATCGATGCCCTGGCCCAGCAGACCGCCGATCTGGATGCAGCGCTTCAGGACAGCGCCGAGCTGCGCGACCTGATTTCCAGCCCGATCTACAGCCGCGACGAGCAATCGCGCGCCATCGCCGCGATCGCCGCGAAGATGGGGCTGTCCACGGTGCTGTCGAACACGTTGCAGCTGATGGCGAAGAACCGTCGCCTGTTCGTGCTGCCGCAACTGGTTGCGCGCCTGCGCGCGCTGATCGCCACCGAGCGTGGCGAGGTCACGGCCGACGTCACCAGCGCGATCGCGCTGAGCGACGAGCAGCAGCAGCGCCTGGTCGCGACCCTGTCGGAGAAGACCGGCAAAACCGTCAAGCTGAACACGCGCGTCGATGAGACCCTCATCGGCGGCATGATTGTCAAGTTGGGCTCGCAGATGATCGACAGCTCGGTCCGCTCGAAGCTCGCTTCCCTGCAGAATGTCATGAAAGAGGTCGGATAATGGGAATCCAGGCTGCCGAGATTTCGGCGATCCTCAAGGAGCAGATCAAGAACTTCGGCCAGGACGCCGAGGTTGCCGAAGTCGGTCAGGTTCTGTCCGTCGGCGACGGTATCGCTCGTGTCTACGGTCTGGACCAGGTGCAGGCCGGTGAGATGGTCGAATTCCCCGGCGGCGTCCGGGGCATGGTCCTGAACCTCGAAACCGACAATGTCGGCGTCGTCATCTTCGGTGACGACCGCGGCATCAAGGAAGGCGACACCGTCAAGCGCACGCGCTCGATCGTGGACGTTCCGGTCGGCAAGGGTCTTCTGGGTCGCGTCGTCGACGGTCTTGGCAACCCGATCGACGGCAAGGGCCCGATCGAGGCGACCGAGCGCCGCGTCGCCGACGTCAAGGCACCGGGCATCATGCCGCGGAAATCGGTTCACGAACCGATGGCGACCGGCCTGAAGGCCGTCGACGCCATGATCCCCGTCGGCCGCGGCCAGCGCGAGCTGATCATCGGCGACCGCCAGACCGGCAAGACCGCGATCGCGCTGGACACGATCCTGAACCAGGCCGCCTATAACGGCCGCGAAGACGACGGCATGAAGACCCTGCACTGCATCTATGTCGCAGTGGGTCAGAAGCGTTCGACCGTCGCGCAGCTGGTCAAGAAGCTGGAAGAGACCGGCGCGATGGCCTATACCACCGTCGTCGCCGCGACCGCTTCGGACCCCGCGCCGATGCAGTTCCTGGCGCCTTACTCGGCGACCGCGATCGGCGAATATTTCCGCGACAACGGCATGGACGCGCTGATCATCTATGACGATCTGTCCAAACAGGCGGTCGCATACCGCCAGATGTCGCTGCTGCTGCGCCGTCCGCCCGGCCGCGAAGCCTATCCGGGCGACGTCTTCTACCTGCACTCGCGCCTGCTGGAGCGTTCGGCCAAGCTGAACGAGGAATACGGCGCAGGCTCGCTGACGGCACTGCCGATCATCGAGACGCAGGGCGGCGATGTGTCGGCCTTCATCCCGACCAACGTGATCTCGATCACCGACGGCCAGATCTTCCTGGAAACCGAACTGTTCTTCCAGGGCATCCGCCCGGCCGTGAACACCGGTCTGTCGGTCAGCCGCGTGGGTTCGGCCGCACAGACCAAGGCGATGAAATCCGTCGCCGGTCCGGTCAAGCTGGAACTGGCGCAGTATCGCGAAATGGCTGCTTTCGCGCAGTTCGGTTCGGATCTGGACGCCGCCACTCAGCGCCTGCTGAACCGTGGTTCGCGCCTGACCGAGCTGATGAAGCAGCCGCAGTACCGCCCGCTGACCAACGCCGAGATCGTGATCGTCATCTATGCCGGCACGAAGGGTTACATCGACAGCCTGCCGCTCAACCAAGTCGTTGAGTGGGAAGACGGTCTGATCAACTTCCTTCGCAGCCAGAAGACGGAACTTCTGGACGACATGACCCGGAACGACCGCAAGGTCGCCGGCGACCTGGAGGAATCGATCAAGGCGGCGCTGGACGAATACAACCGCACCCGCGCCTGAGAGGGGGGATAGATGCCCAGTCTCAAGGATCTCAAGAACCGGATCGGAAGCGTCAAGAACACGCGGAAGATCACCAAGGCGATGCAGATGGTCGCCGCCGCGAAACTGCGCCGTGCGCAGGAAGCGGCGGAGGCCGCGCGCCCCTATGCCGACCGCATGGCGGCGGTGATGTCGGGCCTGACCGCGAATGCCGCGGACCAGGCCGGCGCGCCGCGTCTGCTGGCCGGTACGGGCAGCGATCAGCGTCATCTTCTGGTGGTCATGACCGCCGAGCGTGGTCTTGCGGGCGGCTTCAACAGCTCGATCGTCAAGCTGGCCCGCCAGCATGCCGACCGTCTTCGCGCCGAGGGCAAGGATGTCGCCATCCTGACCGTCGGCAAGAAGGGCCGCGAGCAGCTCAAGCGCGACTATGGCAGCCTCTTCGTGCATCACGTCGACCTGTCCGAGGTCAAGCGCATCGGTTACGACAATGCGCGCGCGATCGCCGAGGAACTGCTGGCCCGCTTCGATGCCGACGAGTTCGACGTCGCGACGATCTTCTTCAACCGCTTCCAGTCGGTGATC
Organism: Paracoccus sp. C2R09; assembly: GCF_018860625.1. Lineage (GTDB taxonomy): Bacteria > Pseudomonadota > Alphaproteobacteria > Rhodobacterales > Rhodobacteraceae > Paracoccus. The sequence continues at coordinate 37,635 of NZ_JAHKQB010000029.1, forward strand.
GCCCAGGTGCCCACGGCACGCCAGGTGATCCCCGCCGAAGTCCCCGAAGAGGCAACCGCCGCGAACGCGCTCTATGAATACGAGCCGGGCGAAGAGGAACTGCTGGCCGAGCTGCTGCCGCGCTCGGTCGCGACGCAGATCTTCGCGGCGCTTCTGGAAAATGCGGCGTCCGAGCAGGGCGCGCGGATGACGGCCATGGACAACGCCACGCGCAGCGCCGGCGACATGATCGACCGTCTGACGACCGAGTATAACCGCTCGCGTCAGGCTGCGATCACCAAGGAACTCATCGAAATCATTTCGGGCGCCGAGGCGCTCTGACCGTAACGCTAGAGGGTGATCACATGGCAGAGGCCACTGGTAAAATCACGCAGGTGATCGGCGCCGTCGTTGACGTGCAGTTCGACAACCACCTGCCCGCGATTCTGAACGCGCTGACGACCGACAACAACGGCAAGAAGCTGGTTCTGGAAGTCGCACAGCATCTGGGCGAGAACACCGTCCGCACCATCGCCATGGACGCGACCGAAGGTCTGGTCCGCGGCCAGGCGGTCGGCGACACCGGCGGCCCGATCACGGTGCCGGTCGGCGACGCGACGCTCGGCCGCATCCTGAACGTCGTGGGCGACCCGGTGGACGAGGGCGATGCCCTGACCGTCACCGAGACCCGCGCCATCCACCAGCCCGCGCCGGACTTCGCCCAGCAGGCGACCAGCTCGGAAATCCTGGTGACCGGCATCAAGGTCATCGACCTGCTGGCCCCCTATTCCAAGGGCGGCAAGATCGGCCTGTTCGGCGGCGCAGGCGTCGGCAAGACCGTTCTGATCATGGAACTGATCAACAACATCGCCAAGGTGCACTCGGGTTACTCGGTGTTCGCGGGCGTCGGCGAACGGACCCGTGAAGGCAACGACCTGTATCACGAGATGGTGGAATCGGGCGTCATCAAGCCGGACAACCTGGCCGAGTCGCAGGTTGCGCTGGTCTATGGCCAGATGAACGAGCCTCCGGGTGCCCGCATGCGCGTCGCGCTGACCGGCCTGACCCTGGCCGAGCAGTTCCGCGACAGCACCGGGACCGACGTTCTGTTCTTCGTGGACAACATCTTCCGCTTCACGCAGGCGGGTTCCGAGGTGTCGGCACTTCTGGGCCGCATCCCCTCGGCAGTGGGCTATCAGCCGACGCTGGCCACCGACATGGGCGCGATGCAGGAACGCATCACCTCGACCAAGAACGGCTCGATCACCTCGATCCAGGCCGTCTACGTTCCCGCCGACGACCTTACCGACCCGGCTCCGGCCACGACCTTTGCCCACCTCGATGCGACCACCGTTCTGTCGCGTGCGATCTCGGAACTGGGGATCTACCCGGCCGTGGACCCGCTCGACTCGAACAGCCGTATCCTCGATCCGGGCATCGTCGGCGAAGAGCATTACAAGGTCGCGCGCGACGTGCAGGGCATCCTGCAGAAGTACAAGTCGCTGCAGGACATCATCGCGATCCTGGGCATGGACGAACTGTCCGAAGAGGACAAGCTGACCGTGGCCCGCGCGCGCAAGATCCAGCGCTTCCTGTCGCAGCCCTTCGACGTCGCGAAGGTCTTCACCGGTTCGGACGGCATCCAGGTGCCGCTGGAAAAGACCATCGCCTCGTTCAAGGCCGTGGTTGCCGGTGAATACGATCACCTGCCGGAATCGGCCTTCTACATGGTCGGCGACATCGACGACGCCAAGGCGAAGGCCGAGCGTCTCGCGGCCGAAGCCGCGTAAGGGGGCAAGATGGCCGATACCATGCAGTTCGACCTCGTGTCGCCGGAACGGAAGCTTGTCTCCGTTCCCGTGCGCGAGGTGCGCCTGCCGGGCAATGACGGTGATCTCACCGCGATGCCCGGTCATGCGCCCGCGATCGTGACCCTGCGTCCGGGCATGGTGGTTCTGTTGGGTACCGACGGTGCCCAGCAGGAATTCGCCGTGACCGGCGGCTTCGCCGAAATCAACGCGGATTCGGTCAGCCTGCTGGCAGAGCGTGGGCACCCGCGCGAGGAAGTCACGCAGGAAGTCTTCGACGAGATGATGCATGACGCGCACCGGGCCCACCGCTCGGCGCAGGATCGTCGTGAACATGTCGGCGAAGAGGTCGTGACCGCCGCCGTGAAGCTTCTGGGCGACATGCAGGCGCTCGGGTCGCATATCGGGCTGGACCCGAATTCGGCGACCGTGCCCGATTGATCCCCACCCATGGGTCGAAACGAAAGCCCCGGCGTCCGCGCCGGGGCTTTTTCTCATGGGCCCCGGTTGGTTATGAATACATGGTCGATGTCGGGAGGAACGGACATGCTGCGCATCAACAGTGGCGAACTGGGCATCCTGCAGGGGCAGGAGATGATCGTGACGGATTTCGACACGAGCGGCCCGTTCTGGACCGATACCGGCAACCGCGAGATCCGCATGCATGTGGACTTCGCGGAACGGTTCCTGCGCCCGCCTGTCGTGCAGCTGGCGGTCACCATGTGGGATCTGGATGCCGAGCGGAACCAGCGCGGCGACCTGCGCCCCGAACACGTGACGGCTGCCGGTTTCGACATCGTCTTTCACACCTGGGGCGATACGCGGATCGCCCGGATGCGCGTGGGCTGGACGGCCATCGGCGCGCTTCCGGACGAACACGACTTCATCCTCTAGGGCCCGATTTCAGGCGCGCTCCAGGTTGACCTCGATCAGCCCGGCCAGCTGTTCGGGATGGGTCATCGGCAGCATGTGCCCCGCGCCCGGAACGGTCGCCCGCCCGACATCCGGCAATCTTGCGGCCAGCGCATCGGTGATGGCGTGGATGACCGGGGGACTGTCGCTGCCGTTCACGATCATCACCGGGGCGTCGATGGCTTCCAGCCCGCCGTCGCGCAGGATGCGCGCCGCATCGTGGCGCAGCGTGTCGCCGGTCTCGCGCACGATGGCGATCTGGTCCAGCACCGCCGGGGGCAGGGCAGAGGGCTGGGGTCCACCCCAGATCGACAGGAAGCTGCGCGCCGCGGCTTCGGCATCGCCGCGTTCCAGCAGCTCGGCCATCTGGGCGTCGCGTGCGTCCTGCGCGGCATCGGGGGCGGCGGCGAACAACACGGGTTCGATCAGTGTCAGGCTTCGGACGGCCTCGGGGGCGGCGACGGCGATCCGCAGTGCCACCGTCGCGCCGATGCTGTGCCCGATCAGGTCCAGCGGGCGCTGGATGAAGCTGGCCGCGATCCGCGTGACGGCGGTGTGGAAATCGGGATCACCCGCGGCCGGGGTCCAGGGATCGCTGCGCCCGTGGCCCGGCATGTCGAAACCGCGCAGGTCCAGCCGCCCGCCAAGCGCCTGCGCGACGGGCCCCCAATAGGACCCGCCCGCCATCATGCAATGCAGCGCAAGACCCGGGCGATCCTGATCGCCGGGCCAGTGACGCAGATGCACCCCGCTCATAGGGTGGCCAGATGCCGGTCGAGGAAGTCCAGGCGATCCTGGCCCCAGAAACGCTGATCGGTTTCGCGCACGATATAGAAGGGCGTGCCGAAGGCCCCCGCCGCCACGGCCTCTTCGAGGTTGCGGGCATAGGCATCCGCGCCGACCAGCAGGCCGCTGTCCACCAGCTTCGGATCGAAGCCATGGGCCTCCAGCAGGTCGCGCAGCACGGCGTCGTCGCTGATGTCGCGTTCCTCGGCCCAGCAGGCGCGCATGATGCCATGGACCAGACCGCCCAGATCGCCGCCGCCCGCCTTCTGGGCCGCGATGATCGCATAGGAAGAGGGCGCCATGTTCACCGGCCAGAAGGCGGGTTTCTGGTTCATCTCCATGCCCAGATGCTCGGCCCAACGGGGGATTTCCTGGTTGCGATATTCCTGCCGGCTGACATGGCGCTTGGCCGGGCCGACGCCGCCGGTGCGGTCGAACAGCTGGATCACGTCCAGCGGCTTGTAGGTGATCGTGGCGCCGTGACGGGCCGCGACCTCTTCCAGCCGTGTGCCGGCAAGGTAACACCAAGGGCTGATCGTCGCGAGATAGTAGTCGATATGGGCCATGCCGGGTCCTTTCGGGGTTTGCCGCAGGCTATCGCGGTGCTAAGCGGTCCGCAATCTGCCCGAACTCGCCAGAGGCCCGATGATGCCCGTCATGACCGAACCCAAGCTGATCTCCGGAAATTCGAACCGACCCCTTGCCAGCGCGATCGCGCGGCGGATGTCCATGCATCGGGGGATGAGCGTCAACCTGCTCGATGCCCGGGTGGAGAGGTTCAACGACGCCGAGATCTTCGTCGAGGTCTACGAGAATGTCCGCGGCGAGGACATGTACATCATCCAGCCGACCTCGAACCCGGCGAACGACAACCTGATGGAACTGCTGATCATGGTCGATGCGCTCAAGCGTTCGTCGGCCGCGCGCATCACCGCCGTGATCCCCTATTTCGGCTATGCCCGCCAGGACCGCCGCGCCAAGGCCCGCACGCCCATCAGCGCCAAGCTGGTCGCGAACCTGCTGACCGAGGCCGGCGTCGACCGCATCCTGACGATGGACCTGCACGCGGCCCAGATCCAGGGCTTCTTCGACATCCCGGTCGACAACCTCTATGCCGCGCCGGTCTTCGCGCTGGATGTGCAGCACCATTTCAAGGGCCGCATGGACGACCTGATGGTCATTTCGCCCGATGTCGGTGGCGTGGCGCGTGCGCGTGAACTGGCGACCCGGATCGGCGCGCCGCTGGCCATCGTGGACAAGCGCCGCGAAAAGGCAGGCGAGATCGCCGAGATGACCGTGATCGGCGATGTCGAGGGCAAGAGCTGCATCATCGTGGACGACATCTGCGACACGGCGGGGACGCTGTGCAAGGCCGCGCAGGTGCTGATCGACAACGGCGCGACCGAGGTCCACGCCTATATCACCCACGGCGTCCTGTCGGGCCCGGCGGTCGAACGCGTCAGCAAATCGGTGATGAAATCGCTGGTCATCACGGATTCGATCCAGCCGACCGATGCGGTGAAGAACGCGCCGAACATCCGCATCGTGCCGACCGCGCCGATGTTCACGCAGGCGATCCTGAACATCTGGAACGGCACCTCGGTCAGCAGCCTGTTCGAGACGGACACCCTGTTGCCGATCTACGAAGGTCTCTACAACACCTGAAGACGATACGGCGCCCCGCGGGGCGCCGTTCCGGTTTCACAGGGCGCGCCAGCCGATATCGCGGCGGCAGAAGCCCTGGGGCCAGTCGATCGCCTCGACCTGGGCATAGGCGCGCTGATGCGCCTGCGACAGGTTCGCGCCGCGCCCCGTGCAGGTCAGCACGCGCCCGCCGGCCGCGACCGTCGCCCCGTCACGATCCGCAGTGCCCGCGTGGAAGGTCATCTGGAAGCTGTCCTCCTGCAGGTCCTTCAGCCCGCCGATGACCGAACCCTTCTCGTACGCGCCCGGGTAACCCTTGGCAGCCATCACCACGGTCATCGCGTGATCGTCGGCCCAGCTGACCCGCGCCTGCGCCAGCTGGCCTTCGGCACAGGCCAGCAGCAGGTCCAGGATCTGACCGCCAAGGCGCATCATCAGCACCTGGCATTCCGGATCGCCGAAACGGACATTGTATTCAACCAGCCGCGCCGTGCCGTCCTTGATCATCAGCCCGGCATAGAGCACGCCCTGGAACGGCGTGCCGCGGCGCGCCATCTCGGCCACGGTGGGGCGGACGATCCGTTCCATCACCTGGTCCTGCAGCGCCTCGGTCAGGACGGGGGCGGGGCTGTAGGCACCCATGCCGCCGGTATTGGGGCCGGTATCGCCTTCGCCGACGCGCTTGTGGTCCTGGGCGGTGCCGACGGGCAGGCAGTCGGTGCCGTCGGACAGGATGAAGAAGCTGGCTTCCTCGCCCTCCATGAACTCCTCGATCACGACCGAGGTGTCGCCGAATTCGCCGTCGAAGATCGCGTCGATGGCGCCATGGGCTTGCTCGATGGTTTCGGCCACGGTGACGCCCTTGCCGGCGGCCAGCCCGTCGGCCTTGATGACGATGGGCGCGCCCTGGGCGGTGACGTAATCACGGGCCTCGGCGCCGTTGTCGAAGCGTGCCCATGCGGCGGTGGGCGCGTTGCAGGCGTCGCAGACCTCCTTGGTGAAGGTCTTCGACGCCTCGAGCTGGGCCGCGGCCTGGCTGGGGCCGAAGGTCAGGAAGCCCGCGTCGCGCAGCGCGTCCGACACGCCCGCGGCCAGCGGGGCCTCGGGGCCGATCACCACGAAATCGATGGCGTTCTGCTGGGCAAATTCCAGGACGTCGGCGCGGCTCTCGATGTTCAGCGCGGCACATTCCGCGACATTCGCGATGCCCGCATTGCCGGGGGCCACGATCAGCCTGTCGCATTTCGGGTTCTGCCGGATCGCCCATGCCAGCGCATGTTCGCGCCCGCCGCCGCCCAGGATCAGGATGTTCATCTGCCGCCCTTTCGCTTGACCTGCGCGCGTTCTAGTCTGCCCCCAAGCAGGGAACAAGGCGCATGGATCTTTTCGAGGACGACGACGACAAGCCGGGCAGCAACGCCCATGAATTCACCGTGTCGGAACTGTCGGGCGCGGTGAAACGCAGCATCGAGGACCAGTTCGGGCGCGTCCGCGTCCGGGCCGAGATCGGCCGCGTGTCGCGGCCCGGATCGGGGCATCTGTATTTCGACCTCAAGGACGATCGCGCGGTGCTGGCCGCGGTGACCTGGAAGGGGCAGGCCGCACGGCTGGCCCACCGCCCCGAGGAAGGCATGGAGGTGATCGCGACCGGCCGCCTGACGACCTTCCCCGGCCAGTCGAAATACCAGATGATCGTGGACCAGATCGAACCCGCGGGCGCGGGCGCGCTGATGGCCATGCTGGAAAAGCGCCGCAAGGCGCTGGCCGCCGAGGGGTTGTTCGACCAGGACCGCAAGCGACCCTTGCCCAGCCTGCCGCGCGTGATCGGGGTCGTGACCTCGCCTTCAGGGGCGGTGATCCGCGACATCCTGCACCGCCTCCGCGACCGCTTTCCGACCCATGTCGTGATCTGGCCCGTCGCCGTCCAGGGCGAGGCCTGCGCGGGGCAGGTGGCCGCCGCGATCCGGGGCTTCAACGCGCTGCCCGAAGGCAGCCCGATCGCGCGGCCCGATCTGCTGATCATCGCGCGGGGGGGCGGCAGCCTCGAGGATCTGTGGGGCTTCAACGAAGAGATCGTCGTCCGTGCCGCCGCCGAAAGCCGTATCCCGCTGATATCCGCCGTGGGCCATGAGACGGATACCACGCTGATCGATTTCGCATCGGACCGGCGCGCGCCGACCCCAACTGCAGCCGCCGAGATCGCGGTCCCCGTGCGCGCCGAACTGTTGGCGCGGCTGGCCGATGCGGGTGCGCGGATGGCGCGGTCGGGCACGCAGATGATCCAGCGCCCCCGTCAGCGGCTGCGCGACCTGTCCCGCGCGATGGGCAGGCCCGCGGCGCTGACCGACGGGGCGCGACAGCGGCTGGACCTGCAGGGCGCGCGACTGGAACCGGCGCTGCGCCAGCTTGTCAGGATGCGGCGTCAGCAGCTGGCCTCGCGGCCCATTCCGGCAGCGACGCTGCGCCAATACGCTCAGGCCAAGCGGCACGGGTTGGAACGCTGCGCATCGCGGCTGGACATGTCCCGGTTGCGCAGGGTCGAACGCCCGCGCGACCGGGTGGCGCAGCTGGCCGAACGGTTGGAGGCATCCTTGCGGCGCATCGCGGGGACGACGCGTCGTGCGGCACAGGAACAGCGGCAGAAGCTGGGTCAGCTGTCGGGACGGTTGGCCACCGCGCAGGCCCGTGACATGGCGGCACGCAAGGCCACGCTGGCGCGGCTGGACCGGATGCGGCAGACGCTCGGATACAAGGAGACGCTGAAGCGGGGTTACGCCGTGGTGCACGGGCCGGATGGCGTGCTGACCGAGGCGTCGGTCGCGGCCAGGACGCCGCAATTCCGGGTCGAGTTCCACGATGGAAGCGTCGATGCGCGCCCCGCGACCGCCCCGGCCAAGCCCGGGCGGCGCAAGGCACCGCCCGAACAGAAAAGCCTGCTTTAGTCGCGACGCAGGGCCGCGGCGGTGCGGGCGCGGCCCTCGATGGCGGACCAGTTGCCGTGGTTCATGTCGTTTTCCGTCACGATCCAGCTGCCGCCCACGCAGACGACATTCGGCAGCGACAGATAGTCATGCGCGTTGTCCGGCGACACGCCGCCCGTCGGGCAGAAGCTGACGCGCGGGATGGGGCCGGCCATGGATTTCAGCACCGGCGCGCCGCCCGCGGCCTCGGCCGGGAAGAACTTGAGCATGTCGAAGCCCGCATCGACCGCGCGCATCACCTCGGATGCGGTCACGGCGCCGGGCAGCAGCGGCAGTTCCAGATCGCTGCAGGCCTGGATCAGGCGATCGGTCAGACCGGGCGAGACCGCGAATTCCGCACCCGCATCCTTGGCGCGCTTGGCATCGTCGGGCGTCATCACGGTGCCCGCGCCGACATGGCCGCCCTCGATCCCGGACATGGCGCGGATCGAATCCAGCGCCGCGTCCGAGCGCAGCGTCACCTCGAGGACAGGCAGCCCGCCCGCGACCAGCGAACGCGCCAGATCGGCGGCATGGGCCGCATCCTTGATGACGATCACCGGAATCACCGGTGCCAGCTGGCACAGGGCGCGGGTCTTCTGGGATTGCTGTTCGGGGGTCATGCTACACCTCGGATCTGCTATGATTGCGCCGAAACTGGACCGGGGGGGCGGATGATGCAAGCGAAAGCGCCGCATCCGGGGCCGGCGGGGCGATTCCCGCTTGCATCCGGGCGGTTTGGGCTGTAACGCGCACACACTTCACAGGCAGGGGCGGGCCCTTGCGGGAGAAATCCGCAAGACGTCCACCGGTTGGGGCATCCGCCCTGAGATCCCCTGCCAAGGCGCAAACCGGAAAGGAACCAAGTTATGGCGCTCCCCGAATTCTCGCTCCGTCAGCTTCTGGAAGCTGGCGTCCACTACGGTCACCAGACGCAGCGTTGGAACCCCCGCATGGGCGAGTTCATCTATGGTGACCGCAACGGCATCCACATCGTCGACCTGACGCAGACCGTCCCCATGCTGGACGCCGCGCTGAACGTCATCCGCGACACCGTCGCCAAGGGCGGCCGTGTCCTGTTCGTCGGCACCAAGCGTCAGGCACAGAAGTCGATCGCCGAAGCCGCCGAGAAGTCGGCCCAGTTCTACATGAACCACCGTTGGCTGGGCGGCACGCTGACCAACTGGAAGACCGTCAGCCAGTCGATCAACCGCATGAAGGCCATCGACGAGACACTGGCAGGCGGCGCCGAAGGTCTGACCAAGAAAGAGCGTCTGCAGCTCGAGCGCGATCAGGAAAAGCTGACCGCAAGCCTGGGCGGCATCCGCGACATGGGCGGCCTGCCGGACCTGCTGTTCGTCATCGACGTGAACAAGGAAGACCTCGCGATCGCCGAAGCGCGCAAGCTGGGCATCCCGGTCGTCGCGGTCGTGGATACCAACTGCTCGCCCGACGGCGTGGACTATATCATCCCGGGCAACGACGACGCGGCCCGCGCGATCTCGCTGTACTGCGACCTGGCAAGCCGCGCCGCACTTGACGGCATGTCGGCACAGATGGGCGCCGCCGGCGTCGATCTGGGTTCGCTGGCCGAAGCTCCCGAAGAGCTGGCCGTCGAAGAAGAAGCCCAGGCCTGATCGGCCCGCGATACGCGTTTTCACCGAACTGTCGTCAGGCGGGGATATTCCCCCGCCTGACCGCTTGAACACAAGGAGACGGACATGGCAATCACCGCTGCTATGGTGAAAGAGCTGCGCGAGACCACCGGCGCAGGCATGATGGACGCCAAGAAGGCGCTGACCGAGAACGACGGCGACATGGAAGCCTCCATCGACTGGCTGCGCACCAAGGGTCTTGCCAAGGCTGCCAAGAAGTCGGGCCGCGTGGCCGCCGAAGGTCTGGTCGCCGTTGCCGTGCGTGACGGCCGTGGCGTGGCTGTCGAAGTGAACTCGGAAACCGACTTCGTCGGCAAGAACGAAGAGTTCCAGAACATGGTCCGCAAGATCGCGGAAGCCGCCCTGAACGTGAACGACGTCGAGGCGCTGAAGAACGAGAAGATCGACGGCAAGCCGGTCTCGGAAATCCTGACCGATGCGATCGCCAAGATCGGCGAGAACATGACCCTTCGCCGGATGGTCACCGTCGAGGCGCCGACCGTCGTGCATTACGTGCATAACGCCGCTGCCGACGGCATGGGCAAGATCGGCGTTCTGGTCGGCCTAGAAGGCGGGAACGAGGAACTGGGTCGCCAGATCGCGATGCACGTCGCCGCGACCTCGCCCTCGTCGCTGGACGAGACCGACCTGGACCCCGCGCTGGTGCAGCGCGAGAAGGACGTCCTGACCGAGCAGGCACGCGCATCTGGCAAGCCCGAAGCCGTCATCGAGAAGATGATCGAAGGCCGCATGAAGAAGTTCTTCGAGGAGGTCACGCTGACCGGCCAGAAGTTCGTCATCAACCCCGACCTGACCGTGGCCCAGGCCGCACAGGAAGCGGGCGCGACCATCAAGGCCTATGCCCGCGTCGAAGTCGGCGAAGGCATCGAGAAGCTGGAAGAGGATTTCGCGGCAGAGGTCGCCAAGACCCTCGGCGGTTCCTGATCCGCGCGATCATTGCTGAAAACACGAATGCCGGTCCCGATGGGGCCGGCATTTTCCGTTCCGCGTCCGTGGTTCAGGGGAGGGGGCAGCGCGGTTCAGGCGGCGAAGTCCCTGATGGCGATGTCAGCCAAGGCAACAAGGCCAACATCGCCTGTTCCTGACACTTGCGTGTCACCACTCACGGAACATGCACATGCTGCACCAAGCCGGGGTCGCACCCAATTGGCGGAAAACCATACCATTGCAGTCAAATGAGCGGCCGCTTGCCATCGTCGGGAACGCCGTTGAACAGCTGCTGGGTCACATGGGCCTTCAGAACGGCCTGCGGGGTGGTTTCGACGCCCAGATTCTCTCGCGCCAGGCGAAGGTGCTTTTCGACCGTCGCCACCGTGATTCCCAGGATGATCGAGATCTCTGAGATCGTCTTGCCGAGCGAACGCCACAGCAGCACCTCGCGCTGGCGGGGCGTCAGGTTGCGTTCGGGGGTGCTGCGGGAAAGGGTCGCGATGCGCATATGCATGACGGCCGACAGAAGGCGCATCGCCGCGCCGTTGCGGTCCCAGATCTCTCGCAGGCGTGCGGCGGAGGTGTGCGAGCCGCCCCAGAGCAGCACGACACCGCAACTGTTGAGTGCCGTGCCATGCAGGCTGATCACCTGCACCGCGTCGAATCCCTGAGAGATCATGCGTTCGAACAGGGCAGGCTTGCCCAGTTCCTCGGCCACGGCGGAGGCCGAGATGACCCCGGTCGTTCGGATCGTGCGGTCGATCAATTCCGGCGCAATCAGTTCCGCATGCATTTTCTTGGGCAGGTTTCCAATCACGATTGGAGCCTCTCTCAGGCTCGGAACGGGAATATCGGTCGAGAATGTCGCGCGATATTGAACCAGTTTATACCCGTAAAAGTTGCTGGCTTCGACAAAGGCGATATTAGCGTCACCGATTGACGCGGCGGAAACCACGTTTTGAATAAATTCTGTAAGCATTAGGACCCGCGAACATCGCAACTATAAACACCATTCAATAAGCATTTGTATTTTCCAAAACTCAAGCAAATTGAGCCTTCGTTCATGAAACATGGGTTTTTTGTGGCAGATCGGCGGGCCTCGGGTGCTTGGGGCTGGACCTGTAGGCATCTTGCATGCCAATCATGGCGCGGTTTTGACAGCTTGGACGGCACGGCATGCCCTTTACCATCGCGATCGACGGACCTGCGGCCTCGGGCAAGGGGACGATCTCGCGCGCGATCTCGGCGCATTTCGGGTTCCGGCATCTGGATACGGGGCTGCTCTATCGGGCGATCGGGGCGATGGGCGGCGATCCGATCGCCGCCGCGCGCGCATTGGTGCCGCAGGATCTGGACCGGGCCGATCTGCGCACGGCCGAAGCGGGGCAGGCGGCCAGCCGCGTCGCCGTCATCCCCGAGGTGCGCGCGGCGCTGGTCGATTTCCAGCGGCGCTTCGCGCTGGAGGAGCCGGGCGCGGTGCTGGACGGCCGCGATATCGGATCGGTGATCTGTCCGGACGCGCGGGTGAAGCTCTATGTCATCGCCTCGGACGAGGTGCGCGCGGCACGTCGCGCGGCCGAGCTGGGCGCCGACCCCGCGCAGATGCTGATCGAACTGCGGGAACGCGACCGTCGCGACAGCGAACGTGCGACGGCCCCCTTGCGCCCTGCCGATGACGCGATCGTCCTAGACACCAGCAGCCTGACCATCGATCAGGCCGTCGAACGTGCCATCGCCGAGGTTGCGCGCGCCCGCGGTTAACCGATGATCTCGAACCTGTTCACATCGACCATGCCGCGGTCGGTGATCTTCAGCGCCGGGATCACCGGCAGGGCCAGGAAGGCCAGCTGAAGGAACGGCTCTTCCAGGGTCGTGCCCAGGGTGCGGGCGGCGGCGCGCAGGTCGATCAGCCGGTCGCGCACGTCCTCGAACGGGCCAAGGCTCATGAGGCCCGCGATGGGCAGGGGCAGTTCGGCCAGCACGCGTCCGTCGCGGACGACGACGAAGCCGCCCTCGATTTCCGACAGGCGGTTCGCGGCCAGCGCCATGTCGTCGTAATCCATGCCCACCACCGCGATGTTGTGATGGTCGTGGCAGACGGTCGAGGCGATGGCGCCATGCCGCAGCCCGAAGCCCTGCACGAAACCCGTGGCGATGTTGCCGTTCTTGCCGTGACGCTCGACCACGGCGATGCGGACCAGGTCGCGGTCGGCATCGGGGCGCTTGTCGCCATCGACCGGCGCGATGTGGTGGGTCAGGTGTTCGGTGATGATCTTGCCTTCGAGGATGCCGATCACCGGCGTCTCCTCGGCATTGCCGCTGCAGCGGAAATCCTGCGGGGCGAGCACGGGTGCCTTGACCGACTCGCGCCCCGGTGCCGCGACATGCCCGCGCGCGCCAAGCGCCGCGTCATCCACCACGCGCCCGCCCGCGATCACCAGCGATGCCCGGCAGTCGGCCAGATCGGGCATTGCCACGATATCGGCGCGCAGCCCCGGCGCGATCAACCCGCGATCCTTCAGGCCGAACGCCTCGGCCGCCGACAGGCTGGCCGCGCGATAGACGGCCAGCGGCGGCACGCCGCGCGCGATCAGGCGGCGGATCATGTAATCCAGATGCCCGTGTTCGTCGATGTCCAGCGGGTTCCGGTCGTCAGTGCAAAGGCACATGTAGGGGCTGGTGCGTTCGTCCAACAGGGGTGCCAACGCTTCCAGGTCCTTGCTGACGGACCCTTCGCGGATCAGCACGCGCATGCCCTTCTGCAGCTTCTCGCGCGCCTCCTCGGCGGTGGTGGCCTCGTGTTCGGTGCGGATTCCGGCGGCGACATAGGCGTTCAGGTCGCGGCCCCGCAGCTGCGGGCAATGCCCGTCGACATGACCGCCCGCGAACAGGCGCAGCTTGGCCATCGCCGCCGGATCGCGGTGGATCACGCCGGGATAGTTCATGAACTCGGCCAGCCCGATCCCCGAGGGGTGGTTCATCACCTGCGCCAGATCCCCGGCCTCGATCCGCGCGCCGGCGGTCTCCATCTCGGTCGAGGGGACGCAGCTGGACAGCTGCACGCGCAGGTCCATCATCACATGCGCCGATGCGTCCTGGAAATACCGGATGCCGTCCAGCCCGATGACGTTGGCGATCTCGTGCGGGTCGCAGATGGCCGTGGTGACGCCGCGCGGGGTCACGCAGCGGTCGAATTCGAAGGGCGTGACGAGGCTGCTTTCGACATGCAGATGCGTATCGATGAAGCCCGGCACCAGCACCATGCCCGACACGTCGATCACCTGCGCGCCGTCGTAATCGGCAGCGATGCCCGCGATCCGGTCGCCGCAGATCGCGACATCGCCTTCCAGCAGGTCGCCCGTGATCAGGTCCAGAACGCGCCCGCCCCGCAGGACCAGGTCGGCCTGCATGTCACCCCGGGCCTGCGCGATGCGGCGTTCCAGATCGTCCATGTCGTCATCCCCTTGAATTGAAGGAAACAACAAACCGGAATGCGGGGGCCGCGTCCAGCCCCCGCGGCCGCTTCAGGGGTTCCAGCGCAGGAAGTTCGCGATCAGGCGCAGCCCGATATCCTGCGATTTTTCAGGGTGGAACTGGGTGCCCACGATATTGTCGCGCCCGACGACTGCCGTGACGGGCCCGCCATATTCGACATGGGCCAGCAGATGCGCGGGATCGGCCACGCGGAAATGCCAGCTGTGCACGAAATAGGCGTGATCGCCCGTGCGTATGCCGTCCAGCACCGGGTGGGGGTGATCGACGACCAGATCGTTCCAGCCCATATGCGGCACCTTGAGATCGGGCGCGTCGATGGAAACGACCTCTCCTCCGATCCAGTCGAGGCCGGGGGTCTGGCGGTATTCATGCCCGGTCGAGGCCAGCATCTGCATGCCGACGCAGATCCCCATGAAGGGCTTGCCCTGGACCAGCACCGCCTCGCGCAGGGCCTCGGCCATGCCGTCCACCTCGCCCAGTGCCGTGCGGCAGGCGGGAAAGGCGCCGTCGCCCGGCAGGACGATGCGGTCGGCCTTCATCGCGGTTTCGGGGTCCGAGGTGACGATCACCTCGGCGCCGATGTCGTGGCCCATCTTCTGGAAGGCCTTTTCGGCGGAATGCAGGTTCCCGCTGTCGTAATCGACCAGTGCGACGCGCATCACAGGGCCCCCTTGGTCGAAGGCAGGACGCCCGCCATGCGGGGATCGGGTTCGACCGCCTCGCGCAGGGCGCGGGCCACGGCCTTGAACGCGGCCTCGGCGATGTGGTGGCTGTTCAGCCCGTGGATGCGGTCCACATGCAGCGTGATGCCGCCATGGGTGGACAGCGCCTGGAAGAACTCGCGGACCAGTTCGGTGTCGAAGCTGCCGATCTTCTCGGTCGGGAAATCGACGTTCCAGACCAGGAAGGCACGGCCCGACAGGTCCAGCGCCGCGGCGATCTGCGCATCGTCCATCGCCAGGTGGAACCGGCCATAGCGGCGGATGCCCGTCTTGTCGCCCAATGCCCGAACCAGGGCCTGACCGATGGCGATGCCCGTATCTTCGACCGTGTGGTGGTCGTCGATATGCAGGTCGCCCGTGGCGCGGATGGTCATGTCGATCAGCGAATGGCGGGCCAGCTGGTCCAGCATGTGATCGAAGAAGCCCACGCCGGTCTGGTTGTCATAGACGCCGGTGCCGTCGAGGTTCAGCGTGACCTCGATCTTCGTCTCGGCAGTGGTGCGGGTGATCGTCGCCTGACGCATGGGGTGTCCTTCCTGATTGCCCGCGCCTTATAGGCCGGGCAGCACCGTCAGCCAAGATGCACCTGACCGGCCGGGTATCGCACCCGCGGCACCATCCGCGTCGCCAGGAAGAACCCGAGCGTCAGCGGACCCACCCGCCCGAGGAACATGACGACCATGATGACCGCGCGCCCGAAATCGTTCAGTTCCCCGGTATAGCCGCGCGACAGGCCGGTCGTGCCGAAGGCGGATGCGACCTCGAAGGCGATATCCACGAATTCGCCGTCATGGCTGATCGTCAGCATGAACATCGCGGTGAAGACCACCATCGACGCGATAGAGATCAGCGCCATCGCCTTCAGCACGTCGCCAAGCGGGATGGACCGCCCGAAGGCCCAGATCTCGGTCCGGCGGCGCAGGAAGGCGATCGTGGCCAGCACCATGACCACAACGGTCGTGACCTTCAGCCCGCCCGCCGTCGATGTGGGGCCGCCGCCGATGATCATCAGCGCCATGTACAGAAGCGACGTCGAATCGTGCAGCCCCCCGATATCGGTCGAATTGAAGCCCGCCGTGCGGGGCGTGACCCCCTGGAACCAGGCGACCGTCAGCCGCGCGGTCGCGCTGTCGTATCGCGCCAGCGTGGCGGGGTTGTTCCATTCCAGGATCGCGGTCAGCCCGACCCCCAGAACGATCAGCACGGCGGTGCCCACGACCATCAGCCGGGTGTGCAGGCTCCACCCCCGCCAGAAGCGGCGGTTCGCGATGTCGCCCACCACCACGTATCCGATGCCGCCAAGGATGAAGAGACCGGGGATCACTACGTTCACGACCGGGTCCAGCGCGTAATCCGTCAGCCCCGCCGAGAAGGTCGAAAAACCCGCATTGTTGAAGGCGGATACCGAATGGAAGATCGCGTGCCACAGTCCCTGGGCCAGTCCGTGACGGGGCATGAAGGACAGGCACAGCAGCATCGCGCCCGCGATCTCGGCCATCAGGACGACGCGCAGGATGGTCCAGACCAGCGCCGTCAGCTTGCTGTAGGAGGTCTGGTTCAGATCCTCGCGCAAGTAGGCGCCGTGGGTGATGCCGATGGGCAGGCCAAGCGCGGACCAGACCATGACCGCGAAGGTCATCAGTCCCAGCCCGCCCAGTTGGACCAGCACCGCCACGACAAGCTGGCCCCAGAAGGTCAGCACCGTTTCGGTGTCGATCACCGCCAGCCCCGTCACCGTCACCGCCGAGGTCGAGGTGAACAGCGCATCCATCAGCGTGATCGGCACCCGCGCCATCGGCGGCAGCATCAGGGCCAGCCCGCCCAGCAGGATCAGCGCAAGGTATCCCGCTGCCAGAACCGCGGGCGGCGGCGTCCGCGCCAGCCAGCGCGACAACCAGCGCATCCTCACAGCTGGTCGCCGAAACGCGTCAGGTCGGGGCGCTTGCCCAGCAGCAGCAGGCGGTCGTTGGCCTGAAGCGGCCGGTCGTCCAGCCGCAGGTTGCAGAACTCGGTCCCGCGCATCAGGCCCAGCACCTCGATCCCCTTGCCGATGTTCAGATCCTTCAGATGCCGCCCTGCCAGTCGCTGGGGGATCAGCAGGTTCACGACCGAAAAGCCGTTCCCCAGGCTGACGTAATCCTGCACCGCCGGGTTGTTCAGCATCTGCGCGGTGTGGCGGCCCATCTCCAGCCCCGGCATGACGACGCGGTCCGCACCGATCTTGGACAGGATGCGGTGGTGGGTCCGGCTCTCGGCCTTGGCCCAGACGGTGCCCACGCCGATCAGGCGCAGGTTCATCGCCGCGATCACGTTGCTTTCCAGGTCGTTCCCGATGGACACCAGGCCCACATCGTAGCGGTCGATCCCCGCCTCGCGCAGCGCGCCCTCGTCGGTGGCATCCAGGATCACCGACTGGGGCAGGGTCTCGGCCAGGGCCGCGACGCGGCGCGGATCCTTGTCCACACCCATGACCCGGTTGCCGAAACGCGCAAGCTCGGACGCGACGACGCTGCCGAACGAGCCGAGCCCGATGACCACGAAACTTCTGGACTGCTTTCCCATCCCGCCACCATCAAGGGCAAAAACCCGCGGATGCTGTATCCCTGCGCAATGCGAAGTCAAGCGCGACCGAAGGTCGGGGAAATGGGAACTTTCCACCCGCAGGTGGCCTTTCTGACCCAAATGTGAGAGTAACCTCGCGTTCCGAAGGCGGGTATCCGCCCATGGTCTGTCGTCACGAACGGCAACGGACCTCAAACCCGATCTAGATCTATCTGAAAGGGACAGATGTCACAGCCGCCAAACAAACCGCCCGAGGGGCCGGGCAAGCCGAAGGCCCCCCGCGATCTGACCCGCGAACAGGACGCCCTGTCCGGTCGCGTGCCCCCGCGCGCCGAAAAGCAGGCCCCCAAGCCCGGGCCCGCCACCCCCGAGCCCGCAGCCTCCGATATCGCGGTCGATGACAGCGGCGTCGAGGCCCTTCCCGAACCCGAGGGCCCGACCGAGATCATCGAGACCGATTACGAGATCGGTCAGGACAATATCGAAGGGCGCGCGCCCATTCCCTTCGACATCCACAACCCGGTCTTCGGCATCTCGGCCGCCGCGGTGGTGCTGTTCACCGTTCTGACCATCTTCTTCGCCGATCAGGCCGAACCCCTGTTCGCCGGCATCCGGGGTGCGATCACCTCGAATCTCGACTGGTTCTTCATGCTGGCAGGCAACATCTTCGTGCTGTTGTGCCTGGCGCTGATCGTGTCGCCGCTTGGCAAGGTCCGCCTGGGCGGACCGGAAGCCACGCCCGATTTCAGCCTGTCGGGCTGGTTCGCGATGCTGTTTGCGGCAGGCATGGGCATCGGCCTGATGTTCTATGGCGTGTCCGAGCCGCTGGGCCATTTCGAGGCCGCGCTGGGCGGTCCCGTCATGGAGAACGGCGTGCGGACCGACTGGGCCCCGCTTGACGGTGCTGCAGGCGATCAGGCGGGCGCGATCCGTCTGGGCATGGCCGCGACGATCTTCCACTGGGGTCTGCACCCCTGGGCGGTCTATGCCATCGTCGCGCTGGCGCTTGGCCTGTTCGCCTACAACAAGGGCCTGCCGCTGACGCTGCGCTCGGTCTTCTATCCGATCTTCGGGGAACGGATCTGGGGCTGGCCGGGTCACATCATCGACGTGCTGGCCGTGCTTGCGACGATCTTCGGGCTTGCGACCTCGTTGGGTCTGGGCGCGGAACAGGCGACCGCCGGCCTGGCGGACCTGTTCGGCATTCCGGACGGCATGACGACCAAGGTGGTCCTTATTTTGGCCATCACGCTTGTCGCCACCATGTCGGTCGTGCTGGGCGTGGAAAAGGGCGTAAAGCGCCTGTCCGAGCTGAACATGATCCTGGCGATCCTGCTTCTGGCCTTTGTCATTCTGGTCGGTCCGACCATCGCGATCCTGACGGGCTTCTTCAAGAATCTCGGCACCTACGCGGCCGAGCTGATCCCGCTGTCGAATCCCTTCGGCCGCAGCGACGACAACTTCCGCCAGGGCTGGACCGCCTTCTACTGGGCATGGTGGATCAGCTGGTCGCCCTTCGTCGGCATGTTCATCGCCCGCGTCTCGCGCGGTCGTTCGGTGCGCGAATTCCTGATCGCCGTGCTGATCGTGCCCTCGGTCATCTCGGTCCTGTGGATGACGGCGCTTGGCGGAACCGCGATCGACATGACGCTGGAAGGTTTCTCGGGGATCACGGATGCGGCGCTGGAACTGAAGCTGTTCGAGATGCTGTCGCAGCTGCCCCTGTCGTCGATCACCAGCTTCATCGGCATCGTGCTGGTCATCGTGTTCTTCGTCACCTCGTCGGATTCGGGATCGCTGGTCATCGACACGATCGCCGCCGGCGGCAAGGTCAACGCCCCCGTGCCGCAGCGCATCTTCTGGTGCGTGGTCGAGGGGCTGATCGCCATCTCGCTGCTTGTCGGCGGGGGACTGATCGCGCTTCAGGCCATGGCGGTCTCGACCGGGCTGCCCTTCACCATCGTCCTTCTGGGGGCCTGCTGGGCCATCGTGAAGGGTCTGATGGCCGAACGGCGGGAACTTGCCTGATCGGGCAACATGAACGAACGGGCGGGCGGGATTTCCCGCCCGTTCTTGTATCGGGCGGTCTTCGGTGCCACAACATTCTGGTAAAGACACCAGGGGACCTACGCCGATGAGCGAGATTTCAGCCAGCGAACGCCGGCTCGGCGCAGCACTCGACAAGATCGACCGGCTTCTCGAGGCCCGCTCGATGCGGCCTGTCGCGGAGGATGGCGATCTGCGGGCCGAACTGGACCGCGAACGCGCCCTGAACGCCGAATTGCAGGCGCAGCTGCAGACCGCATCCGCACCCGAGGATCACGACCACGAGGGCGAGCTGGCCGATCTTCGATCGCGCCTGGACACGGCCGCGGAAAACGCCGCACGCCTGTCCGCCGCCAACGAGGAACTGACCACCGCAAACCGCAACCTGATCGACGCCCATGCGACCGGCGGCATCGGCGATGACGAGATGCGCGAGGCCCTCGAGGCCGAGGTGTCGGCCCTGCGTGCGGCCCGTGCAGCCGAGATGGCGCAGATGAGCGAGATCATGGCAGAGCTGGAACGCCTGCTGGGCGAGGATGCCGCCCCTGCCACTGACCCGCAGGAAGTGGTGGCCGACGGGGCGGGCCTGCCCGAAGACACGACCGACAGGCAGGAGGGCTGACCCATGGCCGAGGTTGATTTCACGATCGGGCACAAGGAATACCGCGTCGGCGCCGCCGATGGCGAGGAACGGCTGCTGCAGCGCGCCGCCCAGCTTCTGGACGCCGAGGCGCAGCAGATCCTGTCGCAGGCGGGGCGCGTTCCCGAACCGCGGCTGCTGCTGCTGGCGGGGCTGATGCTGGCCGACCGCTTTGCCGCGATGGAGGATCGCGCCGAGAAGGCCGAGCGCCTTGCCGCCCGGCTTCAGCAGAACCCGCCCAAGGTCGAGGTTCCGGTCATCCCGCCCGAACTGAAGGAAAGCATGGCCGAACTGGCGGCCCGCGCCGAATCCCTGGCCGAACGCCTGTCCGAACAGGAAGAGGCGGCGAACCCCGCCCCCTGATCCGTCGCGGAAGGGCAGGGGCGGTTCAGTCGCCCTTGCCGTCGCCCAGGAAGGCCGCCAGCGTGTCGCCGACCGCATCGGCCGCATCGGCATGCAGCCAATGGCCCGCGCCCTTGATCGTCACCGTACGCGCCTGCGGGAAATGCGCGCGAAGCGCAGCCTCGCCCGCTTCGGTGACATAGTCCGACAGCTCTCCCCTGATCTCCAGCACCTTGCCGGCAAAGCTGCCCTTGGGCGCATCCTCGGGCCAGCCGACGATCTGGGGCATGTATTCGCGCAGCGCGCTCAGGTTCAGCCGCCACGCGACGGGCTGGGCCTTCAGATCCAGGTTCTGCAGCAGGAAGGCCCGAACGCCGCGTTCGGGGACATGTTCGGCCAGCGCGCGGTCGGCCTCGGCGCGGCGGGTCATGGTCGCGATCTGCAGCGCCTCCATCGCATCGACGAAACGGGTCTGGTCGTGGCCATAGGCGATGGGCGCGATGTCCAGCACGGCCAGCCTGCGCACAAGTTCGGGATGTGTCAGCGCCAGCAGCATCGCGGCCTTGCCGCCCATCGAATGCCCGACCAGGTCGACGCGCCCGCCCAGATCGCCGATCAGCGCCGCCAGATCGCCCGCCAGCGCGGCATAGCTGGCATCGGGGTCGTGCGGGCTTTCGCCGTGATTGCGCAGGTCCACCGTGATGACGGGCCGGGTCTCGGCCAGCTTGCGGGCCTGCGCGCCCAGATTGCGGCCCTGGCCATAGAGGCCGTGGACCAGAAGGACGGGCAGCCCGTCCTGCGGACCGGAGATGGTGTGATTCAGCTTCATTCCACATTGTTAGATCGTCTGGCGTCCGCCCGCCATCCCGTCTAACCTGCCGCCCATGACACGAAAGCCCGACAGCTTCGAAGACATTCCGGCCATGGCCGACGAGATCGCGCAGCTGATGGCATCGCGCTTCGGCGGTGCGCGGCGCGGCGAACGTCCCGATCTGTCGGTCATGGTCCGGCGCCGGGGCGGGGCCCTGCCGGACCGCCTGCGCCGCAAGGCCAAGACCCTGGCCCGCGCCGACCGCCTTGCCCGTCAGCCCCGCATCGCGCGTCAGCTGCCGCTGCAGGATCTGGGCCGCGCCCATGCCGCGCTTGCCGCCCATCTGCAGCCACTGGGAGAGATCGCGCGCTTTCAGGGCCGCGCGATCAGCATGACGGCCTCGGTCGTGTTCGGTCTTCTGGTGCTGGCTGCCGTGGCAATCTGGATCATGGTGGGCCGCGGCACGCTTTGATTGCATTGCACGAGATGCAAGCCTGCTTTATCGGCTGAAGGGACCGCCGAACGCATCCCCGATGCGCCTGCGCATGCCCGAGCCCGTCCCAGAAAGCCAGTGACATGACCCAGAGCAGAGATTTCCGCGCCGCAATCCTGGCGCTGGCCCTTGGCGCCTTCGCCATCGGCACGTCCGAATTCGCGGCCATGGGGCTGCTGCCCTATTTCGCCGCCGACCTGCTGCTGACCGAATCGCAGGCCGGTCACGTGATCAGCGCCTATGCGATCGGCGTGGTGATCGGGGCGCCCATCACCTCGATCATGGGGGCCAGGCTGCCGCGGCGCCGGTATCTGGCGGCGCTGATGATGTTCTACGGGGTGATGAACCTGCTGGCGGCCTTCGTGCCAGGCGTGGCGGGGCTGACCGGAGTGCGGTTCCTGGCGGGCCTGCCGCATGGCGGGTTCCTGGGGGTCGCGATGCTCTATGCCGCCGATGCGCTGCCGCCCGGTCAGCGGGCGCGGGGTGCGGCGCAGGTCATCATGGGGCTGACCGTGGCCAACATCTTCGGCGTGCCGTTGGCGGGCTGGTTCGGGCAGGCCATCGGCTGGCGCTTCGGCTTCGGACTGCCGGGCGTCATCGCGCTGGCCTCGGCATGGGCGATCCTGAAGCTGGCCCCGAGGGTCGGCGGCAATCCCGATGCGCGCCCCTGGGACGAACTGCACGCCCTGCGCAATCCGCGCGTCCTGTGGACGCTGGCCGTGGGCGCCATCGGCTTCGGAGGATTGTTCGCGGTCTATGCCTATCTGACGGCGGCGATGCTGGCGACGGCGAACCCGCCCGGCTATGCGATCCCGCTGGCCCTGGCCGTCTTCGGCGTGGGCGGCACGCTCGGGACCTGGATCTCGGGTCGCGCGACCGAAATGCTGGGCACCACGCGGGCCTCGTGCATCGCGCTGGCATCCATGGCCGCGACGCAGGGCTTCGCGGCCATCGTCGTGGGCGACTGGAAGCTGATGGTGCTGTCGTCCTTCCTGCTATCGCTTGGCGCGGGGCTGGTGATCCCGCTGCAGACCCGCCTGATGGAGGTCGCGGGCGATGCGCAGAACATGGCGGCCGCGATGAACCACGCGGCCTTCAACGCGGCCAACGCGCTTGGGCCGTTCCTTGCGGGCATGGCGCTGGCCGCGGGCTGGGGCTGGCGTTCGACCGGGGTGGTGGGGATCGCGCTTACCGCCGCCGGGGCTGTCGTGCTGGGTCTGGCCACCGCGCGAGATCGGGCAGGTCGGGCGGCGGCAGCGAACGCAGGATGACCTTGCGCGAGGTCGAGTTGAACTCGCGCCTCCAGGTGACGAACAGCACCATCGCGGTGCCCAGGAACAACGCCCATGGGCCAGCCAGCCACCCGAGCGAGCCAAGCGCGAAATAGACGCTGCGAAGCCCCGCGTTGAAGCTGCGCGCGGCGGTGATGTTCAGATCGGCCGCCTGCATGGCGCGGTCCATCGCGGTCGGGTCCTCGGGCTCGTTCGGGACGGCGGCCATCATCACCGCGCAATATCCGAACAGCCGATGCGCCCAGACGAATTTCAGGAAGGCGTTCACCACGAAGAACATCGTGACCAGCAGGCGCAGCTGCCAGCCGGTATGATCCGTGGGGTCCAGCTCCAGCTCGGCCGCGATCCCGCGCAGGCGCTCGGCATTGCCGATCAGTGCCAGAAGGCCCCCGGTCGCGATCATGCAGGCCGACGCGAAGAAGGCCGTGCCCTCGCGCAGGCTGGACAGGATGTTGCCGTCGAAGATGCGCGGCTGGCGCGTGATGAACTGGCGCATCCATTCCCGGCGATACCGCTTCATCAGCACGGAAACCGACGGAATGCCCTGCGGAGGACGCTCGGTCAGGTGTCCGATGCCCAGCCAGGTGCCGAACAGCACGATCAGCGCTGCGATTTCAAGCGGGTCGAGGCGGATGCCGCCGATGAGTTCCAATGCGTCCATGGCGCGACATTAGGGCGGCTTGGCGGCGCCGGAAAGACCCTGCTTCGGCATCGACGAAAGCTGCGGAAAGGGTCTTGAAGCCGGGTTCCGCGATCCTAGATCATTGGAACCGGCGGCCATGACGGCGTCGGTATGACAGCTTGCCCGAATACGGGAAGCGTTACGATCATCGCTTGAACAAGGATGTGACAACCATGCGTAGCAACTTCGATCTCACGCCCCTCTACCGTGCCTCGATCGGTTTCGACCGGCTGGCCGACGTGATGGACCGCGCGCTCAGCGCCGACGTGTCCGCACCCACCTATCCCCCCTACAACATCGAGAAGACGGGCGAGAACGCCTATCGCATCTCGATCGCCGTGGCCGGTTTCGCGGCCGACGACCTGAACGTCGAGATGCGCGACGGATCGGTCGTCGTCTCGGCCCGCAAGGCCGAGGAGGACGATGCCCGCACCTTCCTGCATCGCGGCATCGCCACCCGCGCATTCGAGCGCAAGTTCACCCTGGCCGACCATGTCCGCGTCGAAGGTGCCAGCCATGTGGACGGCATGTTGCATGTCGATCTGGTCCGCGAGATCCCCGAGGCGCTGAAGCCCCGCCGGATCGAGATCGCCAAGGACACGCCCAAGGTCGAGAAGCTGGATTCCTGATCCGGCAATCGCAGGGTCGCCCGACGGGGCGGCCCTTTTTCGTCACAGGCGCCTGCGCGCCCGCAGCGCCGCGCTGATCGTCCCGTCGTCCAGATAATTCAGCTCGCCCCCGATGGGCACGCCCTGCGCCAGCCCGGTCACGGCGATTTCGGATCCTTCCAGCGCGTCGGCGATGTAATGGGCGGTGGTCTGCCCATCCACGGTCGCGTTCAGCGCAAGGATCACCTCGGTCACGCCCTCCTCGTGGATGCGCGATATCAGGCGCGGGATGCCCAGATCGTCTGGCCCGACCTCGTCCAGCGCCGACAACGTGCCCCCAAGAACGTGATAGCGCCCGCGAAAGGCGCCGCCGCGCTCCAGCGCCCACAGATCGGCCACGTCCTCGACCACGCAGATCTCGCCCGTGGCGCGGGCCGGATCGGCGCAGATCGGGCAGATGTCGCGATCGGTGACGTTCCCGCAGGACAGGCATTCGCGGGAATTGACGGCAACGCGGTCCAACAGCTGCGCCAGCTGGACCATCTGCGTGTCCCGCCTGCGGATCAGCGACAGCACGATACGCCGCGCCGACCGCGGACCAAGCCCCGGCAGACGCGCCATCACCGTGATCAGCGCCTGGATGTCGTCGCCACCGCCCTCCATCGCGCGATCAGAAGGGGGGCTTCATGCCCGCCGGCAGGCCGAGGCTTTCGGCCATGCGCGACATTTCCGACTGCATCTTCTCCTCGGCCAGGCGCTGCGCTTCCTTGACGGCGGCCAGGATCAGATCCTCGACCACCTCTTTTTCCGAGGGCACGAAGATCGACGGGTCGATATCCAGCGACCGCAGCTCTCCCTTGGCCGAGCAGACGGCCTTGACCAGCCCCGCACCGGATTCGCCGGTCACGGTGATGTTGGACATCTCCTCCTGCATCTCGGCCATGCGTTCCTGCATTTCCTTGGCGGTCTTCATCATCTTGGCCATGTCGCCAAGCCCGCCCAAACCCTTGATCATGTCTCAATCCTCGTCTTCGAAGGGGTCCCATTCCTCGACCTCGGCCACGGGGCCGGTGCCGCTGTCATGGGGATTGGTCGCGCCATCCGCCTCGGCCGCGATCTGGGTCGGGGCGGGGGTCACGCGTTTCACGTCGGTCAGCTTTGCGCCGGGAAAGGCCGCCATCACCTGCTGGACGATGGGCAGTTCCAAGGCGCGTTCGCGTGCGGCACGGGCCTCGGCCTCGCGCGCCTCGGCGATGGTGGGGGCGCCGCCGCCATTGGCGATGGTGACCGCCCAACGCTGTCCGCCGGTCCAGCCGCGCAGGCGTTCGGCCAGGCGTTGGGCGAAATCGGCGGGCGGGTTGTCGCGGGGCTCGAACTCGATCCGGCCGGGGCTGTAGCGGACAAGCGCCACGTGGCGTTCGACCATGACCAGCAGGGTCATGTCGCGCATGCGGGCGATCAGCTCCACGACGCTCTCGAAATCCGGAAAGCTCTCGATCAGCTGCGGCGCCACGGCCAGCGCCGTCGCCGCGTTTCCGTGCGCCTGCGCGACGGGTGCAGGGCGGGCGCGGCGGATGGCCTGCGGGGCTTGGGTCGCCTGCGCGCCCGCCACCGAAGGTCCGCGCGCGAATTCGCCCGCATTCTGCGCCTGCTGCACGCGGCGGATCAGCGCCTCGGGGTCGGGCAGGTCGGCCACATGGGTCAGCCGGATGATCGCCATTTCCGCCGCCATCATCGCGTTCGGCGCGGCCGAGACCTCTTCCAGCGCCTTGAGCAGCATCTGCCACAGCCGCGACAGGACGCGCATTGCCAGCTGTTCGGACAGCTCCTTGCCGCGGCTGCGTTCCTCGGGGGATACGGTCGGATCCTCCAGCGCGTCGGGCGTGATCTTCGCGACGGAAATCCAATGCGTGATCTCGGCCAGGTCGCGCAGCACGGCCACGGGGTCCGCGCCATCGGCATATTGCGACTGCAGCTCGGTCAGCGCCGCCGCCGCATCGCCGCGCAGGATCATGTCGAACAGGTCGATGACCCGCCCGCGATCGGCAAGGCCCAGCATCGCGCGGACCTGTTCGGCGGTCGTCTCGCCCGCGCCATGGCTGATCGACTGGTCCAGAAGGCTGGTCGCATCGCGGGCCGAGCCTTCGGCAGCGCGCGTGATCAGCGCCAGCGCGTCATCGGCAATCTGCGCGCCTTCGGCATCCGCGATGCGCTTCAGCAGGGCGATCATCACCTCGGGCTCGATCCGGCGCAGATCGAAGCGCTGGCAGCGCGACAGGACCGTCACCGGCACCTTGCGGATTTCCGTCGTGGCGAAGATGAACTTCACATGGGGGGGCGGTTCTTCCAGCGTCTTCAACAGCGCGTTGAACGCGCTGGTGGACAGCATGTGAACCTCGTCGATGATATAGATCTTGTAGCGCGCGCTGGCTGCCCGGTAATGCACGCTCTCGATGATCTCGCGGATGTCGCCGACGCCGGTGCGGGATGCGGCGTCCATCTCCATCACGTCGACATGGCGGCCTTCGCTGATGGCCGTGCAATGTTCGCAGACCCCGCAGGGTTCAGTCGTCGGGCCGCCCGTGCCGTCGGGGCCGATGCAGTTCATGCCCTTGGCGATGATGCGCGCGGTCGTCGTCTTGCCGGTCCCGCGGATGCCGGTCATGATGAAGGCCTGCGCGATGCGATCGGCGGCGAATGCGTTCTTCAGGGTGCGGACCATGGCGTCCTGGCCGACGAGGTCCGCGAAGGTCTCGGGCCGGTATTTCCTGGCCAGAACCTGGTATGCTGCTTTGCTGTCCGTCATGGCTCCCTCGGCGTCGGGCCACCTTAGCCAAGGGCGGCGGGGGCCACAACCGATCTGCGGCCCCCTGCGAAGTCGGATCAGGCCCCGGGCTGGGCGTTGTCCAGAACGACGCGGTAACGCGCCTTGCCCTCTTCCAGATGCTGGAAGGCCTCGTTGATCTTCGACATCGGGAAATGCTCGGTCACGGGGCTGATGTCGTGACGTGCGGCGAATTCCATCATCATGTTCAGCGTCGCCGGCGCACCGACGGGCGACCCCGAGATGCTGCGCTGCCCTGCCACCAGCGGGAAGGCCGCGACATCCATCGGCTCGGCCGAGATGCCCACCATGTGCAGCCGGCCCTGCGGCTTGAGCGTGTTCAGGATGGCGTTCCAGTCCATCTTGACCGCGACGGTGGACAGCACCAGATCGAAGCGCCCCTCGGCCCCGGCGATGGCATCGGCATCGCGCGAATTGATGCAGTGATGCGCGCCCATCTCGCGCGCCTCGTCCATCTTCGATTCGCTGGTAAAGGCCGTCACCTCGCAGCCCCAGGCGCGGGCGAATTGCAGCGCCAGATGCCCCAGGCCCCCGATGCCGATCACCGCGACATGGTCTGTCGGACGGATGCCGAACTGCACGAAGGGGTTGAAGACGGTGATGCCGCCGCACAGAAGCGGTCCCGCATCATGCAGCGCCATGCGGTCAGGGATACGGATCACCGCGGTTTCCTGCGCGCGAACGCGATCGGCGAAGCCGCCGTGATGGCCGATGATCGTCGGCTGCTGATCGGGGCAGAGATTGTGGTTGCCGCCCAGGCACTGCATGCAGTGGTTGCAGTATCCCGACTGCCAGCCCAGCCCCACGCGATCGCCGACCTTCAGGCCCGTCACATGCGCACCGACCGCGGCCACGGTGCCCGCGACCTCGTGCCCGCCCACGAAGGGATAGGACGAGACGCCCCATTCGTTCTGCCACATGGACATGTCGCTGTGGCAGACACCGCAATGGGCCACGGCGATCTCGACCTCGTGATGGCCCAACTGGCCCGGATCGTATTCAAAAGGGGTGAATTCGCCGTTCGCCTCGGAGGCGGCATATGCCTTGATCATGTCTCGATCCTGAAATTCTGGGAAAACTGTTGCAGACAGGCGGCCTACGGAAGGGCACTGGTCCGGTAAAAACTTCGAACAGGGATCAACGGGGACATATGGCACAGCGCCAAGATATTTCCGAAGACTGCCTGTCTGCAGGACGATGAAACGCTGTATTGCCCGAGGGGTTCCGGAAAACCTTACCTGGATCCGAATTTTTTTCCGATACGGAAATTTTTTCCGCTGTCTGCCGATTGATAGGGGCCGGATGATGTGGGGATGGGTGAGAGGCTGGACAACGACCCAGGCGGGACTCGTTACGGCTGCTTCCTTCCGGACCTGACCGAGTTGGCGAGGCGCCTGCCCGCGCCAACCTCTCGACGCCGCAGATAAGCCGCATGACGGACGGATGCAACCCCCCGCGATCCGCCGGACGCGGCGACCGCCCGCACGTCGCGTTTCCTGCGGATATGAAACCCTTCCTTAAGGCGGCAATGGCAATGTGACGCTTGCCCCGATGCGCGCGTTGCGACGCCCCGGGCGCGGACCGGATTGGGCGCCATGTTGCGGTTTTGACCGCCTCAGGTTGAACGGAGTGGCAATTGCTGACGACATGGTTGAACACCCGGCCCGAACTGGACTATCAGCGAGAGGTCAGCATTGCCGATACGGACGGCACAACAGCGCCGAGCGGGTTCTTCCAGATGAAATTTTCCACACGCATCGACAGACATGTCCCGGCGGAACAGCTGTTCGACGCAATCGGGGATTTCGACGCGCTGGAAAGGACGCTGATCTCGCGCGGGGCCAGCGTGATGCGGATCGACCCGGCCAAGGATCCGGGCACCGCGAAGGGCTGGCAGATCGGTTTCGACTGGCGCGGCAGGCCCCGCATGATGAAGCTGGTCGTCACCCGCTACGACCGCCCCGAGGCGCTGGCCATGCAGGGCCGGTCCGATGCGCTGGACCTGACGGTGAACGCGACCGTCGTCGCGCTGAACCGCGCCAAGTCGCGCCTGATCTTCGAGCTGGAGGTCCGCCCCCGCAACATGAAGGCCCGCCTGATGCTGCAGACCGCCAAGCTGGGCAAGGCGCAGCTGGACAAGCGCTTCGAGCGCCGCATTGGCGAATACCTGGACCTGATGCAGCGCTGAGGGCGCGTCAGGACCCGGCCAGCTGCGCCTCTCGAAGGGGGTCGGCCGGATAGACGCCCAGGATGTCCAGCGTCGAGGTGAAATACCGCAGCTCGTCCAGGGCCAGCGCGACATTGGCATCCTCGGGATGGCCCTCGATATCTGCATAGAACTGCGTCGCGGTGAAGACGCCGTCCACCATGTAGCTTTCCAGCTTGGTCATGTTCACGCCGTTCGTGGCGAAACCGCCCATCGCCTTGTAGAGCGCGGCGGGAATGTTGCGGACGCGGAAGACGAAGCTGGTCAGCATCCGTTCGGCACGGCGCGTCATGTCGGGGTCGCGCGACATGATCAGGAAGCGCGTCGTGTTGTTGGCGCGGTCCTCGATCTCGTCGGCCAGGCGTTCCAGCCCGTAGATGTCGCCGGCAAGGGGCGCGGCCAGCGCGGCCAGCGGCGGGTGGGCGCGGGCGGCGACCTCTTGCGCGGAGCCCGCGGTGTCGGCGCCGGTGATCGCGCGGATGCCGTGTTCGCGCAGGAACCCGCGGCATTGGCCCAGCAGGACCGGATGGCTCATCGCCTCGCGGATCTCGGACAGGGGTGTGCCGGGCACGGCCAGCAGGCTGATATGCACGCGCACGAAGGCCTCGTCCACGATGTGCAGGCCGGATTCGGGCAGCAGGTGGTGGATGTCGGCGACCCGGCCATAGGTCGAGTTCTCGACCGGCAGCATGGCCAGGTCGGCATCGCGGTTGCGCACGGCGTCGATGACGTCCTCGAATGTGCGGCAGGGCAGGGCCTCCATGTCGGGGCGCGCGGCGCGGCACGCCTCGTGGCTGTAGGCGCCCAGCTCTCCCTGAAAGGCGATGCGGTTGGTGGTCATCGGTCTGCCCCGCTTGGTCGATTATGCGAACGTCAGGTAACTATACCTTGATCAGCCAAAGAGAAAGCGGATAGATGTCCAGCGACTAGCAGAGCTTACCAAGCCGGGGACCGCACTCGATGTTCAACACCATGACCCTCACCAAGGCAGCCGGCGCATTCATCGGCGCGCTGCTCTTCCTGATGCTGGCGAACTGGGCCGCGACAGCGATCTTCCATGTCGGCCCCGCGGGTCATGCGGGCGGCGATGAGGAACATGGCGAGGGCGAGATCACGCAGGCCTATTCGATCCCGGTCCCCGAAAGCGCCGAAGGCGGCGCCGATGCGGAAGAGGAGATCGATTTCGCGGCGCTGATGGAATCCGCCGACGCGGCGCGGGGCGAACGCGAATGGGCCAAGTGCCGCGCCTGCCACGCGCTGGACGGGACCGACGGCGTCGGCCCGCATCTGAACGGCGTGGTGGGCCGCGAAGTGGCTAGCGTCGACGGCTTCGGCTACAGCGGGGCCATGCAGGATCACGCCGCCGAGGTGTCGACATGGGACCCCGAGCCCCTGCAGGTCTTCCTGACCAACCCGCGCAACGCGGTTCCGGGCACCGCCATGAGCTTTGCCGGGCTGAAGGACGCGCAGGCCCGCGCGAACCTGATCGCCTTCCTCGAACAGAATTCCTGATCCCTGCCGGATCGCCGCCATCGAACGCCGCCCTTGGGGCGGCGTTTTGCATGTCGGCATGCCTTCTTCACGAAATCGCGGCTTGAAGACGCCGCCGCCGCCGTCCTAGCCTTGCGCGACCCATGACCCGGAGGATCGCCCATGCGCAGCACCGCCCTTATCGGCCTTATCCTGATGGCGACGGCCATTCCCGGCCATGCACAGGACACCGAAGGGACGATACGCTCGCACGGGATCGGGACCTTCGGCGAACCCGCACTGCCTGCCGATTTCGACCATCTGCCCTATGTGAACCCGGACGCGCCCAAGGGCGGAGAAATCGCGGAATCGATCCCGAATTCCACCGGCTTCGACAATTACAATCCCTTCACCTTCCGGGGGCGGGCGGCTGTCCTGTCCACCGTGATGCTGGAATCCATCCTGACCGGCACCGCGGACGAGGTGGGCGCCGCCTATTGCCTGCTGTGCGAAAGCATCGAATATCCCGAAAGCCGCGACTGGGTGATCTTCCACCTGCGCCCCGAGGCGAAGTTCAGCGACGGCACGCCGCTGACGGCCGACGACGTCCTCTTCAGCTATGAGACCCTGCGCACCAAGGGGCTGTCGTCCTTCCGCGTGGTGATCGCCCAGCAGGTGGCCAGCGCCACGGTGATCGACGATCACACGATCCGCTTCGACTTCACCCCCGATTATCCGCGCCGCGACGTGATCCAGTCGGTCGGCCGGCTGCCGATCTTCAGCGCCAAGGATTTCGAGGAGAACGACCGCGACCTAGAACAGCCCATGCAGACGCCGATGATCGGGTCCGGGCCCTATGTCTTCGGCAGTGCCGACATCAACCGCAACATCACCTGGAAACGCGATCCCGACTATTGGGGGGCCGATCTGCCGATCAATCGGGGGCGGCACAATTTCGACAGCATCCGGTTCGAGTATTTCGCCGATTACGATGCCGCCTTCGAGGCGTTCAAGGCGGGCGAATACACCTTCCGCCGCGAGGTCAGCAGCATCATCTGGGCCACCCGCTACGATTTCCCGGCGCTGCAGAAGGGCTGGGTGGTCAAGCAGGCACTGCCCGACGGCAACATCTCGTCCGGGCAGGCATGGGTGCTGAACCTGCGCCGCCCCGATTGGCAGGACATCCGCGTCCGCGAGGCGATCGGGCTGATGTTCAACTTCGAATGGTCGAACGCCTCGCTGTTCTACGGGCTCTATGACCGGGTCGAGAGCTTCTGGGACAACAGTGATCTGGAGGCCGAGGGCCCGCCGAGCGAGGCCGAGCTGGCCCTGCTGAAACCGCTGGCGGACGACCTGCCCGAAGGGGTCCTGACCGAGGATGCGGTCCTGCCGCCCGTCAGCGGCGAAAGGCAGGCCGATCGCGGCAACCTGCGCAAGGCGGCGGCCCTTCTGGACGAGGCGGGCTGGACCGTGGGGTCGGACGGGCTGCGCCGCAACGCCGATGGCCGTGTCCTGTCGCTCGAGATCCTGAACGACAGCCAGACCTTCGACCGCGTGATCAACCCCTTCGTCCAGAACCTTCGGCGTCTGGGGATCGACGCGCGCAACACCCGCGTGGACAATGCCGAATACGAGAACCGCAAGCGCGGGCACGATTTCGACATGATCTCGGACCATCTGGGGCAGGACGCCATTCCGGGTGCGAACCTGCAGCAGTATTTCGGATCGGCCAATGTGGACGACGTGTTCAACTCGATGGGGCTGGCGAACCCGGCGGTGGACAGCCTGATTTCCACCATCGAGGCCGCCGATACCCAGGACGAGCTGACGACGGCCGCCCATGCGCTGGACCGGACGCTGCGCGCGCTGCGCTTCTGGGTGCCACAATGGTACAACGGGCAGCACCTGATCGCGCATTACGACATCTTCGGACGGCCCGATGAATTGCCGCCCTTCGATTTGGGCGAGCTGGACTTCTGGTGGTACGATCAGGCCAAGGCCGACGAACTGCGTGCGGCGGGCGGGCTGAGGTGACGGGCCTTGCGGCTTGATTTCCGTGATCGGATTGTCGACAAGCGCAACAACGGAACAAGGGTCGCCAAGGCCCGGAACGTCCCCTAGGGCGGGCAGAAGGACAGGCTGATGGGCGCCTATATCCTGCGGCGTTTGCTGCTGATCATCCCGACGCTGATCGGCATCATGCTGGTCAATTTCACGCTGACGCAATTCGTGCCGGGCGGTCCGATCGAACAGATCGCGGCCCAGATCCAGGGCGAGGGCGATGCGCTTCGCAACATCTCGGGCGGCGGGGCCGAAGCCGGGATGGGTGCGTCCCAGGAACGATACGAGGGCGCGCGCGGTTTGCCGCCCGAATTCATCGCGCAGCTGGAACAGGAATTCGGCTTCGACAAGCCGCCGGTCGAACGCTTCTTCACCATGCTGTGGAACTATGTCCGTTTCGATTTCGGCACGTCCTGGTTCCGGTCGATCAGCGTGGTGGACCTAGTGGTCGAGAAGATGCCCGTGTCGATCACGCTGGGGCTGTGGTCCACGATCATCGCCTATATCATCTCGATCCCGCTTGGCATCCGCAAGGCGGTCAGGGACGGGTCGCGCTTCGATACCTGGACCTCGGGCGTGATCATCATGGCCTATGCGATCCCGGCCTTCCTGTTCGCGGTCGTGCTGATGGTGCTGTTCGCGGGCGGCAGCTACTGGCAGATCTTTCCGCTGCGGGGGCTGACATCGGACAATTTCGATCAGCTGTCGCTCTGGGGAAAGATCGTCGATTACGCGTGGCATGCGACCCTGCCGGTGATCGCCGCGACGATCAGCAGCTTTGCCACGCTGACGCTGCTGACCAAGAACAGCTTCCTCGACGAGATCAACAAGCAATACGTGATGACCGCCCGCGCCAAGGGCCTGACCGAGGCGCGCGTGCTTTACGGTCATGTCTTCCGCAATGCGATGCTGATCGTGATCGCGGGCTTTCCGGCGATGTTCCTTGGCGTCTTCTTCGGGTCAAGCATCCTGATCGAGACGATCTTCTCGCTGGACGGGCTGGGGCGTTTGGGCTTCGAGGCGGCGGTGCAGCGTGATTACCCGGTGATCTTCGGCACGCTCTACGTCTTCGGGCTTCTGAGCCTTGTCGTCGGGATCCTGTCCGACCTGATGTATGTCTTCGTCGATCCGCGCATCGACTTCGAGAAGAGGGCCGGCTGATGGCCATGTCCGAACTGAACCGCCGTCGGTGGCGCAACTTCCGCAGCAACGGGCGGGCCTTCTGGTCGCTGGTGATCTTCACCATCCTGTTCGTCACCGCCATGTTCGCCGAGGTGGTGGCCAACGACAAGCCGATCCTCGTCAGCTATCGCGGCGACCTGTTCGTGCCGGCCTATCGCTTCTATCCGGAAACGGCCTTCGGGGGCGATTTCGGGACCGAGGCCATCTATCGCGACGAGGCGGTGCAATGCCTGATCGTGTCGGGCGGACGCCAGGAATGCTGGGACGATCCCGAAGGCTATATCGAGGCCGTCCATGACGGCAGCGCGGGCGTGCCCAAGGCCGAGCAGGGCTGGATGATCTGGCCGCCGATCCCCTATCATTTCCGCACGATCAACAATGTGGGCACCGCCCCCAGTGCGCCCGACGGCGATCACTGGCTGGGCACCGACGATACCGCGCGCGACGTGCTGGCGCGGGTGATCTACGGGTTCCGCACCTCGATCCTGTTCACGCTGATCGTGACGGTCGTGGCATCGACCATTGGCATCGCGGCAGGGGCGGTGCAGGGCTATTTCGGCGGGCGGACGGACCTGATCTTCCAGCGGGTGCTGGAGATCTGGGCCTCGACGCCCAGCCTCTACGTCATCATCATCCTGTTCGCGATCCTGGGGCGCAGCTTCTGGCTGCTGGTCTTCGTAACCATCCTGTTCGGCTGGCCCGCGCTGGTGGGCGTCGTGCGGGCCGAGTTCCTGCGCGCGCGCAACTTCGAATATGTCCGCGCCGCACGTGCCCTGGGCGTCAGCGACCGCAAGATCATGTTCCGCCACATCCTGCCCAACGCCATGGTCGCCACGCTGACCATGCTGCCCTTCGTGGTCACGGGCACGATCAGCGGCCTGGCCGCGCTGGATTACCTCGGCTATGGCCTGCCGGCAGGGGCGGCATCGCTTGGGGAAATGGCGTTGCAGGCCAAGCAGAACCTGCAGGCGCCCTGGCTGGCCTTCACCGCCTTCTTCACCTTCGCCATCATGCTGTCGCTGCTGGTCTTCGTCTTCGAAGGCATCCGCGACGCCTTCGACCCGCGAAAGACCTTCAGATGAGCCGTCCCGACCAGCCGCAGCTGAACCCGACCCGCCCGGCCCCCGGTGCCGCAGCCGCCGTGTCCGAGGGTCATGGCGCGGGTCTGCCGGGCGAGGTGACGACCCACCCGCAGGATGCGCCCGCGACCGATGCCGTGCTGCAGGTGACGGACCTGACCATCGGGTTCCGGTCCGAAGGGCGGGTGATCCCCGCCGTGCAGGGCGTCAGCTTCCATATCGCGCGGGGCGAAACCGTCGCGCTGGTGGGCGAATCCGGGTCCGGCAAATCGGTGACGGCGCTGTCCACGGTGCAGCTTCTGGCGGGGCAGGCCGAGGTCGGCGGCTCGGTCCGCTATGGCGGGCGCGAACTGGTGGGCGCCTCGGAGAAGACCCTGCGCGACATTCGCGGCAACGACATCAGCTTCATCTTCCAGGAGCCGATGACCTCGCTCAACCCGCTGCACACGCTGGAAAAGCAGCTGAGCGAGAGCATCGCGCTGCACCAGGGCCTGCAGGGCGAGGCCGCCCGCGCGCGCATCCTGGAACTGCTGAACCGCGTGGGCATCCGCGATGCCGAATCCCGGCTGGGCGATTACCCGCACCAGCTGTCGGGCGGGCAGCGTCAGCGCGTGATGATCGCGATGGCGCTGGCGAACCGTCCCGACCTGCTGATCGCGGACGAGCCGACCACCGCGCTGGACGTGACCATCCAGGCGCAGATCCTCGAACTGCTGGCCGAACTGAAGGCCGACGAGGGGCTGTCGATGCTGTTCATCAGCCACGACCTGCATATCGTGCGCCGCATCGCGGACCGGGTCTGCGTGATGAAGGACGGCCGGATCGTCGAGGAAGGCCCGGTCGAGGCGATCTTCGCCGATCCGCAGCATCCCTATACCCGCAAGCTGCTGGGCGCGGCCCCGACCGGGCTGGCCGAACCCGTGGCACCCGACGCCCCCGAACTGGTCCGGACCGAGGATCTGAAGGTCTGGTTCCCGATCAAGCGCGGGCTGCTGCGCCGCGTCGTGGGGCATGTGAAGGCCGTGAACGGGGCATCCGTCGCGGTCAGGGCGGGCGAGACCCTGGGGATCGTGGGCGAATCCGGCAGCGGCAAGACCACGCTGGCCCTGGCCATCATGCGCCTGATCGACAGCGACGGGCCGATCCTGTTCATGGGGCGGGACATCCGCGCCTGGAAGGGGGCGCAGCTGCGCGCCCTGCGCCGCGACATGCAGATCGTGTTCCAGGACCCCTTCGGCAGCCTGTCGCCCCGCATGACGGTGGAACAGATCATCGCCGAGGGCCTGGGCGTCCATGGCATCGAGAAGGGCGCCGACCGCCGTCGCCTCGTGGCCGAGATCATGGCCGAGGTCGGCCTGCCGCCCGAGGCGATGCACCGCTATCCCCACGAATTCAGCGGCGGCCAGCGCCAGCGCATCGCCATCGCCCGCGCCATGATCCTGCGCCCCAAGGTGGTGGTTCTGGACGAACCGACAAGCGCGCTGGACATGACGGTCCAGGTGCAGATCGTCGATCTGCTGCGCGACCTGCAGCGCCGTCACGGGCTGGCCTTCCTGTTCATCAGCCACGACCTGCGCGTCGTGCGCGCCATGTCGCATCACATCATGGTCATGCGCGCCGGAGAGGTGATCGAGCAGGGGCCGACCGCCCGGATCTATGACGATCCGCAGCACGATTATACACGCACCCTGCTGCAGGCGGCCTTTGCGGGCGATCACGGATGAAGATCCTGTTCGTGCATCAGAACTTTCCGGGGCAATTTCCGCATCTTGCCCCGGCCCTTGCCGCACGCGGGCACGAGGTGCTGGCCCTGACGGATGAACGCAACCAGCGGCCCAGCCCCGTCAAGGTCCTGCGCTACAAGTCGCCCGAACCGGTGCAGACCGACAGCGCCCTCGGGCGGACCTACAGCGATCACGCCGAACGCGCATTGCTGGCGGCACGCGGCGCGCGCGCGTTGCGCGACCGGCACGGTTTCCATCCCGACGTGATCATCGGCCATCCCGGCTGGGGCGAGACGCTGTTCCTGCGCGAGATCTGGCCCGAGGCGAAGCTGCTGGTCTATGCCGAACTGATGTATCGCACGCGCGGCCACGACGTGGGCTTCGACCCCGAAATCAGCCCCGCCCGCGATGAGACGCGGTTCCTGACCGTCGCCCGGTCGGCCCATCTGCTGCAGGGTGTCCTGCAGGCCGATGCGGCCATCGCGCCGACAGGATATCAGGCCGACAGCTTTCCCCCCGAACTGCGCGGCAAGATCAGCGTCATGCATGACGGGATCGACACGGACCGCGTGGCCCCGGATGCCAAGGCCAGCCTGCCCCTGCCGGACGGGCGCGTCCTGCGCGCGGGGGACGAGGTTCTCAGCTTCGTGTCGCGCTCGCTCGAACCCTATCGCGGGTTTCACATCTTCATGCGCGCGCTGCCCCGCGTGATGCGCGAAAGGCCCGATGCGCAGGTCGTCCTGATCGGGGCCGAGGGCGTCAGCTATGGCGGCAAGCCCCGCGACGCGGGCAGCTGGAAGGAAAAGCTGCTGGCCGAGGTCGGGGCCGATCTGGACCTGAACCGCGTGCATTTCCTGGGGCGCGTGCCCTACGACATCTATCTGTCGCTGCTGCAGGTGGCGCGGGTGCATTGCTACCTGACCTATCCCTTCGTGCTGTCGTGGTCCCTGACCGAGGCGATGTCGGCGGGCGCCTATGTCGTGGGGTCCGATACCGAACCGGTGCGCGAACTGATCCGCGACGGCCAGAACGGGCGTCTTGTGCCGTTCTTCGACCGCGATGCGCTGGCCGGGGCGCTGGTTCGCGGCCTGTCGGGCGATCCGGACGCCGCGCGCCTGCGCGAGGCCGCGCGGGCCACGATCCGCAAGGGCTATGATCTGCGCAGCCAATGCCTGCCAAGGCAGATCGACTGGGTGGAAAGCTTCGGGCCGATGCGGTAAACCCCCTCGACTTCATGAGAGAGGGCCAAGATGGTTCGGATCCGCCTGACGAATACCCGCACCCGCCGGAAAGAGGAGATGACGCCGATCGACGCGTCGAATGTGCGGCTGTATCTGTGTGGGCCGACCGTCTATGACCGCGCGCATCTGGGCAATGCCCGTCCCGTGCTGGTCTTCGACGTCCTCGTGCGGCTGCTGCGCCATGTTTACGGCGCGGAGGCAGTGACTTACGTGCGGAACTTCACCGATGTCGACGACAAGATCAACGCCGAGGCGCAGCGCCGCAAGGCCGCCGGAAGCCCGCTGTCGCTGGAACAGCTGATTGCCGAGCGTACCGAGGAGACCATCGGCTGGTATCACGACGACATGGATGCGATCGGGGCGGGGCGTCCCGACCACGAACCGCGTGCCACCGCCTATGTCGGCCAAATGATCGAGATGATTTCCGACCTGATCGCCAAGGGGCATGCCTATGCCGCCGAGGGGCATGTGCTGTTCGACGTGCGGTCCTTTCCGAATTACGGCAAGCTGTCGGGGCGGTCGGTCGACGACATGATCGCGGGCGCGCGGGTCGAGGTTGCGCCCTTCAAGCGCGATCCGATGGATTTCGTGCTGTGGAAGCCCTCGACCGACGATCTGCCGGGCTGGGACAGCCCCTGGGGTCGCGGTCGGCCGGGCTGGCATATCGAATGTTCGGCCATGTCGGCAGCGCTGCTGGGGCCCAGCTTCGATATCCATGGCGGCGGGATCGACCTGCAATTCCCCCACCACGAGAACGAGATCGCCCAGAGCTGCTGCGCCCATCCGCAGGCGTCCTTCGCCAATATCTGGCTGCATAACGAGATGCTGCAGGTCGAGGGCAAGAAGATGTCGAAATCGCTCGGCAATTTCTTCACCGTGCGGGACCTGCTGGACAAGGGCGTTCCGGGCGAGGTGATCCGCTTCGTCATGCTGTCCACGCATTATCGCAAGCCGATGGACTGGACCGAGGCGAAAGCGCGGGAAGCCGACGCGACCTTGCGGCGGTGGCGTGGTCTCGTCGCGGGCATCGAACCCGCGCCGAGCCCTGCGCCTGCCGTTCTGGAGGCGCTTGCCGACGACCTGAACACCGCAGGCGCCATCGCTGCGATGCACGATCTGGCCGCGCAGGGCGATGCGGCGGGACTTCTTGCATCGGCGGGGCTGTTGGGCCTGTTGCTGCCCGGAATGGGCGACTGGGCCGAAGCCGGGGACGAGGCCGCCGTGCTGATCGAGGCGCTGCTGACCGCGCGGGCCGAGGCGCGCCAGGCCCGAGACTTTGCCCGCGCCGATGCGATCCGTGACGGGTTTGCCGCCGCGGGGGTCGAGGTGAAGGACACGCCGCAGGGGCCGGAATGGTCGCTGGCACCGGGCTTCGATGCCGATGCGTTGTCGAAACTGGCGGCGGATCTGGGCGCGTGACGCTGGAGGCCTGCACCGAGACGCTACGCGAGCACGACCCCGACCGGTTCGGGGCGGTGCTGGCTGCGCAGCCCCGGGATCGGGCGGGTCTTCTGACGCTCTATGCGCTGAACCTGGAGGTGGCGCGCGCGCCGTTCCAGTCGAACGAGCCCGGGCTGGCCGAGATCCGCCTGCAATGGTGGATCGACCGGCTGGATGAGATGGGGCGCGGCACGCCGCCGCCTCTGCATGACGTGCTGACCCCCTTGTGGGACGCGTGGGGGCAGGGGGCGGGCACGCTTGCGGCCCTGCCCGAGGGGCGGCGCGGCGATTGCGACCGTCAGCCCCTGACGGACCCCGATGCCGTCGCGGCCTATGTCGATGCGACGGCAGGGCCGCTGATGAAGGCCGCGGCCCGGCATTGCGGCACCCCCGAAGGCGCGATGGAGGTCGTGGCGAACCAGGCGCGCGGTGCGGGGCTTGCCGCATGGTTGCGCGCATTGCCCAAGCTGCAGGCAATGGGGATGGGCCTGCCGATGGCCGATCCGGCCGCGGCCCGGGCCCTTGCGGCGATGGCACGCGACGCGCTGCGGCTGGCGGCACGGGGGCGCAGGCGCATCGATCCGCGTGCGGCGGCCGCGCTCTATCCCGGGCCGCGCGTGTCGCGGCTGCTGTCCGAGATCGCATCGGGCAGCGTGGACCCCTTCGACGAGACGCCCGGCATATCGCCCTTTCAACGGCGGGCATCGCTGGCACGGCTGGGGCTGACCGGCCGCTGGTGGCGCTGAAGCGCGCGAAGAATCGCTTCACCCCGCCCGGTTCCTGTGGAACACATGTCGCGACGCAGCGACGACACGGGAAGGACAGCGATGGCCAAGGCCAGATTCGACGCAGAGGCCCGGGCGGGGCTCACGCTCATCTCTCCGCCGTTCTTCTACGCATTGGTGATCCTGGCCGCGCCGGTCCTGACGATCCTGACCTACAGCTTCCTGACCGACGGATATCTGGAGGTGCTGCGCGAGTTCACATTGGGGAATTACCGCGAGGTGTTGTCCGATCCCATCGTGCGGGTGGTGATGACCCGGTCGCTGGTCGTGGCGGGCGTCGTGACCTTCGCGACGGTCGTGCTGGCCTTTCCCATCGCCTATTACGTCAGCTTTTTCGTGCGCCCCGAGCGCAAGGCGATGTGGCTGTTCCTGATCACCATTCCCTTCTGGACCAGCTATCTGATCCGGGTGTTCCTGTGGAAGGTGATCCTGGGCTATAACGGCGTGATCAACAGCAGCCTGACGGGGCTGGGGATCATCGACGAGCCGCTGACCTTCATCCTCTACAACGTGAACTCGATCGTGCTGACGCTGGCCCATGCCTATGCGCCCTTCGCGATCCTGCCGATCTTCGTCGCGCTGGAAAAGATCGACCGTTCCTTGCTGGAGGCCGGTCGCGACCTGGGCGAGAGCCGGGCGATGACCTTCTGGCGGGTGACGCTGCCCTTGGCGATGCCGGGCGTGATCGCGGCGTCGCTGATCGTCTTCATCCCGACCATCGGCGACTATGTCACCCCCGAGGTGATCGGCGGCGGCAAGATCCCGATGATCGCCAACATGATCCAGGTGCAGATGCTGGCGCTGGACAACCGGCCGCTGGGGTCCGCGCTGGCGGTGACGGCGATGCTGGCGGTCGCGCTGATCAGCATGCTGTTCCTGTTCCTCAACCGCCGTTTCCTCAAGAGGCCGCAATGAGCATCCATTCCAGCGGTCGGGGCCTGCAGTTCTATGCCGTGGCCTATCTGCTGTTCCTCTATGCGCCCATCGTGCTTCTGCCGATGTTCGCGTTCAATTCCGGCACGATCATCGCCTTTCCGTTGCAGGGCTTTTCGCTGCAATGGTTCGACGCGATGTGGTCCAACGCGACCCTGCGCCGCGCGCTGATGAATTCGCTGACCATCGCGGTGGCGTCCTCGGTGCTGGCGACGTGCCTGGGGATCTTCGCGGCGCGCGCATCGTCGCGGTTCGAATTCCCGATGAAGGGCGGCATCATGGGGCTGATCATGCTGCCCATGGTCCTGCCCGAGATCATCGTGGCCATGTCGCTGCTGGTCGTGCTGCTGGGCATGGGGGTGCAGCTGTCGCTGCTGACCGTGATCCTGGGCCATACGCTGGTCGCCATGCCCTACGGGATCGCCATCCTGTCCACGGCCTTCGCATCGCTGGACCGCTCGCTCGAGGAAGCGGCCTATGATCTGGGCGAGACGAAATGGAGCGCGTTCCGGCTGGTGACGCTGCCGCTGGTCATGCCGGGGATCATCAGCAGCCTGCTGATATCCTTCACGATCAGCCTTGATGAATTCATCATCGCCTTCTTCCTTGCGGGCAACGAACCCACGTTGCCCACCTACATTTTCAGCCAGCTGCGGTTCCCGCGCGCGATCCCTGTGATCATGGCGCTTGGGACGGTGCTGGTCGTGCTGTCGATCGTCCTGCTGGCGATCGGCGAATATTTCCGCCGCCGGGGCAATGCCCGCATCGGCGGTTCCCCGACCGGAGGCCTGATGTGACCGACGCAGCCAAGACCATGATCGAATGCGATGGCGTCCAGAAATACTATGGCGATTATCACGCGCTGCGCGGCATCGACCTGAAGATCCGGGCCGGAGAGTTCTTTTCGCTGCTGGGGCCGTCTGGTTGCGGCAAGACCACGCTTCTGCGCACTATCGCCGGCTTCGAGGATATCGGCGAAGGCGCCGTGCTGATCGACGGCAAGCGGATGGAGGACGTGCCCGCGAACAAGCGGCCGACCAACATGGTGTTCCAGTCCTATGCGATCTTCCCGCATCTGACCGTGGCGCAGAACGTGGCCTTCGGTCTGCGCCGCGATTCGCGTTCCAAGGCCGAGAAGGCCGCCGCCGTCGATGAGGCGCTGGCGATGGTCGGCCTCAAGGGCTACGGCAACCGCGCCGCCCATGCCCTGTCGGGCGGGCAGCGTCAGCGCGTGGCATTGGCCCGCGCCCTGATCCTGAAGCCCAAGGTGCTGCTGCTGGACGAGCCGCTGTCGGCGCTGGATCGCAAGATGCGCGAACAGATGCAGGTCGAACTGATCAAGCTGCAGCGCCAGGTGGGCATCACCTTCGTCCTGGTCACCCACGACCAGGAAGAGGCGCTGGTCATGTCCGACCGCATCGCCGTCATGTTCGAGGGCGAGATCGCGCAGCTCGACGGCCCCGAGGCGCTCTATGCCCGGCCCGCGACGCGCCGGGTCGCGGATTTCATCGGGGTGATGAACTTCCTGCCCGCCCGCGTGATCTCGGATATCGGGGGTCGTGTCGTGGTGGATGTGCCGGGCCTGGGCCAGGTCGAACTGCCCGAGGCGCAATGCAGCCGGTCGAACCCCGACGACCCGGGCGAGATGATCGGCTTCCGCCCCGAAACGATGACCCTGGTGGCGCCGGGTCAGCCGCACAACCAACCACGAGAGACCGAGGCGATCATCGACGAGGTCGTCT
Organism: Paracoccus sp. C2R09; assembly: GCF_018860625.1. GTDB lineage: Bacteria > Pseudomonadota > Alphaproteobacteria > Rhodobacterales > Rhodobacteraceae > Paracoccus. The sequence continues at coordinate 80,731 of NZ_JAHKQB010000029.1, forward strand.
ATTACGGCGACATGACCTATTACGATCTGCGACTGGACGGGGTGGACCGTCTGGACGGGCGGCAGCGTCCCGTGCGGATTTCGATGCGCAACGTCTTCGGTCGCGAGGTCCCCGAGGTCGGCACACGCGTCCGCGTGGCATGGTCGCCGGGATCGCTGGTGCTGTTCCGCTAGGGGCGCGGGCTCAGGTCCAGCCAGATGCCGTCGCGCGCGCGGATCGTCAGCCGCGCGACGGGTTCGGGCCGGCGTTCGGTCGTGCGCAGCCTGTGCGCCCCCGTGATCGCCGCCAGCATCACGACCCCTTCGACCATCGCCAGCGATGCACCGGGACAGGCGCGGGGTCCGGCGGAAAACGGCAGATAGGCCCGCCTTGCGCTGGCCTTGCCCTCGGGTGTGTCCCACCGCGCGGGGTCGAATTCGTCGGGACGGTCCCACAGGCGCTGATGGCGGTGCAGATGCCAGGGCGACACGACCAGCTGCGCGCCCCTTGGCACCGTGCGGTCGCGGAAGGTCTGGGGGGTGGCAGCCTCGCGCGCGAACATCGCCACCGCCGGATAGAGCCGCAGTGCCTCGCGGAAGACCGCGCGCGTGTCCTTCAGGCGCGAGAGGCTGGCGAAGTCCTGCGACAGCAGCGCAGCCTCGGCTGCGACGCGGTCCTGCCATTCGGGATGCTCGGCCAGAAGCCACAGCGCCCAGGCCAGCACGGATGCGCTGGTCTCGTGCCCCGCAAGGAACAGGACCGCGACCTGATCGACCATCTCGGGGGCGGTGAAGCACTGGCCGGTCTGTGGGTCGGGGGTCGTCATGATCCTGGTTGCCAGATCGTCGGGCGCGGTGCCTGCGTCGATCGCGCGCTGACGTTCGGCCACCAGCTCCGCGATCAGCCCGCGGATATGGCCCGCCGTGGCGCGGGTCCGGCGCGAATGCGGGCGCGGCATCCAGCGTGGCAGGGGCAGCAGCGCGGCAAGGTTGACCAGCGGCTGCGTTTCCTGATGCCGGCGAAACGCATCAAAGACCTGCGCGGCGATGCCCTGTTCGACGGGCATGGAAAACAGGCTGCGAAAGATCACGTCAGCCGCGCCGTGGGCGGCGTGGGGTTCGATATCGACCCGGCCCCGGGGCAGCCGATCCGACGCCGCGCGCGCGGCCTGCAGGATGGCGGCAAAGCTTTCGCGGACGCGGCCGCCTTCGAATGCGGGGTCGATGATGCGGCGCTGGCGTGCCCAGTCAGCACCATTGCTGATGAAGACGCCATCGCCCAGCAGGGGGGCCAGACCTTCGCGCATACGGTTCGATTTGGGGAAATTGGCAGGGCGGTCCTGCAGGATGGTCCGCAGCAGTGCGAGATCGTTGCAGAAGAAGCTGTGGATCAGCGGGCTGCGGAACTCGGCCATCCAGGCATGATAGAACCGTTCGGGCAGCGCACCCAGCAGGTCGCTTCGAAACCCGCGCATCAGGCGCAGCAGCGTCCCGCGCCCCTCGGCCCCCTTCGGGCGGGGGGCGGTCACGGGCGCGCACCCACGGGGCGGGCGATCCGGCCTGGCGAGTGTTTGCGCCCCGCGAAACGCTCGGCCAGGGGCCGCGGCCCCGCCGTGATCGCGAAATAGTCGTAATTCCCCGGCCTGTCGAAGGCGCAGAGATACTGGAAATGCAGCCTGAGCCAACGGTAGCGCAGCCGCGCCCGTCGTTCGGGCGACAGCGTCCGCGAATAGGCCGCCGACACGACCAGCGGCCATTTCTGCCCGTCTCCGCTCATCCCGCAGACCGCCACCGGATCGCACAGCGCAAAGCAGCAGGCATCGCCCGGTGCGGTCACGTCCAGCCAGAAGATGCCATCTGCCCGCGACAGGTATCCCAGATCGTCGCGCAACCGGTCGGCATCGGGCAGGAAGGCCGCCATCGGCACGACATGCCCAAGGGTCATCAGCGACAGCGCGGGGCGGGCGGGGGCCGGGCGGTCGCGCAGCAGGTCCGCCAGCAGCGACACTGCCAGATAGGCGCCCGAGCTGTGCCCGATGACCAGAACCTCGTCCAGGTCGTCGCGCAGCAGGTCCGACAGGCGCGTGCGGAACGTCGCCAGCCGATCCTCCAGTGCCGGGGGGTATGCACCCTTCTGGACGGCGGTAAAGGCATAGTCGTGCATCAGATAATATGCGAACAGCCTTCCATCCAGCCGCCGGCCCAGCACCAGGACGCCCCAGAACGCCGCCAGCGCCAATGGCAGGGCGAACCAGCCGATGGGCAGCGCCCATGCGACCAGCCATGCCGCCAGAACCGCCGTCAGCAGCTGCGCCAGCAGCACCGCGAAGGGATAGAATGCCGCCAGCACCGGCCCCCGACGCAGCCGCATCAGGCGTGGGACCGCGCCGCTGGACATGTAGATCCAGAAGGTCCGGACCATGAGACCATAGGTGCCTGCGATCCCGCGCCCCATCGAGGCCTGCACGATGTCGGTCCATTGCAGCACCTCGAAGCTGGCGGCGACGGGGCGGCCCTCGATCACGGCATCGACGGTCCAGCCGAAATTCGGCCCCTGCCTGGCACCGGTCAGTTCGATCCGGTGCCCCGAGATGCGCGCCTGCTCGGCCGCCTCGCGGCGATACAGCTCGCGATACCGGCGGGGCGGGATCGGATCGAAGCCCGGAAGATACAGGACATGGCGGCGGAAGGGTCGGGTCATGCGGGCCTCTGATTCCATCGCCACAATAGGAGGCCGCACGCTCAGGTTGAAGTCCAGCGGGCCTCATGCGTGCGGATGGCCTCGATCCGCTTGGCGGCGGGGGGATGGGACAGGAACCAGGCGGGCGGCGATCCGCGACGGCCGGTCAGCGCGTCCAGCTTGTGGAACAACGAGACCTGCGGTTCGACGCCCAGTCCGGCCTTGATCATCAGCGCGCTGGCAAAGCGGTCGGCCTCGAATTCGTCCTGCCGCGACAGGCGGGCGGCGACGGCGGTGGCCACGATATTGGCGATCCAGGCCCCGACACCCGGCAGGATACGCCCCAGCACGCCCGCCAGCGCCATGCGGATCGCGTTCTGGCCCGCGAAATCGATCAGCCGCCGCCGCGAATGGCCCAGGCTGACATGGCCCAGCTCGTGGGCCACGACGCTGGCCAGTTCCTCGGGGGTGACCTCGTCCGCGTCCAGCTTGTCCAGGAAACCGCGCGTCAGGAAGATGCGCCCGTCGGGGGCCGCCAGACCGTTCACGGGCGCCACCTCGTAGACATGGGCGCTGATCGGGGGCAGGTCCATCGCCGCGCCCAGCCGTTCCAGCATGGGCGTCAGGCGCGGATGGCGCAGGGGCGTCGCCTTCTGGTTCAATTCCTGCCGCAGGCGCCATGCGGAAAAGAACCACATCGCGGCGACATAGAGGATCAGCAGCAGGATCGGGGTCAGCTTGAGCATGGCACCAAGATGGGGGCACGCGCCACCGGATGGAAGCGTTTCAGCCCAGAACCCGCATGGCCCGCGTCAATCCGTCCAGCGTCATGGGCATCATCCGTTCCTTGAAGATCTGGCCGATCATGCCGATGGATTGCGTGTAGCCCCATTGCCCCTCGGGTACGGGGTTCAGCCAGACATGGTCGGGGAACGTTTCGGTCAGGCGGCGCAGCCAGACCTCTCCGGCCTCGGGGTTCCAGTGTTCGTTCGCCCCGCCCGGCACCGCGATTTCATAGGGGGACATGGACGCATCGCCCACCACGATGCACTTGTAGTCGCGCCCGAAGCGATGAAGCACATCCCAGGTCGGCATCTGTTCGTTCCAGCGGCGGCGATTGTCCGTCCACACGCCCTCATAGAGGCAGTTGTGGAAGTAGAAATGCTGCATGTGCTTGAATTCGGCCCGCGCGGCGCTGAACAGCTCGTCCACGACGCGGATATGGTCGTCCATGCTGCCGCCGACATCCAGGAACAGCAGCACCTTGACCGCGTTGCGACGTTCGGGGCGCGTCTGCACGTCGATATAGCCGTGATCGGCAGTGGCGCGGATCGTGGCGGGCAGGTCCAGTTCGTCTGACGCGCCGTGGCGGGCCCATTGGCGCAACCGCTTCAGCGCGACCTTGATGTTGCGGGTGCCCAGTTCGACATTGTCGTCGAAGTCGCGGAACTCGCGCTTGTCCCAGACCTTGACGGCGCGGCGGTGGCGGCTTTCGTCCTGGCCGATCCGCACGCCCTCGGGGTTGTAGCCATAGGCCCCGAAGGGCGAGGTGCCCGCGGTGCCCACCCACTTGTTCCCGCCCTGGTGGCGACCCTGCTGTTCGGCCAGCCTTTCGCGCAGCTTGCGCATCAGTTCGTCAAAGCTGCCCGATCCCTCGATCGCGGCCTTCTCTTCCTCGCTCAGCAGCTTCTCGGCCAGCTTCTCCAGCCATTCGCGGGGCAGGGCGCGTTCATCGACCAGCGCCTCGACCGGGATGTCCTGCAACCCCGCGAAGGTTTCCGCGAAGGCGCGGTCGAAGCGGTCGATATGGCGTTCGTCCTTGACCAGCGCCATGCGCGCGAAGTGATAGAACCCGTCCACGGTCCAGCCCGCGACGCCCGCCTCCATTCCCGCCATCAGGTCCAGCCATTCCCGCAGCGATACCGGCACGCCCTGGCGGCGGAGGCTGTCGAGGAAGGGCAGGAACATCAGATCGCCCTGTCGATGAGGACGGTGGCCAGCACGCCCACAGCTGCCAGCACGATGGCATGGACCGCGGCGTATTGGATGCGGTCGCGGGTGTTTCCGCCCAGCTTGCCCGCACGGCGCCAGCCCAGTGCGGCCCCGATGACGATGGCTGCGATGACGATCATGGCGCGTTCCCCCTGCGATGCCGGTCCTGTCGCAGATACCGCGCGGGTGGCGCGGTCGCAACATGGCGCTGGTCGGTCATCCCCGCAGCATCGCGCGCATCGCGTGCCAGCTGGATTTCGGCGTCCGCTTCTGGGTCGCGTAATCGACATGGACCAGCCCGAAGCGGGGGCCGTATCCCCAGCCCCATTCGTAATTGTCCAGCAGCGACCAGTAGAAGAACCCCCGCAGGTTCACGCCCTGATCCATCGCCGCCCGGGCCGCGCGCATGTGATCGCCGATGAAGGCCACGCGGGTCGGATCCTGCGTCACGTCCGGGCCGGCGGCCTCGGCCATGCCGTTCTCGGTCACGAAGACGGGCAGGTCGCCCACATGGTCGCGCTGCAATCGGGTCAGGAACTCGGTCAGGCCCTCGGGCCGGATCTCCCAGCCCATCTGCGTCTTGGGCAGCGGTCCGGTCACATCGGCCGCGGCAGGCCAGAGGCCGCCACCCGGCGCGTGCAGCTTGCGGGTATAGTAGTTCACTCCCAGCCAGTCGATCGGCTGGGCGATGGTGTCCATGTCGCCTTCCCACCCGGCAGGCATGTGGGGGCGCAGACCTTCCAGCGCGGCCTCGGGATAACCCTGACCCATCAGCGCACGGATGAACCACTGGTTGTAGATCGCGTCCTGCACCTCGGCGGTGCGGGCGGCGGCGGGGCTGTCGTCGGCGGGATGCGCGGTCTCGAAGTTCAGCACGATCCCGAGGTTCTTCGCCCCTTCCGCACGCAGCGCGGTCATGGCCTGACCATGGGCCAGCAGGACGTGATGCATGGCATGACCCGCCGCGCGGATGTCACGCAGCCCCGGCGCGTGATGGCCCAGGAAATGCGACAGCCAGGCGATGCACCAGGGCTCGTTCAGGGTGGCCGCGCCGGCGATCCGGTCGCCCAGCCGCGCATTCACCGCCACGCAGTAATCGGCAAAGCGGGCCGCCACGTCGCGGTTCTGCCAGCCGCCCTTGATCGCCAGGGCCGCGGGCAGTTCCCAGTGGTAATAGGTCAGATGCGGCTGCAGCCCGCGTTCCAGCATCCCGTCGACCAGCCGGTCGTAGAAATCCATCCCCTCGGGGTTCACCGTGACGCCGTCGGGCATGACGCGCGCCCAGCTGGTCGAGAAGCGATAGGCATCCATGCCCGCATCGCTGATCAGGTCCAGATCCTCGGGCCAGCGGTTGTAATGGTCGCAGGCGATGCTGCCATCGCTGTCGTCCATGATGTTGCCCGGCGTCGCGGCGAAGCTGTCCCAATGCGACGGCCCGGCATTCCCATGGGCCGAACCCTCGATCTGATAGGCCGAGGTGGCGGCACCGAAGACGAAATCGGCGGGAAAGTCGGAACGGGGTGGCAGCATGACGCTCTCCTTGATTGCGCCGGGATGCTGGCATGCTGCCACGCCATTTGAAAGGGGCGTCAGCTGCGGATCTGACGCCAGATGAAGGCCAGCACGAAGCAGCCCGTCAGGATCACGATGATCGTGGGCGCAGGCGCGCTGTCCAGCCAGAAGCTGGCCCAGACGCCCGCCAGCGATGCGCCGACCGCGATGGCCGTGGCGACGGTCATCATGGCCTGCAGCCTGCGCGTCAGCAGGAAGGCGATGGCCCCCGGCGCGATCAGCAGCCCGATCGACAGGATGATGCCGACCGAAGACAGCATCGCCACCACGGATGCCGCGATCATCGCCAGAAGCCCGTAATGCAGCCAGCCGGTGCGCAGCCCCGACACGCGCGCCTGCACCGGATCGAAGGCCAGCAGCGCGAAGTCGCGCCATTTCAGCAGCAGGATCGCCGTCACCGCGCCCGCGATGGGGACGGCCTGCGCGAAGTCCTGCGGCCCGATGCCCAGGATGTTGCCGAACAGGATGTGATCCAGGTGCACGTTGCTGGGGAACATGACGAACATGATCAGGCCCAGGGCGAACATGCCCGCCATGACGACGCCCAGGGCGGTGTCGGACTTGATGCGGCTGTTGGCGTCCAGCCAGCCCGCGCCGGTCGCGCAGATCATCCCCGCGACGAAGGCCCCCGCCAGCAGCGGCAGCCCCAGGATATAGGCCAGCACGATGCCGGGGAACACGGCATGGCTGATCCCGTCGCCCATCAGCGCCCAGCCCTTGAGGACCAGGAAACAGCTGAGGATCGCCGCGGGGATCGCCACGATGACCGCGATCATGGCCGCATCGGCCATCACGGGAAAGCTGAAGGGAAGGGTCAGCCAGCTCATGCCTCGCCCCCCGATATGGCGGCGCGGGCGCGCCTGCGCGATGCCAGCACGCCATGGGTCGGCGCGAAGGTGAAGGCCAGCAGGAACAGGATCGTCTGCAGGGCCACGATGATCCCGCCCGTCGCCCCGTCGATGAAGAAGCTGACATAGGCTCCGATCCCCGAGGTCACGCTGCCGATCACGACCGAGATCACGATCAGCCGCGGAAAGCGGTCGGTCAGCAGATAGGCCGTGGCCCCCGGCGTCACGACCAGCGCGATCACGAGGAACGCGCCCACGGTCTGCATCGCGGCCACCGTGGATGCCGCCAGCAGGGTGAAGAACAGCGCCTTCAGGCGGGTGGGGTGCAGGCCCACGGTGCGGGCGTGGCTCTCGTCGAAGAAGACGACCATCAGGTCGCGCCATTTCAGCAGCAGAATGGCCAGCGACACCCCCGAGATCAGCATCAGCTGCACCACGTCGCCCGGTGCGATGGCCAGGATGTTGCCCATGGTGATCAGCTGCAGATCCACCGCGACGGGGTTCAGCGACACGATGAACAGCCCGACCCCGAAGAACCCGGTGAAGATCAGCCCGATGATGGCGTCCTGCTTCAGCCCGGTGCGGTTGTTCAGGAAAAGCATGCTCAGCGCGGCCAGTCCGCCCGCAAGAAACGCGCCGATAGAAAAGGGCAGCCCCAGCATGTAGGCGCCCGCGACGCCCGGCACGATGGAATGGGACAGCGCGTCGCCGATCAGGCTCCAGCCCTTGAGCATCAGATAGGCCGACAGGAAGGCGCAGACCCCGCCCACCAGCGCCGAAACCCAGATCGCGGTCGCCATGTAGCCGTATTCGAACGGCGTCAGCAGCAGGTCCAGCATCACGCGCCGCCCCCGGTGCGGTGACGTTCGTCATAGAAGATCAACGGACGTTCGTCATCGGTGAAGACATCGACGGCACGCTGGTCCGGGTCGTCATGCAGATCGCTGCCGCCCAGCATGAAGTGGCGCAGCACCCCGCCGAACGCCTCGCGCAGGTTCTCGGGGGTGAAGGTCGTCGCGGTCGGGCCGGATGCCAGCACCGTGCCCTTCACCAGCACCACGCGGTCGCAATATTCGGGGACCGATCCCAGGTCGTGGGTGGAGACCAGCATCACGCGGCCTTCGTCGCGCATCTGGCGCAGCAGCGCGATGATCGCCTGCTCGGTTTCCACGTCGACGCCGGTGAAGGGTTCGTCCAGCAGGATGACCTGCGCCTCTTGCGCCAGGGCGCGGGCCAGGAAGACGCGCTTCTTCTGGCCGCCCGACAGCTCTCCGATCTGGCGCTGGGCGAAATCGGTCATGCCGACGCGCGCCAGCGCCGATGTCACGGCCTGCCGGTCGGCGGCGCGGGCGCGGCGCAGAAAGCCCATATGGCCGTAGCGGCCCATCATCACCACGTCCTCGACCAGGACCGGAAAACTCCAGTCCACCTCCTCGGATTGCGGGACATAGGCCACGAGGTTCCGCGCCAGCGCCTGGCGCACCTCCAGCCCCATGATCGACACCTGGCCCGAGGCGTGGTGCAGCAGCCCCATCAGTGCCTTGAACAGGGTCGATTTCCCCGCGCCGTTCACGCCCACCAGCGCCGTCACCGATGCGCGCGGCACGGTGAAGGTCGCGTCGTGCAATGCGCGGTGGCCATTGCGATAGGCGACGGTCAGTCCCGTCGCCTCGATGCCGTTGTCGCTCAATTCGAGATCCCTTCGATGATCGTGCGGGATGTCACGCGCAGCAGGTCCAGATAGGTCGGGACCGGCCCCGATGCATCCGACAGGCTGTCGACATAGAGAACGCCGCCATAGGCCGCCCCGGTTTCCTGCGCGATGCGTTTCGCGGGCCGGTCGCTGACCGTGCTTTCGGAAAAGATGACCGGCGCGCCCGTTTCCCGCATGCTGTCGATCAGCGAACGGACCTGCTGGGGCGTGCCCTGGCCGTCGGAATTGATGGGCCACAGGAACAGCTCGTTCAGGCCGAAATCGCGCGCCAGATATGAAAACGCCCCCTCGGACGAGACCAGCCAGCGGCGATCCTCGGGCAGGGCGCGGGCGGCCTCGCGCAGCGGGCCGATCGTATCGGTGATGCGCTGCTTGTAGCTTTGGGCATTGGCGGCATAGGCGTCCGCGTTGTCCGGATCGACGCCCGCCAGGGCAGCCGCGATGTTGTCCACATAGATCAGCGCCGAATCCAGCGCCATCCAGGCATGGGGGTTCGGGCGTCCCTCGTAATCGCCCCCGGTGATCGAGATGGGCTGGACCCCGTCCGACAGCACCGCGACCGGCACGTCGCCCGCACGCGACAGGAACTGCTGGGTCCAGTCGTCCAGGTTCATGCCGTTCACGATGACCAGATCGCTGTCGCTGATGGCGATCACGTCGCGGGGGGTGGGTTCATAGCCGTGGATCTCGGCGCCGGGCGGGGTGATGGAATTGACCTCGGCCAGGTCGCCCGCGACGTTGCGGGCCATGTCGGCCAGGATGGTGAAGCTGGTCGCGACCTTCAGGTCGGCGGCATGGGCCGACAGGGGCGACAGAAGAAGCAGGGCAGTCAGGGTGCGAAGCATTATGGACCTCCTGCGCCGGACCTTCTGCGAATCGTTCTCAACTGTCAACAGTTGAGAACCAGTTGCAACTGAGGCCGATCCGCGTCATGCTGCATTCATGAGCAAGGGTTCCGAAAAGATCGCGCGCGCCGCCGCGCTGGAGGATGCGCTGAGGGGGGCGGGCGTGCGCGTCACGCGCCAGCGGGCGGCGCTGCTGGACGTCATCGCCTCGGCCGAGGATCACCCCGACGCGGCCGAGCTGCATGCCCGTGCGGTCGCCGCGGGGGCAGGGGTGTCGCTGGCCACCGTCTATCGCACGCTGACGACGCTGCAGACCCAGGGCGTGATCGAGAAGTTGGAATTCCAGGGCGAACCCGCCCGGTGGGAGGCTGCCGATCAGTCCCATCACGACCACATGATCGACGTGGACAGCGGCGAGGTGATGGAGTTCCACAACGAGCGCATCGAGCGCCTGCAGGCCGAGATCGCGGCCGAGATGGGATACGAGATCGTGCATCACAGGCTGGAGCTCTATGTCCGGCGGCGTTGAGATGCAGGTCTTCGACAAGATCATCTCGGATCGCGGATCGAAATACGCGGTCGCGGGCGGGCCGGTGACGGACAAGGCGGGCGTCGAGGCACTGCTGGCCGAACTGAAGCGGACCAAGCGGTTCCAGAAGGCCACCCATCACAGCTGGGCCGCGATCCTGTCGGGGGAACCGGCCAAGGACGATGACGGCGAAGGCGGGGCGGGGATGCTGATCCTGCAGATGCTGGAACGCGCCGGGCTGACCGATCATGTCGTGATCGTCACGCGCTGGTATGGCGGCAAGCATCTGGGCGGCGACAGGTTCCGGCATGTCGCGGATGCCGTGCGCCACTACCTGGCGCAGACGGGGTTGGGCGAGGGCTGAACGCCCCCGCCCGAAACGCGCTTACGGCTTGAACATGATCTTGCCGTTGCGGCCCGCGGTCAGGCTGGCCTTCGCGGCCTCGCGCGGGTTCTCCAACGCGAAGTTCCCCCCCGAGGTCAGGACCAGCTTGCCCTTCAGGACCAGCCCGATCAGTTCGCCGAACATGCGCTGGCGATCCTCGGCCGGGGTTTCGCGCATGACGATCGCGCCCCAGAAGCCCTTCACCGTGATATGCTTGAAGATCAGCTGACCCGAGGACAGCGGCAGGGTCGGTTCGGCCATCGCGCCGAAGGTGACCAGCAGACCTTCATGGCCCAGCAGTTCCACCAGATCGCCCGCGACCTGACCGCCGACGCTGTCGATGGCCGCGCGTGCGCCGCCCTCGCCCAGGATCGCCTTGGCCTTGCCGATCCAGTCCGGATCGTCGGTCGAGACGACGTTCTCCATGCCCGCCTCGGTCAGCTCCTGCACCGCGGCCTCGCGGCGCACGAGGTTCAGCAGCTTGACGCCGCGTTCGCGTGCCAGCACGTCCATGATGCGACCGACCGCGCCGTTGGCGGCGGTCTGGACGACCCAGTCGCCCGGCTTCACGTTCAGGAATTCCAGCAGGGTGATGCTGCTGAAGGGCATGGCGATCAGCTGGGCGGCGGCCTCGTCCGACATGTCGTCGGGGACGGGGATCACGGCATCGGCACGGCCGATCACGTATTCGGCCCATGCGCCCGGAATGCCCGCGGCGGCGACGCGGCGGCCCTTCAGGGCGGGATCGACCTCGGGGCCGACCTCCTCGATGATGCCCACGGCCTCGCTGCCGGCGGTGGCGGGCAGCTGCGGCTTGGTGCCGTAGGTGCCGCGGATGGTCCACAGGTCGTGATTGTGGATCGGTGCCATGATCACCTTGATCAGAACCTCGCCGGCCTTGGGCGCGGGGCGGTCGATCTCGACCTGCTGCAGGACGTCCTCGGGTTCGCCGAAGCTGTCGTGGCCTACGCTGCGCATCATGTATCCTTTCCGTTCACTTCATCCCCGTTCGGGGCATCATCGGAACATAGGAAGCTGCCCGTTCCCCCGCCAGTTCCGTCCGGGTGAACACAGAATCCCGCCGGGGCGGTCAATTGGCTGCGTCCGGTCATTGACGGTCGGCCCGCGATGGGCCATGCCCGCGCCATGCTGCGCATTGATGACATCTCCTATTCCATCCAGGGCCGCCCGTTGTTCGAGCAGGCCTCCGCCACCATTCCCGAAGGCCACAAGGTCGGCCTTGTCGGTCCCAACGGGGCGGGCAAGACCACGCTGTTCAAGCTGATCCGGGGCGAGCTGTCGCTGGACGGGGGCGAATTGTCGCTGCCGTCGCGCGCGCGCATCGGGGGCGTGGCGCAGGAAAGCGCCGCGACCGACATTTCGGTCCTGGAAACGGTGCTGGCCGCCGACAAGGAACGCGCCGCCCTGATGGCCGAGGCCGACGAGGCCACCGATCCCGCCCGCATCGCCGAGGTGCAGACCCGTCTGGCCGATATCGACGCATGGTCCGCCGAGGCGCGGGCGGCCACGATCCTCGACGGGCTGGGCTTCTCGACCGCGGATCAGGCGCGGCCCACCAGCGATTTCAGCGGCGGCTGGCGGATGCGGGTGGCGCTGGCGGGCGTGCTGTTCGCCCAGCCCGACCTGCTGCTGCTGGACGAACCGACCAACTATCTGGACCTGGAAGGGGCGCTGTGGCTGGAAAGCTACCTGGCGCGATACCCGCATACGGTCATCATCATCAGCCACGACCGCGGCCTGCTGAACCGCGCCGTGGGGCATATCCTGCATCTCGAGGCGAAGAAGCTCACGCTCTATACCGGCGGCTATGACAGCTTCACCAGGATGCGTGCCGAAAAGCGGGCGTTGATGGCCGCCGAGGCCAAGAAGCAGGCCGACCGCCGCGCGCATCTGCAAAGCTTCGTGGACCGCTTCGGCGCGACCGCCAGCAAGGCGCGGCAGGCGCAGGCCCGCGTCAAGATGCTGGCCAAGATGGAGCCGATCACCGCCCCCGAAGAGGCCAAGTTCCACCGCTTCACCTTCCCCCAGCCCGAGGAACTGTCCCCGCCCATCGTCGCGATGGAGGGCGTGTCCGTCGGCTATGGCGATCGTGCGGTCCTGCGCAAGCTGAACCTGCGCATCGATCAGGACGACCGCATCGCACTGCTGGGCCGGAACGGTCAGGGCAAGTCCACCCTGTCCAAGCTGCTGGCCGAACGGCTGGGCACGATGGCGGGGCAGATCACGCGGTCGAACAAGCTGCGCGTGGGCTATTTCGCGCAGCACCAGGTGGACGAGCTGCATCTGGACGAGACGCCGCTGGATCACATCCGCACCCTGCGCCCGAACGAGGGTCAGGCCAAGCAGCGCGCGCGCCTTGCGGGCTTCGGCCTGATGGAGGCGCAGGCCGAGACGAAGGTCGGTCAGCTGTCGGGTGGCCAGAAGGCCCGCCTGTCGCTGCTGATCGCGACCATCGACGCGCCGCATCTTCTGATCCTGGACGAACCGACCAACCACCTGGACATCGAATCCCGCGAAGCCCTGTCCGAGGCGCTGAACGACTATACCGGGGCCGTGGTCCTGGTCAGCCACGACATGCATCTTCTGGGGCTGGTGGCCGAACGGCTGTGGCTGGTCAAGGACGGCGATGTCGGCCCCTACGAGGGCGATCTGGACGATTACCGCCGCTTCCTGCTGACGGGCACCAGCGCCGCCCCCGTCAAGGAGGCCCCGAAGCCCGCCCCCAGGCGCGCCCCGCGCGACGAGCTGCTGACCCTGCGGGCCGAGGTCCGCAAGGCCGAGGAGCGGGTCGAGAAGCTGACCGACATGCTGGCCAAGCTGGACGTGAAGCTGGCCGATCCGGGGCTGTACAACGACCCCTACGAGGCCGAGAAATGGGGCAAGAAGCATGTCGAGGCGCGTCAGGCGATGAAGCGTGCCGAGGCGCTGTGGATGCAGGCCCTGGAAAAGCTGGAAAAGGCCGAGGCCTGACCTGTTGCGAAAATGCGCCGCCGGGCATCTTCACGGCGGCGCGACGGTTGTGTTGATGCCATGCTGCGCCCTAGATGGACGAAACGCCCTCGCACCCTTCCTCGCATCCCCGGATTCGCCCCATGAAATACGCACTCGCATTCGCATTGATCGCCGCCACCCCTGCAGTCGCGCAGGATTTCGGCATGGCCGGTCGCAGCTACTCGGTCGATCTGGGCATCGGGGCGGCGGTCGGTCCGGAATATCCCGGATCGGACGAGGGCGAGGTTTCGCCCTGGATCATCTGGCGCAATTCGGGCTTCGGCAATTCGGTGGGCGGCTCGGCGCAGGGCCTGTCCTTCGCACCGTCCTTCGGGACCGTGGGCGACCGTGACACCGGCGATTATCCCGAACTGAGCGGCCTGGACGATATCGACCGTGCCTATGAACTGGGCCTGCGCGTCAGCTACGGCATGGGTCCGGTCACGGCCTTCGGCAGCCTGCGCCGCGGCTTTGACGGCCACGAGGGGCTGACCGGCGAGATCGGTGCGAAATATCGCACCCAGCTGACCGAGCGGCTGACGCTGTGGTCGGGCGCCGAGCTGGTCTACGGCGACGACGAATTCAACAACACCTATTTCGGCGTGACCGCCGCCGAGAGCGCCGCCAGCGGCCTGGACGAGACCCAGCCCGGCGGTGGCCTGAACGAGGCCGCGCTGACCTTCGAAGCGAAATACGCCATGACCGAGACGACCTCGCTTCTGGGCGAGATCCGTTATGGCAAGCTGATCGGCGACGCGGCGGATTCCCCCGTCGTGCAAGAGGAATACCAGCCCTCGCTGCGCCTGGGCGTGACGCGCCGCTTCACCTTCGGCTTCTAAGACCGGAGCGAACGGGGCCGGTATCGGGCGGCCCGGGACATCGAAACATGGCTGCGGGATCTCCGCGGCCATTTTTTTTGCGTATTGCCAGAATGATTGCGCAGCGCGGCGGCAACCGTTGCCGTCCTGCCGGTATCTTGCCCGGGGGGAAGAAAATCCTGTCGCGCGCAAACTGGAACTTAATCCTTTGTGCTACAACCTCGGGGTGATTGGACCGCTTTTCCCCGGCGGTCCATGATGCCCAATTCCGAGGATTGAACCGGCATGTGCACGATCTGCGAGAGTTTCCGCCCCACCGACCCCGAATGCCCTTACGGCGGGATCGCGGCACCGCTGCGCGCGGAATGGGCCGAGAATGGCGATGCCGCGGGGGGATCGGGGACGACCGCACGCATGGATGTGGGCGATACCTTCACCGGCACGATCGGCAGATCCGGCGATCACGACTGGATCGCGATCGACCTTGCGGCGGGCAGCACCTACCGGATCGGGATGGAGGGCCTGTCGCTGCCGGATCCCTATCTCTATCTGCGCGATGCCTCGGGCAAGCTGGTCGCATCGAACGACGATGCCGACGGTCTGGACAGCCAGATCACCTATACCGCCACGCGCGGCGGGCGGTTCTATATCGATGCCGCCGCCTATTCGACGCATACGGGCAGCTATCGGATCAGCCTGGACGGCGTCGATCCCGGCGGTTCGGGCACGATCGAGGATCTTGCGCGATATCTGACGGACGGGTTCTGGAACGACCGATACGAGGATGCGCGGGCCTTCGTGCAGGATGTCATCTCGGTCGACCTGACGGCGCTGACACAGGCGGGGCGCGCGCTGGCGCGTGGCGCGCTGGAGGCATGGGCCGCGGTCGCCGATCTGCGCTTCGTCGAGAAGCCCGGCAATGCCGACATCACCTTCGACGATGCGGATTCCGGGGCCTATGCTTATTCGGTCGTGTCGGGCGGGCGGATCCTGTCATCCTATATCAACGTGTCGACCTGGTGGCTGGACAGCTATGGCACGCAGATCGGCAGCTACGGCTTCCAGACCTATATCCACGAGGTCGGGCATGCCCTGGGATTGGGGCATCAGGGCAATTACAACGGCAGCGGAACCTTCGCATCGGATGCGGTCTTTGCGATGGACAGCTGGCAGGCCTCGATCATGTCCTATTTCCCGCAATCCGAAAATCCGAACATTGCTGCGGATTACGCCTATGTCGCGACGCCCATGGCGGCGGACGTGATCGCCATCCGGGACATCTATGACACGGCCGGCAGCGAGAGCCTGACCGCGGGGGCCACAGTCTATGGCCGGGGTCACAACCTGGGCGACAGCTGGCTGGGGCAGATCTTCGATGCGCAGATGGGGGCGGGCGGCGTCGCGGATGCGTGGGGCGTCGCGATGACCATCAGCGATGTGGGGGGCTGGGATCGGCTGGATCTGGGCCATGACGGGCATGATCAGCAGATCGACATGCGGATGGGCGGGGTCTCGGACGTGTTCGGGATGCGCGGCAACCTTCAGATCGCCGCGGGAACCCTGATCGAGGCGTTGTTCGCCGGCAACGGGGACGACCGCATCGTCGGGAATGCGGGCCGGAACAATATTCGCGGGGGCGATGGCGACGACCGGATCTTCGGCAATGGCGGCAACGATACGCTGAGCGGAAACAATGGGAACGACCTGCTCCGCAGCATGGCCGGGAACAACCGGATGGCGGGCGGAAACGGACAAGATACGCTTGAGGCGGGCGATGGCCGGGATTGGCTGTCCGGCGGGAACGGCAACGATACGATCATCGGCGGTTCGGGGGCCGATACGCTGCTGGGCAATGGCGGCGCCGACCGGCTGGAGGGGCGGATCGGGCGCGATCTGCTGCGCGGCGGCTTCGGCAACGACCTGATCTTCGCGGGCCTGGGCAATGACAGCCTGCATGGCGACAATGGCAATGACCGGATGCAGGGCGGCAATGGCAACGATCTGCTGCGCGGCAATCTGGGCGCGGATCTGCTGCAGGGCGGGGCGGGGGCCGACACGCTGGATGGCGGCTACGGCGCGGACATCCTGTGGGGTGGCGCAGGGAGCGACGTGTTCCGGTTCTCGTTCGCCGGGCAGAGCCCGCTTGGCGGGGCCGACCTGATCCGCGATTTCGGGCGGGGCGACGATGTGATCGACCTGGGCGCGACCGGCATCGACGGCTTCGATCAGCTGACCATTGCCCGAGCCGGTTCCGAAACCCGGATCACGGCGGATATGGACGGGGATGGCAATGTGGACATGGTGATCCGGCTGTCGGGAATTCACGCGCTGCAGGACGACAGCTTCATCTTTTGACGCGGATCAGGCGCGGGGGCTGGCCTCGATCTCGTCGTCCAGGGCCCGCATCTTCGGAAAAAGCGGCGTCGCCTCGCAGTCGATCTCTCGCGCGGCGGCCAGCAGCTTCTCGCGGACCTCGCAGGATTGGACCCAGCCGGTATTGGGATCCAGGCTGGGCACGAGGAACAGCACATGCTGCCCGAATGCGTCGTGATCCGACACCATGACGCCGCGGCTTTCGGGTTCGTGGATGTCCATGTCGTCCAGGATGCGGTGATACTCGTCGCGAAGCGGGCCGATATCGGCGCGATGATCCAGGCGCAGGATCACCTCGAACAGGGTCAGGTGTTCCTGCATCGTCCAGTTCTCGAACGGTTCGGCCACGAAATCCACGACCGGCACGACAAGCCGCTTGCCGGTCCAGACACGCAACTGCACGAAGGTGAAGTTCACCCTCTCGACCGAGCAGACATAGCCCTGGTACAGGATCTTGTCCCCGATCCGCGCCGATTGGTTCAGCGAGATCTGCAGCGATGCCATGATGTTCGACAGGATGTTGCGCGCCGCAAAGGCCGCGATCAGCGTCAGCGTCCCGGCCGAGGCCAGCAGCGACAGCCCGAGGGATTGGACCACGCTTGCCTCGTTCAGGACGATCGCCGTGCCGATCACGGCGATGACGACCAGCATGAAGCGCCGCAGGGCCGAAACCTTGGTCGCGACCGAACGGCGGCGTTCCTGCCCTTCGCCGATGGCATTCAGTTCGGCCCCGTCGAAGGACACCAGCCGGGCGACCAGCGCATCGGCCACGTTGACGACCAGCCACAGCATCGAGACGACGATGCCGATGATGGTCAGGGGCGACAGGATGGTGTCGATCCGCCCCGAAAAGATGAACACCCGGTTCGTCAGCGTGCTGAGGACCAGCGTCATCACCAGAAGCACGATCGGCCCGCGCACGGCCACCAGGATCGAATCCGGCGCAAGACGACGGTTGCGGTTGTATCCGCGCGACAGCAGCTTCTGGGTGATCCAGCCCGCCAGCAGGGTCGCCGCCAGCCCGATGGGCAGGGCCAGCACCTCCCACCATTGCAGGCCCCAGAATGCGGGGCTGCGCAGTGCCGGGGGCAGGGCCATCTCCAGCCGCGAGGGGCCGAATGCCGCCCCGAGCGCGGGCAGATCGTCCACGGTCTGGCGTGAGACGACCCAGACCGGATCGCCATCGGCGGGCTTGACCCGGTTGATGCGGATGGGGGTCGGGCGTTCGCCCAGTTCGACATACCACAGAAGGATGGATTTCCGCGCCATGCCCGCCATCGGGGATTCGGGCGACAGGCGGCTGTCCAACCCGTCGGGGCGATCGGGCAGGTCGTACCAGTCCACGACGATCTTGCGCTGCAGCAGATGCATGAAATCCAGCGCGCGGGCGCGACCTTCGGACGGCTGGTCGGCAGGGTCGATCCCCGACAGATCCAGCGCATGTGCGGCAGCGTCCCAGTTCCCGCGCGAGGCCTGCGCGAGAAAGCTCTCGAGGCTGGATCGCGGGGTCTGCAGATCCATCGCCTGATCATCGGGGGCAAGACCCTCGTTCAGGGTCTCGATCTCGTACCAGGGGGTCTGCTCTTGCGCCTGTGCGGGCAGGGCGGCAAGGATCAGGACCGCAAGGCAGGCCGACAGAAGGGTGCGCAGGATGGACATCACAGGATGAACCGCCCGGCGGGCGGGCGGTTCCCTGCGGGCGGGATCAGACCTCGACCGGCGGGTTGGTGCCTTCGGGGATGGGGCAGGCATAGGGGAAGTCCGCCAGGTGTTCCCGGTGCGCCGCCTTGGCACGCGCGATCAGGTCGGGATCGATCAGCGCCGCGCGGGCGGTCGATGCCATCACCTTGGCCGCGTGCAGCATGCCCTTGTGTGCGGCGGGCGCCTTGCCCTGCGCGGTCTGCTGCCAGCTGTGCAGCGCGGTCCCGATGGCGCAGGTCGCCACACGCGCCTGCACGGTGGGCACGGCCCAGCTGACATCGCCCACATCGGTCGATCCGATGCCGCCCATGAAGGGACGATCCAGCGGCGCGATGAAGTCGCACATGGTCTTGTCGTAATCGGGCTTCATCGCCAGGCGCTGGAAGGTGTCGGCGATGTCGTCGCGCGTCAGGGTGCTGCGGATCCGCGACCCGAATTCCTCATCGGCCTCGTCGAAGGGGACGGGGCCCAGGGCCTCGAACTCGGCCTGCATGGCCTCGGACAGGGGGCGGTTCTCGGTCAGGTTCGACACGGCCGAGAAGACCTTCGACGTGACCGTCGTGCCCGACATCAGCGCGGCACCATCCGCGATGTTACGGACGCGTTCGACCAGCGACTGAAGCCCTGCCAGATCGGGGCTGCGGATCAGCTGGCGCACGGTCGCCTTGGACTGCACCACGTTCGGGGCGATCCCGCCCGCGTCCAGATAGGCGTAATGCACCCGCGCGGCATCGGGCATGTGTTCGCGCATGTAGTTGACGCCGATATTCATCAGCTCGACCGAATCCAGCGCAGAGCGTCCCAGTTCAGGGGCGCCCGCGGCATGGGCGGCCTTGCCGTGGAAGGTGAAGTCGATCCGGGTATTGGCCAGCGACCGCATGTCATCGACCGCGTTGAAGCTGGCCGGGTGCCAGGTGATCGCGATGTCCACGTCGTCGAACTGGCCGTCGCGCACCATGTAGGTCTTGGCGGCGCCGCCTTCCTCGGCCGGGCAGCCGAAATAGCGGACGCGCCCGGGCAGGCCCTCGGCCGCAAGCCAGTCCTTGACCGCGGTGGCCGCCGACAGCGCGGCCGAACCCAGCAGGTTGTGCCCGCAGCCGTGACCGAAGCCGTGATCCGCGATCTGCCTGGGCTCTGCCAGGCCCGGTTCCTGCGACAGCCCCGGCAGGGCGTCGTATTCGCCCAGGATCGCGATGACCGGTCCGCCTTCGCCCGCCTCGCCCATGACGGCGGTCGGGATGCCCGCGACGTTGCGGGTCACGCGAAAGCCCTGCGCCTCGAGCATCTCGGTATGGGCGGCGCAGGATTTCTTCTCGGTATAGGCCAGTTCGGGCGTGTCGAAGACCCTGTCGGCAAGGCCGGTGAATTCCGGCCCCTTGGCATCGACATGGGACCAGACGGGGTTGTCGTTTCGCATCTTCTTCTCCGTTGTTTCCGGCGCTCAGGACCGGTCGTTCAGGTGGCAGGCCGACATGCGTCCCGGGGCGACCTGCCGCAGGGCGGGCACCTCGGACCGACAGCGGTCATGCGCATGGGGGCAGCGGGGGTGGAAATGGCACCCCTTGGGCGGGTTCAGGGGCGACGGGATCTCGCCCTTGATGGCGTGATAGGTCTTCTTGCCCGTCTCGAATGTCGGGATCTCGGAGACCAGCGCCTGGGTATAGGGGTGGTTCGGGCGGGCGATCAGATCCTCGGCCTCGCCCAGTTCGACCAGGCGGCCCAGATACATCACCGCGATCCGGTCCGAGATATGTTCGACCACGCCCAGATCGTGGCTGACGAACAGATAGGTGAGGTCGAAATCCTCGCGCAGCTGCGCGAAAAGGTTCAGCACCTGCGCCTGGATCGACACGTCCAGCGCCGCCACGGATTCGTCGCAGACGAGGAATTCGGGCCGCACCGCAAGTGCCCGCGCGATCCCGATCCGCGCGCGCTGCCCGCCCGAGAACTGGTGCGGGTACCTCTTGGCCGTGGTGGGGTCGAGCCCCACCTGCCGCAGCGTGTCGTCGATATAGTCGGTCAGCTCGGCCCGGGGCACGATGCCGTGGAAGGCCGGCGCCTCGGAGACGATGTCGCGCACCCTCATGCGGGGGTTCAGCGACGACATCGGGTCCTGGAAGACCATCTGCATCTTCAGCGCGGCGTTGCGGGCCTCGGCCCCGCGCAGCCCGGCCACGTCCTGACCGTGGAAGCGGATGCGCCCGGCGCTCGGGCCGTTCAGCCCCGCGACCATGCGCCCGAGCGTCGATTTCCCGCAGCCGGATTCCCCCACGAGGCCCAGCACCTCGCCCTTGCGGATGCTCAGGCTGACATCGTCCACCGCATGGACCGTGACCGGGGCGATCTTGGCCCCCAGCCTGCGGGCCATCTTCTCCGCGATATCGAGATCCTTGGTGAAGCGCTTCGAGACGCCCTCGATCTGAATGATGGGTTCCTGTGTCACGGGGCTTGGACCCTTTCGGCATCTTCGTCATGGGGGTGGTGGCAGCGCAGGCTGCGATCGGCGCCGCTGCGTTCCAGCGCGGGTTCGATCGCGCAGGCGGCATCGGCACGCGGGCAGCGGGGGGCGAACTTGCACCCTTCGGGCAGGTTCAGAAGCGACGGCGTCATGCCTCGGATCTGCGCCAGCTTCTGACCGCGCTGCTTACCCTTGGGCACGCTGTCGATCAGCCCGCGGGTATAGGGGTGGCGCGGGTTGCCGATGACGCTGGCGGTCGGGCCTTCCTCGATGATGCGGCCCGCATACATGACGGCCAGCCGGTCGGCCAAGCCGGACACGACGGCCAGGTCATGCGTGATCCAGATCAGCGCCGTGCCCGATTTGGCGCAGAGGCTCTGCACCTCGGACAGGATCTGGGCCTGGATGGTGACGTCCAGCGCGGTGGTGGGTTCGTCCGCGATGATCAGGTCGGGCTTGTGCAGCAGCGCGATGGCGATGGCCACGCGCTGGCGCATCCCCCCCGAGAACTGGTGCGGATAGCTGCGCAGCCGTTCGTCCGGCGACGAGATGCCCACCTGCACCAGGGCTGCGCGCGCGCGGGCCAGCGCCTCGGACCGGGGGACGCGGTCATGGGCCAGCACCGTCTCCACCATCTGGGTGTCGATGCGCAGGACCGGGTTCAGCGTCATCATCGGGTCCTGGAAGATCATGGCGATCCGCTTGCCGCGCAGGCCGCGCAGCATCGGCTCGCCCCCGGCGACCAGGTCGTCGCCGTCGAAGATGATGCTGCCCCCGGCCACGCGGCCCGGCGGATCGACCAGCCCCAGGATCGAGAAGCCGGTGACCGACTTGCCCGATCCGCTTTCGCCGACAAGGCCCAGGATCTCGCCCCGGTCCAGCGCGAAGCTGACGCCGTCCACGGCCTTGGCGATGCCGTCGCGGGTGTGGAAATGCGTCTGCAGATCCGTGATTTCCAGCAGCTTGCTCATTTCTGCAACCTCGGGTTCAGGACATCGCGCAGGCGGTCGCCGACAAGGTTGATGGCCACGATGGTCACCACCAGGGCGATGCCGGGGAAAAGGCTGATCCAGTAGACGCCCGACAGCAGGTAATCGTAGCCGTTGGCGATCAGCAGCCCGAGCGAGGGTTCGGTGATGGGCACGCCCACGCCCAGGAAGGACAGCGTCGCCTCCAGCGCGATGGCCTGCGCGATCTGGACGGTGGCGACCACGATCAGCGGCGGCACGCAATTGGGCAGCAGGTGGCGGAACATGATGCGGCGGTCCGACAGCGCAAGGCAGCGCGCCGCATCGATATAGTCCTTGCGCCGTTCGACGATGGCCGAGCTGCGCACGGTCCGCGCGTAATAGGCCCATTGCACGATGACCAGCGCCAGGATCACCTTGTCCACGCCGCGCCCCAGCAGCGCCAGAAGGATCAGCGCGATCAGGATGGCCGGGAAGGACAGCTGCAGATCGACGATCCGCATGATGAAGCTGTCGAGCCTGCCGCCGAAATAGGCCGCCGTGACGCCCACGATGGTCCCGATGGTGATCGCCAACCCGAGCGAGACCGAAGCCACCAGCAGGCTGATGCGCAGACCGTAGAGGATGCCCGACAGCATGTCGCGGCCCTGCCGGTCGGTGCCCAGCCAGTAGGTCTGGCCGGTGCCGAAGCTGACCTCGCCCGGGGGCAGGGCACTGTCCATGATGTCCAGCTGTGTCAGGTCGTAGGGGTTCTGCGGCGCGATCCAGGGTGCCGCGATGGCCAGTGCCGCGATCACGACGAACAGGATCAGGCCGATGACGGCGACCGGGTCCTCCATGAACTGGCGCAGGATGCGGCGGGCGGGGCTGTCCACGCGGACGGGTGCGTTTGCGGTGATCTGGCTCATCCCTTCATCTCCGACAGGCGGATGCGCGGATCCAGCAGCGAATAGATCACGTCGACCAGCAGGTTGATCGACACGATGATCAGCACCGTCAGCATCAGGTAGGCGACGATCACGGGCCGATCGAGCAGGTTGATGCTGTCGATCAGCAGCTTGCCCATGCCGGGCCACGCAAAGACGGTCTCGGTCACGATGGCGAAGGCGACCATCGATCCCAGCTCAAGCCCGATGATGGTGACGACGGGGATCATGATGTTCTTGAGGATGTGGACCATCACCACGCGGCGGCCCGACAGACCCTTGGCGCGGGCGAACTTGACGTAATCCTGCAGGCTGACCTCGCGGGTGTTGGCGCGGGCCAGGCGGATGATCAGCGACATCTTGAACAGCGCCAGATTGATCGCGGGCAAAATCAGGTGGGTCAGCCCGTCCCAGGTCAGGAAGCTGACCTGCAGGCCCAGGAACTCGGTCGTCTCGCCGCGCCCGCCAGCGGGCAGCCAGCCCAGGATCACCGCGAAGACCAGGATCAGCAGCATCCCCTGCCAGAAGTTCGGCAACGAGAAGCCCAGGATCGACCCGCCCATGATCGTGCGTCCCGCGATGCTGTCGGGGCGCAGCCCGGCCCAGACCCCCAGGGGAATGCCGATGGCCACCGACAGGACCAGCGCGACCAGCGCCAGCTCCATCGTGGCGGGCAGGCGTTCCAGGATGATGTCCAGCGCGGGGCGGCCATAGACGAAGGAACTGCCCAGATCGCCCTGCAGCGCGTTCTTCACGAAGATGCCGAATTGTTCATAAAGCGGTCGGTCGAGGCCGAGGCGCTGCATCGTGGCGGCGATCTCGGCCTGGGTGGCCTCGGGGTTGATCAGCACATCGACGGGGTTGCCGATGGCATAGACGCCGGCAAAGACGAGCACCGCCATCGCCATGATGGCAAGCAGGCTCTGTCCCAGGCGGCGGACAAGATAGACGATCATCGGGGAGGGTCCTTCGGGGTCCGGTGACGGGATCCGGCGCCCCGCGACGGGGCGCCGGAAGGGTCGATCACTCGGCCTTCTTCACTTCGCGTGCCATGGTGTACTGGTCCACGCGGGGCTCGTAGGTCAGGTCGGATTTCATGGCCCAGACGGTCTGCTCGTAATGCAGCGGGATGATCCCGTAATCGTCCAGCACCATCGTTTCGGCCTGCTGCAGCATCTCGTCGCGCTTGGCGTCGTCGATGGTGGCCATCGCCTCGGCCAGCACCGCGTCCATTTCGGGGTTGCTGTAGCGGCCCGCATTGGTGGTGCCCGTGCCCGTCACTTCGTCATAGGTGGCGACCAGCGATTTCAGCGGCGAGGACATGTCCCCCGAGGATGCGCCCCAGCCCGCCATGTAGATCGGGAATTCCAGCGCGTTGCGGCGGCTGAAGAACTGGCTGGCGGTGGTGGCGTCCACGGTGGTCTGGATGCCGACGCGGGCCAGCATCTGGGCGACGGCCTGGGCGACCTGTTCGTCGTTGATGTAGCGGTCGTTCGGCGTCCCGAGGTTCAGCGTGAAGCCGTCCGGGTATCCCGCCTCGGCCAGCAGTTCCTTGGCGCGTTCGGGATCGTAGGGGTCGACCTCGCGGCCCGAGGTGCCGAACATCGGCGGCGGCAGCAGCTCGCCCGCGGGCTGGGCATAGCCGCCCATGATGCGTTCGGCGATGGCGTCGCGGTTGATCGACAGGGAAATGGCCTCGCGAACGCGGGCGTCTTGCAGCGGGTTCGCCCCATCCGTGCCGCCGATGCCCGGCGCATCGTCCAGCTGCTGCATGTGCAGATAGATGATGCGGTTCGACAGCGCGTCCACGACGCTGAAGCCTTCGCCTTCGATCCGCGGGATGTCCTGGATCGGCGGGTTCTCGATCATGTCCACGTCACCGGCCAGCAGGGCCGCGACGCGCGGGCCGTCGCTGGTGATCGGACGCATGACCACGCGTTCCCATTCCGGCGTTCCGCCCCAGTAATCGTCGAAACGCGCCACGGTCAGTTCGGAACCGCGGGTATAGCTTTCGAGCGTGTAGGGGCCGGTGCCCACGGCGATGTCGGGCGAATTGAAGGCCGGGGCCTGCGGCACCTCGCCCATGCCGGTGCATTCGCCGTCGGGCGCGAAGACCACCTCGTCCTCGGCCCCGAGCGCGTCGGCCGAGATGACGGCAAGGCTCCACAGGTCGGTGGGCAGCAGCGGATTGACGTCCTTGGTCTTGATGATCAGCGTGTGATCGTCCTCGGCCGTCATGTCGGCGATGCCGCCGGTAAAGATCGTGTAGGCCGAGGGCGAGTTCTGCACCAGCGGCACGCGGCAGAAGCTGTAGATCACGTCGCGGGCGGTGAAATCGCTGCCGTTGTGGAACTTGACGCCCTGGCGCAGCTTGAACCGCCACGTGGTGTCGTCGATGGCCTCCCAGCTTTCGGCAAGGCCGGGGGTGACCTTCTGCACGGCATCCTGGGTGGTCAGGGCCTCGAAGATGTTCTTGCCGACCTGGATGTTGGTGGACAATTGATGGAATTGCGGGTCCATCGAGGTCGCCTCGGACTTCAGGCCGATCGACAGTTCCTGGGCGTGAAGGGGGGCGAGGGTCGCGACAAGGCAGCCGGCCGCAAGCGGCAGGGACAGTGTTTTCACCGTGAATTCCTTCCTGTTTATGGGATCAGTTCTTTGTCGCCGGGGTTGGCCCCCGGTGGCGCTATGCAGCTTGGTGGCCACGCTATTATGCGTTAATCATAAGTCAAG
The DNA here is from genome assembly GCF_018860625.1 of Paracoccus sp. C2R09. Taxonomy (GTDB): domain Bacteria; phylum Pseudomonadota; class Alphaproteobacteria; order Rhodobacterales; family Rhodobacteraceae; genus Paracoccus. The sequence goes on from NZ_JAHKQB010000029.1 coordinate 106,263, forward strand.
AATGAATCTCTATGCGATTTGGGAATAGTGAATGACGGGACAGGACAGTGCAGCCGAGGCGAAGGACCGCCGTTCCGGCATCACCTTGCGGGAATTGGAGGTGCTTCAGGCACTTGTGGCCGAGGGCACGGCGATCAACGCGGCGCGCCGTCTGGGCATCTCGCAATCGGCCGCCAGCAGGCGGCTTGCGCAGTTGGAGGAGAGGTTGGGCCTGCAGCTGTTCATGCGGTCCGGCGGGCGGCTGGTCCCCACGGTCGAGGCCCTGTCGATAAACGAGCAATTGACGCCTGTTTTCGACACCTTGTCGCGAATTGCGAACCACCACGAACAACCCGCGCGCAGCCATGGCGGAACCCTGTCCATCGCCGCCCCGCCGACCATCGCGCATCGCTTTCTGGCGGCCCGGATCGCGGCCTTCAAGAAGCGCAATCCCGAGCTTCGGATCACCTTCGAGGTGCTGGCCAGCGACGCCCTTCTGACCGGCATCGCGGAATGCCGTTTCGATGTCGGATTGACCGATACGATGGTGACCCATGAAGGCATCCGAACCGAGCCGTTGCTGGAAACGCAGGCAATCTGCATTCTTCCTGCGCAGCATCCGCTTGCCGAATCACAGGTGATTCGGCCCGAGGATCTTCAGGGCGCGGATTTCATCGCCCTGTCGCGACGGCATTCCAGCCGCGTGGCGATCGATCGCGTCTTCGATCGGGCAGGGGTGCGGATGAACAACGTGATCGAGGCATCGACGAACGTCTCGGCCATGGAATTCGTGCGCGAGGGGCTGGGGGCGGCGGTGCTGAACCCGTTTCCCCTGGTGCATCAGATGGGCGAGGGGATCGTCATGCGCCCCTTCGCGCCCGCCTTGCGATACGTGACGAACTTCCTGCTGCCGGCCAGCCGCGCGCCATCGGCGGCGACGCTGGATTTCATCGCGGCCACTTCGGACGGGCTGGACCGCCGGGCATATCCCGAGCTGTCCGAGAATACGTGATGGGGGGATGGTGCACCCGACAGGATTCGAACCTGTGACCTCTGCCTTCGGAGGGCAGCGCTCTATCCAGCTGAGCTACGGGTGCATCTTGGTCGCCTGATTACCTGCCGGGGCAGGGGCGCGCAACAGGGAAATTGCGCGCCGCAGGGGTTCAGGACGCGGCCAGCGCCGACACGATCGGCAGGAAATCCGAGGCCTTGAGGCTGGCGCCGCCGACCAGCGCGCCATCCACATTCGCGATGCCGAAGATCTCGGTCGCGTTGGCGGCCTTCACGCTGCCGCCATAGAGCAGGCTGGCATCGGGCAGCTTGTCGGCCAGGGCGTCGCGCATCATGGCATGCACCTCGGCGATCTGGGCGTTGTCGGGGGTGCGGCCGGTGCCGATGGCCCAGACGGGTTCATAGGCGATGACGGTATTCGCCGTGGTCGCGCAATCGGGGATCGAGCCCTTCAGCTGCGTCGCGATGACGTCCAGCGTGCTGCCCGCGTCGCGCTCGGCCTCGGTCTCGCCCACGCAGATGATCGCGATCAGGCCCGCATCATGCGCCGCGCGGGCCTTGGCGGCCACGTCGGCATCGGATTCGCCGTGATCGGCGCGGCGTTCGGAATGGCCCAGGATGACATGGCTTGCGCCCGCATCCGCCAGCTGCACGGCCGCGATGTCGCCCGTATGCGCGCCGGAAGCTGCATGGTGGCAATCCTGTCCGCCGACCATCACGCCGCTTCCGCCGACCCGCGCGACCATCGGATGCAGCAGGACCGCGGGCGGGCAGATCAGCACATCGCAGCCGGTCTCGCGGCCCGCGACGATCGCGTCGATCTGCGCCAGCGCGGCCAGATCGCCGTTCATCTTCCAGTTTCCGGCGGCAAGTTTGCGTGGTGCCATGGTGATCCCCCCTATGTTGCGCTCAAGGGATAGGCCAAAGGCCCGCCTCTGCGCAACCGGAGGATCTCAGCCCTCGGCGCGGGTGCCGGGGATGGCGAAGCTGACGGATTCTCCGCAGCCGCAGGCATCGGCCACGTTCGGATTGCGGAACCTGAAGCCGCTTTCCAGCAGGCCGGTCTCGTAGTCGATCTCGGTTCCGAACAGATACATCTGCGCCATGGGGGCGATGAGAACGCGGGCGCCGTCCTTCTCGATCACTTCCTCGGCGGCGGCGGCCTCGTCGGCCAGCTCCATGGTGTATTCCATGCCCGCGCAGCCGCCCTTCTTCAGCCCGATGCGCAGTCCGAAGGAATCCTTCTTGGACATCAGCTGCTTGATATGGGTGGCGGCGGCAGGGGTGATGCTGACGGGCGCTTGACCGGGGATGGCGAACATGGCGGAAACCTCATCTTTCACTGCGAAAGATAGTCATTCGGGGGGCTGGCCTTCAAGACCGGCCCCGTCGATCACATGAAGCCCAGCTCCAGCCGGGCCTCGTCGGACATCATGTCCATGCCCCATTGCGGCTGGAACGTCATCTCGACATCGACCTGCTTGACGCCGGGCACGGCCTCGACGGCATCGGCGACCCAGCCGGGCATCTCGCCCGCGACGGGGCAGCCGGGGGCGGTCAGGGTCATGATCACGCGGACCTCGGATGCGTCGTTCACCTCGATCGTGTAGATCAGGCCCAGATCGTAGATGTTGACCGGGATCTCGGGGTCGTAGACGGTCTTGCAGGCCTCGACGATGGGCTCGTAGAGGTCGTGATCGGTCGACGAGGGGGCGATCAGCGGTTCGCCTTCCATCATGGGTTCGGTCATCGGGTCATCCTTCAGTTCCGCCGCATGATATAGGTGAGCATGCGGCCCCGGTCCAGTGCGGGCGGCACGGCGATTGCATGGGCGGGGCCAAGACGCTAAGTGTCGCCGGTTCCAGCGACAGGACATCTTCGGCCATGAGCAAGCGCTTCTCATTCTCTCTTCATGCAACGGACGGGCAGGCCCGGACCGGGGTGATCGACACGCCCCGCGGCCAGATCCGGACGCCCGCCTTCATGCCCGTGGGCACCGCCGCCACCGTCAAGGCGATGCTGCCCGAAAGCGTGCGCCAGACGGGGGCCGACATCCTGCTGGGCAACACCTATCACCTGATGCTGCGCCCCGGCGCGGAACGGGTCGAACGGCTGGGCGGGCTGCACCGGTTCATGAACTGGGATCGCCCCATCCTGACCGACAGCGGCGGCTTTCAGGTCATGAGCCTTGCGGGCCTGCGCAAGCTGACCGAGGAAGGCGTGACCTTCGCCAGCCATATCGACGGCAGCAAGCATCACCTGACGCCCGAACGCAGCATGGAGATCCAGCGGATGCTGGGCAGCGACATCGTCATGGCCTTCGACGAATGCCCCGCGCTGCCCGCGACCGAGGAAGAGGTCGCGAAATCCATGCGCCTGTCGATGCGTTGGGCGCAGCGGTCGCGCGATGCCTTCGGCGATCGTCCGGGCCATGCGCTGTTCGGGATCATGCAGGGCGGCGTCACCCGCGACCTGCGCGAGGAATCGGCCCAGGCCCTGCAGCAGATCGGGTTCGACGGTTATGCGGTCGGCGGTCTGGCCGTGGGCGAGGGGCAGGAGGCGATGTTCGGCGTGCTGGACTATGCCCCCGGTTTCCTGCCCGAGGACAAGCCGCGCTATCTGATGGGGGTGGGCAAGCCCGACGACATCGTGGGGGCCGTGCAGCGCGGCATCGACATGATGGATTGCGTGCTGCCGTCGCGGTCGGGGCGCACCGGCCAGGCCTGGACCCATCGCGGCCAGGTCAACATCAAGAACGCGCGCCATGCCGACGATCCGCGCCCCCTGGACGAGAATTGCAGCTGCCCGGCCTGCACCGGATACAGCCGCGCCTATCTGCACCATGTCTTCCGGTCGCAGGAAATGATCTCGGGGATGCTGCTGACCTGGCACAACCTGCATTACTATCAGGAACTGATGGCGGGCCTGCGCGATGCGATTGCCGAAGGCCGGCTGGACGCCTTCGTGGCCGATTTCCACGCCAAACGCGCCGAGGGCGATATCGAGCCCGTCTGAGGGGCTTGCGCGCGGGGAACATCCGGCTATCTTCCGGGTGTTCTCAGGGCGGGGCGAAATTCCCCACCGGCGGTCACAGCCCGCGAGCGCCCTTCGCATCGAAGGGGTCAGCAGATCCGGTGAAACTCCGGGGCCGACGGTCACAGTCCGGATGAAAGAGAATCGCGTGCCATGCCCCAGGCGTGGTGCGTGGTGATTGCTCTGGGGCCTGAAGCAAATTTGCGCAAAGGTTCCGCAAGATGACGAAATCCACCCCCCGTATCGCCTTCATCAGGGCCCGCTGGCATGCCGATGTCGTGGACCGGGCCCATGACGGCTTCCTGTCCGAAGCCGCAACGCTGATGCCCGGCGCGACCGTCGATGCCTTCGACGCCCCCGGCGCGTTCGAGATGCCGCTGCTGGCCCGGAAGCTGGCACAGACCGGCCGCTATGACGCGGTGGTCGCCGCCGCGCTGGTCGTCGATGGCGGCATCTATCGCCACGATTTCGTGGCGCAGGCCGTGGTGTCGGGCCTGATGCAGGCCGGGCTCGAGACGGATGTGCCCTGCTTCTCGGTGTCGCTGACGCCGCACAACTACCAGGAAACCGAGCTGCTGACGGGCTTCTATCGCGATCATTTCGTGAAGAAGGGGCGTGAGGCCGCGCATGCGGTTCACGCCACCCTGACCACCATCGCCGTCATCGCAGCGCCGGATCGGGTGCAGGCGGCATGATCGGGGGCTTCGCATTCGCCACCGCGACCGAGATCGCCTTCGGGCGCGGTCTGGCCGAAACCGCTGCCGCGCGGGTGGCGGAACATGGACGCCGGATCGTCCTGTGTCACGGGGCGAATGCGGGGCGCGCCGATTTCCTGGCCGATGGGCTGACGGGGCAAGGCTGCGAGGTGACGCGCCTGAGTGTCGCCCGCGAACCCGACCTGCCGATGCTGGAGGACGCGCTGACCCGCACGGGCGGCGCCGATGCGGTCGTGGCCATCGGCGGTGGCGCGGTGATCGACGCGGGTAAGGCGCTGGCAGCGCTGCTGCCCGCCACGCGCCCCGTGATGGACCACCTGGAGGTCGTGGGCCAGGGGCTGCCGCTGGACGTGGCCCCCTTGCCCTTCATCGCGCTGCCCACCACCGCGGGCACGGGCGCCGAGGTGACGCGCAACGCGGTCATTGGTGTGCCCGAACATCGCCGCAAGGTCAGCCTGCGCGATCCGCGCATGCTGCCGCGTCTTGCCATCGTGGACCCTGCGCTGACGGATGGCTGCCCGCGCGGGATCACGCTGGCCTCGGGGCTGGACGCGATCACGCAGGTGATCGAGCCCTATGTCTCGACCCGCGCGAACCCGATGACGGATGCGATCTGCGCCGATGCGATCCCGCGCGGGCTGGCCGCGCTGATCCGCCTGATGCGGGCCGAGGATCCCGATGCCCGCGACGAGATGGCCTGGACCAGCCTTGCAGGTGGCCTTGCGCTGGCGAATTCGGGACTGGGCGCGGTGCATGGGCTGGCGGGTCCGCTTGGCGGGCTGTCGGGGGCGCCACATGGCGCGATCTGCGGCGTGCTGCTGCCGCATGTGCTGCGCGTGAATTGGGCGGCGGTCACGGGGCGGGCGGCGGACCGGCTGGACCGGGTGGGCGAATGGATCGGCGCGGCCTTCGGGCAACCGGATGCGGGGCTGGACCGTGCGGCGGGGATACTGGCGGACTGGTCCGCGGAATGCGGGCTGCGGCCCCTCTCGGCGCTTGGCGTGGATGCGGATATGCGAAACGCCGCAGCGATCGCTGCGGCGTCATCGTCGTCCATGAAGGCCAACCCCGCCACCCTGACCGCCGATCAGCTGATCGACGTGATGCAGGCGGCGGGCTAGGGGATCAGAAGTCCCAATCTTCATCCTCGGTCGCGACGGCCTTGCCGATCACATAGGACGACCCCGAGCCCGAGAAGAAGTCGTGGTTCTCGCTGTCGGTCGACAGGGCCGACAGGATGGCCGGGTTGACCTCGCAGGCCGCGGGCGGGAACAGGGCCTCGAAGCCCAGGTTCTGCAGCGCCTTGTTGGCATTGTAGTGCAGGAAGGCCTTGACCTCTTCGGTCAGGCCGATCCCGTCATACAGTTCCTCGGCGTAATGGGCCTCGATCTCGTAGAGGTCAAACATCAGCGCGAAGGCGAAATCCTTCATCTCGTTGCGCTTGGCCTCGTCCAGCTTCTCCATCGCGCGCTGGAACTTGTAGCCGATATAGTATCCGTGCACCGCCTCGTCGCGGATGATCAAGCGGATCAGGTCGGCGGTGTTCGTCAGCTTGGCCCGGCTGGACCAGTGCATCGGCAGGTAGAAGCCCGAATAGAACAGGAAGCTTTCAAGGAACACGCTGGCGATCTTGCGCTTGAGCGGGTCTGTCCCGACCTCGTATTCGTTCAGGATCAGCCGCGCCTTCTGCTGCAGATGCTGGTTTTCCTCGGACCAGCGGAAGGCCTCGTCGACCTCGCGGGTCGAACACAGCGTCGAGAAGATCGAGCTGTAGCTGCGCGCGTGAACCGCCTCCATGAAGGCGATGTTGGACAGCACGGCCTCTTCGTGCGGGGTCACGGCATCCTGCATCAGCACCGGTGCGCCGACGGTGTTCTGGATCGTGTCCAGCAGCGTCAGGCCGGTGAAGACACGGATCGTCAGCTCGCGTTCCTCGGGGCGCAGGGTGGCCCAGGACTGCACGTCGTTCGACAGCGGCACCTTCTCGGGCAGCCAGAAATTGACCGTCAGGCGGTTCCAGACCTCGAGGTCCTTTTCATCCTGCAGTCGGTTCCAGTTGATCGCGCGCGCGGGGGCGCCCATCACGTGATCCTTCATGCGGACCCATCCTTCTGAATTTGCGGAAACCGGGGGACGTGCCCCCGGCCGGTATCGTGTCGGTGACTTACAGCGTGCAGGACACGCAGCCCTGCACCTCGGTGCCTTCCAGCGCGGTCTGGCGCAGGCGGATGTAGTAGATGGTCTTGATGCCCTTCTTCCACGCGTAGATCTGCGCGCGGTTGATATCGCGGGTCGTCGCCTCGGCCGGGAAGAACAGCGTCAGGGACAGGCCCTGGTCCACATGCTCGGTCGCGGCGGCATAGGTGTCGATGATCGCGTCGGGGCCGATCTCATACGCGTCGCGGTAATATTCCAGGTTCTCGTTCGACATGAACGGGGCCGGATAATAGACGCGGCCGATCTTGCCTTCCTTGCGGATCTCGATCTTGCTGACGATCGGGTGGATCGAGCTGGTCGAGTTGTTGATGTAGCTGATCGACCCGGTCGGCGGGACGGCCTGAAGGTTGCGGTTGTAGAGGCCATGCGCCATCACGTCGGCCTTCAGCTGTTCCCAATCCGCGCGCGTGGGCAGGGTCACATTCGCGAAGAGGCGTTCGACCTCGGGCAGTTCGGGCAGCCAGTCCTTCGTGACATAGCGGTCGAAGAAGCTGCCATTCGCGTAATCCGACTTGTCGAAATCCTTGAAGGTCGTGCCCTTTTCACGCGCCAGCAGGTTCGACGCGCGGATCGCGTGGAAGGCGATGGCCGCGAAATAGACCGAGGTGAACTCGATCCCCTCGGGGCTGCCGTAATGGATGTGCTCGCGCGCCAGATAGCCGTGCAGGTTCATCTGGCCCAGGCCCACGGCATGGGCCTCGTCATTGCCCTTGCGGATCGAGGGGACCGAGTTGATGGCCGACATCTCGCTGACGGCGGTCAGGGCGCGGATCGCGGTTTCCACGGTGGCGCCGAAATCGGGGCCGTCCATGGTCTTCGCGATGTTGAGCGAGCCGAGATTGCACGAGATGTCCGTGCCCATCTGCTTGTAGCCCAGATCCTCGTCGAATTCCGACGCCTGGTTCACCTGCAGGATCTCGGAGCACAGGTTCGACATGGCGATGCGGCCCGCGATCGGGTTCGCGCGGTTCACCGTGTCCTCGAACATGATGTAGGGATAGCCGCTTTCGAACTGGATCTCGGCCAGGGTCTGGAAGAAGGCGCGCGCGTTGATCTTCTTCTTGCGGATGCGCTTGTCGGCGACCATCTCGGCGTATTTCTCGGTGACCGAGATTTCCGAGAACGCCTGACCGTAGACCTTCTCCACGTCATGGGGCGAAAAGAGGTACATGTCCTCGTTGCGCTTGGCCAGCTCGAAGGTCACGTCGGGGATCACGACGCCGAGCGACAGCGTCTTGATGCGGATCTTCTCGTCCGCGTTCTCGCGCTTGGTGTCGAGGAAACGCAGGATGTCGGGGTGATGCGCGTTCAGATAGACCGCGCCCGCACCCTGGCGTGCGCCCAGCTGGTTGGCATAGCTGAAGCTGTCTTCCAGCAGCTTCATGATCGGGATGACGCCCGAGGACTGGTTCTCGATCCCCTTGATGGGGGCGCCGGATTCGCGGATGTTCGTCAGCATCAGGGCCACGCCGCCGCCGCGCTTGGACAGCTGCAACGAGGAATTGATGGCCCGGCCGATCGATTCCATGTTGTCCTCGACCCGCAGCAGGAAGCAGCTGATCAGTTCGCCGCGCGACTGCTTGCCGGCGTTCAGGAAGGTGGGCGTGGCGGGCTGGAAGCGGCCCGAGAGGATCTCGTGCATGAAATGCATGGCCTGGGCCTGGTCGCCGCGCGCCAGCGTCAGCGCGACCATGACCACGCGGTCCTCGTAGCGTTCGAGGAAGCGTTTCCCGTCGCGGGTCTTCAGCGTGTAGCTGGTGTAATACTTGAACGCGCCCAGGAAGGTCGGAAAGCGGAACTTGGCCTTGAAGGCCGCGCCCCAGATCTCGTGCAGGAATTCGCGCGGATAGGCGTCCAGCACCTGCTTCTCGTAATACCCCTCGTCGACAAGGTAATCGAGCTTCTCGTCCAGCGAATGGAAGAAGACCGTGTTCTGGTTGACGTGCTGCAGGAAATACTGCCGCGCGGCCATGCGGTCGGCGTCGAAGCGGATCCTGCCCTGGTCGTCATACAGGTTCAGCATCGCGTTCAGCGCGTGGTAGTCGAGATCGGGCCTCACGGCGTCAAGCATGTCATTCCCCAGAATTGTTCAAGCCCGTTGCGGATGCGGGCGGTGTCGGTTTCGGTTCCCGCAAGCTCGAACCGGTCGAGCATGGGGACTTGGCATTTCTCGGCGATGATCCGGGCCGCAAGCCCGAAGGTCGGCCCGAAATTGCGGTTGCCCGCGCCGATGACACCCCGGATCAGGGCGCGTCGGGCGGGATCGTTCAGAAAGCGGATCACCTGCTTGGGAACCGCGCCCGCGCCCGTGCCGTCGGCATAGGTGGGGCAGATCATCACGTAGGGGGCGTCGGGGCGGGGCATCGGATCGTCCTGCCGGATCGGGATGCGCAGGCCGGGCAACCCGAGGGTCGCCACGAAGCGCGCGGTGTTTCCCGACCCCGAGGAGTAGAAGACCAGCCCCGACATCGTCTCAGGCCAGCTGGCCGATCATGTCGGGACGGAAGCCCGCCCAGTGCAGGTCGTCATTGGCGATGACCACCGGTGCCTGGCGATAGCCGAGCGCGGTCACGCGTTCCATCGCGTCGTCGTCCTGGGTCAGGTCGATGACGTCATAGGTGATGCCGCGTGCGTCCAGCGCACGGGTGGTCGCGGTGCACTGCACGCAGGCAGGTTTCGAATAGACCGTGATCGTCATGGCCGTCGCTTTCCTTGTCTTCGGGGCGCGTCGGGGACGGGGCCGCGATCCGCCGCAGGGGGCAGTCCGCCGCCGGGCCCTCTGCCCGGTGTCGTTCAAATGCCATCATGGCCGGCTGCCGGGGCTTGCGGTGCCGGGGAACGATCCCCGCGATTGCCGCGTCCCGTTGCAGTAAATTGCCCGGATGTTCACCAGGTTTCCGTTTCGCCCTCGGATTGAATCACGGGCGCCATGACCACATCATCTAGGCGTTTCGCCGCTGTCTGGTCAATATATCTAGTGTCAGTTTTTGGGGCTTGACGGACAATCCGTCGCAGAATCCGCACATGTCCGAAGGGGGTCCCCGGAACGCGAAAGGCGCCCGGCTAAACCCGGACGCCCCTTGATGCAAGCGCGTTTCGAACCGCCCTGCGGATCAGCGGTAAAGCAATACCGGGATGCGCACCGCGCGGACCATCGCGGTGGTGGTGGACCCAATGATCAGGCTGCGAATCCGGCTGTGGCCATAGGCCCCCATGACCAGCAGATCGAATCCCTCGTCGGTGACGACGCTGTCCAGAACCTCGTCGGGTTCGCCCTGCATGACGCGAATCTGCGGGCGCAATCCGGCACTGGCCAGCGTCATCGCCGCATCGTCCAGCTTGTCGCGCATGGCGGGCTTGTCATCGCCCACATGCAGCAGGGTGATGTCCAGCCCGGCAAAGACCGGGCTGTCGGCCATGCGGCGAATCGCAGTCCGCGCGCTGGCGCTGCCGTCGAAGGCCACCAGCACCCGCCCGATGGGCCTGAAGGCCCGCGATGCGACGAAGACGGGGATGCGGGTCGCGCGCACCACGCGTTCCAGGTTCGACCCCAGATGCCCGGTCGCGAAATCCGCGCCTTCGCCGCGCTTGCCGATCACGATGGCGCGCAGGTCGGGTTCCAGCGCGGTCACGGAATCGACCAGGTCGCCCTTGCGCAGCTGCGTCGCAACGGGGTCCACGCCATCGGCCTTCAGGATCGCCTCGGCATCCTCCAGGATGGCGCGGCCCCGGGCCTGGGCGATGCGGGCGCGGGTGGCGTCGGCCTCGGCCAGCTCGGCCAGCAGTGCGGACCTTGCGCCCAGCCGCAGCGATCCCGACAGGTCCGAAGCCTCGGCCCCCTCGCGGCGGCCCAGCACATGCATCAGGTCCACCCCTGCCTGCAGTCTGCCCGCGATCCAGGCGCTGTGATGGCAGACGCTCTCGGAATATGCCGACCCGTCGACGAGTGCCAGAATGCGTGTCATCCGTTCTCCTCCCCTCAATGCGCGGACAGCTTGTCGAGCGCCCCCGGCTTGTCATGCAGCGCAAGCTTGTCGACCAGCGTCTCGGACGCCTCGTTCATGCCGGTGATCCGAACCTCGGCCCCTTCGCGGCGGAACTTGAGGACGACCATGTCCAAGGCCTGGACCGAGCTGATGTCCCAGATATGTGCGCGGCTGACATCGATCGTCACATGTTCCGGCGCTTCGCGGAAGTCGAAAGCTGCGGCAAAATCCTCGGCCGAGCCGTAGAACATCTGCCCCTCGACCACATAGGTGCGGTGGCGGCCATCCTCGGACAGGGTCGAGGAGACGCGGAACAGCTGCGCGATCTTGCCCGCGAAGAAGATGCCCGACAGCAGCACCCCCGCAAGCACGCCGATGGCCAGATTGTGGGTCCAGACCACCGTGGCGACCGTCGCCAGCATCACGATCGAGGACGACCGCGGATGCGTGCGCAGCTGCGCGATCGACGACCAGCTGAACGTGCCGATGGACACCATGATCATGATCGCGACCAGCGCGGGCATCGGAATGCGGCCGACCAGATCGCCCAGGCCCACGCAGAGGATCAGCAGCACGGTTCCCGCCGTGAAGGCCGACAGACGCCCGCGTCCGCCCGATTTCACGTTGATGACCGACTGGCCGATCATCGCGCAGCCCGCCATCCCGCCGATGAAGCCGGTGGCCGTGTTCGCGATGCCCTGGCCGATGCATTCCTGGTTGCGGTCCGACCGGGTATCGGTCAGCTCGTCCACGATGTTCTGGGTCATCAGGCTTTCCAGCAGGCCCACGACGGCGATGGCCGCGGAATAGGGCAGGATGATCAGCAGGGTCTCCAGCGTGACGGGGATCTGCGGGATCATGAAGACCGGCAGGCTGTCGGGCAGGGCGCCCAGATCGCCCACGGTGCGCACGTCCCAGCCCAGCATCGCGACCAGCACGGTCAGCACGACGATCGTCACCAGCGGCGAGGGAATGGATTTCGTGATGCGCGGGAACAGGTAGATGATCGCAAGCCCCGCCGCGACCAGCGCGTAACCCAGCAGGCCCACGCCATCGCGCGAGAATTCAAGCTCGGGCAGCTGGGCGATGAAGATCAGGATCGCCAGGGCGTTCACGAAGCCGGTCATCACCGATTTCGAGACGTAGCGCATGAAGCGGCCCAGCCGCAGCAGGCCCATCGCGATCTGGATCAGGCCCGCCAGCACGGTCGCGGCCAGCAGGTATTGCAGCCCGTGATCGCGCACCAGCGTCACCATCAGCACGGCCGTCGCCGCGGTCGCCGCCGAGATCATGCCCGGACGCCCGCCGGTGAAGGCGATGATCACCGCGATCGAGAAGCTGGCATAGAGCCCGACCTTCGGGTCCACGCCCGCGATGATGGAAAAGGCGATCGCCTCGGGGATCAGGGCAAGCGCCACGACCAGCCCCGAAAGCAGGTCTCCGCGGATATTGCCGAACCACTGGTTGCGGTATTCGGTAAGGGTCATCTTGAACGGTCCTCTGCCCTGTGTCGGTCGGTCCTTCGCAGGGCGTTCCGGCATCGGTTCAGGGCTTCGTCAGGAATTGTCCGGCGGATCAGCGGCCGGAAGAGCCACCCGGAATCTCACCGGGTCCATGCAATTGGGGCGCTGATAGCGGCGCGCCCCTGCAAGATCAACCTTCGGGTGGCTTGGGCATGCCCCCCGCACCGGGACTGCGGCACGGGGGGCACGCATGTGGGCACGCTTGCCTAGTTCTGAGGTGCCGGGTCTTCGGATGCCTTTTCCTCGGGCTCGAACTCGCTCAGATCGGGGCGGCGGCCGATCGTGACGTGGTCGATATCCTCGGCGGCGAAGCCCCGGATCAGGGCGGGGATCATCATGAAGACCAGGATGAAGATCGGCAGGCCCACCACGGTGATGACCTGCTGCAGCGCGGTCAGCCCGGCCTCGCCCGCAAGGACGATCAGCATGGCGGCGATCAGCCCCTCGGCCAGGCCCCAGAAGACGCGCTGGTGAACCGGGCCCGCCGTCTGGCTGCCCGAACACAGCATGTCGACGACCAGCGACGCCGAATCCGACGAGGTGGCGAAGAAGATCGCGACCACGATCACCGCCAGCCCCTGCATCAGATGCGCGAAGGGCAGCTGCTCGAAGAAGGCGAACATCGCCAGCGGGATCGATTCCGACACGGCGGCGCTGATCGTGCCCGCTTGGGCGCCCATCGCCTCGCGTGCCTGAAGGCCCAGCCCGTCCATCACCAGCGCCTGCCAGCCGAAGATCGCGAACCAGATCACGGTGAACAGCGACGGCGCCAGCAGCACGCCTGCCACGAATTCGCGCACCGTCCGCCCCCGAGAGATGCGCGCCACGAACAGCCCGATGAAGGGCGACCAGGTGACCGTCCAGGCCCAGTAGAAGACCGTCCAGTCGCCCTGCCAGCCCCAGTCGCCGTTCTGCATGCCGTTGCCGTGCAGCATGTCGTTCCATAAGGCCAGCCGCGGCAGGTTCGACAGGTAGAGGCCCACCGTTTCCACCATGCCGCGCAGCAGGAACAGCGTCGCGCCAGTCAGCAGGACGAAGATCATCAGACCGACCGCCATGCCGATATTCAGGTTCGACAGCATGCGGACCCCGCTGTCGAGGCCCGCGACGATGGATGCGGTGGCCACCAGCGTCAGCACCGTCAGGATGGCCACGCGCAGGAAGGTGCCGTTTTCCCAGCCGAACAGCTCGGACAGGCCCGCCGCCACCTGCGACGACCCAAGGCCCAGTGACACCGCCACCCCGAACAGCGTGCCGAGGATCGCGGCGATGTCGATGGCCTTGCCGATGGGGCCGTGGATGCGTTCGCGCAGCAGCGGATAGAAGACCGAACTGACGCGGACGGGCAGATCGTAGCGGTTGATGAAATAGGCGAAGGCCAGCCCCGGCAGCGCGAAGATCGTCCAGGTGTGCAGCGCAAGGTGATAGAGCGCGATCGAGATTGCGTCCTGCGCGGCCTCGACGGTATAGGGCTCGACGCCGGGCAGGGGCGGGGACTGGAAATGGCTGATGGGCTCGGCCACGCCCCAGAACATCAGCACCGTGCCGATCCCGCCCGCGAACAGCATCGTGAACCAGGACACGTTGCTGTATTCGGGGCGCGAATTGCGTGGACCCAGCCGGATATGTCCGTGCCGGGAAACGGCGGCCCAGACGAGGAAGCCCAGCCAGACGTTCACGCCCAGGATGAAGAACCAGCCAAGATTGGTCACGATCCAGGCGCGGCCCGCGGCAAAGGCATCCCCGATGGTTTCGGGTGCGGCCACAAGGGCCAATACGAAGACGACGCTCAGGCCCGCCGCGCTGAAGAAGATTGTCGGGTCAGCCTTCAGACCCAGTCGGTTGGCCAATCGTTCGAGCATCCTGTCCCCTCGGTTCCTTCACGTTCCCGAGGGTCAAGCGATCAGCATCCCGTTTCGTTCCCTGCCGTCTTGCGCTGTGTGCAAGGGCCTGCAGGCAGCTGCCGCACGGGGGGCCAGCGCGCAATCGAAGACGATGTCGCCGCCGATGTTGAAGACCCGCGTATCGGGGCGGATCGCGTCCGACAGGCGATCCACCGGCGAACGCGTCGTCAGCCCCTGGGGGCCGTTCCCGATGATCAGGGGCGAGACCGAGACCTGCAGCCGGTCCAAGAGCCCGTCCTCCAGAAAATTGGTGATGGTCGATCCGCCACCCTCGATCAGCAGCGAACCGATATCAAGGTTGCGGATCCCCTGCAGGATGGCTGCGGGATCCAGGCGCCCGTCCGTCAGCGGCAGGTGCAGGACCTCGACCCCGTCGGGGCGGGGGCGTCGCACCGATTGCACGACGACCCGGCGCGCGCCGTCGTCGCGCAGCACGGGCGCGTCATCGGGCAACCTGCCGCGCGGGTCGATCACGATCCGGGCGGGGTTGTGCCCGCTGCACAGCCGCACCGTCAGCCGGGGCGTGTCGTGCAGCGCGGTGCCCACGCCGATCACCACACCGTCGACAAGGGCACGCAGACGGTGCAGATGGGCCAGCCCCTCGGGGCCGGACACGTCGCGCGCATCGCCCGATGCCGTGGCGACGCGCCCGTCCAGCGACTGGCCGATCTGGGCGAATGTCATGGGTCCCAGATCGCGTCGCGCCAGCGGACCGTAAAGATCCAGCGCCGCGCGTTCCGTATCCGAGAACCTGCCGCAACATGTGCAGGCCCGGCCCGACCTGACGGTCAGGATGCGGTCCCAGACCCTTGGCGTGACCTCGACGATCTGCATGGCTTTCCCCCCTCGCGACTGCGTCCTCTCCTCAGCCTGCGCAAGGCGGCAGGGCGAGGATATCGATATGACCCACATGGCAGCGACTTTGTTCCGCGATCCGGATGCGATTTCGGCCCCATTCGGCCGCATCGGCATTGCCGGCTTCGGCTGCGGCGCTGGCGATGCCTTCCAGCAGCGCGCGGTGCAGCGGTGCCTCGGCCCCGTTCAGCGACCAGGGGCTGTCGGCGTGATGGACGCGGAAACCCGCCTTGCGCAGGATCTCGACCGAGCGGGGGCCGCTGTCGGGGCCCAAGGCCGCGCCCAGGCCCTTGTCGCCGCGCTGGTGGTCGTTGAAGGCCCGCGTGACCGACGCGTCGCCCGGCAGATGCGGCTGCCAGCGCATCACGCCGTCATAGGACAGCGCCGCATAGAAGGGCAGCCGGGCGGCGGCCAGCCTGTCGGCCAAGCGCGCGATCCAGTCGGCAGGCATCAGGTCCAGAAGCGCCGAGGCGGTCACCAGCGTGACGCCCTCCAGCGGCAGGGCATCCAGATCGCGCAGGTCCATGGCCCGCGTCTCGACGCTGCCATGCGCATCGGACCGGGCCTGCTCCAGCAGATCCGCATCATTGTCGACCAGTCGCCATGCCGCGTGATCCGGCAGATGCGGCTCCATCACGCGCAGGGTCGATCCGGTGCCGCTGCCAAGGTCCAGGATCACGGGATCCGGCCCTGCAGCCAGCGCCGCCCGGGCAACCAGCCCCGCATCGCGCGCCGCACGGTCGGCGGGTTCGCGCAGCGCCAGCCATTCGGCGGTGAATGACATCAGACATCCCCCTCGTACCAGGCGCGGGCGACATGGCTCTCGTGCAGGGTGATGCGCAGGCGCTTCAGTCGCGCCGGATTGCCAAGGCCGCCGTCGCGTGCCACGCCTGCCAGCGTGTGGAAGATGTGCTGACACAGGAATTCGGTCGTGGTGAACTTGCCCGCGAATTCCGGCACCTCGTCCAGGTTCTTGTATCGCAGGGGGGCCAGCGCCGAGGCCAGCGCATCGGTGGCAAGACCCATGTCGACGACCAGCCCTTCGTCATCCAGCGCCTCGGTAAAGAAGGCGGCATCGACGGTGAATGTCGCGCCATGCATGCCCTGCGCGGGACCGAAGGTCGGCGAGGGCAGCGAATGGGCGATCATGATGTGGTCACGGACTTCGACGGCGAACATGCAGGTTCCTTTGGTCTGTTCAGTAGCGGATGCGGTGACACAGCGTGGCCGCGTCATTGATGATATCGGTCCAGCGGTCAGGAAGTTCCCGAAACGCGGTTTCCCCCGAGACGAGTTCGTCCAGCCTGTCATCCGCTGCCAGAAGTTCCATCGCCTTGCGCAGGCGGCGGGCATAGTTCCATCGCGCATTGCGTGTATCGGGCAGGCGTCCGACCTGGCTGCTGACAATACGCAGGCGGCGGCTGTGAAACGCGCCGCCAAGGGGGATCGTCACGGGGGCGGGGTGCCAGCTGGCCTCGGTGATCTGCGCCTCGGTTCCCGCGATGGCGATGGCCTGGGCAAGCCCCGCCGAGGATGCGCTGGTATGGATGACCGCGTCCTGTTCGTCGGGCGCATCGTCCGGCAGGGCAAAGCGGCACCCGAGCATGCGGGTCAGATCCTCGCGCGCGGGTTGCGTGTCGATCACTGTCACTTCGGCCCCCGGCAGCCTGGCTGCAAGGCTGGCGATCAGCAGCCCCACGACCCCCGCGCCGATCACGGCGATCCGATCGCCCGCGGCGGCCCGGCTGTCCCACAGGACATTCAGCGCGGTTTCCATATTGGCCGTCAGCACCGCGCGTTCCGCGGGCAGATCATCGGGCAGCGGCGTCAGTGCATCGTCGGGCAGGCGAAAGCTCTGCTGATGGGGAAACAGGGCAAAGACGTTGCGGTCGCGATACGCCCCTTCGGTCGCGCGACCGACGGCGCAATATCCGTATTTGACCGGAAAGGGGAAATCGCCCTCTTGAAAGGGGGCGCGCATCCGCTGGTATTCGGCCTTTGGAACCTTCCCATGCGATATCAGACGCTCGGTCCCCCGGCTAATCCCGGAATAGAGCGTCCGGACCAGGCTGCCCGATCCCTCTTGGCCGGAACGGATGGCGACCTGGTCCGGTCCTTCGATCCAGAGCGCATCGCCGCTCATGCGAAGAGGTGCCCGGATTTCGCGGCCTTGGTGTCGAGATAACGCGTGTTGTCGGGCCCGCGTCCGACCATCAGGCGCACGCGCTCTGCCACGACGATCCCTTCGGATTCCAGGCGCCGGATCTTGGCCGGGTTGTTCGTCAGCAGCCGCACCTGACCGATGCCTAGTTCCCTCAGAAGCGATGCGCCGACGCGGAAATCGCGTTCGTCATCCTCGAAGCCCAGGCGGTGATTGGCCTCGACCGTGTCCAGGCCCTGATCCTGCAGGCCATAGGCGCGCATCTTGTTGGCAAGACCGATGCCGCGGCCCTCCTGGTTCAGATACAGCAGGATACCGCTGCCGGCCTCGTTCATCGCGGCGATGGCTGCCTGAAGCTGCGGCCCGCAATCGCATTTGAGACTGCCGAGCACGTCGCCCGTGAAACAGGCGGAATGCAGCCGGACAAGCACGGGGCGGGAAGGATCGGGTTCGCCCACCTGGATGGCGTAATGTTCCGGGCCATGCGTATCCGGCCGGAACACATGCAGACGGCCCGCAGCGGCGGCTGCCATGGGCACCCGGGCGTTCGATACGGCACGAGGTCGGTTGGGCAGGCCGGCCTGTGCCAATGCCTCATCCGCCGACAGGATGGACAGGTTGTGCCGCAATGCCGTGGCCATGACATCGGGACCGGGTACGATCAGCGCGGCGGGAACAAGTTCGGCGGATTTCGCAAGCATGATCGCCGCACGCTGGATCGATCCGGTGACATTCTTCGGCGCACGCGGCAGGGCGGCAGGCCCCGCCATGCTGCGGGTCGGGTCGGCCATTGCCTGCAGCCATGACAGACGTACATCCCGCGAGACGGGAAAGCGCGCGACATCGGTATCGACGGGGTGGTGCAACGCCTCGGCACGGCGGGCGGTCAGGACCAGCTCCATCCCCTCGTCGCGCAGCGCGTCCAGTCGCTCCTTGGTCAGCGTCTCGACCGCGACGACCATCGCGGCACCGTCATCTCCTGCCAGAACGACGGGCAGTCCCAGCCGCAGATCGCCGACGGTCCGGGCGACGCGTTCCGCCGCGCGCAGCGCCAGCGGATCCGAAACCGCCGCTATGGGTTGTGATTGCGGGTAGGGGGTCGGGAAGATACGCATGATGCCGCTGTCCGTCTTGTGCCATCGCTAGGGGTTTGAACGCCCACGGTTTTGCGGTGGTTCCGACAAGGGTCGGCCACGCGGCCGAATGTCGCTGCCAGACATGCCCGGAAGGAGGGAAGGACGATGAATCCGAAGGCCGCATTGGGGCTGCTGCGATCGATTGCCATCTATTACAATCCGCTGCGCATGGCGCAGATGCGGCGGCATTACGCGCAACTTCTGCAGCCCGGCGATCTGGTCTTCGACGTGGGGGCGCATGTCGGCACGCGCAGTCGTGCCATGAGGTCCGCCGGGGCGCGTGTCGTCGCGATCGAGCCGCAAGAGCCCTTTGCCGGGTTCCTGCACCGCAGCTTGCCGCGCGACGTGACACTGATCCGCAAGGCGCTGGGCCCCGCCGAGACGGTCGCCCGGATGTCCGTCAGCAGTCTGCACCCGACCGTGTCGTCCCTGTCACCCGATTTCGCCGCCGAGGCCGTTCAGGCACCCGGCTTCGATCATGTGCGCTGGGATCGCAGCCAGCAGGTCGAGGTGACGACGCTGGACCGCCTGATCGCGGATCATGGGCAGCCGCGTTTCATCAAGATCGATGTCGAGGGGTATGAGGAGGACGTGCTGTCGGGCCTGTCCCGCCCGGTTCCGATGCTGTCGGTCGAATACCTGCCCGGCCTGCCCGAGCGCAGCCTGCGTGTCGTCGAACGGATCGAGCGCCTGGGCGATTACCGCTTCAACCCGGTGGTGGGTGAAAGCGGGCGGTTCCTCTGGCCCGAATGGCGCGATGCGCGGGCAGTGGATCACTGGTTGCGTGGCTTGCCGCGCGACGCGCTCTCGGGCGATCTCTATGCGCGGAGCGAGGCGGCGAAGCCCTGAAACAGCTCGGGGCGGGCGGCGATGACATTGCCGCTGTCCTCGGGGCGGTCGTCACGCGTCCAGCCCTCGACGCGGATGCCGGCCTCGGCGCAGATCACCAGGCCCGCGGCGATGTCCCAGGGGCGCAGGCGGCGTTCCCAGAACCCGTCCAGCCGCCCCGCCGCGACATAGGCCAGGTCCA
Organism: Paracoccus sp. C2R09; assembly: GCF_018860625.1. Classification (GTDB taxonomy): domain Bacteria; phylum Pseudomonadota; class Alphaproteobacteria; order Rhodobacterales; family Rhodobacteraceae; genus Paracoccus. Next base: position 125,814 of record NZ_JAHKQB010000029.1, read on the forward strand.
GCGCCGCCGCACCCAGCCTGCGAACGCCCGCGCTGTCGGGCAGCAGGCGCCGCAGATCCTGCGCATGGTCGTCGATATGGGGCATGTCGCCGAAGGGCAGCCCCGTTCCCCACAGCGCGCCGCCCGCAGGCGGGCAATCGGGCCGGGCCATCGCCCTTCCGTTCAGGGTCGCGCCATGGCCCCTGGCCGCCGCGAATGTTTCCCCCCGCAGCGGGTCGTGCACCACGCCCAGCACGCGGATGCCGTCCACCTCCAGCGCGACCGAGACGGCCCATTGCCCGATCCCGCGTAGGAAGTTCGTCGTCCCGTCCAGCGGATCGACGATCCAGCGGCGCGGGGCGGGCAGGGGGTCCGTCTCCTCGCCCAGCCAGCCGTCGCCGGGGCGCATCAGCGCGTCCCTCAGCAGCATCTCCGCGCCGTGATCCGCATCCGAGACGAAATCGCCGGGTCGTTTCTGCCGGATCACCAGCGCCTCGCGGTCCTGCCAGTGCCGCATCAGCAGATCGCCCGCGGCGCATGCGGCAGCGGTGGCGCGTTCAAGATCCGCGATCGGGTTCATCCGTCCAGCTTTCCCTGCAGCAGCTTTTCGATCACGCCCAGTGACGTGGCCATATGCGCACGCATCAGGCCGCTGGCGCGGTCGGCGTCATGGGCGATCACCGCCTCCATGATGGCGCGATGTTCGGCGCGGGAACTGTCCACGCGGTTCATGCCCTTGTCGAACTGCGCATCGCGCCACGGCATGGACCGGCGGTTCAGGTCGGCCGAAAGCTCGGCCAGGATCGCGTTCTTGGCCCCCAGCCGCAGCGCCTCGTGAAAGCGGCGGTTGGCTTCGGCGTAATCGGCGTCGTGGGCGTCGCCCTCATCGACGATCCGGGCCAGGGCCGCCTGTTCCATGGCTGTCATGCGCCGCGCCGCCAGGCCGGTGCACAGCGCCTCGATCTCTCCCAGGCTCTCGAACAGGTCGCGCAGGGCATCCTGGTTCATGCGCCGCACGATGAAGGCCCGGCGCGGGCCGCGCTCGATCATGCCCTCGGCGTCCAGGCGGTGCAGCGCCTGCCGGATCGGCGTGCGCGAGACGCCGAATCGCAGGGCCAGCTGCACCTCGGCCATGGGGGCGCCGGGGCTGAGCCTGCCGCCCATGATGTCGCGGATCAGCTGGGCATAGATCTGGTCGGCGGAAAATGCGGGGGCTTCCATGCCTGTTCCATTTGTATTCTGTACGGTTTGACCTGTATACCTTTCCTGCGCCTCGGGCAAATTCGATTCAGGAAGGTTGGGAAAGTTCATGGCAGGATACGATTTCTTCAACGGGCGTCGTGCGCCGGGATATGCGTCCAGGTCGATGATAGCCTGCTCGCATCCGCTTGCAACGTCTGCCGGGCTCGAGGTGCTGGCCGATGGCGGAAATGCCTTCGATGCGGCCATTGCCGCAAGCGCGGTGCAGGCGGTGGTCGATCCGCTGATGACGGGCATCGGCGGCGATTGCTTTGCGCTGGTGGCGACCGCGGGCGGCCAGGTGCGCGCCCTGAACGGGTCGGGCCGTGCCCCCGCAGGTGCCACGATCGAGGGGCTGCGCGCCTCGGGGGTGGGGGAGGCGATCCCGCTGGACAGCCCCCATGCCGTGACCGTGCCCGGCGCGGTGTCGGCATGGTGCAGGCTGCATGCCGACATGGGCAGCCTGCCGCTGTCGCGCATCTTCGCCCCGGCCATCGCCTATGCGCGCGAAGGATATCCGGTGACCGCGCGCGTGGCCTTCGACTGGTCGAACGAGGTCGCGCGCATCGGCGCCGACCCCCATGCCGCCAAGCTGTTCCTGCCGGATGGCAAGGCGCCGCGTGCAGGCGACCGTCACGCCCAGCCCCTGCTGGCGGACCGGCTCGAGGAGATCGCCGAGAAGGGCGCGGCGGGCTTCTATCGGGGCAGCACCGCCGAGAGCATGGTCGCGCATCTCAACTCGCTCGGCGGGCTGCACACGGTCGGCGATTTCGCGGACGGGGCCGATGCGGCCTTCTGGACCGACCCGATCAGCGCCACCTATCGCGGGCACGAGGTCTTCGAATGCCCGCCGAACGGGCAGGGGCTGGCGGCGCTGATCATCCTGCGCATCATCGAGGGCTTCGACATGGCCGCGCTGTCGCCCGCCGACCGCATCCATGTCCATGCCGAGGCGACCAAGATCGCCTATCACCACCGCGACGCGCTGATCGCCGATGCAGTCCAATCCGAGGGGCTGTCCGAGACGCTACTGTCGGACGAGGCCATCGAGGCCATGCGGTCGCGCATCGACATGGCCCGCGCGGGCGAACCCGCCCTGTGGGACGAGGTCGAGCATCGCGACACCATCTATCTGTGCGTGGTGGACGATCAGGGCAACGCGGTGTCCTTCATCAACTCGATCTTCCATCCCTTCGGCTCGACCCGGCTGGATCCGGCGTCGGGCGTGCTGTTCCAGAACCGCGGCGCGTCCTTCCGCATGGATCCGGCCCATCCCAACGGCATCGCGCCGGGCAAGCGTCCCATGCACACGATCATTCCGGGCATGATCCGCACGGATCGCGGCATGATGCCCTTCGGCGTGATGGGCGGGCATTACCAGGCAGCGGGGCATGCGGCCTTCCTGTCGGGGGTCCTGGACGAGGGGATGACCCTGCAGGATGCCATCGACCGTCCCCGCAGCTTCGCGACCGAGGGGCGGCTGGATATCGAACCGGGCGTGCCGCAGGACGTGGCGGAGGATCTGGCCGCGCGGGGGCACCGCATCAACCGCGTGGGCAGCCCCATCGGCGGCGCGCAGGCGATCCGCCCCGTGGCCGGTGGCCTGGAGGGCGGGTCCGACAGCCGCAAGGACGGCATGGCGGCGGGAATCTGATCGGGGGGCATGGCGATGTTTGCACGACTGAAACGCATCGGGATCGACAATTACATGCTGATGCTGCTGGGGGCGGTTCTGCTGGGGCTGGTCCTGCCGGCGCGCGGCATCGCCGCCGAGGGGCTGGGGCGCTTCACCTATTTCGCGGTGGCGCTGCTGTTCTTCCTCTATGGGGCGAAGCTGGACCCGGCATCGGTCCGGGCCGGGATGCTGAACTGGCGGCTGCAGGGGCTGACCTTCGTGTCGACCTATGTGCTGATCCCGGCGCTGGCGATGGTCGTGGCCGCCATCTTCCGCCCGCTTCTGGGCCCCGAGGTCGCGACGGGGGTGGTGTTCCTCGGGCTGCTGCCATCCACGGTGCAAAGTTCGATCGCCTTCGTGTCGATCGCGCAGGGCAACGTGCCGGCCGCGATCTGCGCGGCGTCCCTGTCGAACCTGGTGGGGGTCGTGCTGACGCCCCTTCTGGTCGCGCTGTTCCTGCAGGTGGGTGACGGCGGGGTCGATCCTTCGGCCATCCTGCGCATCGGCACCCAGATCCTGCTGCCCTTCGTGCTGGGCCAGATCCTGCGCCCCTGGGTGGGCGAGGCCGTGCGCAGGCATCGCAGCGCCACGCTGTTCGTGGACCGGGGCGCGATCCTGCTGATCGTCTATTCGGCCTTCGGGGCGGGGACGGTCTCGGGTCTGTGGGCGCAGATCCCGCCCACCGCGCTGATCGTGCTGATCGTCGTCATGCTGATCCTGCTGGCGCTGGTCTTCGGGCTGGTTTCCGGGCTGGGGCGGCTGTGCAAACTGCCCGATGCCGACCGCTCCGTGCTGTTCTTCTGCGGTTCGACCAAGAGCCTGGCCTCGGGTCTGCCCATTGCGACGGCACTTTTCCCCGCCGCGATCGTGGGCGCGACGGTTCTGCCTGTACTCGTCTATCACATGGCGCAATTGCTGGCCTGCGCGGTGATCGCCCAGTCGGGTGCGCGCCGTGCCGCCGAACAAGAGGTGCCTGCTGCCTGAGGAACCGCCCTTGCGCCGGGACGTTCGAAGATTACGCTGCCCTTGCGCACAGACATACGAGGAACGCCATGACCGACCGCGAACGTCCCACGCCACATTCCTATGACGGTCCGGTCGGCGGGTGGGGTTCGCCCCGCGGCATCGCCCAGGTCACCCGCGCGGCCCGCCCTTCGCCCGGCATGGCAGAGACCCTGCTGCATCAGAACAAGCAGGGCGGCACGATGTGCACCTCTTGCGCCTGGGGCAAGCCGCGCCACCCCCACCGGGTCGAGTTCTGCGAGAACGGCGCCAAGGCCACCGCCTGGGATCTGACCAGCGCGCGCTGCACGCCGGAATTCTTCCGCAACCATACCGTGACCGAGCTTTACGGATGGTCCGAATACGACTTGGAGATGGCGGGCCGCCTGACGCGGCCCCTGCGCTACGACGCCGAAACCGACCGCTATGTCGAGGTCGGCTGGGACGAGGCCATCGCCGCCATCGCCGCCGAGATGCGCGAACTGGACCCCAAGCGCACCTGCTTCTACGCATCCGGCAAGGCGGCGCTGGAACCGTCCTTCCTCTGGGCGCTGTTCGCGCGGGCCTGGGGGCATTGCAATCTGCCCGACAGTTCGAACATGTGCCACGAGACGACCTCGGTCGGGCTGAAGAAGGTCATCGGATCGCCGGTGGGCACCTGCACGCTGGATGATTTCCAGCATACGGATGCGATCTTCTATGTCGGGCAGAACCCCGGCACGAACAGCCCCCGCATCCTGCATCCGCTGCAGCAAGCGGCCGAACGGGGTTGTCATATCGTCGCGATCAACCCGCTGAAGGAAAAGGGCCTGATCGAATTTGCCAACCCGCAGCGCCCCTGGCAGATGACGGTCGGCGGATCAACCGAGATCGCGGATCGGTATTTGCAGGTGCGCGCGGGGGGCGACATCGCCGTCCTGACCGGCATCGCCAAGCATGTGCTGGAGCTGGAGGACGAACAGGGCGATGTCCTCGATCACGCGTTCCTGTCCGAACATACCCATGACCTGAACCCCTGGATGGATTGGGTCCGCGCGCAGGACTGGGCCGATCTGGAACGCGTCTCGGGCATTCCGCGCGCGCAGATGGAGGATTCGGGGCGCATCTATGCGAATGCCAATGCCGTCATGGGCATCTATGGCATGGGGCTGACGCAGCATGTCCACGGGTCCGACGCCATCGGCGCGCTGGTCAACCTGCTGCTGCTGCGCGGCAATATCGGCAAGCCCGGCGCGGGCTGCAATCCGGTGCGCGGCCATTCCAACGTGCAGGGACAGCGCACGGTCGGCATTTCGGAAAAGCCGGAACTGGTGCCGAACGACCGCCTGCGCGCCGAATTCGACATCGAACCGCCGATGGAGGAGGGCTGGAACACCACCACCTTCCTGCAATCGCTGCTGGCGGGGGATGTGCAGGCCTATGTCGGTCTGGGCGGCAACCTCGTGCGGGCGGTGCCCGATCAGGACCGCGTGGCCGAGGCCTGGGGCCAGATGCGCCTGACCGTGCATGTCGCGACCCGGCTGAACCGGACGCATCTGGTTCCGGGGCGGTCGTCCTGGATCCTGCCCTGCCTCGTGCGGCAGGAGGAGGACATTCGCGGCGGCAAGAACCAGCATGTCAGCATCGAGGACAGCTTCAGCCACATCCACGCCTCGATCGGGCGCCGGAAGCCCGCCGATCCGACGCTGCTGTCGGAAACCGCGATCATCACCGCGCTGGCCGAGGCCGTTCTGGATCCGAACCCCAAGCTGCCCTGGCGGGAATGGGGGCAGGATTATTCGCTGATCCGTTCGGCGATCAGCCGCATCTACTCGGCCCAGTTCTACGATTATGAGGAACGGATGCACTGGCAGGGCGGCTTCTATCGCGGCAATGACGCAAGCCAGCGGATCTGGCACACCGAAAGCGGCAAGGCCGAATTCACGATCCCCGCCGATCTGGACCAGACGGGGTTGGGGGAACGCGAGGGGATCTATCGCCTGCTGACGCTGCGGTCGAACGACCAGTTCAATACCACGGTCTATGGCTACAGCGACCGGCTGCGCGGGATCGACGGCGACCGGATGCTGATCATGATGTCGCCCGACGACATGGTGGCCGAGGGGTTGGAGCCCGAACAGCGCATCGCGCTGGACGGGGCGGCGGATGACAATATCGCCCGCCGGGTCGAGGGGCTGCGCGTCCTGCCCTACGACCTGCCGCGGGGCTGCATCGCGGGCTATTTCCCGGAGCTGAACCCGCTCTCGCCCCTGTCGCGGCATGACCTGGCGTCGGGGACGCCGGCGGCCAAGGCCATTCCGGTGCGGTTGGATATCGGATCCTGACCGCGCTGCGGGGTCAGCGTTCCAGGATCAGCCGCTCGCCCTCGAAGCTGACGCGGGCGAAGCGGCGGAGGTAGCTCATCCCCAGAAGCGATGCGCCCAGATCCCCGCCGACCACGGTGGCGGGGACCGAGCGGTCCTCGATCCCGCCGAGGGTGAAACGATCGAGCGTCACCCGTGCGGTGGGCACATCGCCATTCGCGGTCATTGCGCGGCCGCCAAAGCGCAGGTTGTCGGGATCGAGGCCCAGCCGCGCGGCATCCTCTCGCGTCAATGCGATGCCGGTCGCACCCGTATCCACGATGAAACGGATATCTTCGCCGTTCACCTGTGCGGTCAGGTGAAAATGCCCGTTGGGACCGGCGCGGGCCTCGATCCGGCGGCCGTCCCGGGTCACGGTCTGTTCGGCACCGAACCACCAGTCCGCCCCAAGCGTCAGCCCCGCGAAGATCACCGCCCAGATCGCGGCCATCCGGATGGCGCGCCCGCCGCGGCCCGTGAACTCCACGATGACCGCGCCGCCGATGAAGACCAGCAGCAGGCCGTAGAAGATCAGGCTGGACCAGTCGCCCGCCCCCATCAGAACAGGCCCGAGCCCTTCAGCCCGTCGATCACGAACTGCACCGAAAGCGCCGCCAGCAGCATCCCCAGAAGCCGGGTGACCACCATGACCCCGGTGCGCCCCAATGCGCGCGCAAGGGGCGTCGCCAGGATGAACAGCACCATGCAGATGCCAAGGACGATCAGCATCATCAGGTTGACCATCACGACATGGCCGAGTGTCGGGTCCTGGCCCATCAGCAGGATCATCGTTGCCAACGCGCCGGGTCCGGCCAGCAGGGGCATCGCCAGCGGAAAGACCGACGGGTCGTGATCGGGATCGTCGCTGTCGGCCTTGTCCTCGCGTCGTTCGGTGCGGCGTTCGAACAGCATGTCCAGCGCCGTCAGGAACAACAGCAGCCCGCCCGCGATTCGGAACGCCGAGATCGAGATGCCGATGCCCGTCAGGATCGCATCCCCCGCCAATCCGAACAGCATCAGCAGGATCGCGGCGATGAACAGCGCGCGGATACCGATGCGGCGACGCTGTTCCGCCCCCTGTCCGGGGGTCAGCGCGATGAAGACCGGCGTCAGGCCGATCGGGTCGATGACCACGAACAGCGTGACGAAGGCGGTGATGTATGCGGCCATGTCCATGCCGCCTTATCGCGCGACAGGCCCGTTCTGCCAAGGTGGTGCTTTCACGGTAAAGGGCTTTGCAAAAGGCCGCGCGACCTTTTAGACATGGCCACGCGGGCGGTCGGACCGCCCGGCGATGGAGTGTCAAATGCTGAACAATATCGGCCTTCCCGGCCTTCTTCTGATCGCGGTCGTCGTGCTCGTCCTGTTCGGGCGCGGCAAGATCTCTTCGCTGATGGGCGAAGTGGGCAAGGGAATCACCGCCTTCAAGCGCGGCGTCAAGGATGGCGCGGACGAGATCGAGAACGCCTCGAAGGCCGACGAGGAAGTCCCCGGCCAGACCGCACGCGACGTCACGCCGCACACGACCGACCGTAGCTGAGCCCGGAAAGGCGCGTCCCATGCTGGATATCGGCTGGAGCGAGCTGCTGCTTATCGGCATCGTCGCCCTGATCGTGGTGGGTCCGAAGGACCTGCCTCATCTTTTCCATTCGCTTGGCCGGATCATGGCGCGCGTTCGCGCGATGGGCCGCGAATTCACATCCGCGATGGAGGATGCGGCCCGCAGTTCCGGCATAGGCGAGGCCGCGGGGTCGTTGCGCGACATGCGGTCGCTGACCACCAAGAAGGGCCTGGGGCTGGACGCGCTGGACCGCGCGGCGGACCGTTTCGACAAGTGGGAACCCAAGATGCCCTCGTCCAAGCAGGGCGCCAAGACCGATCCCGCCGCACCCACCCCAGCCGAGACGCCCGATGCCGAGGTCCCCACTGCCGAGGTTCCCGGTGCCGCGGATGCCCAGCCCGAGGCCAAGGCCGAGGCACCTTCGCGCAGCCTGCATCCCGTGCGCCGTTCCGACATGAAAGACGATTGACGTGGCCGACAACACGACGCGCCCCGAGGACGACATCGACGACAGCTCGGCCCCGCTGATCGAGCATCTGGCCGAGCTTCGCACCCGCATCATCTGGTCGCTGGTGGCCTTCGTGGTGGCGATGGTGCTGTGCTATGCCGTCTGGAAGCCGATCTACAACGTGCTGACCCAGCCGATCTGCCATGCCCTGGCCGAACGCGACCAGAGCTGTCAGCTGCAGATCATCAAGCTGCAGGAAGGCTTCTTTACCGCCATCAACATCAGCTTCTTCGGCGGGTTCGTCCTGGCCTTCCCGGTCATCGGCAACCAGCTGTGGCGCTTCGTGGCGCCCGGCCTCTACAAATCCGAGAAGGCTGCGTTCCTGCCGTTCCTGATCGCATCTCCGGTGATGTTCATCATCGGGGCGACCTTCGCCTATTACGTCATCCTGCCAATGGCCTACGACTTCTTCCTCGGATTCCAGCAGGCCCCGGTCGTGGCCACCACGGATGAGATCACGACCACGCGCGACGTGGCGGGGATCGCCTTCCAGGGGTCCATGCAGGAATACCTGGCGCTGACGATGAAGTTCCTTCTGGCCTTCGGGCTCAGCTTCCAGCTGCCGGTGGCACTGACGCTTCTGGGCAAGGCGGGCCTCGTCTCGGCCGAGGGGCTGGCGGCGGTGCGCCGCTATGCCGTGCTGGCCATCCTGGTGCTGGCAGCCGTTGCCACGCCGCCCGACATCATCTCTCAGGTGGTGCTGTTCACCGTGGTCTACGGCCTCTACGAGATTTCGATCCAGCTTGTCGCCCGCATCGAGAAACGCCGAGAGGCCGAACTGCGCGCCCAGGGCCTGTGGGTCGAGGAGGACGAGTGACCGAGGATATGACCCGCATCGCCGAGGCGCTGGAACGGATGTCCCCGCCGCCGCGTCCGGCCCCCGATTTCGACGCATCCGCCGCCTTCGTCTGGCGCAGCGACCCCGCGGGGCTGGAGCCTGTGGCCGATGTCGACCGACAGGATCTGGACCTGCTTCTGGGCATCGACGGGGCCAAGCGCACGCTGCTGGCCAACACGCTGCAATTCGCCCGCGGACACGCGGCGAACAACGCGCTGCTCTGGGGTGCGCGGGGGATGGGGAAATCCTCGCTGGTCAAGGCGGTCCATGCCCGCGCCGTGAACGAAGGTCTGCCGCTGGTCCTGGTCGAGATTGCGCGCGAGGATCTGGCCTCGGTCGGCAGGCTGCTGGCGCTTCTGGCCGCCGCGCCCGACAAGCGCTTCATCCTGTTTTCGGACGACCTGTCCTTCAGCCATGACGACACGCAGTACAAGTCGCTCAAGGCCGTTCTGGATGGGGGGATCAGCGGACGGCCCTCGAACGTGATCCTCTATGCCACGTCGAACCGCCGCCACCTGATGCCGCGCGACATGATCGAGAACGAGCGTTCATCCGCGATCCACCCCGCCGAGGCCGTCGAGGAAAAGGTGTCGCTGTCGGATCGCTTCGGGCTGTGGCTGGGCTTCCATCCCTGCGATCAGGATCAGTTCCTGTCCATGATCGACGGGTATTGCGCGGCATACGGGCTGCGCATCGGTGCAGATGACCTGCGCGCGCAGGCGATCGAGTGGCAGGCCACGCGCGGATCGCGTTCGGGCCGGGTCGCATGGCAGTTCTTCACCGATCTGGCGGGGCGGCACGGGATCGCGCTGTGACGCCCCCGCGCGACATGGGCGCGGGTCCGAACGTCCTTCTGGGCACACGGATCCGCGAACGGCGCATGGCGCAGGACCGCCGCCAGAGCGATGTGGCACGCGCGGTCGGCATCTCGCCCGCCTATCTGAACCTGATCGAGCATAACCGCCGACCCGTCAGCGCCGAGCTGCTGGAGAAGCTGGCGGTCGAGCTGCAGATCACCCCCGAGGAACTGTCCGAGGGCCGCGAAGAGGTCCGCATCGCCGCCCTGCGCGAGGCTGCGGCCCATCCCGTCGCAGGCGACAGCCCGCCCGAGCTGGACCAGCTGTCGGAATTCCTTGCCCGCTATCCGGGGTGGTCGGAATTGCTGATCGCGCAGTCGCGCCGCGCGGCATCGCTGGAACGCCAGCTGGTCGATCTGTCGGATCGCATGACGCAGGACCCCTATCTGCTGACCACGATGCACGAGGTGCTGTCGGCGGTGACTTCGGTCCGTTCGACCGCGGCGATCCTGGTCGAGGATGGCGATGTGGCCCCCGAATGGCGCGACCGCTTTCATGCGAACCTGCATCAGGACAGCCAGCGCCTGTCGGTGACGGCACAATCGCTGGTCGCCTATCTGGACGGGTTCGAGGCCGAGGGCACCGCCGCATCCCCCCAGGAAGAGGTCGAGGCATGGCTGGCCGATGGCGCGGATGCGTCGATCCAGCTGTCCTCGGACGCGGCCCGCCAGATGGCCGCGACGATCGGGGTAAGGCTGGCGCGCGACCGGCAGGCGCTGCCGGACCAGATGCTGCTGGATGCCTTGGGGCAGGGCGGCGACGTGGTCGCGATGGCGGCGCTGCTGGATCTGGCGGTCGATCTGGTGATGCGCCGCATCGTCGATCTGCAGCCCGAAGGTTTTGCAGGGGCGGGGCTTCTGGTCTGCGATGCCTCGGGCGTTCCGGTGCTGCGCCGGGCGGCCAGGGGGTTCGCGCTGCCGCGTCCGGGCGACAGCTGCGCGCTCTGGCCGCTGTTCCAGGCGTTGGCCGCGCCCAATGTCGCGCTGGCACATCACGTCGTCACGACCGAGGGGCGCAGCTTCGCGACCGTCAGCCATTCCACCCGCCGTCAGCCCCTGGGTCTGCACGGTCCCTGGCTGACCGAGGCCACGATGCTGATGGTCCCGCTGGACGGGCCCGCGCCGCAGGATGCGCTGCCCGTGGGGCCCGCCTGCCGCATCTGCCCGCGCGACGATTGCGTCGCACGGCGCGAACCCTCGATCCTTGCGCCGCAGGGACCGCGCAGGGGGCTTTGACAAGCGGCGCGCCCGCAGGACAATATCACGGACGCGTCATCGGAGGGGGAGCCGGATGCAGCCTGACATCCTGATGATCGAGGATGAGCCCAACATCGCCGAGGCCGTGCGCTTCATCCTGTCCCGCGACGGCTGGCAGGTGGATCTGCATGTGGACGGGGCAGGCGGGATCGAGGCGATCATGGATCGCCGACCGCGGCTGGTGATCTTGGACCTGATGCTTCCGAACCGCTCGGGCGCGGAAATCCTGCTGGACCTGCGGCGCGCGCAGGACCGGTCGCTGGCGGCCACTCCGGTGCTGATGCTGACCGCGCGCGGCGATACCGAGGCCGCCGAGCAGGCCGATGCCGTTCTGGCCAAACCCTTCGACAACGAGGAACTGCGCAGGATGGTGCGCAGGCTGATCCATGCCTGAGAGGCCGCTTTTCCTGGAACGCGCATCGTTCCGACGGCGGCGTTTGGGCGATGCGGCCCGCATCCTGCCGGTGCTGGCGATGATCCTGATGCTGGTTCCCGTCTGGTGGATGCCTGCCAGCATCAGCTTCGCCACCGGCGCGGTCTGGTTCTTCGGGCTGTGGGCCGCGCTGATCGCCGGGGTCTTCGCGCTGCACCGTGCACTTCTGCGGGCCGAGGCCATCGCCATCCGCGCAGCCGAGGTGGACCCCGATGCCCTTTGAGGCGCTTCTGGCCACGTGCCTCTGCTATGTCGCGCTGATGTTCGGCGTGGCCTATGCCGCCGATCGCGCGGCGGCTGCGGGCCATGTGCGTTGGCTGGATCACCCGCTTGTCTACACGCTGTCGCTGTCGGTCTATTGCAGCGCCTGGACCTTCTATGGCGCGGTCGGTTACGCGTCGCGCTCAGGGCTGGAATTCGCGACGATCTATCTGGGGCCGACGATCGTCTTCACCGGCGCATGGTGGGGGTTGCGCCGACTGGTGCGGGTCGCGCGGATGCATCACGTCACCTCGGTCGCGGATCTCATCTCGGCCCGGTTCGGGAAATCGAACCGTCTGGCGGCCATCGTGACGCTGATCGCGGTGATCGCATCGACCCCCTATATCGCGCTGCAGCTGCAATCCGTGCGCCTGTCGTTCGAGCTGTTCGCGACCAGCCGCCCCGACGAGGGCGGCGCGCTTGGCGGGACCGCCATGTGGGTCGCAGGGGGGCTGGCGCTGTTCACCATCCTCTTCGGGACGCGCAATCTGGCCGCCGATGAACGCCATCACGGGGTGGTCACCGCCATCGCGCTCGAGGCGCTGGTCAAGCTCGTGGCCTTTCTGGCGCTTGGCGTCTTCGTCGTGTGGGGGCTTGCCGACGGGCCGGTGGACGTGCTGCGCCGGGTGGGCGATGCGGCGCAGGACCCGCGATTTGCCGATGGCTGGGTGCTGCGGCCCGATCGCTGGACCGCGCTGATCCTGGTGTCGGGCGCGGCGATCCTGACCCTGCCGCGCATGTTCCAGGTAATGGTGGTCGAGGCCGCGGACGAGGATCGCCTGCATGTCGCGGGCTGGGCCTTTCCGGCCTATCTGTTCGCGATGTCCTTCTTCGTGCTGCCCATCGCCGTCATGGGGGCCGAGATCCTGCCCGAAGGGGCCAACCCCGATCTCTATGTCCTGACGCTGCCGGCGGCGGCGGGGCAGGACATGCTGGCGCTGCTGGTGTTTCTGGGCGGATTTTCGGCTGCGACATCCATGGTGGTGGTCTGCGCGATCGCGGTGGCCACGATGGTGTCGAACCACTGGCTGGTGCCGGGCTGGCTGGCGCTGCGGCGCATTCCGGCGGGCGAGGGGACGGACGACCTGCGCGGCTTCGTCCTGAATGCCCGGCGGATTGCGATCCTTGCGATCATGGCAGCGGGCTGGACCTATCACCAGGCCTCGGGCGGGGCGGCGGCGCTGGCGACGATGGGCCTCGTGGCATTCACCGGCATGGCGCAGGTGCTGCCCGCGATGCTGGGGGGGCTTCTGTGGCGGGGGGCCAACCGCAAGGGCGCCTATGCCGGGATCTGCACGGGCTTCGCGTTGTGGATGGCGCTGATCTTCCTGCCCTCGGTCGGGATGGGGGGCGATCTGCCGGTGCCCGCGGGCGTCGACCCCTGGACCGCCGCGGTCGCATTGTCGCTGGCGCTGAACACCGCGGCCTTCATCGGCGTGTCGATCTTCGGTTTTCCCGACCCGGTCGAACGCCTGCAGGGCCTGTCCTTCGTGTCCGCGGTCGAGCCGATCCGCCACAGCCGCATGGCGCGGGGCGACGACCGGGCCGAGCCGCTTCTGGCGATGGCACGCCGCGTCTGGGGCACGGATGCCGCCCTGCGCTATTTCCAGGCCGAGGCGCAGGCTCAGGGCAAGTCGGGCTATCTTCCCGACCTGACGCCCCGCTTTCTGACCGCGCTGGAACGGCGGCTTGCGGGCTCCATCGGATCGGCCACGGCACATGCGATGATCGACCGGGTCGCGGGGGGCGTGGCCCTGACCGTGGCCGACCTGCTGCAGGTGGCCGACGAGGCGCAGCGCGCCAAGGAGGAGACGCAGCGTCTGGAGGCGGCGCGCGCCGAACTGGCCCGCACGGCCCGCCAGCTGCGCGAGGTGAACGACAAGCTGACCGCGTTGTCGATCCAGAAGGATGCCTTTCTGGGCCAGATCAGCCACGAGCTGCGCACGCCCATGACCTCGGTGAAGGCATTCTCGGAAATACTTAAGGATCCTTCCATAACGCCCGAAGAACGTTCGCGATTTGCCCAGATAATCCATACCGAGGCGGGTCGCCTTACACGCATCCTGGACGATCTGCTGGACCTGTCGGTCCTGGAGGGCGGGCGCGCGCAGCTGACGGTCACGGCGGCGAATCTGCACGACCTGATCACGCGTGCCCTGGCGGCCGCATCCGCCACCCGACCCGAGCGCAGCTTCGTCATCGACCGCGACCTTCCGGCCGAGCATCTGGGCGTCATCACGGATGCCGACCGGCTGTTGCAGGTGCTGATCAATGTCATCGGCAATGCGCGGAAATATTGCGACGCGCCCCATCCCGCGATGCGTATCCGGGTGCGCAGGCCCGAAGCGGGGGGCGCGGTGATCGACGTCGTCGACAATGGCAGCGGTATCGACGCGGGTCGCCAGTCGCTGATCTTCGAGAAGTTCTCGCGCCTGAACGATCCGGCGAAGGCGGGGGGCGCGGGGCTTGGCCTTGCGATCTGCAAGGAGATCATGGCGGCGCTTGGCGGTTCGATCAGCTATCTTCCGGGGCAGGGCGGCGCGGCCTTCCGGGTCGTGCTGCCCGCGCGGCCCCCGGGGCAGGCCGGTTAACGGTTTGGAAACCGCCACCGGGTCATGTTGCCGGGGACAAGGCACAGGATTCGGGCGGAACATGGAAGCGGCGGATGGCGATCAGGGGATGAAGGGCGGGGGCGTCCTGCGCGGCTTGCTGAAGCGGCGTGACGATCCGGTGGCGGCGGAAACGCCCGATCTGCCGCCCACTCCGCCCATGACGCCCGCGCGGGCGGCTACCGCCGCGATCGGCCGCACGGCGGAGCAGCTGTATTCCCTGCCGATCCGACCTGTTGCGGTGGTGCCGGGCGCGCTGACCCTTGCGGAACTGCCGGAACTTCTGCCCGAGATGTCGCTGCTGGCCGTGCTGCAGGGGCCGGGCGACCAGCTGGGCGCCATCGCCCTTTCACCCGAGGTCGCGGCCGCGCTGGTCGAGGTGCAGGCCCTGGGCCGCGTCACCTCGCGCCCGCTGGAGCGGCGCAAGCCCACCCGCAGCGACGCGGCGCTCTGCGCGGATTTCATCGAGGGCCTGCTGTCCGAGATGGCGACCGAGATGCGGGCAATTCCGGGATATTCGGGCTTTGCGGGCTATCACTTCCTGACGCATCTGGAAGACGCCCGCCCCCTTGCGCTGATGCTGGAGGATATCGCCTATCGCAGCATCGACATGCAGCTGCGGCTGGGGGGCGCCGATGCGCGCGAGGGACGCATAATGCTGATCCTGCCGCAGGGCCCCGAGGTCGCAGCGCCCGCGCCCATGGCCGCGCGATCGGCCGCCAAGCCCGCCGCCCCCCGCCCCAGCCTTGCGCCCCGAATGCAGGACGCGCCCGTGGAATTGCAGGGCATCCTGTGCCGCAGGACGATGTCGCTTGGGGAATTGCGCGGGGTGCTGGGGGGCAAGCTGCTCTATCTGCCCAGGGTCGCCCTGCAAGATGCCCAGCTGGAAACGTCGGACGGTCAGATCCTTGCGCGCGGCAAGCTGGGCGAGGCCGAGGGTTGTCACGCCCTGCGCCTTCTGGACCCCGCCGCCGCACGTCCCGCGCCCGATGCGGGCACGCCCCTGCGGCCAGCGCCCGCACCCGTCGATCTGGCCCGACCCGACCCGTTCCGGCCCGACCAGGGGGTGGGTCTGCAGGCCGGGCCGGGTCGGGAAACGGCTTGACCCCGCTCTTTTTCCTTGAAATCCGCGCCGGTCGGACGCATTTACTCTTCGGTTCCGAATCCTGCGGAACGATCATTATGGAGTGACCATGGCCAAGGAAGAAATGCTCGAATTTCCCGGCGTCGTGAAGGAACTCCTGCCTAATGCGACATTCCGGGTCGAGCTTGAGAACGGCCATGAGATCATTGCGCATATGGCAGGAAAGATGCGGAAGAACCGCATCCGTGTCCTGGCCGGCGACCGCGTTCAAGTCGAGATGAACACCTACGATCTGACCAAGGGCCGGATCAATTACCGCTTCAAGTAAGACTGCCGCCACCCGAGGTCCGCAGATGCCCGGTATCGCCCAAAGACGGCTGATCCTCGGCTCGGCCAGCCCCCGCAGGCTGGAGCTGCTGTCCCAGATCGGTATCAGGCCGGCCGCGCTGCGTCCGGCCGATATCGACGAGACGCCGCTGCGGGACGAGAACGCTCGCGATTACGTCCGCCGCATGGCCCGCCAGAAGGCAGAAGCGCTGAGCCTTTCGGATAACGAGGTTCTGCTGACTGCGGATACCACCGTCAGCGTGGGCCGTCGCATCCTGGGCAAGCCCGAGGACCGCGACGAGGCCGCATCCTTCATGCGCCTGATGTCCGGCCGCCGTCACCTGGTTCTGACGGCGCTGGCGGTGCGCGATGCGACCGGCATCCGCGAAAGGCTGGTGACCACCCGCGTCCGAATGCGTCCCATCGACGATGCGTCCCTGCAGCGATATCTCGATATCGGCGACTGGCAGGGCAAGGCCGGGGGTTATGCCATTCAGGGCGCCGCCGCGGCCTTCATCCCGTGGATCGAGGGGTCGCATTCCGCCGTCGTCGGTCTGCCCCTGTCCGAAACCGCCAGCCTGCTTGCCTCGGCCGGGATCTTTCCCGCCCCTGAAGGAGAAAACCCATGAAGGGACGCGAAATCGTCCTTGGCCGCATCTTCGGCCAGGAAGCCGCCGCGCTGATGCAGGACGGCCAGCTGGTCGATCTGATGATCGCGCCGGATGCCGTCACGGACCTTGCGCCGGGTGCCATCTGCCGTGCGACGGTCGGGCGCTTCATGAAGGGGCAGGGCGGCGTGTTCCTGCGCCTTCCGGGCGGTGCCAGCGGTTATCTGCGCGAACGCCGCGGCCTGACCGAGGGTGGCAGCATCCTCGTGCAGATCAGCGGTGTCGCCGATGAAGGCAAGGCCATCCCGGTGTCCAGCCGCCTGATCTTTCGCGGCGTGCTGGCGCTGGTGACGCCGGGCGCCTCGGGGATCAACGTATCGCGCCGCATCCGCGAGACCGCCCGCCGCGAGGAGCTGGAGAAGCTGGGCCGCGACGCCATGGGCGACCGCAGCCATGGGGCGATCCTGCGCAGTGCCGCCGAAGCCGCCGAGGACGAGGATATCGCGGCCGAAATCGCAACCTTGGCCGATCTGGCCGACCAGATCCTGCAGGATGACGATGGCGGCCCCGAACTGCTGCTGGACGCGCCGGCCCCGCACGAGATGGCCGCCCTGGAATGGACCGATCCCGAACCCGATTCGGTCGAAGAGGGCGATGACAGCTTCGAACGCTGCAACGTGCTGGAGGCCGTGGATGAATTGCTGTCGCCGCGTATCGCGCTGGCCGGCGGCGGGGATGCCTGGATCGAAACGACGCGCGCACTGACGGCCATCGACGTGAATACCGGGGCCGACACATCCCCTGCGGCGG
This sequence comes from Paracoccus sp. C2R09, assembly GCF_018860625.1. Taxonomy (GTDB): domain Bacteria; phylum Pseudomonadota; class Alphaproteobacteria; order Rhodobacterales; family Rhodobacteraceae; genus Paracoccus. Next base: position 143,203 of record NZ_JAHKQB010000029.1, read on the forward strand.
GGCTGAAGGCGAATATCGCGCTGGCGCGCGATCTGCCGCGTCAACTCGCGCTGCGGGGCATCGGCGGCCAGATCGCGGTCGATTTCGCCCCCATGCCCAAGCGCGACCGCGCGACGCTGGACCAGGTCCTGCAATCGGTCTTCCGTCAGTCGGGTGCCGAAGCGACGCTGTTGGGCTGGACTGCGATGGGCCTGTTCGAGATGACGCGCAAGCGCGACCGCATCGCGCTGTCGCTGCTGGCTGCGGGGCGGGCCTGATGACCTGCCCGGTCTGCGGCAAGGACGGTGTCGAACGCTATCGCCCGTTCTGCTCAAAGCGCTGCGCGGATGTCGACCTGGCCAAGTGGCTGCGGGGTCGTTACGTGATCCCGGGCGCCCCCTTGGACGATGTTTCCTCGGACGAAGAAGAAGGGCGATAAAAAGTTCAGATTGGGTCTGGACAGTCCTGCCAACCCCTTCTAAACACCGCGCTACGCCCGGCGACGCAGAGATCGTCACAGGGGCCCGGATAGCTCAGTTGGTAGAGCAGCGGATTGAAAATCCGCGTGTCGGTGGTTCGAATCCGCCTCCGGGCACCATCTTTTCCCAGATGATGCCAAGACCGAAAACAGCCCGCTGTTTCACGCCTTTGCGGCCCGCCCCTTAGTGGGGAAGGCGCAAGGTGAATTCGGTCAGGCCCTGATCCGACGTGACCTCGATCGCGCCGCCATGTGCCGCGACGACGGATGCCGCGACATGCAGCCCCAGCCCCAGCCCCTGGCCCCCTGCGGCCGGTCCCCGGTGGAAGGGGCGGAACAGGTTGCGGCGGATATCTTCCGGGATGTCACGGCCGCGATTGCGCACGGTGATGACGATGCCGGCCTTGTCCATCCTGCCCGACAGTTCGACCGGGGTGTTTTCCTGTCCGTGCGTTAAGGCGTTGGACAGCAGGTTCGAGATGGCCTGACCGATGCGCTGCGCGTCGCAGGCGACGGGCCCGTCCAGCGCCAGGTCCGACAGGATCTCGCGGTCGGGGCTGGCGATGCGCAATTCCTCGACGATCTGCAGGATGGTCTGGGCCAGGGGCGCGTTCTCGGATCGGGTCACCCGGATGCCGCCGCCCAGCCGGTCGGTGGCATGCAGCATCATGTTGTTGATCAGCTCGTTCATGCGATGGACCGAGGATTGCATCAGGGGCAGCAGGACCGCCGCATTCTCGGATTGCGGTTCGCGGTTCAACTGCCGCAGGCCCGCATGAAAGGCCGCGACCGGGTTGCGCAGGTCATGGCCAAGGATGGCCACGAATTCCTCTTGCAGGCGGGCCAGTTCGCGTTCGTGCTGCAACGCGATCTTCTGCGCCTCGAGCTGCTCTTCTGTTTCCAGGTTGCGTCCGATCAGGTCGGCGAACATCTCCATCATGGCGATGGCACGCGGGTTCGACACGTCGCGCGGGCAGCTGTCCAGCGCACAGAGCGTGCCGAAGAAGGACCCGTCGCTGCGATGGATCGGGAACGAGGCATAGCTGACGATGCCGAACCTCTCGACCACGGCATGTCCGCGATAGGCGGGGTCGCTGTCCGCGTCGTCGAACACCACCTTGCACGCGGCCTCGCGGACCTGCTGGCAGAAGGTGGACTGGATCTCGATCTCGTCGCCCGCGACCAGATCGAAGTCCAGTTCGTCCACCGTGCGGCAGGCGACCCACCGATCTTCCGTCACGCGGGCCACGGCGGCAAAGCGCATCTCGGTGGCCAGCATGACCGTTTCCAGGATGGTCCGGATCGTCTGGCTCTGGCTGAGGGTTTCGATATCCGATTGAAAATCGTGCTGCCCCGACGCGAAGGCTGCGCGGTCCTGCAACCGGGGGGGCGTGTCGCCTTGCATCGTCATCTCCTGTGGGTATCGCGTTGGTCCCTGCATAGGGATGTTGCCCCCTGCACGAAAGCAAAACAACGCCTGCGGCGAGGATTGTGACCGTTCCCGAAGGGGTTGAAGCGAATGGACCCGGCTGCGGTCATCGACTAACAAGATGGACGGAACCGAATGGGAGCGAAGGGGGAAACGATGCGTCGATGGAAACATGCCATGCTGGCGGGGGCGGTGCTGGTCACGGCGGGCGCGGCACATGCGGAAACGCGGCTGACCTACAAGTCGGCCAAGACGGGCACGTCCTATTACCAGATGGCAGTCGAACTGGCCGAGGGCGTGCGCGGCGCGACCGAGGGCGAACTGGCCGTCACGGTCGAGGAGAGCCAGGGCTCGGTCCAGAACGTGATGGAGGTCCGCGCGCGGGGCGGCGATTACGTCTTCACGGCACCGCCGTCGCTGGTATCCGCCGCGCAGGCCGGGTCCGGCCCGTTCGAGGGCAAGGGCAACCCGCGCTTCGACGAGATCCGCGCGCTGTTCCCGATCCCCTCGCTGACCATGCATTTCGTCGTGGGCGGGTCCGAGGGGCCGACCGACCTGTCGGCCCTGGAAGGTCAGCGCATCCTGCTGGGCAAGGGCAGCTTCGGCGCAAGCGAGGGGCAGAAATACCTCGACCTGTTCGGGCTGACCGACAAGGTGACCATCGCGGATGCCGAATTGTCGAACGCGGGCGACGCGCTGACGAATGGCCAGATCGACGGCTTCGTGACGGCGGGCAGCTTCCCTGCGCCCAACGTGATCGAGGCCGCCGCGGGCGAAGGCGTGCGCATCCTGTCCATGACCGACGAGCAGGTCGCGCAGACGGGCCAGGCCCGCGTCGTGATCCCGGCCGATGTCTATCCGGGGCAGGCGGGCGACATCGTGACGACGGGCCTGCCGGTGGTGGCCTTCGCCTCGACCGAGATGGATGACGAGACCGCCTATCAGCTGACCCGCGCCTTCTGGACGCAGCGCGACGCGATGGCGGAAACCGCACCCTGGTGGAGCGGCGTCGGCACGGATCAGGTGGCCGAACTGGGCGCGCTGCATCCGGGCGCGGCCCGCTACTATGAAGAAGCCGGAGTGGCAGTCGGGGAATGACCGAACGGGCCGTTTCGACCATGTGGCGGGCAGCGATGCTGTCCGCCGCGTTCATTCTGACAGCCTTTCATCTGGGGCTGATCTTTTCCGGGCTGGTGCCGAACCTTGTCGCGCGCCCGCTGCATCTTGCGCTGATCCTGCCCTGGATCTTCATCTTCACCGAGGATCGCCCACGCGGCATCCTGGGCTGGGGCGGCGTCGTGCTGGCACTGCTGGGCATTGCCGGTTCGGTCTGGATCGCGCTGAATGCGGGGCCGTTGGCCGATCAGTACGGCTTTGTCGAGACCGGCTTCCAATATGCCGTGGGCGGCGTCCTGCTGCTGGCCGTGCTGGAGGCCGCGCGCCGTGCCATCGGCTGGCCCTTGCCGCTGATCGCGGCGCTGGCGCTGGCCTATGCCGCCTTCGGCCAGCATGTGCCGGGCGAGTTCGGCCATGCACCGTTGCCCGCCGCCAGCCTGATGGGCACGCTGACCCTGGCCGAGGGCGGGATCTTCGGATCGCTGACCGGCGTGTCCGTGGGGGTCGTGGCGATCTTCGTGATCTTCGGGGCGGTCCTGAACGCGGGCGAGGCCGGGCAGGGCTTCATGAACCTTGCCGCCGCCGTCGCGGGCCGCCTGCGCGGCGGGGCGGGCAAGGTCTCGGTCATCGCATCGGCGCTGTTCGGGTCCATATCGGGGTCGGCATCGGCCAATGTCGCATCGACCGGCGCGATCACGATCCCGGCGATGATCCGGCTTGGCTATCCCCGCCGCATCGCGGGCGCGGTCGAGGCCGTCGCATCCTCGGGCGGGCAGATCATGCCGCCGCTGATGGGTGCGGGCGCCTTTGTCATGGTCGAGCTGACGGGCACCCCCTATACCCAGATCATCGGCGCGGCGATCCTGCCCGCGATCCTCTATTTCGTGGTGGTCTGGGTCGGGATCGACGCCTATGCCCGCCGCTTCGGACTGGGCGCGCTGCCCGCCGACCAGCGCCCCGGCGGGGCCGAGGTCGCAGTCACCTCGGCCTTTTTCGCGGTGCCCTTCGCGGTGCTTCTGGGGGGCATGTTCGGGCTGGGCTTCACCCCGCAATATTCCGCGGCACTGGCTATCATCGCGGGTGCGGTCCTGCTGATCGCGGGGGCCGACATGCGCATCGACCTGCGCCGCGCGGCGTCGCGCTTCGAAGCCGCGCTGATCGCATCGGCCCGGCAGGTGGCGCTGATCGCCTCGATCATCCTCTGCGCCTCGATCATCGTGGGGGTGCTGGCGATCACCGGCCTCGGGGTCAAGGTGACGTCATTGATCCTGTCCACGTCGAACGGGACGATCTGGCCGTCGCTGCTGCTGACCGCGCTGGCCTGCCTGGTGCTGGGGATGGAGGTGCCGACCACGGCGGCCTATGTCATCTGCATCTCGGTCGCGGGGCCGGCGCTGACGCAGCTGGGACTGGCGCCGCTGCAGGCGCATCTGTTCGTCTTCTGGTTCGCGCTGCTGTCCACCATCACGCCGCCGGTCTGCGGCGCGGTCTTCATCGCGGCCGGCATGGCGCGCGAGAACTGGCTGCGCGTGGCGATCACGGCCATGGCGCTTGGGGTGGGGTTGTATCTCATCCCGCTCGGGATGGTGGCGCATCCGTCGCTGATCCGGCTGGCGTCGGAGCCCCTGGCCGCGCTGCTGGCGGCGGTGATCGTGGGCGGGGGCTGCGTGATCATCTCCTATGCGCTGATCGGTGCGCAGAGGGTGCTGCCCACGGTGATCGGGATCGCCGCGGGACTGGCGCTGATCTTCGGCTTCGCAGCCAGCTATTGAAACGGGAAAGGGGCGCGGTGATGCGCCCCTTTCGTTCAGTTCGGAAGGGCGGCGCAATGCGCCCCGCCCGATGCCTGCCCCGAGCCGAAGGCCAGGATCGGTGGTGCCCGGAACGGGTTCGGCGGCTCGGACGTGGCCAAGTCGAAACCCAGAAGCCCCAGCACCAGGATCGCCGTCAGCGACGCGGTCAGCCTGCGCGTTCTCATGATTTCGCCTCCAATCCCAGCACGGGGCGCAGGCGGATGCCGATGAAGGCACCTGCGAATGCGGCGGCGAACCAGACCCAGCCATGCAGGCTGCCAGTCGAGATCCCCGAGAAGAACGCCCCCACGTTGCACCCGAATGCCAGGCGAGAGCTGTAGCCCAGCAGGAAGCCCGCCACGATGGTCGCGATCCATGCCCGCGGGGGATAGGAGGGCAGTTTCTGCGACAGCCCGTTCCGCCAGGCGGCCACGAGGAACGCACCCCCGATGATCCCCAGATTGGTCAGCGAGGTCACGTCGGTCAGCAGCGATTGTCCGACCCGCGCGATATTCGCCTCGGTCCCCCAGAAGGCCGATTGGGTCAGGTCCATCCCGGTCGCCGCCGCGCCCTTGGCGACCCACAGGCCCAGCCCGTAGACCACGCCCCACGGTTGCCCGGCGACCAGCAGGTTCAGGATCGCCAGACCGGCAAGCAGCGGTGCCGCGATCCACAGCCGGCGCGGGACGCGGCGCAGTTCGGGGGGCGCGCGCCACAGCAGCACCGCCGCGACCGCGGCCAATGCGATCAGCGTCCCGATCAGGCCGGACGTCCCCGAGAATGCCACCGTCGGCATCGAGCCGAGCGACGTCCACCAGATCAGGTGATAGGCCCCGGCAAAGCTGCCGATGGCGAAGAAGGGCAGCGCCATCAGGCTGATCGGATTGCCGCTGCCGGAATTGACCAGCGTGCCCGAACCGCAGCCCATCACCACCTGCATGGCCGCGCCGAAGACGAAGGCGCCGCCGATCATGGCAAAACCTACCGGGGCATGGGCGCCGACCATTTCGGCCCCGTGGGTGGCCAGCAGCGGGAACGCCGCCATCGCGACGATGGCGATGGCGATCAGCTGCGCGATGGTGCCGCCCGGATCACGCTTGGTGATCGTCGCGCGCCACGGACCCGCAAAGCCGAAGCGAAACCCTTCCAGCGTGATGCCGAAGCCCAGGCCGATCATCAGCAGCAGGCCATAGCGCGCTCCGACCATCACCGCGACCACGCCGCAGAGGATCAGCGCAGCCAGGATCAGCCCGCCGCGCCGCGTGATGTTGCCCGCCCGCGATGGGGCGGGGATCGTCATGTCGGTCGCGGCCATGTCAGAAGACGTTCTTGATCTGGGTCCACAGATGCTGGATGCGGCCCGGCGCGTTCGCCATCTCGCGGCCCGCATTCGACCAGCCCACCATGGATTCGGGATAAAGCTTCACGTTCTCGATCCCCGCCAGTTCGGACATGGCGAACCAGTTGGTCGCCGCCCAGTGGCCGGTATTGCAGAACGAGATGAGGTTCTCGGAGCCGGTCAGGCCGTTTTCCTCGGCCAGTCGGCGGGCGGCTTCGGCATCGACGATCACCGGCTTGTCCGAGAACCAGCTGGAATGCACGAAATAGCGCGACTGGGGCAGGGTGCCCGGACGGGCCGCAGCGGGATGGGCCTGTTCCCCCTTCCAGAAGCTCTCGGGGCGGGCATCGACCAGCTGTGTGTCGGTTTCGCCGTCGATCGCGGCCTGCACGTCATCCACGCTGGCGGTCCAGGTGTCGTCCCAGGTCACGGTGATGTCCGAGGGCTGCGGCGTCACGGCAGCAGCGTCCAGCGGCAGGCCCGCATCGGTCCATGCGTTCACCCCGCCGTTCAGGATCGCCAGATCGGTGATGCCCGCGGATTTCATCGTCCAGTAGACACGCGCCGCCGCCCCGAAATCGGTCACGTCGCTGCCCTGATAGGTGATGACCAGCGGACGATCCTCGGTCAGGCCAAGTTCGCGCAGCGTTTGGGTCAGCTGTTCTTCGGAAGGCAGCTGGCCGGGGTTGTCCTCGGGGCCGCGGAACAGGGCATAGGGGGCGTTGACCGCGCCCTCGACATGGCCCTCAGCATAGCTTCCGCTGCCATCGGCGGCGCGGATGTCCAGCACCGCCACGTCGTCGGTCTTCAGAAGGGCCGCCAGTTCGTCGGGCGATACCAGCGGGCTGTCGATGGACTGGGCAAAGCCTGCGGGGGCTGAAAGAAGCGCCGCGGCCAGCGCGGCGGATGCGATGGGCTTGGTCATGATATGCTCGCGTTGATGCTGATCGGGTTGCCGGAGGAGATAGCAACGATCATCGCATCAATCGAGTTCTGGGACCATGACCCGAAGCCACCGGATGCGAACCGGGTGCATCCTGCGGGGCATGATGCGGAAGAATTTCCGCTTGTGACGCTGTCGGGGCGAAGGTTTGCCCGGATTGCGCCATATGCCGGAACGGGGTTTTTTTTTTGCTGCCTGTCCCTGCGTCAGCTACGCCGATGCGACGGCCACGGCATCGGGCGCGTGATTATATGAAAATCGCGTATTCTGAAATCAATCATAGACGGATTTTATCGAAGCGCAGCGGGATTATCTTGTCAGCATAACCCGATCCCTACGGAGACAGCCATGCAAGCGATGAACCTGACCACCTACGGTCCCGATGCCGCCTTCAGCCCGACCGAACTGCCCCGACCTGCCGCCACGCCGGGCCATGTCGTGGTCCGGGTCAAGGCGACCAGCGTGAACACGATCGACATGATGATCCGAGACATGGGCAAGGATCTGCCCCTGTCGCCCGATCTGCCCGCCGTGCTGGGCATGGATTTCGCAGGCATCGTCGAGGAGGTGGGCGAGGGCGTGACCGGTTTCGCGCCCGGCGACGAGGTCTATGGCTGCGCGGGCGGTCTGGCCGACCTGCAGGGCGCGCTGGCGGAATACATGCTGGCCGATGCCCGCCTGATCGCGCCCAAGCCGAAGACCCTGACCATGCGAAAGGCGGCCGCCGTGCCGCTGGTGGGCATCACTGCATATGAGGGTCTGCATCGTGCGGGCGTCGGGACCGGCCAGAGGGTGCTGGTCCATGGTGGGGCCGGGGGCGTCGGCCATCTGGCCGTGCAGATCGCGCGTCATCTGGGGGCCGAGGTCTGGGCGACGGGGTCGGGCGATGCGCAGTTGCAGACGATCCGGAGTTTCGGCGCGACGCCGATCGACTTCAAGGCCCAGACGGTCGAGGATTATGTGCAGGCCCATACAGGCGGCGCAGGTTTCGATGTCGTCTTCGACAGTGTCGGCGGCGCGAACCTGACCAATTCCTTTGCCGCGGCGGCACTGAACGGCCAGGTCGTCACGACCGTGGCGTTGCTGGAATTGGACCTGACGCCCGCGCATTTCCGCGGCCTGTCGCTGCATGTCGTCTTCATGCTGATCCCGATGCTGCATGATTTCCGCCGCGAGGCACATGGCAGCATCCTGGCCGATCTGGCGCAGATCATCGATGCGGGCGCGGTGAAGCCGCTTCTGGACGCCGAACGCTTCGCCCTGACCGAGGTCGGCGCGGCCTATGACCGGCTCAAAAGCGGTCAGGCCATCGGCAAGGTCGTCGTCGAAGTCTGAGTGCCGGAGAACAGTTCGAACCCCACGGGCGCCGCATCGTCGGCGCCCGAATGCGTTTGCGCGACAGGCCGGCGCAACCGTTTGGGGCGCAGGTCGTACCATTGATCTTGGGGAAGATTTCTGGTGCTGTGAGAGAGGATTGAACTCTCGACCTCTCCCTTACCAAGGGAGTGCTCTACCACTGAGCTACCACAGCGCCGATGAAGGGGCGTTTAGCCAAACCCCTCGGGGCGTGCAAGAGGGGTTTGGGCATTTTTTCGCGTCACGGGACGGAAAATCGCACGAGCTCCGTCCGGGGCTTCGCGATTGCTGGACGAACGCGCGGGCGGGCGCTAACAGGAAACACCATGACCGATCGACGCAGCAGCAAACCGCAGCCCGGCAGCCGGGAAGACCGCCTTGCGCAGGCATTGCGGGCGAACCTTGCCCGCCGCAAGGCGCAGGCACGGGCGCGGCAGGCGGCCGATCAGGTCGATGACAACGAGGATGCGCCCGAAACGGGCCACGCGACAGGCAAGGACAGCTGATGGATCAGATCATCGTCGAAGGGAACGGCCCTCTGAAGGGCGAGATTCCGATTGCGGGGGCCAAGAATGCCTGCCTGACCCTGATGCCCGCGACGCTGCTGACCGATCAGCCGCTGACGCTGACGAATGCGCCGCGCCTGTCGGACATCCGCACCATGACCGCGCTTCTGCAAAGCCTGGGGGCCGAGGTGACGGGCCTGCAGGATGGCCAGGTTCTGGCCATGTCCAGCCACGACCTGAACAGCCACCGTGCGGAATACGACATCGTGCGCAAGATGCGCGCCTCGATCCTGGTCCTGGGGCCGATGCTGGCGCGCGACGGCGTGGCCGAGGTGTCGCTGCCGGGCGGCTGCGCGATCGGTGCGCGACCCGTCGACCTGCATCTGCGCGCGCTGGAGGCGATGGGCGCGACGCTGGACCTGCGCGACGGCTATGTCTTTGCCAAGGCTCCGCAGGGCGGGCTGAAGGGCGCGACCTACGAATTCCCGCTGGTGTCCGTTGGTGCCACGGAGAACGCGCTGATGGCCGCGACGCTTGCCCGCGGGACCACGGTGCTGAAGAACGTCGCCCGCGAACCCGAGATCGTGGACCTTGCCCGCTGCCTGCGCGCCATGGGCGCCCAGATCGAGGGCGAGGGCACGAGCACCATCACCATCCAGGGCGTGGATGCGCTGCACGGCGCGACACATCCCGTGGTGACCGACCGGATCGAGCTGGGCACCTACATGCTGGCCCCCGCCATGTGCGGCGGCGAGGTGGAGTGCCTGGGCGGCAAGATCGAGCTGCTGTCGGCCTTCTGCGAGAAGCTGGAGGAGGCCGGCGTGACCGTCGAGGAGACGCCCCGCGGCATCAAGGTCTCGCGCCACAACGGGCGGGTGAAGGCCGTGAACGTGACGACCGAACCCTTCCCCGGCTTCCCGACCGATCTGCAGGCGCAGTTCATGGCGCTGATGTGCATGGCCGAGGGAACCAGCGTGCTGGAAGAGACCATCTTCGAAAACCGCTTCATGCATGCCCCCGAACTGACCCGCATGGGCGCCAATATCGAGGTTCATGGCGGTCATGCCACGGTCCACGGCGTCGAGAAGCTGCGCGGCGCGCCGGTGATGGCGACCGATCTGCGCGCCTCGGTCAGCCTGATCCTTGCGGGCATGGCCGCGGAAGGGCAGACCACGGTCAGCCGCGTCTATCACCTGGATCGCGGCTACGAACATGTCGTGCGCAAGCTGCGCAATGTCGGCGCCCATATCGAACGCGTGAAAGAGGAGTGATCCATGGCTGAAGATGCCCGTTTCGCCGATGCCGATCCCAGGCCCCTTGCCATCAGGGCCGAGGACGAGACCGATCTGGGGATCATGTCCTCGTTCGTGCAGGACGCGGTGCTGATCGGGACGGATATCAGCCACGACACCCGCGCGCGGCGGCTTGCCCTGCTGGTCAACCGCTTCCGTTGGGAAGATGTCGATGCCGCACGGTCCGAAGGGCGCGATTTCGAACGCGTCCGTTCGGTGCTGGTGATCAACGACGTGCTGCGCGTCCTGTCGGACGGCGTGGCCCGCGACGAGGGTTCGGTCCTGGAACTGCTGGCGATCCGCTGGCAGCCGGGCGAGGACGGCACCGGCAAACTGACGCTGGATTTCGCGGGTGACGGCACCATCATGGCCGAGGTCGAGTGCATCAACCTGGACCTGCGCGACGTCACCCGCCCGCACAAGGCGGTGTCGGGCAAGGTGCCGCATCATCCCGAATGACCGGGATCGTCTGAAGAACTGAACCTGCGGCATCCTGTCCCCCGAAGGCGGCTTGATCCGCGGGGCGGTCCGGGGCAGGCCCGGACGCGAGAATTGCGAATGGGGTATGCCATGCCGGTCTTTCTGAACAGCAGCGACGCGGATTTCGAAGCGGGCTTCCAGCACATGCTGTCGGCCAAGCGCGAGGACAGCGCGGACGTGAACGACACGGTCGCGGCGATCATCGCGGATGTGCGCGCGCGTGGCGATCTGGCGCTGTGCGAGCTGACCGCCCGTTTCGACCGGCTGGACCTGCCCCCCGAGGGCCTGCGCGTCACCGCCGAGGAAATGGATGCCGAGATCGCCAAGGTCTCGGCCGAGGATCGCGCCGCGCTGGAGCTGGCCGCCGAACGCATCCGGGCCTATCACGAACGCCAGATGCCGCAGGATGACAGCTGGACCGACGCGACCGGCGCGACCCTCGGCTGGCGGTGGAGCGCGGTTTCCGCGGCCGGGCTCTATGTGCCGGGCGGGCAGGCGGCCTATCCGTCATCCGTCCTGATGAACGCGATCCCGGCGCGCGTGGCGGGGGTCGAGCGGCTGGTCATCTGCGTGCCCATGCCGGGCGGGGTGGTCAATCCGCTGGTCCTGCTGGCCGCGCGCCTGTCGGGCGTGGACGAGATCTATCGCCTCGGCGGCGCGCAGGCGATCGCCGCGATGGCCTATGGCACCGACACGATCATGCCGGTGGACAAGATCACCGGGCCGGGCAACGCCTATGTCGCGGCGGCCAAGCGCCAGGTCTTCGGGCGCGTCGGCATCGACATGATCGCGGGCCCGTCCGAGGTGCTGGTGATCGCGGATGGCGATCAGAACCCCGACTGGCTGGCATGGGATCTGCTGGCGCAGGCCGAACATGATGCCGATGCGCAATCGATCCTGATCACCACGGACCCGGACATGGCCCGCGCCACCGCAGATGCCGTCGAACGGATCATCCCCACGCTGGACCGTGCGGCCATCGCGGGCGCAAGCTGGCGCGATTACGGGACCGTCATCACCGTCGGCGATCTGGACGAGGCCGCGGCCCTGTCGAACCGCATTGCGCCCGAACACCTGGAACTGGTCGTGGCCGACCCTGAGGGGCTGGCCGCGAAATGCCGCCACGCGGGCGCGATCTTCCTTGGCGCGCACACCCCCGAGGCCGTGGGCGATTACGTCAGCGGCCCGAATCACGTCCTGCCCACGGCCCGCTCGGCGCGCTTCTCGTCCGGGCTGTCGGTCATGGATTTCGTCAAGCGCACGACCATGGCGCGGCTGACGCCCGGTTCCCTTGCGTCCATCGGCCCCGCCGCCGTGCGCCTTGCCGCATCCGAGGGCTTGCAGGCGCATGGCGCTTCGGTTCAGGCTAGGCTGGGGACCCTGAACGAGAGAATGCCCGAATGAGCCGCATCATCAGGATCGAGATCGACGACAGCGCCATCCCGCCTGCCACCCCCGAGATGGAGCAGGAGCGCCGCGTCGCGATCTTCGACCTGATCGAGGATAACAGCTTTGCCGTGCCCGCCCGTGACGACGCCCCCGAACCCGAGGGGCCGTTCGTGCTGGACCTGTGCATTCGCGACGGGCGACTGGTCTTCGACCTGCAATCCGAAGCTGCCGACAAGGTGGCCGAGTTCCACCTGTCGCTCGGGCCGTTCCGCCAGGTGGTGAAGGATTACTTCCAGATCTGCCAAAGCTATTTCGACGCGGTCAAGCGCCTGCCGCCCGCCCAGATCGAGGCGATCGACATGGCCCGGCGCGGCATCCACAACGAGGGCGCCCGCACCCTGCAGGAGCGGCTGGAGGGCAAGGCCCGGCTGGATATCGACACCGCGCGGCGTCTGTTCACCCTCATCTGTGCACTGATACCGCAGGGCTGAGGGGATGGCGCAGGGCAAGATCCCATCATCGGTCCTGTTCTGCTGCGATCACAATGCCATCCGTTCCCCGATGGCCGAGGGGATGATGAAGCAGTTCTACGGGCGATCGGCCTATGTCCAGTCCGCCGGCGTGAAAAGCGACATGGAGGTGGACGGCTTCGCCATCGCCGTCTGCGACGAGATGGGCGTGCCCCTGGCCAATCACCGGTCGCGCAGCTTCGACGAGATGCGCGACTGGGGCGACGACCTGTCGCAATTCGACCTGATCGTGGCCCTGTCGCCCGCCAGCCAGCGCATGGCGCTGGAAATGACGCGCCATGCCCATCTGGATGTCGAATACTGGCCGATCATGGACCCGGCGGGATTGGCCGAGGGACGAGAGGCCAAGCTGAATGCCTATCGCCAGACGCGCGACCAGATCCGCAGCCGCATGATCGAACGCTTCGGTCCGCCGCGGACCTGACTGCGGCCCCGTTCAATGAAAAGGCCCCGCACGCGGCGGGGCCATCCGTTCCACAGCTTGTCCGCCGCGATCAGACCACGACGCCTGCGCCGTCGGTCGCATCGCCCGCGACCGCGCGGAAGGCTGCGAACATCTCTCGGCCCAGGCCCTGCTGGCTGCTGGACAGGTCGGCCTGAACCGGGCTGCGGCTGTCGAAATCGGGGGCCAGGCAATCGATCTGCCCCGTCTCGGCATCCAGCCGGATCACGTCGCCATCCTGCACCCGTGCCAGCGGGCCGCCCGTCGCCGCCTCGGGGGAAACATGGATCGCGGCGGGCACCTTGCCCGATGCGCCCGACATGCGCCCATCGGTCAGCAGTGCGACCTTCAGCCCGCGATCCTGCAGCACCGCCAGAACCGGCGTCAGCGAATGCAGTTCCGGCATGCCGTTGGCGCGCGGCCCCTGGAAACGGACCACGACGATCGTGTCCTCGGTGAATTCACCGGCGCGGAAGGCGGTCTTAACCTCTTCCTGGTCGGCAAAGACGCGGGCCTTCGCCTCGATCACGCGCCGCTCGGGGGCGACGGCGCTGACCTTGATGACGCCGCGACCCAGATTGCCCGTCAGCTGCTTCAGGCCGCCAGTCTTGGCAAAGGGGTCGGTCGCGGGGCGCAGGATCTTGTCGTTCAGGCTGTCTTTGGCACCGGCTTCCCATTTCACGCGGCCATCGGCGACCTTGGGCTCGGCGGTGTATCCGTCCAGCCCCGTGCCGTTGATCGTGTTCACGTCGGGATGCAGCAGGCCGTTTTCCAGCAGCTGCCCGATCATGTAGCCCAGGCCCCCGGCTGCGTGGAAATGGTTCACGTCGGCCAGACCGTTGGGATAGACCCGCGCCATCAGCGGCACGCTCTCGGAGATGTCGTTGAAATCCTCGATGTCGAGGATCACGCCCGCTGCACGTGCCATGGCCGGCAGGTGCAGCACCAGGTTGGTCGAGCCGCCGGTCGCCATCAGGCCGACCATGCCGTTCACGAAGGCGCGTTCGTCCAGGACCTGGCCCGCGGGCATGTATTCGTTGCCCAGGTTGGTGATCGCCGCCGCACGTTCCACGGCCGCCGTGGTCAGTGCCTCGCGCAGGGGGGTGTTGGGGTTGACGAAGCTGGACCCCGGCAGGTGCAGGCCCATGAACTCCATCAGCATCTGGTTCGTGTTCGCGGTGCCGTAGAAGGTGCAGGTGCCCGCCGAATGATAGGACGCCATCTCGGCCGCCATCAGCGCGTCGCGACCGATCTCTCCGGCGGCGAATTGCTGGCGGACCTTCGATTTCTCGTCGTTGGGCAGCCCCGAGGGCATCGGACCGGCCGGCACGAAGACCGCCGGGATGTGCCCGAAGGTCGCCGCCGCGATGATCAGCCCCGGCACGATCTTGTCGCAGACGCCCAGATACATCGCCGAATCGAAGCAGTCATGCGACAACCCCACGCCCGCGGCCAGCGCGATGACATCGCGCGAGAACAGCGACAGCTCCATTCCCGGACGGCCCTGGGTCACGCCGTCGCACATGGCGGGCACACCGCCCGCGACCTGGACCGTGGCGCCTGCCGCATGGCCTGCACGACGGATGATGTCGGGGAAACGCTCATAGGGCTGATGCGCCGACAGCATGTCGTTATAGGCGGTGATGATCCCGATATTGGGCTTGCGGGTGGTCGCCATGTCGTCCTTGTCCGACATCGCCGCATAGGCATGGGCCTGGTTGCCGCAGGACAGATGCGCCCGCGCCGGTCCGTCCTGCGCCGCCTTCTCGATCTTTTGCAGATAGGCCGCGCGCGACGCAAGAGAGCGTTCGCGGATACGGTCGGTGACGCGTTCGATGCTGGCGTGAAGTGTCATGTGGCTTCCCTCTGGCTTCGGGCGGATCATATGTAGTTAGCGTTAACAATTCAACCGTTCCCAAGCAAGGGAACGCGGAAGCATGGGGCACGGGTTGCGAAAATTTGCACGCGCCCTGCGGGGATCGCGGCTTGTGCGGGGGCGGGCGTCATGCCAGATCGAGGCACGAAAGGAATTCCCCCATGTCCGAGCTGCCCGTCATCCGTCTCCGTCCGAAATCCAAGCCGCAGGCGATCCGCCACGGCTTCCCCTGGGTCTTTGCCGACGAGGTCGTTCTCGACCGTCGCACCAAGGGCATCACACCGGGCGATTTCGCCATCCTCGAGGATGCCGAGCGCAAGCCGCTGGCGCTGGTGACGGTGAACCCCAATTCCAAGATCGTCGCGCGGGTGATGGATCTGGATGTCGAGGCGCGGGTGAACGCCGCCTGGCTGGAACGCCGCATCGCACGGGCCCTGGCCATGCGCGAACGGATGCACGATCAGCCGTTCTATCGGCTGGTCCATGCCGAGGCCGACGGCCTGCCGGGCCTGGTCATCGACCGCTTCGGCGATGCCGCCGTCATGCAGCCCAACGCCGCCTGGGCCGATGCGCTGGCCGACCGCATCGCGGATGCCCTGGTCGAGATCGTGGGCGTCGGCACGGTCGTCCTGAACGGGCAGGGACGCGCACGCGGGCTGGAGGGTCTGCCCGAACGGATGGAGGTCGTGCGCGGCACCACCCCCGAGGCTCCGATCCCGGTGCAGATGAACGGTGCGACCTATCTGGCCGATCTGATGGGCGGGCAGAAGACGGGGCTGTTCCTCGATCAGCGCCCGAACCATGCCTTCGCGCAACGCCTTGTCGATCAGGGCGAGGTGCTGGACGTGTTCAGCCATGTTGGCGGCTTCGGTCTGGCGATGCTGGCGGCGGGCGCCGAACGGGCGACCTGCGTCGATGCAAGCGCGCCGGCGCTGGAACTGGCCAAGGGCGGTGCCGACGCGATGGGTGCCGCCGACCGGCTGGAAGTCCTGCGCGGCGATGCGTTCGCCATGCTGGAACAGCTGGCCGAAGATGGCCGCCGCTTCGACGTGGTGATCTGCGATCCGCCGGCCTTCGCGCCCTCGAAACCCGCGCTCGAGGCCGGGCTGCGCGCCTATGAGCGCATCGCCAAGCTGGCCGCGCCGCTGGTCAAGCCGGGTGGTTACCTCGGGCTTTGCAGCTGCAGCCATGCCGTCGATCTGGCAAGCTTCCGCAATGTCAGCGCACGCGGCATCGGGCGCGGCGGGCGTCGCGGTCAGCTCATCCACAGCGGCCATGCCGGTCCCGATCACCCCACGCTGCCGCAGCTGGCCGAGACGGGCTATCTCAAGTCGCTGTTCTTCCGGCTGGACTGATGCGCGCGGTCCTAGATGCGAATGTCCTGTTCCCGACGATCCTGAGGGAGATCCTGACCGATCTCGGGGAAGGGGGGCTGTATCGTCCCATGTGGTCGGATCGCATCCTGGGCGAATGGCACCGCGCGGCGATCCGCCTGGGGCCCGTCGCCGCCGAAGTGGCGGGCGCCGAGATCGCGATGCTGTGCCTGCGTTTTCCGCAGGCCGTCCAACCCGATGACGGGGATGCGGCGATCGATCTGGATTTCCCCGACCCCGCCGACCGCCACGTGGTCGAGGCCGCGCTTGCAGGCGATGCCGCCCTGATCGTGACGGCGAACCTGCGCGATTTCCCGCGCCCGCTGATGGAACGGCTGGGGCTGCGGGCGATCCATCCCGACGCATTCCTGCTGGATCTGCATGCGACCGACCCCGCCGCAGTGCGGTCTGCCGTGGAATCCGCCCGTTTGCGCGCCGAGGCGGCAGGCGGCGCGATGAGTGTGGCTGAATTGCTGAAACGCTGCCGCCTTCCGCGGCTGGCCAAGCTGATGAAGATTTAATTCGCGTTGCTGTTACCGCTCACAAACGATATTGCGGTTGCCAAACACAAGGAGGACAGCATGGTCTCGCGCGTCATTCCGGTCGATGATTTCGACCTCGTGATCTTCGGCGCCACGGGCGATCTGGCGCATCGGAAGATCCTGCCGGGGCTCTATCGCCGTTTCGTGGCCGGTCAGATCCCGCCCGATGCCCAGATCATCGGCGCAGCCCGAACCGATCAGGGCGACGACGATTTCCGGGCCGAAGCCAAGGCCGCCATCTGCGAATTCGGCGGCGTGAAGCCCGACGATTCCAGCCTGGCGGAATTCCTGCAGACCCTGGGTTACGTCCCCATCGACGCCAAGGGCGAAGGCGGCTGGAAGGAACTGAAATCGCGCATGCGCGCGGGTGCGGTTCATGCCTTCTACTTCTCGGTCGCGCCGTCGCTGTTCGGTGACATCGCCGAACGGCTGGCAGGCCACGGCATCGCGGATGACGACAGCCGCATCGTGGTGGAAAAGCCCTTCGGTCGCGATCTGAAGACCGCGCGTGCGCTGAACGCGACGCTGGCGCAGCATTTCTCGGAACAGCAGATCTACCGGATCGACCATTACCTGGGCAAGGAAACCGTCCAGAACCTGATGGCGGTGCGCTTTGCCAACGTGCTGTTCGAACCGCTGTGGAACGCGCAGTTCATCGACCACGTGCAGATCACCGTGGCCGAGACCGTGGGTGTCACCGGGCGCGGCAGCTATTACGACAAGTCCGGCGCGATCCGCGACATGGTCCAGAACCACATGATGCAGCTTCTGTGCCTGATCGCGATGGAGCCGCCCTATCACTTCGATCCCGACGCCGTGCGCGACGAGAAGCTGAAGGTGATCCGCGCGCTGGAGCCGGTCGAACCGCAGGAGATCGTGCGCGGCCAGTACCAGTCCGACGGCAAAGCGCCCAGCTATCTCGAGGATGCCGAGGATCCGAATTCCTCGACCGAAAGCTATGTCGCGATGAAGGTCCGCATCTCGAACTGGCGCTGGCAGGGGACGCCCTTCTACCTGCGCACCGGCAAGAAGCTGCGCGCCCGCACCAGCGAGATCGCGATCACCTTCAAGGAGCCGCCGCATTCGATCTTCGACGATAGCGGCCATCCCAAGGCCAACGAGCTGGTGATCCGCCTTCAGCCCAACGAGGGCATGAACATGAAGGTCATGATCAAGGAACCGGGACCGGGCGGCATGCGTCTGGTGCAGGTGCCGCTGGACATGTCCTTCGCGGATGCCCTGGGGCCGGACGGGCGCGACATGCCCGACGCCTATGAGCGTCTGATCATGGACGTGATCCGCGGCAACCAGACCTTGTTCATGCGCGGCGACGAGGTCGAGGCCGCATGGGCATGGACCGACCCGATCATCCAGGCCTGGGAGGACAGCAAGCGCCGCCCCGAGCCTTATGATCCCGGTTCCTCGGGGCCCGACGAGGCCCTGCGCCTGATGCACCGCGACAACCGCCGCTGGAGGGAGATCCGCTGATGGCGATGGAATTCAAGGAATATCCCGACCGCGAGATGCTGGCGCTGTCGCTGGCCGATCGCATCGGATCGCAGCTGGCGCAGCATCTGCGTGGCAATCCGGGCGCGACGCTCTGCGTTCCGGGGGGCACTTCGCCCGCGCCGGTCTTCGAGACGCTGTCGGGTGCCCAGCTGGAATGGAACCGCGTCACCGTCCTTCTGGGCGACGAGCGTTGGGTGGACGGCACGCACAAGCGGTCGAACACCCGGCTGCTGCATCGCCACCTGCTGAAGGACAAGGCCGAGGCCGCCAATTACATCGACCTGTTCACCGGCGACGAAACCCCCGATCAGGCGACCGAAGGGCTGGCCGAACGGATCGCGCCGGCGCTGCCGCTGACGGTGCTGCTGCTGGGCATGGGCAACGACATGCACACGGCCAGCCTGTTCCCGGGGGCCGATCACCTGAAGGCCGCGATGGCCTCCGATGCCCCCATGCTGATGCCGATCCGCGCCGATGGCGCCGAAGAGCCGCGCATCACCCTGACGCGCCCGGTCCTGGCCGACGCGCTGAACACGCATGTGCTGATCATGGGCCCGGAAAAGCGCGAGGCGCTGGAACGCGCGATGAAGCTCGACCCGATCGAGGCGCCGATCCGCGCCTTCCTCGATGCCGCGACCGTGCACTGGGCCGAATAAGGAAAGCCGAGATGACCGATTTCTGGAACCGCCTCAAGGATTACCGCGCAGCCCAGGGCGACGCGCGGATCGAATCGCTGTTCGACGCGGATCGTGCGCAGGAATTCACCGCGCAGGCCGACGGGCTGGTCTTCGACTATTCGAAGACCATGATCGATGCCGGCGCCCGCAAGATGCTGCTGGACCTTGCGCGCGACGCGCAGGTCGAGGCGCGGCGCGAAGCCATGTTCACCGGCGAGAAGATCAACGAGACCGAGGGCCGCGCGGTCCTGCACACCGCCCTGCGCAATCTGGATGCCAGCGTCACGGTCGATGGCCGCGACGTGATGCCCGAGGTGCGTGAAACCCACGCCCGCATGAAGGCCTTTGCCGATGACGTGCGTTCGGGCGCATTCACCGGGCAGGGCGGCAAGATCACGGATGTCGTCAATATCGGCATCGGCGGGTCGGACCTTGGGCCGTTCATGGCGGTGCTGGCGCTTGCACCCTACCATGACGGGCCGCGCACGCATTTCGTCAGCAACGTGGACGGTGCGGATATCGCGGACACGCTGAAGGGTCTGAACCCGGAAACGACGCTGGTGATCGTCGCCTCCAAGACCTTCACCACCATCGAGACGATGACCAATGCCCGCACCGCGCGCGATTGGATGGCGGCGAAAGTGTCCGAGCCTGCCGCGCAATTCGCGGCGCTGTCCTCGGCCGTGGACAAGACCGCCGATTTCGGCATCGACGGATCCCGCGTCTTCGGCTTCGAGGACTGGGTCGGCGGGCGATACTCGGTCTGGGGTCCGATCGGTCTGTCGGTCATGCTGGCCGTGGGGCCCGAGGATTTCGATCGCTTCCTGGCGGGTGCCGCGGCGATGGACGCGCATTTCCGCAGCGCACCGCTGGCGCAGAACCTGCCCGTGCTGCTGGCCCTGACCGGGATCTGGCATCACCAGATCTGCGGCTATCCGACCCGCGCGGTGCTGCCCTATGACAACCGCCTGATCCGTCTGCCCGCCTATCTGCAGCAGCTGGAGATGGAATCGAACGGCAAGCGCGTGGCGATGGACGGCAGCGACCTGCCCGTGGTGTCCGGCCCCGTCGTCTGGGGCGAACCCGGCACGAACGGTCAGCACGCCTTCTATCAGCTGATCCACCAGGGCACGATGCCCGTCCCGGCCGAATTCATCCTGGCCGCGAACGGCCACGAGCCCGATCTGGCCCATCACCACATCCTGCTGGCCGCGAACTGTCTTGCGCAGTCCGAGGCGCTGATGCGCGGGCGCTCGCTGGACGAGGCGCGCGCCCTGATGGAGGCCAAGGGCCTGACCGGCGACGAGCTGGAACGCCAGGCGCGTCACCGCGTCTTCCCGGGCAACCGGCCCTCGACCACGCTGCTGATCGACAAGCTGACGCCCTATGCGCTTGGCCAGATCGTCGCGCTCTATGAACATCGGGTGTTCGTGGAAGGCGTGATCCTGGGCATCAACAGCTTCGACCAGTGGGGGGTCGAGCTGGGCAAGGAGCTGGCACTGAAGGTCGAGCCGCTGCTGAAGGGCGAAGACGCCCCCGGCCATGACGCCTCGACCGAGGCGCTGGCGGGCCTGATCCGCCAGATGCGGGGCTGAGAACGCGAAGGGGGGCCATGGCCCCCCTTTTCCTTTGCGGACCGAGCAGCTAGGTCTGAACCCGATACAAGCGGGGTTCTTCCATGGCGTTCTTCACGAAACTGCGCGAGCGGCTGACGCGCTCTTCCTCGAAGATCGGAGAGGGGCTGGACGGGATCGTGTCCGAGGATGCGGCGCCCGAGGCGTCCATTCCCGAAGCACCCGCCCCCGAGGTTCCCGTCCCCGAACCGGAAGCGGACAAGCCACAGATCGCCAAGCCCGCGACGGCGGGCATCGTCGGTCGCCTGTTCGGCGGCGGCAAGGTCGAGGAACCGCGCCGGGCGCTGGATGACGACATGCTCGAGGATCTCGAGGACATGCTGGTCCAGGCCGATCTGGGCGTCGAGACGGCGCTGCGCGTCACCGCCAACATCGCCGAAGGGCGCATGGGCCGCCGCGTTTCCGCGACCGAGCTGAAGGAGCTTCTGGCGACCGAGATCGGGCGCATCATGGCCCCCGTTGCGCGTCCGCTGCCGCTCTATGCCAAGAAGCCGCAGGTCGTGCTGGTCGTGGGCGTCAACGGCGCGGGCAAGACCACCACCATCGGCAAGCTGGCCAGCCAGTTCCGCGCGGCGGGCAAATCCGTCGTGATCGCGGCGGGCGACACCTTCCGCGCGGCTGCGGTCGAACAGCTGCAGGTCTGGGGCGACCGCGCGGGCGTGCCCGTCATGGTCGCGCCTCATGGCAGCGATCCCGCCAGCCTTGCCTGGGACGCCATGGTCAAGGCCGAGGCCGATGGCGCCGATCTGCTGATGATCGACACTGCCGGACGCCTGCAGAACCGCCAGGACCTGATGGAGGAGCTGGCCAAGATCGTTCGCGTCATCCGCAAGAAGGACCCCGAGGCCCCGCACAACACCCTTCTGGTGCTGGATGCGACCACGGGCCAGAACGCGCTGAACCAGGTCGACACGTTCCAGAAGCTGGCCGACGTGTCGGGCCTCGTGATGACCAAGCTGGACGGGACCGCGCGCGGTGGTGTGCTCGTGTCGCTGGCCGACCGCTTCGGCCTGCCCATTCACGCCATCGGGGTGGGCGAACAGATCGACGATCTGGATGCCTTCGACGCGGATGAATTCGCGCGCGCCCTCGTCGGGCTCTGATCCGGGGCGACCAGCGGCTTGGCGTTCTTGGCGTGACGCCGCTGCAGACCGCGCGCCTGCTGTCCGCGCAGGATGGGGCGGGCGGGTTCGATCTGCCTGCCCGCAATCAGCGACATGATCTGGGCCCGGGCTGCGGGGGCCAGGCTGCGCATCGCCTCGGGGCCGGGCAGCAGGCTCTCGGCCAGGGCACCTTCGGCATCGAGGATGTGATGGTCGCGCAGCAGCAGGTGCCAATAGATGACCGAACGGGCCCGCCGCATGACCTCGATCCCCGGCATTCCGACCAGGTGCCTGATCGCGACCAGCATCTCGGCCGATCCGCCCATGCGTTTGGCGACGGCCGACCGGATCAGGACCCGATGTTGCGGCGACAGGACCAGATCCCGGGCGGGCTGACCGCAACCAAGCGCACCGGCCGCGACCCTGATCGGGCGCCGCTGCGGGGCAAGGTCCAGATCCGACGGCCCGAGGATCTGCATTCCGCGCCATTTCAGCCGTTGATACCCTGCATCCAGCGTCCACAGCCGGTCGCCGGGGCGCAGATCCTGAACCGGACATGGCCCCGCATCGGTCGCGATCAGCGTTCCTTCCGCAAAGCACAAGGGCGTCGCCAGCCCATAGATCAGCGTGCTGGGATTGGACGTGCCGATCGTCCGATTGCCGGAGAAGCGATAACTGTTCCCAAGTTCGAAGACCGGCAGCGACCCGTCTGCCGCGGGAACGGGGATGAGGATCACCGAGTATCGCTGACCGACCTCCTGCCCGAAGGCGTCGTTGTCCCGCACGGGAAACATGGTCACGAACCGTTCGCCGTCGGGGCCGGTGATGAACCCGCCAGAGGTCGCGATGATACCCGTCCCGGCCGGAAGCACCGTCTGCGCGGTTCCGTGTGTCAGCGTGACGTCATGGGTCAGCGTCTGCTGATTTTCCGCGGGCGAGTAATAGGGATGCTCGAAGCTCGAATCATCGTCCTCGATCCCGATGACTTGCGTGGTTGCGCCGGTCATTTCGATCGAGGCGTAGGACCCGCTCCAGGGGGCATAGCTTGCGCCGTTGGTCCGGATGGCGGTCGGCATCGTCAGTATCGTGATCTTGTATTCCAACCCGCCCGTCCATCCCTGCCCATTCCCCCTCCGTGCGCCCGAGCGCGCGGTCCGCGCAAAACGATAGGGTAAGGCAGGTTAATGGGGCGTTAAGCAGGCTGGGGCAGCGGCGCAGAGACACCGCGCTCGCGGTAAGGGGTGCTGCCATATTGCGCGCGGTAGCATTTGGAGAAATGCGACGGACTGGAGAATCCCGAAGCCAGCGCGATCTCGATGATCGACAGCTCGGTCTGCATCAGCAGGTTGCGCGCCCGCGCCAGTCGCGTCTCCATGTAGTACCGTTTCGGGCTGCGGTTCAGGTAACGGCGGAACAGCCGTTCGAGCTGGCGCGTGGACATGCCCGCATCGGTTGCCAGCTGGGCCGGGCTGATCGGTTCTTCCAGGTTCGCCTCCATCCGCGCGATGACGGCGGCAAGGCGCGGATGGCGCACCCCGATCCGCGTGGGGATCGACAGGCGCTGGCGATCCTGATCGGTGCGGATGGCGGTGTGCAGCATCTGGTCGGCGACATCGGCGGCCAGCGCGTCCCCATGCGCCTCGGCGATCAGATGCAGCATCAGGTCGATCGCCGATGTCCCGCCCGCCGCCGTCAGGCGGTTGCCGTCATGGACGAAGACGCTGCGGAACAGATCGACCTGCGGAAAGGCCTCGGCAAAGCCGTCGTGGTTTTCCCAGTGGATCGTGGCCTTGCGACCGTCCAGCAGCCCCGCCTCGGCCAGAACCCACGACCCGGTGCACAACGCGCCCAGCTGTGCGCCCCCTCGGGCCATCCGGCGCAGCCATGACAGCACGGGGCGCGTCGCCTCGCGCGCGATTTCGGTTCCGCCGCAGATCAGCACGACCTCGTCCCGGCCGGGGGTGGGGCCGTCCATGGTCAGCCCGCCATCCAGCGCCACGGCGGTACCGTTGGAACAGACCGCCCGGTCGCCGTTCGGCCCGACCAGCCGCCACGAATAGAGCTGCTGCCCCGCCTGACGGTTCGCCAGGCGCAGGGGCTCGATCGCGGCGGTGAAGGGCAGCATCGTGAACCGGTCGAGCAGCAGGAAGGTGAAGCGGCGGGGGGGCGTGATATGCATGGGTGGTCCGGGCTGAACGTGTATCAGGCAGCCAATCAGCCTTTGACTGCCCCCGCAAGAATTTCCGTCCATGGCCGGACCCGGGCCGAAACCTTGCCCGCAAGGTCAGCAAAGACTTTCCCTGAGTGGCATTCGCGGCTATATCGATCCGACCATTTTTTCCAAGGAGCGTATCAAGATGACGCAGGATAATCGCAAACCCGTCGCCACCCAAACCTGGGACAAGGCCGGCTGGCGCGCCTATCCCCGCGTCCAGATGCCGGATTATACGAATGCCGACGCGCTGTCGGCGGTCGAATCGCAGCTGCGCCGCCTGCCGCCGCTGGTCTTCGCGGGCGAGGCACGCCGCCTGAAGGCGCAACTGGCCGAAGTGGGCGCGGGTCGCGGCTTCCTGCTGCAGGGCGGCGATTGCGCCGAAAGCTTCCAGGAATTCAGCGCCGACAACATCCGCGACACCTTCAAGGTGATCCTGCAGATGGCGGTCGTGCTGACCTGGGGCGCGCAGATGCCCGTCGTCAAGGTCGGCCGCATGGCGGGCCAGTTCGCCAAGCCGCGCAGCGCGGCGACCGAAACCGTGAACGGGGTCGAGCTGCCCAGCTATCGCGGTGACATCATCAACGGCTTCGACTTCACCCCCGAGGCCCGCATCCCCGATCCGCAGCGGATGCTGTCGGCCTATACCCAGGCGGCCGCGTCGCTCAATCTGCTCCGGGCATTCTCGACCGGCGGGTTCGCCGACATGCACCGCGTCCAAAGCTGGATCGCCGATTTCGTGGGCGGCCCCGAGGCCGCGAAGTATCGCGACATCGCGGGCCGGATCAGCGACGCGATGGCCTTCATGCAGGCCGCCGGCGTGAATTCGGACACCGCGCATCAGCTGTCCAAGGTCGATTTCTACACCAGCCACGAGGCGCTGCTGCTGGAATACGAAGAGGCGCTGGCCCGCATCGACACCACGACCGGAATGCCGGTCGCGGGGTCGGGCCACATGATCTGGATCGGCGATCGCACCCGTCAGCCCGACGGCGCGCATGTCGAATTCGCGCGCGGCGTGCAGAACCCGATCGGCCTGAAATGCGGCCCCTCGACCTCGGCCGAGGATCTGAAGGTGCTGATGGCCAAGCTGAACCCGGAAAACGAGGCCGGTCGCCTGACGCTGATCGCGCGCTTCGGTGCCGGTCAGGTGGGCGATCACCTGCCGCGCCTGGTCAAGGCCGTCAAGGAAGAGGGCGCGAATGTCGTCTGGTCCTGCGACCCGATGCACGGCAACGTCATCAAGTCCTCGACCGGCTACAAGACGCGGGCCTTCGATTCGATCCTGCGCGAGGTTCGCGAGTTCTTCGGCGTCCACGCGGCGGAAGGCACGATCCCGGGCGGCGTCCATTTCGAGATGACGGGCCAGGACGTGACCGAATGCACCGGCGGCGTCCGTGCCGTCACCGACGAGAACCTGTCGGATCGGTATCACACCGCCTGCGACCCGCGCCTGAATGCCAGCCAGTCGCTGGAGCTGGCCTTCCTGGTGGCCGAGGAGCTTCGCGCGCGTCGCGAAGGGGCCGAGACCGCGGACATCGCCCGCGCGGTCTGATTTCAGGTCATTGCCACAAGAAAGGCCCGGGCGATCCGTCCGGGCCTTTTCATTTGGTCGCTGCGATCACTTCCAGCGTCGATGGATCCAGAACCACTGGCCCATGTGCCGCCGCACCAGCTGTTCCAGATCGTCGTTCAGCGCCTGCATCATCACGCGGGGCTCGTCCTTGGCGATCGGGGCGCCGACATGGACGCGAAACCCGATGCCGTCGGGCTGCCGGATGCCCGCGATCGGGACCAGCAGCGCGTCATAGCGGTTTGCAAGCTCGGCCGGGGTCAGCACGGTCTTGGTCGGCAGATCGAAGAAGCGCAGCTCGGCACCGCTGCCGTCATGCTGATCGAAGCCCAGGGCAAGCCACCCGCCACCGCGCAGAAAGCGCAGCATCGCCGCCAGCCCGGCCCGACCGCGCGGAAAGAGCGGCTCGGAGATCGCCTTGATCGCCGGGACGTAATGCATGTTGAACGCTTCGTTGTTCATCGGACGGAACAACGCGCCGACGGGATAGCCGCGACCGGCCAGCGCCGCGCGCATGGCATCGTAATTGCCGAAATGCGCGCAGGCCAGAATGACCGGGCGGTTTTCCTCTTGCGCGGCAAGAAGGGCGGGCAGGCCCGGGCCTTCCAGCGGGTCGGCGTCGTGAATGCGGGCGGTGAACTCGTCGCCCGAATATATCTCGGCGATGGATCGGCCCGCATTGTCGGGCACGGCCCGGACGATCTCCTCGATCTCGGGTTCGGACAGGTCGGGCCGGGCCAGGGACAGGTTGTCCCTGATCCGCCGCCGCCAGCCCGCGACCGGGGCGATCACGCGCGAGAATATCCACCCCGTCACCGGGATGCGTTTCTCGTAGGGCAGAAGCCCCGTGGCGCCGACCACCGTCAGGAACACCCGGTTGGCCAGCCTGTCGATCAGCGTCGGTCCGTCTTCGCGCATCAGCCCTTCCTTGCGGCACGCGCCTCGCGCGACCAAACGTAAAGTCCGGCGATCACGATAATCGCAGCCCCCCCGATGGTCCAGAGATCGGGGATCTGCCCGAAGAACATCCAACCCCAGACGCCCGCCCAGATCAGCCCGGTATAACCGAAGGGGGCCAGCACGCCCGCCTCGGCGGTGCTGAAGGCGCGGACAAGCAGGTACTGGCTTGCGGTGCCGAAGATCGCCAGCAGCCCGAAGGCCCAGAAATCCGACGGCGCGACGGGTTCCCAGACGAAAGGCAGGATCGCGCTGAACAGGATCGTGCCGATCACCGCCGACCACATGACCGAGGTGGTGGGCGTATCCGCGCGGGTCATCCGCGTCAGAAGCGCACCTGCGGCAAAGGTGAAGGCCCCCGCCAGCGGCAGCAGCGCCGCGGGCTGGAACACCCCCGCACCGGGACGGATGATGATCATCGCGCCGATCAATGCAGCGACGATGCCCGCGATCCTGCGCGGCCCGACCTTTTCGCCAAGGAACAGCGCGGCGCCCAGTGTGATCAGCACCGGGTTCAGATCCATGATCGCCGTGGCCTCGGCCAGCCCGATATACTGGATCGCGGTGAAGAACAGCCCGACCGACCCCATCTGGGTCAGCGCGCGCGCGAATTGCATCGAAGGATGCCTGCTGCGCATGGCAGGCAGGACGCCGCCGCGGAATATCGCCAGCAGGATCAGAAGGTTGCCGGTAAAGCGCCACCAGATGACCTGCATCGGGTGATAGGTCTGCGTCAGGTATTTTGCCGTCGCATCCATCAGCGTGAAGCCAAGGATCGCACCCAGGATCAGGGCGATCCCCATGGCCTGTTCCGACCGGGGACGGAAACGCCCCCCGTCGCGGCCCATCAGGGCGAAGCCGCGTGCAAGCACTCTCATGCGGGCAGGGGGCTGCCGGGGCGCGAACGCCCCGACGGTCCCGATCGCACTGGGATCACAGAAGCGCCTTGGCGCGTTCGACCGCAGCCTCGGCGGTGATCCCGAAATGCTTGTACAGCTCGGGTGCCGGACCCGATGCGCCAAAGCCGGTCATGCCGATGAAGTCCGATTTCGCCTCGGTTCCACGCTCGCCCAGCAGCAGCCAGTCCCAAGGCTGACGCACGGCGGCCTCGATCGCGATGCGGACGGTGCCCGCAGGCAGGACCTCTTCGCGATAGGCGGCGGGCTGGGCGCGGAACAGCTCCATCGAGGGGACCGAGACGACGCGGGTCGGGATGCTGTCGGCCTCCAGCGCGTCGCGCGCGGTCACGGCCAGTTCGACCTCGGAGCCGGTGGCCATCAGCACGACCTTGGGCGTGTCGCTGGCCTCGCGCAGGACATAGGCACCCTTGGCGGTCAGGTTCTGGCGGATATCCTCGCGCAGCAGCGGCAGGTTCTGACGCGACAGGGCCAGCACCGAAGGCGCGCTGTCATGCGACAGGGCGATCTGCCAGGCCTCGGCGGTCTCGATCTGGTCGGCGGGGCGGAAGGTCAGCGTGTTCGGCGTCGCACGGCAGATGGCCAGATGCTCGACCGGCTGGTGGGTCGGGCCGTCTTCGCCAAGGCCGATGCTGTCATGGGTCATGACATAGACGACCGGCAGCCCCATCAGCGCCGACAGGCGCATCGACCCGCGCGCATAGTCGGTGAAGGTCAGGAACGTGCCGCCATAGGGGCGGAAGCCGCCATGCAGCCAGATGCCGTTCATCGCGGCGGCCATGCCGTGTTCGCGGATGCCGTAATGCATGTAGCGGCCCATGCGATCCTCGGCGTTGAACACGCCCATCTCGCCGGTCTTGGTGTTGTTCGACCCGGTCAGGTCGGCCGAGCCGCCGAAATTCTCGGGCATGCTGGGGTTCAGCGCGGCCAGCACGTTCTCGGACGCCTTGCGGGTCGCGACCTTCGGCTTCTCGTCGCGGGTCTTCGACTTGAACTCGTCGATCAGCGTGTCCAGCTTGGGGTTCACGCCATTGCCGATGCGGCGGCTGAACTCGTCGCGGTGATCGGTCGACAGCGCATCGACGCGGGCACGCCATTCGTCATGGGCGGCGGCACCGCGGGTGCCGATCTCGCGCCATGCGGTCATGATCTCGTCGGGGATGGCGAAGGGTTCGTCCGTCCAGCCGTAAGCCTCGCGCGTGGCCGCGATCTCGTCCTTGCCCAGGGGCGAGCCGTGGGCCTTGTTCGTGTCGGCCTTGTTCGGCGCGCCGAAGCCGATGATCGTCTTGCAGTCGACCATGGTCGGGCGGCCGTCGCTGTTGGCGGCCTCGGTCAGGGCGCGGTCGATATCGGCGGGGTCGTGACCGTCGCAGGACAGCACGCGCCAGCCCGAGGCGGCAAAGCGCGCATGCTGGTCGGTCTTGTCCGACAGGCTGACGCGGCCGTCGATGGTGATGTCGTTATTGTCCCACAGCACGATCAGGCGACCCAGCTGCTGGGCGCCGGCCATGGCGATGGCCTCTTGGCTGATGCCCTCCATCAGGCAGCCGTCGCCGGCGATGACCCAGGTGCGGTGATCGCACAGACCCTCGCCGTATTCGGCGCGCATGGCTTCCTCGGCGATGGCGAAACCGACCGAGGTGGCGATGCCCTGGCCCAAGGGACCGGTCGTCGTCTCGACGCCCTCGACATGCTCGTATTCCGGGTGGCCCGCGGTGATCGCGTCCAGCTGGCGGAAGTTGCGGATCTGGTCCAGCGTCATCTGTTCGTAGCCGGTCAGGTGCAGCAGCGAATAGATCAGCATCGAGCCGTGGCCCGCCGACAGGATGAAGCGGTCGCGGTCGAACCAGTGCGGCGCACGCGCGTCGAATTTCAGGTGGTTGCGGAACAGGACGGTCGCGACATCGGCCATGCCCATCGGCATGCCGGGGTGGCCGGAATTCGCGGCCTCGACGGCGTCCATGGACAGCACGCGGATCGCGCTGGCCAGTTTCCAGTGGTCGGGGTTGGCAGAGCGGCGTGCGGCGATATCCATTGGCGATCCTTGCAGCAGATGTGTTTGCGGATTTGTTAGGCGTCACGGCCCGCCGTTGCAAGCGGCGCGCCGAATAACTTGTCACTCGTCCTGGGGACGGGTCGGTGCCAGCGGGCGGACACGCAGGCGGGTGATGCGGTTCTCGCGCCGGGTCACCACCTCGAAGCGATAGCCGTGGAAGCTGAAGACCTGCCCCTGTTCGGGGATGGACTGCGCCATGTGGATCACCAGGCCCGCGACGGTATTGGCCTCGTCGTCGGGCAGGGTCCAGTCCAGCTGACGGTTGAGGTCGCGGATCGTCATGCCCCCGTCGACCAGGTAATCGCCCTGCGCATTGGGCTTCAGCGTCTGGTCGGCCTCGGTGTCGTGTTCGTCGGCGATCTCGCCCACGATCTCCTCCAGGATGTCCTCCAGCGTCAGCAGGCCGCGCAGGCTGCCATATTCGTCCACGACCAGTGCGAAATGCGTCCGGCGCTTCAGGAATTCGCGCATCTGTTCGTCCAGCGCGCTGGTTTCCGGCACGAAATAGGGCGGCATCGCGACCGACATGATGTCGAAGCGCTGCGCGGCGGTGCTGTCGCCCGCCTCGCGCATGGCCCGGTTCACGGCGCGCAGCAGGTCCTTGGCATGGACGACGCCCACGATGTTCTCGCGTTCGTCGCGGAAGACGGGCAGGCGGGTATGGGGGCTGGCCAGCACGGTATCCAGGATCTTCTCGGGGGGCATTTCGGCGTCGATCATCTGGATCTCGCTGCGATGGCGCATGATCTCCTCGACGGTGCGGTTGCCCAGATCCAGCGCGCCCAGCAGGCGGTCGCGATCCTCCTTGTGGACCGAGCCCTGGGCATGGCCGATGGAGAGCGCACCCGCGATCTCCTCCTCGATCGAGAACATGTGCGTGCCGGGATCGGTGCGCAGCCCGAAGATGCGCAGGATGCCGCGGACGATGGCGCGCACGACGGTCACGATGGGCGACAGCAGGATGGTCAGGACCCGGATCGGGCGGGCGACGAGGCTTGCGACCTTCTCGGGGGCCGAGATGGCATAGCTCTTGGGCATCACCTCGGAGAAGATCAGCACCAGGATGGTCATCACCAATGTCGCGATGGCGACGCCGCTGCTGCCCAGAAGCCGCGTGAACAGCGCCGTCGCAAGGCTGGCGGACAGGATGTTGACGACGTTGTTGCCCAGAAGGATCGCGCCGATCAGGCGTTCGCTGTCCTCGGACAGGGCCAGTGCCGCCGCCGCGCCACCATCGCCCTTGTCGGCCTTCGCCCTCAGCTTCGCGCGGCTGGAGGCGGTAAGCGCCGTCTCCGAACCGGAGAAGAAGGCAGACATGGCCAGAAGGATCACGATGGCTGCGCCGGTGATCCAGATCGCGGCGTCGAAACTACTCGAAGGGTCGTCCATGGGGTCCGTTCATCTGAGAGAGGGTTAGTAGTCGGGGTCAGGCCCGCCAACGCGGGCCAGCGGGTGGTGGTTCAGCACGAGGTCCTTCATGCGTTCGTCCATCACATGGGTATAGATCTCGGTCGTGCCCAGATCGGCATGGCCCAGCAGCATCTGGATGCTGCGCAGATCGGCGCCGCCCTCCAGCAGATGCGTGGCGAAGGCGTGGCGCAGCACATGGGGCGTGACGCGGGCAGGGTCGATCCCCGCCGCGACCGCGATCTGGTTCAGCATGCGCCCGAAGCTCTGGCGCGGGATATGCCCCTCGGCCCCGGCGGCCGGGAACAGCCAGCGCCCGGCCGGCCCCGCGACCAGCCGCCCCAGGGGCGATTTCTCGGGGGCGTTGTCGCGCCGTTCCAGCCAGTCGGCCAGCGCCCGGCGGGCCGGACCGCCCAGGGGAAGCAGGCGATCCTTGTTGCCCTTGCCCCGGATGACCAGGACCTCGGGGTTGCCGCGGCAGCCTTGCACCGGCAGGCCCACCAGTTCGCTGACGCGCATCCCGGTGGAATAGAGCAGCTCCAGCAGGCAGGTGTTGCGAACGGCATCGGCCGGGTTGCGCGCGATCGTCGGCGCGGCCTCGAGCAGGGCCGCGATCTCGTCCTTGGTCAGGGTCTTGGGCAGGCTGCGGGCGCGGCGCGGGCCGCTGATGCGGATGGCGGGATCGTCCTCGCGCCAGCCTTCCTCCAATGCGAAGCGGGTGAACTGCCGGATCGAGGACAGCCGCCTTGCGCGCGTGGCCCGCGACAGGCCCTGCGCATCGCAATGGGTCAGGTAATCCTCGATGATGTCGCGGGTCAGGTCGGACAGCGAACGACCGCGACGGTTCAGCCAGTCGGCAAAGTCGCGAAGGTCGCGGCCATAGGCCAGCAGCGTGTTCCGCGCAGCCCCGGCCTCGGCCGCCTGGGCATCCAGGAATGACGATATGGCAGAGTAATCCCGGCTCATGGTCGTTCCGTCCCGATACTGTCCAGCAGGATGATCTGACGCCTTGCGCGGGCGGCATCCTCGGGCAGGCCAAGCGCGATCAGCATCGCGATGCCCTTGGCCGCGCGGGCCATGTCGCCTTCGATCGCGGCGTCGATATCGGCCATCGCGGTCAGCAGCTCCTCGCCCTTGCGTGCGG
This sequence comes from Paracoccus sp. C2R09, assembly GCF_018860625.1. Taxonomy (GTDB): domain Bacteria; phylum Pseudomonadota; class Alphaproteobacteria; order Rhodobacterales; family Rhodobacteraceae; genus Paracoccus. Next base: position 175,255 of record NZ_JAHKQB010000029.1, read on the forward strand.
CTGGGGCGGGCGGGATCTGGGCGGTCAGATCGGCGGGCGGGGCGGGCAGCGGTGCCTCGGACAGGCCCTGCCACTGGCGCAGCAGGCGCGCGGTCTCGGATGCCTCGTCCATGGCATGGGCGGGCGGTTCGGGCAGATCCGCCGCGATCATGCCGGCAAGGATGTCGGCCATGCCCGCGGCGCGGAACACCTCGGCGCAGCGGATCAGCGCCGCCCCGTGATCGCCCGCAGCCAGCGCGGCGTCCAGATCGGCCAGCGCCTCGGCCCGGTCCCAGACCCCGCCCGAGGCCGCGGGCGGCTGTTCGCCATAGATATGGCGCAGGCGCGCGGGCGACAGCGCACCGGCGCGCGCCAGCCGTTCGGCGGCCTCCAGCCGGGCCTTGAAACCGCTGTTCAGGCGCAGGTCCGATTGCGCGAAGGCCACGGGCAGGGGCGTCGTGGGCAATGGCTGGCCGATCGCCTCGAAGATCCGAAACTCCAGCGGCGACAGGTTCTGCGGCGGGGCCAGCGTGTCGGGGCTGTCCACATAGGCATCGTCGAGGAAATGCGTCAGCAGCACCGCCTCTCGTTCCTCGATCAGGCCCAGCATCTCGGCGCCGTGCAGGCTGACGGCGGCGGCGGACCAGTCGCCGGTCTGCGCAAGACAGAAGATCCGCGCCGCGAAGCTGGGGGCGATGCCCGGGGTGCCGTTCATGATCGCGCAGGCGCGGCTTTCGTCGCCCTCCAGCAGGGCGATGTCGAACATGCGGCGAAAGATCTCGGGCTCTCCGGGTCCTGCGGCCAGCAGAAGGCCCTGCGCATCGTCCAGCGCGCCCATGTCCAGCAGCCGGTCGGCACGGGCCAGGAACAGCTGCCCCTGCGCGTCGTCCGCCGGTTGGTCGGGGGCGGCCAGCTGCGCCGTCAGCACGCGCGACAGCAGCCCCTGCATGGATTGCAGGCGTGCGGGGGTTTCCAGAACCATCCGGGCCAGGGTCGCGGAATCGCTGCCGGACCACAGATCGAAGGGCAGGCCCGCGCGGCGCGGGCTCTGGGTGCCGGTCGCGTCGGGATTGCCGTGATCCAGCCGGGTGACCGATACCGCGCCGACCGTGCCGCTTTCGGCGACGGGGCTGGGTCGCGGGCCCTTGCGGACCGGGGGTCGCGCATCGCCCGGACGCCAGGCCGAGCTTTCGCGCACGGGGCCGCGCACGCTGCCCGACAGCCAGTCGCTGGCCGATAGCGGCTGATCCTGCGCGCCGGCCTGCAGGGGCAGGGCCGTCAGCAGGATCGCCGCGGCCAGGCCTCTGCGCAATGCGGGTCTGCGATCACTCACCCTCGGCCGTGTCCCCGTCCAGTGCCAGCGGCATGCGCACTTCGCTGCGGGTGGGGGCCATGTCGCCGAAATAGGCATACCCGGCCAGCCCCGCCAGAGCAGCCAGAATCAGCACCACCAGAATCTTCAGTTTCCGCATTGAAATCGCCTTTGCTCGCGCCGGGAATCGTATCGTGAATGGTCGGTCTGTTGCCGACCCGCGCCGAATATATATGGCAATTTCCGAAAGATCACGTCATTCAGTGGCCCGGTCAAGAAAGGCGTCGGCGATGAAGCGACTTCAGCGGCATATCGTGCTGATCGGCATGATGGGGGCGGGCAAGACCGCCATCGGGACCGAACTGGCCCGGCGCCTGCGCGTGCCCTTCACCGATTCCGACGCCGAGATCGAGGCCGCGGCCGCCATGTCCATCTCGGAAATATTCGCCCGCGACGGAGAGGATTTCTTCCGTGCCCGCGAAACCGAGGTTCTGGGCCGCCTGCTGGCAAGGCCCGCGGGCATCGTCTCGACCGGCGGCGGCGCCTGGATGCGCCCCGAGAACCGGGCGATCGTCGCGCGCAGCGGCTTCTCGGTCTGGCTGGATTGCGACCCCGAGGTGCTGTGGAACCGCGTGCGGCAGCGCCCGACGCGTCCGCTGCTGCAGACGGCCGACCCGAAGGGCACGCTTCTGGGCCTTCTGGCCGAACGCAGGCCCGTCTATGCGCAGGCCGATCTGCGCTTTCATTCGCAGGGCGGCGACAGCATCGATGCCACCGCCACCCGCCTGTCGGCCGCGTTGCGCGAAGCCGATGCCACCCTGTTCGAGGATTGATCATGCCCCAGCCCGTCACCGTCCATGTGCCCCTTGGCGACCGCGCCTATGACGTGGTCATCGGCGAGGGGCTGATCGCGGATGCCGGTGCCCGCATCGCGCCGCTTCTGGCACGCCCCCGCGTGGCCATCGTCACCGACGAGACCGTCGCCCCCCTGCATCTGGGCCGCCTGACCGACGCGCTGGATGCGGCAGGCATCGACAGCGTGTCGCTGGCCCTGCCCGCGGGCGAGGGCACCAAGAGCTGGCCGCATCTGACGCGCTGCGCGGATTGGCTGCTGGAACAGAAGGTCGAACGCCGCGACGTGGTGATCGCGCTTGGCGGCGGGGTCATCGGTGACCTGGTGGGCTTTGCGGCATCCATCCTGCGGCGGGGCGTCCGCTTCGTGCAGATCCCGACCACGCTTCTGGCGCAGGTGGACAGCAGCGTCGGCGGCAAGACCGGCATCAATTCGACCCATGGCAAGAACCTGGTCGGCGCGTTCCACCAGCCGTCGCTGGTGCTGGCCGATATCGGGGTTCTGGACACGCTTCGGCCCCGCGACTTCCTGGCTGGTTACGGCGAGGTCGCGAAATACGGGCTGCTGGGCGATCTGGACTTCTTCGAATGGCTCGAGGTGAACGCCCCCCTGTTGCAGGACGATCTGACCGCGCGCCAGCATGCCATCGCGCATTCCGTCGGCATGAAGGCGGGGATCGTCACGCGCGACGAGACCGAGCAGGGCGAGCGCGCGCTGCTGAACCTGGGCCACACCTTCGGTCACGCGCTGGAAAAGGCCACCGGCTATTCCGACCGGCTGCTGCATGGCGAGGGGGTGGCCATCGGCTGCGCGCTGGCCTTCGACCTGTCCGCGCGGATGGGGCTGTGTTCGCAAGAGGCGCCAAGCCGCGTGCTGGAGCATCTGCACCGCATGGGCATGCCCGCGCGCCTGTCGGACATCCCGGGCGATCTGCCGGGCGATGACGACCTGATCGCGCTGATGGGGCAGGACAAGAAGGTCGTGGACGGCCAGCTGCGCTTCGTCCTGGCCCGCGGCATCGGAGAGGCCTTCGTCTGCGACGATGCCGTTCCCGAACTGCTGCGCGCGGTGCTGGCCGACGCGCGTTAGGCGCGCAGCATCGCCTCGACCATCTGGTCGGCGATGCGCGTGGTGGTCTGCCCTTCGGCCCGGGCCCGGGTCAGCATCTCGTCCACGCGGCCCGCGATGGCGGTCAGGCGTTCCAGGCGCCAGCCGTCGGGCTTGCCGTGGATCTCCGACGCGACGCTGATGATGCCGCCCGCGTTCACGACGTAATCGGGCAGATAGGTGATGCCGCGTTCGACCAGCAGATCGGCGATGTCGTCGGTCGCCAGCTGGTTGTTCGCCGCCCCGCAGACCAGCCGCGCCTGCATGCGACCCACGCTGTCCGCGTCCAGCACGCCGCCAAGCGCGCAGGGCGCGAAGATGTCCATCGTCTGGTCGAAGACCTGATCGGGCGCGATGACGGTGGCGCCGAAACGGGCCTCGGCCTCGGACAGGGCGTCGGCATGGATGTCGGTCACGATCAGCTTCGCGCCCGCGCCGTGCAGCTTGTCGGCCAGCGACATGCCGACATGGCCCAGCCCCTGCACCAGCACGCTGCAGCCCTGGAGGTCGTGCAGCCCGAAGACATGGGCCGCCCCGACCTTCAGGCAGCGGAACACGCCCTCGGCGGTCCAGGGCGACGGATCGCCCGACGCGCCCGACAGGCCCACGGCAAAACGCGTCTCCTCGGCTGCGTGGGCCATGTCCTCGGTCGAGATGCCCACATCCTCGGCCGTCCAGTAGCGCCCGCCAAGCGATTGCACCGCACGACCGAAGGCGCGCATCATCGCGGGCGTCTTGTCGCGGCGCGCATCGCCGATGATGACCGACTTGCCACCACCCAGATCCAGCCCCGCCATCGCGTTCTTGTAGGTCATCCCGCGGGCCAGCCGCGTCACGTCGTGGATCGCATCCGCGTCCGAGCCATAGGGCCACATCCGGCAGCCGCCCGCCGCCGGGCCCAGAACCGTCGAATGCAGGCAGATCAGCGCGCGCAGGCCCGCATCGGCATCTTCGGCCAGAACGAGGCGTTCGAAGCCCTCGGGGCGGTCGAGTTCGGTCAGGGAAAGCGCCATGGGATGGTCCTGTCTGCGGTCTGGTTTCCGGGCAGAAAGCGCCGCCGGGCGCTTGCGTCAAGCGCAGGATCATTCGCAAAGGGCAGGGGGCCGACGTGAAACTTTCGGCAAGGGGCGTCGCGACGTCCGGCAACATCGCGCGTGTCGGGCGCAAACGGGAAAGGGCGGCCCGATGCGGGGCCGCCCTTGTGTGATTCGCGGTGGCAGGGTATCTCAGAACGGGATCTCGTCGTCGTATTCGGCACGGCCGCCGCCGCCCTGCGATCCGCCCGACGAGGACGGACCCGAATTGTAGTCGTCGTAGCCGCCGCCATAGCCGCCACCCTGGCTGCCGCCGCCCATGCCGCCGCCACCGCTGCCGCCGCCTTCGCCGCGGCCGTCCAGCATGGTCAACGTTCCGTTCAGGCCGCGCAGCACGATTTCGGTGCTGTAGCGGTCCTGACCCGACTGGTCTTGCCATTTGCGCGTTTCCAGCGAGCCTTCGACATAGACCTTGCTGCCCTTGCGCAGGAAGCGTTCGACCACGTTCACCAGCCCCTCCGAGAAGATGGCGACGGTGTGCCATTCGGTCTTCTCGCGGCGTTCGCCGGTATTGCGGTCCTTCCACTGTTCCGAGGTGGCGATGCGCAGATTGGCGACCTTGCCCCCGTTCTGGAAGCTGCGGATTTCGGGGTCGCGGCCCAGATTGCCGATCAGGATGACCTTGTTGACGCTGCCTGCCATGGCTGAATTCCTCGGGTGATGTGTTTGACAGACCGTCTAACGCAGGGCCACCGGGGGCTGCAAGCGAAACGCCGCGCGGGATCCTTCGCCCGTCTGGTCTGGGCGGCCAAATGATGTATAGTGCGATACAGATCCGGCAACGGACAAAGTCGAGAGAACGAGGGCAAGATGATCAAGATCGGCCATTCCGTGAAGGCGGCGATGTGCGTGCTCCTTGTGGCGGCGACCCCTGTCGCGGCCGAGGGGCTGCGTCTTTCGGGAAGTTCATCCAAGTCGCGGGCGGAACAGTTCGCCCGGCAGACCCGCCTGATGGACAACCGCCTGGCCACGCAGTACCAGGGCTCGCGCCGTCTGCAACCAAGCGCCGCCGACCAGGCCGTCGCCGCCGCGCTGACCCCCAGCATCCCGCGCTATACCGGGCGCCGGACCGAATACCTGCCGCATGCCCGCGCGGCCGCGCAGCGCAACGGCATCCCCGAGGATCTGTTCCTGCGGCTGGTCCAGCAGGAATCGAACTGGAACCCGAACGCGAAATCCCACAAGGGCGCGATGGGCCTTGCGCAGCTGATGCCCGGAACGGCGGCCAAGCTGGGCGTGAACCCCAACGATCCGGTCCAGAACCTGAACGGCGGTGCGCGTTACCTGCGGATGATGTACAATCAGTTCGGGAACTGGAACCTGGCGCTTGCGGCCTATAACGCGGGGCCGGGCGCGGTCCAGAAATACAACGGCATCCCGCCCTATCGCGAGACGCGGAACTATGTCCGCATCATCGCGGGCGGTTGATGCGAACAGGGGCCCCGCGGGGCCCCTTCCTCATGACTTCAGGCCCGTCCTTTTCAGCAGGCCCTTGCGCTTGGCTTCGTAATAATAGCCCTGCGAATACCATTTGACGGTGGCGTCCGGGTCGCCTTCGGCCACCAGCCACGCGCCGCGCAGGTATTTCACGCCGTATCGCAGGTTCGTATCCGCATCCAGCAACCCCGAGGGTGCCCCGCGATAGCCCATGGTCCGTGCCGTCTGCGGATGGATCTGCATCAGCCCGTAATAGGGACCGTTGCGAACCCCCGGCCGGTGCTTGGATTCGCGGATGACGATGCGCTGCACGATGGATGACGGAATGCCGTAATGCCGCGCCCAGAAATTGATGCGCTGGCGGATGAATGGCGTCTCGTTCGGATAGAGACCGCTGCCCCGAAGGGCGGCCGGGTCGCGATCGGGCGATCCTCCGCAGGCGGCCAGCGCCAATGCCGAGAGGATCAGACCGCGGCGGCCCAGCCTGGGGGTGACGGGGGGCAGTGCCCCCCATCCGCGCAATGCGCGATCACGCATGGATGGCGCCGCTGCCGCAGGCCAGTGCCGCCTCGCGCACGGCTTCCGACACGGTCGGATGCGCATGGCAGGTCAGGGCCAGATCCTCGGCCGAGGCACCGAATTCCATCGCCACGCAGACCTCGTGGATCAGGTCGCCCGCCGACGGGCCGATGATGTGGCAGCCCAGGATGCGGTCGGTTTCGGCATCCGCGATCAGCTTGACGAAGCCTTCGCCCAGGAATTGCGCCTTGGCGCGGGCATTGCCCATGAAGGGGAACTTGCCAACCTTGACCTTGCGGCCGCCTTCCTTGGCGGCGGCTTCGGTCAGACCGACCGAGGCGACCTCGGGGGTGGTGTAGATCACGCTCGGGATGACATCGTAGTTCACGTGACCATGCTTGCCCGCGATCACCTCGGCGACGGCCATGCCCTCGTCCTCGGCCTTGTGGGCCAGCATCGGACCGGGGACCGCGTCGCCGATGGCATAGACGCCCTTGACGCTGGTGGCCCAGTGACCGTCCACCTTGATGTAACCGCGATCGGTCATCTCGACGCCCAGGGCATCGAGGCCCAGCCCGTCGGCATAGGGGCGGCGACCGGTCGAAACCAGCACCACTTCGGCCTCGATCTGCTGTTCCGAACCGTCCTTCTTCAGCTGGTAGCTGACGGTCGCGCCGTCATCGGATGCGGTCGCACCCTGGACAGCCGCGCCCAGCACGAATTTCAGGCCCTGCTTGGTCAGCGTCTTCTGCAGCTGCTTTTGCACCTCGGCATCCATGCCGGGGGTGATGACGTCCAGATATTCGACCACCGTCACCTCGGCGCCCAGGCGACGATAGACCGAGCCCAGTTCCAGCCCGATCACGCCCGCGCCGATGACGACCATGGATTTCGGGATCTTGGGAAGCGCCAATGCGCCGGTGGAATCGACGATCACGCCCTTTTCGTTGTCGATTTCCAGCCCCTTCAGCGCCGAGGGGACCGAGCCCGAGGCCACGACGATGTTCTTCGCCTCGTGGACGGTGTCGCCGACCTTGACCTTGCCGGGGGCCTCGATGCTGGCCCAGCCCTTGATCCAGTCGACCTTGTTCTTCTTGAACAGGAACTCGATCCCGCCGGTGTTGGAATTCACGGTGTCCTGCTTGTAGTCCTGCATCTTGGACCAGTCGACTTCGACATGCGCGCCCATCAGGCCCATCTTCTCGAAGTTCTCATGGGTCTCGTGCAGCATGTGGCTGGCATGAAGCAGCGCCTTGGACGGGATGCAGCCCACGTTCAGGCAGGTGCCGCCAAGCGTTTCGCGGCCTTCGACACAGGCAACCTTCAGGCCCAGCTGGGCCGCACGGATGGCGCAGACATAGCCGCCGGGACCGGCACCGATCACGATCAGATCATACATGAGAATTCCTTTCCTTCGGATCCGCGTGGCACCGCCCGCGGGCATATTTCAATGGCCGGTCAGATCAGCGCGGCGAGGATCATCAGAACCGTCGCCGCCATTCCGACCACCCAGATGATCGAGCGTCCAGGGACCCAGCCCCGGACATAGGCGGGCACATAGAGAATGCGCGCACCAAGATAGATCCACGCCATGAGCGCGGTGAAGAAGCTGCCCTGCTGACCCATCGTGACGACCACCACGGCAAGGGTGAATATGATCAGCCCCTCGAAATGGTTGTTCATCGCGCGCTGCAGGCGTCCGGCGCGACCGGGCAGGGGCTGGCCCGCCACCTCGTCGCGCGGGCTGAAGGCGACGCGGCGGCCGACGGTCTTCTGCGCCTCGATGGAAAAGGCCACGAACTGGCCGAATTGAAGCAGCCCGGCCAGGGCCAGCACCGTCAGTTCAGGCGTCATGTCACGCGGTCTCCAGGAAATGGGCATCGGTCGCGGTCACGCCCGCCTGGGACGCGAAGACCGCGGCGGCGCCGGACAGCCAGTCGCGGGCGGCCTTGGCGTCGTTCACCTCGAACAGCGCCCAGGCATGGCCCGCATCCTCGGTCCACAATTGCAGCAGGGACAGGCCCGCATTTCCCCGATCCTCGGTATCCGCGTCGAAGGCGGTCCGGAAACCGGTGTAATCCTGGATGCTGTAACGGACGATAAGCTGCATGGCACTGCCTCGCATGTGGCGACCCGGTTGTCGGGGCCGACAGGGGTGGAACCGGGCGCGGACGCCCCGTTCCTTTGGCTGGGTCATCGCCGCGCCCGTGTCAAGCGCGGCAATCCCGGATCACAGATCCATCAGCAGGCGACGGGGATCTTCCAGCGCTTCCTTGACGCGCACGAGGAAGGTCACGGCGCCCTTGCCGTCGACGATGCGGTGGTCGTAGGACAGCGCCAGATACATCATCGGACGGATGACGATCTGACCGCCGACGACCATCGGACGTTCCTGGATCTTGTGCATGCCCAGGATGCCCGACTGCGGGGGGTTCAGGATGGGCGAGGACATCAGCGAGCCGTAGACGCCGCCGTTCGAGATGGTGAAGGTGCCGCCCTGCATCTCGGCCATGGACAGCTTGCCGTCGCGGCCCTTCTTGCCCAGTTCGGCGATCTCTTTCTCGATCGCGGCAAAGCCCTTCTGCTCGGCATCGCGCAGGACCGGAACGACCAGGCCCGAAGGCGTGCCGACGGCGACGCCCATGTTGACATAGTTCTTGTAGACCACGTCAGTGCCGTCGATCTCGGCATTGACCTCGGGGACTTCCTTCAGCGCGTGGCAGCAGGCCTTCACGAAGAAGGACATGAAGCCCAGCTTGACGCCGTGCTTCTTCTCGAAGGCGTCCTTGTATTCGCTGCGCAGGCCCATGATGCCCGACATGTCGACCTCGTTGTAGGTCGTCAGCATGGCGGCGGTGTTCTGCGCATCCTTCAGGCGGCGCGCGATGGTCTGACGCAGGCGCGTCATCTTCACGCGTTCCTCGCGGGCGCTGTCATCGACGGATTTCGGCGCGGCGGGGGCGGCCTTCGGCGCGCTGCCGGCCTTGGCCACGTCTTCCTTCATCACGCGGCCGTCGCGGCCCGAACCCTGCACCTGGTCGCGGTCGATGCCCTTTTCGGCCATCGCCTTCTTGGCGGAAGGGGCATCCTCGGGATCGCGGGGCTTCATTTCCTCGGGGCCTGCGTTTTCCAGCACGGTCTCCTGCGCGTCCGACTGCTTGGCCGGGGCCGCGCCGCTGCCGCCTTCGGTGATGACGGCAAGCTTGGCCTTGGCATCGACGGTCGCGCCTTCCTCGGCCACGATCTCGGCCAGGACGCCGGCGGCGGGGCTCGGAACCTCGACCGAGACCTTGTCGGTCTCCAGCTCGCACAGCATCTCGTCGGCCTCGACGCGGTCGCCGGGCTTCTTGAACCAGGTTGCCACGGTGGCTTCGCTGACGCTTTCGCCAAGCGAGGGGACCATCACGTCAACGGATTTGCCGCTCATCTTCTCTTCTTCCTCGGGTTTGGTATCGGCCTTGGGCTGGGCCGGCTTGTCCTTGGGGGCGGGGCTTGCGCCCGCACCCGCTTCGTCGATCTGCGCCAGAAGGGCATCGGGGCCGACCGTCTCGCCTTCGGCGGCGACGATTTCGGCCAGGGTGCCTGCTGCGGGGCTGGGAACCTCGACGGTGACCTTGTCGGTCTCCAGCTCGCACAGCATCTCGTCGACCTCGACGCGGTCACCCGGCTTCTTGAACCAGGTGGCGATGGTGGCCTCGGTGACGGACTCGCCCAGGGCGGGCACGCGGACTTCGGTGGTCATCGGTTATCCTTCCAGATTCAGGGCTTCGGCGACCAGCGCCTCTTGTTCAGCCTTGTGGCGCGAGGCCAGACCCGTCGCGACGGATGCGGCGGCATTGCGACCGGCATAACGCGCGCGGCCATGCTTCGATCCCAGGCGTTCCAGAACCCATTCCAGATAGGGCTCGACGAAGGTCCAGCCGCCCTGGTTCTTGGGCTCTTCCTGGCACCAGACGACCTCGGCCTGCTTGAAGCGACCCAGTTCCTTGACCATCGCCTGGGCGGGGAAGGGATAGAACTGTTCCAGGCGCAGCAGATAGACATCGGTGATGCCAGCCTCGTCGCGGGCCTTCAGCAGGTCGTAATAGACCTTGCCCGAGCAGACCACGACGCGCTTGATCTTGTCGTCCGCGACCAGCTGCGTGGGCGAGGTGCCGCGTTCGGCATCGTCCCACAGCACGCGGTGGAAGGTGCTGCCCGACTGGAAATCCTCGGCCTTGCTGACGGCCATGGGATGACGCAGCAGCGATTTCGGCGTCATCAGGACCAGCGGCTTGCGGAAGCCGCGATGGATCTGGCGGCGCAGGATGTGGAAATAGTTCGCGGGCGTGGTGCAGTTCGCGACGATCCAGTTATCCTCGGCGCAACCCTGCAGGAAGCGCTCCAGGCGGGCCGAGCTGTGCTCGGGGCCCTGACCCTCGAAGCCATGGGGCAGCAGCATGACCAGACCGGACATGCGCAGCCACTTCTTCTCGCCCGAGGAGATGAACTGGTCGAACATGATCTGCGCGCCGTTGGCGAAATCGCCGAACTGGGCTTCCCACATCACCAGGCTGTTGGGCTCGGCCAGCGAATAGCCGTATTCGAAGCCCAGCACCGCATATTCCGACAGCATCGAGTCGATGACCTCGTAGCGGGCCTGACCGTCCTCGATGTTGTTCAGCGGATAGTAGCGTTCCTCGGTCTTCTGATCGACGAAGGCCGAATGACGCTGGCTGAACGTGCCGCGGGTGCTGTCCTGACCTGCCAGGCGGACGCCGTGACCTTCGGTCAGCAGCGAACCGAACGCCAGGGCCTCGCCGGTGGCCCAGTCGAAGCCCTCGCCGGTCTCGAACATCTTCTTCTTGGCTTCCAGCAGGCGCGAGACGGTCTTGTGCATGCTGTGCGTGTCGGGCGCAGTGGTCAGCGCGGTGCCCACGCGGCTCATCACCTCGGGGGCGATGCCGGTCTCGCCGGGGACGTATTCGGTCCCCTCGCGGGCCATGCCCGACCACTTGCCGTCAAGCCAGTCGGCCTTGTTCGGCTTGAAGGTCTTGCCGGCCTCGAACTCGTCCGAGAGGTGGTTCTGGAACGAGGCCTTCATGTCCTCGATCTCGCCTTCCGGGATCAGGCCGTCCTTGACCAGCCGCTCGGTATAGAGCTGCAGCGTGGTCTTGTGGCCCTTGATGCTGTGATACATCGCCGGGTTGGTGAACATCGGCTCGTCGCCTTCGTTGTGACCGAAGCGGCGATAGCAGAAGATGTCGATGACCACGTCCTTGCGGAACTTCTGGCGGAACTCGGTCGCGACCTTGGCGGCATGGACCACGGCTTCGGGATCGTCGCCGTTCACGTGGAAGATCGGCGCCTCGACCATCAGCGCGATATCGGTCGGATAGGGCGAGGTGCGGCTGAAATGCGGCGCGGTGGTGAAACCGATCTGGTTGTTCACCACGATGTGGATCGTCCCGCCGGTGCGGTGGCCGCGGATGCCCGACAGCTGCAGGCATTCGGCAACGACACCTTGGCCCGCGAATGCCGCGTCGCCATGCAGCAGGATCGGCAGGACCGAGGTGCGGTCCTTGCGGTCGCCCAGCTGGTCGCTTTTCGCGCGGGCCTTGCCCAGCACGACCGGGTTCACGGCCTCGAGGTGGCTGGGGTTCGCGGTCAGCGACAGGTGCACCGTGTTGCCGTCGAACTCGCGGTCCGAGCTGGCGCCGAGGTGGTACTTCACGTCGCCCGAACCGTCCACGTCCTCGGGCTTGAAGCTGCCGCCCTGGAATTCGTTGAAGATCGCGCGATAGGGTTTGGAGAGCACGTTGGCAAGCACCGACAGGCGACCGCGATGCGGCATGCCGAACACGATCTCCTTCACGCCAAGCGCACCGCCGCGCTTGATGATCTGCTCCATCGCGGGGATCAGCGCCTCGCCGCCGTCAAGGCCGAAGCGCTTGGTGCCCATGTATTTCACATGCAGGAACTTCTCGAAGCCCTCGGCCTCGACCAGCTTGTTCAGGATGGCGCGGCGACCGTTCTGGGTGAACTGGATCTCCTTGCCGTAGCCCTCGATCCGCTCTTTCAGCCAAGCGGCTTCCTCGGGGTTCGAGATGTGCATGTATTGCAGCGCGAAGGTGCCGCAATAGGTGCGCTGCATCAGGTCGTTGATCTGACGGATCGACGCGACCTCGAGACCCAGCACGTTGTCGATGAAGATCGGGCGATCCATGTCGCCGGGGCCGAAGCCATAGGTCTCGGGCTTCAGTTCGCCGTGATCGGGGGCCTGGCGCAGCCCGAGCGGGTCCAGATCGGCATGCAGGTGGCCGCGGATCCGATAGGCGCGGATCAGCATCAGCGCGCGGATGCTGTCCAGAACGGCCTGGCGGACCTGCGCCTCGGACAGGGTCACGCCCTTTTCCTCGGCCTTCTGGGCGATCTTCTTGGCAGCGGCGCCGGCTTCCGCCTTGGCGGTCGCGGCGGGCCATTCGCCCGTCAGCGCCGAGGTCAGTTCGTCCATCGGCATGGGCGGCCAGTCGGCGCGCGCCCAGCTTGCACCCTCGGCCTCGCGGGTGGCGTCGGATTGGGCATCGCCCAGATCGCGGAAGAAGGCATCCCATGCCTGATCGACCGCCGCCGGGTCCTTGGCCCACTGGCCATAGAGCTGTTCCACATAGGCGGCATTTGCGCCCTGCAGGAACGAGGAGTCATGGAAATCGGAGTTCTTTGGCTGGTCGGTCATCGGTTGGTCCCCATGTCAGGGCGAAAAAAAGGGTCAGGCGCAGTGGATGTCGAAGATACGTGCGCCGGGATCGGCAGTGGGGTCGAGCCGGGGCTGCTGGACGATGCGCATGGGTGAACGGCGTTCAAGCCCGCAAAGCGCCATGGCCGCACGGCTTTCCGCATCCGCGGGTGCCGCCGAGGGCTGGTAGATCACCCGCCAGCCGTAATCGCGACGCGACACGGTCCTGACCGATTCCGCGGGAAGTCCGCTGGCCTCGTGCAGGTTGGTCCGCGCGGGAATGCCGCCGGGCAGGATGTCGGTGGTCATGCGCTCGCCGCAGGCGGCCAGCGTCAGCATCGCCAGAAGGGACCAGGGCGTGGCACGACCGGGCAGGGCGCGTGCCCTGGCTGGCTGCGGCATTGCCGGCTGGTGGTCCTGTGGTTGCACGATGCGTCCTTCGGGAAGTGAACCGTCCCCCCAACTTAGTTCGGGGGGACGGGCTGTCAAATCATCAGCCCTTGATGGCCTTCAGAACGGCTTCGCCCAGACCTGCGGGGCTGTCGGCAACGACGACACCGGCCTTCTTCATGGCCTCGATCTTCGATTCCGCGTCGCCCTTGCCGCCCGAAACGATGGCACCGGCGTGACCCATGCGGCGACCCGGAGGTGCCGTGCGGCCCGCGATGAAGCCGGCGGTCGGCTTCCAGTTGCCCTTGCGCTTCTGCTCGGCCAAGAACTCTGCCGCTTCCTCCTCGGCCGAACCGCCGATCTCGCCGATCATGATGATCGACTCGGTCTCGGGGTCGTCCAGGAACATCTGCAGCACGTCGATATGCTCCATGCCCTTGATCGGGTCGCCACCGATGCCCACGGCGCTGGACTGGCCCAGGCCCACATCGGTCGTCTGCTTGACGGCCTCATAGGTCAGGGTGCCCGAACGCGACACGACGCCGACGCTGCCGCGCTTGAAGATCGAGCCCGGCATGATGCCGATCTTGCATTCGTCGGGCGTCATGATGCCCGGGCAGTTCGGCCCGATCAGGCGCGACTTCGAATTGATCAGGGCGCGCTTGACGCGCATCATGTCCAGGACCGGGATGCCTTCGGTGATGCAGACGATCAGCGGGACCTCTGCGTCGATGGCTTCCAGGATCGAATCCGCGGCGAACGGGGGCGGGACATAGATCGCGGATGCGTTCGCACCGGTCTTCGCCACGGCCTCGTGGACGGAATCGAACACGGGCAGGTTCAGGTGCTCGGACCCGCCCTTGCCCGGCGTGACGCCGCCGACCATCTGCGTGCCATAGGCGATCGCCTGTTCGGTGTGGAAGGTGCCCTGCGAGCCGGTCAGGCCCTGGCAGATGACTTTGGTATTCTTGTCAACGAGAACGGCCATCATGGCCTCCTTACGTGAGATGCGCGGATGCGCACCGAATGTTCCAGAGGAAGCTGCGCCACCGGGGCGCAGCCTGCTGCTCAGCCCTTGACGGCCTTCACGATCTTCTCGGCAGCATCTGACAGGTTGTCGGCGGCGATCACGTTCAGGCCGCTGCCCGCGATGATCTCCTTGCCCAGATCGACATTGGTGCCTTCCAGACGGACGACCAGCGGAACCTGCAGGCCGACTTCCTTCACGGCGGCGATGATGCCTTCCGCGATGATGTCGCAGCGCATGATGCCGCCGAAGATGTTGACCAGGATGCCTTTTACGTTCTGGTCGCTGGTGATGATCTTGAAGGCCTCGGTGACCTTCTCCTTGGTCGCGCCGCCGCCGACATCCAGGAAGTTGGCCGGCTCGGCGCCGAACAGCTTGATGATGTCCATGGTCGCCATGGCCAGGCCCGCGCCGTTCACCATGCAGCCGATCTCGCCGTCCAGCGCGATGTAGTTCAGGTCGAACTTAGAGGCGGCCAGCTCCTTGCTGTCCTCCTCGGTCTCGTCGCGCAGGGCGAGGATGTCGGCCTGGCGATAGAGCGCGTTGTTGTCGAAGCCCATCTTCGCGTCCAGGCACTTGAGGTTGCCCTCGGTCGTGACGATCAGCGGGTTGATCTCCAGCATCTCCATGTCCTTCTCGATGAACATGCGATACAGGTTGCGGACCAGCGCGACGCACTGCTTCACCTGCTGGCCCTTCAGGCCCAGGGCGAAGGCCACGCGGCGACCGTGGAAGTCCGACAGGCCCGAGGCCGGATCGACGCTGAAGCTGACGATCTTTTCCGGGGTCGAGGCTGCGACTTCCTCGATGTCCATGCCGCCCTCGGTCGAGGCGACGAAGCTGACGCGGCTGGTGACGCGGTCGACCAGCAGGGCCAGGTACAGCTCGGTCTCGATGTCCGAACCGTCTTCGATATAGATGCGGTTGACCTGCTTGCCCGCGGGGCCGGTCTGATGCGTGACCAGCGTGCGGCCCAGCATCTGGCGGGTCAGCTCTTCAGCTTCCTCGACCGATTTCGCCAGGCGGACACCGCCCTTTTCGCCGGCTTCCGCTTCCTTGAAGCTGCCCTTGCCGCGGCCGCCCGCGTGGATCTGGGCCTTCACCACCCAGAGCGGGCCGTCCATTTCGCCCGCAGCCGTCTTGGCCTCGTCGGCCTTCATGACGATGCGGCCATCACTGACCGGCGCGCCGTACTGACGCAGCAGCGCCTTGGCCTGATATTCGTGGATGTTCATCTCGACCCCCTCATTCGGTTCGACAGATTTGGGGCCTTGTCGCATATCGTGACGGACAGATGAAACGATTTCCCTGCAAAATCCGTAAAACCGGCAGTAAGTCGCTTAATGTGATCACACCCGGAAATACTGTGATCACGAACACCCGGGGCGATGGCGATAACAGCCCGACTCGGGGTGGTTCGCAAATGAAAAACGGCGCGCCCGGTGGCGCGCCGTCTTCCCGTTCCGGTCGGTCGGGGCTTATGCCAGCGACTGATCGATGCCCTTGCAGGCCTCGACAAGGCCCTTCACCGCATCAACGGATTTGTCGAACATCGCCTGTTCGTCCTTGTCCAGCTTGATGTCGATGACGCGCTCGATGCCGTTGGCACCGATGACGGTCGGCACGCCGACATACATGCCCTTGAGGCCGTAGGCGCCGTCCACGTTCGCCGCGCAGGGCAGGACGCGCTTCTGGTCCTTGAGATAGGCCTCGGCCATCTCGATCGCGCTGGTCGCGGGGGCATAGAAGGCGCTGCCGGTCTTCAGCAGGCCGACGATCTCGGCGCCGCCGTCACGGGTGCGCTGCACGATGGCGTCCAGCTTCTCCTGCGTGGTCCAGCCCATCTTGACCAGGTCGGGCAGCGGGATGCCACCGACGGTCGAATAGCGGGTCAGCGGAACCATGGTGTCGCCGTGGCCGCCCAGCACGAAGGCGGTGACGTCCTTCATCGAGACGCCGAATTCCAGCGACAGGAAGTGACGGAAGCGGGCCGAATCCAGCACGCCGGCCATGCCGCAGACCTTGTTCGCGGGCAGGCCGCTGAACTTCTGCAGGGCCCAGACCATCGCGTCCAGCGGGTTCGTGATGCAGATCACGAAGGCGTTCGGGGCGTGGGTGGCGATGCCTTCGCCGACCGATTTCATGACCTTGAGGTTGATGCCCAGCAGGTCGTCGCGGCTCATGCCCGGCTTGCGCGGGACGCCGGCGGTCACGATGCAGACATCGGCACCTGCGATGTCGGCATAGTCGTTGGTGCCCTTCAGCGCGGCGTCGAACCCTTCGGAGGGGCCGGATTCCGCGATGTCGAGAGCCTTGCCCTGCGGGGTGCCTTCGGCGATGTCGAACAGGACGACGTCGCCCAGTTCCTTCATCGCGGCCAGATGCGCGAGCGTGCCGCCGATCTGCCCTGCACCGATGAGTGCGATCTTGGGTCGGGCCATGTGTAACCTCCGATACATGGGTCTTGGTCGCAGTCGGGTTAAGCCGTTGCAGGGGAAATCGCAAGTCTCGGCTCGTCCGGCTTGCCTTCGGGGGGCGTCCGCGCCATCCATTGCAGCATCTGCAAGGGGGAATTGCATGCTTCTGGATCTGGGAACGGGGGGCTGGATCCTGGCGGTGATCGCCGCATCGGCGGTCGGATTGGCCAAGGGCGGGCTGTCGATGGTGGGAATCATCTCGGTCCCGCTGCTGTCGCTGGTCATGTCGCCCATCCAGGCGGCGGGGGTCATGCTGCCGGTCTATGTCGTGTCGGATATCGGCGGGCTGATCGCCTTTCGCGGCAGTTTCGATACCGAGGTGCTGAAGAAGGCGCTGCCCGGCGCGATCGGGGGGATCGCGTTCGGCTGGGCCACCTCGAGCATCGTGCCGGTCTGGGGCGTCACGCTGATCGTCGGGCTGATCGGGCTGTGCTTCGCGCTGAACGCGCTGCTGCGTCCGCAGCTGGACGCACAGCCGCAGCGGCCGCGCCTGTCCAAGGGGACGTTCTGGGGCGGGCTTGCGGGCTATACCAGTTTCCTCAGCCATTCGGGCGCGCCGCTGTGGCAGGTCTATGCGCAGCCGCTGCGGATGCCGCCGCTGATCTTCGCCGGCACCTCGACCTGGTTCTTCGCCATCGGCAACTGGATCAAGCTCTTGCCCTACGCGATGCTGGGCCAGCTTTCGGCGCCGAATCTGGGGACCGCGGCGGTGCTCATGCCCGCCTCGCTAGTCGCGGTCTGGGTCGGGCTGCGCATCGTTCGCATCATCCCGCAGGCGCTGTTCTACAAGCTGATCACATGGGGGCTGCTGCTGATATCGCTGCGGCTGATCTGGCAGGGGCTGGCCTGAATTTCTGCGTTGCGGCAATTCCACGCTTGCCAAACATGACCTAAGCATGCAGATTTCGGCAATATTGTTGCGAGGAGGAATTCATGGCGCGTCCCTATCGGTCGGTTCTTTATATTCCCGCGGCCAATGCACGGGCGATGGAAAAGGCGCGGGGGCTTGCCGCCGATGCGATCATCTTCGACCTCGAGGATGCGGTCGCCCCCGATCAGAAGCAGCCCGCGCGCGACGGGCTGGCACAGGCGCTGAGCCAGGATTACGGCCCGCGCGCCCGGATCCTGCGCATCAATGCGTTGACGACCGAATGGGGCAGGGCGGATGCGATGGCCTGTGCGGGGATGGTCGTGGATGCGGTGCTGATCCCCAAGGTGGACGGGCCTGCCGATCTGGACGCCGTGGCCGAACTGCTGCCCGAAACGCCTCTCTGGGCGATGATGGAAACCCCGGCGGGGATGCTGAACGCGCAGGCCATCGCCGCCCATCCCCGGTTGCAGGGAATGGTGATGGGCACCAACGATCTGGCCAAGGATATCGGCAGCCGGTTCCGGCCCGACCGCCTGCCGATGATGGCGGGGCTGGGCCTGTGCCTGCTGGCGGCCCGCGCGCATGACCGGGTGATCGTGGACGGGGTGTTCAACGCCTTCAGGGACGAGGACGGCCTGCGCGTCGAATGCGAGCAGGGCCGCGACATGGGCTTTGACGGCAAGACGTTGATCCACCCCGCCCAGCTGGCCGTCGCGAACGAGGTCTTTGCCCCGACCCAGCCCGAGATCGACCTGGCCCGCCGCCAGATCGAGGCATTCGACCAGGCGCAGGCCGCCGGGCAGGGGGTCGCGGTCGTCGATGGCCGCATTGTTGAGAACCTGCATGTCGAGACCGCGCGCAGGACGCTGGATCGGGCGCAGGCGATTGCGGCGATGGCGGAATAGGGGCAGTCTGCAGCGCGAACGCATTCAGCGAAAGGAAGCCAGATGCTGATCCTGATCCTCGGCGTGGCCCTGTGGTGGGCCGCGCATCTGTTCAAGCGGGCGGCACCCGAGACCCGTGCGAAACTGGGCGATCCCGGCAAGGGGGGCGTCGCGATCGCGCTGGTCCTGTCGATCGTGCTGATGACGATCGGCTACAAGATGGCGGTCGGCGCGTTCTTCTGGGGACCGGCCCCGGCGACCGTGGGCATCAACAACCTGCTTGTCCTGCTGGCCTTCTACATGTTCGCGGCTTCGGGGATGAAGACGCGGGTGACGAAATACACGCGCCATCCGATGCTGTGGGGCTTCGTGCTGTGGGCCCTCGCGCATCTGCTGGTGAATGGCGACACCCCCTCGTTCATCCTGTTCGGCGGCCTGCTGATCTGGGCCCTGGTCGAGATGCAGGTGATCAACCGCGTGTCCGATCACGTTCCGCCGACCGGACCCTTCCCCGTCAAGAAAGAGATCATGGCCGCCGCCGGTGCCGTGATCGTCATGCTGGTCGTCGGCACGATCCACGCGCTGGTCGGCCCCTCGCCATTCGGAGTGTCCTGACATGCCCAAGATCTATCGCCTGCTGACCGATGACGACACCTCGGCCTTCTGCCACAAGGTCAGCGAGGCGCTGTCCAAGGGGTGGGTGCTGGAAGGCAGCCCCAGCATGGCCTTCGACAGCGCCCGTGGCGTGATGCGCTGCGCACAGGCCGTCACCAAGCAGATCGAGGACGAATATCACCCCGACATGAAGCTGGGCCGGCAATGACCAAGACCAATCCCGGCCGCTTCTTCGAGGATTACACCATCGGCCAGCTGATCCGCCATACCGTGCCGCGCACGCTGGCCGAGGGAGAGCGGGCGCTTTACCACGCGCTCTATCCGGCGCGGCATGCGATCTATTCCTCGGATGAATTCGCGATCTCTTGCGGGTTGGACGGCAGCCCGATGGACGATCTGCTGGCCTTTCACACGGTCTTTGGCAAGACGGTGCCGGATGTCAGCCTGAACGCGGTCGCCAATCTGGGCTATGCCGAGGGGCGCTGGCTGCTGCCGGTCTGGCCCGGCGACACGCTGCGCGCCGAATCCGAGGTGATCGGCCTCAAGCAGAACTCGAACGGGAAATCCGGCGTGGTCTGGGTCAGGACGCGCGGGTTGAACCAGCAGGATCAGACGGTGCTGGAATATGTCCGGTGGGTCATGGTCCGCAAACGCGACGAGGACAGCCCCGCCCCCGAGACCATGCTGCCGACCCTGTCGGGAACGGTCGCCCCGCAGGATCTGGTGGTCCCGGAGGGTCTGAGCTTCGACGCCTACAACACCGATCTGTCCGGCGAAACGCACCGCCTGGCCGATTATTCGGTGGGTGAGCTGATCGAACATGTCGATGGCGTCACCGTCGATGAGGCCGAGCACATGCTGGCGACGCGTCTGTGGCAGAACACCGCCAAGGTGCATTTCGACGCGACCCATCGCGAGGACGGCAAGCGGCTGGTCTATGGCGGCCATGTCATCAGCATGGCGCGCGCGCTGTCCTTCAACGGGCTGGCCAATGCGCAGATGATCGTGGCGCTGAATGCGGGTGCCCATGCGAACCCCTGCTTTGCGGGCGACACCATCCGCGCCTGGTCCGAGGTGCTGGACAAGGCGCAGACGGATGTGCCGGGCGTCGGCGCGATCCGGCTGCGGCTGGTGGCGACCAAGGGGGCCGTGGACGGGTTCCGGATGCGGGACCAGGCGGGCAGGTACCTGCCCGAGATCCTTCTGGACCTCGATTACTGGGCGCTGATGCCCGAATGATGCGGGGTTTGCGCTAACCTCCGGCAATGGCCGGGAAATCTGTGATCACGCGGTGGTTTCGCGTGATCACAAACCAACTTTTCCGCGGCATTTCGGCGCGCGGGCTGGAAACTTCCGGTGACAGGTGGAATAAGTTCCCCATAGAGATACGGCAAATGCCAGCCCGCCCGGCCAGCCCCTGCCTTACCGGGACGACCTTGCGGGACATGCTGAACCGACAAAGGAGGGCCGCCATGGCCGACGTGAACCGGGGTAACCGGCCGCTTTCCCCCCATCTTCAGGTCTACAGGCTGCCCATCGCGGCCGTCACCTCGATCCTGACGCGGATCACCGGCCATGCGCTTGTCGCGGGCGTCGTGCTGCTGGCATGGTGGCTGGTCGCCGCCGTCAGCGGGCCGGGCGCCTTCGCCGCCGCGGACTGGGTCGTGCGGTCCTGGCTGGGCTTCCTGATCCTGACGGCCTCGACCTGGGCGCTGTGGTTCCACGCGCTGGCGGGCATCCGGCACCTGTTCTACGACGCCGGCATGGGCCTCGAGATCCACGAGGCCGAGAAGGCGTCCTGGGCCATCATCATCGGTTCGGTCGCGCTGACGCTGCTGAGCCTCATCATCTTCTTCATCAGCTGAGGCGAGGGTTTCATGCGCTACATCACCCCCCGCAAGGCGGCCCAGGGCCTGGGCTCGGCACGGTCCGGCACGCATCACCACTGGCAGATGACGGTCAGCAGCTATGCGCTGATCATCCTGACGCCGCTGTTCCTGATCGCCGTGGGCGCGGGCATCGGCCTGCCGCGCGAGGAACTGATGGTCCATTTCGGCCGTCCGTTCCCGGGCGTCATCACCGCGCTCTTCATCATCGTCGGCATGGTGCACTTCATCAAGGGCACCCGGATCATGCTGGACGACTATCTCTATGGCAACGTGAACAAGCTTGCGATCGTTGCCGCGAACATCTTCGGGTGGGGCGTCATCGCCGCCGCCGTCTTCGCGCTGGCGAAGATGGCCTTCACCACCCCCGCGATCTGAGGACGACATGGCTTCCTACGAAACGCATACGCATGATTACGATGTCGTCGTGGTGGGCGCGGGCGGCGCGGGTCTTCGCGCCACGCTCGGCATGGCCGAACAGGGCCTGCGCACGGCCTGCGTGAGCAAGGTCTTCCCGACCCGCTCGCATACCGTGGCAGCCCAGGGCGGCATCGCCGCATCGCTGTCGAACATGGGCCCCGACCACTGGCAGTGGCACATGTACGACACCGTCAAGGGGTCGGACTGGCTGGGCGATACCGACGCGATGGAATACCTTGCGCGCGAGGCGCCCAAGGCCGTCTACGAGCTGGAACATTACGGCGTGCCCTTCAGCCGGACCGAGGACGGCCGCATCTATCAGCGCCCCTTCGGCGGCCATACCACCGAATTCGGCGAAGGCCCCCCGGTGCAGCGCACCTGCGCCGCCGCCGACCGCACCGGCCACGCCATCCTGCACACGCTGTATGGTCAGTCGCTGAAGAACAACGCCGAATTCTTCATCGAGTATTTCGCGCTGGACCTGATCATCACCGACGGTCGCTGCACCGGCGTGGTGTGCTGGAAGCTGGATGACGGCACCATGCACGTCTTCAACGCGAAGATGGTGGTTCTGGCGACCGGCGGTTACGGCCGTGCCTATTTCAGCGCGACCAGCGCCCATACCTGCACCGGCGACGGCGGCGGGATGGTGGCGCGTGCGGGCCTGCCGCTGCAGGACATGGAATTCGTGCAGTTCCACCCGACCGGCATCTACGGCTCGGGCTGCCTGATCACCGAAGGCGCGCGCGGCGAGGGTGGATACCTGACCAACTCCGAAGGCGAGCGCTTCATGGAGCGTTACGCACCGACCTACAAGGACCTGGCCAGCCGCGACGTCGTCAGCCGCTGCATGACCATGGAGATCCGCGAGGGTCGCGGCGTCGGCGACGACAAGGATCACATCTTCCTCAACCTGATGCACCTGCCGCCGGAAACCCTGCACGAGCGTCTGCCGGGCATCTCGGAATCGGCCAAGATCTTTGCGGGCGTGGATGTCACGCGCGAACCGATCCCGGTCCTGCCGACCGTTCACTACAACATGGGCGGCATTCCGACGAACTACTGGGGCGAGGTGCTGGCACCGACCGCCGATACGCCGGACGCCGTCTTCCCGGGCCTGATGGCCGTGGGCGAGGCCGGTTGCGCATCGGTCCATGGCGCGAACCGCCTG
This sequence comes from Paracoccus sp. C2R09, assembly GCF_018860625.1. Taxonomy (GTDB): domain Bacteria; phylum Pseudomonadota; class Alphaproteobacteria; order Rhodobacterales; family Rhodobacteraceae; genus Paracoccus. The sequence goes on from NZ_JAHKQB010000029.1 coordinate 198,012, forward strand.
GGTTCGAACAGCCTGATCGACCTTGTGGTCTTCGGCCGTGCGGCCGCCATCCGCGCCGGTCAGGTCATCGACCGCGAAGGGGCCATCCCCTCGACTAACCAGGCCGAGGTGGACCGGGCGCTGGACCGCTTCGACACGCTGCGCAACGCCACGGGCGGCACCTCGACCGCCGAGCTGCGCGACAAGATGCAGCGCACCATGCAGGCCGACGCGGCCGTGTTCCGCACCGACAAGACCCTGGCCGAGGGCGTCGAGAAGATGACCGAGATCGCCGGGGCGATGGACGACATCAAGGTCACCGATCGCGGTCTGATCTGGAACACCGACCTGATGGAAACGCTGGAGCTGACCAACCTCATGCCGAACGCGATGGCCACCATCGTCGCCGCCGAGGCCCGCAAGGAAAGCCGCGGCGCCCATGCGCACGAGGATTGGCCCGAGCGGGATGACGCCACCTGGCGCAAGCACTCGCTTGCATGGGTCGAGGGGAACAAGGTTAAACTCGACTATCGGCCTGTCCACATGGATCCGCTGACCACTCAGCAAGAGGGCGGGATCGACCTGCAAAAGATCGCTCCGAAGAAAAGGGTTTACTGATGCGCATGAAGATTTACGCCGCCTTGGCAGTTTCCGCGGTCGCGCTGGCCGGTTGTGTGGCCCCCGTGCCGACTGCCGGGCCCACGGTGCCGTCGGCACCCACCACGACTGCGCCGACCACGCCCACGCAGCTGGACGAGGCTTCGCGCCAGCTGGCCCGCAATGCCGTGAACACGGAAATGCAGTCGCGCCTGGCCGGTTCGGACACCACGCCCTACACCAATTGCGTGATGCAGAACGCCACCACCGCCGAACTGATCGACATCGCCCAGATGTCGAGCGCGGGCAGCAGCACCGCCGACAGCGTGGCCGCGATCGTGTCGCGTCCGGCGACGACGCAGTGCATCGCCTCCGTGGCGCGCTCGGCCTGACATGGTCATGGCGCAGCGCAACGCCCTGTGGCTGGCACCCTTCGCGGTGCTGGCCTCTTGCGGTCCGATCCCGGTGGATCAGGCCGAACGGGTGTGCCTGCGTGATGCAGAACTTGCCCAACGGCCGCGTGGCAGCGTGGCCGTCGGTGCGGCGTCCGGTTCCGGCGGGACCCACGGCTTCGGCCGGGTCGAGCTGGAGATCGGCAGCGATTACCTGATGGGGCGCGACCCGTCCGCGGTCTTCGACCGCTGCGTCCGCCGCCGTTCCGGGCAGATGCCCGAACGCGCGCTGCAGGATCAGCCGGGTTGGCGGGGCTAGGGCATGACCGACCGCCCCCTCATATTCCATATCGGCGTCCAGAAGACGGGCACCACTTCGGTGCAGCGCTTCCTGGAACAGGCTGCGCCGCGGATTGCGGATCGCGTGATCATCCGCACCCCCGAAGAGGGCACGCCGATGCGCCCTTTGGGCCGTGCGGCCGTGGCATACAGCCTGGCCCCCGGCAAGGACCTGCGCGAGGCGCTGGTCGCGGCGCTGGACGACGTTCTGGACACGATCCCCGAAGGCCATCAGCCGGTGCTGATCAGCCACGAGAACCTTGCCGGTGCAATGCCCGGCAATGGCGGTGAGACCGGGCTCTATCCGGTGCTGCCGCGCCTTCTGAAACAGTTGGACAAGGTCGCGCAGGGCAGGGGCTTTCGGCCTTGCTACGTCTTTTCATCGCGGGCGATGGACGACTGGCTGCCCTCGGTCTGGGCGCAGGCGGTTCGGACCGACGGTTACGACGGCAGCTGGGACGATTTCCGCGCCGCGACCGCCGATCTGCCGGATTGGCCCAACCTGCAGCGCCGGATCGCCAATGCCGTGGGCGAGGATCGCGTGACCCGACTGCAGGTCGAGGAATGCCCCGACATCGCACGGCGCCTGCTGACGATCGCGGGGCTGCCGCAGCATGTCGTCGATGCCCTTCCCGACCTGGAGGTTCGCGCGATGGAGCGGCTGAACCCCAATGCCACGGAATTCCTGCGCCAGCTGAACCGGCTGGATCTGAACCCCCATGCCCGCGACCGTGTCGCAGAACTCGTCGCGCGCAAGCAACATCTATTCACGGCCGATGCGCCGTCCGAAGGCACTCTCTGAAAGGAGCACCCAATGGTCCAGTTCACCCTGCCAAAGAACAGCAAAATCACGGTCGGCAAGACCTGGCCCAAGCCCGAGGGCGCGACCAATATCCGCAAGTTCAAGATTTATCGTTGGGACCCGAATACGGGCGAGAACCCGCGTCTGGACACCTATTTCGTCGATGTCGACAAATGCGGTCCGATGATGCTGGACGCCCTGATCAAGATCAAGAACGAGATCGACCCGACCCTGTCCTTCCGCCGGTCCTGCCGCGAGGGGATCTGCGGGTCCTGCGCCATGACCATCGATGGCGGCAACAAGCTGGCCTGCATCTTCGGCATCGACGAGGTGAAGGGCGACATCAACATCTATCCGCTGCCGCACATGCCGGTGGTCAAGGACCTGATCCCCGACCTGACGCATTTCTATGCCCAGCACGCCTCGGTGAACCCGTATCTGCAGACGAAATCGCCGACGCCCGCGAAAGAATGGAAGCAGTCCATCGAGGATCGCAAGAAGCTGGACGGCCTGTATGAATGCATCATGTGCGCGTCCTGTTCGACCGCGTGCCCGTCCTACTGGTGGAACGGCGATCGCTATCTGGGGCCGGCTGCGCTGCTGCACGCGTATCGCTGGATCATCGACAGCCGCGACGAGGCCACGGGCGAGCGTCTGGACGAGCTGGAGGATCCCTTCAAGCTGTATCGCTGCCACACGATCATGAACTGCACGAATACCTGCCCGAAGGGTCTGAACCCCGCGAAGGCGATCGCCTCGATCAAGCACATGATGGTCGAACGCTCGGTCTGATTGCGTCCCGCGGCGGCCGGGGGGCTGGCCCCCCGGACCCCCCTGACCGGTGCGGGAAGGCTGCGATTGCGAAAATGAAGAAGGGGCCGGAGATTTCTCCGGCCCCTTTCGCTTGGGTGCAGGCGGCTGTTTCTCAGCCCTCGATCCGCGTGAAGTCGGCGATTTGCCGCCCGGCGTCGCGGATGCGTGACAGCAGGTTCAGGCGGTTGCGCCGCAGGATCTGGTTGTCGGTATTGACCTGCACGGCCTCGAAGAAGGCGTCGATCGGGGCGCGAAGGCCCGCGATGGCCTGCATGGCGGCAGGGAAATCCTCGGAGGCCATCGCCTTGCGGATCGCGGGATCGGCAGTGTCCAGTGCTGCGAACAGCGAGCGTTCGGCGTCGGTATCCGCGAATTTCGGGTCGGCGCCGAAGCTGTATTCGACGCCGTCCTTCTCCTCGGCCTGGGCCAGGATGTTGCCCGCACGTTTGAGGCCCTGGGTCAGGTTCTGGCCGTTCTCGGTCGCCATCATGTCGTTCAGCGCGGTGGCACGGTTCACGACCTGCACCAGGTCGTCATTGCCGTCCTGCGCGAGAACGGCGTCGATGATGTCGTGGCGGATGCCCTGGTCGCGCAGGTAGACCTTCAGGCGGTCGTGGAGGAAGGAGATCAGGTCGGAGGTAATTTGGGCCGCCCGAGCCTCATGCTTCCCTAGCCCTTGGGCTCCGGTATCGGGGTCTTCAGGCACCATTCTTGCCTCAAGGCGTGTTTTGGCCTCGGCGGCAATATCCTCGGGTAGATCCTCGGTGCCCTTTACTATTTGAGCGAAGCCAAGCTCTTGGAGTTGCGAAAACAGTCTAGAAAAATGCTTCGGAGTGATTGTCGCGAGCGACATTCTCACGGTTGTTGAAGTTGCCAACCGGATCACCCCCAAGGCCGCACGGCGGAGCGCGAAGGGGTCCTTGGAACCCGTCGGCTTCTCGTCGATGGCCCAGAAGCCGGTCAGCGTGTCCAGCTTGTCGGCCAGCGCGACGGCGACCGAGACGGGCGCGGTCGGCACCGCGTCGGATGGCCCGAGGGGCGAGTAGTGGTCGCGCGCCGCATCCGCGACGGCGGCGTCATGGCCCGCCTGCAGCGCATAGTAGCGGCCCATCGTGCCCTGAAGCTCGGGGAATTCGCCCACCATGGCCGAACGCAGGTCCAGCTTGGCCAGACGGGCGGCAAGTTCCGCCTGATCGGGGTCGGCACCGACCAGCGGCGCGATTTCGCGCGACAGGGCGGCGATGCGGGCGATGCGGTCGGCCTGGCTGCCCAGCTTGCTCTGGAAGGTCACGGATTTCAGGCCCTCGGCCCAGGTCTCCATGCCGGATTTCGCCTCTCGCAGGTCGTTTTCCCAGAAGAAGGCGGCATCAGACAGGCGGGCGGCCAGAACGCGCTGGTTGCCCGCAAGGATCGTTGCCCCGTCATCGGGCGTCACGATGTTGGCCACGGTCACGAAGCCCTCGATCCGGCCGGTCTTGGGGTTGCGGGCCGAGAAGAACTTCTGGTGTTCCTTCATCGAGGTCTGCAGCACTTCGGGCGGCAGGTCGAGGAAGCGATCCTCGATTACGCCCATCAGCGGCACGGGCCATTCGACAAGGCCCGCGACCTCGGCCAGAAGCCCCTCGTCGGCGACGATTTCCCAGCCGCGCGCGAAGGCCAGGTTGTCGGCCTGCTGGCGGATCTCGGATGCGCGTTCATCGGTGTCCAGCATGACGAAGGCGCGGCGCAGCTTGGCGGCGTAATCCTCGAAGCCGGTAACGGTGAATGCGTCGGGGGCCATGAAGCGGTGGCCGCGTGTCGTGTCGCCGGCCTTGATGCCGTCCACGTCCAGATCCACGACGGACGCGCCGGATTCGTCGGACAGGATGCACAGGATCGAATGCAGCGGGCGCACCCAACGCAGCGATCCCGCGCCCCAACGCATGGATTTCGGCCAGGGGAAGTTGCGGATCGCGGCATCGAGCACCTCGGCCACGATATCGGCGGCGGGGCGGCCCTCATGGGTGATGGTCGCGAACCAGACCTGGCCCTTCTTGTCGTCGCGGGCCTCCAGCTGGTCGCGGGTCAGGCCGGTCGAACGTAGGAAGCCTTCCAGCGCCTTTTCGGGGGCGTCGGTGCGGGGGCCCTTGCGTTCCTCGCGCGTGGTGGGGCTGTGGGCGGTCAGGCCCTCGATGGTCAGGACCAGGCGGCGCGGCGTGCTGAAGGCACCCGCGCTGGCATAGGTCAGGCCCGCCTCGACCAGCCCGTCGGTCACGAGACGCTTGAGGTCCTCGCGCGCGCGGGTCTGCATCCGTGCGGGGATTTCTTCCGAGAAAAGCTCGATCAGCAGGTCGGGCATCAGTCCATCACTCCGCGTTCCGGGGTCTTGTCGTTGTATTGGTGCCAGCCGAACACGCGCCCGTCGGGATAGACGGCCAGCACGCGGTCCACGTCGCTGTGGATCTCGGCCTTGGCAAGGATGGCGCGCGCGGCGCCGCGTTCAAGGTCGCGCCCGATTTCCCGGGCGTCGAAGCAGTCGAACCAGCGCGGCCCGATCAGGGGCGTCGCGTCGGGATAAGGGGCAGCATCGGCGGGCAGGTTCTCGGCCCGGGCGCAGGCACGCCAGCGCAGGGGGGAACTGTCGGCGTCGATCCCCTCGAACCCGATCAGGTCCAGATCGACACTGCCCTGCGGCGTGTCCACCGCGATCGACCCGGCAGAGGGGTCGATGCGGTCGTAATATCCGTATTCCTGCGCATACCACATGCCGCCACCGGCAATCGCCGTGGCCAGCACCAGGGTCAGGACGACGGGCTTGCCGTTCATGCGGCCCCCGCGGCCTCGGTGGTCAGGAACAGGTCGGCACAGCCCTTGGACAGCGCGCGCACCCGACCGATATAGGCCTGGCGTTCCGTGACCGAGATCACGCCGCGCGCATCCAGCAGGTTGAACAGGTGGCTGGCCTTGATCGCCTGGTCATAGGCGGGATGCGCCATCGGGATGCGACGACCCGCGCCGTCCGTTTCGGCGGCGGCCAGGATGCGGGCGCATTCGGCCTCGGCATCCTTGAAGTGCTGGAACAGCATCTCGGTATCGGCCTGGTCGAAGTTCCAGCGCGAATATTCCTGCTCGGTCTGGCGGAAGATGTCGCCATAGGACAGGGGCGTGGGGCTGTCCGGGTCGTTAAAGGGCATGTCCATGACATGTTCGACGCCCAGCACATACATGGCCAGACGCTCCAGCCCATAGGTCAGCTCGCCCGAGACGGGCTTGCAGTCATGCCCGCCGACCTGCTGGAAATAGGTGAACTGGCTGACCTCCATGCCGTCGCACCAGACTTCCCATCCAAGGCCCCAGGCACCCAGGGTGGGGGATTCCCAGTCGTCTTCCACGAAGCGGACATCGTGGACCATCGGGTCCAGGCCGATCGCGCGCAGGCTGCCCAGATACAGCTCTTGCAGGTTCGGGGGGCTGGGTTTGATGATGACCTGATACTGATAGTAATGCTGCAGGCGGTTCGGGTTTTCCCCGTAGCGCCCGTCGGTCGGACGGCGCGACGGCTGGACATAGGCCGCGGCCCAGGACCGGCTGCCCAAGGCACGAAGCGTGGTCGCCGGGTGGAAGGTGCCCGCGCCCACCTCCATGTCATAGGGCTGCAGGACGGCGCAGCCCTGGCCCGCCCAGTAATTCTGCAAGCGCAGGATGATCTCCTGAAAACTGCGGGGTCGGTTGGGGCTGGTCATCGGGCCATCCTTTTGCATAGATCGGCAGTGCTTGGCGCCTTCTAGGCGCGTGACGGAACAGGGTCAATAAAGGCCCGGCAACGACCGCGCAGACGCGGCGACGAAGGAGGCGGCACATGCGGCAAATGGCAACGATCCTACTGGCGACCCTGATGCCCCTTGCGGCGGCGGCCGAAGAGGCCGTGATCCGCATCGAGGCCAAGCGCGGCGCCGAGGAGGCAGGCATCGCCGCCGGTGCATGGGCCGAGACGCTGGAGGACGTCGTCACGCTGGATCTGGGCAATGGCTGGACAGGCATCGGCATCGGCCCGCTGGATCGCGCGGATGCCGATGCGCGGCTGGCCGAACTGAAGGCCGCGGGCGCAATCCCGGGCGACAGCTTCGTCAGCGTGCCTTCGCCGGGGATGGTCCTGGTGCCGGTGGGCGATGCCGAACCCACCCGGATCGCGCCGCCGCCCGATGTCTTCGTGACCCTTGCCCGCAGCGATGACGAAGCCGCCGCGCGTGAAGCGCTGGCGCAGTTTCGCGACGAATTCCCCGGCGCGGGCATTCATGCGCTGGCCGAGGGCGGCTTTGCCGTGACGCTCGGGCCGGTGGCGCCCGCCGCGGCCGAGGCTTGGCTGTCGGTCCTGACCCGCGCCGAGATCTGGCCCGCATCCGCCGCGATCATCCCGCAGGATGCACTGGCCGAGGCGGTCGAGGCGGGCGACGCGCCCGATCTGCCCGCGCCGGGCACCCCCAGGCCGTTGCCGCCCCTGGCCGAGGTGCAGCAGCTTTTGGCATGGGCGGGCCATTACGACGGCGCGATCGACGGGCAGGACGGCCCGCGCACGCAGGCCGCCATCCGGGCCGAGATCGCCGGCAACCGCGCCTCGACCGATCCCGGCACCGCGATCGGCGCGCTGGCCGAACGGCGTCAGGCATGGCGCGACGAACTGGGCCTGTCGGAACTGCGCGACGAGGTGACGGGCCTGTCGGTGATCGCGCCGCAATCCGCGCTGCAATTCGACCGGGCGGAACGCGCGCTGTCGATCTGGGGGCCGAAGGACGGGTCGGGCGCGGCGCTGATCCTGTTCAGTCAGAAGGGCGGCCAGCAGGAGCTTCTGGACCTCGCGGGCCTCGTGACCGCGCTTGGCTGGGTGCCGAACCCCGAACGCGAGGTGGCCAGCGGCTCGGTCCGCCTGAAGGGCGCGAACGATGCCCATATCGGCGTGGCCGAGGGCCGCGTGCAGGATGGCCGTGCAGAGGGCTGGGTGCTGATCTGGCCCGCATCGGACGCCCAGGGCCAGGCGCGGATCGAGGCCGAGATGTCCGGCAGCCTGACGCGTCATGCGCCCGCCCGGAACGACGCGCCCGGCGCGACGCTGCCCTGATCAGGGCCGCCAGAAGCGCGGCAGCAGCAGCACGAGGACCGAGACCAGCTCGAGCCGGCCCAGATACATGCCGGTGATCATCAGCCATTTCGCCGCCGTCGGAAATTCGACGATGGATCCGTTGGGCGTGATCTCCGGGCCCCAGGCGGGGCCGACATTCGCGATGGCCGTCCATGCGGCGGTCAGCGCGGTGCGAGGGTGCAGCCCCGTCAGCGCCAGCCCCACGATCAGCAGGCCGAAGGTCAGCATGAACAGCGTGAAGAAGGCCATCACCGAATCGACGACGCCCTTGTCCAGCGGATGCCCCGCATAGCGCAGCGGATAGAGCCTGTGCGGCGAATGCATCCGGCGGATCTGGGCGCGCACGGCCTGGAACAGCACCTCGTAGCGGAAGACCTTGACCGAACAGCCCGTCGATCCCGTGCAGCCCCCGATCAGCCCCACGATGATCAGCAGCGCGAAGGGCAGATGCCCCCAGGTCGTCATGTCGGTCGATGCGAAGCCCGTCCCCGAGAAGGTCGAGATGGTGTTGAACACCGTTTCCCGGACGGCCTCGGAAAAGACGACATCCTGTTCCAGCCAGATCAGCCGGTAAATCAGGATGATCCCGCAGACCGAGAAGATCAGCTTCAGATAGGTATGCACCTGCCGGTCGTGGATCAGCGGCCCGCCATTCCCGCGCATCGCCTGCACAAGCCGGATGAAGGGCACCGATGCAAGCACCATGAAGACCGAGGCCGCCCATTCCGGCGCCCCCAGATAGGCCCCGAAGCTGGCATCGTAATTCGAGAAGCCCCCCGTCGAACATGTCGTCAGCGCATGGACCACCGCATCGAAGCCCGACATGCCCAGCACCATGTAGGTGATCGTGCAGGCGACGGTCATCACGACATAGATGATGGTCATCTCGGCCGCGATCTCTCCGGCGCGGGGCAGGATCTTGCCCAGGGTGTCGAAACCCTCGGACCGGAAGAACTGCATGCCGCCGACCTTCATGACGGGCAAAAAGACCATCGCGACCACGACGATCCCGAGGCCCCCCATCCATTGCAGCAGCGCCCGCCACAGATGCGTGCCCTTGGGCAGGTCGTCCAGCGCGGGGAATGCCGTGGTGCCCGTGGTCGTCACGCCCGACATCGCCTCGAAGAAGGCATCGGTCACGGAGACATGCGGCGCGCCCAGGATGAAGGGCAGCGCCCCGAAGATGGGCAGCGCGATCCACAGCCCGGAGGTCAGCAGGAACGCCTGCTGGATCGTCAGCGCGCGCTTGCGTTCGTCGCGATTGGCGATGACCAGCAGCAGCCCTGTCACGATCGTGATCGACGCGCATTCGAGGAAGACCATCCAATGCGGATCGCCATGCCACAGATCGACCGTCATCGGGGCCAGCATGAAGGCGCCCAAGGCAAAAACGATCTTTCCAATCGGGTGGGCAACCGGGCGCATGTCGATCATCCACCCTGATTGCCGCGCGCTCTGGCGGGCGTCAAGCGCGCCCGGACACGACCGCCGCGACCTGCGGCATCGCTGCCGCCCCTTGAACGTCGCGTTAAGCGCGATTACTCTGGGGATAACTTGTCATCGGAGGGCGTGTGTCATGGCGCCCAAGCGTCCTGCGGGTGCGGACGCGATCCCGAGAAAATCGGTCGAGCCGTCGGGCACCCGACAACCCGAGTCTGGGGGGCTTTATGCTGCCCTGGATCTGGGAACAAATTCGTGCCGGATGCTGATCGCCCGTCCGACGGGCAGTCAGTTCCAGGTCGTCGACAGCTTCTCCAAGCCGGTTCAGCTTGGGCAGGGGCTGGAAGCTTCGGGGCGTTTGTCCCGCAGCTCGATGGCGCGTACCGTTCACGCATTGCAGGTCTGCCGGCGCAAGCTGGACCAGCACCGCGTGCGCAGCATGCGCCTGGTCGCGACCGAGGCCTGTCGTCGTGCCAAGAACAGCCGCGATTTCCTGCGCACCATCCGCCGTGAGACCGGCCTGCCGATCGAGGTCATCGGGGCCGAGGAAGAGGCACGGCTTGCCGTCATCTCCTGTGCGCCGCTGGTCAGCCACAAGACGGAAACGCTGATGGTCGTCGATATCGGCGGCGGCTCGACCGAGCTGGTCTGGATCGACCTGGAGGATGTCGAACCCAAGGAACGGCCCCGTGCGATCATGCGCCTGTCGGACGGCTTCGGGAATCCGCAGCCGGGCGGCGCGCGCGTGGTCGACTGGATCAGCGTTCCCCTGGGGGTCGCGACCCTGCGCGACCAGTTCGCGGATGTCGAGGACGACCAGGGCCGCTTTGCCCTGATGAGCTGGTTCTTCGAGGAGGCGTTGGCGAATTTCGGCCCCTATGCCGACGGCGCCCCGGACGAGGGGTTCCAGATCATCGGCACCTCGGGGACGGTGACCACCGTGGCGGCCAGCTTCCTTGGGCTTCGGCGTTACGACCGGACCAAGGTGGACGGGTTGCAGATGAACAGCGACCAGATCGACAAGGTGATCCACAGCTATCTGGCACTGGGGCCGGACGGGCGTCGCACCGACCCGCGGATCGGCCGCGAACGTCATGCGCTGATCATGTCGGGGGCCGCGATCCTGCAGACGCTGATGCGGGTCTGGCCGACGAATCGCCTCTCGGTCGCGGATCGCGGACTGCGAGAGGGGTTGCTTTATGCCCAGATGGTGCGCGATGGGGTGCTGAGGCCCGAAGGACTGAACGGAGTGGCATGATGACGAAGGCACCTGGCAGCCGGGAAGGCAAGACCAGCGGACGCGGGCAGCGCGATCTGCGCGTGCGGGTGAAGACCGCCAAGGGACGCAAGCTGTCCAGCAAGCTGTGGCTGGAACGCCAGCTGAACGACCCTTACGTGGTGCGCGCCAAGCGCGAGGGTTATCGCGGACGCGCCGCCTACAAGATCCTGGAACTGGACGACAAGTATCGCTTCCTTGTGCCGGGTGCGCGCGTGGTCGATCTGGGCTGTGCGCCGGGCGGCTGGTGCCAGGTCGCCGTGGCCCGCGTGAATGCCCTGGGCGAAAAATCCGGCAAGAAGATCGGGCGCGTGCTGGGGCTGGACCTGCAAGAGGTCGATCCCATCGCCGGTGCCGAGATCCATCAGCTGGACTTCCTGTCGGACGGTGCGGACGATCAGGTCAAGGAATGGCTGGGCGGGCCCGCAGATGTCGTGATGTCGGACATGGCCGCGTCGTCGTCCGGGCACAAGAACACCGACCACCTGCGCATCGTGGCGTTGGTCGAGGCCGCGGCCCAGCTGGCATTCGACGTGCTGGAACCCGGCGGGACCTTCGTCGCCAAGGTGCTGGCAGGCGGGGCCGAGACCGAGATGCAGGCGCTGCTGAAGCGCAACTTCGAGAAGGTCGCGAACGTGAAGCCCCCCGCAAGCCGCAGCGATTCCTCCGAGAAATTCGTCGTGGCGCTCGGCTTCAAGGGCCGCCCGGACGAGGACGCGCCCGAGGATTAACGCATCTGGGCGCGATAGGTCTCGGGGGTGCGCCCCGTGGCCGCCACGAAGGCGCGGGTCATGTGGGTCTGGGTGGCATAGCCCAGATCCTTCGCGATCCAGGCGGGCGCACGATCCGTATGGCGCAGCATTTCGGCCGCGCGCTCCAGTCGCAATTCGTTGATCAGTTCGATCGCGCGACGGCCCCGGGCCTCGATGCAGGCGCGGTCCAGCTGCGTCAGCGTCGTGCCCAGATCCTGCGCCATGTCGGCCAGCGTCAGGCATGCCCCCAGATCGGCCGAGGCCATTCCGATGAAGCGGTCCACCAGCGGACGGTCCGCAGGGGCCGGGTGCTGATCCTCGCCCGCATCACGCGCGGGATCCAGCCGCGACAACCGCATCGCCAGCAGGTTCAGGTGGCAGTTCAGCGCCTTGGGGTCGGGATCGGCCTGCGCATCCTCGGCCATGTCCTGCAACGTGATCTGCAGGGCGTCCGAACCGTGATCCAGCCAGCCCGATACGGTGTGATCAGGAAAGGCCGGGTCCATTCCCGTGCAGAGTTCCGGAGAGACGAGCAGCACCTGGCCCTCGGCATCGCTGCGCGGACGCGCGGCAAAGGCGGTTCCAGCCGGGATGAAGCACAGGCCGCCCGGCTGCAGGATCAGGTGATCCCGCGGGAAATCGACGCGCATCGCACCATGGGTGACATGCAGCAGAACATGTTCCGGACGGGTGCGCGGGCGGGTCGGGACCTCTCGGCTGCCCCAGGAGAATGCGCCGAGCGGGACGAGCCGCAGGCTGGCGCGGCGGGGGGCGAAACGGCGCATCGCAGGCGTCGCGCGGATGGCAAGCGCATCGGGCAGGTTGATCTGCGCCGTCGGACGACGCGTCAGGGCCCAGGGGCGTTCGGTCCTGGCGGGCGTTTCGGGAGCCATGCCGTCATCGGGGATGCCCGGCTGCGTGACCCGCGGCATCGCGCCGCCCTTGACCCTCAGCCGCGAGGGCGAGAACGGGAAACCTCCTTGCCATTCCGTGCGATCCCAGACCGACATTGAACATACCCACCAAAGCCAGAGTTACGAAGGAACATAGGCGGATTATCGCCCATCCCTGACAGAACACAACAAACAAGCTTTGGTTTCCTGCGAATCAGACCGGATGCAGTCCTTCGTTGCCGGCTTGCCACATGTCCCAGTCGCGCATGCGCCCCCGGAACCACGCCCGCTGACCCTTGGCATATTGCCGCGAGGCGATGATCGCCTGCTGCACGGCCTCGGGCAGGGTGGTGTCGCCCTGCAGATGGCGCACCAGTTCCGGCGCGCCGATGGCCTTGGCCCATTGCTGCGCGGGGTCCCAGATCGGCAGGTTGGCCCGAACCTCGTCCAGGGCGCCCTGATCCAGCATCAGGTGGAACCGGCGCGCGATCCGGTCGGCCAGCCAGTCGCGATCCGACACGATCTGGATGCGCTGGCAGTCCTGCGGGGCGATCAGCGGCGGCGGCGTCGCATCCTGCCAGTCGCGGATCCCGCGCCCGGTGGCGGTCAGTACCTCCCATGCGCGCTGCACGCGAACCGGGTTTCGCAGGTCGATCGCGGCGCGGGTGGCGGCGTCCAGTTCCTCGATCATGGCGGGCAGGTCGCCCGCCGCGATCCGCGCATCGGCCAGCTGCCGCACATGCGGCGGCGTCGCGGGGATTTCGGCCAGGCCGCGCGTCAGCGCCGTCAGATACAGCCCCGTGCCCCCCACCACGATCAGCCGCCGGTCCAGCAGGCCCGAGACCTCTCGCAGCCAGTCGCCCACCGAATAGGCCCGCCCCGGCGCCACATGACCATAGAGCGCGTGCGGCGCCGCCGCCTCGTCGTCCGGGGATGGCCGTGCGGTCAGCACGCGCCAGTTCGACCAGACCTGCAATGCATCGGCATTGACCACCAGCCCGCCCTGTGCGCGGGCGACCGCCAGTGCCAGTGCGGATTTGCCGCTTGCGGTGGGTCCTGCAATCAGCAGGTGGCGCGAAGCGTCGATATATGTCAGGTCAGGGATGCGCATGGGCCTTCCGGACAGTTGATCCTGCGGGCCTTTTGCGACATTTAACGCCGCGATGAAAGCGACCGGCATCAGGCCGGCCTCAAGGAGCCCCAGATGACCAGCGAGACCCCCAAGCAATATGGCCGCGTGATGCTCAAGATTTCTGGCGAGGCGCTGATGGGCGACCAGGGCTTCGGCCTCAATCCGCCCACCGTCGCGCGAATCGCGAACGAGGTCGACTGCGTCGCCAAGATGGGCGTCGAGGTCTGCATGGTGATCGGCGGCGGCAACATCTTCCGCGGCCTGCAGGGCAGCGCCCAGGGGATGGAACGGACGACCGCCGACTACATGGGGATGCTGGCGACCGTGATGAACGCGCTGGCCGTGCAATCCGCGCTCGAGGCGCTTGGCCATCACTGCCGCGTCATCAGCGCGATCCGCATGGACGAGGTCTGCGAGCCCTATATCCGCCGCCGCGCCATCCGCCATCTGGAAAAGAAGCGGATCGTGATCTTCGCGGCAGGCACCGGCAATCCCTATTTCACCACCGATACCGCCGCCACGCTGCGCGCGTCGGAAATGAACTGCGAGGCGATCTTCAAGGGCACCAAGGTCGATGGCGTCTATGACAAGGATCCGGTCAAGTTCGCGGATGCCAAGCGTTACGGCGATGTCAGCTATGACGAGGTGCTGCAGAAGCATCTGGGCGTGATGGACGCCTCGGCCATCGCGCTGGCCCGCGACAACAAGCTGCCGATCATCGTCTTCTCGCTGGATGCACCGGGCGGGTTCCAGTCGATCCTGGAAGGGCGCGGGACCTATACCCGCGTTCACGTGTAAGGTCGACGCCATGAGCCTGCGGATGCGGCTCGACGCGCTGGTCCATGGGCGTCGGGCACAAGGGGTGATCACGGCGGTGATCCTGTTCAACGCGGTCCTGCTGGGGTTGGAGACATCCGACCGCGCCATGGCCGCGGCAGGTCCGCTGATCCTTGCGCTGGATGCGGCCTGCCTTGCGATCTTCGTGGCCGAAATCGGCGCCAAGCTGATCGCCCGCGGGCCCCGCTTCTTCGCGGACGGGTGGAACATCTTCGACTTTGCCGTCGTGGGGATCGCGCTGATGCCGGCGGGGCAGGGGCTGTCGGTGCTGCGCGCGCTGCGGATCCTGCGGCTTTTGCGCCTCGTGTCGGTCACCCCGCGCCTGCGCCGCGTGGTCGAGGGGCTGTTCGCCGCGATGCCGGGCATGGCCTCGGTCTTCCTGCTGATGGGCGTGATCTTCTACATCTTCTCGGTCATGGCGACCAAGCTGTTCGGGGCGGGATTTCCCGAATGGTTCGGCACGCTCGGGAAATCGGCCTATTCGCTGTTCCAGGTGATGACGCTGGAAAGCTGGTCGATGGGCATCGTGCGCCCCGTGATGGAGGTCTATCCGCTGGCATGGCTGTTCTTCCTGCCCTTCATCCTGGTCACCACCTTCGCGGTGATGAACCTGGTCGTGGGCCTCATCGTGAACTCGATGCAGGATGCCCACCAGGCCGAGGAAAGCGCCGCCACGGATGCCTATCGCGACGAGGTTCTGGTGCGCCTTCGCGCAATCGAGGCGCAGCTGGCCGAAAGGCGTGGCAAGGACGCGGCCTGAACCCGCCGGACGCGCCCAAAATCAGGGCAAAGGCTTTGCCAAGCCTGCTCAATACGGTTACAAGCAAGCGAAATTAAAGCAGAGGCAGTCCACATGGCTGAGGACATCGAAATCGATCTCGACGATCTGGAACGGCGCATGAAGGGCGCCATGGACAGCCTGCGGGCCGAGTTCGCGTCGCTGCGGACGGGCCGGGCATCGGCATCCATGGTCGAACCCGTCCAGGTCGAGGCTTACGGTCAGATGACGCCGATCAACCAGGTCGGCACCGTGAACGTGCCCGAACCGCGCATGGTCACGATCAACGTCTGGGACAAGGGCATGGTCGGCAAGGTCGAGAAGGCCATCCGCGAAAGCGGTCTGGGCATCAACCCGCAGACCAACGGCACCATCATCATGCTGCCGATCCCCGAGCTGAACGAGGAACGCCGCCGCGAGCTGACCAAGGTCGCGGCCCAATATGCCGAACATGCCCGCGTCTCGATGCGCAACGTGCGCCGCGACGGCATGGACAAGATCAAGAAGGGCAAGGCCAACGGCATGCCCGAGGACGATCAGAAGTTCTGGGAAGCCGCCGTGCAGGAGCTGACCGACAAGATGACCGCCGCGGTCGACCAGGCGCTTGAGAACAAGCAAGCCGAAATCATGCAGGTGTGACGCGACCATGACCTTGGCTTCCCCGGCAGCGACGGCGATGACGGATGGGGGTGCCCGGCGCCCCCGCCATGTCGCCATCATCATGGATGGCAACGGCCGTTGGGCCACCGAACGCGGCTGGCCGCGCCTTGTCGGGCATCGTCGGGGTGCCGAACGGGTCAAGCAGATCGTGCGCGCCTGCCCCGAGCTTGGCGTGGACTGGCTGACCATCTATGCCTTCTCGACCGAGAACTGGAAGCGTTCGACCGAAGAGGTGCTGGGTCTGATGAAGATCTTCCGCCGCTATATCGAACGCGAGGCCGTGGGCATGGCGGGCGAAGGCGTCCGGATGCGCTTTATCGGCGGACGCGAGCGGCTGGACCGCAAGCTGCAGGACCTGATGGCCTCGATCGAGGCCCGGACGGCGGGGAACACCCGGCTGAACCTGACGGTGGCCATCAATTACGGCGGCCGCGACGAGCTGACGCGCGCCTCGACGCGTCTTGCGCGCAAGATCGCCGCCGGAGAGATCGAGACCCCGACCGAGGCCGATCTGGCCGATTGCATGGATACCGCCGGTCAGCCCGATCCCGACCTGGTGATCCGCACCTCGGGTGAAACCCGGACGTCGAATTTCCTGCCCTGGCAGGCGGCCTATTCCGAATATGAATTCACGCCGACGCTGTGGCCCGATTTCACGCCGCAGCATCTGTCCGCGATCCTCGACGGGTTCGGCATGCGCGACCGTCGCTTCGGGGGCGCATGACCCCGGCGGCGGGGAAGGTGTCGAAGGGCGGCAAGTGGGGCGACCTGTCCCGCCGTGTCGCATCGACCCTGGTTCTTCTGGGCATCGGCGTTCTGCTGGCCGTGGCGACGGGCATCTGGCTGCGACTGGGCATGGCGGTGATCTCGGCGATCACCTTCTGGGAACTGGCGGCGATGACCGGCTGGCGGCATCCGGCGCGCCACGTGACGCTGTTCGGGCGCAGCCGCCCAGTGGCGCTTGCCGCGATCGCGGGCGTGTCGCAGGCGATTGCGCTGACCTCGTTCCACCCGCTGGCATGGCTGGCGCTGGCCGTGCCGATCCTGATCGGCCTGCCGGGTGCATCCAGCCGCGACCGCGGCACCTATGCCATCTTCGGCACCGCCATCCTGCTGGTGGCCTTCGGCCTTGTGGGTTTCCGCGAGAGTTTCGGTCTGAACTTCGTGCTGTGGCTGATGGGGGTCATCATCATCTCGGACACGGCGGGGTATTTCGTGGGCCGTGTCATGGGCGGGCCGAAATTCTGGCCCAGCCTCAGCCCCAAGAAGACCTGGTCGGGGACCGTTGCCGGTTGGGTCGGTGCCTGCATCTTCGGGACGCTGCTGTGGCTGGCGGGGCAGGGCGATGCCGCGCTGATCTGGGTGTCGCCCCTTGTCTGCTTCGCGGGCCAGATGGGTGATATCGCCGAAAGCTGGCTGAAGCGGCGGGCGGGGGTCAAGGACAGCTCGAACCTGATCCCGGGCCATGGCGGTTTCATGGATCGTTTCGACGCAGTGACGGGGGCGGTCATCGCGACCATGCTGATCGGATTCGTGACCAGTCTTCCCGTGGTGAACTGAACGATGCGACGTATCTCGATTTTCGGCGCGACCGGCTCGGTCGGCGCGAATGGCGTGGATCTGATCCGCGATGCGGGCGGCCCCGAAGCCTATCGGACCGTGGCCCTGACCGGCGGCCGGAATATCGCGCGGCTTGCGGAAATGGCGCGCGAATTGCAGGCCGAGATCGCCGTCACCGCGCATGAGGATTGCCTGCCCGAACTGCGCGACGCGCTGGCGGGCAGCGGCGTTCGCGCGGCGGCGGGGAGCAATGCGCTGATCGAGGCCGCGTCGATGCCTGCCGATTGGGTCCTGTCCTCGATCGTCGGTTCGGCAGGGCTGGCACCGGGGCTGACGGCGCTGGCTCAGGGCGGCACGTTGGCGCTTGCCAACAAGGAATCGCTGGTCTGCGCAGGCGGTCTTCTGCGCGACACGGCGGCGGCCTCGGGTGCCAAGATACTTCCGGTGGACAGCGAACATTCGGCTGTTTTTCAGGCGCTTGGGTCGGACAACCTCGAATCCGTCAAGGAGGTGGTCATCACCGCATCGGGCGGGGCCTTCCGCGACTGGCCGCTGGAACGGCTGGCAGCCGCCACCGTGGCCGAGGCCTCGACCCATCCCAACTGGGCGATGGGTCAGCGCATCACCATCGACAGCGCGTCGATGTTCAACAAGGCGATGGAGGTGATCGAGGCGCATGAGCTGTTCGGCCTGTCGCCCGACCGGATCCGCGTCCTGGTCCATCCCGAAAGCATCATCCACGCGATGGTCACCCATCACGACGGGGGCTCCATCGCGCATCTGGGCGCGCCCGACATGCGCCATGCCATCGGCTTCGCGCTGAACTGGCCGGAACGCCGTCCGCTGCCTGTGCCCGCACTGGATCTGGCCGCGCTCGGGCAGCTGACCTTCCGCGAACCCGACGAGCTTCGCTGGCCCGCCCTGCGTCTTGCGCGCGAGGTGATGCAGGCCGGCGGCGCGGCAGGTGCGGTGTTCAATGCCGCCAAGGAACAGGCGCTGGACGATTTCATCGCCGGTCGCATCGGATTCACCGACATGGGCCCGCGGGTCGAGACCACGCTGGCGACCCTGTCCGCCCAGCCCGGTTTCGGCCATGCGCCCGACACGCTTGATACCGTCCTGCAATGGGACCGCGCCGCAAGGCAGGAGGCCCGCGCATGATCGCCCCGTTTCTCGACACCATCTGGACCCTTGCGGCATTCGTGACCGCCCTGGCAGTCATCGTCACGGTCCATGAATACGGCCATTACATCGTCGGCCGCTGGTCCGGCATCCGGGCCGAGGTCTTCTCGGTCGGGTTCGGGCCGCGCCTGATCTCGCGCAGGGACCGGCGCGGCACCTTGTGGCAGGTCGCGGCGCTGCCGCTTGGCGGCTATGTCAGGTTCCTGGGCGATGCCAACGCCGCCAGTGCGGGAACCGGGCAGCAGGTCGATCCCGCGATGCGGCGGCGGACGCTGCATGGCGCGCCGCTCTGGGCGCGGTTCGCGACGCTGCTGGCCGGGCCGGTCTTCAATTTCATCCTGTCGATCCTGATCTTCGGCGGCTTTGCCATCGTGCAGGGCCTGCCGCAGGCCGAACCCCGTGTGGGCAGCATCGCCGCCGCGCCCCCTTCGGTCACGAACGAGCTGCAGCCGGGCGATCGCATCCTGGCCGTGGGCGACATCCCGGTCGAGACCTGGGGCGATCTGGGCCGCGCATCGAACGCGCTGCCGCTGGCGCCCGTGCAGGACTGGACCGTGGAACGCGACGGGCAGCGCATGACCGTTGCCGGCCCCGATCCGATGCCCGCGCGCATCACGGGCGTGGCGCCGCGCAGCGCCGCCGTGGATGCAGGGCTGCGCGGCGGCGACGTCGTGGTGGCGATCGACGGCGCGCCCGTCAGCCGCTTCGACCAGCTGCGTCAGGCGGTCGAGGCCGCAGGCGGCCAACCCATCGACCTGACCGTCTGGCGCGAGGGTCAGGGCCGCATGGATCTGACGCTGACCCCGCGCCTGTCGGATCTGCCCGCCGAGGGCGGCGGCTTCGAGCAACGCTGGCTGATCGGCGTGACCGGCGGCGAAAGCTTCTTCACCGCCGAGACCCGCCGCGCCGGCCCGCTCGAGGCGCTGCGCATCGGCGTCGTCCAGACCTGGGGGATCATCACATCGTCCCTGCTGGGGATGTGGGCGATGATCACCGGACAGATCGGCACCTGCAACCTGGGCGGCGCGATCAGCATCGCCGAGAGCACGGGACAGGCCGCCAGCGCGGGGGGTGCGAACTTCCTGTGGTGGATCGCGGTCCTGTCGGCGGCCATCGGTTTCCTGAACCTGCTGCCCATCCCGGTCCTCGATGGCGGGCACCTGATGTTCTATGCCTACGAGGCCGTGGCGGGGCGTCCGCCCTCGGACCGGGTGCTGAACGCGTTGACGGCCATGGGCATGGCGATCGTGCTGACGCTGATGATTTTCGGACTTACGAACGATCTTTTGTGCCCCTGACGGCGATGCGCTTTTGACAGGCGCACCCGCTTGGGGATACAGAATTGTGCAAAAGAACAGGCCCCGCAGGGGTCGATGCAGGCTGAATCGAAGAGGGGCTGGGATGGAACGGAAACTGGGCAAGGGCGCGGTCGCGCTGATGGCGTCCCTGGCGATGACTGTGCCTGCGGGGCTGATGCCCACGCCGGCCCAGGCGGTCGTCTTCAACGACATCCGCGTCGAGGGGAACAACCAGATCGAGACCGGCGCCGTCCTGTCCTATCTGGACATCCCGCAGGGACGCGACGTGGGGGCGGGCGACATCAATGCCGGCCTGCAGCGGCTGCAGAATTCCGGGCTGTTCGAAACGGTCGAACTGGTCCCGCAGGGCGGCACGCTGGTCGTGCGCGTCAGCGAATATCCCATCGTCAACCGCATCAACTTCGAGGGCAATCGCCGCATCAACGACGAGCGTCTGGCCGAGATCGTCAAGAGCCAGTCGCGCCGGGTCTATCAGCCCAGCCAGGCCATCGCCGATGCGCGCACCATCGCAGAGGTCTATGCCTCGGAGGGGCGCCTGGCGGCGCGCGTCGATCCCAAGATCATCCGTCGCGGCAACAACAACGTGGACCTGGTCTTCGAGATCAAGGAAGGCGATGTCACCGAGATCGAGCGCCTGAGCTTCACCGGCAACCGCGCATTCTCGGATCGCAGGCTGCGCAACGTGCTGCAGACCAAGCAGGCGGGCCTGCTGCGGACCTTCATCCGCCGCGATACCTTCGCGCCGGAACGCATCTCGCTGGATGAACAGCTGCTGACCGATTTCTACCGCTCGCGCGGTTATGCCGATTTCAAGGTGCAGGGCGTGGCATCCGAGATCGCGCGCGAACGCGATGCGTTCTTCATCACCTTCAACATCCAGGAAGGTCCGCGTTACCGCTTCGGCAATGTCACGACCGTATCGGAGATTCCGGGCGTCGATGCCGCGGCCTTCGCCGCCCAGAGCCGCATCAAGCGCGGCGAGGTCTACAACCCCTCGGTCATCGACGTGTCGATCCGCCGGATGGAGACCATCGCCATCCAGCAGCAGCTGAACTTCGTCAATATCGAGCCGCGCGTGACCCGCAACGCGCAGACCGGCCTGCTGGACCTGACCTTCGCCCTGACCCGCGGCCAGCGCGTCTTTGTCGAACGCATCGACATCGAGGGCAACACCACCACCCTGGACGAGGTGATCCGCCGCCAGTTCACCACCGTCGAAGGCGACCCCTTCAACGCGCGAGAGATCCGCAATTCGGCCGAACGCGTGCGCGCCCTGGGCTATTTCGCGGATGCGCAGGTCAACACGCGCGAAGGTTCGGACCCGAGCCAGGTCGTCGTGGGCGTCAATGTCGAGGAACAGCCGACCGGCTCGTTGTCCTTCGGCGCCTCCTATGGCGTCAGCAGCGGCGTCGGCCTGACCGCATCGCTGTCCGAGCGGAACTTCCTCGGGCGGGGGCAGACGGTCGGCGTCACCATCTCGACCGATTCCGACGATCGCGAAGGCGATTTCACCTTCATCGAGCCCTTCTTCCTGGGCCGCGACCTGAAGGCGGGGCTGAACCTGAACTATACCGCGTCGGATGACGATGACGGCGATTACAACACCCGCAGCCTGTCGTTCAAACCGTCGCTGGAATTCCCGGTTTCCGACAATGGCCGCCTCGAAGTCCGCTATACCATCTCCGAGAACAAGCTGGACGACGTGGACGAGGACAGCTCGCAGATCCTGCAGGACGAGGCCGGCACCCGTCTCAGCTCGGCGCTCGGCTATACCTACAGCTGGGATTCGCGGCGCACGGGGCTGGACCCGCTGAACGCCTATCGCCTGCGCTTCTCGCAGGACATCGCGGGTGCGGGCGGCGATACCAAGACGATCGAGACCTCGGTCCTGGCGGGCGTCGAGTCGACCGCATGGCGCGACGACGTGACCCTGCGCGCCGAGGTCGAGGCGGGTGCGGTCTATGCCTATGACGATTACGACACCTGGATCATCGACCGCTTCGGCACCGGCAGCCGCGTGCGCGGTTTCGAATCCGGCGGCTACGGCCCCCGCGACATCAGCGCCGACAACCAGGACACGCTTGGCGGCAACTACTATTGGGCCGCACGGGCCGAGGCGCAGTTCCCGATCGGCCTGCCCGAGGAATACGGCATCCAGGGCGGGTTGTTCGCGGATGTCGGCTCGCTCTGGGGGCTGGACAACACGGTTGGCACCGACGGGACCGAGATCGACGACGACATGTATGTCCGTGCCGCCATCGGTGCCTCGATCTATTGGACGACGCCCATCGGGCCGCTGCGCTTCAACTTCTCGCACGCCGTGCGCAAGGAGGATTACGACGAGGTGCAGAACTTCGACCTGACCATCCAGACCACCTTCTGATGAAGGGACTGGCGCGTGCGGGGCTGATCGCGTGGCTGGGCCTGTGGCCCGCCGCGCTGTCGGCGCAGGACGCCGAACCCCTGGCGCCGCAGATGCCGGGGGTGGATACCGAACGGCAGACCGCGCCTGCCGCCGATCTGCCCAACAGCACCATCGCGACGGGCGACGGATCGACCCTGCCGGTGGCGCCGATCCTGACGCTGGACCAGGATGCGCTGTATCTGGGATCCGCCTGGGGTCTGCGCGCGCAGCGCGTGCTCGAGGCCGAGGGCGACAAGGTCGCCGCCGAGAACGAGCGTCTGACCGAGATGCTGTCTGCCGAAGAGGCCGACCTGACCGAACGTCGTGCCGAACTGCCCCCCGCCGAATTCCGCCGCCTGGCCGAGAATTTCGACCTGCGCGCGACCGAGATCCGCCGCGAACGGGCGCAGATCGTCCAGGACCTGAACGACTGGGCCGAGGAGGATCGCGTCGCCTTCTTCCGCGCGGCGCTGCCCGCGATGGGGCAGGCCATGCAGGATCGCGGGGCGGTGGCCGTGCTGGATCGCCGGACGGTCTTCGTGTCGCTGGACGCCATCGACGTGACCGAGGATCTGATCGCCGTGATGGACGATCAGATCGGCGATGGTGAAGGCGCGGTCCCGCTGCCCGATATCGACCGTTCAGGGCAGTCGGGACAGCCGGTCGATCAGCAGGGCGAATAGCCCATCGCGATCCACATCCTTCAGGAACAGCGCGTTGGGCGCGCGGTCGGTGACGCCCCACCAGTCGGCCACGGTCATGCCGGTCGTCAGGCGGCCCTCGGTCTCGATCTCGACATTGATGCGGCGGCCCTGGAACAGCTGGGGCTGCAGCAGCCACGCGATGGTGCAGGGGTCGTGCAGGGGCGCGCCGCTGCTTCCGTATTTCTCGGTGTCGAAGCGTTCGAAGAAATCGGTCCAGCCCGCCACCGCGGGGCCGGTGCGGTTGGGCAGCGCGCGCAGATCCGCGATCCAGTCGGCGCTGGTCAGCGCCTTGTGCGTCACGTCCAGCGGCAGCACGACCAGCGGCACGCCTGAGGCGAAGACCTCGGCCGCGGCCTCGGGATCGACGAAGATGTTGAACTCGGCCGCGGGGGTGATGTTGCCCACTTCGAAATAGGCGCCGCCCATCAGCACGATCTGCTGCACGCGGGCGATGATGTCGGGCGCGCGGCGGAACGCCTCGGCGATATTGGTCAGGGGGCCGATCGGGACCAGCGTGACGCTGCCCGCATCATGTTCGCGCAGGGTCTCGACGATGAAATCGACGGCATGGCGGTCCTGCAGCGGCAGGCCGGGCTCGGGCAGGTCCGTCCCGTCGAGGCCCGTGGACCCGTGGACATGTTCCGCCGTGACCAGGGGCCGCCCGAGCGGACGGTCGCAGCCCGCGAAGACGGGGACATCCGCGCCCGACAGCTCGACCACCTTGCGGGCATTCACCTGCGTCAGCGCCAAGGGCACGTTGCCCGCGACGGCGGTGATGCCCAGCACCTGCAGTTCGGGCGAGGCGAGGGCCGTCAGGATGGCCACGGCGTCGTCCTGCCCCGGATCGGTGTCGATGATGATCTTCTGTGGCATGCCGCCCCCCGTTGTTCTTCGGCGCAAAGTCTTGCGCGGCATGAAAAGGGGGCGCAAGCCCTTCCGCCCGCGCCCCCCGATTTCGCCGATGCGGCCCCGATCAGCCGTCGAAATTCACTTCCTCGATCAGGTCCAGCGCCCTGGGGCGCAGTTCCGAGATCTCGGTCAGGGGCAGGTCGTCGGCGGTGAACTCGCCCCAGCTTGCGACCAGATCAGAGGCCGGGACGCCTTCGACGACCGGGAACTCGTTGTTGGTCTCGGCATAGATCGACTGGGCCTGATCGCTGACGAGGAAGTCCATCAGCTTCTTCGCGGCGTCGCTGTTGGGCGAGGCGTTGGTCATCGCCACACCCGAGACGTTCACATGCGTGCCGCCATCCTCGAAGGTCGGGAACACGATGCGCACGCTGTCGGCCCATTCCTTCTGTTCGTCATCCTTCAGCATCGCACCCATGTAATAGGTGTTGCCCAGGCTGATGTCGCACTGTCCGGCCCAGATCGCCTTGACCTGATCGCGGTCGCCGCCTTCGGGGGGACGTGCCAGGTTCGCCTTGACGCCGTTCAACCATTCGCGGGTCTCCTCTTCGCCGTGATGGGCGATATAGGCGGCCGTCAGCGCGACGTTGTAGTCATGGGTGAAGCTGCGCGTGCAGATGCGGCCCTTCCATTTGGGATCGGCCAGATCCTCGTAGGTGGTCAGATCGCCATCGGCCACGCGATCCTTGCTGGCATAGACGATGCGCGCGCGGGTGGTCAGCGCGAACCAGCGATTGTCGCTGTCATGCAGGCTGTCGGGAATGCGGGCCAGGGCCTCGTCCTCGACGGGCTGCAGGACGCCCGCCTCCTTCAGCTCGCCCAGGCGGGCGACATCCACGGTCATCACCAGATCGGCGGGCGAACGGTCGCCCTCGGCCTGCAGGCGTTCGACCATGCCCTTGTCCACATAGGCCAGGTTCACGTCGATCCCGGTCTCGGCGGTGAAGGCGTCGATCAGCGGCTGGATCAGCTCGGGCTGACGGTGGCTGTAGACGTTGACCTCCTGGGCCATGGCGGGAAGGGCGGCGCTGCCGGCCATCAGTGCAAGTGCGGTAAGGCGCATGGGTTCCTCCTGATGCAGTCGAACGCAGCCATCGCAATCCTGACCGAACTTGTCAATCTGGGCGGCGCGCGCACGCGACAGATTGACCATGGCGCCTGCAGGGGCTAGGGCGCGATCATGGCACGCGCACCCCTTCTGCAATTGAACGAAATCTCGCTGACCTTCGGTGGGGACCCGGTTTTCGACCGGTTGTCGCTGACGGTCCAGCCCGGCGACCGGGTGGCCCTGGTGGGCCGCAACGGGTCGGGGAAATCCACGCTGATGAAGGTCATGGGCGGCCTTGTCGAACCCGACAAGGGCGAGGTGGTCCTGTCCGCCGGCGTCTCGACCGGCTACATGGAGCAGGATCCTGACCTGTCGGGGTATCGCACGCTTGGCGAATTCGCCCGCGCCGACCTGCCCGAGGCCGAGGCCTACCGTGTGGACATGGCCGCCGAGGGGCTGAAATTCGACCCCGAGCGCCCCATCGACACCGCATCGGGCGGGGAACGCCGCCGCGCGGCGCTGGCCCGGTTGCTGGCCCAGGCGCCCGAGCTGATGCTGCTGGACGAGCCGACCAACCACCTGGACATCGAGGCCATCGGCTGGCTGGAGGATCACCTGTCGCAGACCCGCGCGGGCTATGTCCTGATCAGCCACGACCGCGCCTTCCTGCGCCGCCTGACGCGCGCCACGCTGTGGATCGACCGCGGCGAGGTTCGTCGCCAGGAACGCGGCTTCGAGCATTTCGAGGATTGGCGCGAGGCAACCTGGTCGGCCGAGGACGACGCCAGACACAAGCTGGACCGCAAGATCAAGGCCGAGGCCCGTTGGGCGGTCGAAGGCATCAGCGCCCGGCGCAAGCGCAACCAGGGCCGTGTGCGCGCGCTGGCTGCGCTGCGCGACGAACGCAGTTCCCAGATCCGCCGTCAGGGCACGGCGGCGATGGCGCTGGAAAGCGGGCCGGCCTCGGGCAAGAAGGTGATCGATGTTCGTGGCATCTCGAAGACCTTCGGCGACCGGGTGATCCTGCGCCCCTTCGATCTGTTGATCAATCGCGGCGACCGCATCGCCTTCGTGGGCCCGAACGGCGCGGGCAAGACCACGCTGATCAAGATGCTGACCGGTGAGATCGCGCCGGACGAAGGCTCGGTCACGCTCGGGACCAATCTGGAGATCGCGGTCTTCGACCAGACGCGCTCGGCGCTGAACCCGGACCAGACGCTGTGGGATTCGCTGACCGGCGACCCCGAGATGCGCGTTTCGGGGCGGTCGGACCAGGTGATGGTGCGGGGCGTGCCGAAGCATGTCGTGGCCTATCTCAAGGATTTCCTGTTCGACGAGGGGCAGGCCCGTGCGCCCGTCCGCAGCCTGTCGGGCGGCGAGAAGGCGCGCCTTCTGCTGGCCCGGCTGATGGCGCGGCCCTCGAACCTGCTGGTGATGGACGAACCGACCAACGACCTGGATGTCGAGACGCTGGACCTGCTGCAGGACCTGCTGGGCGAATATGACGGCACCGTGCTGCTGGTCAGTCACGACCGCGATTTCATCGACCGGGTGGCCGATACGACCATCGCGATGGAAGGCGACGGCAATGCCACCGTCTATGCCGGCGGTTGGAGCGATTATCGCGCACAGCGCCCCGGCGCCGAGGCGCCCGCCGTGCCGGAGAAGCCCGCAAAGCCCGCTAAGGGGGGCAAGGCCGCCGAAAAGCCTGCGCCCGAGAAGCCCGCCAAGACGCAGTCCGGGCTCAGCTTCTCCGAGAAGCACCGGCTGGAGGCGCTGCCCGCCGTCATGGAGCGGCTCGAGGCCGAGATGGCCAAGCTGTCCGAGTTCCTGGCCAACCCCGATCTGTTCCAGAAGGCACCGGCCAAGTTCAACAAGGCGACCGAGGCCCTGGCCGAACGGCAGAAGGCCCTGGCGGATGCCGAGGAAGAGTGGCTGATGCTGGAGGAAAAGGCCGCGGGCTGACCCCTGCGCCTTGACTTCCGCGGCCCGATGGGGCATACGCGCCGGACCGGTCGGGCCCCCAGCCTTGGCCGGTCTATTGTTTTCAATGACATCCCGCAGGGGATGCGCAGTCCGAAGGCGGGGAATCCCCAAGGGAACACCGGCATGGCCGGGGCCGAAGGACGCGGTTGACGAAGGAAGAAGCGATGTTCGCGGTTCTGAAGACTGGCGGCAAGCAATACAAGGTGCAGGCGGGTGACGTCCTGCGCGTTGAGAAGCTGAACGCCACGGCTGGTGAAAAAATCCAGTTCAACGAGATTCTGATGGTCGGCTCGACCCTGGGCGCACCGCTGGTCGAGGGCGCTTGCGTCCAGGCCGAAGTGATCGACCAGATCAAGGCCGACAAGGTCATCACCTACGTCAAGCGTCGCCGCAAGCACAGCTCGCAGCGCACGCGTGGTCACCGCCAGCAGCTGACGCTGGTGCGCGTGACGGACGTGCTGGAAAACGGCGCCGACAAGACCGGCGTCAAGGCCGCAACCGGTGGCCGCACCCAGGCCGTCGAAGCCTAAGGAGGACTATCCATGGCACATAAGAAAGCAGGCGGTTCCTCGCGCAACGGTCGCGACTCTGCCGGTCGCCGTCTTGGCGTGAAACTGTTCGGTGGCCAGGCCGCCATCGCAGGCAACATCATCGTGCGTCAGCGCGGCACCAAGTGGTGGCCGGGCGAGAATGTCGGCATGGGCAAGGATCACACCCTGTTCGCGCTGACCGACGGTCACGTGTCCTTCCGCAAGGGCCTGAAGGGTCGCACCTTCATTTCGGTGCAGCCTGCCGCGCAGGAAGCTGCCGAGTAACCCGGGCGTAACATTTCGATGTTAAGGGGGGATCGGCGAAAGCCGGTCCCCCCAGCCGTTTTCGCAACAAAGCTATTGCCCGGAGATGATCCGGAGCCGGTTTCCGGGGGAGGAAACATGGTAATGTCTGCACCCATGAGGGAGGGTTCGCGGTTGGACGACCTGAAACTCACCGAAGCCGCCGCATTGTCGCAGCCGGTCATTCCGACCGACCGCTTCGTGCTGCGCCCGCTGCGCCCGTCCGATGCGGGCCTGATCGCCCATTACACCGGCGACCGTCGCGTGGCCGAGGGGACGCGCGCGATCCCGCATCCGCTGCCGCCGCGTTCCTCGGAAAGCTTCGTGGCCCGTGCCCTGTCGCCCGACCGGGTCGAGGATGTCTGGGCCATCGACGGATCGGCCAACAACCTGGCCGAGGTTCTGGGCATCGTGTCGTTGACCCGGATGGAGGGGGACCAGTCCGAGCTGGGGTTCTGGATCGGTGCGGGTTTCTGGAACACGGGCTTCGCGACCGAGGCCGTGGCTGCCATCGTGGCCGCCAATCCGCATGGCGCGCGCACCCTGTTCGCCGAGGCGTTCCAGGACAATCCGGGTTCGGCCCGCGTTCTGACCAATTGCGGCTTCGCCTATCTGGGCGATGCCGAAAGCTGGTCGGTCGCCCGCAGCGCCCGGGTGCCCACATGGACATATCTGCGCAAGATGGCTTGACGGAAGGGGCGTTCGCGCCCCTTTTTCATGCGCGCCGACCGGGGCGGACTTGCAGACTGCGCAATTCTGCCTAGATAGCGCAGATGACCCAGCACATTCCCTTCTCGCTTCTCGATCTTGCACCGGTGCCCGAAGGCTCGGGCGCGCAGGACGCGATCGCGAACAGCCTCGACCTCGCGCGTCACGCCGAGGAATGGGGCTATCACCGCTATTGGCTGGCCGAACATCACAACATGGAGGGGATCGCCAGCGCCGCGACCGCCGTGCTGATCGGCCTGATCGCGCAGCAGACGCGACGCATCCGCGTGGGGGCGGGGGGCATCATGCTGCCGAACCACGCGCCACTGACCGTGGCCGAGGCCTTCGGCACGCTGGCCACGGCCTTTCCCGACCGGATCGACCTTGGCCTCGGGCGGGCGCCGGGCGGCGATCAGTCGGTGATCCGGGCGCTGCGCCGCGATCCCATGGCCGACACCTTCCCGCAGGACGTGGTCGAGCTGATCGATTATCTGGGCCCGCGGAACCCCAGGGCGGCCGTGCGCGCGCTGCCGGGCGAGGGAACCGAGGTTCCCGTGTGGATCCTAGGCAGCAGCCTGTTCGGCGCGCAGCTGGCCGCGCATCTGGGCCTGCCCTATGCCTTTGCCAGCCATTTCGCACCCGACGCACTGGATCAGGCGCTGCATGTCTATCGCAGCCATTTCCGCCCGTCCGCGCGCTGGCAGCGGCCCCATGCGATGGTCGCCGTAAACGTCTTTGCCGCCGATACGGCACCCGAGGCCGCGCGCCTGCGCACCAGCATGCAGCAGGCCTTCGCGCGTCTGCGCACGGGTGAGACGGGCAAGTTCCCGGCCCCGGTCGACGATATCGATGCCGCGATCGGTGCCCCCATGCGTCGCGCGGTGGATCAGTCGCTGCGCATCACGGCCTGCGGGACCGCGGATGACATTCGCCGGCAGATGGGCGCGATCATCGCGGAGTATCAACCCGACGAGGTGATCCTGACCGGCCAGATCCACGACCATGCCGCGCGGCTGAACAGCTTCCGCATCGCCTCCGAGGTGCTGTCGGACATGCCCGCAAGCAGGGCCGCCTAAGAAAAAGGCCCCGGCGCGATGCCGGGGCCTTTGTCATTCGATGGGTCAGGCGATCACTCGCGGTTGCCCATGAACTGCAGCAGGAACATGAACAGGTTCAGGAAGTCCAGATACAGGCGCAACGCACCCATGATCGCGGTCTTGCCGATGAAGTCGCTGTCCGATCCCGCCATCTGCAGATAGGTGTTCTTGATGTTCTGCGTGTCATAGGCCGTCAGACCCGCGAAGATCAGCACGCCGATGACCGAGATCGCGAACTGCATCGCGCTGGATTGCAGGAAGATGTTCACGATCGAGGCGACGATCAGACCGATCAGGCCCATCATCAGGAAGGTGCCCAGCCCCGACAGGTTCTTCTTCGTGGTATAACCATAGAGCGACAGCCCCGCGAAGGCGATTGCCGTCACCAGGAAGGTCTGCACGATCGAGACCGAGGTGTAGACGAGGAAGATCGAGCTGATCGACACGCCCATCAGGGCCGCGAAGGCGTAGAACACGCCGGTGGCCGCGCCGACCGACAGGCGGTTGATGGCCGCACCGAAGGTGAAGACCATCAGCAGGGGCGCGAACATGATGACCCATTTCAGCGGCGAGCTGTAGATCGCATATCCCAGCTGGGTCAGCTGACCGTCGTTCACGGCGGCGGTGGCGATGCCATAGGCCGCGACGGCGGTCACACCCATGCCCGCAGCCATCAGCCCATAAACCTTGTTCATGTAGGCCCGCAGGCCTTCGTCGACCGCCGCCTGGCGGGCGCCGACGCCCTGCGCGGAGCGGTAGGTGTTGTAGTCTGCCATCGAAGTCTCCCTAAGCATGATTGGCGCATTCGCGCCTTGCTTACGAATATCGTGCAGGTTGGCGCGTTTTTCAACTGACAGCCGCGTCAGCGCGACGTTTTCGGGGCGACCTTCTCAGAAGGTGATGATCACCTTTCCGACGCTGCGCCTCTCGCGAAGCAGGGCAAAGCCCTCGGCGATGCGGTCCAGGGGCAGCGTCACGCCCGATCCGGGATGCAGCCTGCCCGCGCGATACATGTCGAACAGGGCCTTCATGCTGGTTTCGATGACGCCAGGGTCCAGTTCGCGATACCCGTTCCAATAGAGCCCGTGGATCGCGATGTTCTTCACCAGCGCATGGTTCAGGGGCAGGGCAGGCGGTCGCCCCCCCGCGAAACCCACCAGCAGGAACCGCCCCCGACGTTTCAACGCCCCGAATGCGGCCTCGCCCGGTTCCGCCCCCACGGCATCATAGACGACATCGACGCCGCCCATCCCGCGCAGCTCGGCCTTCAGATCGCGACATTCGGCGCTGTCGATCACCAGATCGGCCCCCGCGCGCCGGACGGCCTCCAACCGCTCGGCGCCGCGCGCGACACCGATGACGCGGGCCCCCATCGCATGGCCGATCTCGACCGCCGTAAGGCCGACCCCGCCCGCCGCCCCAAGGACGACGAGGGTTTCACCCGACTTGAGTCGTGCGCGACATGACAGTGCCATGTGACTTGTCCCATAAGCCACATGAAGCCCTGCAGCCTCTGCAAAGCTCATCTCGTCCGGAATCTGCTGGACAAATTCGGCATCGACCGCGACTTCGCCCGCCATGGTCCCGGATGCGGCGACGATCACGCGGTCGCCGGCCACGATCCCGCAACCCGGCGGTGCGCTGACCACGACCCCGGCACCTTCCAGCCCCGGAACATAGGGCGGGTTCTCGGCTTCTTGATAATTTCCCTTGGCCTTAAGGAGATCCGCGAAATTCAGGGCGGCGGCAATCATGCGAACGACAACCTGCCCGGCATGCCCTTTGGGCGGGGTCACCTCGCGTATGACCGGGTCCTGCCCCAGTTCCTCGATTACGGCCGTCCGAATCATCTGCTCTCCCCCGGTTCCTCGGCAGTTGACCGGGAATGCGAATTTCTGTCGAGACCTATATCCAAAGGGATATATGACGGTTCTCCGGACCTGTCTTTTTGGCTAGAATTGGTATGCTTAACCAAGATGACACTCGCTAATTGAGCTTTCTCGGGTTACCGCCTCCTAAGATTGAAAGGGCTAAGCGATGAAGCACAGTGTAGATGTTCATGTTGGTAAACGTATTCGCCATCGCCGCTGGATGATCGGTATGACGCAGCAGCAACTGGCCGATAAGGTCGGTATCAAGTTCCAGCAGATCCAGAAGTACGAAACGGGGATGAACCGCGTTTCGGCCTCTCGTCTCTGGGATATTGCCCAAGCGGTCGACGTTCCAGTCAGTTTCTTCTTCGAAGGGCTGATGGAGGGAGAGATCCCCGATATCGTCGAAGGCGATATCTTCGCCGACAAGGAGGCGCTTCAGCTGGTGCGCGCCTATTATACCATGCCGGCCGCCCAGCGCCGCCAGATCTTCGAACTGGCAAGGGTGCTGTCGGACGCAGCTTGATCTGACCGGGGCCCGCGCATCGTCGCGGGCCCTGTCACCTTGCGCATGCCGCTTTCGGCGTGACGCCTCGATGACGGACGCGCCGGATGACTGGCCCCCGCGCACGGGACGGGTTAAACCCGATCCGAAGCAGCGAAGGGGACCCCATGCACAGCCTGACCGACAGCATTCCGGGGCATGACGCGGCATCGCTGATCCGCACGGCCCATCGCATGGCCGATGCCGCGCGCGACGCGATCCTTCCGCATTTCCGCAGCGACAGCCTGTTCGCCGACAACAAGCGCCCCGCAGATTTCGACCCCGTGACCGAGGCCGACCGCGCCGCCGAACGTGCCATGCGTGCGATCCTTGTCGAAGATCGCCCCCAAGACGGCATCCTGGGCGAGGAATACGGCAGCCGCCAAGGCGTCAGCGGGCTGACCTGGATCCTCGATCCGATCGACGGCACGCGGGCCTTCATCAGCGGTGCCACCAGCTGGGGCGTGCTGATCGGGCTGTCGGACGGGCAGGGCATCCGCTACGGCCTGATCGACCAGCCCTATACCCGCGAACGCTTCGAAGGGGGGCTGGGGCAGGCGCGGTTGGCCGGTCCGATGGGCGAACGCCGGCTTGCGGTGCGGCACGGCGTGGACCTGGACCAGGCGACGCTTCTGACCACCTTCCCCGAGATCGGGACCCAGGCCGAGGGTGACGCCTTCCGCCGCGTGGCGGCACGGGTGCGGCTGACGCGCTACGGTCTGGACTGCTATGCCTATGCGCTTTTGGCGCTTGGGCAGATCGATCTGGTCATCGAGGCGGGTTTGCAGTCCTATGACATTGCCGGTCCGCTGGCCGTCGTTCAGGCGGCGGGCGGCATCGTGACCGATTGGCGGGGCGGCCCTGCACATGAGGGCGGGCAGGTGATTGCCGCCGCCAGTCCCGAACTTCACCGGGCCGCGCTTGAACTTCTGCGCGGCTGATCTGTTGGCCTGATACTGCAACAAGACGAGGGACCGCATGGCCGAAGAACAGATCCTGGACCGACAGGACGACCGCACCGAGACCGATCTGGACCTTGGTCCCGAATGGCTTGCCCGCATCCACGAGGCAATCGAGGCAGGCGACGCGCCCACGCTGAACGCGATGCTGGAGCCGGTGCACCCGGCCGACATCGCCGACCTGATCGAACGGCTGGCCCCCGCCACCCGACGAGAGTTCATCGACCTCTATGCCCGCGAGATCGACGGCGAGATCCTGTCCGAGATCGACGAAAGCATCCGCGAGGAAGTGGTCGAACTGCTGCCCCGCAACGTGCTGGCCGATGCCGTGCGCGAGATGGACAGCGACGATGTCGTCGACCTGATCGAGGATCTGGACGAACCCGACCGCGCCGAGATCCTGGCCGCGCTGGACGAGACCGACCGCGCCGCCGTCCAGCAATCGCTGGCCTATCCCGAATATTCCGCGGGCCGCCTGATGCAGTCCGAGGTCGTGACCGCGCCTGCGGATTGGACCGTGGGCCAGACCATCGATTTCCTGCGGGCCGAGGAATGGCTGCCCGAGCAGTTCTATCACATCATCCTTGTCGATCCGCGCCGCCATCCCATCGGTTATGTCGCGCTCGGGCGTCTGCTGGCCACGCGCCGCGACATCCCTCTGAGCGAGCTGACCGAAGAAAGCTTCCGCACCATCAGCGCCCATGCCGAGGAAGGCGATGTCGCCTATGCCTTCAACCAGTATCACCTGATTTCCGCCCCGGTGGTGGACAGGTCGGACCGGCTGGTGGGCGTCATCACCATCGACGACGCCATGTCGGTCCTGGATGAGGAACACGAGGAGGATATCCTGCGCCTTGCCGGTGTGGGCGAGGAATCCGCCATCACCGACAGCGTGACCGAGACGCTGCGCCAGCGCCTGCCCTGGCTGATCGTGAACCTGGCGACGGCCATCGCGGCCTCGCTCGTCATCGCCATCTTCGAGGCGACGATCCAGCAGGTCGTGGCGCTTGCCGTCCTCATGCCCATCGTCGCCTCGATGGGCGGGAATGCGGGCACCCAGACGCTGACCGTCGCCGTCCGTGCCCTTGCCACCAAGAGCCTGACGGGCAGCAACGTGTGGCGCGTCGTCCGACGAGAGGCCATCGTCGGGCTTCTGAACGGGCTGGCCTTCGCCGTGGTGATGGGGATCGTCGCCTATATCTGGTTCGACGGGGTGTCGCTTGCCGGGGTGATCGCCATCGCCATGGTCGTGAACCTGGCCATCGCGGCGCTTGCGGGCATCCTCGTGCCCCTCGGGCTGGAAAAGGTCGGTGCGGATCCGGCGCTGGCCTCGGGGACGTTCGTGACGACCGTGACCGACGTGGTGGGCTTCTTCGCCTTCCTGGGCCTCGCCTCGGCGGTGCTGCTGTGACGGCCAAGGCAAGCCTGCGGGCCGAGGCCCTGGCCGCCCGCGCCCAGGGGGGCGATGCCGATGCGCTGACGCGTCATCTGACGAATGCGCTGCTGCCCTTCCGCCGCGGCATCGTCGCGGCCTATTGGCCGATCCGGGACGAGGCCGATCCGCGCCCCGCGCTTGACGATCATCAAGGCAGGCTTGCATTGCCGGTGGTGGTCGGTCGCGACATGCCGCTGGTCTTTCGCGAATGGAAATCCGAATTGCCGCTGGTCAGGGGCGATTTCGGGATTGCCCATCCCACCGACGACATGGCAGAGCTTCGGCCCGACGTCGTGATCGTGCCCCTGGCCGGGTTCGACGGTCGGGGCAACCGGCTGGGCTATGGCGGCGGCTTCTACGACCGCAGCCTGCGTCAGCTGCGCGCCACGGGGCCGGTGCTGGCGATCGGATTGGCCTATGGCTGCCAGCGCGTCGAATCGATTCCCGCCGAGGATTTCGACGAACCGCTGGATCTGATCGTCACCGATGCCGGTGCAGTCTTCCCCGAGCGATAAAACATTGGAAATGTGACGTTTTTGCACCGGCTGTGGGCAAGCTGTGGGCCGGTTGTCCATAAGCCTGTGGACAGTTGCGGGACAGGTATCCGCAGCGCCTTGGTTTCATGGGGGTTTTGCGCGATCGCCCCCCGAAATCGCCGGTCCAGCCTGTCGCCCTGTGCACGAATCCGTCGGTAAAACGCGATCCTTCCGGTCAACATGCGAAGGCACGGGCCGGCGCAAATAAAGCGTTTGAACCCACCCATCGCGCGCGCCACCTTGCGGCAAACAGCCCAACCGGCACCGCATGTGGACGCGAGTCGAGCCGCCCCATGCATCATCGTCACGACCGTTCCTGCCCGCGCGTGTTCCGGGCCGGGGCCGGTCCGTCGTGCGGGCGCGATGCAGCAAGGATGGGTCAACCATGCAGATCGAACGTCGCTTCACCAACGACCTGGGCGGTGCCTGGGACGGGATCGCCTTCGCCGCCCACCGGACCGATCACGGCGTGATCATGGCCCCCGAAGGATGGAGCCGTGTCGCCGTCGATGTCCTGGCGCAGGACGTGCTGGCCCGTGGCTGCGTTCCCGACCGTCTGCGTGCCGTCCCCGAGGATGGCGTGCCCGAGTTCCTGTGGTCCTCGATCCCCTGCGACGATGCCGTGATGGGGGATGAGAGCGACCTGCGCCAGGTGATGGACCGCATGGCCGGGGCCTGGGCCCGTCGCGGATGGAAGGCGGGGCTGTTCGCGTCCGAGGATGACGCCCGCGCCTATCTGGACGAGGTCCGCTGCATGATGGCGCGGCAGATGGCGGCGCCTGCGTTGCGCGAATGGGCCGTGACCGGGATCGACTGGGCCTATGGCGCCGAGGTGCCGGACAGCCCTCGGGCGCCGGGTGTCACGGATTCCCGCGATGAACCCGACCTGATGGAGGCGCTGAAGTGCGCCGACCGCGCAGCCGCCGCAAGGGCGCGCGGGGCGATGACGCGCAGCACGTCGCTCCGGGCGATCTGCGATATCGACCATCCGCAGGCACGCCGCTTCATCGACTGGAAGCTGGACGAGGAACGCAAGCTCTCGGCGCTGATCGCGGGATCGCGCCTGCATGCCGACCGGCTGAACGCCGTTCTGACCGCCGCACGCGAGGGGCAGGGCGGCCCCGACATGGCGGCGAACCCAGCCCTGAAGGCCGCCTTGCGTGATGCGCGCCGCGCCCTGATCCCCGAAACCTATGTCCAGCGCGCGCTGGATTACGCACGACAGGGCTTCACCGCCATCGACTTTCCGGTCTTCGATGCCGATTGGGACGGCGAGGGTGCGGCCAGCGTCACGGGGCAGCAGACGGATTGCGTCCTGCGTGTCACCCGCGACTTCATGCAAGCGGCCCAGCAGGGGCGCGACGACGGTCTCTGGGACCGGATCGCGGATGCCGCATGGGCCACGGGCGATCCCGCGCTGCGCTTCCAAGACAACATCCCCGCCTTCGCCGGTGGCCAGGCCAGCGCCCATGCGCATCTGAACCTGATGGCATTCTTGCAGGGCGGGGAGGTCGATCACGACGCGCTGGCCCATGCCGCGCAGCTCTGGGCGCTGACCCTCGGCATCGCGGGCGGCGACGCGATCGGGCTGGGGCCGGTCAATCTGGGCGCGCTGCTGATCGCCATGGGCATCGCCTATGACAGCGACGAGGGGCGCGAGGTCGCCGCGCGCATCGCATCGGTGATGACAGGTGCCGCCTGGGTCGTCTCGGGGCGGATGGCCGCGGATATCGGTCCCTGCGCGGATTTCGCCACCCACCGGGCGGCGATGCTGCGGATGCTGCGCGCCGATGTGCCGTCCCCCGCGCGGGCGCAATTCGCGCAGGCGCTGGATCTGGCCCAAGGGCACGGGCTGCGCCATTCGCAGGTCACGGGCATCGCGCCCGCAGGCCGGCTGAGCCTGCTGATGGGTTGGGAAACCGATGGCATCGACCCCGCATATGCGCTGGTCGGCTTCGCGCCCGATCCCGATGGCGGTCATCGCCGCCGGATCGCCCCCGCAGTTCCGATGGGGCTGGCGATGCTGGGCTATCCCGCCGATGCGGTGTCGCGGATCGTGGCCCATGCAACCGGCCACGCGACCCTTGCAGGCAGCCCCGCGATCGATCACGCGGCACTGGCCGGGCACGGCTTCGGCCCCGCGCAGATCGACCGGATCGAGGCCGCGCTGCCCGATGCCTTCGACATCCGCTTCGTCTTCAACCGATGGACCCTGGGCCAGGATTTCTGCCGCAACGTCCTGGGCATCCCGGCGGACCGGCTGGAGGATCCGGGCTTCGACATGCTGGCGCATCTGGGCTTCTCGGACGGACAGATCGCGCAGGCCAACGACCATGTCTGCGGCGCCATGACGCTGGAGGGGGCGCCC
The DNA here is from genome assembly GCF_018860625.1 of Paracoccus sp. C2R09. Classification (GTDB taxonomy): domain Bacteria; phylum Pseudomonadota; class Alphaproteobacteria; order Rhodobacterales; family Rhodobacteraceae; genus Paracoccus. The sequence continues at coordinate 235,281 of NZ_JAHKQB010000029.1, forward strand.
GATCTGGACCCCGCCGATCTTGCCGTCTTCGATTGCGCGGGAACGCTCGGGCGCCAGGGGCGTCGCCGCGTCGCGCCCGAGGCCCGCATCAGGCAGGCTGCCACGCTGCAGGCGCATATGTCCGGCCCCGTCCCCTGCGAGGTGGATCTGCCGCACACCACGACGATTTCCGCGATGCAATCCCTGTTCGAGCTGGCCGACGAGCTGGGCCTGCACGAATGCCGCCTGCGCCGCGAAGGGTCGGGCCTGTCGGCGCAATCGGCAGATCTGTTCGATGATGACGACGAGGAGCTTCTGAGCGAGGCGCCCGCGCAGATCCGTGCGCAGGTCGTGGCCGAACGCGTGGTCGAGAAGATCGTGATGGGCGATGCCGGGCGCACCCACCGCCAGAAGCTGCCGCAGCGGCGCAAGGGCTATACCCAGAAGGCCAGCGTGGGCGGTCACAAGGTCTATCTGCGCACGGGCGAATACGATGACGGATCGGTCGGAGAGATCTTCATCGACATGCACAAGGAAGGCGCGGGCTTCCGGGCGATGATGAACAATTTCGCCATCGCCGTTTCGGTGGGCCTGCAATACGGCGTCCCGCTGGAAGAGTTCGTGGACGCCTTCACCTTCACCCGCTTCGAACCCGCGGGCCCCGTGCAGGGCAATGACAGCATCAAGAACGCCACCTCGATCCTGGATTACGTGTTCCGGGAACTGGCTGTCAGCTATCTCGACCGGACCGACCTTGCGCATGTGAAGCCCGAGGGCGCGCGCTTCGACGATATCGGCGGCGGCCGCGACGAGGGCCGCCGCGCCCCCGCCCGCCCGGAACCCAAATCGCTGACCATGCTGAAGCAGATCAGCAGCGCGGGTTATCTGCGCAAGCGCCTGCCGCAGGAACTGATGGTGCTGCAGGGCGGGCGCGCGGCGCTGCGCCACAACCAGGCCGCGCCATGTGCGTTATGCGGTGGAACGATGAACGATGTGGGCGGCGTTTCGCATTGCGAACACTGCGAGGACCGGGATCAGGGGCGGTCATCGCGATAAAAGGCGACGGATCGTCTTTTGTCTGCAGACGGTTCGGGGTTAGGTTGGCGATCAGGCGGGCCTTCGTCGCCCGCATCAGCAAGACCGCGTTCGGCGCGCAAAGAGGTTTGTCATGAGCAAGATCACCCCGGTTCTGATGGCTGGCGGTTCCGGCACGCGGTTGTGGCCCGTCTCCCGCAAAAGCTTTCCCAAGCAGTTCGCGGAACTGATCGGGGAACAGACCCTGTTCCAGGCCTCGGCCCTGCGCCTGTCGGGCGAGGAATACGATGCGCCGGTGGTGATGACCAATTCGGATTTCCGCTTCATCGTGGCCGAGCAACTGGAACAGGCGGGCATCGCCCCGGGCCGCATCGTGATCGAACCCTCGGGGCGCAATACCGCCCCCGCGATCCTGGCCGCGGCCCTGCTGCAGGCGCAGACCGATCCCGATGCGCTGCTGCTGGTGGCCCCGTCGGATCATGTCATTCCCGATGTCGATGCCTTCCGCGATGCCGTGACGACCGGTGCCGTCGCCGCGCGGCAGGGGCGGATCGTGACATTCGGGATCACGCCGGATCGCCCCGAAACGGGCTATGGCTATCTGGAACTGGCGGGTGACGGTTCGGAAGCGGTCCAGCCGCTGGCGCGCTTCGTGGAAAAGCCCGATGCCCGCAACGCGGCCCTGATGCTGGATGCGGGGAACTATCTCTGGAATGCGGGGATCTTCCTGTTCAGCGCCGCCGTGATGATCGAGGCGTTCAGGACCCATGCGCCCGAATACCTGGAACCCGTCACGCAGGCGGTGGATCAGGCACATTCCGATCTGGGCTTCCTGCGCCTGGCACGCGGCCCCTGGGATGACGCCCGTGACGACAGCATCGACTTTGCCGTGATGGAGAAGGCCGACAACCTCAGCGTCGTGCGCTTTTCGGGGCGCTGGTCCGATCTGGGCGGCTGGGACGCCGTCTGGCGCGAACAGCTGGATGGACAAGAGGGCGGCAATGTCGCCTGCAAGAACTCGACCGCGATCGATTGCGACGACGTGCTGCTGCGGTCCGAAGATGCCGATCTGCAGGTCGTGGGCATCGGTCTGAAGGACATGATGGTCATCGCCACCTCGGACGCGGTTCTGGTGGCCGACAAGTCGCGCGCCCAGGACGTGCGCAAGGCGGTCAGCGCGCTCAAGGCCAAGGGTCACAAGCAGGCCGAATCCTTCCGGCGCGATCATCGCCCCTGGGGCTGGTTCGAGACGCTGGCCCTGGCCGACCGCTTCCAGGTCAAGCGCATCGTGGTCAAACCCGGCGCGGCGCTGTCGCTGCAAAGCCATGTGCATCGGTCGGAACACTGGATCGTCGTCAGCGGCACGGCGCGCGTCACGGTGGACGAACAGGTGACGCTGGTGACGGAGAACCAGTCGATCTATGTGCCGCTCGGGGCGGTGCACCGCATGGAAAATCCGGGCAAGGTGCCGATGGTCCTGATCGAGGTCCAGACCGGCAGCTACCTGGGCGAGGACGACATCATCCGCTACGAGGACGTCTATTCCCGCTCGACCGAGGATTGATCTGGCAGGCGGCCAGGGGGCAGTGCCCCCGGCCGCCCGGTTTCACATCGTCTCGCGGATCTGTTCGACCGTGGATGCGATACCCGCGCGCGGCACCCCGCGAAGCAGCTGATCGCCGATGACGAAGCTGGGCGTTCCCTGAATGCCCATCTTCTGCGCCAGCTCGTAATTCTTGCGCAGGATCTCGGTCACGGCATCGTCCTCCATCCCCGCGATCGCCTGATCGGCATCGACGCCGACATCTTCGGCGATCTGGCGCAGCGCATCGTCCGAAGCCGAACTGCGCAGGGTGATCAGCGCGTCATGGGCCTTCTTGTAAGCCTCGTCCCCGCCCAGATCGCGCACCGACAGGGCAAAGCGGCTGGACCGTTCGCTGTCCTCGCCAAGGATCGGAAATTCCTTCACGATCAGTCGGATGTTGCCATCATCCTCGACGGCATCGAAGACCGAATCGTTGTATTGGCGGCAGACGCCGCAGCGATAATCCATGAACTCGACCATGGTCAGGTCGCCATCGGGATTGCCCCCGACCCAGCTGTGCCCATCCTCGAAGATGGCGGCGCTGTTCTCGGCGATCAGCTCCTGGTCGTTCATCGCGCTGGTCGCGGCCTGGCTTTCCTCCAGCGCGGTGATCGCCTCCACCAGGGTCTGGGGGTTCGCGATCAGGTATTCGCGGACGGCATCGCCGAAGGCCGCCCTCTCCTCGTCGGTCATGGACTGGATGTCGAAGGACAGGGCGGGGCCTGCCAATGCGGTGCCCAAGGCTAGGGCTGCGATCATGCGCTTCATCTGCGAACCTCTGGTCGTTTCGCGCGGCAGCTTGGACCGGGCAGGGCGGGGGCGCAAGCCGGGGGCGAACACGGGCCCGTGACCCGCGTCGCAGGAAGGTGCTTGGCCCCGCCGGTGCTGTCGCGCTATCAGGGCGCCAAAAGAGACGAGGGTCCGAGCATGCGCAAATCCGATCGGGGTCAGGTCGACCCCTTCATCGTCATGGACGTGATGGCCGACGCCGCCCGCGCCGAGGCAGCAGGCCGCCACATCATCCACATGGAGGTGGGCCAGCCCGGCACGCCCGCACCCGAAGGCGCAAGACGCGCGCTGGCCGATGCGCTGGACGCGCCGCTCGGATACACGGTCGCGCTTGGGTTGCCCGAATTGCGGCAGGGGATCGCGGATCTCTATCGCCGCTGGTACGGGATCGACCTGGACCCCGCGCGCGTGGTCGTGACGGCGGGCAGCAGCGGGGCCTTCGTGCTGGCATTCTCGGCCCTGTTCGAGGCGGGCGACAAGGTGGCGATGGGGTTCCCCGGCTATCCCAGCTATCGCCAGATCCTGCGGGCCATGTCGCTGGACCCGGTGGGCATCCCGACCCGTCCCGAGGATCGTTTCCAGCCGCGCCCCGACGATCTGCCCGATGCGCAGGGCCTGATCGTCGCATCGCCCGGCAACCCGTCTGGCACGGTGCTGACCATCCCCGAACTGCAGGCGCTGTCGGACGCCACGCAGGCGCGCGGCATGACGCTGATCTCGGACGAGATCTATCACGGGCTGTCCTATGGCGACCGCTGCCATTCCGCGCTGGAGGTGACGGACGACGTGATCGTCATCAACAGCTTCAGCAAGTATTTCTCGATGACCGGCTGGCGCGTGGGCTGGATGGTGGTGCCGCCCGACATGGTGCGCACATTCGAACGCCTGGCCCAGAACATGTTCATCTGCCCGCCCCATGCCAGCCAGATCGCGGCACTTGCCGCGCTGGATTGCATCCCCGAGGCCGAGGCGAACCTTGCCGTCTATGCCCGCAACCGCAGCCTGATGCTGGAGGGGCTGCCCAAGGCGGGCTTCGACCGCATCGCCCCGCCCGAGGGCGCGTTCTACGTCTATGCCGACGTGTCGCACCTGACCGACAATTCGCTGGACCTGGCCCGAGAGATCCTGGACGGGGCCGGGGTCGCGGTGACGCCGGGGCTGGATTTCGATCCCGATCGAGGGGGGCAGTGGCTGCGCTTCAGCTATGCCCGCGCGACCGAGGACATCGCCGAAGGGCTGCGCCGGCTGACGGATTACATGGCCGCAAGATGAAGGCGCTTGCCGCGATCCTTGCGCTGGCCATGGCGATGCCCGCCTGGGCCGAGGATGCCCGCCTGCTGACGGGCGCATCCTCGGTCACGCAGGCGCCCGACGGCTGGTGGCAGCATGTCTTCGGCCCCGAGCCGCTGGAATTCCGCCTGGTCCTGGATGCGCCCGTGCCGTGGCGGGTCTTCCTGGTGGGCGATCCCGCGCGTCTGGTCGTCGATCTGAAGGGTGTCGATCTTCGGGGAAACAGCCCCAGGGCACTGTTCGGTCAGGAACTTCTGCCCGCGATCCGGTGGGGTGCCTTCCGTCGCGGCTGGGCGCGAATGGTGTTCGAACTGCCGGGCCCCTATCGCGTGACCGAGGCCGGGATGAACGCGCGCAGCCCCGAACCGGGTCTGCGCATCCTTCTGGACCCCGTCTCCGAGGAGGCTTTCGCGCCGCGGCCCTCGGCGGCGGCCGCGTTGCGCAACCTGCCAGATCCCGCCGATATCGAGCTGCCCGAACGCGCCGAGGGGCTGGTCGTCACGCTGGACCCCGGCCATGGCGGTTTCGATCCGGGCGCGCAGGCGGGCGGAGAGACCGAGGCCGTGCTGGTCCTGACCTTCGCGAAGGAACTTCGCGATGCGCTGCAGGCGCGGGGCGTTACGGTGAACATGACCCGCGACCGTGATGTCTATGTCGGGCTGGAATCGCGCATGACCACGGCGCGGGAAGGCGGTTCGCACCTGATGCTGTCGCTGCATGCCGATGCGCTGCCCAAGGGGCAGGCGGCGGGTGCGACCGTGTATGTCTGGAACACCGATGCCAATGCGCGTGCAGCCCGGCAGCTGGGGATGCGCCACGACCGCGCCGACCTGCTGTCGGGGATGGACCTTGCGGGCGAGGATGACGCGCTGGCCACCGCGCTGATGGATTTCGCGCGCACCGACACCCAGCCGCGATCGGATGCCTTCGCGCGGCTGCTGGCATCGCGCATGGCGCTGAAGGGCATCGGGCTGCATGGCAGGCCCATCCAGGGGGCGGCATTCTCGGTGCTGAAATCGCCCGATATCGCGTCGGTGCTCCTGGAACTGGGCTTTCTCAGCGATCCGAACGACCGTCAGAACCTGACCGATCCGATCTGGCGCGGCCGCATGGTCGAGGCGGTGGCGGACGCCACGCTTGCCTGGGGGCGGGACGAGGGCGCGCGCGCGCAGCTGCTTCGACGCTGAGGCGCTTTGACCGGATGGGCGAACGGGTCTATAGAAGCCTCACCTTCGATCACAAGGCGGTTCATTCGTGCTGCGTCCCATCCTGTCATTCTTCGGTGCGATCTTCTCCTGGGTCGTGACCGGTCTCTTCTTCGCCGCACTGACCGTGGGGGGGATCTTCTGGATCTACAGCCGCGATCTGCCCAGCCACGAGACGCTGGCGCAATATGCCCCCAAGACCATCAGCCGCGTCTATTCCGGTGAAGGTCAGCTGATCGACGAATTCGCCGAGGAGCGCCGCATCTTCGTCCCGGTCGAGGAGATCCCCGACCTGGTCAAGCAGGCCTTCATCAGCGCCGAGGACAAGAACTTCTACAGCCATCCGGGCTATGACCTGCGCGGCATCATCGGGGCCGCATGGCAGGCCGTCGCCAGCGGCGGCAACAGCGTGCGCGGCGCGTCCACGATCACCCAGCAGGTGATGAAGAACTTCCTTCTGTCCAGCGACCGCAGCGTCGAACGCAAGGTCAAGGAACTGATCCTGGCCGCGCGCCTGGAACGCACGCTGAGCAAGGACGAGATCCTGGAACTGTATCTGAACGAGATCTTCCTCGGGCAGAACAGCTTCGGCGTGGCTGCGGCCTCGCAGGTCTATTTCAACCGCTCTCTGTCCGAACTGGCCCCGCACGAGGCCGCGATGCTGGCCGCCATGCCGCAGGCGCCGGGCCGGTATCACCCAGTTCGCGCCAAGGAACGCGTGACCGAACGGCGCAACTATGTCCTGCGAGAGATGTGGCAGAACGGCTTCATCGACGAGGCGACCTACGAATCCGAGGCCAAGCTGCCGCTGCGCTCTGTCCAGAACGGCGATTTCCCCTCGGCCGGCAGCCAGATGCCGCCGCGCGACTACTTCACCGACGAGATCCGCCGCCAGCTGAGCCGCGAATTCGGCGAGGAGGAGTTCTTCGGCGGTGGCCTGACCATCCGCGCCACGGTCGAGCCGAACCTGCAGGACCAGGCCGAAGCCGCGCTGCAGCGCGCGCTGGAGGATTACGACCGCGGTCGCGGCGTCTGGCGCGGCACGGACGAGGTGATCCCGGCGGACAAGCTGGACGACGAGGCCGAATGGCGCGGTGCGCTGTGGGATCTGCGCCTGCCGCGCGACATTCCCGGCTGGCACCCCGCCGTGGTGCTGGAACTGGGCGCCAGCGACGCCCGCATCGGCATCGAGGGCATCGAGGAAGATGCCGACGGGCACTGGATTGTCGCCCGCGACGTGCAATGGGCCCGCAAGCTGGATCGCGAGACGGGCCGCCTTGGCCCGCGCGCGCAGGTGGCGTCGGACCTGCTGGAACTGGGCGACGTGGTGCTGGTCCGTGCGATGACCAGCGACAGCGACGGCAGCTTCATCCGCTGGACGCTGCGGCAGGTGCCGCAGGTGCAGGGCGGCTTCATGGCGATGGACGTGAACACGGGCCGCGTGCTGGCGATGCAGGGCGGGTTCTCGTACCAGTCCTCGGTCTTCAACCGCGCGACGCAGGCGCAGCGCCAGCCGGGTTCGGCCTTCAAGCCCTTCGTCTATGCCGCGGCGCTGGACAACAACTATACCCCCGCGACGATCGTGGTGGACGAACCGATCCGCATCAACACGCCCCAGGGCCTGTGGGAACCCAAGAACAGCTCGGGTCGTCATTACGGCCCGACGCCCCTGCGCACCGGGATCGAGCAGTCGCGCAACCTGATGACCATCCGCATCGCCGACGATATCGGGATGGAGAACGTCGCCCGCTATGCCGAGAGCTTCGGCGTCTATGTCAAGCTGCAGCCCTTCCTGGCCAACGCCCTTGGCGCGCAGGAGACGACGCTGTTCAACATGGTCGCGGCCTATGCGATGTTCGCCAATGGCGGCGAACGGGTCGAACCCACGCTGGTCGACCGCGTGCAGGACCGCCGCGGGCGCACCGTCTATCGCCACGACAAGCGCGTCTGCGAGACCTGCGGCATGCAGGCGCTGCCCTTCGGGCAGGGTCCGGTCATCGACAACAACCGCGAAAGGGTGATGGACGCGGTCACCGCCTATCAGCTGACCTCGATGATGGAGGGCGTGGTCGAACGCGGTTCGGGCAAGGGCGTGAACCTGCCCGTGCCGATCGCGGGCAAGACCGGCACCACGAACGACGCCAAGGACGTGTGGTTCATCGGCTATTCCAGCAATATCGTGGCCGGCTGCTATCTGGGCTACGACCAGCCGCGCTCGCTCGGGTCCAGCGCCTATGGCGGGACGCTGTGCGTTCCGGTGTTCAACGAGTTCATGCGCGAGGCCGTGCGCGAATTCGGCGGGACCGAGTTCAAGGTTCCCCCCGGCGGCTACTGGGTCAAGATCGACCGCGTGACGGGTCAGCGCCTGCCCGACGATGCGACCGGGCCGAACGTCATCAGCGAATATTTCCGCGACGGGACCGACCCGGACTGGCTGTCGCCCTATGTCGTGTCGGGCTTCGGAGATTCCACCGTCATCCTGCCATGGGAGGCGGGCGCCTCGGGCCGGACGGGGCAGTCGATCACCACCTCGACCGGCAAGCAGCGCGTCATCCCCAAACGCCCCGATTTCGGGACCATGTCCTCGGGCGGGTTGTATTAACCGTTCAGCAGATCCGGGTGGCCCAGCAGGTCCGCCCGGTTCTGTTCGACCCAGGCGAAGCAGTCGCCGATCCGCGCCAGCTGGGGCAGGGGTTCGAACCCATGGGCGTGCCAGATACTGTCGGGGTCGGCCTGCAGGATGCGGATCAGGGTCGAGGCCACGATCCGCCCGCCGACGCCCGCAAGACGCCCCTGGCCCCCGGCATCGGCCTCTTGCAGAACATAGAACCACAGCGGCGTGCGGCTGATCCCGGCATCGTCCAGCACCTGCGGCAGATCCAGCCGGGGCAGATGCAGCGCATCGGCCGCCTGCTGGCCGCTTGACATTTCCAGCGCATAGCGGTCGCGCAGGATGTTGCGCAGGGGCAGCTTGCGCGCCAGATCGACCGGAACCTCGGTACCGTTCGGAAGATGCAGCCCGTCATGGATGAACGGCAGCTCGAACAGGCCCTGCGCCACGCCCAGCCCCACGGGCCGCGCCTTCTGTGCGGGGTGATGGCCCGACTGGAAGAACAGCCCCAGATCCAGCTGATGATCCGCCGTCCGCTTGCCGCGATGCCCGAAGATCAAGATCTCGTTGCCCGGCGACAGGACATAGCTGTTGCGCACCGTCGCATGACCGAAGCGGAAGCACGCCCCCGAGAACTCGACCGGCATCAGGGGCGCATCGCTGAGATAACCCGCGCCTTCCTTGGCGTCGCGAATTGCGGCATGGGTCACGAATGCCGGAAGAAAATCGTTCAGGATATGGTTCTGATAATGCAACTGAACGAAACGGCGGGCGATTTCGAAATCATTTACCGGGATCCGCGCATTTCCCGACCAAAGATCGTTCGATGTGCCCGCCATGGATATATCGCGAATATCGTTTTCCAGCGGGCCCGAATTGTGCAATTGCGACAAGACGAGATTGTGCAGGCAGATATATGCCCCCTGGATCTGGCTGACGAATATGTTCTCGTCATTGCGGGGATCGCCGATCAGCGCGGTTCCCTTGCCGTTGCGGGACAGGTCGAGGTGATAATCCGTGCGTCCGAACAGTAGATACCCCTCGTGCCCGTTCAGCGATCCGTACAGGTGCGGGCTGGCTTCGGGTCCGTCGCCATAGACGCAGTCCATGTCCAGATTGGGCGTGCGGATGTTGCGGATGCCGCGTGGATCGATGGTGCGACCGATCACGCTGGTCACGTCGAAGGTCACGTCGTGGTCGATGAACTGGCCGAAGAATGTCAGCCCCGCATCGGCCGGGCCCTCCTGGTCGTCGATCCGAAGGGTATTCACCAGATCCCCGAATATGCGCAGCAATTCCTGTTCGTCGCCGTTCCAGGCCAGGGGGTTTCGCGGCAGAAGCCTGCCGAATATCTGCGGGATCACGTGATCGGTGCTGTTCAGCGCCTCGCCATGAAGGCAGGATTCGATGAAACGGTCGAAACCGCTCATTCCATGGTTTTGATAGGACATTTCAACCTCGGTAACTTATTAAATGGACGTGGCGTGAATATACGCGAATATGTTAATCGATCAATTATATTATAATTGGATCGAACATAATGGAATTGTGCGTCCGCGAACGCGGCTTCTGCCCGGTCTTGCCGATGCCCGGTCTTGCCGATGGTAGCGCGGCAAGCTATGTCTGCCCCTCGCACCAGAAGGGGAATTCCATGCGCGCCGAGACGCAGTCCACAATCGAATCCATCCGTCGCTCGTTGACGCTGCTGGGTCAGCGCATGGACTGGCAGACCGCGCCCCATCGCCTGGAAGAAATGAACGCCATGATCGAGGATGGCGATCTGTGGTCCGACCCGGCCCGCGCGCAGAAGCTGATGCGCGAACGTCAGGCGCTGGCCGATGCGATCGAGACCTATCGCCGGATCGACGCCGATCTGACCGCCAATGCCGAGATGGTCGAACTGGCCGAGGAGGAGGGCGATCCCGATCTGGTCGCCGAGGCCGAGGGCAACCTGAAGTCGCTGGCCGAACTGGCTGCGCAGAAGGAGCTGGAGGCCCTGCTGAACGGCGAGGCCGACGGCAACGACACCTTCTTGGAAATCAACGCGGGCGCGGGCGGCACCGAAAGCTGCGACTGGGCGTCCATGCTGGCGCGCATGTATGTCCGTTGGGCCGAGAAGAAGGGCTACGAGGTCGAGCTTCTGTCCGAGACCGGCGGCGACGAGGCGGGCATCCGCAGCGCGGCCTACAAGATCACCGGGCACAACGCCTATGGCTGGCTGAAATCGGAATCGGGCGTGCATCGCCTGGTCCGCATCAGCCCCTATGACAGCGCCGCGCGTCGTCACACCAGCTTCAGCAGCGTCTGGGTCTATCCAGTGGTGGACGAGAATATCGAGATCACGGTTCCCGACAACGAGATCCGCATCGATACCTATCGTTCGTCCGGTGCGGGCGGTCAGCACGTCAACACGACCGACTCGGCCGTGCGGATTACCCACATCCCGACCGGCATCGTGGTGACCAGTTCCGAGAAGTCGCAGCACCAGAACCGCGCCAACGCCATGGCCGCGCTGAAATCGCGCCTGTACCAGATGGAGCTGGACCGCCGCAACGCCGAGATCAACGCCCAGCACGCCGCCAAGGGCGAGGCGGGCTGGGGCAACCAGATCCGGTCCTATGTGCTGCATCCCTACCAGATGGTGAAGGATCTGCGCACCTCCGAGGAGACGAGCGACACGCAGGGCGTGCTGGACGGCGATCTGGACGCCTTCATGGCCGCGACCCTTGCGCTGGACGTTGCCGGCAAGAGCCGCGCCGAGGCGAACGCCGCCGACTGATCGCGCGGCTTGCCGGATCGGCCCGGGCTTCCTATCATGCTGCAACTGCAAAAGGGGCGCCGTGGGTCATGGAACGCAAGTCGGTCAATCTGGCACTGCAGGGCGGGGGGGCGCATGGCGCCTTCACCTGGGGTGTTCTCGACCGCCTGCTGGACGAACACTGGCTGGAGATCGCGGGCGTCAGCGGCACGTCTGCAGGGGCGCTGAACGGTGCGGCGCTGAAGGCGGGCCTGGGCGCGCATGGCGGCCGGGCAGGGCGCATGGCCGCCAAGGAAAACCTCGACCGCCTCTGGTCCGAGATCGGCATGATGAGCGACAACCGCGTGGTCCGCTGGACGCAGTCGCTGATGCCCATGAACCGCTCGATGCAGCGCTGGACCGAGATGTTCTCGCCCGCCGCATGGCTGGACAACCTGACCCGCATCTTCAGCCCCTATGATTACGGGCCGTTCTATTCCAACCCGCTCGGGCCGCTGCTGCAGGGCCTGCCCCATTCGAATTACGCCTGCGATGGCGGCCCCGAGCTGTTCATCGCGGCGACCAATGTGCGCACCGGGCGCATCCGCGTCTTTTCGGGCCGCGAGACCAGCGTCGATGCCATCATCGCATCGGCCTGCCTGCCGACGATGTTCCAGGCGGTCGAGATCGCGGACCCCGCCACCGGCCGGGTCGAGGCCTATTGGGACGGCGGCTTCACGGGCAACCCGGCGCTGTTTCCGCTCTATGCTGCGCGGTTCCCGCGGGACATCGTGATCGTGGCGATCAACCCGCTGATGCGCGACGTGCTGCCCCGCAGCCCGGTCGAGATCGCGGACCGCGTGAACGAGATCAGCTTCAACAGTTCGCTGATGGCCCAGCTGCGGTCGATCAACTTCGTCAAGAAGCTGTTCGACGAGGGGCGCATGACCAACAGGTCCATGAAGAACGTGCTGATCCATCTGATCGACGACGACAAGCTGATGAACGACCTGAACGCGCGGTCCAAGGTCATGCCCAAGCCGGGACTGCTGGAAAGCATGAAATCGGCGGGGCAGGTCGCGGCGGATGTCTTCCTGCAGGATCACGCCGACAAGTTGAACAGGACCGACAGCTTCGATCTGCAGGCCCTGTTCGCAAATTATCCGGCCTGATCAGAAGGCGGCGGCGATCTTCGCGGCCAGGCGCGCGTTGTTCAGCACCAGCTCGATATTCGAGGCCAGCGAACGGCCTTCGGTCAGCTCGAAGATGCGGCCCAGCAGGAAGGGCGTCACGGCCTTGGCGGCGATGCCCTGTGCCTCGGCTTCCGCCAGGGCCTGCTCGATCACGGGCATGATCTCGTCGCGCGGGATCTCGGCATCAACCGGGATCGGGTTCGCGACCAGCTGGCCGCCCGTCACGCCCAGGCGCGCGCGCATCTTGGCGGCCGCGGCGATCTGGGCCGGATCGTCCATGCGCAGCGGCGCCTTGATGCCGCTTTCGCGCGACCAGAAGGCGGGCAGCTCGTCCTGGCCGAAGGCGATGACCGGCACGCCCAGGGTCTCCAGCACTTCCCAGGTCTTGGGCAGATCCAGGATCGCCTTGGCGCCCGCGGCGACGACGGTCACCGGGGTCCGGCCCAGTTCCTGCAGGTCGGCCGAGATGTCGAAGCTGGTTTCCGCCCCGCGATGGACGCCGCCGATGCCGCCGGTGGCAAAGACGTGGATCCCCGCCAGTTCGGCGCAGATCATGGTGGCGGCCACGGTCGTCGCGCCCGTGCGACCATTCGCGATGCAGACCGCCAGGTCGGCGCGGCTCAGCTTCATCGCCTGGTCAGGGGGCGTCTGCGCCAGCGCGGTCAGTTCCTCGGTCGTCAGGCCGACATGGATGCGCCCGCCCATCACGGCAATGGTCGCGGGAACGGCGCCGCCCTCGCGGATGACATCCTCGACCTTCTGGGCCATTTCCAGGTTCTGGGGCCAGGGCATCCCGTGGGTGATGATCGTGGATTCCAGCGCCACGACCGGGCGGCCCTGCTTCAACGCGTCGGCGACTTCGGGCGAGAAGCTGAGAGGTGCATCATGCATCAGGGGACGTCCTTTCCGGAGACATGCGCGGCAGAGGCTTCGACCGCCTGCCGCAGGGCCGCATCGCGCGGCTGGTTCTTCAATTCGGCCGCAAGATGCGCGGCAAGGAAGCAGTCGCCCGCGCCGGTGACGCGTGCGACCGTGACGGGGGGCGGGCGATGGGTCAGGGTCGGCCCGTTGGCCATCGCATCCGCCGCCGCATGGGGACCGTCCGTGACCAGCACGCGGGCCGCGCCGCGCGCGACCACGGCCTCGGCGGCGCTGGCGGCATCCGCGCAGGCGCGCCCGGCCAGGATCTCGGCCTCGAGACGGTTGAGATAGAAGCAGCCGCGACGTGCGGCGATCAGGGGTTCCAGCCGCTCGGCCTTGCCGGGGCTTGCGGGAACCACGCGCAGATCGGCATGGGACAGACGCGGATCGCGGGCGATCACGGCCAGCAGATCCTCGGTCAGGTTGCCGTCCAGCACCACGGGGCGCGACCAGGCAGCCAGCGCGTCGTCCAGGGGCGACAGGATCGCATCGCCCGCCTCCTCCAGCGAATGGGCGTCGGCGATGGCCGCGATCAGCCCCTCGCTGTCCTCGATCCCCATGTAGCAGTCGGTGGGCAGGCCGCCGTCGCGGAACAGATGCCCGGTCAGCACGCCAAGACGCTCGGCCTCGGCGATCAGGGCCTCTCCCTCGGGGTCGCGGCCCACGGCGGACAGCACGGCGGGCGCGACGCCCCAACGGGCCAGCGCGACGGCGACATTCAGCGCGACGCCCCCCGGAATGTGGCGGATCCGTCCCGGCACGTCCGCACCGGGCGCCATGCGGCGCGGCGCGCGGCCGATCACGTCCCAGAGCATCGCGCCGATGCACAAGACCTCAGGCGTCGTCGTCATCCAATTCCCTCAGTTCGGCTTCGAGGAAGCGTTCGAAATCGTCCAGGTCCACCGGATCGAACTGTCCGAAGCCCTGCATCCAGACCGAGGCCATGCGCATCCCCGAAGGGTCCAGCATGCACCATGTGATCCGGCCCCGCCGTTCCTGACGGATCAGGCCCGCGGCTGCAAGCACCGACAGATGCTTGGAGATCGCCGCAAGGCTCATGGCGAAGGGCTGGGCCACGTCGCTGACCGCCATGTCGTCTTCCAGCAGCATGGACAGCACGCGCCTGCGCGTCGGGTCCGCAAGGGCCGCAAAGATCAGGTCCAGCCTGTCGGGGCAGGATCGTGGGACGGGGGCAGGGGGCATATGGGGATCGGGCCTTGGTCAACCAGCGGGTTGAATAATGTCCTGCCGCGCCGCGGAATGCAATGCGTGCAACGAAATAGGAATATGCAGTCGATTCAGCGGCTTGTCGCGGGGAACCCCGTGCTTGACTTGGGGGGCCGTTCTTTCTAGACAGCCTTCAACGAACACGGGGGCGTGAAGCATGGCCGGTGAACCCCGGGACGACGCGGAAAAGGGATCGGATGCCGACCGTCTCCGCGCGCTCGAGGCGAAGCTGGCCAAAAAGGCCCCCGGTCCGCGGCCCCAGGGTCCGATGGGCAAGTACGAACAGGCCAACCTGGCCTGGCGGATGGTGATCGAGCTTGTGACCGGGCTGGGGCTTGGCGGGGCGATCGGTTACGGTCTGGACTATCTTCTGGGGACGATGCCCCTGATGATGGTCGTCTTCATATTTCTCGGCCTCGCGGCCGGCATCAAGACGATGATGCGCACCGCGGGCGAGATCGACAAGGATACCGGCCCGAGGCCGGGCAGTGACGAGAGGGATTGATCGTGGCGACGGAAGCGACTGGCGGCGGCCTTGAATTCCACCCGATGGACCAGTTCGTGGTCAAGCCGCTCTTTGGCGGGACCGATGTCCATTGGTGGACCCCCACCAACGTCACGCTGTGGCTGGCGCTGACCGCGCTTGCGTCCATCGCGCTGCTGGTGCTGGGCACCCGTGGTCGCGCCGTGGTCCCGAACCGCGCGCAGTCGGTCGCCGAGATGGCATACGGCCTCGTTCACAAGATGATCGAGGACATCGCCGGCAAGGACGGGCTGCAGTACTTCCCCTATGTGCTGACGCTGTTCATGTTCATCTGCTTCGGCAACATGCTGGGCCTCGTGCCGACCGCATTCACCGTCACCTCGCATATCGCGGTGACCGGCGTGCTGGCGATGGCCGTGTTCATCGGCGTGACCGTCATCGGCTTCGTCAAGAACGGCAGCCATTTCCTCGAACTGTTCTGGATCAAGTCGGCGCCGCTGGCCGTGCGCCCGATCCTGGCCGTGATCGAGGTCATCAGCTACTTCGTGCGTCCGCTCAGCCTGTCCATCCGTCTGGCAGGCAACATGATCGCGGGCCACGCCGTCATCAAGGTTTTCGCAGGGTTCGCGGCCATCGCCGCCGTCGCACCCGTCGCCATCCTGGCTGTCGTCGGCATGTATGCCTTCGAGGTTCTGGTGGCCTTCGTTCAGGCCTACGTCTTCACGATCCTGACCTGCGTCTACCTCAAGGATGCGCTGCACCCGTCGCACTGAGGCGACGACGCGCAGCGACAGCGACCCCTGCCGGGGTCGCCCAACCAAGATCGCCAATCTTCCAACCGCAAGGAGAGATACCATGGAAGGCAATATCGCAGAACTGGGCCAGTACATCGGCGTCGGCCTGACCGCGTTCGGCATGGGCTTCGCCGCCCTCGGCGTCGGCAACGTCGCCGGCAACTTCCTGGCCGGTGCCCTGCGCAACCCGTCGGCCGCCGCCGGTCAGACCGCCACGCTGTTCATCGGCATGGCTTTCGCGGAAGCACTGGGGATCTTCTCGTTCCTCGTCGCGCTTCTGCTGATGTTCGCGGTCTGATCCCACGCCATCCTTGCGGCGGGGTGGGGGTTCGCCCCCGCCCCATCGTGAACTTCAAGGCCATGGGGTAGGAAATGTTCAGCCTGTTGCAAGAGGCCGCCACCCACGCGGTCGAACACTCTGAGGGCGAGATCGTCGGTCACGACGCAGCCCACGGCACCGATGCCGCGGCCTACGGGGCCGATGCAGCGGGCCATGCCGAAGCCGCGGGACTTCCGCAGCTGGACCTGACCACGTTCGGCAACCAGATCTTCTGGCTGGTCGTCACGCTGGTGGTCCTCTATCTGGTCCTGTCGCGCGTCGCGCTGCCCCGTATCGCCGCCGTCCTGTCAGACCGTCAGGGCGCGATCACCGGCGATCTGATGGCCGCCGAGGAATTCAAGCAGAAGGCCCGCGCGGCCGAAGCTGCCTATGACAAGGCCCTGGCCGATGCCCGGACCGAAGCCCAGTCGATCGTGGCGCAGAACCGCGCCGAGATCCAGGCCGAGCTGGACGCCGCAATCGCCAAGGCGGATGCCGAAATCGCCGCCCGCACCGCCGAAGCCGAAGGTCGCCTTCGCGAGATCCGCGCATCCTCGGATGTCAGCGCCCGCGAGGTCGCCCGCGAGGTCACGGCCCAGCTGGTCGCGTCCTTCGGGGGCAATGCCGATGCCGCAAGCGTCGATGCCGCCGTCGATGCACGGATGAAAGGAGCGGTTCAATGAAGCGTCTTCTCGCAACCGCCGCCGCAGGCGCGATGATCGCAGGTCCGGCAGCCGCCGCGACCGGTCCGTTCTTCTCGCTCGGCAATACCGACTTCATCGTGCTGCTGGCCTTCCTCGTCTTCATCGGGGTGCTGGTCTACTTCAAGGTTCCCGCCCTGCTGGGTGGTCTGCTGGACAAGCGGGCCGAAGGCATTCGCGGCGATCTGGACGAGGCCCGTCGCCTGCGCGAGGAAGCCCAGGAGATCTATGCCAGCTATGAGCGTCGTCAGCGCGAAGTGAAGGGCCAGGCAGAGGAAATCGTCGCCAATGCCCGTCGCGAAGCCGAGGCGCAGGCCGGTCGTGCCAAGGACGATCTGGCCCGTTCGATCGACCGTCGCCTGCAGGCGGCCGAAGATCAGATCGCCAGCGCCGAGAAGGACGCTGTCCGCGCCGTTCGCGACCGTGCCGTTTCCGCCGCTGTCGCGGCTGCCTCGGAACTGCTGGCGCAGCAGGTCCAGGCGGGCAACCGCTCGGCCGGGATCGACGACGCGATCGAGGATGTGGCACGCCGCCTCAACTAAGATCCGCGATCCGACTTAAAGAAGCCCCCGGTGCCATCTGGCAGCCGGGGGTTTTTCGTTGGCAGGTCGGAGGGGCCGGGATGTCCCGGCCCGCATTCCTTACTGCGTCGGGCGGATGATGATCTCGACCCGGCGGTTCTGCGCGCGGCCCGATGCGGTATCGTTCGATGCCACGGGCTGGCTGAAGCCGCGACCGACGGCGACCATGCGGCTCTGGTTGACGCCGGCGGCCGACAGGATGCCCAGCACCGACTGGGCGCGACGCTGCGACAGGTCCTGGTTGTAGGACGCGCTGCCGGTGTTGTCGGTATGGCCGATCACCTCGACCCGGCTGTTCGGATACTGGTTCAGGTTCCGCGCAACGGCATAGAGGTCGCTCTGGGCCGGGCCGGACACGGCGGCGCTGTCGGTGGCGAACAGGATGCCCTCGGGCATGACCACCTGCAGATAGGAACCGTGGTTCACGATCTGGACATTCGGGTTCTGGATCGACTGTTCCAGCGCGGCGGCCTGGCGGTCGAGGATGTTGCCCGCGATGGCACCCGCGGCCGCGCCGACGATGGCGCCACGCGCCGCGTCGCGGCCCTCGTTGTTGCTGTCTTCGTCGCGGGTCGCACCATAGATCGCGCCGACCGCGGCGCCTGCCAGGGCACCCTGCTGGGTGCGGCTCAGCCCGGTGCCGGTCCCGGTGCCCGTCCCGGTTCCGGTGGCATTCGGGTCGGCACATGCGCCAAGCGCCATGAGGCCGGAAACGGCAAGAATTGCACTGCTGCGGAGTTTCATCGGAGCTCCCTTTCGATGTTCCGTGGGCGGCATTTCACCGCGCCGTCTTGTTCTTCTCGGCCCGCCTGCGGGCCGCAATCAACGCAACGCACGCTGTCGCAGTTCCGCGCGAATGGGAAGCCAAGTTTCGGTGAACCGAACGGTCTGGCGCGGAATTCCGCCCGGTGCTTGCATTGCCGCGCGGGCGGGGTCAAAAGCGGTCTGTCATGTCGAAACGCCTTCCCCCTCCCTTGCCCTTCGGCACCCAGGTCGCGATCTTCTCGCGGTTGCGGGAATCGAACCCGGTCCCCGAGACCGAGCTTGAGTTCACGAACCCCTACACGCTGGTCGTGGCCGTCGCTTTGTCGGCGCAGGCGACCGATGTCGGGGTGAACAAGGCCACGCGCGGGCTGTTCGCCATCGCCGATACCCCGCAGAAGATGCTGGAGCTTGGCATCGAAGGCGTGACCGAGCATATCAAGACCATCGGCCTCTTTCGCCAGAAGGCCAGGAACGTCATCGCCCTGTCGCGCATCCTGGTCGATCAGTATGGCGGAGAGGTTCCCGACAGCCGCGCCGCGCTGATGTCGCTGCCGGGCGTGGGGCGCAAGACGGCGAATGTCGTCCTGTCCTGCGCCTTCGGCCATCCCGCGCAGGCGGTCGATACCCATATCTTCCGCGTCGGCAACCGCACCCGCCTGGCGCCGGGCCGCGACGTGGACGAGGTCGAACGCGCGATCGAGGACAACGTCCCGGCGCGCTTCCAGACCCATGCGCATCACTGGCTGATCCTGCACGGGCGCTATGTCTGCCAGGCGCGGCGACCGCGCTGCGCCATCTGCCCCATCGAAGAATTCTGCCCATTCGAGGAGAAGACCGAATGAACGAGCCCTATGTCATCGGCATCGGCAACGCCGTCATGGACATCATCGCCCCCACCGAGGAATCCCGCCTGTCCGAGTTGGGCATCGAGAAGGGGATCATGCAGCTTGTCGATCGCGAGCGGTCCGAGTTCCTGATGGCCGCGCAGGCCGACGACCATTCGGATCGCCGGATGGATGCGCGGATGGCCGCGGGCGGCAGTGTGGCCAACACGCTGGCGGGGATCGGTCGGCTGGGGCTGCGCACCTCGTTCATCGGCTGCGTGGCGGATGACGAGATCGGCCGCAGCTATGCCGCCCAGACCGAGGCGTCGGGAACGCGCTTCGTCAATGCGCCGGTTCCCGGGGGCAGCCTGCCCAGTTCGCGCACGATCATCTTCGTGACCCCGGATGGCGAACGCTCGATGAACACCTATCTGGGCATCTCGGCGGAACTGGGCCCCGACGATGTCGATCCGGCGGTGTTCGACGGCGCGGGCTGGCTGTTCCTCGAAGGGTATCTGTTCGACAAGCCGAAGGGCAAGGACGCCTTCCTGAAGGCCGCGGACCAGATCCACCGCGTGGGCGGACAGGCGGGCATCGCGCTGTCCGATCCCTTTTGCGTCGATCGCCACCGCGACGATTTCCGCCAGCTGGTCGCGGGCCAGATGGATTACGTCATCGGCAATGTCCACGAATGGCAGTCGCTCTATCAGGTCGAGGATCTGGAAGAGGCGCTGCGCCTTGCGACTGCGGATTGCGGGACCGTCATCTGCACGCGTTCGGGCGACGATGCGATCCTGATCCGAAACGAGGAACGCGTGACCGCGCCCGTCCATCGCGTGGTCCCGGTGGATGCGACCGGCGCGGGCGATCAGTTCGCGGCGGGGCTGATCTATGGCCTGGCCTCCGGGCTGCCGCTGGAGGTCGCGGGCCGGATGGGCTGCATGGCCGCAGCCGAAGTGATCGGCCATGTCGGCGCCCGCCCCGAACGCGACCTGCTGGCCGATTTCCGCGCAGCGGGGCTCTAGGCGCGCGCGACCTGCCGCAGCCCGCGGGAAATCCGCTGACAGGTCAGGGGCTTCACGCCTGCTTGTCCCGCCGGACGGGTGGGCGTTGATCCGTTGCGTGCCGTGGTTCGGGCGTGTATCACCGCCAAAACCAAGGCAGGCAAGGATATCAGGATGCGCAGGGTTGTCGTCACGGGATTGGGTATGGTCACGCCTCTGGCCTCCGGGGTCGAGGAAACGTGGTCGCGGCTGCTGGAAGGGCAGTCGGGTGCGGGGCCGATCACGCGCTTCGATGCCAAGGACGTGGTGACGAAATACGCCTGCGAGATCCCCTTCGGCGACGGCTCTGACGGCAGCTTCAATCCCGACGACTGGATGGCGCCGAAGGACCGCCGCAAGGTGGACGACTTCATCCTCTATGGCATGGCCGCGGCACATCAGGCCGTGACCGATGCGGGCTGGACCCCCGAGGATGAAGAGGCGCGTCTGCGCACCGGCGTGATGATCGGGTCGGGCATCGGCGGTCTGACCTCGATCGCGGAGACGGCGGTGCTGATCAAGGAACGCGGCCCCAAGCGGGTCAGCCCCTTCTTCATCCCCGGCGCGCTGATCAACCTGATCTCGGGTCAGGTGTCGATCCGCTATGGCTTCAAGGGGCCGAACCACGCGCCGGTGACGGCATGTTCGACGGGCGCCCATGCCATCGGCGACGCGGCCCGCATGATCGCCTTCGGCGACGCGGACGTGATGGTCGCAGGCGGCGCCGAGAGCCCGATCAGCGAGATCGGGATCGCGGGCTTCAACGCCTGCAAGGCGCTGTCCACCAAGCGTGGCGACGATCCGAAGACCGCCAGCCGCCCCTATGACGACGACCGCGACGGTTTCGTCATGGGCGAGGGTGCGGGCGTCGTCGTCCTCGAGGAATACGAACATGCGGTCGCGCGTGGCGCCAGGATCTATGCCGAGGTGCTGGGTTACGGGATGTCGGGCGACGCCTATCACATCACCGCCCCGGCCGAGGATGGCGATGGCGGCTTCCGCGCGATGAAGGCGGCGCTGGCCTCGGCCAGGCTGACGCCGGATGCGATCGACTACATCAACGCGCATGGCACCAGCACCATGGCCGACACGATCGAGCTGGGCGCGGTGGAGCGTCTGCTGGGCGATCACGCGAAGAACGCCGTCATGTCGTCCACCAAGTCCAGCATCGGCCATCTTCTGGGTGCCGCAGGCGCGGTCGAGGCGATCTTCAGCATCCTGGCGATCCGCGATCAGATCTGCCCGCCGACGATCAACCTGGACAACCCGGCGGTCGAACCGAAGCTGGATCTTGCCGCCAATGCCGCCGTCCGTCGCAAGGTCGATGTCGCGCTGTCCAACAGCTTCGGCTTCGGCGGCACGAATGCCTGCCTGATCATCGGAAAGGTCGCCTGATGATCTGGCGCAACATCGCGTCGAACTTTCTGACGCTGCTGATCGTGCTGATGGTCGCGGGTGCCGCGGCCATCGCATGGGCCAAGCGCGAATTCAGCGGTCCGGGTCCGAGCGAGGTTGCGCAATGCGTCCAGATCTCGCCCGGGGCCAGCCTGAACGCGGTCAGCAACCAGCTGGCATCGCAGGGGGCGATCAGCCACGCCTATATCTTCCGCGCGGGCGCGGATTACATGGGCAAGGCGCGCGACCTGAAATTCGGCAGCTTCCTCGTGCCGCCCGGCGCCAGCATGGAACAGATCGTCGATACGGTCACGGCGGGCGGCCCGTCCACCTGCGGGACCGAGGTCCTGATCCGCGTGGGCGTCCGCGAGAACAGCGTCCTGCTGCGCGACATGAACCCGGAAACGGGCGCCTACGAGGAAATGGCCCGCTTCGACCCCGCGACCGAGGAGCGCCCCGAGGAGATCGCGCAGGCCGAGGCCAAGGCCGATGTGCGCCTGTCGCTGGTCATGGCCGAGGGCGTCACCAGCTGGCAGGTGGTCGAGGCGCTTCGCGCGGCTGAGTTCCTGACCGGTGAGGTCTCCGAGATCCCCGCCGAAGGCAGCCTCGCGCCCGACAGCTATCAGTTGCAGAAGGGTGCGGACCGCAATGCGATCCTGGCCGACATGGCCCGCCGCCAGCAGGCGATCCTGTCCGAGGCATGGGAGAACCGCCCCTTCGGTCTGCCCTATGACAACCCGCAAGAGGCGCTGATCATGGCCTCGATCGTCGAGAAGGAGACCGGCGTCGCGGATGAACGCCCACAGGTCGCCAGCGTCTTCGTGAACCGCCTGCGCCAGGGCATGCGCCTGCAGACGGACCCGACGGTCATCTACGGCATTACCGGCGGGCAGGGCATCCTGGATCGCGGCATCCGCCGGTCCGAACTGAACGCCCGGACGCCCTACAACACCTACCAGATCGACGGGTTGCCGCCGACGCCCATCGCCAATCCGGGCCGCGCGGCGATCCGTGCGGCGCTGAACCCCGACGAGACGGAATACCTGTTCTTCGTCGCGGACGGGACGGGGGGTCACGCCTTCTCTCGCACGCTCGAGGAACACAATGCCGCCGTCGCCCGCTGGCGCGCGATCGAAGCGAACCAGGGGCTGCCGACCGACAGCCCCGTGCAGACGGACCAGTAGACGCGCCTTCGCGTTTGACAAGACGAGGCCCCCGGACGCAGGCTGCATTCGGGGGCCTTTCTGCATTTTCAGACCATGGGCCCGGCACAGAGAGGATTTCGCGATGATGAAGATGTCCGACATGCTGAACGCGCTGGCCGAGAACGCCCGCACCTTCGAGGCCCGGATGGGCGAATGGCAGGATGCCATGTCGAAGAACAGCGAAGAGGCCATGACCCAGGCCCGCAAGTGGCAGGAACAGGCGATCGCCCAGCAGGAAGAGGTCAATCGCCAGATGCAGGCCCACATGTCCGAGGCCGGCGAGACGATGCGCAACCAGTTCCAGCAGATGCAGGCCAAGTGGGAAACGCAGTTCGAGGCCATGCGCAAGCAGGGCGAGGAGATGCGCGCATCCGCGATGAAGATGGGCGGCGGCGAGGGCAAGGGGCTGGCCGACTGGGCCGAGGCCTATGCCGCGCAGGTGGTCAGCTTCACCCAGAAGATGCAGGGCGAGGCCGCCGATGCCATCGCCAAGGCGACCGAGGCCCGGGCACGCACCAAGAAGGGTTGAACTGAAGCGCGCGGAGGGCCTGTAAGCCGGATCCTGTCCACCGCTTGCGCGGCTGGATGACCATTCATCTGCCCCGACCGTTGCCGGCCGGATCTAGCTGCCTACCCGGATCTGCTGGGGCAAGGTGGCCCTGCGGGGTTGCCCCCGCGCGCGATCCCTATTCGGCATTGCTCCCGGTGGGGCTTGCCATGCGGGTCCTGTTGCCAGTCCCCCGGTGGGCTCTTACCCCACCGTTTCACCCTTACCCGTGCGGACACGGGCGGTCTGTTCTCTGTGGCGCTTTCCCTGGGGTTGCCCCCGCCGGGCGTTACCCGGCACCGTTACCTCATGGAGTCCGGACTTTCCTCGACGGCTTGCACCGCCACGGTCATCCGGCCCTCCGCGCAGGGGGGGATATGGACGAGGGGCCTCAGGCCGTCAAGTCGCGAAGCGCGGCGGCGACCGCCCGGTCCGCATCGGTTTCGGGGCCATGCGCCCATGGGCGGTGGCGCAGGCGGAAGGCCTGCAACAGCGCGTCGGGATCGCCTTCGGGATATCCGATGGCCGTCAGCGATTCCGCCAATGGCGCGGGCGTCGCCATCATGCGGGTGAAGATCGCCAGCCCCTCGCGGGACAGACCTTCCCAGTCGAAGCGCGGGCCGGGGTCGTCCTTGCGTCCGGGGGCCAGGTCGGAATGCGCGATCACGCCCTCGGGGCCGATCTGCCAGCGGTCCATGATACCGCGCAGCAGCTCGCGCAGCGCCGCCATCTGGGGCGCGGCAAAGGGACGGTCGCCGGGATTGGCCAGCTCGATACCGACAGAGCGGCTGTTCACGTCGTCCTGCCCGCGCCAGCTGCCCGCACCCGCATGCCATGCGCGGCGATCCTCGGGGACCAGCGCGTCCATGCGGCCATCCTCGTCGATCAGCCAATGGGCGCTGACCTCTGCGGCCGGGTCGCACAGCCGTTCGCGGGCCGAGGCCGCGTCGATCATCTTGGTGAAATGCAGCACGATCAGCGACGGGCGCTGACCGCGCCTGTCGCCATGATTCGGGCTGGGATGGATCATGGGGCCTGTTCGGCCCGCATCCGGGGTGCGATATCGACCGGTTCGTCACCGGCCGAGGCCACGGGCTTGACGACCCGCAGCTTGCGCACACCCATCGTGGCGGGGACAGGAACCGGGTCCTTCCCGGCAATATCGGCCCCCGTGGGCGCGTAGAAGGGTCGCGCGACCGGAATCACCCGCGAGGGATCGGCATCCGTCACCAGGGCCGCCTCTCGGGCGGCGCGGTATTCGCCGTAAGGGCTGTTGCCGAACTGATAGTTCGGGTTCCAGCCCTGGTTGACGCCACAGCCGGCCAGCGCCAGCACCAAGATCACCTTCCAGCCGCGCATCCCGCCTCCGTTCGCTTGCCTGTCGACGTTACCACCAGCGATCGGGCTTGGCCACAAAACCTGCGGCCCGTTCCAGAACCGATGCCTGGTTCAGCAGTTCGCCTTCCTCGAAGGGGCGGCCGAACATCTGCAGACCAAGCGGCAGGCCCTGCGCATCCTGCCCGACCGGCACCGCGACACCCGGCAGACCCGCCAGGTTCAGCGTGACCGTGAAGACGTCGTTCAGATACATCTGCACCGGATCGCCCTTGTCCACCGAACCAAGCGCGAAGGCCGCCGACGGGGTCGTGGGCGCCAGGATCGAATCGATGCCCTCGGCAAAGACGTTCTCGAAGTCGCGCTTGATCAGGGCGCGCACCTTGCGGGCGCGGTTGTAATAGGCGTCGTAGAAGCCCGCCGACAGCACATAGGTGCCGATCATCACGCGGCGCTGCACCTCGGGGCCGAAGCCCTCGGCGCGGGTCTTCTCGTACATCTCGACGATGCCGTCGCCCTGACCCAGCTTGGCGCGGTGGCCGTAACGCACGCCGTCATAGCGCGCGAGGTTCGACGACGCCTCGGCCGGGGCGATGACGTAATAGGCCGGCAGCGCGTATTTCGCATGCGGCAGGCTGATATCCACGATCTCGGCGCCCGCGTCGCGCAGCATCTCGGCGCCCTGCTTCCACAGCGCGTCGATGGCGTCGGGCATGCCCTCCATGCGGTATTCGCGCGGGATGCCGATCTTCTTGCCGCGGATGTCGCCGGTCAGCGCGGCCTCAAAATCGGGGACGGGCAGGTCGGCGCAGGTGCTGTCCATCGGGTCGGCCGACGCCATCGCGCCCAGCATGATGGCGGCATCGCGGACCGTCTTGGTCATCGGCCCCGCCTGGTCCAGACTGGAGGCATAGGCGATCGTGCCCCAACGGCTGACGCGGCCATAGGTGGGCTTCAGGCCGACGGTCCCGGTGAAGGCCGCGGGCTGGCGGATCGAGCCGCCGGTATCGGTGCCGGTCGCGGCGATCACCAGATCGGCGGCCACGGCGGCGGCGGACCCACCCGAGGAACCGCCCGGCGTCAGCTGCTGGCCGTCCTTGCCGCGCCACGGGTTCACGGCAGGGCCGTAGCAGCTCGATTCGTTGGTCGAGCCCATGGCGAACTCGTCCTGGTTCAACTTGCCCAGCATGACCGCGCCCGCGTCCCACAGGTTGCGGGTGACGGTCGATTCATATTCCGGGACGAAGCCCTTAAGGATGTTGCTGCCCGCCTGGGTCGGCACGCCCTTGACGGCAAAGACGTCCTTCACGCCGACGGGGATGCCCGTCATGGCGGTGGCATCGCCCGCGGCAATGCGCTTGTCGGCATCGGCGGCCATCCGGCGGGCCAGATCGGCGGTCTTGTGGACAAACGCGTTCAGCGCGCCCTGACCTTCGGCGGCGGCGATGCAGGCTTCGGTCAGTTCGACCGAGGTGGTTTCGCCCTTGGCCAGCGCGTCGCGCGCCCCGGCGATGGTCATGCGGTTCAGTTCGGTCATTCCACCACCTTCGGCACGGCAAAGAAGCCCTCGCGCGCGTCGGGGGCATTCGACAGGATCTTTTCGGGCATGCCACCCGTGGTGACGCCATCCTCGCGGCGCTTGAGGCGCATGGGCGTGACGCCGGTCATCGGCTCGACGCCTTCGACATCGACTTCGTTCAGCTGTTCCATGAAATGCAGAATGCCGCTGAGTTCGCGCGCGAGATCTGGCAGGGCGGCGTCATCGACCGCGATGCGCGCCAGATGCGCGACCTTGCGGGCCTCGTCTTCGGTGATCGACATGACATTTCCTTTCGTTCGGGCGCGGGTCTACCCCGCCCGCGATGATCCCGCAAGATTTCGCGCCACGATAAGGCATGCGGGATGGGGCGGGCAGGGGGTAAATGCATCGATTCCAGTGCCTTGCGCGGTGGGCGCGAAAAATTCGCGGGGCGTGCATTTTTTCTCTTGCGGGGCGGAACGGCTTTGCCTAAACACCGCCTCACGCCGCAGGGAAGACCTGCAGCGTGACAATGTGGCCCGTTCGTCTATCG
>NZ_JAHKQB010000029.1:262072-581787 GCF_018860625.1 Paracoccus sp. C2R09
CCCTACGGGCTGCCACTTCATTCCTTCGCGAACCGCCTGTCAGAACCGCCATATGCGCGCCCCCGCGCCTGTGGATAAACATGTGAAAAAAACACTGGCAAAGCCTGTTGACTTCACTGCGTGAATGGCTACAAGGCGGCTTCCATACGAATTCCACGGGGTTTGCGGCGCGCGATTGCCCCGAAGCAGGAGCGATTATCATGGCGAAGCCGACCACCATCAAGATCCGGCTGAACTCGACCGCCGGCACGGGGCATTTCTATGTCACGAAGAAGAACGCCCGCACGATGACTGAAAAGATGACCGTTCGTAAATACGATCCGGTCGTCCGTCAGCACGTCGAGTACAAGGAAGGCAAGATCAAGTAAGATCTTGACCGTCCGGTCGATTGAAGAAGGGTCGCGCTCCGTATCGGAACGCGACCCTTTTTCTTTGCCGCAATGCGCCTGGCGGGGCGTGGCCCCGCGGGAACGGAAAACCCCCGCCCTGATCGGGGCGGGGGTTCGTTTCGTCAGCCCAGGACTTCGGCGATGCTGTCGCGGGTCACCTCGACGATCTTGTCGGCCTCGGCCTCGGTCAGGCACAGCGGCGGGGCGAAACCCAGGATGTCGCCCTGCGGCATGGCGCGGGCGATGACGCCGCGCTTGAGCATGGCGGCCACGACCTTCGCGCCCTTGCCCTCGGACGCGTCGAAGAAGCGGCGACCGTCGCGATCTGCCATCAGCTCGACCGCGCACAGCATGCCTTCGCCGCGCACTTCGCCGACATTGGCGTGGTCGCCGACGGCAGCGGTCATCTGCGCGTTCAGATAGGCGCCGACCTTGCCCGCATTCTCGACCAGGCCCAGCTCGTCGATCAGCTTCAGGTTGGCGATGCCCGCAGCCGCGCCGATGGGATGGGCGCTGTAGGTCCAGCCATGGCCCAACACGCCGTTCTCGTCGGTGCCGCGCGACAGGACTTCCCACATGCGCTGGCCCACGATGGTGGCCGACAGCGGCGCATAGGCGCTGGTCAGGCCCTTGGCGCTGGTGATCAGGTCGGGCTTCATCCCGTAATGATCGCTGCCGAACATGGTGCCCAGACGGCCGAAGCCGGTCACGACCTCATCCGCGATCAGCAGGATGTCGTGCTTGTCCAGCACCTTCTGGATCGCCTCCCAGTAGCCTGCGGGGGGCGGGACGATGCCGCCGGTGCCCAGCACGGGCTCGCCGATGAAGGCGGCGATGCTGTCGGCACCCTCGGCCTCGATCAGTTCCTCCAGCTTCTGCGCGCAATGGGCGGTGAAGTCGGCCTCGGACATGTTCGCGTCGGGGCGACGGAAGTAATAGGGCGCCTCGGTATGGATCACCTGCGACAGGGGCAGGTCGAACTTCTTGTGGAACAGTTCAAGGCCGGTCAGCGATCCGGTCACCAGGCCCGATCCGTGATACCCACGCCAGCGGCTGATGATCTTCTTCTTCTTCGGGCGGCCCAGGATGTTGTTGTAATACCAGACCAGCTTGACGTTCGTCTCGTTCGCGTCCGACCCGCCAAGGCCGAAATAGACGCGCGCCATGCCTTCGGGGGCGCGGTCCATCACCATCTTGGCCAGCGTGATCGACGCCTCGGACCCGTGCCCGGCATAGGAGTGGTAATAGGCCAGCTCGTGCGCCTGCTTGGCGATGGCATCGGCGATCTGCGTGCGGCCGTAACCCACGTTCACGCAGTACAGCCCCGCGAAACCGTCCAGCAGGCGGTTGCCGTCACGGTCGGTGATATGGACGCCTTCGCCCCCCGTCACGATCCGCTGCGGAGCTTCGCCGCGTTCGAACTGACCGAGATGGGTCGAGGGATGGAAAAAGCTCTCGCGGTCCCATTTCGCAAGTTCGTCATTCGTCAGCATGATTGCTCCTTTCACGCCCAGTTGCGGCAGATGTATTTGATTTCGGTGAATGCCTCGAGGCCCTGGCGGGCACCTTCGCGGCCCAGGCCCGATTGCTTCATGCCCCCGAAGGGGATGGGCGCACCGGTGACCTTCGTCCTGTTCACGGCGACCATGCCGTATTGCAGCGCCCGCGTCATGCGATAGATCTGGCGCGGGTCCATGCTGTGAACATAGGCGACCAGCCCGTATTCGCTGGCATTGGCGCGTGCGGTGACCTCTTCCTCGGTGGTGAAGCGGCTGATGGCCGCGACGGGACCGAAGGTTTCCTCGGACATGATGGCGGCCTCGTCGGGGACGTCGGCCAGCACGGTCGGTCGGAAGAACAGCGGCCCCAGATCCTGATCGACGCCGCCCCCGGTCAGCAGGCGCGCGCCCCGGTCCAGCGCGTCATCTACATGGGCCTGCGATTTCGCGACCTGGCGGTCGTGGATCAGCGGCCCCAGATCGCGATCCTGCATGCCCGCGCCGATGGTCAGCGCCTCGGTCGCGCGGGCGAAGCGGCTGCAGAACTCGTCATAGATCCCGTCCTGCACATAGAAGCGGTTCGCGCCCAGGCAATCCTGGCCGCTGGTGGCGAACTTGGCCTTGATGCCCTCGGCTACGGCGCGGTCCAGGTCGGCGCCCTCGAAGACGACGAAGGGGGCATGGCCGCCCAACTCCATCACCAGGCGCTTCACCGTGTCGGCCGATTGACGATAGAGCAGCCGCCCCACCTCGGTCGAGCCGGTGAAGGACAGCGCGCGGACGCGCGGATCGGCGGTCCATTCGCCCACGATGGTCGCGGCATCGCCGATGACCGTGTTCACGACGCCGTCCGGGAAGCCCGCGCGCCGCGCCAGTTCGGCCAGCGCCAGCGCCGACAGCGGCGTTTCGGCCGACGGGTGGATCACCACGGTGCAGCCCGCGGCCAGCGCGGCGGCGGCCTTGCGGGTGATCATTGCGCAGGGAAAGTTCCAGGGCGTGACCAGCGCGGCGACGCCCACGGGTTCGCGCCACAGCTCCATCTCGGCATCCGCCAGGTGGCTGGTGACGCCCTCGATATTCGGGCGCAGGGCTTCTTCGGCATAGAACTGGATGAAGCTTGCGGCATAGTCGATCTCGCCCCGCGCCTCGGAGATGGGCTTGCCCTGCTCGGCGACCATGATGCGGGCCAGATCCTCCTTGGCCTCGATCAGCAGCGCGTGCCAGCGATGCAGGATCGCGGCGCGGTTCTGGGGCAGGGTGGTGGACCAGGGAAGAAAGGCATCCTGCGCGGCCTCGACCGCCTCGCGGGCGCCGCTGTCGTCGCTGACGGCGACCTGGGCGACCAGCTCGCCCGTGGCGGGGTCGCGAACGGCCAACCGGCCCGATGCGGGGAAATCGCCTGATCCGGGCAGCAGGCCCCGATCGGCCAGCCGATCTTCCAGCGGGCTGCGGTGATCGTCGAACATGGGGCACCTCCTGGCTGTTTGCGTGGACAGGATGACGCCGGCGCGGGGGTGATTTTCACTGAATGCAAGTTCGGGGGCAGAGGAATCCTCTGTCCAAGGCGGCCCGTCCCGAGGATTCCCCGTTCAGCTCAGAAGCGCGGTGGCGGGCGGCAGGTCCTTGACCGGCTTCGTCACGATATAGCTGAAATAACGGCGCACGCCCGCGCGGCTTTCCAGCAGCCCGTCCATCAGGTCCTGAAAGGCCGCGATGTCGCGGCAGATCACCGACATGAGGTAATCGTAGCCCCCGCCGATGGCCCAGCAGCCGGTCACCGCCTCCATTCGCGCCATCACGCGTTCGAATGTCTGGAAGCTTTCGGCGCGGTGGCTGTCCAGTTCGACCGTGACGAAGACATGCACATGCGGGCCCATGCGGGTCAGGTCGATCTCGGCCCGGTAACCCCTGATGAGGCCCGCCTTCTCCAGCCGCTTCATGCGGTCCCAGCAGGGGGTGGGCGACAGGTTCACCCGCGCGGCAAGCTCGGTCTTGGCGATGCGGCCCTCTCGGGTCAGGGTCGCAAGGATCGCGATGTCGCGATCGTCCAGTTTCAGGGCGTTGGGCGGGGTCATGTCCGGGTTGTTTCGCCGGATCGTGCGATTGTCAATCTGGACAATGGCTTCCGGCGCGGCGATCTTGCGGCCATGTCGCATTGGCCACTCCGCCGCGAGGATATCACCCGACCCGCCTATCGCAGCCTTGCCCAGGGCATCGCCGCCGCCATCGATGCGGGCAGCCTGCGTCCGGGTCAGCGCCTGCCGCCGCATCGCGACCTGGCATGGCAGCTGGGCGTGTCGGTCCAGACAGTCAGCCGCGCCTACGAGGAGCTGATCCGTGCCGACCTGATATCTGGGCAGGTGGGGCGCGGCAGCTTCATCAAGTCCGGTCCCCGCGAATCGATCGAGGTGCCGTGGTTCCGCGCGCCGACCGACAGGCCGCCCGTGGATCTGTCGATGATGACGCCCGTGCATCTGCCCCAGATCGCCGAGGCCTGGGCCGACAGCATGACCCGGCTGGCCCACAAGCTGCCGCAATCGGCGATGCTGTCCTTCCGGCCGCGCCAGACCATGTCGCTCTATGGCGGGATGGCGGCGGGCTGGCTGTCGCGCTGCGGGATCACCGTGCCCGCGCAGCGCATCCTGATCACCAACGGCACGACGCCCGCGATGTTCGTGGCGCTGATGACGGTCGCGCAGCCGGGCGACTGGATCGCCACGGAATCGGTGACCTGCCACACGATCAAGCCCTCGGCCCAGCATCTGCACCTGCGGCTGAAGGGGATCGAGTGCGACGAACGCGGCATGATCCCCGAGGCGCTGATCCGCGAGGCCGCACGGTCGGGCGGACGGATGCGGGCGGTGTTCCTGCTGCCCTCGGGCGGGGGGCCGCAGGCCCGCATCGTCGATCGCGACCGCCGAGAGGCGCTGGCCCAGGCCGCCGCCACCGCGGGCCTGGTGATTCTGGAAAGCGACCCCACCGGCCCCATGCCGCCACGCCGCCCGCCCGCGATTTCCAGCTTTGCCCCGGAGCGCAGCTTCTATTTCACGGGGCTGTCCAAGTGCCTGTCGCCGGGATTGCGTCTGGGTTTCCTGACCCTGCCTGAAAAATGGGCAGAAGCCGCGCTGAACCGGCATCTGTCGATGGCCTGGATGGCCACGCCGCTGATGGCGGAAATCGCGCAGGACTGGATCGCCGACGGCACTGCCGACCGCCTGCTGGACGCGCAGCGGGTGGAGCTGGCGGCCCGCAACCGGATGGCGCTGCGCGTGCTGGGGACTGATGCGCAAGGGTTTTTGCACGGTCTGCATCGCTGGCTGCCCTTGCCCGAGGGCACGGACGAACCTGCCGTGGTGGCCCGCGCGCTGGATCGCCAGGTCGCCATCGCCCCCGGGGCGGGTTTTGCCGTGCTGCCATCGGGGCCCGCGATCCGCGTATCGCTGGGGGGCGTCCAGACCTCGGATCTGGATCAGGCCCTGCGCAGCCTTTCGGCAATTCTGCGCGGCTGAGATCATCGGAAAAGCAGGACAATCGGCCAGCGGTTTGACACCCATCCGCATAATTGTCATGGTTTAATATAGAAATTGACTTGGAAATCGCTTGGGCAGAACTCTCGGCCCATGCGCCATCGGGATTACCGCCGGTTTTCCCGCAACCCCGAGGGCCGGACGCGACACGCGAGAAAAAACGACCCCCCAAAGGAGGTACCATGACCATCAAGACCCTGACCGCCGCCAGTATCGCAGCCATGATGCTGGGTTCGGGCGCAGCCACCGCCGACACCTGGCGCTATGCCTTCGAGGAGGCGCTGGACGAGGTGCAGGGCGTCTTCGCCCAGAAGTTCAAGGAAGAGGTCGAGGCCAATTCCGATCACGAGGTGCAGCTGTTCCCCTATGGCACGCTGGGCGAAAGCGACAATATCCTTGAACAGACCCAGTCGGGCATCCTGCAATTCGTGAACCAGTCGCCCGGCTTCACCGGCGCGGTCATCCCCGAGGCGCAGGTCTTCTTCGTGCCCTATCTGCTGCCCGAGGATCAGGAGCAGCTGGTCAGCTTCTTCCGCAATTCGGAAACGATCCACTCGATCTTCCCCGAGCTCTATGCCGAGCAGGGCCTGGAACTGCTGACCATGTATCCCGAAGGCGAGGTCATGCTGACCACCAAGGAGCCGGTCTCGGGCCCCGAGGATCTGGACGACGTGAAGGTCCGCGTCATGACCAACCCGCTGCTGGTCGAAAGCTATCGCGCATTCGGCGCGACGCCCACGCCGCTGGCATGGGGCGAGGTCTATGGCGGTCTGCAGACCGGCATCATCGACGGCCAGGAGAACCCGGCCTTCTATATCGAATCCACCCGCATGTACGAGGTCACCGACCACATCACGCGCCTGGGCCACAACAACTTCACCACCGCGCTGATGGCCAACCAGGAGTTCTTCGAGGGTCTGTCCGACGAGGACAAGACCGTCGTGCAGAACGCCGTGGATGCGGCATTCGACCATATCGTCGAATATCAGGACGGTCTGACGGATGAATCGCTGGACCTGATCATGGAGGCCAAGCCCGACATGACCGTGACCGAGCTGACCCCGGAACAGCGTGCGCCCTTCCGCGAGACCGCGTCCGAGGTCGAGGCGACCTTCCTCGAGATCGGCGGTCCGCGCGCGCAGGAAGTGCTCGACCAGATGAAGGCCGACCTCGAGGCCGCAGCCGGCGACGAGGGCTGATCCGACGACATCGCGGGCCGCGTCCGTCGCGGCCCGCAATCCCGAAGGCCACCCGACCAGACGGCCCCGCAACGGGACCGGCATTCCGACCCCTTCCCATCGGATACCAGCCATGACATCCAGCCCCGACCCCGACAGCGAACGCAAACCCGTTGTCGATCCCGACGTCATCGCCGCCGCCGAGGCGCTCTCGATGGCCGATGACGATATCGACGACAGCGCCTATTCCTCGGGGCTGCCCGGCATCCTGGGGGTCGTGGATACCGTGATCGCCCGGATCGAGGCGGTGCTTCTGGCCACGGGCGTCCTGCTGATGGCGCTGAACACCACGGCGAACGTGGTCGGCCGCTTCGGCTTCGGACGTTCGCTCTATTTCTCGGAAGAGGTGAATACCGCGTTGATCGTGCTGATAACCTTCGCGGGCATCAGCTATGCCGCGCGGCACGGTCGCCATATCCGCATGTCGGCATTCTTCGACGCGCTGCCCTTCCGCGCACGCAAGTTCGCGATGTTCGTCATCTCGGCCGTGACGGCCGTCGTGATGCTGGCGCTGGCCTGGTACGCGTTCGACTATGTCATGACGCAGGCGCAGCGGGGCCGGGTGCTGCCCGCGCTGCAGATCCCCAACTGGTGGATCCTCGTCTGGGCGCCGCTCGGGTTCTTCCTGACCGGCCTGCAATACGCGCTGACGGCGATCAAGAACGTGATCGACCCGGCGATCTGGCTCTCGACCTCGACGCTCGAAGGCTATGACCACAACGACGAAGAAGAGGTCTGAGCGATGACAACGGCCATCCTGGGGACGATGATCGTCCTTCTTCTTGCGGGCTTTCCGATGATGGTGCCGCTGATCATCGGCGCGACCGTGGGCTTCGTCGCCATCTTCGGCGGCATCGGACAGCTGGACACGCTGGTCCAGCAGGTCATCGCGGGCATCCAGCCCGCCAGCCTGATCGCGGTGCCGATGTTCATCTTCGCCGCCGACATCATGACCCGCGGACAATCGGCGGAACGGCTGATCGACCTAGTCATGGCCTTCCTGGGCCATGTGAAGGGCGGTCTGGCGATTTCCACCGCCGGGGCCTGCACGATGTTCGGCGCCGTGTCGGGGTCCACGCAGGCCACGGTGGTCGCCATCGGCGGCCCGCTGCGCCCGCGCCTGCTGAAGGCCGGCTACAGCGACAAGTTCAGCCTGGCGCTGATAATCAACGCCTCCGACATCGCCTTCCTGATCCCGCCCTCGATCGGGATGATCATCTATGGCGTCGTCTCGGGCACCTCGATCTCGGAGCTGTTCATCGCGGGTATCGGGCCGGGGGTGCTGATCCTCGTGCTGTTCTCGATCTATGCCTACATCTATGCGGTGCGCCACAACGTGCCGACCGAACCGCCCGCGACCTGGGCCGAGCGTGGCCGCGCCATCCGTCGCGCCATCTGGCCCTTGGGCTTTCCGCTGATCATCATCGGCGGCATCTATGGCGGGATCTTCTCGCCGACCGAGGCCGCGGCGGCCTGCGTTCTCTATGCGCTGATCCTGGAAATGATCGTCTTCCGCGAATTGTCGGTCAAGCAGCTCTATGCCACGGCGAAATCGACCGGGCTGATCACCGCGGTGGTCTTCATCCTGGTGGGTGCGGGCGCGGCCTTCAGCTATATCATCAGCTTCGCGCAGATCCCGCAGGCGATCCTGGGCGGCATCGGGATCGACGACATGGGCCCTTACGGGGTGCTGTTCACCATCTCGATCGCGTTCTTCGTGGGTTGCATGTTCGTCGATCCGATCGTGGTGATCCTGATCCTCGTGCCGATCTTCTCGCCCGTGGTGGCGTCGGTCGGGCTGGACCCGGTGCTGGTCGGCACGATCATCACCCTGCAGGTGGCCATCGGCAGCGCCACGCCGCCCTTCGGCTGCGACATCTTCACCGCCATCGCCGTCTTCAAGCGCCCCTATGCCGAGGTGATCGCGGGCACGCCGCCCTTCATCGTGATCCTGCTGTCGGTCGCGGTGGCGCTGATCTTCTTCCCCGACATCGCGCTGTTCCTGCGCGACCTGGCCTTCGCGGAGTGATCCATGTTCGAACGTATCCTTGTGGCCTATGACGGATCGAACGGTGCCGAAAGGTCGCTGGTCAAGGCGGCCGATCTGGCCAAGCTGTGCGATGCGCAGCTGATCGTGCTGACCGTCTATCGCCATCATTCGATGCTGGAGGCGTCGCTGTCGATGACGCGCGGCGCCCGCGACCAGGGCGGCAGCCTTGACGATGCGATGCGCGGCCATGCCCGTGACGCGGCCGATTACGCGAAAAGCGTGGCGAAGGATGCGGGCGTCGCGCGTGTCAGCGCCTTCATCCGGGCGGGTCAGCCCGCGCGGACCATCGTGGCGGTCGCGCGGGAAAAGGAATGCGACCTGATCGTGCTGGGCTCTCGTGGGTTGGGCGCGACCGAGAACTATCTGCTCGGGTCGGTCAGCCACAAGGTGACGGGGCTTGCGCCCTGTCCCGTGCTGACCGTCTGAGGGGTGCCTGAGATGTGGAACGACGACATCCGCCGCTTCGGGATGATCGCGCTGGCGACCGACATGACGATGGAGGGCGACGCCCGGCTGGTCATGCCCGAGGGCACCCGGCTGCATGTCACCCGGATCGAATTCGACAACCCCACCACCGAGGAGAACCTGCGCAATACCGGCCCGCGCCTGCGCGCGGCGGTGGACCTGATCGTGCCGGGGGTTCACCTGGACGGGATCGGCTTCGGCTGCACCTCGGCCGCCGCCGTGCTGGGGGATCAGATGGACGCGCTGGCCGGGGGGCGGGCGCATGTGACCACGCCCGCGGGCGCGGCACTGCGGGGCTTCGCGGTGCTGGACGTGACCCGCGTGGCGCTGATGACGCCCTATCTGGAGGCCACGACCAATCTGGTCGGCGACTATTTCGAGGCGCATGGCATCGACGTGGTGCGCCGCGTCTCGATGAATTTCCCCGACGACCGCGACATGGCGGTGCTGCCGCCCGACCGGATCATCGACATGGCGCTGGACAGCGACCATCCCGACGCGCAGGCACTGTTCATCAGCTGCACGGCGCTGCCGGTCATGACCCTGATCCCCGAGATCGAGGAACGGCTGGGCAAGCCGGTCATCAGTTCGAACCAGGCGCTGTTCTGGTCGATGCTGGATCAGGCGCGGATCCCGGCCACGGGTCCGGGGACGCTGTTCGGACTGCGGACGTGGTAGGGCTGGAGGATATCCTTGCCGCCCGCGACCGCATCGCGGGGCAGGTGCTGGAAACGCCGGTGGCGCAGTCGATCGCGCTTGGCGAACGCGCGGGCGTGCCGGTCTGGCTGAAGCTGGAACATCGCCAGACGACCGGCGCGTTCAAGCTGCGCGGGGCCACGAATGCCGTCATGCGGCTGGGCCGGGTGGCGGGCGTCACCACGGCCTCGACCGGGAATCACGGACGGGCGCTGGCCCATGCCGCGCGCCAGGCCGGAACGCCCGCGGTGATCTGCATGTCGTCGCTTGTGCCGCAGAACAAGCTGGACGCGATCCGCGACCTGGGGGCCGAGGCCCGCATCGTCGGCGACAGCCAAGACGACGCGTTCCACGAGGCCCGCCGCCTGAAGCGCGACGAGGGCTTTGCACTGATCCCGCCCTTCGACCATCCCGACGTGATCGCGGGCCAGGGCACCCTGGGGCTGGAACTGCTGGAGCAGGTGCCGGATGCCGCCACGGTCGCCATTCCGCTGTCGGGGGGCGGGTTGCTGGCGGGTGTCGCCGCGGCCCTGAAGGCGCGGCGTCCCGATATCCGTATCGTGGGGATCAGCATGGAACGCGGCGCCGCGATGGCCGCAAGCCTTGCCGCCGGCCACCCGGTCGAGGTTCGGGAACTGCCGACCCTGGCCGACAGCCTGGGCGGGGGGATCGGCCTGCAGAACCGCCTGACCTTCGCCATGGTGCGCAAGCTGATGGACGACCTGATCCTGCTGCCCGAAGACGACATCGCCGCCGGCATCCGCCACCTTGCCGCCGAAGGTCACGTGGTCGAGGGCGCGGCCGCCGTGGGCGCGGGCGCGATCCTGTCGGGGCGGCTGGTCTCGGCGGGGCCCGTGGTGCTGGTCGTGTCGGGCGCGAACATAGACCCGGCCGCCCATGCGGCGATCCTGCGGGGTGCGCCATGACGACCACCCTGACCGAGGCACAGCTGCGCGAGAGGCTGCACCTGGACCATGCCGCGATCGACGTGGTCGAGGATGCGTTTCGCAGGCTGGCCCTTGGCGGGGTCGTGATGCCGCCGGTCATGTCCATGCACCTGCCCGAAGTGAACGGAGAGGTGGACGTCAAGACCGCCTATGTCCCGGGATTTCAGGGCTTTGCGGTCAAGATCTCACCCGGTTTCTTCGACAACCCGGCGCGGGGGCTGCCCTCGACCTCGGGGTTGATGGTGGTGCTGGATGCACAGACCGGGCGGGTGCGGGCGGTGCTGCTGGACAACGGATACCTGACCGATCTGCGGACGGCCGCGGCAGGGGGCGTCGCCGCCCGGCACCTGTCGCGGGGCGATGCCAGCACGGCCGCGATCATGGGGGCGGGGCTGCAGGCACGGATGCAGCTTCAGGCGCTGCGGCTGGTCAGGCCGATCACACGCGCCACCATCTGGGCGCGCGACATCGACCGCGCCGCGGCACTGGCGCGCGAACTGGACGACCCGGACCTGCGCGTCGGTGCGACCGCCGACCCGGCCGAGGCCGTGGGCATGGCCGATATCGTCGTCACCACCACCCCCGCGACCCAGCCGATCCTGCGGGCCGAATGGCTGCGGCCCGGTCAGCACGTCACCGCGATGGGCAGCGACCAGCCCGGCAAGAACGAGCTGGCCCCCGAATGCATCACCCGCGCCGATCTCTATGTGGCGGATCGCGCGGACCAGACGCGGCTGATGGGCGAATTGCGCGCCGCCATCGCCGCAGGCGCCCATGACGGCGCGGACATCCCCGAACTGGGGCAGATCATTGCCGGGCAGCGCCCCGGCAGAACAGATCCCGATCAGATCACCATCTGCGATCTGACGGGTACCGGCGTGCAGGACACCGCCATTGCCACACACGCGCTTGCCGCGTTTTCGAAAGACACGTGAATGCCCGAACTGCAAAGGACCCCCGAGCGTTTCTCGACCGAGGAATACGAGGAACGGTTGAAGAAGACCCGCGCCAGCATGGAGAAGCTGGGGCTTGATCTGCTGATCGTCAGCGACCCGTCGAACATGGCCTGGCTGACCGGCTATGACGGCTGGTCGTTCTATGTCCATCAATGCGTCATCGTGGGGCCGGATGGGCCGCCCATCTGGTACGGACGCGGCATCGACGCGCCCGGCGCGCTGCGCACCGTCTGGATGCCCGAGGACTGCATCCTGGGTTATCCCGACTACTATGTCATGTCGGTCGAACGGCATCCGATGGACTACCTGTGGGCGCAGCTGGCCGATCGGGGCTGGCATACCGGCTTCATCGGCGTCGAGATGGACAATTACTGGTATTCCGCCAAGGCGCATGAACGGCTGGTCTACGGGTTGCCGGACGCGCAGATCCTGGACGCGACGGGGCTGGTCAACTGGCAGCGGGCGGTCAAGACGCCCAAGGAACTGGCCTATATGCGCAAGGCCGCCCGCATCGTCGAACGCATGCATCGCCGCATCGCCGACAAGATCGAGGTGGGGATGCGCAAATGCGACCTCGTGGCCGAAATCTACGATGCCGGGCTGCGTTACGACGAATGGTCCCAGCATGGCGGCGATTACCCGGCAATCGTGCCGATGCTGCCGTCGGGTCCGGATGCCGCGGCCGCGCATCTGACCTGGGACGACCTGCCGCTGAAGAAGGACGAGGGCACCTTCTTCGAGATCGCGGGCTGTTATCAGCGCTATCACGTGCCGCTGTCGCGCACGATCTTCCTGGGCACGCCGCCGCAGGAAATGCTGGATGCGGAAAAGGCCGTGCTGGAAGGCATGGAAGCGGGGCTGGAAAACGCGCGTGCGGGCAACACCTGCGAGGATATCGCCAACGCCTTCTTCACGGTTCTCGACCGCTACGGCATCGTCAAGGACAACCGCACCGGCTATCCGATCGGGCTGTCCTATCCGCCCGACTGGGGCGAACGCACCATGTCCCTGCGCCGCGGCGACCAGACCGAACTGAAGCCGGGGATGACCTTCCACTTCATGACCGGTCTGTGGATGGAGGGCTGGGGCTATGAGACGACGGAATCCATCGTCATCACCGAACGGGAACCCGAGCTGTTCTGCAACATCCCGCGCCGAATGCTGGTGAAGGCATGAACCCGATCAGTCCGACCATCCCGCTGGACGGGCCCGGCAAGCATCACGGCTTCCTGCGTCTGCCCCATTCGCGCAACGACAGCGCATGGGGCAGCGTGATGATCCCGATCACCGTCATCGCCAACGGAGAGGGGCCGACGGCCCTTCTGACCGGCGGCAATCACGGCGATGAATACGAGGGCCCCATCGCGCTGCAGCAGCTGGCATGGGAGCTGGAGCCGCAGGACATCACCGGGCGCGTCATCATCGCGCCCTATCTGAACACGCCCGCCTTCGCGGCGGGCACGCGGGTCAGCCCGATCGACCAGGTCAACATGAACCGCTGCTTTCCGGGCAAGCCCGACGGCACGGTGACCCAGAAGATCGCGCATTACTTCGACAGCGTGCTGGTGCCGATGGCGGATGTCGTCCTCGATTACCATTCGGGGGGCAAGACGCTGGACTTCCTGCCCTATGCGGCGGCGCATTACCTGGACGATGCGGGCCAGCAGGCGGCCTGCGTCGCGGCGATGCGGGCCTTCGGCGCGCCCTATTCGATGATGATGCGCGAAATC
This sequence comes from Paracoccus sp. C2R09, assembly GCF_018860625.1. Classification (GTDB taxonomy): domain Bacteria; phylum Pseudomonadota; class Alphaproteobacteria; order Rhodobacterales; family Rhodobacteraceae; genus Paracoccus. The sequence continues at coordinate 275,570 of NZ_JAHKQB010000029.1, forward strand.
GACGCGGTCGGCATGTTCGACACCGCGGTCGAGGAAAAGGGCAAGGTCTTCGTCACGACCGAGCTGGGCGGCGGCGGCACGGCGACCGCCGCATCCGCGCGCATCGCCATTCGCGGGGCGCGGAACGTGCTGGCCCATGCGGGCATCCTTCGGGCCGCGATCGAGACCTGCGACAGCGCGATGCTGGACATGCCGGGGGACGATTGCTTCCACTTTGCCGAACGCGAGGGGCTGCTGCATCCGCTGGTCGATCTGGGCGACGAGGTGTCGGCGAACCAGCCCATCGCCCGCATCTGGGCCAAGGACCGCACCGGTGCCGCCCCGGTCGAGCTGCGCGCCCATATGGCGGGCGTGATCGCGGCGCGGCATTTCCCGGGCCTTGTGCAGCTGGGCGATTGCGTGGCCGTGATCGCCGTGCGGCAGGGCGCATGACCTGAACCCGGGATGCCCCGCGCCGATCGGGCACGGGGCATCCCGATGGCGCGGCGCCGCGTTTCGCGATATGTCCCGATGCGTGGAACACAAGCGAGGCACCATGATCCCGCATCCCTTTGCCGCTTACGCGTCGGTCCGCCATCCGGACCGCAGCCCGGGCCTGCGCGACCTGCCCGAGGAAACGCCCATCGCCATGGTCTATCACGGATCGACCCATGCGGTGATGATGGCCAGCCCCCAGGATATCGAGGATTTCGCCACGGGCTTTACCCTGACCGAGGGCGTCGTGGACGAAGCCGCCCAGATCGAGGAGATCCGCGTGGTGGCCCATGACGCGGGCATCGAGGCGCAGATGTGGCTGTCGGGCGACCGGGGCGACAGGCTGGCCGCGCGTCGTCGCAGCATGGCGGGTCCGGTGGGATGCGGGCTCTGCGGGATCGAGAGCCTGTCGTCCGCGATCCGCGATCTGCCGCGGGTGACGGGTGTCGGCATCCCGGCATCCGAAGTGGCCGGGGCCACCGACGCGCTGCGGCAGATGCAGCCCCTGCATGACGCGACGCGGGCCGTGCATGCGGCGGGCTTTTTGCTGCCGGGGCAGGGCATCGTCATGGCGCGAGAGGATGTGGGCCGCCACAACGCGCTGGACAAACTGATCGGTGCGATGGCGCGGCAGGGGATGGATGCGCGCCAAGGGGCGATCGTGCTGACCAGCCGCGTGTCGGTCGAGATGGTGCAGAAGACCGCGATGGCCGGGGCGGGCGTGCTGATCGCGGTATCGGCGCCGACGGCCCATGCGCTGCGCCTGGCCGACGGGGCGGGGCTGACCGTCGCGGCGCTGGCGCGGGGCGGGGGGTTCGATCTGTTCAGCCATCCCCACAGGATCACGGGGACGGAATGAAACCCGGCCGCCGGTCGTGGTGTTGCCCTTGCGCGAAACATGCGCAGACAGGGACAGGGCATCATGAATGACGGCAGCGGGCAGTTCGATCTGGGTCAGGCCCGGGTCTGCGCGGTGATGAATGCCGGATCGGGTCGCCGCAAGCATCACGAGATCTCTCGGACGCTGAACGAACGGATCGCCCCCGCCTGCGGGCGGTTCGAGATCCGCGTCGCGAAACGCGGCCGCGATCTGCCCGATCTGGCGCGCAGGGTCGCGGACGAGGGCTTCGACCTGGTCATCGCGGTCGGGGGCGACGGGACCCAATCGGCGGTGGCGGGCGCGCTGGCAGGCAGCGATACCGCCATGGGCGTGCTGCCCGGCGGGACGTTCAACTATTTCGCCCGCGATCTGGGCGTGGGCGAGACGATCGAGGACGGGATCGACACGATCCTGAATGCCCGCAAGGGCAGCACCGATCTGGGCGAGGTCAACGGCCTCGTGTTTCTCAACAATATCAGCCTCGGCGCCTATCCGCAGATCCTCAAGACCCGAGAGGGGATCTATCGTCGCTGGGGGCGGTCGCGGATCGCGGCCTATTGGTCGGTGGCGGTGGCATTGCGGCGGTTGCGCCGTCCCATGCAGCTGACCGCCCATGTGGACGGGCAGGAACGCAGTCATACCAGCGCATTGGTCTTTGTCGCGCGCAGCGCCTATCAGCTGGAGACCTTCGGGCTGGAGGGGGCCGATGCGATCCGTGACGGCAAGATGGTCGTGCTGATCGCCAAGGCCAGCAGGGCCATGCCGCTGTTCCGGTCGGCGCTGCGGCTGGCCTTCGGGCACAGCGCACGGGACGAGGATTTCGAGATGATCGTGACCGACAGCATCGAAATCGAGACACCCGACAGCGCGCAGCTGGTCGCCCATGACGGCGAGAAGACGCGCCTGCGCAGCCCGTTCCGCCTGAAGGTGCGACAGGGCGCCTTGCGGGTGCTGTTGCCCGTCGACGGTCAGAGCAAGACCACCTCATGACGCGGCTGGTGCATCTGTCGGACCTTCATTTCGGCTTTCACCGCGAGGCGCTGATCGCCCCGCTGCTGGACCGGATCGCCGAGGCGCGGCCCGAACTGGTGGTGATCACCGGCGATCTGACCCATCGCGCGCTGGAACCGCAGATGGAGGAGGCCGCGCGGTTTCTGGACCGGATCGAGGCGCCGACGCTGATCGTTCCGGGCAATCACGACATTCCGCTGCTGAACCCGCTTGCGCGGATGCTATGGCCGTTTCGCGGTTACCTGCGCCATTTCGGCGGGCCGCTGGGCCCGGTCGCGCAGGCGGGCGATGTCCGCGTGCTGGGCGTCAACAGCGCCGATCCCTTCGCATGGCAGCGCGGCCTGTTCCGGCGCGGAGAGATCGGGCGGCTGATCGGCGGGATCGACCCGCAGGCGATGAACGTGGTCGCCCTGCATCATCCGCTGGAGCAGCTGCCCACCGTCCAGAAACGCACGGCGCGGCGCGCGGACGAGGCCGCAAGCCGGCTTCAGGACGCGGGCGTCGGCATCGCGCTGTCGGGGCATCTGCATATCTTTGCCCTGGACGAACTGCTGGCCACGAACCGCTTTCCGGGGCTGCTGCAATTGCAGGCGGGGACGGCGCTGTGCGCGCGCATCAGCGATCTGCAGAACGAATTCGCGGTGCTGGACATCGCACCGGGTGCGGTCAGGCTGGAACGCCATGTCGCGCCGATGAACCGCGAAGGGTTCGCCCCCCCCGAGATCCGCGACTATGCCTTGCAGGATGGGCGCTGGGCCCGCGTTTAGGCGTTGAGTTTTCCCCCGATCGGCGTTATGTGGGCCGCAGTCACACGGGCGACATGGTCAGAACAGACCGCTTGCACATGGGTCGGGCGATTTCGCCGGACCTTTTGTCGTTGCCACGGGGGGCGCTACAGACCGGCGGAGCCAACCGTCAGGCCAGTCAAACGGACGTAAAGGAAACTGTAAACGCATGTGCGCTAAAGCGACCATGGAGGAATTCGAGGCCCTCCTGAACGAAAGCCTCGAGATCGACACCCCGGACGAAGGTTCGGTTGTCAAAGGCCGTGTCATTGCCATCGAGGCAGGTCAGGCCATCATCGACGTCGGCTACAAGATGGAAGGCCGCGTCGATCTGAAAGAATTCGCAAATCCCGGCGAAGATGCCACCCTGTCGATCGGCGACGAAGTCGAGGTCTATCTGGACCGCGTCGAGAACGCCCGCGGGGAAGCCAGCATCAGCCGTGAGAAGGCCCGCCGCGAGGAAGCCTGGGATCGTCTGGAAAAGGCATATGCCGACGAAGAGCGCGTCGAAGGCGCCATCTTCGGTCGCGTCAAGGGCGGCTTCACGGTCGACCTGGGCGGTGCGGTCGCCTTCCTGCCCGGTTCGCAGGTCGATGTCCGCCCCGTGCGCGACGCCGGCCCGCTGATGGGTCTGAAGCAGCCCTTCCAGATCCTGAAGATGGACCGCCGCCGCGGGAACATCGTGGTTTCGCGCCGCGCGATCCTGGAAGAGAGCCGCGCCGAGCAGCGTGCAGAAGTCATTGCCAACCTGACCGAAGGTCAGACGGTCAAGGGCGTCGTCAAGAACATCACCGAATACGGCGCCTTCGTCGATCTGGGCGGTGTTGACGGTCTGCTGCACGTCACCGACATGGCGTGGCGCCGCGTGAACCACCCGTCCGAGATCCTGGCGATCGGCGAGACGGTCGAGGTTCAGGTCATCAAGATCAACAAGGAAAGCCACCGCATCAGCCTCGGCATGAAGCAGCTGCAGGCCGATCCCTGGGATACCGTCGCGTCGAAATTCCCGATCGAGTCGGTCCACCAGGGCCGCGTCACGAACATCACCGATTACGGTGCGTTCGTCGAACTGGAAGCCGGCGTCGAAGGCCTGGTCCACGTCTCGGAAATGAGCTGGACCAAGAAGAACGTCCATCCGGGCAAGATCGTCTCGACCTCGCAGGAAGTCGACGTCATGGTCCTGGAGATCGACGAAGCCAAGCGTCGCGTTTCGCTGGGCCTGAAGCAGACCATGCGCAACCCGTGGGAAGTCTTCTCGGAGACCCATCCGTCGGGCACCGTCATCGAAGGCGAAGTCAAGAACATCACCGAGTTCGGTCTGTTCGTCGGCCTCGAAGGCGATATCGACGGCATGGTCCACCTGTCGGACATCAGCTGGGATGCCCGCGGCGAAGACGCGATCCAGGACTTCCGCAAGGGCGACGTCGTCAAGGCCGTCGTGCAGGACGTCGATGTCGAGAAGGAGCGTATCTCGCTCTCGATCAAGTCGCTGGAAAACGAAGGCATGGCCGAAGCCGTTGACGGCGTGAAGCGTGGCACCGTCGTGACCGTCGAAGTCACCGCCATCGAAGAAGGCGGCGTCGAGGTGGAATACAACGGCGTCAAGTCGTTCATCCGCCGTTCGGATCTGGCACGCGACCGTCAGGACCAGCGCCCCGAGCGTTTCCAGGTCGGCGACAAGGTCGATGCCCGCGTCACCAACATCGACACCAAGACCCGTCGTCTGGGCCTGTCGATCAAGGCACGCGAGATCGCCGAAGAAAAGGAAGCCATCGACCAGTACGGCAGCTCGGATTCGGGCGCGTCGCTGGGCGACATCCTGGGTGCTGCCCTGAACCGCGGCAACTGATCGCTTTCGGATCTTTCCGATGACATCGCCCGCCCCGCAGATCGCGGGGCGGGCTTTTTCGTGACTATACGAAGGGTTGACCGCCATGGCGCTTGCGTGCCCCCATTAAAGCTGGCAACGCTGTGAACCACCGATTTGCATCGCGCGTTGATTGCCAAGTGGTCCATTGGAGGGAAGCATGATCCGGTCCGAACTGATCCAGATGATCGCCGACGAGAACCCGCATCTGTTCCGCCGAGACGTGGAGCGGATCGTCAACACGGTCTTCGAGGAGATCATCGACGCCATGTCGCGTGGCGATCGGGTCGAACTGCGGGGTTTCGGGGCATTTTCCGTCAAGAAGCGCGATGCACGCCTGGGGCGCAACCCGCGGACCGGCGAATCCGTGGATGTCGATGAAAAGCACGTTCCATTCTTCAAGACCGGCAAGCTGCTTCGGGATCGGTTGAACGACGAGGCATGATCGTCGTAGAAAGGTCGCGGGCCGCTTTGAGCCCCAAACCTGTCGAGGGAAAGCCCGTATGCGTTTCATCCGCCTGATCTTCGTCGCCATTCTGGCGCTGGTGCTGGTCGCCGTCGCGCTGGCGAACCGTCAGCCCGTCCTATTGAAGGCGTTTCCTGCCGATATGGGCCGTTTCCTGGGCGGATCCTGGGCATTGGAGCTGCCGCTGTTCCTGATCATCTTCGTGGCCTTTGCCGTCGGCATGCTGGCCGGGCTGATCTGGGAATGGCTGCGCGAGGCGCATTACCGCCGTGCCGCCAAGCGCGGCAATGTCGAGGTCAACAAGCTGGAATCCGAGGTCGATCACCTGCGCGAGCGTCACAAGGCGCCCAAGGACGACGTGGTGGCGATCCTCGAGGCACCCTCGGCGCCCAAGTCGCGCACCAGCCTGCCTGCGCGCTGAGATCATGGCCGATGTGAAGATCTGCGGGCTGCGCGATGCGGCCCAGCTTGCCGCGGCCGTCGAGGCCGGCGCGCGTTTCGTGGGCTTCGTGTTCTTTGCGAAATCGCCGCGCGCGGTGACCCCGGACGAGGCCGCCGCGCTGGTGGCCGAGGTTCCCGTGGGCGTGGCCCGGGTCGGGCTGTTCGTCGATCCGGACGATGCGCTGCTGCAGGAGGTGTTGGCCAAGGCTCCGCTGGACATCATCCAGTTGCATGGCAAGGAGAGCCCTGACCGCGTGGCCGAGGTTCGAGAACTGACGGGGCTGCCGGTGATGAAGGCGGTCGGCATCTCGGGGGCCGAGGACCTGCCGCAACTGACCGATTACGGGCTCGTGGCCGACATGCTGCTGGTGGACGCCAAGGCGCCGAAGGATGCCGTGCTGCCGGGCGGGAACGGGCTGGCCTTCGACTGGCGGCTGCTTGTCGGGCGGCGCTGGCTGCGCCCCTGGATGCTGGCGGGCGGCCTGACCCCCGATAACGTGGCCGAGGCCGTGCGCCTGACCGGGGCCCCCGTCGTCGATGTCAGTTCCGGGGTCGAGGCCGCGCCGGGTATCAAGGATCCCGCGCGGATTCGCGATTTCATCGCCGCCGCGCGGGGCTGACCGGGTTCGCGTTGCATAAGGGTGCAACGGGTGTTGCATGGGCCAAGTCATTGTAAACAGACGACAAGTTCGCCCGTTGCGCACAACCCAAGGTATAGCAATTGACTTTGCGAACGGCCTTAGGTAGAAGGTTTACATGCTGGGAGAAATGGGCAAGCGGCCAAGGGGGTGACCCCTCGGGCCGCTTTTTCGTTTCTTGGCTCGTGCGGACAGGACACGAGGCGGGGCAGTTTCTGATGAATGACATGGAATGGGGCGGGACGGGGCAACCCGAGGGACCTTTCACGGCTGGCATGACCCCTGGGGACATGCCCCCGGTCGCGGATGGCGAGGACGAGATCGACGTCCTTCGCTGGCTGTTCTGGGATTACGTGAAGGACCTCAGGACGCATCAGATCGAACTTCGGGCACAAGGCGCGGGTGAGGTCGACACCTCGCGGCTGAAAAAGGCCATGGATACGGCGAAGACCGTCCGAGAGGCGGTGCAGCTGCTCATGGCGGAAAGGAACAAGGTTGAGAAACTTCGCAAGGACATCGCAGGCGGGGTCGGAGGGGGCAGCCTCGACCTTGACGCCGCAAGAGACGAGATCGGGCGCCGCCTGGCTTGCCTCCGCCGGGCCGGAGGAGGTTGAGGATTTCCTGGGCGGGCTGTCGGAAAACGCGCTGATGAGCCTGCCCTGGCTGTTCGAGTTCTGGGCCCTGCCGCACCAGTTGCCCCCCGAGGGCGACTGGAAATCATGGGTCATCATGGGCGGACGCGGCGCGGGCAAGACCCGTGCGGGTTCGGAATGGGTGCGGCGGATGGTCGAGGGGCCGACCGCCGCCGCGCCCGGTCGCTGCCACCGCGTGGCACTGGTCGGCGAGACGTTCGACCAGGTCCGCGAGGTGATGGTCTTCGGGGAATCCGGCATCTTGGCCTGCACTCCGCCTGACAGGCGACCCGTCTGGGAGGCCGGGCGGCGCAGGCTGGTCTGGGCGAATGGCGCGACGGCCACGGTCTATAGCGCGCATGAGCCCGAAGCGCTGCGCGGCCCGCAATTCGACGCGGCCTGGGCGGACGAGTTGGCCAAGTGGAAGAAATCCGAGGATGTCTGGGACATGCTGCAATTCGCGCTGCGCCTGGGCGATCATCCGCAGCAGGTCGTCACCACGACGCCGCGCAATGTGGGCGTGCTGAAGCGCATCCTGCAGAACGCAAGCACCGTCGTGACCCATGCGCCCACCGAAGCGAACCGCGCCTATCTGGCCGAGAGCTTTCTGGCCGAGGTCGAGGCGCGCTATGGCGGGACGCGTCTGGGGCGGCAGGAGCTGGACGGGGTGCTGCTGGACGATGTGGAAGGCGCGCTGTGGACGACATCCATGCTGGAGGCGGCGCGGATCGCGGATGTCCCGAAGCTGGACCGCGTGGTCGTCGCAGTCGATCCGGCCGTCACGGCAGGCAGCAACAGCGATGAATGCGGTATCGTCGTCGTCGGCGCGGTGACCCAGGGCGAGCCGAAGGACTGGCGGGCCTTCGTGCTGGAGGATGCCAGCGTGCGGGGCAGCCCGACGGACTGGGCGCGGGCGGCGATCGCGGCGATGGATCGGCATGGCGCCGAGCGGCTGGTGGCCGAGGTGAACCAGGGCGGCGATCTGGTCGAGAGCGTGATTCGCCAGATCGATCCGCTGGTGCCCTTCCGGGCGCTGCGGGCCACGCGCGGCAAGGGCCTGCGGGCCGAGCCGGTCGCCGCGCTGTATGAACAGGGGCGCATCCGACATGTCAGGGGGCTTGGCCCGCTGGAGGATCAGATGTGCCAGATGACGGTGCGGGGATACGAGGGGCGCGGCAGCCCGGACCGGCTGGATGCGCTGGTCTGGGCGGTCCACGAGCTGCTGATCGAGCCCTCGGCCCAGTGGCGCAGACCGCAGATGCGGCGGCTGTAAGGTGAAATTCATGCAGGCAGGAAGGGCCGTCCCCGTGGGGCGGCCCTTTTGCATTTGCGGATGAAGGAGGCGGAGATGGCATTTCGTTTGTTCACGCGTGGGGAAAGGGCAGCCGCCCCCGCGCCCGAAAGAAAGGCAAGCGCGACGGGCCGGGTCATGGCCTTCGCATCGGGTTCGGGGCGGCCCATCTGGTCGGCCAGGGATCATGCCAGCCTGACGCGCGGTGGGTTCATGGGCAACCCGATCGGGTTTCGCTGCGTCAAGCTGATTGCCGAGGCAGGCGCGGCGGTGCCGCTGATCTGCGCGGACACGACACGTCGATATGACCTGCACCCGGTTCTTGACCTGCTGCGCCGCCCCAACCCGGGTCAGGGCCGGGCCGAGCTGTTCGAGGCGCTGTTCGGTCAGGTCTTGCTGTCGGGGAACGGGTACCTGGAGGCGGCGGGTCTTGCGCAGAACGGTCTGCCCGAGGAACTGCACGTCCTGCGGTCGGACCGCATGAGCGTCGTTCCCGGCGCGGATGGCTGGCCCGTCGCTTATGAATACCAGGTCGGCGGGCGCAAGCATCGCTTCGACATGACGGGCAGCCCCGATCCGATCTGCCACCTGCGCAGCTTCCACCCCTCGGACGACCATTACGGTTTGTCGCCGATGCAGGCGGCAGCCGTGGCGGTGGATGTCCACAACAGCGCCTCGGCCTGGTCGAAGGCGCTGCTGGACAATGCGGCCCGGCCAAGCGGGGCCATCGTCTATGGCGGGGTGGACGGCCAGGGCACGTTGAGCCCCGAGCAATACGACCGGCTGGTGGGCGAGATCGAGATGAACCATCAGGGCGCGCGCAATGCGGGTCGGCCGATGCTGCTGGAAGGCGGTCTGGACTGGAAGCCCATGGGGTTCAGCCCGAGCGACATGGAGTTCCACGAGACGAAGCTGGCCGCCGCGCGCGAGATCGCGTTGGCCTTCGGCGTGCCGCCCATGCTGCTGGGGATCCCGGGCGATGCGACCTATGCCAACTATGCCGAGGCGCATCGGGCCTTCTATCGCCTGACGGTGCTGCCGCTGGCGACGCGGGTCGCGGCGGGGGTCGCCTGGTGGCTGTCCGAGCATCTTGGCGCCGAGATCGAGCTACGGCCCGATCCGGACCAGGTCCCGGCCCTGGCCGAGGAACGCGACCGGCAGTGGACGCGCGTGGCGCAGGCCGGTTTTCTGACCGATGCCGAGAAGCGTCAGCTTCTGGGGCTGCCGCCCATCGACGAGGCCTGAGCCGATGGAGGGGTCGCGTTTCCCGGGCGACGGGCTGTGGCATGACCAGCGCTTCGAGGCGCAGGAGCGGATCATGGCGCTGCAATTCGGGCAGGTCGAGCGGCGTCTGGAACGGATCGAGGCGCTGATCGAGGGGCTGGAACGGCGGCTGTGGATGACGGTCTACGGGGTCGTCGCAGTGATCCTGACACAGGCCGTTCAGGGGATAATCGAATTTGCACCGAAAGGAGGCTGACGGATGGTTCCGGGGCTTGAAGTGAAATTCGCGGGCGGTCAGCCCGTGCTGTCCGATGGGCAGGTGATCGAAGGCTATGCCAGCCTGTTCGGTCTGACCGATCAGGGGGGCGACGCGGTTCAGCCGGGCGCATTCGCGGCCAGCCTGGAACGGCTGGCTGCGACGGGCGGCAAGGTCCGGATGCTGTGGCAGCACGATCCGGCCCGTCCCATCGGCGTGTGGGAGGAGATCCGCGAGGACGGCAAAGGCCTGTGGGTTCGCGGGCGGCTGCTGTCCGAGGTGGCGCAGGCGCGCGAGGCGGCGGCGCTGCTGCAGGCCGGTGCGATCGACGGGCTTTCCATCGGTTACCGCGCGATCCGGGCGGAACGCGACGGCAAGGGCCGCCGGATGCTGACCGAGGTCGAGCTTTGGGAGGTGTCGCTGGTGACCTTTCCGATGCTGCCCGAGGCCAAGGTCGGCCGCAAGGACGCCGACGATCTGCGCGAGATGGCGGCGCTGCTGACGGATGCTGCCGAAGCCCTTCGGGGCGCATGAGATTTCGGGCCGCGCATGATGCGCAGGCCCGACACGAGGTTTGCCCCCGAATGCGGGGCGAATGCAGGGGCGCGGCCCCTTCCAGTCGACGAGGAGAAGACGATGACCGAGGTGAAAGCCGCGGGCGCAGCCGGCACGGCTGCCGACCTGCGCGGGGCAATGTCCGGGTTCGTAAGTGAACTCAAGGGGTTCCGCGAAGATATTCAAACCAGGCTGAATGCACAGGAAGAGCGCATGAACATGATCGACCGCAAGACCGCCATCCGGGGCCGCGCGCCCCTGTCCGCCACCGCCGAGGTCGAGGTGCCGCATCAGAAGGCCTTCAACGCCTATCTTCGCAGCGGCGACGATGACGGCCTGCGTGGCCTTGCCATCGAGGAGAAGGGTCTGACCGTCGCCTCGGACGGTGGTTTCCTGGCGGCGCCGCAGGTTGCGGAAACCGTGCAGAAGGTTCTGCGCGGCAGTGCATCGCTGCGCCGCGTCGCCAATGTCGTGGCCATCGAAAGCGCGGCCTTCGAGGTCCTGGTCGACAAGGGCGATCAGGGTGCGGGCTGGGCGACCGAGGCGGCTTCCGCCGAAACCTCGGCCGGTGGTCTGGAGCGGATCACCATTCCGGTCCACGAACTGTCGGCCATGCCGAAGGCCAGCCAGCGTCTGCTGGACGATGCGGCCTTCGATGTCGAGGGTTGGCTGGCCGAACGCATTGCCGACAAGTTCGCCCGCGCCGAAGCCGCGGCCTTCGTCAGCGGCGACGGCGTGGACAAGCCGCGCGGTATTCTCAGCTATCCGGTGGCCGCCGATGCGGATGCGGGCGATGGCCAGATCGGCACCGTCTCGAGCGGCTCTCTGGGCGATTTCGGCGAGTCCTCGGCCGATACGCTGATCGACCTCATCTATGCCCTGGGTGCGGAATACCGCGCCAATGCGGCCTTCATGATGAATTCGAAGACCGCCGCCCGCATCCGCAAGATGAAGGATGCGGATGGCCGCTTCCTGTGGACGGATGCGCTGAACGCGGGGCAGGAACCGCAGCTGCTGGGCCATCCGGTCCTGATCAGCGAGGACATGCCCGACATGGCCCCCGCATCGCTGTCGGTGGCCTTCGGCGATTTCCGCGCCGCCTATACCATCGTCGAACGTCCCGATCTGCGCGTCCTGCGCGATCCCTTCAGCGCCAAGCCGCATGTGCTGTTCTATGCCACCAAGCGCGTCGGCGGCGGCGTTACCGACTTCCGCGCCGTGAAGCTGCTGCAGTTCTCGTGATCTGAAGCGGCAGGATCGGGTGGGCGATGCGCATCGGGTGCCGGGCATACCGGCTTAGCAACTGTCCGCGCGCGCTGATGGCCGGCGCGGGATGCACATCGACCTTGCCGATCCGTGCGGGGCGGTTCGGCCGGGGCCTTCGGGCTCCGGCCATCTTAATGATCTGCGGACAGCTGGACGGGAGGTTCGCGAAATGATGCTGATCGAGGAAACGGCGCCGCCCATCGAGGCGCTGCCCATCGCTGCGCTGCGTGGACATCTGCGTCTGGCAAGCGGTTTCGACACGCCGGACGATCCGGCCGAGACCGCGGCCCTGGCGGGGTTCCTGCGCGCGGCGATCGCGGCGATCGAGGGGCGGACGGGCAAGGTGATGCTGCGGCGGCGGTTCCGCATGCAGCTGGACGACTGGCGGGACAGGTTGGGGCAGACGCTGCCTCTGGCGCCCGTCCAGTCGGTCGAGAAGATCGAGATCGAGGATGGTTCGGGCACGCTGACGGTGCTGGACCCGGACGGGTGGCGGCTTCTGCCCGACATGCAGCGGCCGATGATCCTGCCTGCGGGCGTGATCCTGCCGCATGTGCCCCGAAGCGGGACGGTCACGGTGACCTTTACCGCGGGTTTCGGGGCGGAATGGGCGGATGTGCCGGCGGACCTGGCACAGGCGACGATCATGCTGGCTGCCAAGTACCACGACGATCGTGGGCAGGATGGCGGGCGGCACGGGATGCCCTTCGGGGTCAGCGCGCTGATCGAGCGTTGGCGGGCGGTCCGGACCTTGGTCGGGCGCGGTTCGCGGGAGGTGCGCTGATGTCGACACCGGAACTGAATGTCGCGCTGGACCTGGAAGCGCCGGACCGTGTCGCCGACGGGATGGGTGGCTGGACGACGGGCTGGCGGAGGCTTGGGCGTCTGTGGTGCGCGATGGATGCGCGATCGGGGCGTGAGAAGACGACCCGGCTGGGCATGGTCAGCGTCGTGCAGTGGCGCATCACGACACATGCGGCACCCGCGGGCGATCCGCGCAGGCCCGAACCCGGCCAGCGCCTGCGCAACGGAACCCGGGTCTTCGTGATCGAGGCGGTGGCCGAAGCGGGGGGGCGTCATCTCGACTGCTTTGCCCGAGAGGAGGACCAGGCATGAGCTATGGAGCGGGGGCGGCGCTGCAGGCGGCCGTCTATCATCAGCTGCGGGGCGACGAGGCCCTGGGCGCGCTGGTGGGCGATGCGATCTTCGACGCGATGCCGGTCGAGGCCCCGAGCGGGGTCTTCGTCTCGCTCGGGCCCGAGGATGCGGTGGGACGCGGTGATGTCACCGCGCGGGGTGCCCGACACGATCTGATCGTGACCGTGGCATCGGGTGCCGATGAAGGCGCGGGCTTCGGCGTGGTCAAGCAGGCCGCGGTCGCTGTCGCCGACGCGCTGGAGGATGCCGATCTGGATCTGAGCCGTGGCCACCTGGTGGCCATGCAGTTCCTGCGTGCGAAGGCGCGCAAGGTTGAGAATGGCGTCGCGCGGCAGGTCGATCTGACCTTTCGCGCGCGCATCGATTTCGGCTGAGGAGTGAAAGCCAATGGCGGTACAGAACGGACGTGATCTGCTGATCAAGATGGACATGAACGGCGACGGCAGTTTCGAGACGGTGGCGGGATTGCGCGCCACCCGGATCGCCTTCAACGCCGAGACGGTCGATGTCACCAGCATGGACAGCGAAGGCGGCTGGCGCGAATTGCTGGGTGGCGCAGGGGTGCGTAGCGCCTCGATCTCGGGGTCGGGGGTGTTTCGCGACGAGGCCACGGACGGCCGCGCAAGGCAGGCCTTCTTTGATGCCGAGATGCCGCAGTTCCAGGTCGTCGTGCCCGATTTCGGGCGCATCGAGGGGCGCTTCCAGATCACCTCGCTGGAATATGCGGGCAGCCATGACGGCGAGGCCACCTATGAAATGGCGCTGGCATCGGCGGGCGCCCTGAGCTTCGTCGCGATCTGATGGCAAACCCGATGCGCGGAGAAGTGGCGGTGACGCTGGACGGTCATCCGCACGCGGCACGCCTGACGCTGGGTGCACTGGCCGAGCTGGAGGCTGTGCTGGGTGAGGCGGATCTGCAGGGCGTCGTCGCGCGGATGGAGGCGGGCCGTATTTCCGGGCGCGAGGTTCTGGCGGTTCTGACCGCAGGTCTGCGCGGCGGGGGATGGCAGGGACAGGCCTCGGATCTCGTGGATTGCGACATCGCAGGCGGACCGGTCGCTGCCGCGCAGGCAGCGGCGCGACTTCTGGCGTTGGCCTTCCGGATGCCCGGATGAGCCTGCCCGGTGCGATGGACTGGCCCGGGATGATGCGTGCGGGGTTGGTCGGGTTGCGGTTGCACCCCGACCAGTTCTGGTCGCTGACGCCTGCCGAGCTGGCACTGATGCTGGGGCTTGGCCCTTCGGTCCCGCGCATGAGCCGGAACCGCCTGGCCGAACTGGCTGCAAGATATCCCGACGCGGAGGATTGTCGCGTCGGGACCGAGACCCCGCTGCAGGAGAGCCATCATGAGTGACGATCCCTTTGATGACCAACTTGACGAGAGCCTGTCCGACAGCGCGGGCATGGCCGCGGCCTTCGAGGCCGAGCTGACGCGGCTGCGATCCGCGATGACGCTGACCTCGCGCGAGGCGGGAACGCTGGGATCCGGGATCGAGCGAGGCGTCGGGCGGGCGGTGGACGACCTGGCACTGCACGGCGACAAGCTGAGCGATGTTCTGGCAGGACTGGCCGAGAGCCTTGCCGATACCGTCTATGGCATTGCGATGAAGCCGGTCGAGGGCGCGGTATCGGGGGCCATCGGCAGCCTGTTCGGCGCGCTGGGTGTGCCAGGTGTCGAGGCATTCGCCAAAGGCGGGACCTTCGCCTCGGGGCGGGTATCCGATGTCGTGGGCTCGGCCACCGGTTTTGCCATGCGGGGCGGGGCGGGCCTGATGGGAGAAGCGGGCCCCGAAGCCATCATGCCGCTGCAACGCGGTGCGGATGGCAGGCTGGGGGTTGCCGCGGCGGGCGGGGGCGGTTCGACCAACGTCACCTTCAATATCCAGACCCCGGACGTGGCGGGCTTCCAGAAAAGTCAGTCGCAGATCGCGGCGCAGATGTCGCGTGCACTGTCGCGCGCGGACCGTATCGGCTGAGGAGAGCAGAATGGCATTTCACGAGGTTCGGTTCCCAACCAACCTGTCATTCGGGGCCATGGGGGGCCCCGAACGCAGGACCGAGATCGTCTCGATGGCGAATGGCCACGAAGATCGGAATTCCCCCTGGGCACATTCGCGCAGAAGCTATGATGCGGGGATGGGGCTGCGGTCGCTGGACGATCTGGCAGCGGTGACCGCCTTCTTCGAGGCGCGGGCGGGTCAGTTGCACGGGTTCCGCTGGAAGGATTGGTCGGACTGGAAGAGCTGCCTGCCGTCACGCACCATCGCCTTCGACGATCAGGTCATCGGACGGGGGGACGGGCAGACGACCCGCTTTCAGCTGACCAAGGGCTATGTCTCGGGGGGGCAGACATATCGCCGTCCTGTCAAGAAGCCTGTCACGGGCACGGTTCGTGCTGGGATCGGCGGCGTCGAGGTCCATCTGGGCACGCATTACGAGGTTGATGACGCCTCGGGCGTGATCAGTTTCGACCAGCCGCCCGAAACGGGAGCGGATATCACCGCGGGCTTCGAATTCGACGTGCCGGTCCGCTTCGATGCGGATCGGATCCTCGTATCCGTGGCATCGTTCAACGCCGGTCAGGTGCCCGACATCCCGGTGCTGGAGGTGCGCATATGAGCACGACGATTGCACGCGCCTGGTGCGTGACGCGCGCGGACGGGCTGCAGCTGGGCTTTACCGACCACGATTGCGAACTGAGCTTCGACGGTATCGTCTTCAAGCCGGATCACGGCCTGGATGCCTCGGCGCTGCTGCAGGCGACGGGGCTGTCGGTCGACAACGCCGAAGCCACCGGAGCGCTGAGCGACGATGCCATTACCGAGCGCGACCTGATGGCCGGACGCTGGGATGCGGCCACCATCCGCATGTGGGAAGTGGATTGGATCGACCCCGAGGATCGCAAGCTGATGTTCCGCGGGTCGCTGGGTGAGGTAAGCCATGGCAACGGGTCGTTCCGGGCCGAATTGCGCGGCCTGACCGATCGTCTGAATGCCCCGCAGGGTCGCGTTTTCCATCCACGCTGTTCGGCCATGCTGGGGGATACGGCATGCGGCGTCGATACCCGGCGCGAGGGTCTGTCCGTCGAGCTGACCGTGGATCGCATCGAAGAGGGCCGCATCCTTCGTTTCGACAGCTTCGCAAGCTATGATGCCGACTGGTTCGAGCATGGCCGCATCGTCGTTCTGAGCGGAGAGGCGGAAGGCCTTCAGGGCCGTGTCAAGAACGACCGCGTGCCAGAGGCCGGGGGGCGCATCGTCGAACTGTGGGCGGGGCTGAATATCATCCCCGCGCCGGGCGACCGCATCAGGATCGAGGCGGGCTGCGACAAGGCGTCGTCGACCTGTCGCCTGAAATTTGCGAACTTCTTGAACTTCCGCGGTTTTCCCCATCTGCCGTCCGAGGATTGGCTGATGGCCCCGCAGACCGGTGGTCGCAATGTCTGAGGTGGTTCGGATCGCGGAAGGGTGGATCGGAACGCCCTATGTCCATCAGGCCAGCACCAGGGGTTGCGGTACGGATTGCCTGGGCCTTCTGCGTGGCGTCTGGAGAGAGCTTCAAGGTGCCGAGCCCGAGACGCCGCCCGCCTATACCGCCGATTGGGCGGAATGCGGGCGCGACGAGGTGCTGTGGAATGCCGCGATGCGCCATATGGATGAACTTCCGGCAGCTGACGAATGGCAGGCGGGGCAGGTGCTGTTGTTCCGGATGCGCCAAGGTGCGATCGCGAAGCATCTGGGGATCCTGTCCCACGATGGCCTCGAACCGCGATTCATCCATGCCTACAACTATCACGGGGTCATCGAGAGCCCGCTGACGCGGCCCTGGGCGGCGCGCGTTGTGGCGCGCTTCCGCTTTCCCTGAACCGATCCAACGAAGGAGGCCAAGATGGCCACGATTGTCCTGTCAGCGGTGGGTGCATCGCTGGGTGCGGGTTTTGGCGGCACGGCGCTGGGGCTGTCCGGCGCGTTGATCGGCCGTGCAGCCGGTGCCGTGGTGGGCCGCGCCATCGATCAGAGGCTGTTGGGCGGCGGTGCGCGTGCCGTCGAGACCGGCCGCATCGACCGTCTGAGGTTGCAAACGGCAGGCGAGGGCGTGCCCGTACCCCGTATCTGGGGTCAGATGCGGATGCCCGGCCATGTGATCTGGGCATCGCCATTGGAGGAGCTGAGCAGCACCGAGGACGCAGGTGGCGGCAAAGGGGCACCGAAGACGACGGTGACGAGCCTGACCTATCGCCTCTCGGTCGCGCTGGCCCTGTGCGAAGGGGAAATACTGGGCGTCGGGCGCGTCTGGGCGGATGGCGAGGAGATCGCCCAGGACGATCTGAACATGCGGATCTACCGGGGCTGCGATACCCAGCTGCCCGACCCGATCATCGCTGCGCATGAGGACGAGGCGGCACCCGCCTATCGCGGGATCGCCTATGTCGTGCTGGAGAACCTGGTGCTGGAACGCTGGGGCAACCGGATGCCGCAGCTGAGCTTCGAAGTGACTTGTCCCGCCCAGGACGGGACAGGTCTTTGCACGGATGTGCGGGCGGTGGCGATGATCCCGGGAACGGGGGAGTATTCGCTTGCGACCACGGCCGTGAACCACCGCGGCGATCTGGGCGCAAGCCGCAGCTTCAACGTGAACACGCCGATGGGTGGGACGGATTTTTCCGCGTCGCTGGACGTCTTGGGACGAGAACTGCCCGAGGTGGGTTCGGTCTCGTTGATCGTGTCCTGGTTCGGCAGCGACCTGCGGATCGGCGAATGCACCGTTCAGCCCAAGGTCGAATATGCCGATGTGGACGGAACCGAGATGCCTTGGCGCGCCGGAGGGATCAAACGCAGCGAGGCGCAGGAGGTCGCACGAAAGGACGGGCGTCCCATCTATGGGGGGACACCGTCGGACGGTTCGGTGATCGAGGGGCTGCGCGCCCTGAACGCGTCTGGCAGGAAGGCGGTCTTCTATCCGTTCATCCTGATGGAGCAGCTGGCGGGGAACGGGTTGGCCGATCCCTATGGTGCCCAGGAACAGTCCGTCATGCCGTGGCGTGGCCGTATCACGACGGCGATCGCTGCGGGTGTTGAGGGCAGCAGCGACAATACCCCAGCCGCCGAGGCGGAGGTCGCCGCGTTCTTTGGTGCAGCCGACATTGCCGATTTCGTCATCGACGGCGACGCCGTTCGTTACGACGGTCCGGCAGAATGGTCCTATCGCCGGTTCATCCTTCACTATGCCCATCTCTGCAAGGCCGCTGGGGGCGTCGATGCGTTCCTCATCGGGTCCGAGATGATCGGAATGACCCAGATCCGGGGAAGGGATAACAGCTATCCTGCCGTGACGGCGTTGCGCAGCCTTGCCGCGGATGTCCGCGCGATCCTGGGGGCATCGGTCAAGATCGGCTATGCGGCTGATTGGTCCGAATATTTCGGTCATCACCCGGGGGGCGGTGAGCTGTACTTCCATCTGGATCCCCTGTGGGCGGATGCCAACATCGATTTCATCGGAATCGACAATTACATGCCGTTGTCGGATTGGCGCGATGGCGAGGATCACCTCGATGCGCGCTGGGGCAGGATCGACAATATCGACTACCTCAAGACCAACGTGGCCGGGGGTGAAGGTTACGACTGGTACTATGCCAGCCCGACTGACCGCGATGCCCAGATCCGTACTCCGATCACCGACAGCCATTACGACGAGGCCTGGGTCTGGCGCTACAAGGACATCGCGGGATGGTGGCAGAACCACCACTACGAAAGGCCGGGCGGCGTTCGGGACCGCGATCCGACCGCGTGGGTGCCGGGATCGAAGCCCGTCTGGTTCACCGAACTGGGCTGCGCGGCCCTGGACAAGGCCACGAACCAGCCGAACAAGTTCCTCGATGCGATGAGCAGCGAGAGCCAGTTGCCCTGGTATTCCAACGGCACGCGGAATGACGCGCTCCAGGCGGCCTATATGGAAGCCTCGACGGGGTTCTGGAGGGAGAGGGCGAACAATCCTGTGAACGCCGATGGCATGGCGATGGTCGATACCGACCGCATGCATGTCTGGTGCTGGGACGCGCGCCCCTATCCCGCCTTTCCGGGGCGCGACGATCTGTGGTCGGACGGGCCTGCCTGGGATCGCGGCCATTGGCTGAACGGTCGTGCGGGTGCCGTGACGCTTCGGGCGGTGGTGCGCGATATCTGCCGGATGGCGGGCGTCGCCTCGGTGGACGTCACGCGGATTTCGGGTGTCGTGCGCGGATATGCCCTGCAGGCGAATGAAAGCGCGCGTGCCGCGTTGCAGCCGCTGATGCTTGCGCATGGTTTCGATGCGGTCGAACGCGAAGGCGTGCTGCATTTCGTGGCCCGTGACGGGCTGGCGGGCGCGATCGTGACGGATGACGACCTTGCACTGGGCGACGATGTCACGGGTTTCGAACAGACGCGGCAGGTCGAGGCATCGAACGCAGGCAGGATCCGGTTAAGCCATGTGGCAGCGGGCGGGGACTATTCCGCCGCCACTGTCGAATCTACCCTTGGCGACGATGACCGTCAGTCGGTTTCGGACAGCGAGTTCTCGATGATGCTGACACGGCCCGAGGGCCAGGCCATTGCGGATCGCTGGATCTCCGAGGCCGAGACGGCCCGCGACACCGCGCGCTTCGCGCTTCCGCCCAGCAGGGGGAATGTCGCGGCGGGCGATATCGTCCTGTCGCGCATATCGGGCCAGCCTGAACGGCGCTGGCGCATCGACCGGGTCGAGCGTTCGGGCGCGATCACGGTGGATGCGACCCGCGTCGATCCCGGCAGCTACTCGGCGCGCGTCAGCTTCGCCGGGCAGGGCAGCATCGGGACCTATTCCCCGCCGATGCCGGTCTTTCCAGTGTTCCTGGATCTGCCGCTGCTGCGGGGCGACGAGGTGGTGCATGCCCCGTGGCTTGCCGTGACGGCGGATCCATGGCCCGGAACGGTGGCCGCCTATGTCTCGACCGAGGCGGATGGCGGGTTCGAACTGAACCGGCTGCTGGATGGTCGTGCGCGCATCGGGCGGACATTGGACGCCTTGCCCGCCGCGCGTGCCGGAATGGTCGATCGTGGACCGGGCCTGCGCATCAGGCTGCCTTACGGCACGCTGCGTTCGGTCAATCGCGCCGCGCTTTTGTCCGGGGCCAACGCATTGGCCATCGGCGACGGTGCAGGCGGGCCGTGGGAGGTGATGCAGTTCTCGGATGCGCGGCTGGTCGAACCGGAGGTCTGGGAAATCGGCAGCCGTCTGCGCGGGCAGGCGGGGACCGACGGGATCATGCCGCAGGCATGGCCCGCAGGCAGCCTTGTCGTGCTGCTGGACAATGCGGTTCGGCAGGTCGACCTGCCACCATCCAGCCTTGGACAGGAGCGGTTCTGGCGGATCGGCCCCGGACTGCGTGCGCCTGATGACGCAAGCTATCAGGACATGACGGTCACGGTTGGCGGCACGGGGCTGCGGCCCTATGCGCCCTGCCATGTCCGCAAGAACGGCAGGCTGCTCGGCTGGACCCGCCGGAGCAGGATCGGTGGCGACAACTGGGCAGGAACCGACATCCCCCTGGGAGAGGACCGCGAGGAATACCTGCTTCGGCTGAGCATGAACGGTGAACTGATCCATCAGACACAGACCGGCAGCGCCTTCTTCGATCTGGGCACGCTGCGGGACGGAACCGGGACGGGCATCCTGACGGTCGAGGTCGCGCAGATCTCGGCCACTGTAGGCACCGGACCCTTTGCAAGGAGAGATTTCCATGTCGAATGAAACCGCACGCCTGCAGATGTCGCTGCTGATGCCTGCACAGGCTCAGAAGCACGTGACCGTCAACGAGGCCCTGATGCGCCTTGACGGGCTGGTGAACCTGGTCCTCGAGAGCGTCTCGACCGCGGTGCCGCCCGGCACCGTTCTGGACGGCCAATGCTGGGGCGTTCCCCAGGGCGCAACCGGCGACTGGTCCGGTCAGGACGAGGCGATCGCCATCGGATCGAATGGCGGATGGCTGTTCGTGCCGCCGCGTGCCGGGATGCGCGCCTTCGTGCGCGATTGCGGGGCAGACGCTGTGCATGACGGCGCTGGTTGGGCCGTCGGGGCGCTGACCATGGGGCAGGGCGGGTCCGGTCTGATCGCGGGGATCGCCGAGGGCGAGGTGACCCTGACCGCGGGTGCGACCGTGATCACCGGGATCGTCATTCCGGGCGGTGCCATGGTCATCGGTGCGACCGCACGGGTCAAGGATGCCATCACCGGCACGCTCACAAGCTGGCGGCTGGGAACGATGGACGGTACGGATCGCTTCGGGCGCGGCCTGGGCACTGCGCAGGATTCCTGGGCGCGCGGGATGCTGGGAACGCCGATGACCTACTGGCAGCCGGAACCGCTGATCCTGACTGCCGATGGCGGCGAGTTCGCGGGCGGCAGGGTGGCCCTTGCGGTCCACTGGCTGGAGATGCGTTTGCCGTCCTAATGCTCTCCAAGGGCTTGCCCGGGTTCCACCCGATGCCCACTTGGTCTAAGACCGATGGCAAGAAGGAACCGGGTGGGCCTCAGGATGAACATGCAGCATGCGAACAAGACACCGCTCAGCCTTGATCGGGATGCCATCTGGACGCAGCTCTGCGACGAGGCACGCGCCGCCGTCGCGAACGAGCCGCTTCTGGGGGCACTGATCCATGCCGGGCTGCTGCATCACCAGAGCCTCGAGGGGGCTCTGGCCTACCGCTTCTCGCTGAAGCTGGCCTCGGGCGAGATGAGCGAACAGATCCTGCGCGAGATCGCGGATCAGGCCTACGGCGCCACCTCGGAGCTGGGGGATGCCGCGCGGGCCGATCTGATGGCCGTCTACGATCGAGATCCGGCCACCCATCGGCTGCTGCAGCCGATCCTGTTCTTCAAGGGCTTTCAGGCGCTGCAGGCCTATCGCATGGCGCATTGGCTGTGGAACCAGGGGCGGCGCGACATGGCGTATTTCGTGCAGATGCGCTGCTCGGAGTGCTTTGGTGTCGATATCCACCCCGCTGCAAGGATCGGCACGGGGGTCATGATCGACCATGCGCATTCCATCGTCATCGGTGAAACCGCGGTGGTGGGCAACGACGTGTCCATGCTGCACTCGGTGACGCTTGGCGGCACCGGCAAGGAGGATGGCGACCGCCATCCGAAGATCGGGCAGGGCGTGCTGATTGGTGCGGGCGCGAAAGTGCTGGGAAATATCGAGGTCGGGCACCATTCGCGGATCGCCGCGGGGTCGGTGGTCGTTCACGAGGTCCCGCCCTGCAAGACCGTGGCGGGCGTTCCGGCGCAGATCATCGGGGATGCGGGCTGTCCCGAACCCTCGCACAGCATGAACCACCTGCTGGGTGGTGGCGACTGAGGGATCAGCCCCAGTCGTCCACCCCGCTGCCGGTCAGTTCGGCCAAGGTCGTTCCCTCGGCCTCGAGGCGCAGGTCCAGAGACTGCGCCAGCTGCGGCGCCAGCGACATTCCCTGATAGATCAGCGCCGAGTAGATCTGCACGGCCGACGCGCCCGCGCGGATCTTCTGCCACAGATCCTCGGGCGATGAGATCCCGCCGACCCCGATCAGGGGCAACCTGCCACCCGTCTGCCGATACAGACGCGCAAGCACCCGTGTCGAACGATCGAACAATGGCTGCCCGGACAGCCCGCCCGCCTGCGACGCCTGGGCGTCCGCGATGCCGTCGCGCGACAGCGTGGTATTCGTCGCGATGATGGCATCGACGCCGCAATCGGTCGCAACACCCGCGATCTGCTCGATCTCGGCATCGCTCAGGTCGGGCGCGATCTTCAGGAGGACCGGCAGCCCCGCCCGTACGGTGTCGCGGGTCTGCAGGACATGCCGCAGAAGCGCCGCCAATGCGTCGGAACCCTGCAGGTCGCGCAGCTTCTCGGTATTGGGCGAGGAGACATTCACCGTCACGAAATCGGCCGTATCGGCGGCCAGACGCAGGACCTTGGCGTAATCGTCGGCGCGATCGGCGCTGTCCTTGTTCGCCCCGAGGTTCAGGCCGACCGGAATGCCCGCGGGCCTGGCCCGAAGCCTTTCGACGATGGCCTCCATCCCTTCGTTGTTGAAACCGAAGCGATTGATGATGGCACGGTCGCCCGTCAGGCGGAACAGGCGCGGCTTGGGATTGCCCGGTTGCGGACGCGGCGTGGCCGCGCCGATCTCGATGAAGCCGAAGCCGGATTTCATCAGCGGGCCGATCACCTTGCCGTTCTTGTCGTATCCCGCGGCAAGACCCACGGGATTCGGCATGTCGATCCCGGCCAGCGTGGTCCGCAGGCGCGGACTGGTGACGGGCCCGCCCGGCATGGGAACCAGCCCCGTGCGCAATGCCCTGATCGACAGGTCGTGCGCGTGTTCGGGGTCCAGCCTGTGCAGCGCGGCAAGGCCCAGCTTCTCGATCATGCTCATGGTTCGATCCCCGTCACGTGGACGCCGTCCCTCAGCGTGATGGGGCGCGTCCAGACGACATCCTCCATCCGCAGATTGCGATAGAGATGCGGGAACAGCGCGCCGCCGCGCGACGGTTCCCACCGCAGGTCGTCACCCAACGCATCCGCCTCGCAGGCCAGCAGCGTCAGGTCGTCCTCGTCCGCGAAATGCTTGGCAAGCGTGCCCGCAAGCTGTTCGGCGGTCGAGATGTGGACATAGCCGTCGGCAAGATCGACGGGCGCGCCGGGCGTCTCGCCCAGCCGTTGCATGTCGGCCCATTCGGCCGCTCGGAATACCTTGTAGATCAGCATGCGGGCATTTGCCGTGCCGCGGCGTCACCGGTCAAGCGCGAAGTCACCTTCCATTTGACCTGTGCAAATCCACGGGCCAATCTTTCGACGCCGACCGTCTGGGATTGGAAGGAATCACCCATGATCAAAAGCCTGTTCGCCGCGACCTCTGCAATTGCACTGATGTCGGGCGCAGCGCATGCGGACAGCGTGCTGCATATCCTGCACACCAACGATGTCCACAGCCGCATCGAGCCCATCAACAAGTATGACAGTACCTGCGACGAGGAGACCCAGGCCGCCAACGAATGCTTCGGCGGCGTCGCGCGGATCGCCACGAAGATCGCCGAGCTGAAGCAGCAGATCGAGGCGGAGGGCGAGCCGGTCATCGTGCTGGACGCGGGCGACCAGTACCAGGGGTCGATGTTCTACACGACCTACAAGGGCGAGGAGGTCGTCGAGTTCATGAATGCCATCGGCTATGACGCCATGGCGGTCGGCAACCACGAATTCGACGATGGCCCCGGCGGCCTTGCGATCCTGGCCGATGGCGTGAATTTCCCGGTGATTTCCAGCAACCTCGACCTGTCGCAGTCGGACCTGTCCGGCAAGGTCGTCAAGCACCTGGTGATCGAGAAGGACGGACAGAAGATCGGCATCATATCGGCGCTGGCCATGGACACCCCCGAGACGTCCTCGCCCGGCGATGACGTGATCTTCCAGGACGATGTCGAGAGCCTGACGGCCGCCGCCGAGGCCCTGGAGGAAGAGGGCGTGAACCAGATCATCGCGCTGACCCATGTGGGCTATCTGCGCGATCAGGAATTCGCGGCGCAGATCCCCGGGATCGACGCGATCATCGGGGGTCATTCGCACACGCTGCTGGGCCAGATGGAAGGCGCCGAAGGTGCCTATCCGACGATGGTGTCCGGCCCGGACGGCAACCAGGTGCCGGTGGCGCAGGCCTACGCCTACAGCAAGTATGTCGGCCATCTGAAGCTGACCTTCGACGACGAGGGCAAGGTCACCGCGGTCGAGGGCGAGCCGATCCTGCTGGACGCGTCGGTCCCCGAGGACGAGGCCATCGCCGCGCGCGTGGCCGAGATGGCCGAGCCGATTGCCGAACTGCGCAACAAGGTCGTCGCCCAGTCCGCCGGGACCATCGAAGGATCGCGCGAGATCTGCCGTCAGCAGGAATGCGCGATGGGCAACCTCGTGGCGGATGCCATGCTTGAACGGGTGAAGGATCAGGGCGTCACCATCGCGATCCAGAATGGCGGCGGGCTTCGCGCCTCGATCGACGAGGGCGAGGTGACCATGGGCGAGGTCTATACCGTCCTTCCCTTCCAGAACACGCTTGCGACCTTCCAGCTGGATGGTGCCTCGGTCGTGGCGGCGCTGGAAAACGGCGCAAGCCAGTACGAGGAACTTGCCGGTCGTTTCGCGCAGGTCGCCGGTCTGAAATACACCGTCGATCCCGCAGCCGAGGTGGGTTCGCGCATCAGCGACGTGATGGTGATGGAGGGCGAGGAATGGGTCCCCATCGACACCCAGGCAACCTATGGCGTGACGACCAACAACTACATGCGCGGTGGCGGCGACGGTTATTCGATCTTCGCCGAGAAGGGCCAGCAGGCCTATGATTTCGGTCCGGACCTGGCCGAGGTCGTGGCCGAATACCTGGGCGCGGCACAGGGCGGATACGAGCCCTATACCGATGGTCGCATCACGGTAAAGTAAGCGACCCGAGCCAGTGGCGCGGCCCGTTGGCAATACGGGCCGCGTCGGCTATTGCACCGGCATGAGGCACGGTTTCCCCATAGCGACACCCGGACAGCGGATCGGAATCCTCGGCGGTTCGTTCGATCCGGCCCATGACGGGCATCTGCAAATCTCGCAGGCGGCGTTGTCGCGATTGCGGCTGGACCGGGTCTGGTGGCTGGTTTCTCCGGGCAATCCGCTCAAGACGCGTGGACCTGCCCCCATGTCCGACCGGACCGCGCGTGCCGAAGCGATCGCCCGGGATCCGCGCATCGTCGTGACCGGGATCGAGAAGGACCTGGGCACCCGCATGACCGCCGACAGCCTTGCCGCGCTGCGGACCGAATATCCGCATGTCGATTTCTGTTGGCTGATGGGGTCGGACAACCTTCTGCAATTTCACAAATGGGACCGCTGGCGCAGGATCGCGGCGACTATGCCCCTTGCGGTGCTGGCACGTCCGGGAACCCGGCTGGCGGCACGCAACGCCCCTGCCGCCCAGATGCTGCGCGGCCACCGCATCCCCGAAACGCGCGCGGCCCTGCTGCCGGGCATGAAGGCGCCGGCCTGGGTGTTCCTGAACCTGCCGATGTCGCCCCTGTCCTCGACCATGATCAGGGCGGGCGGATGATGCTGACGCGCCGACATTTCCTGGGTTCTTCCCTTGCGGCGATTGCCGCGCCCTCGGTGCTGCGTGCCGATCCGCTGACCATCCGTCCGCCCGTCAAGCCTGCGCTGGCGCCTTCCGATGTCGTTTCGGCCTCGGGCCTTGCGGGCGAGGTCGGTCATGCCCTGATCGCCATCGGCGGAACGCCGCTGTCGCTTGGCAAGGCGGCGCTGCGCATGGCCCCCGCCAGCACGATGAAGGCCATCACCGCAGCCTATGCGCTGGACCGGATGGGCCCGCAGCACCGGTTCCGTACAAAGGTCGTGCTGCAGGGCGATACGCTGGTTCTGGCGGGGGGCGGTGATCCCGTCCTCAGCACCGACGATCTAGCGTCATTGGCCGATGATCTGGTCGCCGCTGGAACGGCAGCGCCCAAGCGTTTTGCCGTCTGGGGCGGCGCCCTGCCGCGCCTTGGGCAGATCACGCCGGAACAGGCGCCTTACCTGGCCTACAACCCGTCGATTTCGGGGATGATCCTGAATTTCAACCGCGTGCATCTGGGCTGGAGCGCTGCCGGGGCCGACATGCAGGTGCAGGCACGCGCCGCACGGGAATCGCCACGCGCCTACACGATCACGGCGGCCCCCGCCGATCAAGCGCAGCTGTTCGGATATCGCAGCGACGAGGATCGCGAATATTGGACGGTCTCTCGCGCTGCGATCCGCCGTGCGGGCAGCCGATGGTTGCCGGTCCGTCTGCCCGAGCTTTATGCCGGGGACGTGTTCCAGACGCTGTGCCGCGCGCGCGGCCTGGTGCTGCCCACGCCAGAGCTTGCGGATCGCGCACCGCAGGGGCGCGAACTGGCGGGCCATGACAGCCAACCGCTGATCCAGCTGCTGCAGGACATGCTGACCTATTCCACGAACCTGACGGCCGAGGTGCTGGGACTGCATGCAAGCGGTCGGGGCGATCTGCCCGCATCCAGCGGCGCGATGCAGGAATGGCTGGGCGATCTGGGACATGGAATGCGCCTGTCGGATCATTCGGGCCTTGCATCCGATAGCCGCATCGGTGCCTTCGCGATGGCGCGCATCCTTGCGGGGCCGGGCCGCGACCTGGGGCTTCCCGCGATCCTCAAACGCAATCCCCTGGCCGAGGATCTGGGCACGGACCCCCATGCCCGTCACGTCGTCCGCGCCAAGACAGGAACGTTGAACTTCGTGTCGAACCTTTCCGGATATGTCACGACCCCGCAGGGCCAGGAGGGGGTCTTCGCGATCTTCTGCGCCGACCCCGCGCGGCGGGATGCATCCATCGGCGCGGAACTGCCCGCGGGCGTTTCGACCTGGACGAGGGCGGCGAAATCGCTGCAACGCGATGTGATCGCCGCCTTCGACGCGCGCCTTCAGTCCTGAAGCGTCATGTGGCGCACCCGCGCCGACAGCTCGATCGCGGCTGCGTGCAGGCGGCTGATCTCCAGCTCCTCGCGGATTTCGGCCAGCATGCGGATCTCTCCGTCATAGAGCCGACCGTCGGCCGCACCTACATCGCAGGCCAGCGCATATGCCGTCTCGTTCAGATAGGGGGGCAGGGCGTCGCGCAGCAGTCCGAACAGGGCATCCAGCCCGTCCTCTTCCTCGAACAGGGTCATGACCGTCTGGCTGACCGCACGGATGCGCTGATCGTCGTAATCGGCAAAGACGGGTGCGTGATCGACCATGCGCTGGATCGCAACCAGTTCGGATGTTCGGATGTTGCTGTCAGAGGCCGAAACGGCCACCATCACGGCGACAAGGGCGTCGCAGGGCGACAGGGACGGCAGCTCGGATGTCATGGGTTTCTCCTTGGTTCCCCATCAGATTATTGACGATGCCCTGCGCTTTCAATAAGCGGACCGAGCATTCATAGGAGAGATGAGATGACCACCCTGCGCGATGCCGCGATGCAGTCGAAGGCCTGGCCGTTCGAAGAGGCGCGCCGGGTCCTCAAACGCTATGAGAAGGCCCCGCCCGAAAAGGGATACGTCCTGTTCGAGACCGGCTACGGTCCCTCGGGCCTGCCCCATATCGGCACCTTCGGCGAGGTTGCCCGCACCACGATGATCCGCCGCGCCTTCGAGATCATCAGCGACATTCCCACGCGCCTGATCTGTTTCTCGGACGACATGGACGGGATGCGCAAGGTGCCCGACAACGTGCCCCAGAACGAGATGCTGCACGAGCATCTGCAAAAGCCGCTGACCTCGGTTCCCGACCCGTTCGGCGAATACGAGAGCTTCGGCCACCACAACAACGCGATGCTGCGCCGCTTCCTCGACACCTTCGGGTTCGAATACGAATTCATCAGCGCGACCGAATACTACAAGGCCGGTCATTTCGACGCGACGCTGCTGCGTGCCGCCGAGAAATACGACCAGATCATGGAAGTCATGCTGAAAAGCCTGCGCGAGGAACGCCAGCAGAGCTACAGCTGCTTCCTGCCGATCAGCCCCAAGACGGGCCGCGTGCTGTACGTGCCCATCAAGCATGTCGATGCCAAGGCCGGCACGATCACCTTCGACGAGGATGGCGAGGAGATCACCCTTCCCGTCACCGGCGGCCAGGTGAAGCTGCAGTGGAAGCCCGATTTCGGCGCACGTTGGGCCGCGCTGGATGTCGATTTCGAGATGTACGGCAAGGATCACAGCACCAACACGCCGATCTACGACCGCATCTGCGAGATCCTGGGCGGGAAGAAGCCCGAGCATTTCACCTACGAGCTGTTCCTCGATCAGCACGGCCAGAAGATCAGCAAGTCGAAGGGCAACGGGTTGTCGATCGACGAATGGCTGACCTATGCCTCGACCGAGAGCCTGTCGTACTTCATGTACCAGAAGCCGAAGACGGCCAAGCGGATGCATTTCGACGTGATCCCGAAGGCGGTGGACGAATACCACCAGCAGCTGCGCGCCTTCCCCGATCAGACGCCCGAACAGCAGGCGGCGAACCCGGTCTTCCACATCCACGGCGGCAAGGTTCCCGCATCCGACATGGTCGTGCCGTTCCAGATGCTGCTGAACCTGGCATCGGTCGCGGGCGCCGCGGGCAAGGAGGGCCTCTGGGGCTTCATGCGCCGCTATGCCCCCGAGGCCAGCCCCGAGACGCATCCGGGTCTGGATCAAGCGACGGGCTTCGCGGTCCGCTACTTCAACGATTTTGTCGCCCCCACGCGGACCTTCCGCGAACCGACCGAGATCGAGCGCCGCGCGATGGAGGATCTGGCCGGTCGCCTGGCCGCATGGGATCAGCCCGCCGATCCCGAGGTGCTGCAGTCGATGGTCTTCGCCGTCGGCAAGGAACATGGGTTCGAACCGCTGCGCGATTGGTTCGGCGCGCTGTACCAGGTTCTTCTGGGTGCCGATCAAGGGCCGCGTTTCGGCGGGTTCATCGCGCTCTATGGCATCGACGAGACGCGCGATCTGATCGAACGCGCATTGGCGGGCGAACTGGTCGCCGACGCCTGACGATACCGCGCCCCGTTGCGACGGGGCGCGATGCAACGCCCGCCGGGTTCAGGCGGCGTTAAGACTTTCTCAACTATTCCCCTTCGCATCGTGCCGGGTGCAGTCGCCCGGCTGACATGCCGATCACTGGGGGACAGCCTTATGAACATCGCCATTACGAACGGGCTTCTGCTGATGCCGCCAGCCTTCCGCGCGGGTCTGAACGCCTGGTCGCAGACCAATGGCACCTCGGGCAGCGCGACCTGGGCCAATGCCGCGAATGCCGCGCTGATCCCGGCGGATCAGGATTTCGGTGCCTGCCTGGAAATCGTGAAGCAGCAGGGCACGACCAGCATCCGCTTCATGGGCGAAACCCCGATGATCCCCGGTGTCTACCTTCGCGTTTCGGCGCGGGTCAAGGCGGTGGCCGGGGCGCTGGCCTCGGCCCGGATCGGGGCCTGGGCGGGGAACGGATCGCGAAACCACGTCACCGGACTGGTCGAGGCCGGGCCCGCAGTGCCCATGACCGCCTATGGCGACATCATCGAGGTCAGCGCCATCGTGGGCGTGGGCGCGCGATCGGGCGTGGACATGAGCTGGGGCACCGCGCCGACATACGGGCATTTCGGCGTCGATCTGATCGGATCGAATGGCGGGGCCTTCCGCATCGAATCCGTGCAGATCGAGGATGTGACGGCGGCCTTTGTGCCATCGCTTCTGGATTGGGTGGATGTGCGCGATTTCGGCGCACGGGGCGATGGCACGACGAATGACCGCGCGGCCTTCATCGCAGCCGACCGTGCGGCCAATGGCGGTCATGTCCTTGTCCCCGAGGGCGAGTTCCTAATTTCGGGCGACCTGTCCATCGACAGCCCGATCCGCTTCCGGGGCCGCATCACCACGCCCACAAGCACCCGCGTGGCCTTCATGCAGAGCTTCGATTACCCGACCTATGCCAAGGCATTCGGGGACGAGACGCTTGGCCTGAAGAAGGCGATTCAGGCGCTTCTGGGATATACCGATCACGTGGTGCTGGACCTTTGCGGTCGCCGTGTCGATCTGGAGGAGCCGATCGTGGTGGCCGAGATCGCGCCGGGTCTGGGCGGCTTCGCGAACCGGCGCGTGATCCAGAACGGGTCGGTGCTGGCCAAGCCGGGGGCTGCCTGGAACACGGGGCGCTGGACCAGCGTGGCGACCTATGATCCCGCGAACCCGAACCTGCTGACCAATGTGGGCAATGTCGGCGCGATCGAGATCGGCAGCCGCGTCATCGGCAATGGCGTGGGCCGCGAGGTCTATGTCGCGGGCCGGAACGTCGCGCAGAAGACCCTGACCCTGTCGCAACCCCTGCATGGCGGGGCGGCCACGCGCAGCTACAGCTTCGAGAGGTATCGCTATCTCTTCGATTTCACGGGGACGGAAATCAGCAAGCTGAACTTCAGCAATCTCGATTTCGCCTGCGACGGAGAGGCCAGCGCCGTGATGCTGCCCGCGCGGGGCGAACTGATGCAGTTCCGCGACTGCTACTTCACCAAGCCCAAGGATCGCGCGATCACGTCGGTCGGGCGGGCCTGTCAGGGCATGCAGGTCGATGGCTGCGAATTCCTGTCGTCGGACTTGGACCTGCCGGCGCAGGACCGCACGACCGTCGGCATCAACGTCAACGCGAACGACGTGAAGATCCGCGGCAACCGCTTCGTCCGCTTCGCCCATTTCATGGTGGCCAATGGCGGTGGGCACATGATCACGAACAACCACTGGTTCCAGGGGGACGGATCGGGGCAGGGGCTGCGCTATGCGGGCCTGGTACTGACGCAGACGAACATCCAGACGACGGTGTCGGACAACTACATCGACAACGCCTCGATCGAATGGACGAACGAGCACAGCGCCTTGCCCGATTTCACCGGAAATCAGTACAGCTTTGGCGGGCTGACGATCATCGGCAACACCTTCCTGTGTTCCGATACCGCGTCCTGGTTCACCTGGATCACCGTCAAACCATTCGGCACGGGGCATTTCGTCCAGGGGCTGATGGTCGTGGGGAACGTGTTCAAGGCGCTTTACGGCGATGTGGACCGGATCGACCGGGTGGATACCTCGATCGCGGATCTGAACTACAACCGAATGCGAAACCTGCAGTTCGAGGCGAATACCTTCAACGGGGTCAGTACCTATGTCGCGAACCCGCTGATGGTTCAGTACACGCAGGCCAATGCCGCCAGCACCTGGACGCTGCCCGTGATCGAGGGGCTGCCCTTCCAGGGTTGGGCGAAATCGGTGCTGTCGGTGGTGAACGAGACCGCGATGTTCAACGGTTCGAACCAGCGGATCGATCCCGCCCCCTATGTCGAGACCGAACAGGGCGGCAGCAAGCGTCAGCTGCGATTGCAATGGTCCCAGCCCACGCGCGGCAGCGTCTGCATCTATGCGCGGATGGATCGCCCGCAATAGGGGCACTGGGGGCTGCGGCATCGGTCGCGGCCCCTTCGTCTGTCAACAATTTACGGAACTGATCGCGATCTGGTCAATTCGTTTACAGGAAAATCCAGCGAAAAAAATGACTTAACCTGACGCCTTCATCATGCTTAACTGTTCCCGACAGGCGGTCCGGAACCTGCGTCGCTGCAGCCGCAGACCCGATCCGCCACGAGGAGGGGAACACATGACGGTCGAAAATATCCAGAAACATCCGATACCTCAGGGGGTCGAGAACGCCCATGCCGGCCCGCAGGATTATGCGCGGCTTTACGAAGAATCGGTATCGGACCCGGACGCCTTCTGGGGGCGCGAGGGCAAGCGCCTCGACTGGATGACCCCGTACAAGACCGTCAAGAACTCGGATTTCACCTTCGGTCAGGTCGATATCAAGTGGTACGAGGATGGCATCCTGAACGCCTGCGTGAACTGCGTCGATCGCCACCTGCCCACGCGCGCGAACCAGACGGCGATCATCTGGGAACCCGACGATCCCAAGGATCCGGCCCAGCACATCACCTATGCCCAACTGTCCGACAGCGTGAACCGCTTTGCCAACGTCCTGCTGAGCCAGGGCGTGATGCGGGGCGACCGCGTCGTGATCTACATGCCCATGATCCCCGAGGCCGCCTATGCGATGCTGGCCTGCGCGCGGATCGGCGCGATCCATTCCATCGTCTTCGCGGGTTTCTCGCCGGATGCGCTGGCCAACCGGATCAACGATTCGGCGGCCAAGATCGTCATCACCGCCGATACCGCACCGCGCGGCGGCCGTCGCACGAACCTCAAATCCAACACCGACGCGGCGCTGCTGCACTGCTCGGACAAGGTGCGTTGCCTTGTCGTCAAGCATACGGGCGACCAGACCACCTGGATCGACGGGCGCGATGTCGACGTCAAGGAACAGATGAAGCATGTCGGCCCGGATTGCCCGCCCCGCCCGATGGGGGCCGAGGATCCGTTGTTCATCCTCTATACCTCGGGGTCGACCGGCAAGCCCAAGGGCGTGGTGCATTCGACGGGCGGCTATCTCGTCTATGCCGCGATGACGCATCAATACACCTTCGACTACCATGACGGCGACGTCTTCTGGTGCACGGCGGATGTGGGCTGGGTCACGGGCCACAGCTACATCGTCTATGGGCCGCTGGCCAACGGTGCGACGACGCTGATGTTCGAAGGCGTGCCGACCTTCCCCGATGCGGGCCGCTTCTGGGAGGTCTGCGACAAGCACAAGGTCACGCAGTTCTACACCGCGCCCACCGCCATCCGCGCGCTGATGGGCAAGGGGACCGAGTTCATCGAGGGGCACGACCTGTCCAGCCTGCGCATCCTTGGCACCGTGGGTGAGCCCATCAACCCCGAGGCGTGGAACTGGTACAATGACAATATCGGCAAGGGCCGCTGCCCCATCGTCGATACCTGGTGGCAGACCGAGACGGGCGGCCACCTGATCACGCCATTGCCCGGTGCGACCGAGACGAAGCCCGGCTCGGCGACCGTGCCCTTCTTCGGCATCCGCCCCGAGATCCTCGATCCCTCCAGCGCCGAGGTGCTGGAAGGCAACGGCATCGAGGGCGTGCTGTGCATCGCCGACAGCTGGCCCGGCCAGATGCGGACCGTCTGGGGCGATCACCAGCGCTTCATGGAGACCTATTTTCAGCAGTATCCCGGCTATTACTTCACCGGCGACGGCTGCCGCCGCGATCAGGACGGGTATTACTGGATCACGGGCCGCGTGGACGATGTCATCAATGTCAGCGGCCACCGCATGGGCACGGCCGAGGTCGAGAGCGCGCTGGTGGCCCATGAAAAGGTCGCCGAGGCGGCCGTCGTGGGATATCCGCATCCGGTCAAGGGGCAGGGCATCTATGCCTATGTCACGCTGATGAACGGGGTCGAGCCTTCGGACGAGCTGCGTTCCGAGCTGGAGAAATGGGTCCGCAACGAGATCGGCCCGATCGCCAAGCCCGACCTGATCCAATGGGCGCCCGGCATGCCCAAGACGCGTTCGGGCAAGATCATGCGCCGCATCCTGCGCAAGATCGCGGAAAACGATCACGACAGCCTCGGCGACATCTCGACCTTGGCCGAGCCGGAGGTCGTGGACGACCTGATCGAGAACCGCATGAACCGCGGCTGAACGACATACGCGCGCGACGAGGGAGGAGCGTCGCGCGCGCCAACCGCTTTCGGCTGACCCGCCGGCCAGGGAGCGACGGAAACGAAAAGGGCGGGACCGACATGCCTGAACAGGGAGGGACCTCAGGACATGACTGACAAGCAATCATCGAATGCCTATTGGCAGGCCAATATCCGGATCATCTGGATCTGCATCGCGATATGGGCGCTGGTATCCTACGGCTTTGCCATCATCCTGCGCCCGCTTCTGTCGGCCATCAAGATCGGCGGCACGGATCTGGGGTTCTGGTTCGCCCAGCAGGGGTCGATCCTGGTCTTCATCGCGCTGATCTTCTTCTATGCCGCGCGGATGAACCGGTTAGACCGCGACCACGGCGTGGACGAGTGAGGGGGACCCAGAAATGAGCCAGTTCACCCTCAACCTGATCTTCATCGGTCTCAGCTTCGCGCTGTATATCGGCATCGCCATCTGGGCGCGTGCCGGTTCGACCGCAGAATTCTATGCCGCGAACCGGGGTGTCAGCCCCGTCATGAACGGCATGGCGACCGCTGCCGACTGGATGTCGGCCGCGTCCTTCATCTCGATGGCCGGGCTGATCGCCTTCACCGGCTACGACAACTCGACCTATCTGATGGGTTGGACGGGCGGCTACGTGCTGCTGGCGATGCTGCTTGCACCCTATCTGCGCAAGTTCGGCAAGTTCACCGTCCCGGAATTCATCGGGGACCGGTTCTATTCCAAGACCGCGCGGATCATCGGCGTGATCTGTCTGCTGATCATCTCGATCACCTATGTGATCGGCCAGATGACCGGCGTCGGCGTCACCTTCTCGCGCTATCTCGAGGTGTCGAACTCGACCGGGCTGTGGATCGGGGCCGCGATGGTGTTCATGTATTCCGTTCTCGGCGGGATGAAGGGCATCACCTATACGCAGGTCGCGCAATATGTCGTGCTGATCATCGCCTACACGATCCCGGCGGTCTTCATCGCGCTGCAGCTGACGGGGCATGTGCTGCCGCAGACGGGCCTCTTCGGTTCGCTGAACGCCAATGACGCCAAGTTCCTGGCCACGCTGGACCAGGTGGTGACCGATCTGGGCTTCAACTCCTATACCGGGCATCACGGGACGACGCTGAACATGGTCATGTTCACGCTGGCGCTGATGATCGGCACCGCGGGCCTTCCGCATGTCATCATCCGCTTCTTCACCGTGCCGAAGGTGTCGGATGCGCGCAAGTCGGCAGGCTGGGCGCTGGTCTTCATCGCGCTGCTCTATACCGTCGCACCGGCGGTGGGGTCGATGTCGCGCTTCAACCTGAACACCACCATGTGGCCGGGGGCAGCGACAGGTCAGACCTTCAGCGAACCGGCCGTGTCGCTGGACGCGATCGAGAACGATCCCGACAAGCAGTGGATGCGCAACTGGCAGGTGACCGGCCTTCTGAACTGGGAGGACAAGAACGGCGACGGCCTCATCCAGTACTACAACGAGGCCGGCGCGACCGATGGTGAACTGGCCGATGTCGTCGCCCAGCAGGGTCTGCAGGGCAACGAGCTGACCACCGTGAACAACGACATCATGGTGCTGGCGAACCCTGAAATCGCGAACCTTCCGGGCTGGGTGATCGCCATCGTGGCCGCAGGCGGCCTTGCGGCGGCGCTGTCCACGGCGGCGGGTCTTCTGCTGGCGATCTCGGGGGCGGTCAGCCACGACCTGGTCAAGGGCGCGCTGAACCCCAACATCAGCGAGAAGGGCGAGCTTCTGGCCGCGCGCATCTCGATGGCGGCATCCATCCTGGTGGCGACGATCCTGGGCCTCAACCCGCCCGGATTTGCGGCGCAGACGGTGGCGCTCGCCTTCGGTCTTGCGGCAAGCTCGATCTTCCCGGTGCTGATGATGGGCATCTTCTCGAAGCGCATCAACAAGCAGGGCGCGATCGCGGGGATGCTGGCGGGGATCCTGTCCACGCTGCTCTACATCTTCCTCTACAAGGGGTGGTTCTTCATCTCGGGCACCAATTCGCTGAACGACGTTCCGGCGGAATGGGTTCTGGGCATCTCGCCCGCCTCGTTCGGGGTGGTCGGCGCGCTCATCAACTTCGGCGTGGCCTTCGTCGTGTCGAACGCGACCGAGGAGCCCCCGCTGGAAGTCCAGGAACTGGTCGAGAGCATCCGCGTCCCTCGTGGCGCAGGCGATGCGGTCAGCCACTGACACATCCGCCCGTCCCCGGTAGCCGGGGGCGGGCATCTTCAACAGGGGGCGCGCATGACGGACGAGATCGCAGCATTCATCGCGACCGTGCATCCCTATGACAGCCTTGGGCAGGACGAGCGGGCGCGTGTCGCCCGCTCCTTCCGCCAAAGGGATTTCGCGGCGGGGCAGACCGTCTATGCCTTCGGGGAACGCCTGCCGGGGATCTATCTGATCCGGTCGGGCAGGGTCGTGGTCACCGACCGCAACGGCGACAGCGTATCGCAGTTGGGACCGCGCAACAGCTTCGGGGAACGCGGCCTGCTGCGCGACGGGGTCGCCGTCACCACCGCCATGGCCAAGGAGGAGTGCCGCATCCTGATGCTGCCGCGCGAGGATCTGCAGCGCCTGATCCGCGATCACCGCAGCGTCGCGCGCTTCTTCGACCGGGGGCGCGGCCCGGCGCGCGGATCGGACCTTGCAGCGCTGAAGGTGCAGGACCTGCTGACCCGCGCGCCCCTGTCCTGCGCGCCCGATACCCCGGTGATCGAGGCCGCGCGGCAGATGCGCGATGCCGCGATCAGCAGCCTGGGGGTCACGCAGGACGGCGCGCTGATCGGGCTGGTCACCATCCGCGACATGTCGAACCGCGTCGTGGCGCAGGGTCTGGACATGCGCAGCCCGGTCAGTGGGGTCATGACGCCCGATCCGATCACGCTGTCGCCCGACGCGCTTGGCTATGACGTGCTGAACGCGATGCTGGAACGCCGCGTCGGCCATCTGCCCGTGGTCGAGGATGGCCGCTTCGTCGGCATGATCAGCCAGACCGACCTGATGCGCGTGGAGGCGATTTCCGCACCGGGCCTGATCCGCGACATCGCCCAGTCCGACAGCCCGTCCGAGATGACCCGCATCACTGCCCGCATCCCCGAGCTGCTGGTCCAACTGGTCAAGGCGAACCAGCGGCACGAGATCATCACCCGCATGATCACCGACGTGGCCGACGCGGTGACCCGTCGCCTGCTGGATCTGGGGGTCGAACGGTTCGGGCCTGCACCTGCCGCATGGTGCTGGGCGGCCTGCGGCAGCCAGGGGCGGCAGGAACAGACCGGCGTCAGCGATCAGGACAATTGCCTGATCCTGGCCGAAGATGCCGATCCGCAGGACCCGTGGTTCACCGATTTCGCAGGCTTCGTGTCGGACGGGCTGCATGCCTGCGGCTATGTCCATTGTCCGGGCGACATGATGGCCACGAACTCGCGCTGGCGTCAGCCCCTGCCGGTCTGGCAGGGCTATTTCCGCGACTGGATCGCCCATCCCAGCCCCGAGGCGCAGATGCTGGCCTCGGTCATGTTCGACCTGCGGGCCATCGGCGGGGATGCCACCCTGCTGGAGGGGCTGCAGCGCGACACGCTTCTGGCGGCGTCGAAGAATTCGATCTTCGTAGCGCACATGATCGCCAATTCGCTCAAGCATCGCCCGCCACTGGGGCTGATCGGGGGCTTTGCGACGATCCGTTCGGGCGAACATCGCCACCATATCGACATGAAGCATAACGGGGTCGTGCCGGTCACCGATCTTGCCCGCGTCTATGCCCTGCAGGGGCGCATCCGGGCGGTGAACACCCGCGCAAGGCTCGAGGATGCCGAGGATCGGCAGGTCGTGTCGGGGGCGGGTGCGCGCGATCTGATCGCGGCATACGACATGATCCAGACCGCGCGGCTGGACAATCAGGCGCAGCTGGTCGCGGCGGGGCGCAAGCCCGACAACTATCTGTCACCGGCGGATCTGCCGGATTTCGAACGCAGCCATCTGCGTGACGCATTCGTCGTCGTGCGGGGGATGCAATCGGCCATAGGCCATGGAAAGGGAATATTGCAATGACGGGCGTGGGTGTCGAACTTCTGGGCGTGATCGCGGTGGGCATCGGTGCGGCGGCCGTGGGCTATGCCGCGATGCATCTGGCACGCAAGCTGGGGCTGTCGCCCGCGCCATGGCTTCTGCCCGCGATGATCGGCTTTGCGATGATCGGCTATTCGGTCTGGAACGATTACGCATGGTTCGGGCGCGCGCAGGACAGGCTGCCCCAGGGCGCACAGGTCCTGCTGGTCGGACGCGACAGCCAGCCATGGGCGCCCTGGACCTATCTGGCCCCGGTCGAGGTGCGCTTTGCCGCGCTGGACCCCGCCACGGTCCGGCCCACCGATCAGGGCAACCGCCAGGCCGAGATCATCCTGGTCGAACGGCGAGGGCAGACGCTGGTTGTGCCGCAGCAGTTCGACTGCACGGGCAATCGCATCCGACCGGCACGGGGCGACTGGGTCGATGCACCGGGCGACGACGTCGCCTTTGCCGCCGTCTGCGGGGGTGCAAATGGCTGACATCCTGGTCATCGAGGACGAGGACAACATCGCCGCCGCACTCGATTTCCTGTTGTCGCGCGACGGGCACAACCATGACCGCATGGCCTGCGGTGAAGGCGCGGTGGAACGCATCCGCCGCGACCGGCCCGACCTCGTGCTGCTGGACGTGATGCTGCCCGACATCTCGGGCTATCAGATCGTGCAGGACCTTCGCGCCGACCCCGGCCTGGCCGGAACGCGCGTGCTGCTGATGACCGCGCGCGGTTCGGTGGTCGAACGGCGCAAGGGCCTCGCGCTCGGGGCGGACGGGTTCATCGCCAAACCCTTCGAGCTGTCCGAATTGCGGGCCGAGATCGCACGCCTTCTGGAACGATGCTGAGGCGGCGGCTGCTGGCGGTCTTCGCGGGCCTGCTGGTCATATCGGCAGGGCTGATCGCGGCAGCGCTGTTCATCGTGGCGCGGATGCCGGGTCCGGACGGGATCGCGCAGGCGGCGGCGGTGCTGGGCTTCGGGTTTGCGGGCGGGCTGATCGGGGCCTGGTATCTGCTGGACGGACATGTCGCCCGCCCGATCCAGTCCATCGCGGGCGCATTGCGCACGGGGCGCGTCCCGACCGGCGCGCCCTCGTCCTGGCTGACGGACCTGGGCCAGGCCGCGACCGATGCCGCCCGCGCCCGTGCCACGACCGAACGTGCGCTGTCGGATGCGCTGGACGACCACGCCGCCGAGATCCAGCGCGAAAAAGCCGCGCTGGAGGAGATCCTTGCCGATTTCGGCGCGGGGGCGGTGATGGTCGACGGGCGGGGGCGGGTCGTCTTCTACAATGCGTCGGCCGCAAGACTGATGCCGGGGCTGGGGCTGGATCAGCCGCTGGACCGGCATCTGCAGCATGCGGGGCTGACCGCTGCCGAGGGGCGGCTGAAGGCGGGCGGCAGCGCGACCGACATGTCCTGCCTGACGCATGGCGGGCTGCGCCTGTCGGGGCGGATACGGCAGATGGATCACGGCCGTCTGCTGATCCTGCGCGATGCGGCCCGCAGGCCCGCCACGCGCGATCAGATGGAGCTGCTGCGCCGCCATGCCTCGACCCTTGTTCCGATGCTGGATGCGCTGGACGGGCCGATCCCGCCCGCCCTGGCAGGTGCGATCCGGGCCGAGGGGCAGGGCCTGGCCAAGGCCTTGCGCGCCCTGGCGGCGCCCGACGACGTGACGCTGAACACCGCGCGCCCGTCGGAACTGCTTGCGGGCATTCCGGCGCCCGATCTGCCCGGCCTGCGGCTTCGGGCCGATGCCGATGCGATGAACGCGCTGCTGCTGTCGCTGTGGGGGCGTCTGCCCGAAGCGCAGGCGCAGCTGACGGCCCTCACCGCGGACGAGGCGCAGATCACGCTTGAATGGCAAGGCGATCCCGTTCCCATGGACCGGCTCGAGGCATGGCTGGCCGAATGTCCCGATCCCGGCCAGCCCGACCTGACCGGCGCCGAGATCCTTGCCCGCCATGCGACGGGCATCTGGCCGGAAGGTGACTGCAACGTGGCAAGGCTGGTGATGCCGCTGGCCATCGCCCCCGATATCGGCAGCGATCACGGCGTGACCTATGATTTTGCGCTGGCGCGACGGGGGGCCGCCTCGGACAGGTTGGGCGACCTGACCTGCGTGGTCTTCGACACCGAGACGACCGGCCTCGGGACCGAGGATTCCATCGTGCAGATCGCGGGCCTGCGGATCGCGCGGGGCCGCCTGACAGGCGAGCGGTTCGAGACGCTGGTCGATCCGGGGCGACCGATCCCCCCGGGCTCGACCCGGATCCACGGCATCACGGATGCGATGGTGGCGGGCGCCCCCGATCTGGCGGCCGCCCTGGCCGCGTTCCGGCATTTCTGCGACGATGCGGTGCTGGTTGCCCATAACGCGCCGTTCGACATGGGTTTCCTGCGCCGGGCGCAGCCGCTGACCGGGACGCGTTTCGACAACGTGGTCCTCGATACGGTCGCGATGTCGGCGATGATCTGGGGCGCTTCCGCCGATCATTCGCTGGACGCGCTGAGCGATAGGCTGGGCATCGTCATCCCGCCCCAGGATCGCCATACCGCCATGGGCGACAGCATCGCGACCGCGCGGGCCTTCCTGCAACTGACGCGCGCCCTGCAGGGCAAGGGCATCACCCGGCTGGATGAGTTGCTGACCGAGGCGCGCGGCTTGCGCCGTCTTGTCGCCGATGCGAACCGCCCCTGATCAGAGGCTGAACTGCGGTTGATCCGGGTCCACGGGGGGCAGCGCCTTCGGGACATCCGGTTTGCGCCGCAGGATGATGTCGCCATTGGGCAGGGTTTCGGGCGCGTCGAAGTTGCGCGGATCGTCGATCTGCTGCGCCAGGCCCGACACGATGGGCCCCAGCTGCCGCAGACCTTCGGACAGGGCGTCCAGGTCCGCGCCATCGGTCAACCTGTCCAGCATGAAGCCCATGATCCCGTCCGGTTCAGCATTCGCCGGAACGACCGTTGCAAGCGCCATGACGACCGCAAGCCCGGGCGCCCGCAGCATCACGCCGCGCCTTGGGCCGGCGAATCGCGATGCATGTTGCGGAACTGCTCCCATGCCTCGTTCAGGCGGCGGGTGCGGGCCTCGGCCAGGCGGATGGCTTCGGGGGGCAGGCCGCGCCCGATCGCGCGGTCGGGATGGCTCTCGCGCAGCAATTCGCGCCAGCGTTTGCGGGCTTCGGGCAGGGGGGTGTCGGGCTTGATGCCCAGCATCTGGCAGGGCGGGCAGGCGGCACCCGGATCATGCCTGTGCCGGATCGTCGCGATCTGGATGGGCGTGATGCCGAAGATCGCGCCCACTTCGTCGAGAAAGGCGATCTCGGCCTCGTGCAGGTCGCCATCGGCCACGGCGATCACGAACAGCCCTTCAAGAACGTCGAACAGGACCGGATCGCCCGGCTTGAACATCGCGGCGATCCGCCGCGCCCATGCGTCATAGCCCGCGACATCGCGACGGGCGAGGTCGAAGACGCGGGCGGCGTTCTTCTCCTCGGCGCGCGGGATGATGAAGACACGGCGGAAGGCCGCGACCTCGGACCGCTCGACCGTGCCGTCCACCTTGGCCAGCTTCGCGCCAAGCGCGATCACCGCGATGGTGAATGCCACGGAGCGTTCGGGCGGGGTGGCCGGACGGCGCGATTGCAGGAATACCGCCATGCGATCGCCGATGCGCTGCCAGAAGCTGCGGGGCTTCGGCAGTTCAGGGCAGGGGCCGTGGCAGATATCTGGCGTGTTGCAGCAATCCATCCCCCAATTCTAGCGTCAAAGCATGCGCTGCGATAGGGGCGCATTGTCACGCATTGGCGATCACGACCGCAGGTCGCGCCCCATCAGAACAAGGTCGTGATAAGTTTCGAACTTCCACCCCGCAGCCGGGATCCTGCCCCATTCGGCATAGCCCATGGCCCGGTGGAACGCGATCGAGCCTTGGTTCGTGGCGGTGATGGCGCCGATCATCAGGCGATGACCGCGGCCCGTGGCATGTTCCTCGACCGCCCGCAGCAACAGCCGTCCGATGCCCCGGCCACGCGCCGCGGGCGCAAGGTTGATGCTGTGCTCCATGCTGCGGGCATAGCCCAGACCGCCGCGGAACTGGTCATAGGTCGCAAAGCCCAGCACCCGATCGTCCGATACCGCCAGAAGAAAGGCGCGTCCCGATGCCAGCCGGTCGCGAATGATGCCCGCAATTTCCGGCTCTGACCGTTCCGTGGGCCAGAAGGTGATGGCGGTATCGCGGATGATCGGGTTCCAGATCGCCGCGACCGATGCGGCATCCTCGGGCTGGGCCGGGCGCAGGCGGATCTCCTCAGCCGGCATGCGCGCCTTCTGCCAGCGACCGGATGAATTCCAGCACCTCGGGGACGGGGCGGCCTTCGCCGATCTTCTTGACGATGGCGCTGCCCACCACGCAGCCATCCGCGACCGAGGCGATGTTCTTCGCCGCATCGGGCGTCGAGATGCCAAAGCCCACCACGACGGGCAGTCCGGCGGATGCGCGGATGCGCGCGACCTCGGGGGCGACCTCGGCCGCATTGGCCGCGGGGCCGCCGGTGATGCCCGTGACGCTGACGTAATAGACGAAGCCCGAGGTGTTCTTGACGACTGCCGGCAGGCGACGGTCGTCGGTCGTGGGGGTCGCAAGGCGGATGAAGTTCAGCCCGGCCTGCGTCGCGGGCAGGCACAGCTCGTCATCCTCCTCGGGGGGAAGGTCCACGATGATCAGCCCGTCGATGCCCGCATCCCCGGCCTCGGCCACGAAGCGCTCGACGCTGCCCTTGCGCGCATAGATCGGGTTGTAATACCCCATCAGCACGATCGGCGTCGTGTCGTCGGTCGCCCGGAAATCGCGGACCATCTGCAAGGTTCGATCGACCGAGCCGCCATTGGCCAGCGCGCGCTGGCCCGCGGCCTGGATCGTCGCGCCGTCGGCCATCGGGTCGGTGAAGGGCATGCCCAGCTCGATGATGTCGACGCCGGCCTCGGGCATGCCGCGCATGATCTCCAGCGCGGTGGCATCATCGGGGTCCGAAGCCATCATGTAGGCCACGAAGGCCTTCTTGCCATCGGCCTTCAGCGCCTCGAAAGTCCGTTCGATTCTGGTCATCACTGCCCCCGCATTCTGTTGGTCACAGCACTAGCCCCGTTGCGCCCCGCGCGCAATGCGAAGGCGGCGCGCAGGCTGGACTTGCGGACGCTGTGCGCGTAACAGCGGCGCCAAACCAGTTCCGCCAAACACGAAGGGGGCCGCAATGGGCTTTCGCATGGGGATCGTCGGGCTGCCGAATGTCGGCAAGTCCACCCTTTTCAACGCGCTGACCAGAACCGCCGCGGCGCAGGCGGCGAATTTTCCCTTCTGCACGATCGAGCCGAACGTGGGCGAGGTCGCGGTGCCGGATCGGCGCCTCGACACGCTGGCGGGCATCGCCGGCAGCAAGCAGATCATCCCGACGCGGATCACCTTCGTCGATATCGCGGGCCTCGTGAAGGGTGCCAGCAAGGGCGAGGGCCTGGGCAACCAGTTCCTGGCCAATATCCGCGAGGTCGATGCCATCGCGCATGTGCTTCGCTGCTTTGCCGATGACGATGTCACCCATGTCGAGGGCCGCGTCGATGCGCTGGCCGATGCCGAGGTGATCGAGACCGAGCTGATGATCGCCGACATGGAATCGATCGAGCGTCGGCTGGCCAACCTGCAGCGCAAGCTGAAGGGCGGCGACAAGGAGGCCGCCGAACAGCAGGATCTGCTGAAGCGCGCCCTTGTCGCGCTGGAGGATGGCCGCCCCGCCCGCACCGTCGAGGTGTCCGAGGATGAGCGCAAGTCCTGGGACATGCTGCAGCTGCTGACCGCGAAGCCGGTTCTCTATGTCTGCAACGTGGACGAGGGCGAAGCCGCCAAGGGCAATGCCATGTCCGACAAGGTGGCCGAGATGGCCGCCGCACAGGGCGCGGGCCATGTCGTGATCTCGGCCAAGATCGAGGAGGAGATCAGCCAGCTCGACAACGAGGAATCCGAGATGTTCCTGACCGAGATGGGCCTGACCGAGGCCGGTCTGGATCGACTGATCCGGGCGGGCTACGACCTGCTTGGGCTGCAGACCTATTTCACGGTCGGTCCGAAAGAGGCCCGCGCCTGGACGATCCGCAAGGGAACGCTGGCCCCGCAGGCGGCAGGCGTGATCCATGGCGACTTCGAGAAGGGCTTCATACGCGCAGAAACCGTCGCATATGACGATTACGTTGCGGGCAATGGCG
Source organism: Paracoccus sp. C2R09 (assembly GCF_018860625.1). GTDB lineage: Bacteria > Pseudomonadota > Alphaproteobacteria > Rhodobacterales > Rhodobacteraceae > Paracoccus. Next base: position 320,077 of record NZ_JAHKQB010000029.1, read on the forward strand.
AAAGCGGCGCACGCGAGGCCGGCAAGCTGCGCGTCGAGGGCAAGACCTACGAGGTGAAGGACGGCGACGTCCTGCATTTCCTGTTCAACACCTGATCATTCCACGGTCCCGACAGGGTCCGGAACGAAAAGGGGCCGCAGCTTGCGCTGCGGCCCTTTCTTGTTCGGGATGCTGCCGAGATCAGTTGGCGATGACGGTGCAATCCTGGGAGCGCGTCGCCAGGCGGCCGCAGGCCAGTTCGGCATCCGACTTCGACAGGCGCGTGAAGCGGGGCTCCCATCCGCGGGCGGTGTCGGCCACGTGACGCTCGGCTCCGCCGAACAGCTTGCCGTCCTGGAGCGCCAGCTGCATCAGCAGATCGCGAGCCTCGGCGCGCGTGCGATAAAGCCCGAGCGAGATGCCGAAGCCACGTCCGCTGTCGGCGCGGCGGGTGACGATCTCCAGTGCTGCGGGGTCGCTCAGGTCGCCTTCGCCCATAGCGGCCAGGATAACCGTTTCCGACCGGCGACGCGGGGCCGAGGACCGCTCGAGCGTCAGGCTGCCCGGCGTGACGGATGCTGCGGGCGCGGTCGTGTCGGGCGAGGGTTCGGGCCGGGCCGAGGCCTCGATCACGGGCGAAGCGAGGCTGGCCGACCCGTTATCGGATGCAACGGCCTGCGCGATCGCCGTCTCGACCGCGTCGCTGCGGCTGCCGGGTCGCGAAACGGGCCGTGCGCTGGCTGCCAGCGACAGGGTGCTGGATGCCGCGATGGTCGCGCCTTCGGTTGCACGCGCAAGCGCCTCGTCAAGGCTGACCGTGGGCTTTGCCGCGGCGGCGACCAGGCTTGCCGATGCGGCGGGCCGCGCGACCGGAGCGGGCGAGGAATCCAGCACGATGCGCTGCGGTTCGGGGCGCGTGGCTTCGGGCTTGGGTTCGACCTGCGCGCGCCGCGTCGTGGCCTGGACCAGCATGCGCGGCTTGGCCGGGCGCGTTTCGCGAACGCGGTCCGGGACACGGGCAAAGCTGTTGTCCAGCAGTTCGGCCATGGTCTGGTTGCGCTGCGCCGTCGAGGTGCCGCCGAAGACCGTGGCGATCAGCCGCTTGTTCCCGCGCTGTGCCGATGCGGTCAGGTTGAAGCCCGCCGCGCGGGTATAGCCCGTCTTGATGCCATCCGCGCCCGCGTAATCGTCAAGGAAGCGGCGGTTGGTCGAGGAAACCTGCGTCACGCCCGCATCCGCCGAACGGCGCGAGAAGAGGTTGTAGTATTGCGGGAAGTCGTAGAACAGGTGGCGGCCCAGGATGCTCATGTCATGGGCGGTCGAGAAATGCCCCTCGGTCGTCAGGCCATGCGCGTTGCGGAACTGGGTGTTGTTCATCCCCAGTGCCCGCGCCATCTGGGTCATCTGCGCCGCGAATGCCTGTTCGGATCCCGCGATGCCTTCGCCGATCGTGGTGGCCGCGTCGTTCGCCGACTTGATCGCCGCCGCACGCAGAAGATAGCGCAGCTCGATCTGCTGGCCCGCGCGCAGGCCCAGCTTCGAGGGCGGTTCGGCGGCCGCGTTCGACGACACGGTAAAGCGCGAATCAAGCCGCACCTGACCGCTTTCGATGGCGCTGAACGCCAAGTAGAGGGTCATCATCTTGGTCAGGGATGCGGGGTGAAGCCGCGTGTCCGAGTTCTGACGGTAGATGGGCTGGCCTGTGCGCGCGTCCATCACATAGGCGGCGAAGGGGGCGGCCTGAACGGTCCGCGCCTGGGCGCCGATCAGCATGGCGGCAACCAGTGCAAACCAGCATAGCCGGTACAAGGATTTGAATCGGGTCACTGTCGCTGTCTTTCTGCCTCGTGCGGACATGTCGTTGATCGCATGCCCGTCCTTAATGTATTCATAATATCACGACCGAATTATCCATGAAACAGCGGATTTTCCCAATTTTGCATCATCGCCCGACACGCCGCTTCAGGCCCGCAGCCGCGGGGGGCTTTCATCTGGCGCAAACTTACCTATATTCGGGTGTCTGACGGCAATTGCCGCAATCCGATTCAGCAGCATTCCAGGAACGATCAGGCACCGATGACGCATTGGATGAGCGATCCCGACCAGCCCGATGATCAGTCCGACCTCGCGGTCAAGCCCCGGACGCGGCCGCAGCGACCGCCGATGTACAAGGTGCTGCTTCTGAACGACGATTTCACGCCGATGGAATTCGTGGTCCATGTTCTCGAACGGCTTTTCCACATGAGCCACGCCCAGGCGATCGAGATCATGCTGACCGTCCATCGCAGGGGCGTCGCGGTGGTCGGCGTCTTCTCGCACGAGGTGGCCGAAACGAAGGTCGCCCAGGTGATGGAACTGGCCCGGCGCCAGCAGCATCCCCTGCAATGCACCATGGAAAAAGAGTAATCACGTGACCCAATCACGACTGGAACTTGCCTTCCCCCAGGGCACGCCCGAGGGGAAGTTGCTGTTTGTGGGCGCAGCCGCGGGTGACAACCTGCATCCGCTGTCCCCCGAGACCCTGACCGTCCTGCAGCGCCAATATGCCGACCATGCCGGGCTGAAGGCCCGCGGGATCGAGGCGGTGACCGCGCTTTCAGGCGACGCCCGCTTCGATCTGGCGATCGTGCGGCTTGCGCGCGCCAAGGCCGCGGCCCGTGCCGATATCGCCTTGGCTGCCGGCCATCTGCCCGCGGGCGCTTCGCTTTGGATCGACGGGCAGAAGACCGACGGCGTTGATTCGATCCTGAAGGAACTGCGCAAGCTGGCCCATGTCGACGAGGTGACCAGCAAGGCCCATGGCAAGATCTTCCGGGTCGGAATTCCGCAGGGCGACTGGATTCCCGCCGAATGGCACGCCCGCGAACACGAGGCGGCCCCCGGATTCGTGACGCTTCCCGGCGTCTTCTCGGCCGATGGCATCGACCCGGGCTCGGCCCTGCTGGCGCAGCACCTGCCCGAGAAGCTGCCGACCCGCGTGGTCGATCTGGGCGCAGGCTGGGGCTGGCTGTCGGCGCAGGCACTGTCGCGTGCAGGCGTCAGCGAACTGCACCTGGTCGAGGCCGATCACGCCGCCATCGAGAGCGCGCGGCGCAACATCACCGACCCCCGTGCCACGTTCCACTGGGCCGATGCGCGCGATTTCCGCCTGCCCGATCCGGTGAACGGGGTGATCATGAACCCGCCCTTCCATCAGGGGCGCCAGGCCGATCCGAAGCTGGGCGCGGCCTTCATCGCGACGGCTGCGCGGATCCTGACCGGGGCCGGACGCCTGTGGATGGTTGCCAACCGCCATCTGCCCTACGAGGCCGTGCTGGCCGAATATTTCGGTCAGGTCCACGAGATCGGCGGCGACAACCGCTTCAAGGTGATCGAGGCCACCGCCGCCAATCGCGGCTCTGCCGCCACTCGGAAGGGCGGACGGCGATGACCCTTTCCATCCAGGGCAAGGTCGCCATCGTGACCGGGGCCGCGCGCGGCGTCGGTCTGGCGATCGCGCGCCATTTCGTCGAACGCGGTGCGATGGTGATGTTCGCCGATTGCGAGGATGCGGCCCTTGCGGGTGCGGTCTCGGATTATGACAACGAGGGCACCGTCCAGCGGTTTGCCGGCGACATGTCGGAAAAGCTGGTGATGGCGAACCTGCTGTCGGCCACACTGGACGCGTTCGACCGGGTGGACATCCTGGTCAATGCGCATCGCTTCGTACGCGACAGCGATCCGCTGGCCACCGACATGGACACGCTCGAGGAGATGCTGCGCCAGAACCTGATGTCGCAGATGCGGTTGTCCCAGCTGGTCGCCAAGCGCATGATCCGCCAATCCGAAAGCGACAGCGACGGCACCTCGGCCGGGGCCATCGTCAATATCTCGACCTTGGCCGCGCGTCGGCCCATTCCCTCTATGCTGGGTTATTCCATCGCCTGCGCCGCGCAGGAACAGGCGACGCGCGGGCTGGCGCTGGCCCTGGCGCCGCACCGCATCCGCGTGAACGGCGTCAGCTTCAGCAGCGTCATGTCGCACGAGCTGCAATGCGCCCTGAAGGCCGACCCGGAAAAGCGCAGCCAGATCATCGCGGGCACCCCGATGGGCCGCATCGCCCCCGCCGACGAGGTGGCCGAGACGGCGCAATACCTTGTCAGCGACGGCGCGCGCTTCGTCACGGGGCAGATCGTCACCGTCGATGGCGGGCGCAGCCTGGCCGACCCGGTGACGGCGCAGATCCTCTAGGTTTCCTCGGGAAAGGCCGCGCGGCAGGCGCTGACGGCGCTGGCCGCGCTTGGGGCCAGTGCGGCCTTGCGGCTGGCCAGGTTGTCGCGCTTGCGTGCCTCGGCTGCGGGGTCGATCGGCACGCGGTACCGTTCCTCGTCCACGTAATCGCGCCAGCAACCCCGCGTGACGATCTCGCGGTTGCCGTCCTTGTCGCGCCTGACATCGCGGCACTGGCCGAAGCGCGTGCGCACGACCTGCCGTTCCTCCCACGAATATCCCCGCGCGATGTTCCCCTCGACCTCGGCCAGAAGGGCGCTGACGGTGCGGTATTCATCCGTGTTGCGGCTGATGCAGCGGTCCTGCGGCGTGCCGCAGGCGGCCAGAAGCAGGGGCAGGGCGATGATCGCCAGGGGGGCGGTGTTGCGACGCATGGCGGCTCTCATTACAGCGATGCTAGAGCCTAGCCGCCCGGATGGGGCCAATGCAATTCACGAATGGGGACAAACCGATGGAAGACCAGCGCCAACGTGCCGCCAGATGGTTCCACGAACTGCGCGACAGCATCGTCGCCGCCTTCGAAGCGTTGGAGGATCGCGCGGGCGGCGATTCCGCGCCGGGCCGCTTCGAGGTGACGCCGACCACCCGCGCCAACGATGGCGGCGGTGGCATCATGTCGGTCATGCGCGGCGGTCGGGTGTTCGAGAAGGTCGGCGTGAACTGGTCCGAAGTCCACGGCACCCTGCAGCCCGCAGCCCAGAAGGCGATGGCCGCGCGCGGCGTGCCGGGGATCGAGGGCGATCCGCGCTTCTGGGCCAGCGGCATCAGCCTGGTCGCCCATATGCAGAACCCGCATGCGCCCGCGGTGCACATGAACACCCGCATGTTCTGGACCCCCGGCGCATGGTGGTTCGGGGGCGGCGCCGACCTGAACCCTTGCATCGAATACCCCGAGGATACGGCCCATTTCCACGCCGCGATGCGCAGCGCCTGCGATCCCCATGACGAAGGGTATTACGACCGCTTCAAGGCCTGGGCCGACGAGTATTTCTTCATCCCCCATCGCGGTCGCGCACGCGGCGTCGGCGGGATCTTCTTCGACGACCTGAACAATGGCGACTGGGAGGCCGATTTTGCCTTCACCCGCGACGTGGGTGCGGCCTTCCTTCCGGCCTTCCTGCCCCTGGCCGAGGCGCGCATGGCGCAGCCCTTCACCGATGCGGATCGCGACGCGCAGCTGATCCATCGCGGGCTCTATGCGGAATACAACCTCGTCTATGATCGCGGCACGAAATTCGGGCTGGAAACCGGCCACAACGCCGATGCGGTTCTGATGAGCTTGCCGCCTTTGGCCAAATGGGTCTGACGATCCGCGCCTGAAGCGCCCGCCCCCGCAAAGGGGGCGGGCCGCCCGACCGGGCCTGTCGGAAACCTTTCGCGGGCTTGTGCTGCTTCGCGCCGGAAACAAGGTTGACCCGCCCCGGACCCGCGGTTAGGGACGCCGCCCGAACAGGCGGCAGAGGGTCCGATCCTTTCGCCTGACCGAACGCATCCCGTCGGATGCCCATGATGCCGCCCTCCGCCCGGCACAGGGGCCGCGCGGTCGCATTCCCAAAAGCGTCTCACGAAAGGACGACATGTCTGACAATTCCAGCCCGGACGGCCCTTCAGGCCGATCCAAGGGCCTCGATCTGCCATTGGTGATCCTGACCAGTGGCTTCATTCTTGCATTCTGCGCCTTGGCGCTGGTCGATCTGGACCGGCTGTCGGGATGGGTCGATGCGGGCTTTGCCGTCTCGGCCCGCTGGTTCGGATTCTACTGGCAGGTGCTGCTGCTGGCGACCTTCCTGATCGGGCTGGCGATCTGCCTGCTGCCGGGCGCGCGGACGCGGATGGGCGGGCTTGCGCGGGCCGAGTTCTCCACCTTGCAATGGGCCTCGATGATCATGTGCACCCTGCTGGCAGGTGGCGGTGTCTTCTGGGCGGCAGGAGAGCCGATCGCCCATTACCTGTCCACGCCGCCGATCTTCGGCGACCTGTCGGGCGACCCCAGGGCGCGCGCCCATGCGGCGCTGGCACAGTCCTTCCTGCATTGGGGGTTCCTGGCCTGGGCGATCCTGGGCGCCCTGGGGACGATCATGCTGATGCATTACCACCATGATCGCGGGTTGCCGCTGGCGCCGCGTACGCTGCTCTATCCGGTGTTCGGCGACCGGGTGCTGACCGGCCCCCTGGGGCTGATCGTGGATGCCTGCTGCGTGATCTCGGTCGTGGCGGGCACGGTCGGACCGATCGGATTTCTCGGCCTGCAGATGAGCTATGGCCTGCAGGCGCTGTTCGGGATCCCCGACGATTTCGGCACCCAGGCGGCGGTGATCCTGGCGCTGGTCGGGATCTATTCGGTGTCGGCGGTCACGGGGCTGTCCAAGGGCATCCGTATCCTGTCGCAGTTCAACGTCCTGCTGGTCTTCGCGCTGCTCGTCTTCATGCTGCTGGCGGGGCCGACAGGCGCGATCTTCGGCAATTTCGCGGGCGGTTTCGTCACATATGTCCAGAACTTCTTCGGGCTCGCGCTCTATCGCGGGGATGCGGGGATCATCGGGGACAGCGAATGGCTGGGCTGGTGGACGGTCTTCTTCTGGGGCTGGTTCATCGGCTACGGTCCGCTGATGGCGATCTTCATTGCGCGGATCAGCCGGGGGCGGTCGATCCGGTCGATCATCGTCATGCTGGCGGTCATCGCGCCCATCGTCACCAATTTCTGGTTCACGATCATCGGTGGGTCGGGCATCACCTTCGAACAGTTGGACCCCGGCACGGTATCCGTCCCGTTCGAGGGGCTGGACCTGCCAGCGGGCCTTCTGGCGATCACGCAGGCCTTCCCCTTGGGCTTCCTGCTGTCGGTCGCGTTCCTCGTGCTGACAATGGCCTTCGTCGCCACCACCAGCGATTCCATGAGCTTCGTCATCGCGCAATCCATGTCCGAGGGCGAACCCTCGACCTGGCTGCGGGCCTTCTGGGGCGTGGCGATGGGGGTGATGGCGCTGATCCTGATCTCGTCCGGATCGGGCGGCATCGGCAAGCTGCAGAGCTTCATCGTCGTGACGGCTGCGCCCGTGTCGCTGGTGCTTCTGCCCACGCTGTGGGACGCGCCGCGCATCGTCTGGCGGCTTGGCCGCCCGGGCTGACAGGGAAACGGGCGGCCGGATCCCTCCGGCCGCCCGCACCGCGGATCAGAGGTCGAGTTCCTCGACGAAGCGCGCGTTCTCCTGGATGTATTCGAAGCGCAGCTCGGGCTTCTTGCCCATCAGCCGTTCGACCAGGTCGCCGGTCTCGCCGCCTTCGTCGTCATCGATGCTGACACGGATCAGCTTGCGCGTCTTGGGATCCATCGTCGTGTCGCGAAGATCCTTGGCGTCCATCTCGCCCAGACCCTTGAAGCGCTGCACGTCGATCTTGCCGCGCCCGCCCAGGCCCTTCTGAAGCATCCGCTCCTTCTCCGCGTCGTCGGCGACATAGACGCGATGCGCCCCCTGCGTCAGACGATAGAGCGGCGGACAGGCCAGATAGAGATGCCCGCGATCGATCATCGGGCGCATCTGGGTGAAGAAGAAGGTCATCAGCAGCGATGCGATATGCGCGCCGTCCACGTCGGCGTCGGTCATGATGATGATCTTGTCGTAACGCAGATCGTCGATGTTGAACTTCGACCCCAGCCCGACCCCAAGCGCCTGGCACAGGTCGTTGATCTCCTGGTTGGCACCCATCTTCGAGGATGCCGCACCCAGCACGTTCAGGATCTTCCCGCGCAGGGGCAGCAGGGCCTGCGTCGCGCGCTGGCGGGCCATCTTGGCACTGCCGCCCGCGCTGTCGCCCTCGACGATGAACAGCTCGGTCCCCTCGCGGTTGGTCGCGCTGCAATCGACCAGCTTGCCCGGAAGGCGCAGCTTCTTGGTCGCGGTCTTGCGGGCGGTTTCCTTTTCCTGCCGGCGGCGCAGGCGTTCCTCGGCCCGCAGGACCAGGAAGTCCAGGATCGCGCCTGCCGATTTCGTGTCCGAGGCCAGCCAGTTGTCGAAATGGTCGCGCACGGCGTTCTCGACCAGGCGCTGCGCCTCGACGGTGGCAAGGCGGTCCTTGGTCTGGCCCACGAATTCAGGTTCGCGGATGAAGCAGCTGACCAGCGCGCAGCCGCCGGTGATCAGGTCATCGCGCGTGATCTGCGCGGCCTTCTTGTTGCTGACCAACTCGCCATAGGCGCGGATGCCCTTGAGGATCGCTGACCAGAAGCCCGCCTCGTGGGTGCCGCCCTCGGGGGTGGGAACGGTGTTGCAATAGGACTGGATGAACCCGTCGCGCGACGGCGTCCAGTTGATCGCCCAATCCACCTTGCCCGGAACGTTGAACCGCTTGAAATCCACGCTGCCCGCGAAGGGACGTTCGGCATAGGTGCTGGACCCGGCCATCGTCTCGGTCAGGTAATCGGCCAGACCGCCGGGGAAATGGAACGTCGCCTCGCGCGGGGTCTCTCCGTCGTCGATCTCGGATTTCCAGCGGATCTCGACTCCGCTGAACAGGTAGGCCTTGGACTTCACCATCTTGATCAGCCGCGCGGGCTTGAAGCGGTGATGGCCGAAGATCTCCTCGTCGGCGTGGAAGGTCACCGTCGTGCCGCGGCGGTTCGGCGCCGCGCCGATCTTCTGGACCGGGCCTTCGGGAATGCCGCGGCTGAAGCGTTGTTCGAACAGTTCCTTGCTGCGCGCGACCTGCACGACCATCAGGTCCGACAGCGCGTTCACGACCGACGCGCCCACCCCGTGCAGACCGCCCGAGGTCTGATAGGCATCCCCCGAGAACTTGCCGCCCGCATGCAGCGTACACAGGATCACCTCGAGCGCGGACTTGCCCGGAAACTTGGGGTGCGGGTCGATGGGGATGCCGCGCCCGTTGTCGCGCACGACGACGCTGTAATCGGCCAGCAGCTCGATCTCGATCCGGCTGGCATGACCCGCGACGGCCTCGTCCATCGAGTTGTCGAGGATTTCGGCCACGAGGTGATGCAGCGCGCGTTCGTCGGTGCCCCCGATATACATGCCGGGGCGTTTGCGGACAGGCTCCAGCCCCTCCAGCACCTCGATCGAGGAGGCGGAGTAGCTGTCGTCGTTCATGTCGCCCGAAAGAAGGTCGTCGGCCATGTATCTGTCGTCCTGTCGTCTGGTCTGGCGGCGGTTATCTCATGGCATGGGGCAGGGCGGCAAGGGCTTGTGGTCCGCAGGGTGCCGCGCCCCAAGGGATGCCTTTCAGACGGGCTCTTGCAGGCGGGCCTCCCACATGCGCAGGAAGGCCGGGCGGGCGTGGCAGCTGTCCAGCCATTCGCTGATCGCGGGCCATGCGGCATGCAGGCGCTGGTCGTTCCAGCCATAGCGGATCACCTCGGCCATGTTCAGGTCCGCGACGGTGAAGCGCCCGCCCACCAGATAGGCATGGGCCGTCAGATGCGCCTCGAGCACGGCCAGCGGGCGTTCCAGCCGGGCGATGGCCTCGTCGATGATCTCTCGGTCCTCGTCGGTGGCCTCGGGGCGGGTCAGCATCTGGATCGTCAGCGCGTCATCCTCGATCGCGGTGGCGGCATAGAAGGACCATTGCATCATCAGCGCATCCTCGGATGCGTCCTGCGGGCCGACCGTGCCGCCATGCTTGCGCGCAAGATGCAGGTTCGCGGCCATGCTCTCGGACAGGACCAGGCCGTCATCCTCGATCACGGGGATCGCACCGGCGGGCGACAGGGCCAGGAATTCGGGGCTGGCCGTGCTGAGCGCGTCGGGATCGACGGTGCGATAGGCCTGGATGACCGGCACCTGCCGGAAGGGCAGGTCCAGTTCGTGGCAGAGCCAGATGATGCGCGAGGCGCGCGACCGCGTGACGCCGTGAATGACCAGCATAGGGTGTCCTTCGTCAGTTTGGGGCAGCTTGGGGCGCGGCCGGCAGCGATGCAAGCAATCCGGCCCGCAGCGCCGCGCGGTCGATGGCATCGACGACCGCCTGCGGGTCGGAATGCTGTGGCATGTGGCCCACGCCCGGCAGGATCGTCAGGTTCGCATTGGGCAGATCGCGGGCCAGGGGCATCGCGTGGATCCGCGCGGGCACGACGCGGTCGTCGGCGCCGTGCAGGATCTCGACCGGCAGGTCCAGGTCTTCGTATCGTCGGGACATGACGCGCAGGAAGGGGCGCAGCTGCGTGATCTGGCGCGCGTTGTTGCGATAATTCGCCCGCCGCGCCGCAAGGCCCACGCCGATATGGTCCGAATACCCCTCCGGGACGGGGTCGGGCGCGAAGATGCCCGCCATGATCCGATCGCCAAGCGACATGGGGGCCAGCGCGGTCAGCAGCGGCGGGCCGACGCGGTTGCCGATGGGGGTGCCCACGAAGCGGTACCAGCCCTCCAGCTCTCCGGGCCAGGGTTCGGTCGCGCCCGACACGACGACCAGCGCCGCCGTTTCGGAGGGCGCGCGCATCCCCCATGCCAGCGCCACCGCGCCGCCATAACTGTGACCCATCACGATGGGATTGCGCACATCCAGCTGATCGGCCGCATGGCGCAGGAATTCGGCCTGCGATATCGGGCTGTGGTTCTGCGCCCCGATATCGTCGCTGAAGCCGAGACCGGGCCGGTCGAAGGCGATGACGCGGTAACGGTCCTGCAGCCGGTCCACCAGATCGAAGGTGAAGTCGCGCAGATTGCCGCTGGCCCCGTGCAGCAGGACCAGGTCGGGGCCTTCGCCCGCGATCAGCACATGGACGCGGCGGCCATCGACCTCGATGAACTGACCCGAGGGCGGATGCGTGGTCTCGAAATTGCGCTCTCGTTGGGTGGCGCGGGCATCGATCAGCGCGCATCCCCCCAGAGCTGCGAACAGGCTCGCGATCCCCAGCATCCTTCTCCACCCCCTCATCGGCAATTCCCCGGCATGTCCCGGCGGATGCCGCCGGGGTGATTTGCAATGCCCCCCGTTTGCGCCTAACTGGTCCCGCCATTCAAGACGGAACGACGTGATGTCCCTTCGCCGCGCTGCCCTGATCGCATCCCTGATGGCCCTGCCGCAGGTCGCATCGGCCCATCCGCACGTCTTCATCGACGCGTCCCTGGCCTTCCGCTTCGAAGACGGGCGCCTGACCGATATCACGGTCGAATGGAGTTACGACGAACTTTATTCGCTGCTGATCATCGAGGATATGGGCCTCGATCCCGATGGCGACGGCGTCCTGACCAAGGCCGAGAATGCGGCGATCCAGGGTTTCGACGGCGACTGGGAGGAAGGCTTCGACGGGCGGCTCTATCTCTCGGACGGGGATCGGCGCATCGCGTTGGACGATCCGCGCGACTTCACGGCGGAATATCGCGACGGGCGCCTGATCTCGCACCATGTGCGCAAGGTGTCGGGCGATGCGGATGCCGCCGGCGATCTGCGGGCGCAGGTCTATGACCCCGAATATTACGTCCAGTTCGCGCTGATGGAGAACCCGGCCATCGAGGGTGCGGAATGCAGCACGCGGCTTCTGACCGGCGATCCCTATGCCGCCGCCGATGCCTATGCCCGCGCCGTGGCCGAGGCGCTGGAGGAAGACGACGACACCGCCACCGAGATGCTGTCGGTCGATATCGGCGCGACGGGTGCGGACGAGTTGCGGCTGGATTGCCAGGGCCCGGCATGAGCGCGGCGCGCGCGATAAGCCTGTCGGGGCTGCTGGTCGGTGCCTTGCTGCTGATCCTGTGGGTCACGGGCGGGCTGACGGGCATCGAGCATTGGGCCGTGTCCGTTCAGCGCGAAACGCAGACCCTGATGGCGGGTGCCCTGCGCGGGCTGCGCGCGGGTCAGCCGGGCGCCGTCTGGACGTTGATCGGGCTGTGCTTCGGCTATGGCGTGGCGCATGCGGTCGGGCCGGGGCATGGCAAGATGGTCATCGGCAGCTATGGCTATGGCGCGGATGTGCCGATGGGTCGGCTGGCGCTGCTGTCGGTGGCATCGTCGCTGGCGCAGGCGGGCATGGCCGTCCTGTTGGTCTGGGGCGGCATCAGCCTGCTGGACCTGGGCCGCGAGAGGCTGACCGACCTGACCGAGCGGCACATGGCGGATCTGAGCGCGCTGTTGATCGCGGGCGTCGGACTGTGGCTGGCATGGCGCGGGCTGCGCCAGCTGCGCAATGCCGGGGGGCACCACCACCATCATCATCACGAGGGCTGCGGCTGCGGGCATTCGCACGGGCCCAGCATCGACCAGGCGGCTCATGTCCACGGGCTTCGCGACGGGCTGATCGTCATCGCGGGCATCGCGGCACGTCCCTGCACGGGGGCGCTGTTCCTGCTGATCCTGACCTGGCGGATGGACATCTTCGGCATCGGCGTGCTGGGGGCCTTTGCCATGGGCCTGGGCACCGCGCTGGTCACCCTGGCCGTGGCCATGCTGTCGGTCTGGGCACGACGCGGCAGCGCGGCCGCGCTGGCGGACGGTCCGGCCGCGCGCTGGCTGCCGGGCGTCGCACAGCTTGCGGCAGGGCTGCTGGTCGCGGCCCTGTCGCTTCTTCTGCTGATCTAGGTCAGGCCCAGCTGCGTCAGGAACGCGTTCATCGTGGGGCCCATCGCCGCACGATTGGCAAAGAGCGTCGCCTGCGACCGCAGGATCGGTTCCTCGTCCAGGATGCGCAGGTTGTTCGCCCGCAGCGTCGCCCCCGACGAGGTGATGTCCGCGATCGCCTCGGCGGTCTGGTTCGCGACCGTGCCTTCGGTCGCGCCCTGGCTGTCCACCAGCTGGTAATCCGCGACCTCGTGCTCGGACAGCCATGCCCGCACCAGGCGGTGATACTTGGTGGCGATGCGCAGCCGGAAGCCGTGTTCCTCGCGGAAGTCGCGGGCGATGGCGGCAAGATCGTCCAGATCGCTGCAGTCGCGCCAGCAGGCGGGCACCGCGATGATCAGGTCCGCATGGCCAAAGCCCATCGGTGCGACCTCGGCCACCAGATCGCGCCAGCCGGCCAGCTTCTCGCGCACGAGGTCGGTGCCGGTCACGCCCAGCTCGATCCGGCCCGCGGCCAGTTCGCGCGGGATTTCGCCCGCCGACAGAAGCACCAGCGACACGCCATCCGCGCCCTCGACCCGGCCCGCATATTCGCGGTCGGACCCGCTGCGCGACAGGGTGACGCCGCGATCGGCGAACCAGTCGAAGGTCTGTTCCATCAGCCGCCCCTTGGACGGCACGCCAAGGCGGATCATGCTGCGCCCTCCAGTTCGGCAACCAGGCCGGGGCGGATGATGCCGCCCACCGCCGGGATTTCGCGGCCCTTGCCCAGGACGCGGGTCAGCGCGTCGTATCGTCCACCCGATGCGACGGGCGGCCAGCCCGCACGGTCGGCGGTGAAGCTGAAGGTGAAGCCGTCGTAATATTCCAGCGTGGTGCGCCCGTGGCTGGCATCGAAGGTGATGCCCGACAGGTCGATCCCGCGATCCGCGATGGCACGCAGACGCGCGGTGATGCGGTCCACGGCAGGCGCGATGGCGGGCATGTCCTGCGCCAGTTCATAGAGCATCGGTGCCACTTCGTTCGCGGGGGCCTGCAGCGCGAACAACCGGTCCAGCCGCTCTGACCAGACCGGGGCCAGCGGGGCCACGGCGGCATCGGATTTCAGGCGGGCCATGCGGCGGATCATCTCATCCTCGGATCGCAGACCGGCCCAGGGGCTGTCGCTTTCGGGGAAGCTGCGCGGAATGCTGGGTTCCCCGAACGAGGTCAGCAGCCTGCGGAAGCGACCGGGCCGCCAGATCTGATGCATCAGCGCATCGCGCCGCGTGTCGGGCAGCGGCAGGGCGGCCACGGCATCCAGCAGCAGCCCCATGTCGCCGATCTGCGCGGTCAGCCCCAGGGGCAACAGCAGGTCGTGGAACAGCGCGAACAGTTCCGCATCGGCATCGGGATCGCGGCTGAACAGTTCGAACCCGGCCTGCAGATATTCGCTGTCGCGCGGGTTCGCGGGGTGGGTGTCGCCCATGTCCTGCTTGCGGAACACCTCGCCCAGGTAACAGTAGCGGGCGGGTTCCGCACCGTTCTGCATATGCGCCTGCACGACCGGGACGGTGAAGTCCGGGCGCAGCATCATCTCGCCCCGGATCGGGTCGGCGGTGACATAGGCGCGGGCGCGGATATCCTCGCCATAGAGATCCAGCAGGCTTTCGGCGGGCAGCAGCAGGTCGGGCGCGACCTCGACCCCGCCCGCGTCGCGAAAGGCGGCCAGAAGGCGCTGGCCGACGTTCTGCTTGTCGCGCTTGGGGATCATGACAGGATCCGCCGCACTTCGGCCACCAGATCGGCGCGGGGCACCTCGGTCTGGGCGGGCTGGGATTTCCATTCGTCCAAGCTGGCCTCAGCGGCGATCTTGGCGCCCAGCACCAGATCCTTGACCTGCACGACGCCCTGTTCGGCCTCGTTCCCGCCCTGGATGATGGCGACGGGTGCGCCGCGCTTGTCGGCGTATTTCAGCTGGTTGCCGAAATTCTTGGGGTTGCCCAGATAGACCTCGGCCCGGATGCCCGCAGCCCGCAGTTCCGCGGCCATGGCTTGGTAATCGGCCATGCGGTCGCGATCCATCACGGTCACGACGACCGGACCCTGGCTGTCGGCACCCGCCAGCCCCTTGGCGCGCAGCGCGGCCAGCAGGCGGTCCACGCCGATGCTGACGCCGGTCGCGGGGACCTTCTGGCCGGTGAACCGCTCGACCAGGCCGTCATAGCGACCGCCGCCCGCGACGCTGCCGAACTGGCGCTTGCGGCCCTTCTCGTCCAGGATCTCGAAGGTCAGTTCGGCCTCGAAAACGGGGCCGGTGTAATATCCAAGCCCCCGCACGATCGAGGGGTCGATGACGGCGCGATCCTCGGACACGCCCATCGCGGCCAGCATTCCCGCGATCTGCGACAGCTCGTCCACACCCTCGGCGCCGATGGCCGATGCACCGACAGCGGCGCGCAGGTTCGCCAGCGTGGCCGCGTTGTCGTCACCCTTCGAGGTCAGGAAGGCCAGCACCGGCTGGGCCTGATCGACGGACAGGCCGACGCCGTCGATGAAGGCGCCGCTGTCATCCTTGCGGCCTTCGGTCAACAGGGCCAGCACTCCGTCGCGGCCCACCTTGTCGAACTTGTCGATCTGGCGCAGCACGTCCTCGGCCTGGTCGGCACGGACCTCGGCGGCCTCGAGCACGCCGTTCAGGACCTTGCGGTTGTTGATCCGCACGATGTAGTCGCCGCGATCGATCCCCACGCCTTCCAGCGCATCGGCCAGCATGGCGCAGATCTCGGCATCCGCCGCGACCGAGGCGCTGCCCACCGTATCGGCATCGCATTGATAGAACTGGCGGAAACGCCCCGGACCGGGTTTCTCGTTGCGCCAGACGGGGCCCATCGCGAAGCGGCGATAGGGGCTGGGCAGATCGTTGCGATACTGCGCAGCCACGCGCGCCAGCGGCGCCGTCAGGTCATAGCGCAGCGCCAGCCAGTCGCCCGCGGTGCCGCCGCCGGGCACGGCCTCTTCCTGCCAGGCGAAGACGCCGGCATTGGGGCGGTCCACGTCGGGCAGGAACTTGCCCAGTGCCTCGACCGTCTCGACCGCGCTCGTTTCCAGCGGCTCGAAGCCATGGCGATGATAGATCTCGGCGATGCGGTCCAGCATCGACTTGCGTTCCGTCACCTCCGCACCGAAATAGTCGCGGAAGCCCTTTGGCGTCTCTGCCTTGGGGCGGGGCTGTTTCTTCTGGTCTTTTGCCATGGTCTTGTTGCCTTTACGGGGCCAAATCCGATGGACGCCATAACGGAAGGGGACGACATGGACAAGAACGCAGAGGCACGGATCACCGAGCTTGAGGAAAAGCTGGCCCATCTGGCCCGCGTGACCGAGGATCTGTCCGAGGTGATCGCGCGGCAGGACCGGGTCATCGACCGGCTGGCGGGCCGGATGCAGATGCTGATGCAGGCCGAGGCGCAGCGGCAATCCGAATCCGACGGCTCGATCCCGCTGGCCGATCAGCGGCCTCCGCACTGGTAGGCGCGTTTTCAGTGCTTTCACAGTCGCGCATGATGCGCTAGAGCCGGGGCGAAAAGCAGTTTCGGTAAAACGGAAGGATGGCTCATGGCCAATGTCGTGGTTGTCGGCGCCCAGTGGGGCGACGAGGGGAAGGGCAAGATCGTGGACTGGCTCAGCGAACGCGCTGATGTCATTGCGCGCTTCCAGGGCGGCCACAATGCCGGCCACACCCTCGTCATCGGCGAGAAGGTGTTCAAGCTGTCGCTGCTGCCCTCGGGGATCGTGCGCGAAGGCAAGCTGGCCGTGATCGGCAACGGCGTCGTGCTGGACCCGTGGGCGCTGTTCTCGGAAATCGAGAAGCTGACCGGGCAGGGCGTCCAGATCTCGACCGAGAGCCTGATGATCGCGGAGAACACGCCGCTGATCCTGCCGCTGCACCAGGACCTGGACAAGCTGCGCGAGGAAGCCGCCGGCAAGGCCAAGATCGGCACCACCGGTCGCGGCATCGGCCCGGCCTACGAGGACAAGGTCGGCCGCCGGTCGATCCGTGTCGCCGATCTGGGCGACGAGCAGACGCTGGACGACCGTCTGGACCGCCTGCTGGCCCATCACGACGCGCTGCGTCAGGGTCTGGGCGCCGAACCGATCGACCGGGCCGAGCTGAAGGCCAGGCTGCAGGAGATCGCGCCCAAGCTGCTGCCCTATGCCCGCCCCGTCTGGAAGGTGATGGCCGAGGCCCGCAAGTCCGGCAAGCGCATCCTGTTCGAAGGCGCGCAGGGCAGCCTGCTGGATGTCGATTTCGGCACCTATCCCTATGTCACCTCCTCGACCACGATGTCGGGGGCGGCGGCGTCGGGCACCGGCATGGGGCCGGGTGCGATCGACTTCGTGCTGGGCATCGTCAAGGCATACACCACCCGCGTGGGCGAAGGCCCGTTCCCGACCGAGCTGAACGACGATGACGGACAGCGGCTGGGCGAACGCGGCCATGAATTCGGCACCGTGACGGGCCGCAAGCGTCGCTGCGGCTGGTTCGATGCGGTCCTGGTCCGCCAGACCTGCGCCATCAGCGGCGTGAACGGCATCGCGCTGACCAAGCTGGACGTGCTGGACGGGTTCGAGAAGCTGAAGATCTGCACGGGCTACGAGATCGACGGCGTCGAATACGACTATCTTCCGACCGCCGCCGCGCAGCAGGCCCGCGTCACCCCCATCTACGAAGAGATGGACGGCTGGCAGGAATCGACCGCCGGTGCCCGCAGCTGGGCCGATCTGCCCGCCGCCGCGATCAAGTATGTCCGCCGCGTCGAGGAACTGATCCAGTGCCCGGTCGCGCTGCTTTCCACCAGCCCCGAGCGTGACGACACCATCCTGGTGACCGATCCCTTCGCGGATTGATCGGAAAGGGACCGCCATGAAGCTGCAGACACGCAAGAGGCTCTCGATCCTGGTGCTGGTCGTGGTGATGCCGATCTACGTGGTCGTGGCGGTCACTTTGATGAACTGGCTCGACGCCCGCTTCGGGCGTCAGCCGATCCTGGTCGAGGTCGGGATCTACATCCTGCTGGGCGTCCTCTGGGCATTCCCGTTCCGGCGCATCTTCAACGGCGTCGGGCGCGAATGATCGCCCATCCGAAGGGCATCACCGTCATCGGCGGCGGTGCCGTGGATGACGCCGATCTGACGCAGGCCCTGGCGGTGGCGCCCTTGCTGGTCGCGGCCGATGGCGGGGCCGACAGTGCGCTGCGCCTTGGGCGGATACCCGATCACGTCATCGGCGATCTGGACAGCCTTGGCGACCATGCCCGTGCCCGGATCGCACCCGATCGCATCCATCACATCGCCGAACAGGACAGCACCGATTTCACCAAGTGCCTGCGCCGCAGCCATGCGCCGCTGATCATGGCGGTGGGGTTCGCCGGGTTGCGGCTGGATCACAACCTGGCCGCGCTGACCGCGATGGTCGCGCCCGGCGCCCCGCGGGTGGTCATGCTGGCCCCCGAGGATGTCGTGCTGGCCGCGCCCGCGCGTCTGCGCCTGGATATCGCTGCGGGCACCCGCGTTTCGCTGTTCCCGATGGGGCCGGCACGGGGGCGCGGCACGGGCCTCGAATGGCCCATCGACGGGCTGGAATTCGCGCCCGCCCTGCGGGTCGGCACGTCGAATCGCGCGACGGGCCCCGTGACGCTGGAAATCGAGGGCCCGATGCTGGTCATGCTGCCGCGCGACTGCCTGGGACAGGTGCTGGCGGCGCTTTGACGCCGGGGCGGTTGTCGTTGCCCGCCTCATGGCTTATCTCGTGGGGCGAACACGGAGAACGCCACATGTCGCTGAACCCGATCCGCCCCTGGCGGAACATCGAACGCCGCAAATCTCGCCAGATCATGGTCGGCAATGTCCCCGTCGGGGGCGACGCGCCGATCAGCGTCCAGACGATGACCAATACCGACGGGCGCGATGTGCGTGCCACGCTGGATCAGGTGATCCGGGCCGCCGATGCGGGCGCGGATATCGTGCGCATCTCGGCCCCCGATCAGGACACGACGCGGGCCCTGAAGGAAATCTGCCGCGAGAGCCCGGTGCCGATCGTGGCCGACATCCATTTCCACTACAAGCGCGCCATCGAGGCCGCCGAGGCCGGCGCCGCTTGCCTGCGCATCAATCCCGGCAATATCGGCAGCCCGGATCGCGTGAAGGAGGTCATCAGGGCCGCGCGCGACCACGGCTGCTCGATCCGGATCGGGGTGAATGCCGGCAGCCTGGAACGCCACCTGCTGGAAAAATACGGCGAACCCTGTCCCGACGCGATGGTCGAAAGCGGGCTGGACCACATCAAGATCCTCGAGGACAACGACTTTCACGAATTCAAGATCAGCGTGAAGGCGAGCGACGTCTTCCTGGCCGCTGCCGCCTATCAGCAGCTGGCCGATGCGACGGACAAGCCGATCCACCTTGGCATCACCGAGGCCGGCGGCTTTGTCGGCGGCACGGTGAAATCGGCGGTGGGTCTGGGCAACCTTCTGTGGATGGGGATCGGCGACACGATCCGCGTCAGCCTCTCGGCCGATCCGGTCGAGGAGGTGAAGGTCGGGTTCGAGATCCTGAAATCCCTCGGGCTGCGCACGCGCGGCGTGCAGATCATTTCTTGCCCGTCCTGCGCACGGCAGGGTTTCGACGTCATCAAGACGGTCGAGACGCTGGAACAGCGGCTGGAACACATCAAGACGCCGATGTCGCTGTCGATCATCGGCTGCGTCGTGAACGGCCCCGGCGAGGCGCTGATGACCGATCTGGGCTTTACCGGCGGCGGCGCGGGCAGCGGCATGGTCTATATGGCCGGCAAGCAGAGCCACAAGCTGTCGAACGAACAGATGGTCGATCATATCGTCGAACTGGTCGAGGAACGCGCCGCCAAGCTGGAGGCCGAAAAGGCCGAGGCAGAGGCCACGGCCTGAACGCGGATCGGTGACGGTGCTGCCACGTGGAATTGTCCATGCGGCAGCACGCCCCCGAAGATGACGCCCTGCGGCGGCCTGTGCCATGGACCATTCCCGACTGCGGTGCCGGGGCGAAAAATGCGGTCAGGGCGACCGCTGCCTGAAGGGCAGTCGATCATCGCGCGTGGAATGGCGGCCTAGCCGCCCGTATGGCTCATGTGCCGCGTCATCTGCCCGCCGACGGATTGGCGGGAATAGTCGAAATCATGGCCCTTGGGTTTGCGGGCGATGGCCGCGCGGATCGCCTCGCGCAGGGGGGCATCGTCGCCATGGGCGCGCAGCGGTGCGCGCAGATCGGCGCGATCCTCCTGGCCCAAGCACATGAACAGCTCTCCGGTGCAGGTCAGCCGGACGCGGTTGCAGCTTTCGCAGAAATTATGCGTCAGGGGCGTGATGAAGCCGATCTTCTGGCCCGTCTCCTCCAGCCGGACATAGCGGGCGGGGCCGCCGGTGCGTTCGGGCAGCTCCGTCAGGGTGTAACGCTCGGCCAGGCGGGCGCGCAGGTCCGATAGCGGCCAATACTGGTCCAGCCGATCCTCGCCGCCCAGATCGCCCATGGGCATCACCTCGATGAAGGTCAGGTCGTGGCCTTCTTCGGCGCACCAGCGGGTGATGTCGAACAGCTCGTCCTCGTTCACGCCCTTCAGCGCCACGACGTTCAGCTTGACCCGCAGGCCTGCATCCTTGGCGGCACGGATGCCGTCCAGAACCTGGGGCAGGCGGCCCCAACGGGTGATCTGCGCGAACTTGCCCTCGTCCAAGGTGTCCAGCGACACGTTGACGCGGCGGACACCGCAATCGAACAATTCCTGCGCGAAGCGGCCCAGCTGGCTGCCATTCGTGGTCAGCGTCAGTTCTTCCAGGCCGTTGCCCAGATGGCGCGACATGTTGCGGAAGAAGCCCATGATGCCGCGCCGCACCAGCGGTTCGCCGCCGGTGATGCGCAGCTTCTGGACGCCCATGCCGACAAAGGCCGAACACAGGCGGTCCAGTTCCTCCAGCGTCAGCAGCTCGGCCTTGGGCAGGAACTGCATATGCTCGGCCATGCAATAGACGCAGCGGAAATCGCAGCGGTCGGTGACCGACACCCGAAGATAGGAGATCGGGCGGGCGAAGGGATCGATCAGCGGGGCTGGATGCGGCATCTGGCTCATGCGGTGCAATCTAGGCATGCGACGCGCCGCTCACAAGCGCGGGCGTGATGTCGGGGGTGGTGGACCTTTGGCAATGGCCCGTGCAATCTGTCGCCCAAGCCTGATGAGGAGAGCCCAATGCGTATCAGCACCCTTGCGACAGTAGCGGGAATCGGCGTGGCGCTGGCCGGTTGCACGCAGATGACGGGCAGCGGGACCACCACGGCCAAGCCCGAGACCACACCGGCCACCGCCGAACAGGTATCCGCCGCGACCGCGATCACCCGTGCGCCCGCACCCCGTCCTGCCGCCCGCGCGACCGTCGCGCAGCTGGACACCACGACGCCCGAACAGCGTGCCGCGGCCGCCGAAGTGCCGACCGACGCGGCCGAGCAGAAGCTGGGCACCACGGTCGGGTCGCTCGGCAATCCGACCGAGGGCGGGTTGTGGATGAAGACGCCGCTGGTCAAGTCGCGCATGCCCGGCCGGATCGTGCATCCCGCCAGCGGCAAATCCGCCAAGGTCGAACTGATCCCCCTGACGGGCGGCGGCAGCGGCAGCCAGGTTTCCCTGTCCGCGCTGCAGCTGCTGGGCGTGTCGCTGACGGATCTGCCGACGCTCGAGGTCTATTCGGGGTCCTGATCGGGCCGGTCGTCCTCGGCGACCTGATCGACGACCTTCTCGGCGGGCGCCCATGCCGCGGCCCGTTCGGGGTCGTGGCGGGCAAGGTCGGACAGCCATGCGGCCACGGCCTGACGCACCGCGCCATTGCCGTCGTGATGCAGATGCGATGCCCATTCCAGCGCCCGGTCCCGGATCGGCAGATCCGCGGGCTTGGGGTGGTTCATCTTGGCCCAGGCATTGGTGATCGTCATCAGCAACCGCCGCTGCAGCGGGTTCTTCGCCTCGGCAAAGCCCTCCAGATCGGCCAGCCGCTCGGGGTCCGATGCCAACCTGCGCTGACCTGCGGCGGCCACCGCGTCGGCGATGTCCAGCGCGTCGATCGCGGGGGCCCATTCCAGGATCGTGGCCCATGCATCCGCATCGGGCCGCATCCGCGCCTGCAGCAGCAGCTTGGCCGCGGCGATGCGGGCCTCGTGGATGTCGGCCTCCCACAGGTCGCGGGCCAGTGCCACGCGTTCGTCCGGGGTCATGGCGGCGCGCCAGCCTGCGACCAGCGGCTCCAGTTCGGCGGGCGCGATGCCAAGCGTCTCGCGGTCGCGCTTGTGCCGCGCGGCCATTTTCGCGGCGCGCTCGGGGTTGGCCAGTGCGCGCAGCTGTTCGATTTCCTGCATCTTGCGGTCCTTTCCGTTTCGGCCCTTCTAGAAATCCCCGGGCGCGGCGGCAAGAAGATGGTGGCAGTGCCCTGCGCCCCACGATAGAACCTTCGCGAAATCACGAGGTAGACCCATGTCCCATTCCGCCGAACCCCGTCCGATGACCTCTGGCAAATGCGGCCCGCTGTCGGGCGAGGCGCTGGTGCCGGGCGACAAGTCGATCAGCCACCGCGCGCTGATCCTGGGCGCGATGTCGGTGGGGCAGACGCGCATCACGGGCCTGCTGGAAGGTCAGGACGTGCTGGACACCGCCAAGGCGATGGAGGCGTTCGGCGCGACCGTCACGCGCCACGGACCCGGCAGCTGGACGGTGGACGGCGTGGGCGTGGGCGGCTTCGCCTCGCCCGAGGGGGTGATCGACTGCGGCAACAGCGGCACGGGCGTGCGCCTCATCATGGGTGCTGTCGCCACGACGCCGATCACCGCGACCTTCACGGGCGATGCCAGCCTGTCGCGCCGCCCGATGGCGCGCGTGACCGACCCGATCGCGGAATTCGGCGCGCGCATCACCGCCCGCGAAGGCGGCCGCCTGCCCATCACCATCGAGGGGGCTGCCGATCCGGTTCCCGTCACCTATCGCACACCGGTCGCCAGTGCGCAGATCAAGTCCGCGATCCTGCTGGCCGGGCTGAACGTCCCCGGCGAAACCGTCGTGATCGAGGCCGAACCCACCCGGGACCATTCCGAACGCATGCTGGCGGGCTTCGGCGCAGACATCCGCGCCGAGACGACGGCGGACGGCCATGTCATCACCTTGCAGGGCCGCCCCGAGCTGCGCGCACAGGACGTCGCGGTCCCCCGCGATCCCTCCAGCGCGGCATTCCCGGTGGCGGCTGCCCTGATCGTGCCGGGATCCGAGATCCGCGTGCCGGGCGTCAGCCGCAACCCGACGCGCGACGGCCTCTATGTCACCCTGCTGGAGATGGGCGCCGACATCACCTTCGAAAACCCGCGCGAGGAAGGCGGAGAGCCGGTCGCCGATCTTCTGGTCCGCCATGCGCCGCTGAAGGGTGTCACCGTTCCGGCCGAACGGGCATCCAGCATGATCGACGAATTCCCGATCCTGTCGGTGATCGCATCCTATGCCGAAGGGACGACCGTGATGAACGGCGTGGCCGAGCTGCGCGTGAAGGAAAGCGACCGGATCGACGCGATGGCCCGCGGCCTCGAGGCGAACGGCGTCAAGGTCGAGGAGACGAAGGACAGCATGACCGTCCACGGCACCGGCAGCGTTCCGGGCGGGGCGCAGGCGGTGACCCATCTGGACCACCGCATCGCGATGTCCTTCATGGTTCTGGGCCTGAATGCCGAAAACGCCGTCGGTATCGACGATGCCGGTCCGATCATGACCTCGTTCCCCGATTTCGTGCCGCTGATGGAACGCCTGGGCGCAAGTTTCGGGTAAGGGAAAGGGGGCCGCGGCCCCCTTTTTCACGCGCTGGCCTTCATGGGATATCCAAGCGCCGCAAGGGCGGCCTCGATCTCGGTCAGGATGGCGGGATCGTCGATGGTGGCAGGGGTCGTCACCTCGTGCCCGTCCGCGATCTTGGCCATGACGGCGCGCAGGATCTTGCCCGAGCGCGTCTTGGGCAGGCGTTCCACGATGCAGGCCAGCTTGAAGCAGGCCACGGGTCCGATCTGGTCGCGGACCATGGCGATCACCTCTCTGACGATCTGTTCGGGCGGGGTCGTGACGCCCTTTTTCAGGCACAAGAGCCCAAGCGGGATCTGACCCTTCAGGGCATCCGCGATCCCGATGACGGCGCATTCGGCGACGGCGGGATGACTGCCCAGCACTTCCTCCATCGCGCCGGTCGACAGGCGGTGCCCCGCGACGTTGATGACGTCATCCGTCCGCGCCATGATGAACAGGTACCCGTCATCATCGACATAGCCCGCATCGCCCGTCTCGTAGAAGCCCGGAAACCGATCCAGGTAAGCCTTGCGGAACCGGTCCTCGGCATTCCAGAGCGTCGGCAGCGTGCCGGGCGGCAAGGGCAGGCGGATCGCGATCGCGCCCAGTTGCCCCGCCGGCACCGCCCGGCCATCGGGATCCAGGATCTGCACGTCGTATCCGGGCATGGCGACCGCGGGGCTGCCCTTGCGCACGGGCAGGGTCTCGATCCCCAGGGGGTTGGCGGCGATGGCCCAACCGGTCTCGGTCTGCCACCAATGGTCGATGACGGGGATCTTCAGGTGATCCTCGGCCCAGGTGATCGTGTCGGGATCGGCGCGTTCGCCCGCCAGGAACAGTGCCTGAAGGCAGGATATGTCGTGATCCGGGATCATCCGTCCATCCGGATCGTCGCGGCGCACGGCGCGGATCGCGGTGGGCGCGGTGAAGAAGCTCTTGACCCGGTGCTGGGCGATCACCCGCCAGAAGCATCCCGCATCGGGGGTGCCGACGGGCTTGCCCTCGAAGACGATGGTCGTGGCCCCCGCGATCAGCGGGCCATAGCAGATATAGCTGTGGCCCACGACCCAGCCCACGTCCGAGGCCGCCCAGAACACGTCGCCCGGCCGGATCGCATAGATATGCGCCATGCTCCATGCCAGGGCGACCATATGGCCCGCCGTATGACGCACCACGCCCTTGGGCTGCCCGGTCGTCCCCGAGGTATAGAGGATGTAGGCCGGGTGGTTCCCGGGCACCGGCACGCAATCGGCGGGTTCGGCATCGCGCGTGATGTCCTGCCAGTCCAGATCGCGACCCGCGACCATGGCGGCGTGTTCCTGTTCGCGCTGCAGGATCACGCACAGATCGGGCTTGTGACGGGCCTCGTCGATGGCGCGGTCCAGCAGCGGCTTGTAGGCGACGATGCGTCCGGGCTCTATCCCGCAGGATGCGGCGATGATGGCGCGGGGCTGCGCGTCGTCGATCCGGACGGCCAGTTCATGCGCCGCAAAGCCGCCGAACACGACCGAATGGATCGCGCCCAGCCTTACACAGGCCAGCATCGCGACCAGCGCCTCGGGGATCATCGGCATGTAGATGATCACCCGGTCGCCCATGCCGACACCGCGCGCCCGCAAGGCCCCGGCAAGCCGCGCCGTCCGGTCCTGAAGTTCGGCATAGGTCAGCTGCGATATGCTGTCCGTCAGCGGGCTGTCATGGATGATGGCGACCCGGTCGCCATGGCCCGCAGCGACATGGCGGTCCACCGCGTTCCAGCAGGTATTGACCATCCCGTCCGCGAACCATTCCCCAACCGGCCCCTGGTCGAAGAAGGCCGCCGATGGCGCGTGGTCCCAATCGATCGACTGCGCGGCCTCGGCCCAGAACCCCTCGGGGTCGGCCTTCCACGCGGCATGGATGTCGCGATACGACATGGCAATTCCTCCCTCTCCCTCGGCGCCATCCTAGCGCGGGTGAGGGGGCGCGATGCAAGCGTGTTAGCGCCCTGCATTCGCAAACCGTTCGGCCCAGTTTGCAAAGGCCGAAAGCGAAGGGCGGCCCCGAAGGACCGCCGCCGCCTGTTTGCAAAGATCAGCCGTAATGGGCGACGGGCGTGCCCGCCAGAACGCTCATGTTCAAGAGCCCGCGCGTCGTGATCGAGGGGGTGACGATATGAGCGCGGTTGCCCAGACCCATCAGGATCGGCCCCACCTCCAGCCCGCCGGCCTTCATCTTGAGCGCGTTTCGCACGCCCGAGGCCGCATCGGCATTGCCGAAGACCAGGATGTTCGCCACGCCTTCGAGCCGCGATCCCGGGAAGATGCGCTGGCGGATGTCGGGGTCCAGCGCGCTGTCCACATGCATTTCGCCGTCATACATGAAATCGGGTTCGCGCAGGTCCAGCAGCGCCATCGCGTCGCGCATCTTGCGACCGCTCTCGCTGTCCAGGTTGCCGAACTGCGAATGGCTGCACAGCGCCACGCGCGGCGTCAGGCCGAAGCGGCGGACATGGCGGGCGGCACCGCAGACGGTTTCGGCGATCTGTTCGGGCGTCGGTTCCTGATGGACCTGGGTATCCGCGATGAACAGCGGCCCGTCCTCCAGGATGATCATCGACAGCGCGCCCTGCGGACGCAGGCCGCCGCGTGCCAGGATCTCGCGGACATAGCGCAGGTGCCAGCTGTACTGCCCGAAGGTGCCGCAGATCAGGCTGTCGGCCTCGCCCCGGTGGACCATGACGGCGCCGATCGCGGTAGTGTTCGTGCGCATGATCGCCCGCGCGATGTCGGGGCTGACGCCCTGGCGCGCCATCAGCTGGTGATAGGTTTCCCAATAGTCGCGATAGCGCGGATCGTTTTCGGGGTTCACGATCTCGAAGTCGCGTTCGGGGCGGATGGGCAGGCCCGCGCGTTCGGCGCGCATGGCGATGACCTCGGGGCGGCCGATCAGGATCGGGACGTCCGTGGTTTCCTCCAGCATGGCATTGGCGGCGCGCAGCACGCGCTCGTCCTCGCCCTCGGCAAAGGCGATGCGGCGGGTCGCGGTGGCGGCGGCATCGAAGACCGGGCGCATGATCAGCGCCGAGCGGAAGACCGAATTGTCCAGCTTCTGCTTGTAGGCGTTCACGTCCTCGAGCGGGCGCGTGGCCACGCCGCTGTCCATCGCGGCCTTGGCGACCGCGCTGCTGACGATGCCGACCAGGCGCGGGTCGAATGGCTTGGGGATCAGGTAATCGGGCCCGAAGGTCAGCGTCTCGCCGCGATAGGCGGCCGCAGCCTCGGCCGCGGTGGTCGCGCGGGCCAGTGCGGCGATGCCTTCGATGCAGGCGATCTTCATCTCGTCGTTGATCGTGGTCGCACCCACGTCCAGCGCACCGCGGAAGATGAAGGGGAAGCACAGGACGTTGTTGACCTGGTTCGGATAATCGCTGCGCCCGGTGGCGATGATCGCATCGGGGGCGACCTCGCGGGCCAGGTCGGGCATGATCTCGGGCATGGGGTTCGCCAGCGCGAAGATCACCGGGCGCTTGGCCATCCGGGCGACCATCTCGGGTTTCAGCACCCCGGGACCGGACAGGCCCAGGAACAGGTCCGCGCCGTCGATCACCTCGCCCAGGGTCCGCTTGTCGGTCGCCTGCGCATAGGCGGCCTTCTGGGGGTTCATGTCCTCGGTCCGGCCCTCGTGGACCAGGCCGTGAATGTCGCACAGCCAGACGTTCTCGCGCTTGACGCCCAGCTTCAGTAGCATGTCCAGACAGGCGATGCCCGCCGCGCCGCCGCCGGTGGACACGATCTTGATGTCCTCGAACTTCTTGCCCGCGATGCGCAGCGCATTGGTGGCTGCCGCGCCCACCACGATGGCCGTGCCGTGCTGGTCGTCATGGAAGACGGGAATGTTCATCCGCTCGCGGCAGATCTTCTCGACGATGAAGCAGTCGGGCGCCTTGATGTCTTCCAGGTTGATTGCGCCGAAGGTCGGTTCGAGCGAGCAGACGATCTCGGCCAGCTTTTCGGGATCGGGCTGGTCCAGCTCGATGTCGAAGCAGTCGATATTGGCGAATTTCTTGAAGAGGACGGCCTTGCCCTCCATCACCGGCTTGGATGCCAGCGCCCCGATATTGCCCAGGCCCAGCACCGCGGTGCCGTTGCTGACGACCGCCACCAGGTTGCCGCGGCTGGTATAGCGTGCGGCGGTCGAGGGGTCGGCCTTGATCTCGAGGCAGGCCTCTGCCACGCCGGGGGAATAGGCGCGGGACAGGTCGCGCCCGTTTGCAAGCGGCTTGGTCGCGCGGATCTCCAGCTTACCCGGACGGGGAAATTCGTGATAATCCAGCGCTGCCTGTCGCGCCTTGTCCTGCCTGCGGTCTTCCATATCTGCCTCCGGTTCCGGAATTGGTTGACCGTTAAATCATTTTGGCGGGCAAGAACAGCGGCCTTGCACCGCCCGTCGGGCGGGCGCAGAAATGACGCCGAAGAACGCAGGAGGGCGGCCGGATGGCGACCGAACAGATGACATTGCTGGAAACCGCGCGCGATGTGCGCGAACGCGCCTATGCGCCCTATTCGCGATTCAAGGTGGGCGCTGCGGTGCGCAGCCCCGACGGCGCCATCCATGCGGGCTGCAACGTCGAGAACGTGGCCTATCCCGAAGGAACCTGTGCCGAGGCCGGCGCCATCGCCGCCATGATCGCCGCGGGCCAGACCCGCCTGACCGAGGTTGCGGTCATCGCCGACAGCCCGGCCCCGGTGCCGCCCTGCGGCGGGTGCCGCCAGAAGCTGGCCGAATTCGGGGATGCCGACACGCCCGTCACGCTGGCCACGACGGACGGGGTGACGCTGCGGACCACCATCGGCGATCTTCTGCCCGGTCGATTCGACGCGGCCCACATGGCGCGCTCATGACCGATCCCAGACCTGTCATCGCGGCCGTGCGCAACGGGCGCGGGCTGGACGGTCCGGGTGCGGCGCTGATCGCGCAGGGGCTGGCCGACGGTTCGGTCAGCGACGCGCAGGCCGGGGCCTTCGCCATGGCGGTCCTGACGCGGGGCACGGGCGATGCCGGACGCGTGGCGCTGACGCGGGCGATGCGCGATTCCGGCGACGTGCTGCACTGGGACCTGCCCGGACCCGTGGTGGACAAGCATTCGACCGGCGGCATCGGGGACACGACCAGCCTGATCCTTGCGCCGCTGCTGGCGGCGGCAGGGGTCTTCGTGCCGATGATCTCGGGGCGGGGTCTGGGTCATACCGGCGGGACGCTGGACAAGCTGGAGGCGATCCCGGGTTTCCGATGCGACCAGCCCGAGGACGCGTTCCGCCGCATCGTCACCCGCATCGGCTGTGCCATCGTCTCGGCCACCGGCGATGTCGCACCTGCAGACCGCAGGCTCTATGCCATCCGCGACGAAAGCGGGGCGGTCGAATCCATCGACCTGATCACCGCGTCCATCCTGTCCAAGAAGCTGGCCGCCGGGATCGACGCGCTTGTTCTGGACGTCAAGGCGGGCTCCGGTGCCTTCATGCGCGAGGATGGCGGCGCGCAGCGTCTGGCGCAGGCGCTTGTGTCCACCGCGAATGGCGCGGGATGCCGCTGTTCGGCGCTGATCACCGACATGGACCAGCCGCTTGCCCGTTCGGCAGGTAACGCGGTCGAGGTGCACGAGGCGATCCGCGTCCTGAAGGGCGAACACGGCCCCTTGCGCGACCTGACGCTGGCGCTTGCGGGCGAATGCCTGGCACTGGCGGGGCGCCCCTCGGACGGGTTGGCGGGGCTGCTGGACAGCGGTGCCGCGGCCGAGGTCTTCGGCCGGATGGTCGCAGCCCAGGGCGGGCCCGCCGATCTGGTGGACCGCCCCGAGACGCATCTGCCGCAGGCCCCGGTGATCCGGCCCGTGCCCGCACCCGAGGGTCGGGTGGGGCGCATCGACGTGACGGCGCTTGGCCATGCGGTCGTGGCGCTTGGCGGCGGGCGTGTGCGCAAGGACGAGGCGATCGACCATGCGGTCGGGCTGACCGCGCTTGCGAAACTGGGCGAGGAGACCGGACCCGACCGCCCGCTGGCGATGGTCCATGCGGCCGACGACACCGCCGCCGATATCGCCATCGCCGCCGTGCAGGCCGCATACGGTGCGGGCGATACCGAACCCGGCCCCCTTGTCCGCGAAAGGATCACCGCATGAGCCGCGCCTTTCTGATCGTCCTGGACAGCGTGGGCATCGGCGGTGCCCCCGACGCCGACCGCTTCTTCAACGACGGTCTGCCCGATACCGGTGCCAATACCGTGGGCCATATCGCGCAGGCGCAGGGTCTTGCGATGCCCAACCTTGCGCGCCTGGGTCTGGGGGCCGCGGTTCGGCTGGCCTCGGGGCTGGACGCGCCGGGCCTTGGCGGCGA
Organism: Paracoccus sp. C2R09; assembly: GCF_018860625.1. Taxonomy (GTDB): domain Bacteria; phylum Pseudomonadota; class Alphaproteobacteria; order Rhodobacterales; family Rhodobacteraceae; genus Paracoccus. The sequence continues at coordinate 350,080 of NZ_JAHKQB010000029.1, forward strand.
ACCGCAGGGCCTCTGGGGTGCCGCGACCGAGGTTTCGAACGGCAAGGACACACCGTCCGGCCATTGGGAGATCGCGGGCGTTCCCGTGCCTTGGGACTGGCATTACTTTCCCGACACGCAGCCCGCCTTTCCCCCCGAGGTCACGGCCCGCATCTGCGAGATCGCGGGCACGGACGGCATCCTTGCGAATTGCCACGCATCGGGCACGCAGGTGATCGAGGATTTCGGGGCCGAGCATCTGCAAACGGGACGGCCCATCTGCTATACCTCGGTCGACAGCGTGCTGCAGATCGCCGCCCACGAAGAGGTCTTCGGGCTGGATCGCCTGATCGCGCTGTGCCAGGGGCTGGCCCCCATGCTGCACGAGATGCGGCTGGGCCGTGTCATCGCGCGTCCCTTCCTGGGTGACGGACCGGGGAACTTTCAACGGACGCCGAACCGTCGCGATTTCGCCATCGCGCCGCCCGCGCAGACCATCCTGGACATCGCGGCAGGGGCGGGGCGGGTCACCCATGCGATCGGCAAGATCGGCGACATCTTCAGCCACCGCGGCATCGCCCATCTGCACAAGGGAAGATCCGACGCGGATCTTGCCGAGCATCTGCTGAGACTGGGACGCGAGGCCGAGGATGGCAGCCTGACCTTCGCCAATTTCGTCGAATTCGACACGAATTTCGGCCACAGGCGCGATGTGCCGGGCTATGCCGCGCAGCTGGAATGGTTCGACGGCATCGCCGGTCGCCTGATGGATGTCCTGTGCCCCGGCGATCTTGCGATATTCACTGCCGATCACGGGAACGACCCGACCTGGCGCGGGACCGACCATACCCGCGAACGGGTGCCGGTCCTGGGCCATGGCGTCGGGCCGCGCGCCGTGGGGCAGGTGGGCTTTGCCGATATCGGGGCATCGGTCATGGCCCATCTGGGCCTGCCCGCGCCCGAACATGGAAGGAGCTTCCTGTGAAGAAGCTGGAACTGCATCTGCATCTGGAGGGCGCGGCCCCGCCGGGCCTCGTCCGCGATCTGGCCGCACGAAAATCCGAGGATATCGGCCGCATCTTCGACGAACGGGGCAATTACGCCTATCGCGGCTTCGACGAGTTCCTGAAGGTCTACGAGGCAGCGACCAGCGTGATCCGCGGACCCGAAGACTATGCCCGCCTGCTGGAGGTGGTGCTGCAGAACTGCGCCGAGAACGGCGTGATCTATGCCGAGCTGTTCGTCTCGCCCGAGTTCTGCGGCGGCGGCGATCTGGCGGCCTGGCACGAGCATCTGCACGCGATGACGGAAATGGCCGCGAAGATGCGTGGGCAGGGGATCGACAGCCGTGCGATCCTGACCTCGATCCGGCATTTCGGCCCCGAGCGGTCCAAGACCACGGCGATCTGCGCGGCCGAGACCGCGGGCGGCTGGGTCACGGGCTTCGGCATGGGTGGGGCCGAGGGCGTCGGCCGCGCGACCGATTATGCCTGGTCCTTCGATTGCGCGCGCGAGGCGGGCTTGGGCCTGACCTGCCACGCGGGCGAATGGGCCGGCCCCGACAGCATCCGCGACGCGCTGTCGCTTGGCTGCACGCGCATCGGCCACGGCGTCCGCGCGATCGAGGACAACGCGCTGGTGGATCGCCTGGCCGAGGACGGGATCACGCTGGAGGTCTGCCCGGGGTCGAACATCGCGCTCGGGGTCTATCCCCGGCTGCGCGATCACCCCATCGCGAAGCTGATCGAACGCGGCGTCCGGGTGACCGTGTCCACCGACGATCCGCCATTCTTCCACACCACGATGCGGCAGGAATACGACGCGCTGGCCCGCGTCTTCGATTTTGCCGAGCCGGAATTCGACCGCATCGCCCATTGGGCCATTGACGCCGCCTTCTGCGACGACGATACCCGCGCCCGCCTGCGAAAGGAGCTCTCGTGACCCAACCCCATCTGACCGTCGTCAAACACCCGCTTGTTCAGCACAAGCTTTCCGTCATGCGCCAGAAGGATCTGTCGACTGCCGGTTTCCGCCGCCTGCTGCGCGAAATCAGCCTGCTGCTGGCCTATGAGGTCACGCGAGAGCTGGAACTGACCACCGCCCGGATCGAGACCCCCATCTGCGAGATGGAGGCCCCCACGCTGGAAGGCAAGAAGCTTGCGCTGATCTCGATCCTGCGTGCGGGCAACGGGCTTCTGGACGGCATCCTGGAACTGATCCCGGGTGCGCGGGTCGGTTTCGTGGGGCTGTATCGCGACCCCGAGACGCTGAAGCCGGTCGAATATTACTGCAAGGTCCCGCGCGAGCTGGACGCCCGCATGACCATCGTGGTCGATCCCATGCTGGCCACGGGCAACAGCTCGGTCGCGGCCATCGACATGCTGAAGGAACGCGGCGCGAAGAACCTGCGCTTCCTGTGCCTGCTTGCCGCCCCCGAGGGCGTCGAGCGGATGCGCCAGGCCCATCCCGACGTGCCGATCTTCACCGCCGCGCTGGACGATAAGCTGGACGATCACGGCTATATCGTGCCGGGTCTGGGCGATGCGGGCGACCGCATGTTCGGCACGAAATAAGGCCGAGTGTTAACCCCGCCTTAGACCTTGCGGCCCTATCAAGACGCAAGGAATGGAAGGGGGCGGCTTGTGGCGGCTTGGCAATACGGTTTGATCGGCATCTGCATCGGGGGGGCGGTTTCGGCCGCCCCCGTGCCTCCGCCACCCCCGGAATATCAGGGCGATCAGTATATCGATGCCGCGGGTTGCGTCTTTCGCCGGGCGGGCGGGCAATGGACCGCGCATCTGGACGATGCGGGCGCGGGGATCTGCGGTTTTCCCCCCAGCCTGGGATCTGCGCCCGCCCCGGCAACGCCCGACCCCGAGGCGATCCTGACCGAGCGCCTGGCCGAAGGGCTTCGCCCCGGAGAATTCACCGCCGACCCGACGCCCCTGGAAACGCGCGGCCCCGCGCCCGAACCTTCGCGCCCCGATCCGCTGCAGGAGGCGATCAAGACCTCTATCGCGATCCAGCCCGTGCTGGACCGGCGGACGGGCCTGTCGGCGCAGGATGACGTCTGCGCAGGGCTGGGATATGCAGGCGCGCCCGATGCGTCATCAGGTATCGGGCTGTGCCCTGGCATGAAGCTGGGGGATGCCAAGCCCGTGCCTTCCGCGCCTGTGCTTGCCGCGCCTGTGCCTGCCGCGCCCCTGGTTCGACCTGCGGCCCCCAAGGTCAGATCGGCCGAGATCGAGCGCCCGAAAGCCACCGCCGACGCAGCCCAGGCCGCAGCGCAGCCCAAGGGCGACATGATCCCCGCAGGGGCAAGATATGTGCAGGTGGGCATTTTCGCGGACGATGCGAGCGCAGATGCCTCGCTGCGCCGGATCGCGGGCAGGGGGCATCCCACGGCCCAGATCAGGCCGTCCGGCGACGAGGGCCCGCGGATCATCCTTGCGGGACCGTTCGGCGAACGCGCGGCGCTGGTCGCCGCGCTGGCCGATCTTCGTGTCGGGGGCTTCGCCGGGGCCGTCGCGCGCTAGGCGGTTCGCACCGCCTCGATCATGCGGGCCACGTTGTCCGGATCGGCATCCGGCGTGATGCCATGCCCAAGGTTGAAGACATGCGGCCCGTTGCGCAGATTGCGCGTGATCCGTTGGGCCTCGGCCACCAGTTCAGGGCCGCCCGTGACCATGTGACGCGGGTCCATGTTGCCCTGCACGCAGATTTCGGGCTGCACGTGTTTCGCGGCCCATTCGGATGCGACCGAATTGTCGATGGCCACGCAATCCGCGCCCGTGGCCTTGGCAAAACCGACATATCGCTCGCCCGCCTCGCGCGGGAAGGCGATGACGGGAACGCCCGGATGACGCGCCTTCAGATCAGCAATGATGCGTCGCGCGGGCGCGATCGCGAAGTCGTCGAAGTCGCGGCCCTTCAGGCTGCCGGCCCAGCTGTCGAACAGCTTTACGACCTCGGCCCCTGCGTCGATCTGGGCCGACAGATATTCGATCGTCGCATCCGTGATGCGGTCGATCAGACGGGTAAAGGCCGCGCGGTCGGCATCCTTGAATGCATGCGCCGGACCCTGGTCCTTCGTGCCGCGTCCCGCGACCATGTAGGTCGCAACCGTCCAGGGCGCGCCCGCGAAACCGATCAGCGTCGTTTCGCGTGGCAGTTCCGCAGCCAGGATCGACACGGTGCGGTAAATTGGGTTCAGCGTCTCGTGAACCTCGTCTGCCGGGCGCAGCTGATCCACCTGTTCGGCCGTGGTGATCGTCGATAGCCGCGGCCCTTCGCCTGTCACGAACCACAGATCGGAGCCAAGCGCCTGGGGCACCAGCAGGATGTCGGCGAACAGGATCGACGCGTCGAAGCCGTAACGCCGGATCGGCTGCAGCGTCACCTCGGCCGCAAGGTCGGGATTGTAGCACAGCGAAAGGAAGTCGCCTGCCTTGGCACGCGTCGCGCGATATTCAGGAAGATAGCGCCCGGCCTGGCGCATCATCCAGATCGGCGGGGTGGGCAGGGTCTCGCCCGCGAGGGCGCGCAGCAGAAGTTTGGTCATATGGCCTCCTGCAGGTCATCAAGGTCACCATGGTCCCGTTGTCAACCCGCGCACATGCAGCTATGCCAAGCCCATGAACACGATGCCCGACCCCACCCGCCCCCTGAAAATCGGCACCCGAGGCTCGATCCTGGCCCTGGCCCAGGCGCATGAGACGCGCGACCGTCTGATGGCGGCCCATGGCCTTCCCGCTGACGCGTTCGAGATCGTCGTCATCAAGACGACCGGCGACCGCATCACCGACCGCGCCCTGCGTGAAATCGGCGGCAAGGGGCTGTTCACCCGAGAGATCGAGGAAGCCCTGACCGAGGGCGGGATCGACATCGCGGTGCATTCGATGAAGGACATGCCGACGCTTCAACCCGATGGGCTGCTGATCGATTGCCTGCTGCCGCGCAATGACGTGCGCGACGCCTTCGTCAGCCTGAAGCACGACAGCATCGCGGCGCTTCCCAAGGGTGTCGTGGTCGGCTCTTCCAGCCTGCGCCGTCGCGCGCAGCTGGCCCATCGTCGTCCCGATCTGCAGCTGGTCGAGTTTCGCGGCAATGTGCAGACCCGTCTGCGCAAGTTGGAGGATGGCGTGGCCGAAGCGACGTTTCTTGCCATGGCAGGTCTACGCCGCATGGACATGACCGATGTCGCACGCGGGGCGGTCGATCCCGATGAAATGCTGCCCGCGGTGGGCCAGGGTGCCATCGGCATCGAGAGGCGTGCGGATGACGATATGGTGGCAGCGCTTCTGACGCCGATCAACGACATCGCGACCGCCGACCGGATCGCCGCCGAACGCGCATTCCTGGCGCGTCTGGATGGATCCTGCGAGACCCCCATTGCGGGTCTGGCCGATCTGGTCGGTGACCGTCTAGTTCTGCGCGGAGAGATATTGCGTCCCGATGGCAGCGAGGTCCATGCAGGAACGCGAGAGGGTTCGATCAGCGATGGTGCGGCAATGGGCCGCGATCTGGCCGACGAGCTGCTAAAGCGCGCCGGCCCGGGGTTCCTGACCCTCTGAGGGTCAGTAACTGCGGATCAGACCGACCAGGCGACCCTGTACACGGACGCGCGATTCCGGCAGCATCCGCGTCTCGTATGCCTGATTGGCGGCCTCGAGCGCGATCATCGACCCTCGCCTGCGATAGCGTTTCAGCGTCGCCTCCTGATCATCGATCAGAGCGACGATGATATCGCCATTCTCGGCCGTGTCCTGTTCGCGGATGACAACGACATCACCATCGTTGATCCCCGCCTCGATCATGGAATCGCCGGTCACTTCCAGCGCGTAATGATGTTCGCGCCCGGCCAGCATGGTGCCGGGCACGGCGACATGATGCGAGATTTCGGAAATGGCCTCGATCGGCACACCGGCGGCGATGCGGCCCATCAGGGGCAGCTGGACGGCGGGGCTGTCCACGACCGTCATCGCGCCCCGTGGCCGTGCAGGCCGGGCATTCGAGATGACGCGGGGCGTGAAGCCGCTCTCTTTGACGGCGGTATCGGGTTTGTCTTCCGTCAGATGCGTCAGGGCATCCGGCAGCCGAAGAACCTCCAGCGCACGGGCACGATGGGGCAGACGGCGAATGAAGCCCCGTTCCTCCAGCGCCGTGACCAACCGATGAATGCCGGACTTCGAGCGAAGGTCCAGCGCGTCCTTCATCTCATCGAAGGATGGCGGTACCCCATCGCGCGACATGCGGCGTTGGATGAATTCCAGCAGTTGTATCTGCTTTTTGGTGAGCATGCCCGCCCTCGTCATCTATGTTCCGTTATTGTTCTAGACCAGCGCATGAATCGCGTCAATCACAACAGCACATGAGGATGAACAAGGGGTTAACGGCCGATCCTGATGACCGTCACGGGCTCTCCTGCTGCGCGCGCAGGATCATTCGCGGGACGGACCAGCAGGGCATCGGCTTGCGACATGATCGACAGGCGCGCCGAATCCTGATCCTCGAAGGGCCTTACCAGAACCTGACCGTTCCGCCGCGTGATGGCCGCGCGCAGGTAATGCTGGCGTGGCCCTTCGGGCAACAAGTCAACGGCTAGCGGCAGCATCTCTGATCGGTCGGTATCCGTCATCCCGGACATCCGCCTGATCAAGGCTTGCATGAAGATCATGCCGCAAACCATTGCGGACACGGGATTTCCCGGAAGGCCTAGCATTGCGGTGTCCGCCATCATTCCCGCCATGAGGGGCTTGCCCGGACGCATTGCCACCTTGTAGAAGGCGCGGTCGACGCCGACCTTTTCCGCGACCTTGGCGATCAGGTCATGGTCACCGACCGACGCTCCTCCGATGGTTACCAAAAGATCGGCCCCTCGCGCGGCGTCGAACGCCTGACGCAGGCTTTCTTCGGTGTCCCGGGCGATGGGCAGGATCGTGGGCTCGCCGCCGGCATCGCGAACCTGCGCCGCGATTGCCAGATCGTTCGAACTGACGATCTGACCTGGGCCCGGATCCTCGCCGGGGCGCACGAGTTCATCGCCCCCTGCAAGGATCGCCACGCGCGGACGCGCGGCCACGGTCACCTGCGCCACGTTCATCGCGGCAAGCAACCCGATATCGGCGGCGCTCAGCCTGCGTCCGGGCTGCAGCTGATCGCCCTCGGCAAAATCATTTCCGCGTTTGCGGATATTGCGCCCACGAGAGGCCTGGATCACACGGATATCGTCGCCCGCACGCTCCGCATTCTCTTGCAGTTCGACATGGTCGAAACCTTCAGGGACGGGCGCGCCGGTGAAGATGCGGATCGCCGTGCCGGGGGCCGGCTTGCCTTGCCACGGATGGCCCGCGGCACTGGTGCCCACGACCGGCAGCTTCGACTGGATGTCGGCCAGTCGCATCGCATAGCCGTCCATGGCCGAGGCATCGAAGGGCGGCTGTGTCAGGCGGGCCGTGGCGGGCTTCGTCAGAACCCGACCGAAGGCATCGGCAAGCCCGACGACTTCGTGCCGCGGCCCGCGCGCAAGTGCCAGGACCTTGGCCAGGGCCTCGTCGACGGGGATCATGGCACGGCCACGAAATCGCCGGATTTCCCGCCGGATTTCTGAAGCAGGCGGATGCCCTCGATCCGCATGGATTTCTCGGCGGCCTTCAGCATGTCATAGATCGTGAGGCAGGCGGTGCTGACGGCGGTCAGGGCCTCCATCTCGACGCCCGTGCGTCCGGTCGTGCGAACGGTGGCGGTGACACGGATCCCGGGCAAGCTGTCATCGGGTTCCAGATCCAGCACCACCTTGGAAATCGGCAGCGGATGGCACAGCGGGATCAGGTCCGAAGTCCGCTTGGCGCCCATGATCCCGGCCAGACGCGCCACGCCCATGACATCACCCTTGGCCGCGCCACCGCGTGCCAGATCCAGCGTCGCAGGGGACATGATCACGTGACCGGTGGCCACCGCCTCGCGCCGGGTCTCGTCCTTGTCGGACACATCGACCATATGCGCCTGACCCTGGGCGTCGAAATGCGTCAGGCTCATGCCGGGACATCCAGGATCGCGCGGGTGGCCGCCGCGACATCGTCCTGCCGCATCATGCTTTCCCCGATCAGGAAGCGCCGCGCCCCGACCTGCATCATCGCGCCCAGATCGGCGGGGGTGAACAGGCCGCTTTCGCAGACCACATCGCGATCGTCGGGAATGCGCGGCGCAAGTTCGCGCGTCACATCAAGAGTAACCTCGAAGGTCTTGAGATTGCGATTGTTTATACCGATCATCGGCGATTTGAGGCGCAGCGCGCGGTCCATTTCATCGGCGTTGTGAACCTCGATCAGGGCGTCCATGCCCCAGTGGATCGCGGCGTCTTCCAGTTCGGCCGCAAGGGCATCGTCGACCGAAGCCATGATGATTAGGATGCAGTCCGCACCCCAGGCGCGCGCCTCGGCCACCTGATAGGTGTCATAGACGAAATCCTTGCGCAGCGCAGGCAGATCGCAGGCATCGCGCGCGGCGGTCAGGAATTCCGGCGCACCTTGGAAGCTGGGGCCGTCGGTCAGAACTGACAGGCAGGCCGCGCCGCCTGCCTGATAGGCGCGGGCCAGTGCGGGCGGATCGAAATCGGGCCGGATCAGTCCCTTGGACGGGCTGGCCTTCTTGATCTCGGCGATCAGCGCGGGCCCCGCTTTCGCCTTTTCGGTCAACGCGGTGGCAAAGCCGCGAACGGGCAATGCGGCACGGGCGGCGGCCTCGACATCCGCAAGCGGCCGCGCGGCCTTGGCGGCGGCGATCTCTTGCAGCTTGTAGGCCTTGATCTTGTCCAGAATATCCATGGCCGTCTTCTATCCTTCCTGCGGGGGCGCGAAAAGTCCCCCGGCTCCGATCCAGTCGATGGCAGGTTCGCCCCGTGCGATCAGCCAGTCGTTCACGCGACTGAAGGGGCGGCTGCCGAAAAATCCGCGTCTTGCGGAGAGGGGCGAGGGATGCGCGGTCTCGATCACCAGATCCCGATCCCGGGGCAGTCCCTTCAGCGCCTTCTGCGCGTGCCCACCCCAAAGGATGAAGGCCAGGGGGCGATGGGTTTGCGCTTCGGCCACGGCCTGGCGTGCCAAGGCGTCCCAGCCCCATTTGGCGTGAACCCCCGCCTGACCCGGCATCACGCTGAGCGCGGTGTTCAGAAGCAGGACGCCCTGGGCCGCCCAATGCGACAGATCGCCATCATGTGGGCGGCCGCCCAGATCGTCGGCCATTTCCCTGTAGATATTGGCCAGCGACCGCGGCAGGGGCGTTCCGGGCGTTACCGAAAAGGCGAAGCCGTTCGCATGCCCGGGCGTCGGATAGGGGTCCTGACCCAGGATCACGACGCGCACATCCTGCGGCCGCAGCCCGTCCAGCGCGGCAAAGACGCGCTCGGGGCCGGGCAGGAAGCCGTCGGGCAACCTCTCGCGGATTGCGGGCCATTCGTTCCGGAAGAAGGCCAGATGGGCCCAAGGCTCGGGCGGTCTCACGTTTCCGGCGCGCCCGTGACATCGGAAAGGGCGGTCAGGCTGGCCTTGGCCGCGCCGCTGTCGAGCGAGGTCGCGGCCATCGCCACCCCTTCGCGCAGGTCGTCGACCTTGCCCGCCACGAGCAATGCGGCAGCCGAGTTCAGCAGCACGGCATCGCGATAGGCGCCGTTTTCGCCGTCGAGCAGCCTGCGGAAGGCGGCGGCGTTGTATGACGGTTCACCGCCGATGATGGCCTCGAACGGGTGACGGGGCAGGCCCGCATCCTCGGGGGTGATGGTGAATTCGGTGATCTGGCCGTCCTTCAGCTGACAGACGCGGCTGGATTCCGCGATCGACAGCTCGTCCGTGCCGTCGCCGCCATGAACCAGCCATGCCGCGTCGCTGCCCAGATCGCGCAGCACCTCGGCCATGGGGCGGATCCAGTCGGCACTGAAGGCGCCTGTCAGCTGACGTCGGACGCCGGCGGGATTGGTCAGCGGCCCCAGCAGGTTGAAGACGGTGCGGGTCCCAAGCTCGGTCCGGGGCGGGCCGACATGGCGCATGGCGGGATGATGCATCGGCGCCATCATGAAGCAGATGCCCGCGCGGTCCAGCGCGTCCTGCGCGACGGCGGGGCCGCCCATGACGTTGATCCCCATCTGCGTCAACGCATCCGCCGCGCCCGATTTCGACGAGAGGTTGCGATTGCCGTGCTTGGCGACCGGAATGCCCGCACCCGCCACGACGAAGGCCGTCGCGGTCGAGATGTTCAGCGTGCCCTTGCCATCGCCACCGGTGCCCACGATGTCCATCGCGCCATCCGGGGCGGTGATGCGGTTCATGCGGGCGCGCATGGCGCTGGCGGCGGCGGCGATTTCATCCACCGTCTCGCCTCGGACGCGCAGGGCCATCAACAGGCCGCCGATCTGGGCAGGGGTCGCGGCACCGTCGAAGAGGATCGAGAAGGCCTCTTCGGCCTCGGGGCCGGTCAGGGGGCGGGTGGCGGCGATCCCGATCAGCGGGCGGATGTCGGTCATGCCGCTTCCTTTGCGGCTTCGCAGCGGCGAAGGAAGTTGCGGATCATCTCGTGGCCGTTTTCGGATGCGATGGATTCGGGGTGGAACTGCACGCCCTCAATCGGCAGGGCCTCGTGCATCAGGCCCATGATCGTGCCATCATCCGACGTGGCCGTGACGCGCAGGCTGTTGGGCAGGCTGTCGGGTTCGACCGTCAGCGAATGGTAGCGGGTCGCGTTCATGGGCGAGGGAAGGCCCGCGAAGATCCCGGTGCCGTCATGGCTGATCGCATCGACCTTGCCATGCAGGATGCGGTTCGCGCGCACGACCTTGCCGCCGAATGCCTCGCCTATGGCCTGATGCCCCAGGCAGACCCCAAAGAGCGGGATTTCGCGTTCGGCCGCGGCGCGGATCAGCTCGACGCAGATGCCCGCCTGCGCGGGATCGCAGGGACCGGGCGAGATGACGATGCCATCGGCCTTCATGGCCAGGGCTTCCTCGACCGTGATCTGGTCGTTGCGGCGCACGACCACCTCGGCGCCGGCCTCGCCCATGTAATGGACCAGGTTCCAGGTGAAGCTGTCGTAATTGTCGATCAGAAGGATCATCGTGGCCACCTGTTGGCTTGGGGTCGTGCAGAGGGTGCAGGGGCGGTTTCCCCCTGCTTCGGCGTCGGCTATAGATGTGGCAAAGCACATGCGGGGGTCAAGGGCAGGCGCCCGAAAACCCGCATGAGAACAGGCACGGACGCTGCAATTTGTCGCGACCGGAAACGAAGGCGGGACGGAATGGCGAAGGGTTTCTGGAAAGGGGCGTTTCACGGCGGAATGATCGGGGTCGCGGGATTGGTGGTGCTGTCCCTGATCGCGCCCCAGTCGCGGCAGGAACCGCCCGCCCGGAATGAGACGACCCCGGAAGCCGCGCTGCCCGCAGCCGAAGCGCCGCCCCCCGAACGACAGCCGGACCAGCCCCTGGCCGATGCCGTCGATCTGCCCGTGGGATCGGAGTTCGGGCGCGGCGGCGACGTGACCCCGAACCTGCCTTCGCCCGTGGCGGAAACCGCGCGCCAATCCGAACCCATGGCGGTCCGCGCACCCGTGGCCGAGCCCGCGCCCGTCCGCGCGCCCGTGGACAACGCCCGGCCGCAGACCGCGGCGGATCCGATCACGCCCGTGCAGCAAGGACCCGCCGCGTCCGAGGACGCCCCGAGCCTGGCGGTTCCCGCCGCGCCCCAGGTCATGCGCACCGATACCGCCGCCATCCGTCCCGAACCGGGCGCCGCCCCCGACGGGCTGCCCGACCGACCGCAGGCAGGCGACACGCAGCCGCCCGCGCTGCCGCAGCCCGCGCTGGACCTGTCGCTGCCGCCCGACCTCTCTGACCTGCCTGGAATGGAACAACGCTGATGCGCCCGCTGAACCCCGCCCTGACCCAGACCTTCCTGCCCCCGGTGATGGAGGCGCGCCGCTGGCTGGAGGGCGTGCAGTTCGCGCCGGAACGCCCGCTGATCAATGTAAGCCAGGCCGCCCCCGTCGCGCCCCCGCCCGAGGATCTGCGCCGCGTGATCGCGGAGGCGGCGATGAACCTGCCCGAGGCGCATCTTTACGGTCCGGTGATGGGCCATCCCGAATTGCGGCAGGAGGTTGCGGACGCATTCTCGTTGCCGGGGGTCGTTCTGGACGCGTCTCAGGTGGCGATCACACAGGGCTGCAACCAGGCGTTCTGCGCGGCGATCGCGGCGCTGGCCGGGCAGGGGGACGAGGTGATCCTGCCGACGCCCTGGTACTTCAATCACAAGATGTGGCTGGACATGGCGGGCGTGCGCGCCGTGCCGCTGCCCTGCCGCGAGGGAATGCTGCCCGACCCCGAGGAAGCGGCCCGCCTAATCACCGATCGCACCCATGCCATCGTGCTGGTGACCCCGAACAACCCCACGGGCGCCGAATATCCGCAGGGCCTTGTCGCGGCCTTCCACGATGTCGCGACCCGCGCCGGGGTGACGCTGATCGTGGACGAGACCTATCGCGATTTCGATTCGCGTTCCGGCCCGGTCCATGACCTGCGGGCGCGCGAAGGGGCGCGGGTCGTTCAGCTCTACAGCTTCTCGAAGGCCTATCGGCTGACGGGGCATCGCGTGGGCGCATTGATCGCGGATGCCGAATTCATGATCCAGATCGAGAAGTTCCTCGATACCGTGGCCATCTGCCCGAACCAGCTGGGGCAGATCGGGGCGCTTTGGGGGATGCGGAACCTGGGCGACTGGGTGCAGGGCGAACGGGCCGAGATCCTGACCCGCCGCGCGGCCACCATGGACAGGCTGGGCGCGATCCCAGGCTGGACGCTCAAGAGCGCGGGCGCCTATTTCGCCTGGCTGGAACATCCGTTCGCGGAAGCCTCGGACAACCTCGCGCGGCGGATGGTCCGCGAGGTCGGGGTCCTGGCGCTGCCGGGCACGATGTTTACCCCCGATCACGACCCCCAGGGCGCGCGCCATCTGCGCATCGCCTTCGCCAATGTGGATGCCGATGGCATCGCGGGGCTGTCCGACAGGCTTGCCGGACTTGTGGCGGACGTGCACGCGTCCTAAAGACGGCAGCGACAAGACCACGAGGAATGCCGACCATGCCCAATCTGCGCACCAAGGGGAAATCGTCCATCGTCTGGATCCTGATGGGTCTGATGGTGATGGGGCTGGGCGGCTTCGGCGTCACCAGCTTCTCGGGCGGGTCCAGCCGTCTGGGCAAGGTCGGCGATACCGACATCAGCGCCCAGGACTATGGCCGCGCGCTGCAGGCCCAGATCAACGCGATTTCCCAGCAGACCGGGCAGCGCATCACCATGGCGCAGGCGCGCGAGATGGGCGTGCCGCAATCGGTGATGCAGCAGCTCGTGTCCGCCGCCGCCCTGGCCGAGGAGGCCGACCGCATCGGCGTATCCGTCGGCGATCAGCAGGTTGCGCAGGCGATCCGCGAACTGGGTGCCTTCCAGGGCCCGAACGGCGATTTCGACCGGACGGCCTATGGGCAGGTGCTGCAGCGCGAAGGTTATACCGAATCCACCTTCGAAGAGCAGATCCGCGAGGATGAAGCGCGCCTGATCCTGCAGCGCGCCGTCACCGGCGGCGTCGTGGCACCCGAAGCGATGGTCGATCAGACCGCGCGCTGGATCCTGCAGACGCGCGACCTGTCCTGGGTCGAGCTGTCCGAGGACGACCTGATCGAGGAGATCGCGACCCCGGACGAGGAGGCCCTTCGCGCATGGCACGAGGCCAATGCCGACCGCTTCACCGCCCCCGAGATCCGCAAGCTGACCTATGCCTGGGTCACGCCCGACCGGCTGGCCCCCGAGGTCGAGCTGGACGAGGCCGCCCTGCGCGAGACCTACGAGCAGCATATCGCGGAATACCAGCAGCCCGAGCGTCGCATCGTCAGCCGCCTCGTCTTCCCCTCGGTCGATGAGGCCGAGGCCGCGCAGGCGCAGATCGCCGCGGGCGAGGCCGATTTCGACAGCTTCGTGACCGCGCGCGGGCTGTCCGCCGAAGACGCCGAACTGGGCGAGGTGACCGAGGCCGATCTTGGTGCCAACGGCGCGGATGTCTTCGCGCTGGCCGATACCGGCGTCGTGGGCCCGCTGCAGACCGATCTGGGCCCGGCGCTGTTCCAGGTGAACGCGATCCTCGATCCGATCGACATCCCGTTCGAGGCGGCACAGGAAGACCTGCGCACCGAGGCCGCGATCGACCGTGCCGCACGTCAGATCGCCACCCGCAGCGCCGATTACGAGGATCTGCTGGCAGGTGGCGTCCCGCTGGAGGAGGTCGCCGAGGATACCGAGATGCAGCTGGGCCAGATCGACTGGAGCGCCGAGCTGCGCCCCGAGGGCGGCAGCATCGCGGGCTATGACGGTTTCCGAGAGATCGCGGCCGAGGTGTCGACCAGCGACTTCCCGGAACTGCACGAACTGGCCGATGGCGGCGTTTTCGCGCTGCGCCTCGATGAAATCGTGCAGCCGACGCTGATCCCCTTCGACGAAGTCCGCGACGAGGTCGCCGCCGATTGGCGCAGGTCCGAACTGCACCGTCAGCTGCTGGCCCGCGCCGCCGACCTGCGCCTGCAGCAGATGTCCGACGAAGTGCCCGTCGTGGACGATCAGCCCGCCAACGATCAGCCGGCAGACGAACAACCCGCCGATGAACAGACCGTGGCCAGCCTCGATTGGCAGAGCGAGACCGGATTGTCGCGCGACGCCTATATGGACGGGCTGCCGCCGCAGCTTCTGGCGCAGGCCTTCGATCTGGACGAGCCGGGCGAGACCGAGGTCGTCGATGCGGGCGATCGCGTCTTCCTCGTGCGGCTGGACCAGGTGACCGAGGCCGACCTGTCGGACGACAACGCCGCCGGTATTCGCGATGCGCTGAGCGCGCGGCTGAACCAGTCGCTGCAGGGCGACATCTTCGACTTCTATGCGCGCCATGTGCAGCGCAACCTGGATGTGACGGTGAACCAGCAGGCCGTCGAATCCGTCAATTCCCAGGTGCAGTGATGCAGATCCAACCCGAGTTCGCGGCCTTCGAGGCCGAATGGAATGCCGGTCGCAATCAGCTGGTCACGATCAGCCTTGCCGCCGATCTGGACACACCCGTCAGCCTGATGCTGAAACTGGCCGAGGCCGGACCGCAGAGCTTCATGCTGGAATCCGTGACCGGAGGAGAGGTTCGCGGGCGCTATTCGATCGTGGGCATGAAGCCCGACCTGGTCTGGCAGTGCCGCGACGGCAAGGCGCGCATCAACCGGCAGGCGCGTTTCTCGGACAGCTTCGAGGATGACACGCGCCCCGCGCTGGACAGCCTGCGCGCCCTGATCGCCGAAAGCCGGATCGAGAACATGCCCGACGGTGTGCCGCCGGTCGCGGCGGGTCTGTTCGGGTATCTGGGCTATGACATGATCCGGCTGGTCGAGAACCTGCCCGCCGTGAACCCCGATCCGCTAGATCTGCCCGACGCGATCCTGATGCGCCCGTCCGTCGTGGCGGTGCTGGACGGGGTCAAGGGCGAGGTGACGCTGTGCGCGCCGGCATGGCATGACGGAAACGACAATGCCCGCGCTGCCTATGCCCGCGCCGCCGAACGCGTCATGGAGGCACTGCGGTCGCTGGACCGTCAGCCGTCGGAGCCGCGTGCCCTGGGCGAGGATCGCCAGATCGGCGAGCCGGTGTCGAACTTCGCCAAGGCGGATTACCTGATCGCGGTCGAGAAGGCCAAGGACTATATCCGCGCGGGCGACATTTTCCAGGTCGTGCCCTCGCAGCGCTGGAAGATGGACTTCCCGCTGCCGCCCTTCGCGCTCTATCGCAGCCTGCGGCGCACGAACCCTTCGCCTTTCATGTTCTATCTGAACATGGGCGGTTTCCACATCGTGGGTGCCAGCCCCGAGATCCTCGTGCGCCTGCGCGAGGGCAAGGTGACGATCCGTCCCATCGCCGGCACCCGTCCGCGCGGCGCCGACGAGGCCGCGGATCGCGCGCTGGAAGAGGATCTGCTGTCCGATCCCAAGGAACTGGCCGAGCATCTGATGCTGCTGGATCTGGGTCGCAACGATGTGGGTCGGGTCGCCCGTCCGGGCACCGTCCGCCCGACCGAGAAATTCGTGATCGAACGCTACAGCCACGTCATGCATATCGTCTCGAACGTGGTGGGCGAGCTGCGCGAGGGCGAGGATGCGTTGTCGGCGCTGCTGGCGGGTCTTCCTGCGGGGACTGTTTCCGGTGCGCCCAAGGTTCGCGCGATGGAGATCATCGACGAGCTGGAGCCGGAGAAGCGCGGCGTCTATGGCGGGGCGGTCGGCTATTTCG
Organism: Paracoccus sp. C2R09; assembly: GCF_018860625.1. Taxonomy (GTDB): domain Bacteria; phylum Pseudomonadota; class Alphaproteobacteria; order Rhodobacterales; family Rhodobacteraceae; genus Paracoccus. The sequence continues at coordinate 366,404 of NZ_JAHKQB010000029.1, forward strand.
CCGCCAATGGCGAGATGGACATGTGCATCGCCCTGCGCACCGGCGTCATCAAGGACGAGAGCCTCTATATCCAGGCCGGGGGCGGGGTCGTCTATGACAGCGACCCCGAGGCCGAGTTCCAGGAGACGGTGAACAAGAGCCGCGCCCTGCACCGTGCGGCCGAAGCTGCCGCGCGTTTCGTCCGCGGAAATGGCTGAAATGAAAAAGGCGACCCCGAGGGGTCGCCTTTCGTATCCGTGATCCGGTGATCTATCAGTTCGCCGGGGTCGTGGTTTCCGGTGCGTTCGGGTCGTTGCCGGTCATGTCGCTCTCGGCTTCTTCCATGTTCGCTTCGGTATCCATCTCGGGCTCCATGTCGGCACCCTCCATGGGTGCGGCACCCGGATCTTCCATGGCTTCGGTCTCGCCTTCCATCGGCTGAGCGGCCATCGGATCGGCGGCGTCGCCACCGCTCATGGCATCGGTCGTTTCAGCTTCGGTCGCGGCCTGATCGCGGAAGACGTATTCCGGTGCGGCATCGGCCTGTTCCTGCGTCAGCGTGGCAGTGATTTCCTGCGCATCGGAATTCACCGTCAGGTCGGTCCAGGGCAGGGCGATCTGCTTTTCGCCGATACCGAGGAAGCCGCCGACGCCGATGACCGCCGCCTTCATCTCGCCGGTGTCGCCGTCGATGATCAGGTCGTTGATATCGCCGATGTCATCGCCTTCGGGCGAGGTGACGGTCGTGCCGGTGATCCAGTCGACGCGCAGCTCGTTCATCGCCTGCTCGACCTCGACCATGTTCGCGGCTTCGGCGGCAGCTGCCTGCTCCTCGGCCTCGGATGCATCGACTTCGGCATCGGCTGCCATGGCGTCTTCGCCTGCCGGGTCGTTCGACGGATCCGTGGCCATCGGCTCGGTCTGGGTCATCGCGTCGTCGTTCATGGGTTCGGTGGCCGTGCTGTCCTGTGCATAAGCGGCACCGAAGCCGAGCGGCAGAACCAGGGCGGTTGTCATCAGAATGTTGCGCATGTCAATCTCCTCTTTGACTGCGTGGCGCGTCGCCACGTTGGATGTCTGACCAATGCGCAATCTGAAAGCACGGTTCCCAAGAGAAAGGGCACCGGACGAAAATCGCCGGTGCCCCAGATGCCGCCCGAAGGGGGTGATTCGTCAGTCCTCGCCCCTAAAAGGCTGGACATATTGCAGGGCCATGTCCCACGGGAAGAAGATCCAGGTGTCTTGGCTGACTTCGGTCACATAAGTGTGAACCTGCGGTTTGCCCTTGGGCTTGGCATAGACGGTGCCCAGATGCGCCTTGGGATACATCTGGCGGACCAGTTCCAGCGTGCGTCCGGAATCGACCAGATCGTCGATGACCAGGATGTCCTCGCCGTCGCCCATCAGTTCGGCATCGGGGGATTTCAGGACCTTCAGCCCGCCCTGTTCCTGCTTGTGATAGGATTTCACGCTGATCGTGTCGATCGTGCGGATGTCCAGTTCGCGCGCGACGATCATCGCGGGCACAAGGCCGCCGCGGGTGATCGCGACGACGGCGCGCCAGTCCCTGCCGTCCAGCCGCCACGCAAGTGCGCGCGCATCGCGGTGCAGCTGATCCCAGCTGACATGAAAGCCTTTTTCGTGGGGCAGGCGATCGTTCATCTTTCCCATCCTTCTGTTCGGGCCTGGTGGCCCCTAGTGACGCAGGATCAGCGAAAGGCCCAGGGCGGCGATGGCCAGCCCCGCGCCGCGGTCGATCCAGAACTTGGCAGCGTGATAGCGCCGCCGGAGAACCGGCAACGCCATGAGCAATGCAAGCGCGGTATAGAAGAAAAGCTCGACCGACAAGGCTGTCAGATAGATTGCGCCCTTGTCCATCGGGGCAAGCATGGCCGGAAAGATCGACAACAGCACGGCGGAATAGAAAAGCGCGGGTTTCGGGTTGGACATGTTCAATGCGACGCCGCCTGCAAAGCCCATCGCGGCACTTGCGGCGTCGGGCAGCGGATCGGCCGCATGGCGCCACATCTTCACGCCGATATGGATCAGATAGGCGCCGCCCATGATCTTCATCGCGACCAGGGTCCAGGGCGCGATGCGGAACAGCGCGGTCAGCCCCAGCAGCGCGAACAGGCACCAGAAGGACGCGCCGACCGCCAGCCCCCAGCCATAGGACAGCGCGGCGCGGCGACCCAGGGCGAAGGCGCCCTGGCTGACGGCGATCACGCCCGGTCCGGGCGACAGGATGGCGGCGGCCAATGTGGCCACGAACAGGGCCAGCTGATCGGGCGTGATGTTCAGCATGGCCCCGCGCCCGTCAGTCCTTCTTGGTCGTGGCGATATCGGGTGCGTCGACGGCCTTCATGCCCACCACGTGATAACCCGCATCGACGTGATGCGTCTCGCCGGTGACGCCGGCACCCAGACGCGACAGCAGATACAGCGCCGAATTCCCGACATCTTCCTGCGTGACATTGCGACGCAGGGGGGCGTTCAGCTCGTTCCACTTCATGATGTAGCGGAAATCGCCGATGCCGCTGGCGGCCAGCGTCTTGATCGGGCCGGCGCTGATGGCGTTGACGCGGATGTTGTTCTTGCCGAAATCCTCGGCCAGATAACGCACGCTCGCCTCGAGCGCGGCCTTGGCGACGCCCATGACGTTGTAATGCGGCATCACGCGTTCGGCGCCGTAATAGGTCAGCGTCAGCATCGACCCGCCATCCGTCATCATCGCGGCGGCGCGGCGTGCCACGGCGGTGAAGCTGTAGACCGAAATATCCATGGTCATCAGGAAGTTCTCGCGCGTGGTCTCGGCATAGCGGCCGCGCAGCTGTTCCTTGTCCGAGAAGCCGATGGCATGGACGATGAAGTCCAGCTTGCCCCATTTCTGCGACAATGCGCCGAACAGTTGGTCGATCGAGCCCTCGTCCGAGACGTCGCAGGGCAGCACGGTATCCGAGCCCAGCTGGGCCGCAAGCGGGTCGACGCGCTTCTTCAGGGACTCGCCCTGGTAGCTGAAGGCAAGCTCGGCGCCCTCGGATGCAAGCGCCTTGGCGATGCCCCATGCAATGGACTTGTCATTGGCCAGCCCCATGATGAGGCCGCGCTTGCCGGCCATCAGGCCGCCCGTGTGATCGCTTGACATGTAATGTCCCCCGCGCTTTCAACCCATTATCAGCGGTGATTAGGCCAAGTGCCGTGCCGCATCAAGCACAAGGACCGTTCTGATGACCGACCGTGGCGGAATATTCGCAGGCGACGACCCGTTCGAGATCGTCCGATCCTGGATGAAGGAGGCCGAGGCGAGCGAGCCGAACGACCCCAACGCCATCGCGCTTGCCACCGCGGACGCTTCGGGGATGCCCGACGTGCGGATGGTGCTGCTGAAGGACGTGGACGGGCAGGGTGAGGATGGCAGCTTCGTCTTCTACACGAATTACGACAGCGCCAAGGGGCAGCAGCTTGCCCAGAACGCCCAGGCGGCCTTCGTGATGCACTGGAAATCCCTGCGCCGCCAGATACGGGTCCGCGGAGAGGTCGTGCGCGAGGATGGACCCCAGGCCGATGCCTATTACGACAGTCGGGCACTGCAGAGCAGGCTGGGCGCCTGGGCCTCTGCGCAGTCGCGCCCGCTGGACAGCCGGACCTCGCTCATGACCGAGGTCGCGAAGGTCGGGCTGCGGCACGGGACCGCGCCCTCTCGGCCGCCGTTCTGGGGCGGTTTCCGGATACGACCGACCCAGATCGAGTTTTGGGCCGACGGCGCATTCCGTTTGCACGACAGATTTGTATGGACAAGAAACACGCAATCAAAGTGGGCAATCCAGCGGCTTTGCCCCTGAACATCGGCAGTTCTGCGCCGCCGTGGTAAATAAATAGCGACAAGTCCCTCATATGAAAGCTATACAGTTGTGAAGGGTTCGGTCGGGTAATATCTAAAGGTAACTTGACTTATTAATTCGTGACAGTGGGATCGAGATGACTGACGACAGCGGCATGAAGCTGGTATCCGGATTGGTGAAGTGGTTCGACCCCGCCAAAGGTTACGGCTTCATTCTTAACAGCGAAGGCGGGGCGGACATTCTGTTGCACGCGAATGTCCTGCGCAACTTCGGCCGCAGTTCGGTCGCGGATCAGTCACGGGTGACCGTCAAGGTTCAGGATACCCAACGCGGCGTTCAGGCGGCCGAGGTCATGTCGATCGAGCCGCCCGAAACCGACGGCCAGCCGCCCATCGCCGATCTGGACGCCGAGGTTATCGAGCATCTGGATTCGTTGCCGCTGCGTCCCGCGCGCGTCAAATGGTTCGACAAGGCCAAGGGCTTCGGTTTCGCCAACATCTTCGGGCATCCCGAAGACGTCTTCATCCATATCGAGGTGCTGCGCCATTCCGGGTTCTCGGACCTCGTCATAGGCGAGGCGATCTGCGTCCGCGTCGTCGAGGGTCCGCGCGGCCTGATGGCCGCTCAGATCACCGCCTGGGACCTGGCCCTGCACGACCGGACGGATGAGGCCGGCGACAAGCCCGATGCCACAGATGACGGGTCGTTCCTCGCTCATGTGGCCGAATAGGGCCGCCCTGCTGTTGGCGATGGCCCTGCCGGGAATGGCAGGGGCCGTGGAATGCACCGCCGACAGCGTCGTGATCGGAACGGCAAGCGCGGATGTCCGCATCTCGGTCGAAATCGCCGACGATGCGGCCGAACGCGCCCGGGGGCTGATGTTCCGCAGGCAGCTGGACCCGGATGCCGGGATGCTGTTCATCTACGAATCGCCTCAGCCGGTATCCTTCTGGATGCGGAACACGTTGATCCCGCTGGACCTGATCTTCATCGACATGCAGGGCGTGATCCGGCACATTCATCGCAATGCTCGCCCGCTGGACGAAACGCCGATCCCCGGTGCCGCCGTGGGCGATCCGTCGCCCGATCGCCTGATGGTGCTGGAAATCGGCGGGGGCGAGGCGGATCGCCACGGGCTGGCTGTCGGTCAGGCCCTGGCGCATCCGGCGCTTGGCGGCGATGCGACCTTCGCGTGCGACTAGGTCTTTCCCTTGTCAGGACAATCGGCTAAAGCCGTTTTCGTCGGGGCGTAGCGCAGCCTGGTAGCGCGACGGTTTTGGGTACCGTAGGTCGGAGGTTCGAATCCTCTCGCCCCGACCACTTCCACGAATATCGGACACCGAAAAGACCCTTGCGGGTCGATGTGGTCGTGGGAAAACGCGCCCGGACTGTTGCCAATCCGCCCCCCGTCGTGAAACCCTTTGGGTCGATGGGAACGGATGGCGCGCGGCCATGTTGTTCCGTGGCTTTACAGGATTTCCCGACCGCATGACCGACATCTCGCTGCGCAAGTCCGAGCATCTGCGCATCGTCACCGAAGGCCGGGGCGCGCAGGACCGGGTCCCCACCGGGCTGGACCTCGTGCGGTTCAGGCATTGCGCCCTTCCGGAACTGGACTTCGATGCGATCGACCTGGGGACGACATTCCTGGGGCGCGAACTGCGCGCGCCATTGCTGATATCCGCGATGACCGGCGGCCCGGTCGAGGCGGGGCGCATCAACGCCCATATCGCCGAAGCCTGCCAGGAATTGCGGATCGCGCTTTCGGTCGGCTCTCAGCGGATCGCGGTCGAACATGGCGATGCGGGCGGATTGGGGCGCGAGCTGCGCCGTGCTGCGCCCGATGTACCGATCCTGGGCAATATCGGCGCGGTGCAGCTGAACTATGCCATCGGCATCGACGAAGCCCGCCGCGCCGTGGACATGATCGAGGCCGACGCGCTGATCCTTCATCTGAACCCCCTGCAGGAAGCGATCCAGCCCGGAGGGGATCGCAATTTCTCAGGGCTTCTGACCCGGATCGAAGAATTGGCCCATGCACTGCCCGTGCCGATCGGGGCAAAGGAGGTGGGCTCGGGCCTGTCTGCGTCGGTCATCCGGTCCTTGGGCGATGCCGGGGTGCGCATCTTCGATGTGGCAGGCACCGGCGGGACCAGTTGGGCGCGGGTCGAGGCCGAACGCGGCGATGCCCAGCTCCAGGCCATTGCCGCACCCTTTCACGACTGGGGCATACCGACGGCGGATGCGTTGCGGGCGGCGGCGCCATTGATGGGGCAGGGCCGGATCCTGATCGGATCGGGCGGGATCAGGCATGGGTTGGACGTGGCGCGCGCAATCCGGCTGGGCGCGGATATCGCGGGGCAGGCGGCAGGCGCGCTCAGCGCGGCACGCACCGGCACCGAGGCGCTGGTCGCGCATCTGTCAGACGTGGCGCAGCAGCTGCGGATCGCGATGTTCTGCACGGGCAGCGCCGATCTGGCGGCCCTTCGCCGCGCCCCCCTGCAGGAGGCTTGATGCATTTTCGCCGCACCCCCCGCCGCTGGTCATGGCAGCCGAACCGGCGTAGCCTGACCGCCGAATTATGCAAGAGAGTTTCGGCATGAGCATCTGGGCCGCAATCCTGATCGTCGTCCTGACCGTCGCCACGATGGAGCTGACGGCCTATTCCGTCCATCGCTGGATCATGCACGGCCCGATCGGATGGGGCTGGCACAAGTCGCATCACGACGAGGATCACGATCACGCGCTGGAAAAGAACGACCTCTATGGTGTCGTCTTCGCGGTCATCGCGATCGTTCTTTTCGCGGTCGGGGCGCTCGGGTCGGATCTGGCGTGGTGGATCGCCGTGGGCGTGACCTGCTATGGCGTCATCTACTATTTCCTGCATGACGGGCTGGTGCATGGCCGCTGGCCGTTCCGCTATGTCCCCAAGCGCGGTTATCTTCGTCGGGTATATCAGGCGCACCGGATGCATCACGCCGTTCATGGGCGCGACGATTGCGTCAGCTTCGGCTTCATCTGGGCGCCCTCGGTCGACCGGCTAAAGGCGCAGCTGAAGCGGTCGGGCGCATTGCTGCGCGAGCGCGACGGGACGGACGGCGAGGCATGAGCCACGACCTGCTGATCGCGGGCGCGGGCCTGTCGGGGGCGCTGACCGCGATTGCCGTGCGCGAAGCCCGACCCGATGCCCGCATCCTGATGCTGGACGCCGCGCCGGGGCCCTCGGGTGGGCACACCTGGTCCTGCCACGACCCCGATCTGTCGCCCGAATGGCACCGCAGGCTGGCACCCGCGCGGCGCGCGCATTGGCCCGACCAGCAGGTCAGCTTTCCGACGCGCGGGCGGCAGCTCTCGACCGGCTACGGCTCTGTCGACGGGCCGGGGCTGGCGTCGCTGCTGGACGGGATCGAGGTCCGCTGGAACAGCGACGTGCAGGCGCTGGACGATACCGGCGCGACGGTGAACGGCGAACGGATCGAGGCCGCTTGCGTGATTGATGCGCGGGGCGCACAAGCCTCGCCGCATCTGACGGTCGGGTTCCAGAAATTCGTGGGTATCGAGATCGAGACCGACGCCCCCCATGGCGTCGAACGCCCGATGATCATGGACGCGACGGTTCCGCAGATGGACGGATACCGCTTCATCTATCTTCTGCCCTTCGGTCCGACGCGCATCCTGATCGAGGATACCCGCTACAGCGACGGTGGCGATCTGGACGATGCGGCGCTGGCGCAGGCATCGCTGGATTATGCGGCGGCGCGGGGCTGGAACGGCCGCGAGGTCCGGCGAGAGCGCGGCATCCTGCCCATCGCGCTGGCCCATGATGCGGTGGGTTTCTGGCGCGACCATGCGCAGGGTGCGGTGGCGATCGGGCTGCGGGCAGGGCTGTTCCATCCCGTCACGGGCTATTCTTTGCCCTATGCCGCGCAGGTGGCCGATGCCATCGCTGCGCGCGATCTGAATACCGCGTCTGCCCGTCGTGCCGTTCGCGGCTTTGCCATCGCGCGCGCCGATCAGGACCGTTTCCTGCGGCTTCTGAACCGGATGCTGTTCCGCGGCTGTGCGCCCGACCGGCGATACCGGCTGCTGCAGCGTTTCTACGGCCTGCCGCAACCGCTGATCGAGCGGTTCTATGCCGGCAGGCTGACTTGGGCCGACCGGCTGCGCATCGTGTCGGGACGCCCGCCCATTCCATTGACGCAGGCTGTCCGCTGCCTGCCCGAACGCCCCCTTCTGCAGGAGAGAGCATGAGTTCCGCCATCGTCATCGGTGCAGGCTTCGGCGGCCTCGCGCTGGCCATCCGGCTGCAATCCGCAGGTATCGCCACCACCCTGGTCGAGGCCCGCGACAAGCCCGGCGGGCGCGCCTATGTCTGGCACGAAGAGGGGCATGTCTTCGATGCCGGCCCCACCGTCGTCACCGATCCCGACAGCCTGCGCGAGCTGTGGGCGCTCAGCGATCAGCCGATGGAGCGTGACGTGACGCTGCTGCCCGTCTCGCCCTTCTACCGGCTCAGCTGGGCCGACGGGCGCAGCTTCGAATACGTGAACGACGACGATGAGCTGATCCGCCAGATCGCGTCCTTCAACCCCGATGACGTGGACGGATACCGCCGCTTCCACGACTATGCCGAAGAGGTCTATCGCGAAGGCTATCTGAAGCTGGGCACGACACCGTTCCTGAAGATGGGGCAGATGCTGAATGCGGCGCCTGCGCTGATGCGGCTGCAGGCCTATCGTTCGGTCCACAGCATGGTGGCGCGCTTCATCAAGGATCCGCATCTGCGGCAGGCATTCTCGTTCCACACGCTGCTGGTGGGGGGCAACCCGTTCTCGACCAGTTCGATCTATGCGCTGATCCACGCGTTGGAACGCCGCGGCGGCGTCTGGTTTGCCAAGGGCGGGACGAACCAGCTGGTCGCGGGGATGGTCGCGCTGTTCGAGCGACTGGGCGGCACGTTGATGCTGAACGCCCGCGTGACGCGGATCGAGACCGAGGGCAACCGCGCCACCGGCGTGACCCTGCTGGACGGGCGGCAGCTGCGCGCCGACATGGTGGCCAGCAACGGCGATGTCATGCACAGCTATGGCGATCTGCTGGGCCATACGCGTCGCGGGCGGACCAAGGCCGCGATGCTGCGCCGTCAGCGCTGGTCCATGTCGTTGTTCGTGCTGCATTTCGGCCTGTCGAAGCGACCCGAGAACCTGGCCCATCACAGCGTGATCTTCGGCCCCCGCTACAAGGAACTGGTGAACGAGATCTTCGACGGGCCGCGTCTGCCCGACGATTTCTCGATGTATCTGCATTCGCCCTGCGTCACCGATCCCAGCCTTGCGCCCGAAGGCATGTCCACCCACTACGTGCTGGCACCCGTGCCGCATCTGGGCCGCGCCGATGTCGATTGGGCCACCGAGGCCCCGGCCTATGCCGAGCGCATCTTCGAGGAGCTGGAGCGTCGCGCCATCCCCGATCTGCGCAAGAACCTGACCGTCAGCCGCATCTTCAGCCCCGCCGATTTCCGCACCGAATTGTCGGCCCATCACGGCAGCGCATTCTCGGTCGAGCCGATCCTGACGCAATCGGCATGGTTCCGTCCGCATAACCGCGACCGCGCGATTCCGAACTTCTACATCGTGGGGGCGGGCACCCATCCGGGCGCGGGGATCCCCGGCGTCGTGGGCAGCGCCAAGGCGACCGCGCAGGTCATGTTGTCGGACATGGGCGCGGCATGACGGACCTGACCGCGACATCCGAAGCCGCCATCGCGGAAGGTTCGCAGAGCTTCGCGCAGGCTGCCAGGCTGATGCCCGCAGGCATCCGCGAAGATACGGTCATGCTCTATGCCTGGTGCCGGCATGCCGACGACGTCATCGACGGTCAGGTTCTGGGATCGACCCCTGAGGCGGGCGGCGATCCTCAGGCGCGGCTTGCCGTCCTGCGCGCCGACACGATGGCCGCCCTGCACGAGGACGGCCCGCTGGCCCCGCCCTTCGCGGCATTGCGGCAGGTTGCCCGGCGGCACGATTTCCCCGACCGCTGGCCCATGGACCTGATCGAGGGGTTCGCCATGGATGTCGCGGATCGCGAATATCGCAGCCTGGATGACGTGCTGGAATATTCGTATCACGTTGCGGGGGTGGTGGGGGTCATGATGGCCCGCGTCATGGGCGTGCAGGATGACGACGTGCTGGACCGCGCCTGCGATCTGGGGCTGGCCTTCCAGTTGACGAACATCGCGCGCGACGTGATCGACGACGCGGCGATCGGGCGCTGCTATCTGCCCGCCGACTGGCTGGCCGAGGCGGGCGCCTCGGTCGAGGGCCCCGTGCCGTCCGATGCGCTTTATTCCGTGATAATCAGGCTGCTGGACGCGGCCGAGCCCTACTACGCGTCCGCGCGGCAAGGGCTGCCGCATTTGCCGCCGCGCTGTGCATGGTCGATCGCGGCGGCGCTGCGCATCTATCGTGCCATCGGCACCCGGATCAGGCAGGGCGGCCCGCAGGCCTATCGCCAGCGGATCAGCACGTCGAAACCCGCCAAGATCGGACTGATCGCACGCGGCAGCTGGGATGCGGGGCGGTCGCGGATGCCGGGGCGGACACGGCCGCGCCCGCCGCTCTGGACGCGCCCGCGCGACTAGGCGCTGCGGCGCACCTCGTAGGGCAGGACGCGGGCCAGCAGGTCCGCGATCTCTCCTCCTCGGAACAGGCGCGTGCGCATCAGTTCGTCCAGCTGGGCGCGGCTGGCATGGTAATGCTGGGCCACGTCGCCCATCTGTCCCACCGCCATCAGCCCGCGACGGGGGCCGGGTGCCGCTGCATCGCGGCCGGTGTCCTTGCCGATGGTGGCCTTGTCGCCGATCACGTCCAGCAGATCGTCATAGGATTGGAAGACACGCCCCAACTGGCGCCCGAAGGCCACGAGCTGGTCGGTCTCGGTCGCGTTCAGCCCCTTGATGACCGACAGCATCTGAAGCCCCGCGACGAACAGTACGCCGGTCTTCAGATCCTGTTCCCGCGTGACGCCATCCGCGTCCTTGGCGGCGTGCAGGTCCATTTCCTGGCCCGCACACAGGCCCGCAGGCCCCATCGCCCGCGCCATCGCAGAGACGAGCTGCGCCCGGATCTCGGGCGAGGCACCGCGCGCTTCGCCCAGGACCCGCATCGCCTCGGTGATCAGGGCGATCCCGGCCAGCACGGCGCGGCCTTCGCCATGGGCGACATGGGTGGCCGGCAGCCCGCGCCGCGTGCGCGCATCGTCCATGCAGGGCAGGTCGTCGAAGATGAGCGAGGCCGCATGGACAAGTTCGACCGCGCAGGCGGCATCCACCGTCGCATCGCAGACCCCGCCCGACCGTTCCGCCACCATCAGCATCAGCACCGCGCGGAACCGCTTGCCGGGCGACAGGGCTGCCTGTTCCATGGCATTCCCCAAGGCAGGTGCCACCGCACCGAAGGGGTCCGAGATTTCGGCAAGCCGCGTCTCGACGATGTCGCGTAGGGGAAACTGCTGCGTGGGCGTCATCGGGGCCTTCGTTGCATCGTTCGACCGACCGGATCGGCAACGCCTCATGCGCAAGCCATATCGCGTCGCGGACAAGCCGCGAACCAATCGACAAAACCGTAACCGGCCCTGTCGCGTTCGGTTCCCCCATGTTGCACGAAAAGGCCGGATTCGCGCAATGCGTATTCAGGTCAGCCTTTCCAATGCGATGGCCGTCGCCTCGCCCCCGCCAATGCAGATGCTGGCGGCGCCGCGCATGGCCCCCTGCGCCCGCATTGCCCCCAGCAGCGTCACGATGATCCGCGCCCCCGAGGCCCCGATCGGATGCCCCAATGCGCATGCCCCGCCATGGATGTTCGTCACGTCATGGGGCAGGCCCAGTTCCCGCATGGCGATCATGGCGACGACGGCGAAGGCCTCGTTCACCTCGAACATCTCGTAATCGGTCAGCTTCGTGCCGGTCCGGTCCAGCAGCTTGCGCATCGCGCCGATGGGGGCCGTCGGGAACAGGCCCGGCTTGTCGGCATGGGTCGCATGGCCCGTGATCCGCGCAAGGGGCCGAAGCCCCAGCCGTTCGGCCCGCGACTGCCGCATTATCACCAGCACCGCCGCCCCGTCCGAGATCGAGGAACTGTTCGCCGCCGTCACGGTGCCGCCCTCGCGGAAGGCGGGTTTCAGATGCGGGATCTTGTCGGGTCGGGCCTTGCCGGGCATCTCGTCGGTATCGACGGTGGTTTGGCCCTTGCGGCCGGTGATCGTCACGGGCGCGATCTCGTCGGCGAAGCACCCGGTCGCGATTGCCGCCTGCGCGCGCGACAGGCTGGCAAGCGCGTAGTCGTCCTGCGCCTCGCGGCCGAACCCGTGGCTCTGGGCGCAATCCTCGGCGAAGGTGCCCATCAGTCGGCCCCTGTCATAGGCATCCTCGAGCCCGTCGAGGAACATGTGATCCATCACCCGGTCATGCCCCATGCGCATGCCGCCCCGCGCCTTGGGCAGCAGATAGGGGGCGTTCGACATGCTCTCCATCCCGCCCGCGACGACGATGCCCGCGGACCCCGCGGCGATCAGGTCATGGGCCAGCATCGCGGCCTTCATGCCCGATCCGCACATCTTGTTGATCGTGGTCGCGCCCGACGACAGCGGCAGCCCCGCGGCCAGCGCCGCCTGACGGGCGGGGGCCTGTCCGAGCCCGGCGGGCAGGACGCAGCCCATCAGCACCTCGTCCACCTGTTCGGGCGACAGGTCGCCAAGCGCCGCGCGGATCGCGACGGCACCCAGATCGGGCGCGACCATGCCCGACAGATCGCCCTGGAACGCCCCCATGGGCGTGCGCCTGGCGCCGGTGATGACGATGGGGTCCATGGAATGCTCCTTCATTTCGGGGCCATGCGGAGGGCGCCGTCAAGGCGGATGACCTCTCCGTTCAGCATCGGATTTTCGACGATATGGCGCAACAGGGCGGCGTATTCCGAAGGCTCGCCCAGGCGGGAGGGGAAGGGCACGGCCGCCCCCAGGCTGTCCTGCACGTCCTGGGGCAGGCCCTCCAGCATGGGGGTGCGGAAAATTCCCGGCGCGATGGTCATGACACGGATGCCGTGCCGCGCCAGATCCCGTGCCATGGGCAGGGTCATGCCCGCGACGCCCGCCTTGCCGGCGGCATAGGCGACCTGTCCGATCTGTCCGTCCATCGCCGCGATCGAGGCGGTGTTGACGATCACGCCACGTTCGCCCGCGACAGGGTCGTTCGCCGCCATGGCCTGCGCCGCAAGCCGTGCCATGTTGAAGCTGCCGATCAGGTTGATCGTGACGGCCCGCGCGAAGCTGTCCAGTGCATGCGGCCCGTCGCGTCCCAGCATCCGTTCGCCAGGCGCGATGCCTGCGCAATTGACCAGCCCGTCCAGCCTGCCAAAGCGATCCTTTGCCATGGCGATGGCGGATTGCGCGTCATCCTCTTGCGTGACGTCGCATTTTGCAAAGACCGTTCCGGCGGTCTGGTCGGCAGGTTCGGCAAGATCCGCGATCACCACCGATGCGCCCATGCCCGCCAGCATCGCCGCCGATGCAGCCCCCAATCCCGATGCCGCGCCGGTGACGACAAAGACGCGTCCTTCAATTTCCATGATGTTCCCCCCGGATTTCCCCGCGCAGCCTAGCCTGTCTGCCATTGCAAACAATGACATTGCGCGTCACGCTTGGTGATCGCTTTTGCAACGGGTGCGGGGGATGGAGCGTCACGCGATATCGGAAGGGTTCGTGCAGGACGCGCTGCGATACGCCGCGGACCCGGGCATGGCGCGCCGGGCGGGCATCGGGGCCGGACCGGTCGATCACGTCGATTACGGCAGGCTGTGGCGCATGATCGCCCAGGATATCGGCTGCGAATTCTTCGGGATGGGGGCACGCCCGATGCGTCCGGGTGCCTTCGCGATGATGGCGCATGCCGTTCTGGATGCACCCGACCTGCGCCGCGCCCTGACGCGGGCGCTGCGGTTCATGGACATGGTGCTGGATCATCCGTCCGGAACGCTGCGCCTGTCCGAGGGGCGTGGCCAGATCGTGCTGAGCGATCCGCGCGGCCCCGTTGGGGCATTCGCGGCGCGGACCTACTGGCTGATCCTCATGGGGCTGATGTGCTGGTTGGTGGGGCGTCGCATCCCGCTGTCGGACCTGCAACTGTCATGCGAGGCGCCCACGAACCGCGCCGATTACCAGCAGTTCTTCGGTGCGCCTGTCGAATTTGCCCGGGCCGAATGCCTGCTGACCTTCGATGCACGGCACCTGACGCTGCCGGTGGTGCGCGATGCCCGGCAGTTGCGCGGGTTCCTGTCGCAGGCGCCCAGCAACCTGCTGATCAGGTATCGACATGATCAGGGCGTTTCGGCGCGTCTGCGCGCGCTGCTCCGCGATCTGCCCCCGCCGGACTGGCCGCCTGCGACCGATATCGCCGCGGGCCTGGGGATGTCGGCCGCGACCCTGCGCAGGCGGCTGGCATCCGAAGGGCAGGGGCTGCCGATGATCCGCGACGACCTGCGCTTTGCCATCGCCCGCGACCTGCTGCGCGGCACCGACCTGCCGGTGGCCGAGATCGCATCGCGCGTAGGCTATGCCGAGCCGAGCGCATTCCATCGCGCCTTCCTCAAATGGTCGGGGGGATCGCCATCGAGATACCGTCGGGAAAATGGTGCGGGTGAAGGGACTCGAACCCCCACGCCAAAGGCGCCAGAACCTAAATCTGGTGCGTCTACCAGTTCCGCCACACCCGCTCCGCCGGATGCCTTATCAAAGCATCCGGCGGGGTGCGAGAGGTAAAATCACGTCTCCCACGTCCGAATGACATGGGGCAGCGCATCGGCAAGGTCGTCCGCGATCAGTCCCGGCCCGAAATGCCGCGCTGCAGCCCCGTGCAGCATCACGCCCAAGCAGGCCGCATCGAAGGGCGCCAGGCCGCGCGCGGCAAGCCCCGTGACGATGCCGGCAAGCGTATCGCCCGCGCCTGCGGTCGCAAGCCAGGGCAGATCGGGGGCAGAGTGGATCACCGCCCGGCCCGAGGGCTCGGCAATGACGGTATCGGGCCCCTTCAGCAGCACGACCGCACCGATGCGCGCGGCAGCCTGCCGGGTCGCGTCCAACTTCGAAAAGGCGGGTCCGGTCTCTGGCGCGTCCTTCAGGCGTTTCGCAAGGTCGGGGAACAGGCGGGCGAATTCGCCCAGATGCGGCGTCAGGATGCAGCGGTCATGCGGGGCAGGGGCATCGTCCCCTGCCAGCGCGGTCAGGGCGTCCGCATCCAGGATCGTGGTGATCCGCGCCCCAAGCGCAGCGGGCAGCAGGTTGGCGGCACGTTCCATGCCCGCGCCCGGGCCGAGGCCCAGCGCCGTGACGCGACCGTCCAGCAAGGCCGCCAGGTCGTCGGGACCGTCCAGCGGCTTGCGCATCAGGGCGTCGGGCGGTCCCGCGTGACCCTGCATGTCGCGCCGCTCGGGGCAGATGGTGACCAATCCGGCGCCCGCGCGCAGCGCCCCCTTGGCGGTCAGCCGCGCGGCACCCGCCGCATCGCCCGCGATCACCAGCGCCGAGCCGTGCCCGTATTTGTGTGCATCCCCCGCCGTCGTCTTGCGCAGCCAGTCGCCCATTCCCGTGGTCGTTCGCGCGTCCATGATGCTGGTGTCCGAATGACCCTGCGCCTTGCGCCATGGCGCCAGCCCGATATCAGCGACGACCAACCTGCCGCACAGCCTGGGTCCGTCTGCCAGCACATGGCCGGGCTTGGGGCTGTCGAAGGCCACGGTCAGGGCCGCCCGCGCCGCGCCCGATCCGATGATCCGCCCGCTGTCGAGGCAGAGGCCGCTCGGGGCGTCGATGGCCACGATCCCCGGAAAGCCGGCCAGGGCTTCGATCATGCGCGCGGCCATACCCTCGGGCGCGCGGGTCAGCCCGGTTCCGAAGATCGCATCGACATGCAGATCGTCGGGACGCAGGGCATCCGGGTCGAACGGCTGGACCGAGCCCACGGCCTGCCATGCCGTCAGCGCGGCCGAGGGGCGGGGCGCATCGCACATCACCCTGACCGCCCAGCCGGCCCGGGCCAGGTGCCGCGCCACGACGAAACCGTCGCCGCCATTGTTTCCCGGTCCCGCCAGCACCGTCACCCGTCCGGGCTTGGGCCATCGCAGCCGGATCTGGCCGGCGACCGCCGCGCCCGCGCGTTCCATCAATTCGGCACCGCTTGTCTGCCCGCTGTTCATCGCGTCGGATTCGATGGCGCGCATTTGGGCGGAGCTGAGCGATTCAATGCCGTATAACATGGTTGTTGCCTATTTAATGTGCGCTGTGGTCTAATTTTCGGCAGTTGCACGGGCTGGCGCGCTTCCGCACTGTTCAGAACCCGCTGCTGCATTTACGCCTGTGATCAAACGCGCCAATCAGACTTCAGGCAAGCCGCGAGGAAGGATCAATTGCGATGAAGAAGATCGAGGCGATCATCAAGCCGTTCAAGTTGGACGATGTGAAGGAAGCGCTGCAAGAGGTCGGCGTCCAGGGTCTTTCCGTGACCGAAGTCAAGGGCTTCGGGCGCCAGAAGGGTCACACCGAACTGTATCGCGGCGCCGAGTATGTCGTCGACTTTCTGCCCAAGGTGAAGATCGAGATGGTCCTGCCGGACGATCAGGTCGAAGCCGCGGTCGAAGCCATCGTCGGCGCGGCGCGCACCGAGAAGATCGGCGACGGCAAGATCTTCGTCCTGCCGGTCGAGCAGGCGATCCGCATCCGCACGGGCGAAACCGGCGACGACGCCGTCTGATCGCGGTCAGGAACCGAACAAGACTTCCGCGCCCGGCCGCCAAGCCGCCGGGTCGCTACTACGAAGAAAGGGAAGAGATGGAAATCAAGGATGTTCTCAAGCTGATCGAGGACGAGGACGTCGCCTATGTCGACGTGCGCTTCACCGATCCCAAGGGCAAGCTGCAGCACGTCACGCTGGACAAGGACCTGGTCGACGCGGACTTCTTCGAAGAAGGCTTCATGTTCGACGGCAGCTCGATCGCGGGCTGGAAGTCGATCGACCAGTCGGACATGAAACTGATCCCGGATGTCAGCTCGGTCTATCTGGACCCGTTCTATGCCGAGAAGACCCTCTGCGTGCATTGCAACGTCGCTGAACCCGACACGGGCGAGGCCTACAGCCGCGACCCGCGCGGCACCGCGCTCAAGGCCGAGGCCTATCTGAAGTCGTCGGGCATCGGCGATGCGGCCTATTTCGGCCCCGAGGCCGAGTTCTTCCTGTTCGACGACGTCCGCTTCTCGGTCACCCCGCAGAAGGTGGCGTTCTCGATCGACGCGCTGGACGCGGCATGGAACACCGACACCGAATACGAGATGGGCAACCAGGGCCATCGCGCAGGTCACAAGGGCGGGTATTTCCCGGTCAACCCGATCGACGCGGCCCAGGATATCCGTGGCGAGATGCTGTCCACCATGAAGCGGATGGGCATGAAGGTCGACAAGCACCACCACGAGGTTGCCAGCGCGCAGCACGAGCTGGGGCTGATCTTCGGTTCGCTGACCGAACAGGCCGACAACCTGCAGAAGTACAAGTACGTCATCCACAACGTCGCCCATGCCTATGGCAAGTCGGCCACGTTCATGCCGAAGCCCATGAAGGGCGACAACGGTTCGGGGATGCACGTCAACATGTCGATCTGGAAGGACGGCAAGCCGCTCTTCGCGGGTGACAAGTATGCCGACCTGAGCCAGGAGGCCCTGTATTTCATCGGCGGCATCCTGAAGCACGCCAAGGCGCTGAACGCCCTGACGAACCCGTCGACCAACAGCTACAAGCGTCTGATCCCCGGCTTCGAAGCCCCCGTGCTTCGCGCCTATTCGGCACGCAACCGCTCGGGTTGCGTCCGTATTCCGTGGACCGAAAGCCCGAAGGCTAAGCGCGTCGAAGCTCGTTTCCCCGATCCCTCGGCCAACCCCTATCTGTGCTTCGCCGCACTGATGATGGCCGGTCTCGACGGTATCAAGAACAAGATCGACCCGGGCGCGGCTTCCGACAAGGATCTCTACGATCTGCCGCCGGAAGAACTGGCCGAGATCCCGACCGTCTGCGGTTCGCTGCGCGAAGCGCTGGAGGAGCTGGACAAGGACATGGACTTCCTGCTGGCAGGTGACGTGTTCACCCGCGATCAGCTGGAAGGCTACATGGCGCTGAAGTGGGAAGAGGTCTACGCCTACGAACACACGCCGCATCCGGTCGAATACCAGATGTATTACAGCTGCTGATCGGTTTTGCCGATGCGCAGGTAACGGGGCGGTCCTTCGGGGCCGCCCTTTTCCTTTTGTGTCGACCAATCACCTCGGATCGCATTCAGTCACAGGAATGCGAGGTGTGAAACGATTGGGATTTGGTTTGCGTAGTGCAGGCTACAACGCAACCGACACACAGGAGATAACCATGAACATCCGTAAAATCGCCGCCATCGCAGCCCTTTCGGCCATGACCGCAGTTCCCGCATTTGCCACCGTCCAGGGCGGCAACGGTCCGACCTTCGAAAGCGAGCAGGTCGAACAGCGCGTCGAGACCCGTCAGGTCCGTGCAGGCGACGTGCTGCAGCAGAAGGACCTGGTTCGCCGCGATCTGGACGCCGACGATCTGATCACGCTGAGCGAAGTGCCCCACGGCGCACCTGTCGACTTCTCGAGCGCGAATAACGGCTGATACCGATCCACGCCCCATCCCCCTGACGACAAGAAAGCCCCGCCGGACATCCGGCGGGGCTTTCCCTTGTCGATATCAGTGCCGGATCACTCGGCCGCGATCTGCCCGGCGGTCGGGTAATCGACATAGCCCTCGGGCCCGCCGGCATAGAAGGTGCTCGGGTCGTGTTCGTTCAGCGCCAGTTCCCTTGCGAAGCGTTCGGGCAGGTCGGGGGTGGCGATGAAGTCGCGACCGAAGGCCACCGCATCGGCACGATTCTCGGCCAGCAGCTGCGCCGCCAGTTCACGGGTCAGCCCTTCATTCGCGATGACGGGGCCGCCGAACGCGTCGCGGATCGCGGGCATCAGGCTGTCTTCGGCCACATGTTCGCGCAGGCACAGGAAGGCGATCCCCTTGTCCTTCATGCTGCGGGCGACCGCGGTGAACAGGGCATGGCGATCGCTGTCGCCCATGTCATGGCCATCGGCGCGCGGTGACAGATGCACGCCCACGCGGTTCGCACCCCAGACGTCGATCGCGGCATCCGCGATCTCGTTCAGGAAGCGCATGCGGTTCTCGATCAAGCCGCCATAGCGGTCGGTTCGGGTATTGGTGCTGTCCTGCAAAAATTGGTCGATAAGATAACCGTTTGCAGCGTGAATCTCGACGCCGTCGAAGCCCGCGCGCTTGGCGTTCTCGGCCCCTTGGCGATAGGCTTCGACGATGCCCGGGATCTCTTCCGTCTCCAACGCGCGGGGCGTCACATAGGGGCGCTTGGGGCGCAGCAGGCTGACATGGCCCTCGGGCTGGATTGCCGAAGGCGCGACCGGCGTCTCGCCGCCAAGCAGGCTGGGGTCCGAGATCCGCCCGACATGCCACAGCTGCAGGACGATCCTGCCGCCTTCCTCGTGCACGGCCTGGGTGACCTTCTTCCATCCCTCGACCTGCGCCTCGTTCCAGATGCCGGGGGTGGCTTCGTAGCCCACGCCCATGGCCATCACGCTGGTCGCTTCGGTCAGGATCATGCCGGCGCCGGCGCGCTGGCGGTAATACTCGACCATCAGGTCGTTCGGCACGCGATCCTCGCCCGAACGCGACCGCGTCAGCGGCGCCATCACGATGCGGTTCTTGAGGGGAATGCCGCCAAGCGACATCGGATCGAACATCGAGGACATCCTGTCCTCCTTTCGTTGTTGAAGGCTTACGTCGCGCCCTTCGGGGTGCAGGCGCCAATTGTGAACGCCGCCGCCCGGTTTCAAGCCGCGCAAGGCCGGGTCAACTTGGCGTCATTGCGCAAAAGCGGTGCATATATGGTCCGCTGCGACTTTCCACGGGCAAGATATGGCAGTATTCCAACGACATGGATATCGTGCTGCTGACCACCTTCACCGGGTTCCTTTTCGTGCTGATCGCCGCGGCCGAGCCTTTGGCCGCGCGGCTTGCATTGCCCTTCAGCGTGATCCTGGCCGGGATCGGCATCATGATCGGGGGTGGCGCGACATTCCTGCTGCAG
Source organism: Paracoccus sp. C2R09 (assembly GCF_018860625.1). Lineage (GTDB taxonomy): Bacteria > Pseudomonadota > Alphaproteobacteria > Rhodobacterales > Rhodobacteraceae > Paracoccus. The sequence continues at coordinate 386,436 of NZ_JAHKQB010000029.1, forward strand.
ACCGAACTGACCGACAGCTTCAACGCGGTGGCCGAAAGCATCCTGTCGCTGCCGATCCGGTCCAGCGTCTTCATCTATGTCTTCCTGCCGATCCTGATCTTCCAGGCCACGCTGGAAATGAACATCCGCCGGATGCTGGACGACTGGGTGCCCATCCTGACGCTGGCCGTGGTGGCGGTCGTGGTGGCGACGCTGACCATCGGCTATGCGCTGGCGTGGCTTGGCGGGCTGCCGCTGATGGTGGGCCTGCTGATCGGGTCGATCGTCTCGACCACCGATCCGTCGGCGGTGGTCAGCATCTTCCGGTCGATCTCGGCCCCCAAGCGCCTCGCGCGCATCATCGAGGGCGAGAGCCTGCTGAACGACGCCGCCGCCATCGCGCTGTTCGGGCTGTTCATGTCCTATGTGATGCTGGGCGTCCCGAACCCCAGCCTGTCCGAGGCGCTGGAGGGGTTCCCGCGGCTGATCCTGGGCGGCATGGGGGCGGGCTGGCTGACGGCCCGGCTGGGGCTGGCGCTGATGGGGCTGTTCTGGCGGTTCGAGAACGCGCAGATCTCGATTTCGGTCGCGGTGCCCTATCTTGCCTATCTGGGGGCGGAACAGCTGCTGGGCGCGTCGGGCGTGATCGGTGTCGTCGTCGCGGGGCTGACGCTGAACTTCATGGGGCCGGGGCGGCTGGCGCCCGCCTTCTGGACCAACATGCGAGAGGTGTGGGGCCTTCTGTCGCACTGGGCCGGGGCGCTGATCTTCATCCTTGCCGCGCTGCTGATCCCGCGCCTTCTGGGCGACGTGCAGCTGACCGATCTGGTGCTGGTGGGCCTCGTGGTGGTCGCGGCCTTCGTCGCGCGCGCCGCGATCCTGTTCCTGCTGCTGCCGCTTCTGACCGGGCTGAAGCTGTCGCCCAAGATCCAGAGGCCTTATCGCTATGCCATCATGTGGGGCGGGTTGCGCGGGGCGGTCACGCTGGCGCTGGCCCTGGCAGTGACCGAGAACCTGCGCGTCCCGGTCGAGACCAAGCGCCTTGTCGGCATCCTTGCCACGGGCTTTGCGCTGTTCACGTTGATCGTGCAGGGGACGACGCTGCGCGGCGTGATCCGGCTTCTGGGGCTGGACAAGCTGTCTCCGCTGGATCGCGCGCTGTCCGACCAGGTGATCGCCGTCGCCCTTCAGAGCGTCCGCGAGGATCTGCAGGGCACGACCGAGAATTACGAACTGACCCGCGAGACTGTCAGGTCCGAGGCCAAGCGATTTGCCGAAAGACTGGATGCTGCCGTGGACCGGGCCGAGGCCGACGGCACCGTCGAGATCCTGGACCGGGACCGCATCACCCTGGGCCTGATCGCGCTGGCGGGCCATGAACGCGAGATGATCCTGCAACGCGTGCGCGAACGGGCCATCTCGGCGCGGCTGTCGGAACAGGCGCTGTTCGACGTGGACCGGCTGATCGAAGGGGCGCGTTCGGGCGGGCGGACGGGGTATCAGCGGGCCGCACGCGGCGCCTTGCGCTATGGTCCCAGTTTCCGCCTTGCGGCCTTCCTGCACAGCCGGCTGTCGATCTCGGGGCCGCTGGCCAACATGACCGCCGACCGGTTCGAGACATTGCTTGGCAAGCGATTGATCCTGCGCGATCTTCACGGGTTCATCGACCGCCGCATCCGCCGCATCCACGGCCGTCGTGTCGCGGATCTTCTGCACGAGCTGCTGAACCGGCGGATCGAGGCGGTCGAGACCGCGCTGGACGGTCTGCGCCTGCAATATCCCGGATATTACGAGGAACTGGAACGGCGCTTCATCCGCCGCACTGCCCTGCGGATGGAGGAACGCGAATACAACGCCATGCGCGAGGATGGCCTGATCGGGACCGAGGTTCATACCGAACTGATGGCCGAAGTCACCAAGCGCCGCGCCCGCGCCGAGATGCGCCCCGCCCTGGACCTGGTGCTGCGCAAGAACGACCTCGTGCGGGTCTTTCCGCTGTTCTCGGACCTGGACGAGACCGAGCTGCGCCGCCTGAGCCGCGCGCTGCGGACGCGTTACGTCAATGCGGGCCATGTGATCACGCGCAAGGACCAGCCCGCGCGGTCGGTCTTCTTCGTGGCCTCGGGTGCGGTGGAACAGGAGGTTGCGGGGCAGGTGACGCGACTGGGGCGGGGCGAGATGTTCGGCCAGATGGGCGTTCTGACCAGCCGTATCCGCCGGACCGAGGTGCGCGCGATCACGCCGACGACCCTGCTAGTGCTGGACGAGCCGGGCTTCCGCCGCCTGCTGAAGCGCAGCGCGGCCCTGCGCACGGCCGTGCGCGACAGCGTGGCCGGCAAGACGGTCGAGGCCGAGGTCCTGCAGCTGAGCGAATTGCAGATCGACACCCCGCTTGGCGATGGCGCGGCCAAGGGCTAGACAGATCGCCGGACTACCAGAAGGGGACAGACCATGGACGCCAACCCGCGCATCGCCCGCCAGATCGCGACCGAGATCGGGGCCAGCCCCCAGCAGGTCCAGGCCGCGACGGAACTGCTGGACGGGGGCGCGACGGTTCCCTTCGTCGCGCGTTACCGCAAGGAGGCGACGGGCGGTCTGGACGACACGCAGCTGCGCACCCTGTCCGAACGCCTGACCTATCTGAGAGAGATGGAGAGCCGTCGCACCGCCATCACCGCCAGCATCCGCGATCAGGGCAAGCTGACCGACGATCTTGCCCGCCGCATCGCCGGGGCCGATACCAAGGCCGCGCTGGAGGATATCTATCTTCCCTACAAGCCCAAGCGTCGGACCAAGGCGATGATCGCGCGCGAAAACGGGCTGGAGCCGCTGCTGGCCGCGATCCGCAACGCGCCCTCGGTCGATCCGGCGTCGCTGGCGGGCGGCTTCCTGAACGAGAACGTGGAAACGACCAAGGCCGCGCTGGACGGCGCCCGCGACATCCTGGTCGAGGAACTGTCCGAGAATGCCGAGGTGCTTGGCCCCTTGCGCGATTTCATGCGTCGCGAAGGCCGCATCGCCGCGCGCGTGGTTCCCGGCAAGGAAGAGGCGGGCGCGAAATTCGCCGATTACTTCGATCACGCCGAGAAATGGGCCGACATCCCCGGCCACCGGGCGCTGGCGATCCTGCGCGCCGCCAAGGAGGAGGTTGTCACCATCGACATCGCCCCCGATGCGGAAACAGGCGTCGCACGGGCCGAGGGGATCGTTGCACGCGGTCTGGGCGATGTGGGCCACGGGCCGGGTGCGGACTGGCTGCGGGGCGTCGCCGGTTGGTGCTGGCGCGTGAAGCTGTCGAACAGCATGTATATCGACCTGCTGACCGAACTGCGCCGCCGCGCCCATGAAGAGGCGATCCGCGTCTTTGGGCGCAACCTGCGCGACCTGCTGCTGGCCGCGCCTGCGGGGGCCAAGACGACCATCGGGCTGGATCCGGGCATTCGCACCGGGGTCAAGGTCGCCGTGGTGGATGCCACGGGCAAGCTGCTGGACACCACCACGATCTATCCCTTCCAGCCCAAGAACGACCTGCGCGGGTCCGAGGCCGCGTTGTCGGCCCTGATCGCCCGTCACGGCGTCGAACTGATCGCCATCGGCAACGGCACCGCCAGCCGAGAGACCGAGCGCATGGTGACCGACATCCTGAAGCGCCTGCCCAAGGGCACGAAGGCCCCGACGAAGGTCGTCGTGTCCGAGGCCGGTGCCTCGGTCTATTCCGCCTCGGAACTGGCCGCGAAGGAGTTTCCAGGCCTCGACGTGTCGCTGCGCGGGGCGGTGTCCATCGCGCGCCGCCTGCAGGACCCCCTGGCCGAGCTGGTCAAGGTGCCGCCGCAATCCATCGGCGTCGGGCAATATCAGCACGACGTGGATCAGCGCCACCTGTCCAAGGCGCTGGAGGCCGTGGTCGAGGATGCGGTGAACGCCGTCGGCGTCGATCTGAACACGGCCTCGGCCCCGCTTCTGGCGCATGTCGCGGGGCTGGGTCCGTCGCTGGCGCAGAACATCGTCGCGCATCGCGATGCGGCCGGTGCCTTCCCGTCGCGCAAGGCGCTGAAGAAGGTCGCGGGCCTTGGGCCGCGTGCGTTCGAGCAATGCGCGGGCTTCCTGCGCATCCGCGACGGGGACGAGCCGCTGGACGCATCGGCCGTCCACCCCGAAGCCTATGGCGTGGCGCGGGGTATCGTGAAGGCCTGCGGGCGTGATCTGCGTCAGCTGATGGGCGATACCGGGGCCGTCGCCAGCCTGCGGGCCGAGGATTTCGTGACGCCCGAATTCGGTCTGCCGACCATCCGCGACATCCTTGCGGAACTGGAAAAACCCGGTCGCGACCCTCGCCCCGCCTTCGTGACCGCAAGCTTTGCCGACGGGATCGAGGCCATCACCGACCTGCGCCCCGGCATGATGCTAGAGGGGACCGTGACGAACGTCGCGGCCTTCGGCGCCTTTGTCGATATCGGGGTCCACCAGGACGGTCTGGTCCATGTCAGCCAGCTGGCCGACCGCTTCGTCAAGGACCCGCACGAGGTGGTCAAGGCGGGCGATGTCGTCAAGGTCCGCGTGACCGAGGTGGACGTGCCCCGCAAGCGGATCGGCCTGACGATGCGCAAGGATGGCGGTGGCGCGCCCGGTCCGAAACCTGCACAGCGCGCGGCCAAGCCGCAGCGGGCCGCCGCGCCCGATAAGTCCGGTCAGGGTGCCTTCGGGGCGGCCCTTGCCGATGCATTGAAACGTCGCTGAGGGGGGAACCATGCTGACGGGTGATATCGGGGCCGAGGGCCTCTGGCTGAATGATGCAGGGCACCGCGATTTCCTGATCTGCGACGCCCGGCGGGCGCTGGACCTGTTCGACGCCTCGCCTCGCGAAGGCGGGGGGTTCCATGTGCTGGAACTGGACGGCAGGCCGCAGCCCGGCAGGCTGCAGGAAATCCATACGACCACGCGGCTGGTTCATTCCTATGGGCTTGCCGCACTTGCGGGCCGACCCGACCGGGCGGGGATCATGGATCAGGGAATGGACTATCTGTGGTCGCATCACCGCGATGCGCAGCATGGGGGTTACCTCTGGGGGTTGGACGGCGATGCGCCGGTGGACCGCCCGAAGCTTGCCTATGGACATGTCTTCGTCCTGCTTGCGGCCTCGACCGCGAAGATGGCGGGGCATCCCGATGCCGACCGCCTGCTGGCCGACATCACCGAGGTGATCGACCGCCATTACTGGGACGCGGATGCGGGCCTGCTGCGGGACGAATTCACCCGCGACTGGCAGGTCTTTTCCGGCTATCGCGGGATGAACGCGAACATGCACGGGGTCGAGGCGCTGCTGGCCGCCCACGAGGCGACGGGCGACGGCGAATACCTGCACCGGGCAGGGCGCATCCTGCAGTTCTTCATCGGCGGGCAGGCGGCGGCGCATGTCTGGCGCATTCCCGAACATTACCATCAGGACTGGACCCCCGATACGGCCTATGCGGGTGATCCGATGTTCCGCCCCGCAGGCACCACGCCGGGCCACAGCTTCGAGATGGCGCGCTTGCTGCTGCAATGGTGGGACGCGGCCGGACGTCCGGCGGGCGATGCGGTCGCGCAGGCCCGTGCGCTGGTCGATACGGCGCTGGCCGATGCATGGGACGGTGAACGCGGTGGGCTGGCCTATACGCTGAAGATGGACGGCGGCGTCGACATCGCGGACCGTTACTGGTGGCCCGTGACCGAGGCCATCGGGGCGCTGGCAGCCCTGCAGAAGGCGGACCCCACCCCCGAGGCCGAGGGGTGGTATCGCAGCCTATGGCAATTTGCCGCCGACCGGTTCATCGACCACGAACACGGCGGATGGTTCCCCGAGATCGGCCCGGACGACCGGCCCACCGTCACGCAATTCGCGGGAAAACCCGATATCTATCATGCACTTCAGGCCGACCTGCTGCCACTGGCAGGGGGGCTGTCGGCACAGGCGACCGAGCTTTCGCGAACTCGCCCTCTGGCGGTTTGATATTTCGCAGCCGGGGGGAATTGACTTGACAGGTCGGCCCCCCGACTGCGATCCGAAGAAGACAGCTGCCGCGATTTTGCGCAGCGGTCATGAAAGACGTTCCCGTCATGAACATCCACGACGCCAATGTCACCGCGCTCGATCTGCTTGCAGGTCTCGAGAGCGGTTTCGCGTTGTCGGTGCTGGACAGCTCGCCCGACTGCATCAAGATCCTGGATCTGCAGGGGCGTCTGCTCTTCATGAACCGCAACGGCATGTGCGCGATGGAAATCGCCCAGTTCGCCGAGGTTGCGGACCGTCCTTGGCCCTCGCTCTGGCCCGCGAAATCGCACGCCCTGCTGGAAGGCGCGGTCGAGGCCGCGATCCGTGGCGAGGTGCGCAGCTTCGAGGCCTTCTGCCCGACCGCACGGGGCAACCCGCGCTGGTGGCACGTCACCTCGGCCCCGGTCCGGGGGGCGCGCGGCGTCGAACGCATCATCGTGACCTCTCGCGATATCACCGAACTGGTGCAGGCGCGGACATCGCTGGAGGAGGAGGTCGCAGCCAAGAACGAGGCGCTGCGGCGTCAGAAGCTGCTGCTGAGCGAGATCGACCACCGCGTGAAGAACAGCTTTGCCGCCGTGATGGGGCTTTTGCGGATGCAGGCGCGCAGGCATCGGGGCGATCCGTCGGGACAGGCGCTGACCGATGCCGCGACGCGGATCGCCACGCTGGCCCGCGTGCATGATCAGCTGCATCTGGACCCGAGCGCGCCCGATCTGGTGCTGTGCGATTACATCGGCGCGCTGGCGGGCGATCTGGGGCAGGCACTGAACGCACGGGTGGAAATGGGGCAGCTGCCCGATCTTCCCATTCGCGTCAACGCTACCCAGGCCGCCGGGATCGGTCAGCTTGTGGCCGAGCTGATCGGCAATGCGATCAAGCATTCGGGCGGGCGACGCCGCGCCCGCGTCCTGGTCGATATCGAGCCGTTGGCCGAGGGCCTGTCGATCGCGGTTCAGGATAACGGCCCCGGCCTGCCGGAAGGGTTCGACCCTGCCGCTCAGGACGGTCTGGGGATGCAGATCTGCCTGACCTATGTCGAGCAGATGCAGGGACGGCTGGAACATGGCCGTTCGGACCTGGGCGGCGCGCGCTTCCGCGCCATCATCCGCCCCGAGCCCCTCGCGGCCCATTGACACCGGGCCCGTTCGGGTCCATCTCGCCGCCTTTCCCACCCGTTGGAAGGAGCCCTGCCATGCGCATGGTGATCGACGTGACGCTCGACTATCGGCTGTCGCTGCCCGGCACGGCCATCCTGATGATCGAACCCGCATCCGTCGGCGGCCAGACCGTCGAGAATTGCGAGATCGAGTTCGGGGCGCCGTCGCTGATCGTGCGCCGCGATGCGGACGAGGCCATCGGTGAACGCCTTGTGGTCGATGTCGAGGATCGCCTGACCTGCCGCCTGCATGCCGAGGTTTCGGTGGATCGTCCGCGCCTTGCGCTGGCGGGCCTGGCCGCCACGCCGCTGGTCGCGCTGCCCGCCGATGCGCTGCGATACCTGATGCCGTCGCGCTATTGCCAGGTGGACAGCTTCCTGCATTTCACCTCGACCCGCTTCTCGGGTCTGACGGGCGGGGCGTTGGTGCGGGCCATCGAGGACTGGATCCAGCGGAACATGGAATATGTGGGCGGGATCAGCAATGTGGACACCACGGCGGCGGATACCTTCGTCGACCGGCGCGGCGTCTGTCGCGATTATGCGCATCTGATGATTTCCATGTGCCGCGCGATGCAGATCCCGGCGCGGATCGTCAGCGCATTCTCGCCCGGCGTGACGCCGCCCGACTTTCATGCCGTGGTCGAGGTGTTCCTGGACGGGGCATGGCATCTGGTCGATCCCACGGGCATGGCCGATGCGGATACGCTGGCGGTCATCGCCGTCGGCCGCGACGCGACGGATGTGGCCTTCCTGACCACCACCGGGCCCGCACAGCTGCAGACCCAGACCGTGGCGGTGGTCGAGGCCTAGGCTACGGCCGCCACCGTCAGCAGCATCAGCCCCATCAGCGCCACCCCGCGACGATAGATGCGCAGCGCGCGGGTCAGATCCTCGGGGTCGGGATCGCGCGCGCCTTCGTTCAGCCACGGCTCGGGCGCGATGCGGTCCGCATAGACGCGGGGCCCCGACAATCGCACGCCAAGCGCGCCTGCCATCGCGGCCTCGGGCCAGCCGGCATTCGGTGACCGGTGCCGGCGCGCATCCCTCAGGACGACACGCCAGCCCTTGCCCGCGACCATCACGAACAGCAATGCGGTAAGTCGGGCGGGGATCAGGTTCACCAGGTCGTCCAGCCTTGCAGCCGCCCAGCCAAAGGCTTCGTGGCGGGGCGTGCGGTGGCCGATCATCGAATCCAATGTGTTGATCGCCTTGTAGGCCGCGATCCCCGGCAACCCTGCGACGGCGGCCCAGAACAGGGGCGCAATCACGCCGTCGCTTGCATTCTCGGCCAGGCTCTCGGTCGCGGCGCGGGTCAGGGCAGGGGCGTCGGCGCGGGTCACGTCGCGCCCCACGATCATCGAGGTCGCGTGCCGTGCAGCTGCCAGGTCGCCTGCCCGCAGGGGCCGCATGACGGCGGCGACGTGATCGTGCAGCGACCGTGCCGCGACCAAAGGCCAGGCCAGGATCGCGGCGATCCAGTAACCCAGCAGCGCCTGCGCGATCAGCGCGGGGATCACGGCGGCACCGACAGTCAGCAAGACCGCGATCGCGCCCTTAGCCTGGCGGTGATCGCCCGTGTTCAGACGATCATCCAATGCGGTGATGATCCGCCCGATCCAGACCACCGGATGGCCGATGCGGCGAAACGCGGCATCGGGCCAGCCGATGGCGGCATCGATCAGCAGGGCGATCAGGGCAAGCGCGCTCATGTCGCGGGGATCAGGTTCGCGGTCTCGACCGACCAGTCGCGGCCATGCCGCCCGAGGATCGTCAGCGACAGGGGCGCGACCTGAAAGGACAGCGCCGCCGGGCCCGCCACAAGCGCAAGTGCCGCACGCACGGTGCCCGCATGGGCCACCACGACCGTATCGGTGTCGAATGCCATCAGGGCGGGTTGGACGCGGGCGCACATGTCGTCGAAGCTCTCTCCGCCCTCGGGGCGGTGTCGCGCAAGATCGGGGGGTGCAAGCTGTCCGATATCGGGCAGATCGGCGAACAGCATCCCCTCCCACGCGCCGTAATCCTGTTCCCAAAGCGCCGGATCGGTCCGATGCGGCAGGTTCAGCGCGCTTGCCGTCCGGACACAGCGCAATGCGGGGCTGGCGACCGCCTGCGCATCGGGCATCCGGCGGGCCAGCAGGCGCTTCATCGCGGCGAAGGCGGGTGCGTCGGTGCAATCGGCATCCACGTCGCGGCGCCCTGCCAGCCTGCCGCCGTGCAGCGGGGGGGCATGTCGGATGATGGCCAGTCGCATCGCGGTCTCCTTTCGGCCTGTCTGTCGCGGCGGTCCCGGCTTGGCAAGCCCGCTTGACGGAATATGGCCGGGGGCGCAGCCTTGGACTTGACGCGGTGAGGGGCGGCACCGTATGAAATGAACAAGTGTTCAATAACGGCTTGGGAGGGCTGCTGATGTTCACGCGGGGGATGGAATTCGATCTTGGCGAAGACGTGAATGCGCTGCGCGAGATGGTGCATCGCTGGTCGCAGGACCGCATCGCGCCCATCGCGGCCGAGGTCGATCGCAGCAACGCCTTTCCGAACGAGTTGTGGACCGAGATGGGCGATCTGGGCCTGCTGGGCATCACCGTTTCCGAAGGTGATGGCGGGTCCGGCATGGGATACCTGGCCCATGTCATCGCCACCGAGGAGATCGCCCGTGCCAGCGCGTCAGTCAGCCTGTCCTATGGCGCGCATTCGAACCTGTGCGTGAACCAGATCAAGCTGAACGGCACGGATGCGCAACGCGCGAGATACCTGCCCGATCTGTGCAGCGGCAAGGCGGTCGGCGCGCTTGCCATGTCCGAGGAAGGCGCGGGCAGCGATGTCGTCGGCATGAAGCTGCGGGCCGAGAAGAGGAACGACCGCTATGTCCTCAACGGCAGCAAGTACTGGATCACCAACGCCCCCGATGCCGACACGCTGGTCGTCTATGCCAAGACCGACCCCGATGCGGGCAGCAAGGGCATCACGGCCTTCATCGTCGAACGCGGCATGAAGGGCTTCAGCACCGGCCCGCATTTCGACAAGATGGGCATGCGCGGCTCGAACACCGGAGAGCTGATCTTCGAGGATTGCGAGATCCCCTTCGAAAACGTGCTGGGGCAGGAGGGGCGCGGCGTCCGCGTGCTGATGTCGGGCCTCGATTACGAACGCGTGGTCCTGTCGGGCATCGGCACCGGCATCATGGCAGCATGCCTGGACCAGGTGCTGCCCTATGTCGCGGAACGCAAGCAGTTCGGCCAGCCGGTCGGGTCCTTCCAGCTGATGCAGGGCAAGATCGCCGACATGTATGTCGCGCTGAACACCGCCCGCGCCTATGTCTACGAGGTCGCGCGCGCCTGCGACACGGGTCGCGTGACGCGGCAGGACGCGGCGGGCGCGGTTCTTTATGCCAGCGAACAGGCGATGGTGCAGGCCCATCAGGCCGTCCAGGCGCTTGGAGGCGCGGGCTTTTTGAACGACAGCGTGGTCAGCCGCCTGTTCCGCGACGCCAAGCTGATGGAGATCGGCGCCGGCACCAGCGAGATCCGCCGCATGCTGATCGGCCGGGAACTGATGAGCCTGACATGATGATGGGTCTTGCAGGCATTCCGGATTGGCAAGCGATGCGGGACGGGTTCAGCTGGGACTTTCCCGCCGATCTGAACATGGCCGATCAGTGTCTTGCCCATTCCGCGGACCGGGTTGCCATCATCGAACATGACGGCACGCCAAGGCGTTACGATCACGGCACGTTGACCCGCATGACCGACCAGCTGGCGCATGAGCTTCGGGCCGATCGCGGCGACCGCGTGGGCGTTCTGCGCACGCAATCCGCCTGGACCGCCGCCGCGCATCTGGCCATCTGGAAATCGGCGGCGATATCGGTCCCGCTGTTCAAGCTGTTCGGCCCCGAGGCGCTGGAGCTGCGGCTGCGCGATGCGGGCGTCCGCACCGTCGTCACCGATCCCGAAGGACGCGATATGCTGCGCCCTTTCCCCGACCTGCGGGTGATCGTTCCCGAAGATGGCCTGCCCGAGGGGGCGGCGTTCGACACGCGCAGGACCGGTCCCGACGATCCTGCCGTGCTGATCTATACCTCGGGGACGACCGGCGCGCCCAAGGGGGCGCTGCACGGGCACCGGATGCTGACGGGGCACCTGCCGGGGGTGTGCCTCAGCCACGATCTGCTGGGGCAGCCGGACGACGTGATCTGGACGCCCGCGGATTGGGCATGGATCGGCGGGCTGTTCGACGTAGCGATGCCCGCGCTGGCGCTTGGGGTGCCGCTGGTCGCGGCGCGGGCGGGCAAGTTCGACCCCGGTCAGGTCGCGGGGCTGATCGCCGATTGCGGTATTCGAAACGTCTTTTTCCCGCCGACCGCGCTCAAGATGCTCAAGGCATCCGGCGCCCGCATCGACGGGCTGCGCAGCGTCGCCTCGGGGGGTGAGACCCTGGGCGCCGAGATGCTGGACTGGGGCCGTGAGGCGTTCGGGCTGACGATCAACGAATTCTACGGCCAGACCGAATGCAACATGGTCGCCACCTCGGCCTCGTGCCTGTTCCCGGTGCGGCCCGGCGCGATCGGCCGCGCGGTGCCGGGCTTCGACATCGCCGTGGTGGATCAGGACGGCAATCCGGTCGATGCCGAAGGCGACATCGCCATCCGCCGCGGGGCGGGCAGCATGATGCTGGAATACTGGAACCGGCCCGATGCGACGGCGCAGAAATTCCGCGGCGACTGGATGCTGACCGGCGATCGCGGCGTGATTGAGGACGGCTATGTCCGGTTCCTGGGGCGCGACGACGACGTGATCACCAGCGCCGGCTACCGCATCGGCCCGTCCGAGATCGAGGACTGCCTGCTGCGCCATCCTGCCGTCGCGCAGGTGGGGGTGGTGGGCAAGCCCTGCGCGACGCGCACCCAGATCGTGAAGGCCTATGTCGTCCTGCGCGACGGGCAGACGCCCTCGGACGCGCTGGCGAGCGAATTGCAGGCCCATGCGAAGCGGCTCTGCGCCGCGCATTCCTATCCACGCGAGATCGCGTTCATGCCATCCCTGCCGATGACGGTCACGGGCAAGGTCATGCGCCGCGAATTGCGCAAGCTGGCAGAGGCGGAATGAGACCGTTCATCCTGATCCTGGCGCTGACGGCGCCCCCCGCCTTTGCGCAGACGCCTGCGGACATGGCACCCGAGGTGCGCGCCTGCCACGACGCCGCCGGCTTTGGCGATGTCGCGCCAGACTGCATCGGAAACGCGGCCGACGCCTGCCAGGCCGCGCATTCGCAGCCCGACACGACGCTGGCGATCAGCGAATGCCTGATGGCCGAGACCGAGGCGTGGGACACGCTGCTGAACCGCGAATACCGCGCATTGCGCGACGCGCGCCCGGATCAGGCCGACCTGCTGCTGGACGCGCAGCGCGCCTGGATCGCGCTTCGCGATGCCGATTGCACCATGGCCTATGACCGATATGGCGGCGGTTCGATGCGGACCGTCGCGGCGGCGGATTGCCAGCTGCGCCACACGGCCATCCGGACCCTGCAGCTGCGCAACATGCAGCCGAACTGACGCCCGATCGGAGAACGCCCATGAAACTGAACAGCAACGCCCTGACCGGATCGGAGACGTTCGAGGCCAACCGCAAGGCGCATCTGGCACTGATCGAACAGACCGCCGAGGCTGCCCGCATCGCCGCCGCCGGTGGCGGCCCCAAGGCGCAGGAACGCCATGTCGGGCGCGGCAAGATGCCCCCGCGCGAAAGGGTCGCGAACCTGCTGGACCCTGGCAGCCCCTTTCTGGAGATCGGTGGCTTCGCGGCGCATGGGATGTATGACGGTGCGGCCCCCTGCGCGGGCGTGATCGCCGGTGTCGGTCGCGTCCATGGGCAGGACGTGATGGTCGTGGCGAACGACGCGACGGTGAAGGGCGGCACCTATTATCCGCTGACGGTCAAGAAGCACCTCCGCGCACAGGAGATCGCCGAGGAATGCCATCTGCCCTGCGTCTATCTTGTGGACAGCGGCGGCGCGAACCTGCCCAACCAGGACGAGGTCTTTCCCGACCGCGACCATTTTGGGCGCATCTTCTACAACCAGGCCAGGATGAGCGCGAAGGGCATTCCCCAGATCGCCGTCGTGATGGGGTCCTGCACGGCGGGCGGCGCCTATGTGCCCGCCATGTCCGACGTGACGATCATCGTGCGCGATCAGGGCACGATCTTCCTGGCGGGCCCCCCGCTGGTCAGGGCGGCGACGGGCGAGGTCGTGTCCTCCGAGGATCTGGGCGGCGGCGACGTGCATACCCGCCTGTCGGGCGTCGCGGACTACCTGGCCGAGGATGACGCCCATGCGCTGGCCCAGGCCCGCCGCGCCATCGCCAACCTGAACCGCCGGATGCCCGACACGGTGAACTGGCAATCCCCCGAGGATCCGGCCTACGACCCAGACGAGATCCTGGGCGTCGTTCCCGCCGACCTGCGCACCCCCTATGACATCCGCGAGGTGATCGCCCGGACCGTGGATGGCAGCCGCTTCGACGAATTCAAGGCGCGCTTCGGGGAAACGCTGGTGACGGGCTTTGCGCATGTGAAGGGCTGCCCGGTGGGCATCGTCGCGAATAACGGCGTGCTGTTTTCCGAGGCTGCCCAGAAGGGCGCGCATTTCATCGAACTGTGTTCGCAACGCGGCATCCCGCTGGTCTTCCTGCAGAACATCACCGGCTTCATGGTCGGTCGCAAATACGAAAACGAGGGCATCGCACGTCACGGCGCCAAGATGGTCACCGCCGTCGCCACGACCAACGTGCCCAAGATCACCATGCTGGTCGGCGGCAGCTTCGGCGCGGGCAATTACGGCATGGCGGGGCGGGCCTATTCGCCGCGCTTCCTGTGGACCTGGCCCAACAGCCGCATCAGCGTCATGGGCGGCGAACAGGCCGCGGGCGTGCTGGCCACCGTGAAACGCGACGGCATCGAACGCCAGGGCGGTACATGGACCCCCGAGGAGGAGACCGCCTTCAAGCGCCCGACCATCGAGATGTTCGAACGCCAGTCGCACCCGCTCTATGCCTCGGCGCGGCTGTGGGACGACGGCATCGTCGATCCGCGCAAGACCCGCGACGTGCTGGCCCTGTCCCTGCGTGCCAGCCTGAATGCCCCAATCGAGCCGACGCGCTTCGGCCTGTTCCGGATGTGAGGCCGCCATGTTCGACAAGATCCTGATCGCGAACCGGGGCGAGATCGCCTGCCGCGTCATCGACACCTGCCGCCGGATGGGCGTGGCGACCGTCGCCGTCTTTTCCGATGCCGACCGCGATGCCCGCCATGTCGCCATGGCCGACGAGGCCGTCCATATCGGCGGCCCCGCACCCGCCGACAGCTATCTTCGCGGGGATGCCATCATCGGGGCGGCGCTGGCGACCGGCGCGCAGGGCATCCATCCCGGATACGGTTTCCTGTCCGAGAACCCCGATTTCGTCGATGCGGTGCAGGCGGCGGGGCTGGTCTTCATCGGCCCGTCCGCCGATGCGATCCGCGCGATGGGCCTCAAGGACGCGGCCAAGGCGCTGATGGAGAAGGCGGGCGTGCCGGTCGTTCCCGGCTATCACGGGGCGGAACAGGATGCGGCGCATCTGGCGCAGCAAGCGGGCGACATCGGCTATCCGGTGCTGATCAAGGCCGTTGCGGGCGGCGGTGGCAAGGGCATGCGCCGCGTCGATGCCCCCGAAGGCTTTGCCGAGGCACTGCGATCCGCCCAGTCCGAGGCCAAGGGCGCCTTCGGCAACCCGGCCGTCCTGATCGAGAAATACGTCCTGCAGCCCCGCCATATCGAAGTGCAGGTCTTTGGCGACGGCAACCGCGCCGTGCATCTGTTCGAACGCGACTGCTCGTTGCAACGTCGCCACCAGAAGGTGATCGAGGAAGCCCCGGCCCCCGGCATGACCTCCGAGATGCGCCATGCCATGGGCGACGCCGCCACCCGCGCCGCCGAGGCCATCGGCTACAGCGGCGCAGGCACGATCGAGTTCATCGTGGATGGCAGCGACGGGCTGCGCCCCGACCGCTTCTGGTTCATGGAGATGAACACCCGCCTGCAGGTCGAACACCCCGTGACCGAGGCGATCACGGGCGTCGATCTGGTCGAATGGCAGCTGCGCGTCGCCAGCGGCGAGGATCTGCCCGCCCGTCAGTCCGACCTGTCGATCAGGGGCCACGCCTTCGAGGCGCGGCTCTATGCCGAGGATGTTCCGGCAGGCTTCCTGCCCGCGACGGGCCAGCTGGCGCATCTGGATTTCCCCGCAGGCGCGCGGATCGAGACCGGCGTGCGGACCGGCGACCGGATCAGCCCCTGGTACGATCCGATGATCGCCAAGGTGGTCACCCACGGCCCGACCCGCGCGGCGGCGCTGCAATCGCTGGACCGCGCATTGACCCGGACCGAGGTTGCGGGCTCTGTCACCAATCTCGACTTTCTGATCGCGCTGACGCGTCAGGCGGGCTTCCGGGCGGGCGATGTCGATACCGGCCTGATCGAGCGTGACCTGGATGGGCTGACCGCGCCGCGCGATGCGGATGCCGCGGCAGTGGCGCTTGGGGTGATCGGTCTGGCCGGCCTTGATCTGCCGGATGCCGAATGGGGCGCGACGCTGTGGCAGCCCCTGCGCCGCCGCATTGCCTGGCAGGGTGGTGATGCGATGCTGGAGGTTCTGGGCCGCGACCATGCCCGCGTCACCATCGACGGCACGGCACATGACGTCACCCGCGCGGGCGGTCGCTGGCTGGTCGATGGCGCATTGCGTCCCGATGCGATCCGGCATTTCGACGGCGGGGTCGGCGTCTTCGGTCAGGCGACGCTGATCCTGATGGCCGATGACCCACTGGACCGACAGGGGGCTGCCGATGGCGGTGACGGGCTGACGCGATCGCCCATGCCGGGGCTGGTCCGGGCGATCCACGTGGCGGCGGGGCAGGCGGTCGCGGCGGGCGACAGGCTGGCCATCCTCGAAGCAATGAAGATGGAGCACACCTTGACCGCCGCCCGCGACGGCATCGTGGCCGAGGTGCTGGCGTCCGAGGGCCAGCAGGTCGAGGCCGGCGCCCCGCTGATCCGGCTGGAGGACACCGATGGCTGATCCGGTCGAGATCTTCGAGATGGGCCCGCGCGACGGGCTGCAGAACGAAAAGCGCCTGATCCCCTCGCTGGACAAGATCGCGCTGGTCGACACCCTGTCCCGCGCGGGCTTCCGCCGGATCGAGGTGACCAGCTTCGTCAGCCCCAAATGGGTGCCGCAGATGGCCGACGCGGCGCAGGTCATGGCGGGCATCCGGCGACGGCCGGGCGTGTCCTATGCGGTGCTGACGCCGAACATGCAGGGCTATGATGCGGCGCGGCGGGCGCGCGCCGATGCGGTCGCGATCTTCGCCAGCGCGTCCGAGGGCTTCAGCCGCGCCAATCTCAACGCCTCGATCGACGAAAGCCTTGCGCGGTTCCGCCCGGTGGCCGAGGCCGCGCGCGCGGACGGCATCCCCCTGCGCGGCTATGTAAGCATGGTGACCGACTGCCCCTTCGACGGGCCGACCGATCCGGGCGCGGTGGCCCGCGTCGTGGCCGATCTGATCGCGATGGGCTGTCACGAGGTCAGCCTGGGCGACACGGTGGGACGCGGCACGCCCGAACGGATCGACGCGATGCTGGCGGCTGTCCTGTCCGTCGCGCCGCCCGAACAGCTGGCGGGCCATTATCACGACACCGGCGGCCTTGCGCTGCGCAACATCGAGGTCAGCCTGGACCGCGGGTTGCGGGTCTTCGACGCGGCGGTGGGCGGCCTGGGCGGCTGCCCCTATGCGCCCGGTGCCGCCGGGAATGTCGCGACCGAGGCGGTGGCCGCAAGGCTGGCCGAACTGGGCCATGACACCGGGCTGGACATGGCGATCTTGAACGAGGCGGCCGCCCTTGCGCGCGGCATGAGGGGGCCAGCCGATGCCTGAGACGATCCGTATCGAGACCGACCCGCGCGGCGTCGCGACCCTGTGGCTTGCGCGTCCCGACAAGCACAACGCCCTGTCGCGGCAGATGCTGGACGAACTGACCGAGGCCGCACGGGCACTGGCCGCCGATGACGCGGTCCGCGTCGTGGTGCTGGCAGCCGACGGCCCCAGCTTCTGCGCGGGGGGCGATCTGGGGTGGATGCGCCAGCAGATCGATGCCGATGCCGAAACCCGGCGGGAAGGCGCCCGGACATTGGCCGGAATGCTGTCGGCGCTGAACCTGCTGCCGAAGCCGCTGATCGCACGGGTGCATGGCAATGCCTTCGGGGGCGGCCTTGGCATGATGTCAGTGGCCGATGTCACGCTGGTGGCCGATGGCGCGCGCTTCGGCCTGACCGAGGTGAAGCTGGGGCTGATCCCCGCCACCATCGGCCCCTATGTCCTGGCTCGCATGGGCGAGGAACGGGCGCGACGGGTCTATTTCTCGGGACGGCTGTTCGACGCGTCCGAGGCGCGCGACCTGAACCTTGCGTCGCGCGTGGTGCCCGCCGCCGAACTGGACGCGGCCGTCGAGGCCGAGATCGCGCCCTATCTTCTGGCGGCCCCGCGCGCGGTCGCGGCGGCCAAGGCGCAGTGCCGCGCGCTTGGGGCCCGCATCGACGCGCAAGTGATCGAGGACAGCATCGACCGGCTGGTCGCCGCCTGGGAAGGCCCCGAGGCGGTCGAGGGCATCACGGCTTTCTTCGACAAGCGGCGCCCAAGCTGGCAGAGTTGATCCTGCGGGCCATTCCGGCCCTGCAAGGAGAATGCGATGATCGAGATCGAGCGCCTCGTCCGCGCGCCGATGCCGGTGGTCTGGCATTGCTGGACCTCGGCCGAACATATCAAGCAATGGAACGCGGCGTCGGACGACTGGCACACGACATCCGCAAGCGTCGATCTGCAGCCCGGCGGGCGCTTTCTTTCGCGGATGGAGGCGAAGGATGGCAGCATGGGGTTCGATTTCGCCGGGCGCTATACCGATATCCAGCCCCATGCGGTGATCGGCGCGACGCTGGACGATGGCAGGCAGGCGCGGGTCGAGTTCACGCCCATGCCCGACGGCGTTCTTGTCCGCGAGAGCTTCGAGCCCGACCCCTCGCATTCCGAGGAGATGCAGCGCGCGGGCTGGCAGGCGATCCTGGATCGCTTTGCCCGCCATGCCGAGGCGCAGAAGACATGAAAAGGCCCGCCGCGCATCACGCGGCGGGCCGATCGGATCGCTGATCCGGGATCACATGCCCTGATACAGCGGGAAGCGTGCGCAGAGCTCGGAAACCTCGTTGCGCACCTTTTCCTCGACGGCGGCGTTGCCCTCTTCGCCATTGGCGGCAAGGCCATCGACGACCTCGACGATCCAGCGGGCGATCTGGCGGAACTCGGCCTCGGCGAAGCCTCGCGTCGTGCCCGCAGGCGCGCCCAGGCGGATGCCCGAGGTCACGAAGGGCTTTTCGGGGTCGAAGGGCACGCCGTTCTTGTTGCAGGTGATATGCGCACGGCCCAGTGCGGCCTCGGTCGCCTTGCCGGTCACGCCCTTGGGACGCAGGTCGGCCAGGCACAGGTGGTTGTCGGTCCCGCCCGAGACGATGTCGATCCCGCCCTTCATCAGCTCATCGGCCATGGCGGCCGCGTTCTTGACGACCTGCGCCGCGTAATCCTTGAAGCCGGGGCGCAGTGCTTCGCCGAAGGCCACGGCCTTGGCGGCGATCACATGCATCAGCGGACCACCCTGCAGACCGGGGAAGACTGCGCTGTTGATCTTCTTGGCGATGTCGGCATCGTTGGTCAGGATCAGACCACCGCGCGGGCCGCGCAGCGACTTGTGCGTGGTCGAGGTGACGACATGCGCATGCGGCAGCGGCGAGGGATGCTGACCGCCCGCGACCAGGCCCGCGATATGGGCCATGTCCACCATCAGATAGGCGCCGACCTCGTCCGCGATGGCGCGGAAGGCGGCCCAGTCCCAGACGCGGCTGTAGGCGGTGCCGCCGGCGACGATCAGCTTGGGCTTATGCTGGCGCGCGGCCTCGGCGATGGCGTCCATGTCCAGCAGCTGGTCCTGCTGACGCACGCCATAGCTGACGACGTTGAACCACTTGCCCGACATGTTCACGGGCGAACCATGCGTCAGGTGACCGCCCGAATTCAGGTCGAGACCCATGAAGGTGTCGCCCGGCTGCAGCAGTGCCAGGAACACGGCCTGGTTCATCTGGCTGCCCGAATTGGGCTGGACGTTGGCGTATTCGCAGCCGAACAGTTCCTTGGCACGCTCGATCGCCAGGTTCTCGGCGATGTCGACATACTGGCAACCGCCATAGTAGCGCTTGCCGGGATATCCTTCGGCGTATTTGTTGGTCAGGACCGAACCCTGGGCTTCCATCACAGCGCGGCTGACGATGTTTTCCGATGCGATCAGCTCGATCTCGTCGCGCTGGCGACCCAGTTCCTGGGTGATGGCGCGGGCGATGTCGGGGTCGCGGGTTTCAAGCGTTTCGGTGAAGAAGCCAGTGTCGCGGGTCGGGGCGTTCATGTCGCGCGTCCTTTATGGCTGTGGGCTGCAGATGGGGCGCGTTCTAGCGCAAGGTGTCCGGTGCGGAAAGTGACAAAACGACCCGCCGCGCGCCATCCGCGACGCGGGTGGGGCTTCGGGCGGGGGGCCGGTTGGGGGTTGTCATCGGCGGGCGGGCGTTCAATGCTCCGCCCCTGACAATCCGGGGGGACGTTACGGGCAGATGACGCGGAAGATCCATTTCACCGCAAGCCAGGCCGAGGCCGCGCTGATGGCGCATGAACGGCTGATGTCGCGTTACGGCTCGGTTCCCCTGAACGAGGCCGAGATCGTCGTGGCGCTTGGCGGGGACGGTTTCATGCTGCAGACGCTGCACGCCATGAAGGGGCGGAACCTGCCGGTCTATGGCATGAATCGCGGCACGGTCGGTTTCCTCATGAACAGCTTCGACGAGGATGGCCTGCACGAACGCCTGGACCGGGCCGAGGAGACGGTGATCAACCCGCTGCGGATGCGCGCCACCTGCGGCGACGGCATCTGCCACGAGGCGCTGGCCATCAACGAGGTCAGCCTGCTGCGGCAGGGACCGCAGGCCGCCAAGCTGCGGATCAGCGTCGATGGCCGCCTGCGGATGGAGGAACTGGTCTGCGACGGTGCGCTGGTGGCGACGCCTGCGGGATCGACGGCCTACAATTATTCCGCCCATGGGCCGATCCTGCCCATCGGGTCCGAGGTGCTGGCCCTGACGGCCATCGCGCCCTTCCGCCCGCGGCGCTGGCGCGGCGCGCTGATCCCAAAGGTGGCCCGCGTCACGATCGAGGTCCTGAACCCCGCGCGCCGGCCCGTCATGGCCGATGCCGACAGCCGGTCGGTCCGCGACGTGATCAAGGTCGATATCGAGAGCGTGCCGACCATCGCGCATCGCCTGCTGTTCGACGATGGGCACGGGCTGGATGAAAGGCTGCTGCGCGAACAGTTCGTCTGAGGGTCAGCCCGCGCAGATCTGCTGCAGGGCCAGCCATTGCTCGTCCGTCAGAAGATCCTCGGCCGGGGCGGTGTCGGCCTTGATCAACGACATCACGCTGCTGCCCGTGGGATCCAGCGACCGCGCATAGGGCGTGAGGGCGACGCCCTTGTCGGCAAAGATTGCGGGCAGGGCGTCCAGATCGGGACGGGGCAGGGGTTCGGCCAGGATCTCGGCACCATATCCGGCCATGGAATTCGAAGGCACGGTCCCAAGCGTCATCATCCGGATGCTGGTGGTCAACCCGGCATGACGCAATGCGTCCAGCGTGACGGGTTCGGGCGGTACGGCATGGCTTGCGGCCAGCAGGTGCCCCGCCGCAGCCTCGGGGCCGGTGCTGGCCATCAGCATGTCATCGCCAAGGATATAGATGTCGCCCGGAAGGCGGCGCGCGCCATTCAGCGGTCCGGGGATGACATAGGCCTGCGCATCCGGTCCCAACAGCCGCTTCGTCAACCAGTCCAGAACCTGTTGGCCGGTCCGACGCTTGCACACGGCATTGCCGTCATGCGCCAGATCGGCAAGGATCGCCTTGCCGACCGAACGGGCCTGCGCGGGCGGGGCGATCTGTGCTGCATGACGGATCAGCGCATCGGGCAGCCACATCGCACCCGCCACACCGACGCCCAGCAGCACAAGCGCGACCAGCACACCCCGCAGGCGGCCCGGGTGGGCGCGATGGTTGGCGATGGCGCGCTGAACGCGCTCGATCGCCTCGATCATCAGGGGATCGTCGATATCGACCGTTTCATCCCGGTCGGTCGCCGACGGAGTATAAGACGCCGGCATGCGCCCCGGGTTCAGCCGAACCACCGCGGGCAGCGACCAATGCGTCAACGGACGGTCCGTGCGCGGGTCCATCAGCGTCAGGGTCGCCTCCCCGAGCGAGACGATCACATCGCGGGCATCCTTGCCGGGGATTTCGCACCAGGAACCCTGAGCCTCGAGCCGCTGGAATTCAGTCAAGGCAGTCATGATGCGGGTCGGCTCTGGAACGGAAGGTCACAGCGCCGACCATAGCGCAGCGGGACGCCGCGTCAATCAATCGTCTTGGTCGCCGCCGTCCCTGATGCGCATTCCCTTTTCGCGTGCCAGAACCCGCATGCGTTCCTGCAGCTTCTCGAAGGCGCGGACCTCGATCTGGCGGATGCGTTCGCGACTGACATTGTAGCGACCCGACAGGTCCTCCAAGGTCATCGGATCGTCGCGCAGTCGCCTTTCCATCAGCACGTCCTTCTCGCGGTCGTTCAGGACATCCATGGCGGCCATCAGCATCTGGCGACGGGTATCCAGCTCCTCGGTCTCGGCATAGGCCTCGGCCTGGTTGGCATCCTCGTCCTCCAGCCAGTCCTGCCACTGGGCGGAACTGTCGCCATCGGCGGCACCGACCTGCGCGTTCAGCGACGCGTCGCCACCCGACAGGCGGCGGTTCATGTCGATGACCTCTTTCTCGGTCACGTTCAGGTCGTTGGCGATCTGGGCGACATTCTCGGGGCGC
The DNA here is from genome assembly GCF_018860625.1 of Paracoccus sp. C2R09. Lineage (GTDB taxonomy): Bacteria > Pseudomonadota > Alphaproteobacteria > Rhodobacterales > Rhodobacteraceae > Paracoccus. Next base: position 408,649 of record NZ_JAHKQB010000029.1, read on the forward strand.
AGATCGCCATCCTCCAACGCGCCGATGCGGGACTTGGCCTTGCGCAGGTTGAAGAACAGCTTCTTCTGCGCGCTGGTCGTGCCCATCTTGACCAGCGACCAGGACCGCAGGATGTATTCCTGGATCGAGGCGCGGATCCACCACATCGCATAGGTCGCCAGACGGAAGCCCTTTTCGGGATCGAAGCGCTTGACCGCCTGCATCAGGCCGACATTCGCCTCGGAGATGACCTCGGCCTGGGGCAGCCCGTAACCGCGATAGCCCATCGCGATCTTGGCGGCCAAGCGCAGGTGGCTGGTGACCATGCGATGCGCGGCCTCGCTGTCCTCGTGATCGGCCCATGCCTTGGCCAGCATGTATTCCTCTTCGGGTTCCAGCAGGGGGAACTTGCGGATTTCCTGAAGGTAACGGTTCAGGCCCTGTTCGGGGCTCGGGGCCGGAAGATTGCCATAGTTTGCCATGATGCTTGCCTTTCCCAGAGACCCTCGAACGCCATGCGGAACCCGCCGGTTCCGCAGGACCGGTCCGTGGCGGGTCGCTGCCCGACGTCGATCCTGACGGCAATGGCAGGGGAAGTCACTTGGTGATCGCTCACATCCGCGTCAAGAGGTCGCGCGCAAACTGTCCAGAAGGGCCTGCATGTCGGCGGGCAGCGGGCTGTCGAATGACATGGGTTCCTGGCTGACGGGATGGACGAAACCCAGATGCGCGGCGTGCAGCGCCTGCCTGTCGAATGCCGCAACCTGCGCGGCCGCCGCCCCGAGCGCCTTGGCCGATGCCTTGCGAGAGCCGCCATAGACGGGATCGCCGATCAGCCCCAGGCCCACATGCGCCATGTGGACACGGATCTGATGCGTGCGCCCGGTTTCAAGGCGGCACTCCACCAGCATCGCCGAGGGCGGCCTGCCGAAACTCTCCAGCAGCTTCGCGCGCGTGACGGCGTGACGGCCCTTGTCGAAATAGACCGCCTGCTTCTGCCGGTCGGACGGGTGACGGGCAAGGCTGGTGGTGATCTTGAGGACGCCGCCATCCTCGAAATTCGTGCCCCGGACGCCGCGCAGGCGCGGATCGGCCGCGTCGATCACACCATGGGCCAGTGCCAGGTATCTGCGGCTGGCGCTGTGGGCCTCGAACTGCGCGGCAAGGCCGTGATGGGCGCGGTCGGATTTCGCGACGACCAGCAGGCCCGAGGTGTCCTTGTCGATCCGATGGACGATGCCCGGACGCTTCTCGCCGCCGATGCCCGACAGCGATTCGCCACAATGGGCCAGAAGCGCGTTGACCAGCGTGCCCGACGGGCTGCCCGGGGCAGGGTGGACGACCATCCCGGCGGGCTTGTCGATCACGATGAGGTCATCATCCTCGTGCACGACGGCCAGCGGGATCGCCTCGGGGCGGGTCTCGACCTCTTGCGGGGCAGAGATGGCGATGGTGAAGACCTGCCCCTCGGCCACCCGCATCTTCAGGTCGGTCGCGGGGCCGTCCGGGCCGGTGACGGCGCCTTCGGTGATCAGCCGCGCCAGCCGCGATCGCGACAGGGCGGCTTCCTCTGGCACCGAGACGGCAAGCGCCTTATCAAGCCGTTCGGGCGGGTTTGCCGGGATGATCACAGTAAGGTGCGACATGAGGGACGATGATACCGATTGGAAGGACGCGGCGAAAGCCGTCCCCGAACTGCGCTGGCTGAAGACGCTGGTGACGGGGCTGACGCTGGTCATGGGGCTGGGGATGATCGCGGTCGTCGCGATGCTGTGGATGCGCCTGCAGGAACCGTCCCTGCCTGCGCTGCCCGAAACGATCGCCCTGCCGGACGGGGCCACGGCCGATGCCGTCACCTTTGCCCGCGACTGGATCGTCGTCGTCACCGACGCGGGCGAGGTGCTGCTGTTCGACCGCGACGGTGCGCTGCGGGACCGGGTGAGGCCTTAATCTTCCGACTTGCCTTCCAGCGCGTCCAGCCGCGCCTTCAGTTCGGAATTCTCGGTGCGGGCCTTGATCGCCATCTCGCGGACGGCCTCGAATTCCTCGCGGGTCACGAAATCGCGCTCGGCCAGCCAGCGGTCGATCCAGCCCTTCATGGCGGTCTCGGCCTCGGAGCGGGCGCCTTGGGCCACGCCCATCGCATTGGTCATCAGCTTGGACATGTCGTCGAAGAAGCGGTTCTGAGTGGTCATGGGCACGCTGTTCCCTGTGTTGGCTTTGACCCTATATGGCCGTCCGCGCGCCGGGGTTCAATGTTGACATGACCGCCCGCGACACTAGCGTGCGCGCCCAATTGTCCCGCCCAACCGATCCCGAGGCCACATGATCCCCTTTCCCGATATTTCGCCCGAGATCTTCTCGATCCAGCTGGGCGGGTTCAACCTGGCCCTTCGCTGGTACGCGCTGGCCTATATCGCGGGGCTGATCCTCGGATGGCAGCTGATCGTCGCGATGATGCGCCGGCCCGCGATCTGGGGCGGCACCGCGCCCATGCAGCCCGAGAAGGTGGACGATCTGCTGACCTGGGTGATCCTGGGGGTGATCCTGGGCGGACGGCTGGGCTTCGTGCTGTTCTACGAACCGGCCTATTATCTGGCGAACCCCGCGCAGATCCTGCAGGTCTGGCAGGGCGGGATGAGCTTTCACGGCGGGTTCGCGGGCGTCATCATCGCCACCTGGTTCTATGCCCGCGCCAACGCGATCCCGGTCCTGCGCATCGCCGATGCCATGGCGGTCGTGGCGCCCATCGGACTGTTCTTCGGGCGGATCGCGAATTTCATCAATGCCGAACTGTGGGGCCGTCCGACCGAACTGCCCTGGGGCGTGATCTTTCCGGGGCAGGCCGCGCAGGCATGCCCGGGCGTCGAGGGGCTGTGCGCGCGTCACCCCAGCCAGCTGTACGAGGCCGGGTTGGAAGGACTGCTGCTGGGCCTGATCCTGTGGGTTCTGGTCCGGGCGGGCGTGCTTCTGCGCCCCGGCGCAGCCTTCGGCACCTTCCTTCTGGGTTACGGCCTTGCGCGCATCTTCGTCGAGCTGTTCCGCGTGGCGGATGCGCAGTTCATCACGCCCGACAACCCGCTTGGACATGTGATCGGCGGGCCGGTGATCGGGCTGACCATGGGGCAGGTGCTGTCGCTGCCGATGGTGGTGATCGGACTGGCGCTGATCCTCTGGGCGCGTTCGCGGACTGTGGTCGCCGCATGACGCCCCTGGCGGAACAGATCGCGCTGCGCATCCGCGCGACGGGGCCGATGCCCTTGTCCGAATACATGCGCATCTGCCTTCTGGACAGCCGCCACGGGTATTACGCGACCCGCGATCCCTTCGGTCGCGCTGGCGATTTCACGACCGCCCCCGAAATCCACCAGGTCTTCGGCGAACTGTGCGGTCTGGCGCTGGCGCAGGCCTGGATGGATCAGGGCAGCCCCTCGCCCTTCTGCCTGGCCGAGCCCGGCCCAGGGCGCGGCACGCTGATGGCTGACATGCTGCGCGCGATCCGCATGGCGCCGGGCATGCGGGATGCGGCGCAGGTGGCCCTGATCGAGGCATCTGCCCATCTGCGGCAGGTGCAATCGCAGCGCCTGCCCGATGCACGTCATCTGGACCGGGTCGAGGATCTGCCAGCCAAGCCTTTGTTCCTGGTGGCGAACGAGTTCATCGACGCGCTTCCGATCCGCCAATACCAGATGACCGATGACGGCTGGCGCGAACGCCTTGTCGGGCTGGAGGATGGCGCGCTTGCGATGGGGTTGGGGCAGGTCGTGCCGCTGCGCCGTGCCGGGCAGCCCGGCGATATCGTCGAGGAATGCCCCGAAGGCGTCGCGGCGATCCGCACCATCGCGCAGCGCATCGCCGCGCATGGCGGTGCCGCGATCATCGTCGATTACGGGGGCTGGAACGGCTATGGTGACAGTTTCCAGGCCCTGCGCGATCACACCCCCGAGGATCCGCTGGCCAATCCGGGACTGGCCGATCTGACCGCGCATGTCGATTTCGCGCCGCTGGCGGCAGCCGCGCTGGATGCCGGCGCGCAGGTCGCGCGGCCCATCCATCAGGGCGACTGGCTGCGGCTGCTGGGGATCGAGGCACGCGCCGAGGCGCTGACCCGTGCGGGCGATCGGAACGCGGCCGCCGCGCTTCACCGCTTGACCGACCCCGCGGAAATGGGTCACCTGTTCAAGGCAATCGCGATCTGGCCGAAGGGGGCACCTGCGGTCCCCGGCTTTACCCCGCTGGAGTGACATGCAGACCACGCTTGAAATCCTGACCCATCCGCTGCTGGACGGCACGCGACACGGCTTCTTCACCCGCAAGGGGGGGGCGTCCTCGGGTCTGTTCGCGGGGCTGAACTGCGGCAGGCGATCGACCGACCAGTCCGAGATGGTGCAGGTGAATCGCGGCCGCGTCGCGCAGGCGATGGGGGTGCCGGATACGGGCCTTGCGACGGTCAAGCAGATCCATTCGGCCGATGTCGTCACGCTGGACGATGCCGCCGATCCGGTCGCCACGCGCGACATCCAGGCGGACGGGATCGTCACTGCGCGCCCCGATGTGGCGCTGGCGGTGCTGACGGCCGATTGTCAGCCGATCCTGTTCGCGGATGCCAGGGCGGGCGTCGTGGGTGCCTGTCATGCGGGCTGGCGCGGGGCCATCGGCGGCGTGATCGAGGCGACGGTGGATGCGATGCGCGCGATCGGCGCCACGGATATCCGTGCGGTGATCGGGCCCTCGATCTCTCAGGCGAATTACGAGGTCGGGGACGAGTTCATGGACGAGTTCCTGTCCGACGACCCCGCCCATCAGCGTTTCTTCGCGGGCGGTCCGAACGGGCGACCGATGTTCGATCTGCCTGCATTCGGCCTGATGCGCCTGCGCGAGGCGGGGGTCATGGCCGAATGGTCGCGCCATTGCACCTATGCCGATCCGGATCGCTTCTTCAGCTATCGCAGATCGACGCATGAGGGGCAGGCGGATTACGGTCGCCTGATCTCGGCCATCGCGCTGGCGCCGTGACGAATCAGCTGGCGTCGCGGATGCGTTCCTCGACCACCTCGAAGGGGACCGAAGGTTCGTCCTTGGCCCCGCGGATCACGAGCGAGGTCTTGACGCTGGCCACGTTCGGCGCGGCGGTCAGCTTCTCGGTCAGAAAACGCTGGAAGGTGGACAGATCGGGCGAGACGCATTTCAGGATGAAGTCGATCTCGCCGTTCAGCATGTGGCATTCCCGGACCAGCGGCCAGTCCTGGACGCAGGCCTCGAATGCCGACAGGTCGCGTTCGGATTGCTGCGCCAGACGCACCATCGCGAAGACCTGAACCTCGAAGCCCAGTTCGCGCGCATCGATATCGGCGTGATAGCCGCGGATATAGCCCAGCTCCTCCAACGCGCGGACGCGGCGCAGGCAGGGGGGCGCAGAGATGCCGACGCGGCGCGCCAGTTCGACATTGGTCATTCGGCCGTCGGCCTGTAGTTCGGCCAGGATCTTGCGGTCGATGTCGTCCAGTTTGGCGCCGGCCATGCTGCTCTTTCTTGTATTCAATTCAGGCGTTGCCGGAAACTACAATGGGCAGCCGGTCCGCGCAACATTCTTTCTGAATATGCAGCAGGTCCGGGATGCGTTGCAGTTACGCTCCGGAGGGACTACCTCATGCACAAAGCGGGAATGAGGCGCAAGATGACCGAACGCAGCCATGTGAAAGTTTTGATCGTCGGATCCGGCCCGGCAGGCTATACTGCCGCCGTCTATGCATCGCGCGCGATGCTGGAACCGATGCTGATCCAGGGGATGCAGCCCGGCGGACAGTTGACCATCACCACCGAAGTCGAGAACTGGCCCGGCGAGACCGAGATCCAGGGCCCCGAGCTGATGGTGAAGATGGAAGAGCATGCCCGCGCGATGGGTGCCGAAATCGTGACCGACCTGGTGACCGAACTGGACCTGCAGAAGCGCCCCTTCACCGCGACCTGCGACAGCGGGCGTGTCGTGACGGCGGATGCGGTGATCCTTGCGACCGGGGCGCAGGCGCGCTGGTTGGGCCTGCCGTCCGAGGAGAAGTTCAAGGGCTTTGGCGTCAGCGCCTGTGCGACCTGCGACGGCTTCTTCTATCGCAACCGCGAGGTGCTGGTGATCGGCGGCGGCAACACCGCCGTCGAAGAGGCGCTGTTCCTGACGAAGTTCGCCAGCAAGGTGACGCTGGTCCATCGCCGCGACAGCCTGCGCGCCGAGAAGATCCTTCAGGATCGGCTGTTCAAGAACCCCAAGGCAGAGGTGATCTGGGACCACGAACTGGTCGAGGTTCACGGGGCCGAAGATCCGATGGGCGTGAACGGAGCGCTGCTGAAATCGACCAAGGACGGCACGACGCGCGAAATCGCGGCGGATGGCGTCTTCGTGGCCATCGGCCATGCGCCGTCCTCGGAACTGGTGGTCGACCAGCTGGAACTGCACAACGGGGGCTATGTGAAGGTCGAGCCGGGCAGCACGCGGACCTCGATCCCGGGTGTCTTTGCAGCGGGCGATCTGACCGATCACGTCTATCGCCAGGCGGTGACCAGCGCCGGGATGGGCTGCATGGCCGCGTTGGACGCCGAGCATTTCCTGGCCGCCGAAGGCGAGGTCGAGGTCGCGCCGGAACCGCTGGTCGCTTCGATCCACTGAACCCGTCACCACGACATGACGAAGGGGCAGGGCAGCGATGTCCTGCCCCTTGTGGTTGCATGGACACATGCCGGGTGCCTTGACGGTATTGCGCCGGCGAAGTTTCGCGAAAAGCGTTTTCCCAGACTTGAATATCGGTTTCCGCACGTCTAATGGTCATGGCGTAGCGTGGACCGACGGCCCGCGCGATTTCGCATATATCCGCAACCACCTCGAGTTCCGAGACATGACGCATCCCAACCAGTCCCCGATCCCCGAGCTCTACGTCTCGGCTGACGCCGCCGCCGCCCTGAAGGACGAAGCCGGCAACATGCCCAGCTGGGATCTGACCCCGCGCCAGATCTGCGATCTGGAACTGCTGATGAATGGCGGCTTCAACCCGCTCAAGGGTTTCCTGACCGAGGCCGATTACGACGGCGTCGTCAGCGACATGCGCCTGACCTCGGGGCAGCTGTGGCCGATGCCCATCAACCTGGACGTGTCCGAGAAGTTCGCCGAAGGGCTGGCCCCCGGCACCGACATCGCGCTGCGCGACCAGGAAGGCGTCATCCTGGCCATCATGTCGGTGACCGACAAATGGGTCCCGAACAAGTCGCTGGAGGCCGAGAAGGTCTTCGGTGCGGACGACCTGGCGCATCCGGCCGTGAACTATCTGCACAACGTCGCGGGTCCGGTCTATCTGGGCGGCCCGGTCAAGGGTCTGCAGACCCCGACGCATTACGATTTCCGTGCCCGTCGCAACACGCCGAACGAATTGCGCACCTTCTTCAAGAAGCTGGGCTGGAACCGCGTCGTCGCCTTCCAGACGCGCAACCCGCTGCACCGCGCCCACCAGGAACTGACCTTCCGCGCCGCGCGCGAGGCCCAGGCCAACCTGCTGATCCATCCGGTCGTCGGCATGACGAAGCCGGGCGATGTGGACCATTTCACGCGCGTCCGCTGCTACGAGGCAGTGCTGGACAAGTATCCGGCCGCCACGACCAACCTGTCGCTGCTGAACCTTGCCATGCGCATGGCCGGTCCGCGCGAAGCTGTCTGGCACGGCCTGATCCGCGCCAACCACGGCGTGACGCACTTCATCGTCGGCCGCGACCATGCCGGCCCCGGCAAGAACAGCGCCGGCGAGGATTTCTACGGCCCCTATGACGCGCAGGACCTGTTCCGCAAGTATCAGGACGAGATCGGCGTCGAGATGGTCGACTTCAAGCACATGGTCTATGTGCAGGAGCGCGCCCAGTACGAACCGGCGGATGAGATCGAAGAGGGCGTGACCGTCCTGAACATCTCGGGTACCGAACTGCGTCGCCGTCTGCGCGAAGGCCTGGACATTCCGGAATGGTTCAGCTTCCCCGAGGTCGTGCAGCAGCTGCGCCGCACCTCGCCGCCGCGCGCCCAGCAGGGCTTCACCGTCTTCTTCACCGGCCTTTCGGGTTCGGGCAAGTCGACCGTCGCCAACGCGCTGATGGTCAAGCTGATGGAGATGGGCGGTCGTCCCGTGTCGCTGCTGGATGGCGATGTCGTCCGCAAGCACCTGTCGAGCGAGCTTGGCTTCAGCAAGGAACACCGCGACATCAACATCAAGCGCATCGGCTATGTCGCGTCGGAGATCACGAAGAACGGCGGCATCGCGATCTGCGCGCCGATCGCCCCCTATACCGCGACCCGCCGCGCCGTGCGCGAGATGGTCGAGGCCGGTGGCGCGTTCGTCGAGATCCATGTCGCGACCCCGCTGGAGGAATGCGAGCGTCGTGACCGCAAGGGTCTGTACAAGCTGGCACGCGAAGGCAAGATCAAGGAGTTCACCGGCATCTCGGATCCCTACGAGGAACCGCAGAACCCCGAGCTGAGCATCGACACCACCGATATCGACGTCGACGGTGCCGCGCATCAGGTCCTGCTGAAGCTGGAAGCGATGGGCCTGATCGGCCTCTCGTGATCCGCTGATCAAAGACGGGGCCCCGGCATCAGCCGGGGCCTTTTTCGTTGGAAGGGAACCCCCGAAGGCAGGGCGGGTTGCCCATGCGACCTGACGGGGATCCGATGACTGCCATACCCGAGAAGACGCCGAACCCATGGGCAGCCACGGTGCTGCTGCTGATGGGCAATTTCATGAACCTGATCGATGTCAGCATCGTCAACGTGGCGCTGCCGTCGATACGCGACGCGTTGCAGGCATCGGAAACCCAGATCGAATGGATCTCGGCGGCCTATGTGATGACCTTCGCGGTGGGCCTGCTGCCTTGCGGTCGCTTCGGGGACAAGCTGGGGCGCAGGCGGCTGTTCCTGTGGGGGGTGACGATGTTCACCCTGGCATCCGCATTGTGCGGCTTTGCCCCGAATGTCGAGGTGCTGATCGCCTCGCGCGCGTTGCAGGGCGTGGGCGGCGCGATGATGGTGCCGCAGGTCATGGCGATCATGCATGTCATCTTCCGCCCCGAGGAGAAGGCCCGCGCCTTCGCGCTTGCCGGCGTGATCATCAGCCTGGGCGCCGTGACCGGGCCGCTGCTGGGCGGTCTGCTGATCACCGTGGACTTGTGGGGGCTGGACTGGCGCCCCATCTTCCTGGTGAACCTGCCCTTCGGGATCATCGTGGTTCTGGGCGGATTGCGCCTCATTCCCCGTCTGATCCCCGAAAGCGCGATGCGCATCGACTGGCTGGGGGTCTTCCTCTTTGCCAGCGCGATCTCGTTGGTGGTGCTGCCCGTGGTCGAGGGGCCGCTGCTGGGCTGGCCGTCCTGGACCATCGCCGCCCTGGCCCTGACGCTGCCCGTCGCCGCCCTGTTCCTGCGCCGTCAGGCGTCGCTGGAACGGCAGGGACGAGAGCAGCTGCTGCCGGTGATGCTGTTGAAGGATCGCGGTTTCCTCAGCGGGATCCTGATCGTCATGCTGCATTTCTCGGCCATTCCGGGGATGTTCCTCGTCTATGCGATATACCTGCAGACCGGGTTCGACTTCACGCCGCTGCAATCGGGGCTGGCAACGGCGCCGTTTCCGCTTGGGGTAATGACGGGCAGTTACATCACCGGCCGGTTCGGAACACGGTGGATTCCCGGCCGGATCGCCCTGGGGGCGGGCATCCTGCTGTGCGGCATGACATGGTTGCGCCACATGGTCGGCAATCCGCCCGCCGATCTGCATCTGTGGACCTTCGCACCGCCCCTTGCGATCAACGGGCTGGGGATGGGGCTCGCGATCTCTCCTTTGTTCCAGCTGGTGCTGCGCGACGTGCCCGGACGGATCGCGGGGGCCGCCACGGGCACGATGCAGGCGCTGCAGCAGGTCGGCGCGGCGATCGGCATCGCCATCGTGTCGGGGCTGTTCTTCGTGCGCCTGCAGCAGGACGGCTATCCGCAGGCGCTGAACCACGCGCTCGGGTATCAGGTCGGGGTCTTCGCGACGATCCTGTCGATCCTGGCCCTGCGCTGGATCCTGATGAGAGAGCGTCGGGCATGAACTGGCGCAGCTCGCTCGAGACCTACGACATGCAGACGGGTGCCGTTCAGGTGATCCTGCGGACCGATCGGCTGATCGAGGCACCGAACTGGCATCCCGATGGCCGGTTCCTGGTCAATGGCGACGGGGGACTGTGGCGGGCCGATGCGACGGGCCTGACCCCGATCCCGCGCGGCACGTCCGAGCGCTGCAACAACGACCATGGATTTCTGCCCGACGGACGCATCGTCTTCTCGGCCCATGACGGGACGGGCGCGGGGATGCATGTCCTGGGACCGGAAGGCTGCCGACCCGTCGATCTGCCGCGGCCCAGCTGGTGGCACGGGGCGCACGGCGCGCGCATCACCTATGCCTGCGTCAGGGGTGGCGACCGGGTCGTGCGCGTCGCCGTCCTCGATACCGCGACAGGGTCCGAGGCTGTGCTGACCGACTGGCCGGGCCACCACGACGGACCGGACTTTTCGGCCTGCGGGGAATGGGTGTGGTTCAATTCGGATGCGACCGGACATGCCCAGATCTGGAAGATGCGGGCCGACGGAACCGAGGCCGCACCCGTCTTTCGCGATGAGCGGGTGAACTGGTTTCCGCATCCCTCGCCCTGCGGGGGCCACGTCCTCTATCTGTCATACGCGCCCGGAACGCAGGGGCACCCGAGGGACAGGGATGTCGAGTTGTGGGCGATGTCGCCCGATGGCGGCGACCGGCGCAGGCTTCTATGCCTGTTTGGCGGGCAGGGCAGCATCAATGTGCCCTGCTGGTCGCCGGACGGGCGCGCATTCGCCTTCATGCGATACGCGCCCGATGCGGGTCAGTGAACGCTGACCGGGCTCAGCTCGTTCTGGCGGGCCAGCATGAAGGCCATCTTGCGGTCCGTGACCAGCGCCAGTCGTTCGCCATCCGTGTCGTGGACGGCATACATCGAGGTGACGTCGCCCAGTTGTTCGCGAACGTCGTCGGGTAGCGTCTCGGCCGCGACCTCGCGGACATAGACGATCTGTTTCGTTTCGCCGAAATCGAATTCATGGTCCATGATTGGCCCCCTTACTTGCGGCTGATCGGAATGGTCTGGACGACCTGCTCGGGCTGGACGCGCTTCAGATCGATGTTCAGAAGCCCGTTCTCCATCGAGGCGGAAACGACCTCGACCCCGTCGGCCAAAACGAAGCTGCGCTGGAACGCCCGCGAGGCGATGCCCCGGTGCAGGAACACGCGTTCGCCGTCGCTTTCGGGCATGCGGCCCCGGATTACCAGCTGGCGGTCCTCGGTGGTGACGGCAAGGTCGGGATCCGCGAAACCGGCCACGGCCAGCGTGATGCGAAAACCGTCGGGCGCGATATGTTCGATATTGTAGGGCGGATACCCTTCGGACCCCTTGGCAGCGCGTTCGGCCATGCGTTCAAGTTGGTCGAAACCCAGCAGATAGGGATGCGAGCCCAGTGATATCTTGGTCATGTCAGCCCTTTGCGGTTAAGCGACTGGTCGTCCGGGGCCCCGTGGCGGCGACCCCTTCGCATTCCAATATGTGCGCGCGATCCCATCCGCGCAAGCCCGTGGCGCATCTGCACCGTTTTCCACGCATATCGTGCAAGAACTGTTAACAGGCGGACGGCAAACGGGTATGATCGGGCAACACAGCATCAAGCCATGCCGAGACGCCCCATGAACATGCAGCATTCCATGAACCACGAAGAGATCGTGCGCGCCCGCCTTGCGGCATTGCGCTTCGAGCATCGGGATCTGGACGAGGCGATCGCCGCCCTTCAGGGGCAGGCGCTGATCAACACGCTGTCCATCCAGCGTCTGAAGAAACAGAAACTGATCCTGAAGGATCGCATTGCCCGGCTGGAAGACGAACTGACCCCCGACATCATCGCCTGATTGCGGGCAGGGGCCCGGCGCGCTATGGCGTGCACAGGCAAACGCACGGGGAATTGGCGATGGAAATTTCGGTCGGAATCATCATGGGCAGCCAGTCTGACTGGTCGACGATGCGCGAGGCTGCGGCCATTCTGGACGAGCTTGCGATCCCCTACGAGACGAAGATCGTCAGTGCCCATCGCACCCCCGACCGGCTGTGGGATTACGGCAAGACCGCCGTGTCGCGCGGGCTGAAGGTGATCATCGCGGGTGCGGGCGGCGCGGCCCATCTGCCGGGGATGATGGCCAGCAAGACCCGCGTGCCGGTCATCGGCGTGCCGGTCCAGACGCGCGCGCTGTCGGGTGTCGATTCGCTCTATTCCATTCTGCAGATGCCCAAGGGTTTTCCGGTGGCGACCATGGCCATCGGTGCGGCGGGCGCGGCCAATGCGGGCCTGATGGCGGCAGGGATCCTGGCGGTATCGGACGACGATCTGGCCGCGCGGCTGGATGCATGGCGCGATGCGCTGTCGGCCTCGATCCCCGAGGAGCCCTCCGATGACTGAGATCCGCACCATCGGCATCCTTGGCGGCGGTCAGCTGGGCCGCATGCTGTCCGTCGCGGCCAGCCGCTTGGGGCTGCGCTGCCATATCTACGAGCCGGGCGACAGCATCGCGGGCGACGTGGCATGGCGCGTGACGCGTGCCCCTTACGAGGACGAGGCCGCCCTGCGTGCCTTCGCCGAATCCGTCGATGTCATCACATACGAATTCGAGAACGTGCCCACCTCGGCGCTGGATCTGCTGGAGAGCCTGCGCCCGATCCGGCCCAACCGTCGCGCGCTTGCGGTTTCCCAGGACCGGCTGACCGAAAAGAACTTCCTTCAGCAGATCGGCCTGCGCACGGCCCCCTTCGCGGATGTCCCCGACGAGGCCGCGCTGGACGGGGCGATCGAACGGATCGGACGCCCGTCGATCCTGAAGACGCGCCGCATGGGCTATGACGGCAAGGGACAGGTCCGCATCGGCGACGGTCCTGCGGAATGGACCGGCGCGGCATCGGTCCTGGAAGGCTTCGTCGATTTCACCGCCGAGATCAGCGTCATCATCGCACGCGGGGCGGATGGGCAGGTCGCGGCCTTCGATCCGGGCCTGAACGTCCACGAGGGCGGCATCCTGCGCACGACCACCGTGCCTTGCGGCCAGCCCGCCCGCGTCACGACCGATGCGGTTCTGATGGCCGCGCAGATCGCGAATGCGCTGGATTATGTCGGCGTTCTGGGGGTCGAGCTGTTCGTCACCGCCGACGGGCTGATCGTCAACGAGATCGCGCCGAGGGTCCACAATTCCGGCCACTGGACGCAGGCCGGTTGTGCGGTCGATCAGTTCGAACAGCATATCCGCGCGGTGGCGGGCCTGCCGCTTGGCGATGGCAAGCGTTACGCCGACGTGGTGATGGAAAACCTGATCGGTGACGACATGGCCCGCGTGCCGTCGCTGCTGGCCGAACCGCGGGTTCAGCTGCATCTCTATGGCAAGGGCGATGCCCGGCCCGGTCGCAAGATGGGGCATGCCAACCGGATCACGCAATGACCCTGGCCCGGCCCCGGATCGCGGTTCGCGCCGCGATCCTGCACGAGGGCCGGGTGCTGATGGTGAACGCCTATCCGGGCGAGCGGTCCGACCTGTGGTGCCTGCCCGGTGGCGGCGTCGAGCGTGGACAGTCGCTGACCCGGAACCTCGCGCGCGAGATCCACGAGGAAACCGGGCTTGATATCGCGATCGGTCCGCCCTTCCTCGTGAACGAGTTCCACGATCCGCAAAGCGGTTTCCACCAGATCGAACTGCATTTCCGCGCCGTCCTGACGGGCGGTTCGGGTGTCGTTCTGGAAGATCCCGATGGGGTGGTGAACCGGTTCCGGTGGGTGGACCGGGATGAACTGTCGGGAATGCGCTACAAACCCGACAGCCTGATCGATCTGATCTGGGACAGCACCTCCGCCCATTACGACCCGCTGGAACGGATCGTGGGCTGAGTTACTCTGCCGCGACCTTCTTGGCGGTTTCCGAACCGGGCTTCATCGTGAAGCCGCGTTCCAGCTGGTCGAAGGGTGCGACCGGGTAATCCCCCGAGAAGCAGGCATCGCAATATTGCGGGCATTTCGCGTTGCGACCCTCGGCCTCGCCCACGGCGCGATAGAGACCGTCGAGCGACACGAAGGACAGGCTGTCAACGCCGATCCACTGGCGCATCTCGTCCGGGGTCATGTTCGCGGCCAGCAGCTTCTCGCGGTCGGGGGTGTCCACGCCGTAGAAGCAGGGCCATGCGGTGGGGGGCGAGGCGATGCGGAAATGCACCTCGGCCGCGCCGGCATCCAGGATCATGTCCTTGATCTTGCGGCTGGTCGTGCCGCGCACGACGCTGTCATCCACCAGCACGACGCGCTTGCCCGCGATCAGCGCGCGGTTCACGTTCAGCTTCAGGCGGACGCCCATGTTGCGGATCTGCTCGGACGGTTCGATGAAGGTCCGGCCCATATACTGGTTGCGGATGATCCCCATGCCGTAGGGAATGCCCGATTCCTGCGCAAAACCGATCGCCGCGGGGGTGCCGCTGTCGGGAACCGGGCAGACGAGGTCGGCCTCGATGGGGGCTTCGCGGGCCAGTTCCACGCCGATCTGACGGCGCGTCTCATAGACCGAACGCCCGCCGATGATGCTGTCGGGCCGCGAGAAATAGACATGTTCGAAGATGCAGAAGCGCCCGGTCGAAGGACCGAAGGGGCGCGAGCTTTCGACCTGGCCCTTCGAGATCACGACCATTTCGCCGGGATCGATCTCTCGCACGAACTCGGCGCCGATGATGTCCAGCGCGCAGGTTTCGGACGCAAGGACATAGCCGTCATCGCCCACGCGGCCCAGGACCAGCGGACGCACGCCCAGGGGGTCGCGAACGCCGATCAGCTTGGTGCGGGTCATGGCGATGACGCTGAATGCGCCTTCGACCCGGCGCAGCGCGTCCTTCATCCGTTCGGGGATGTTGCGCTGGATCGACCGCGCCATCAGGTGGATGATGCATTCGCTGTCGCTGCTGGACTGGAAGATGCTGCCGCGTTCGATCAGTTCGCGGCGCAGGGCGGCGGCGTTCGTGATGTTGCCGTTATGGGCGATGGCGCAACCGCCCATCGAGAATTCGCCGAAGAAGGGCTGCACGTCGCGGATCGCCGTCGCGGCCTTGGTCCCGGCGGTCGAATAACGCACATGCCCGATGCCAAGCTGGCCGGGCAGGGTCTCCATCACGTCGGGTTTCGTGAAATTGTCGCGAACATAGCCGAAGCGATGTGCGCTGTTGAAACCGTATTCTGGGTGGAAGGCCACTATTCCGCCTGCTTCCTGCCCGCGATGCTGAAGAGCATGCAGGCCGAGCGCGACGAAGTTCGAGGCATCGGCGACACCTATCGCACCGAAGATCCCGCATTCTTCATGCAGGCGATCGGAATCGAAGGGATGGGCCAGAAAGGGTTGCATCGGCACGTCCTGATGGCTGGGGGCTGTCGCGGGTGGTGTAGTGCCATCATCCCATAAAGTCACGCCCCCGCCGATGGGCGAGGGCGTTTTTTCGTCATCTTTCCGTTGCAACCCGTGCAGGTTGCCGAAAATCAGTTCGAAGCGGGTGCCGTTGCGGCAGGTGCGGGCGCATCGGCGGTGCAGGCGCGGACCATCTGCTCGTAGCGGGTGACGATCCAACCGGGCGCGTCCTCGGGCAGCTGTTCGTCCATCGAACCGCGCAGGCGTTCGAACACCTGGGCCGAGCGCGACTGCTCGACGATGGCCAGTTCCTGGCTGGTCATCACGCGGTCATGAATGATGAAGGCGATCGCCACCAGCAGGATGCCGCGCGCCACGCCGAACAGGAAGCCCATGCCCTGGTCCACGCCGCCAAGCGCCGAACGCTGCACGACCGAGGAAAAGAGCGGCGTGATGATCGAGAAGACGACCAGCGCCAGCGCGAAGACCACGGCAAAGCCCGCGATGGTCGCCAGTTCGCAGCTGTCGCCCATGAAGCGGTCCAGCACCGGGATCTGCGCGATCATCGGGCGCACGGTGGGCGCGAACAGGAATGCCAGGATGGCGGCCGCGATCCAGCCGAGGATCGCCAGCGATTCGCGCACGAAGCCGCGAGACCACGCAAGGATCGCCGATAGGATGATGACGCCGGCCACCACCGCGTCGATGATCGTGAAACCGTCCATATGTACTGTCCTCGCGCCGGTTGTTCATCGTATTGCAGGCGGTTCAGCCGGCGCCGAATACCTCGCCCACGAAGCCGGTCAGGTCCGCTATTCTGCGAAATCCCATACCGCCCCGTTCGTTGTCGCTGCCCTCGACCTTGGTGGCGTCGGGCAAAATCGCTTGTGTGAAACCAAGTTTCTGCGCTTCTTTCAACCGATTTTCCGCCTGCGCGACGGGGCGCAGGGCGCCTGACAGGCTGATTTCGCCAAAAAGCACCGCTTCGGGGGGCAATGCGCTGTCTTCTCGTGCGGATAAAAGCGCCGCCGCGATGGCAAGATCGGCGGCCGGTTCGACGACCTTCATGCCGCCCGCGACGTTCAGGAACACGTCCAGCCCCGCGAAGGGGATGCCGCAGCGCGCCTCGAGCACGGCAAGGATCGTGCTGACCCGTCCGCTGTCCAGCCCCACGACCGTCCGGCGCGGACTGGCCAGCGTCGATGGCGCGACCAGCGCCTGCACCTCGGTCAGGACGGGGCGGGTGCCCTCGATTCCCGCGAAGACGGCGCTGCCCGCGACGGGCTGCCCGCGTTCGGACAAAAACAGCGCCGAGGGGTTCGTGACCTCGGCCAGGCCCGCGCCGGTCATCTCGAAGACGCCGATCTCGCCCGCGGGGCCGAAGCGGTTCTTGACGCTGCGCAGGATGCGGAACTGGTGCCCGCGCTCGCCCTCGAAGTAGAGAACGGTATCGACCATGTGTTCGACTACGCGGGGGCCTGCGATCTGGCCTTCCTTGGTGACGTGGCCGACAAGGATCACGGCCACGCCGCGCCGCTTGGCGAAGGTCACCAGCTCATGCGCCGACGCGCGAACCTGCGACACGCTGCCCGGCGCGGAATCCACCGTGTCCGACCACAGCGTCTGTATCGAATCGATCACCGCGACATCGGGGCGTTCCGCGTCCAGCGTCGTCAGGATGTCGCGCAGGTTCGTCTCGGCGCCCAGCTGCATGGGGGCGTCGGTCAGCCCCAGCCGATGCGCGCGCATCCGGACCTGCGCGCTCGCTTCCTCGCCCGAGATGTAGATCGCGCTCTTGCCGGCCTGCGAGAATGCGGCGGCGGCCTGCAGCAGCAGGGTCGATTTGCCGATGCCCGGATCGCCGCCGACCAGCAGGGCCGATCCCGGCACGAGGCCGCCGCCCAGCACGCGGTCCAGCTCTCCTATGCCCGCGTTGAAGCGCGGGGGCGGGGCCTCGGTCGCCTGCAGGTTCGTCAGCGGGATGGCACGGCCCTTGACCGCGCCCAGGCCGCGGCCCGGACCCTGCGACAGGGGCGTCTCCTCGACGATGGTGTTCCATTGGCCGCAGGCATCGCAGCGTCCGGCCCATTTCTTGTGGGTCGCGCCGCAGGCAGTGCAGGTGAATACGGTGGTAGGTTTCGGCATTCCGCCGTTGTGGCACCACCGCGCGGGTGCCGCAAGACGGCAACTCACGGCGATGTCGGCTTGATATTCGCCCGCCCTGCGGTCAGGGTCCGGCGCAGTTTGACAACGGGCGGATGCAATGGCCGGAACGCGACCCTTCTCACGCTATGAATTCATGATCGCATGGCGATATCTTCGGGCAAGACGCGCCGAGGGGGGCGTCAGCGTGATGACCTGGATCAGCCTGATCGGCATTGCGCTCGGGGTGATGGCGCTGATCGCGACGCTTGCCGTGCGGTCGGGCTTCCGGGCCGAATTCGTGGACACGATCCTGGGGGCGAATGCCCATACCTCGGTCTACATGGTCCCAAACCGGATCGAGAACGAGATCACCGGCGAGACCTATGTCAGCGCAGGCCGGATCGAGGATTACGAGGCGATGTCCGCGCGCCTTGCCGATGTCGCGGGGGTCGAGCGTACCGCCGCCGTGGTCAAGGGTCAGGTCATGGCCAGCGCCAACGACGCATCGAACGTGGCCGAGGTCTTCGGCATTTCCGCGGGCGACATGGCCGCCATGCCGCGCATCGTCGATCCCGAGACCGCCCAGGGCGATATCGGCCGCTTCGACGAAGGCATCGCCATCGGTGCGGGCATGGCGCGCGAACTGGCGCTGGAGATCGGCGACCGTGTCCGGCTGATCGCGCCCGAAGGCGCGCGCACGGCCTTTGGCACCACGCCACGGGTCAAGGCCTACGAGGTGACCTACATCTTCAGCGCGGGCCGCTACGACATCGACCGCACGCGCATCTACATGCCGTTGGCCGAGGCGCAGAGCTATTTCAACCGCGAGGGCGTCGTGGACGAGATCGAGGTCTTCGTGGCCGACCCCGAGAATGTCGACGAGCTGACGGTGCCCCTGCTGCAGGCGGCGGGCGTCGGCGCCCAGGTCTGGAGCTGGCGCGACGCGTCGGGCAGCTTCCTGTCGGCCCTGGACATGGAGGATGACGTGATGTTCGTGATCCTGTCGGTTCTGGTGCTGATCGCGTCGATGAACATCACGTCGGGGCTGATCATGCTGGTCAAGAACAAGGGTCGCGACATCGGCATCCTGCGCACGATGGGCCTGACCGAGGGGTCGGTGCTGCGGGTCTTCTTCCTCTGCGGGGCGTTCACGGGCGTCATAGGCACGATAATGGGCGTGGTTCTGGGCGTGGCCCTGGCGCTGAACGTCGAGAACATCATGTCGGTGCTCAATTCGCTGACGAATGGCGGCGCATGGCAGCCCGAGGTCCGGGGCATCTATCGCCTGCCGGCCGAGCTGCGGGCCTGGGATCTGTTCCGGGCCATCGCCCTGTCGCTGACGCTGTCCTTCGTCGTCACGATCTTTCCCGCGCGCCGTGCCGCGCGCATGAACCCGGTGGAGGCCCTGCGCTATGAGTGACGTGTTGCGCCTGGAAGGGATCGCCAAGACCTACAACGCGGACGGTCCGGCCCCGGTCGAGGTCCTGTCGAACCTGAACCTGAACGTCGCCCGCGGCGAGGTCGTGGCCCTGGTCGCGCCTTCGGGGTCGGGAAAATCGACGCTGCTGCATATCGCGGGACTGCTGGACACGCCCGACAGCGGGCAGGTCTGGCTGGACGGGCGCGACATGACGGGACTGCCCGACCGCGCCCGGACCGAGGCGCGCCGTCGCCAGCTGGGCTTCATCTATCAGTTCCATCACCTGCTGCCCGAATTCAGCGCGGCCGAGAACATCGTCCTGCCGCAGCTGGCCGATGGCGTGCCCGCCCGCGATGCGCAGGCACGCGCCGCCGATCTGTTGTCGCGGGTGGGGCTGTCCCATCGCGCGGATCACCGCCCCGCCGAACTGTCGGGCGGCGAACAGCAGCGCGTGGCCTTCTGTCGGGCGCTGGCCAACGCGCCCGCGCTGCTTCTGGCGGACGAACCCACGGGCAACCTGGATCCCGAAACCTCGGACAAGGTGTTCGGCGTGCTGATGGATCTGGTGCGGGAAACGGGGCTGTCGGCGCTGATCGCGACCCACAATCACGAGCTTGCGGGCCGCATGGATCGGCTGGTGAACCTCGGCTGAGGTTCACCGCATGCGCGCTCAGTCCAGCCGGACGCGGGGCTGGTCGGTCTTGTCGCCGACGCGCCCGATCGCGGTGGCGGCGTCGAACCCGTGGCGCGCGAAGATGGCCAGAACCTCGTCCGCGGCTTCGGGGGCGCAGGCGACCATCAGCCCGCCGCTGGTCTGCGGATCGGTCAGCAGCGCGCGATCGGCATCGGCAAAGCCGTCGGGCAGGGCGACGCCGCTGCCATAGCTGTCCCAGTTCCGCCCCGATGCGCCGGTGACATTGCCCGCGGCGATCAGGTCGTCGATGCCGGGCAGGCGTGGCACGGCGGGCCAGTTCACATGGATGTTGCAACCCGAACCGCGCGCCATTTCCAGCGCATGCCCGCCAAGGCCAAAGCCCGTCACGTCGGTCATGGCGTGAACGCCGGGCAGGGCGGCCAGATCGGGACCGGGGCGGTTAAGCCGGGTCGTGACCTCGATCATGCGGGCATAGTCCTCGTCGCTCAGCTGGCCCTTCTTCAGGGCCGCCGACATGACGCCCACGCCAAGCGGCTTGCCCAGGATCACGACATCGCCCGACCGCGCAGCGGCGTTCTTAGCGATGCGGTCGGGATGCACGATGCCGATCGCCACCAGGCCATAGATCGGTTCGACCGAATCGATGGTATGGCCGCCGGCGATGGGAATCCCCGCCTCGCGGCAGATGGATGCCCCGCCATCGAGGATCTTGCCGATGGTCTCGTGAGAGAGGGCGTTGATGGGCATGCCCACCACGGCCAGCGCGAAGATCGGCGTGGCCCCCATCGCATAGACGTCGCTGATGGCGTTCGTCGCGGCAATGCGGCCGAAATCATGCGGATCGTCCACGACGGGCATGAAGAAATCGGTGGTCGCGACCAGCGCCTGTTCGTCGTTCAGCCTGTAGACGGCGGCATCGTCCGAGGTTTCGATCCCGACCAGCAGTTCGGGCGGGACGGGCAGGGCGGCACTGCCGCGCAACAGGCCGGACAGCACGCCGGGGGCGATCTTGCAGCCGCAGCCTCCGCCATGGGCAAGCGATGTCAGCCGGGGTTCGGGGGCGGTGGTATCGGACATGTGCTTCTCCGTGGTTTCGGGGGGAACATAGGCCCATAAGCGGGGCTGTTCCAGCGGCCCCCGCGCTATCTGCTTGCAGCGCCCGTTCCCGACGACTAGAACGGCCCAAATTCTCAGGCCGCCGGGTCCGGTGGCCCTTCTTTCTATGAGGACGATGATGCAGGTCAAGGAAACCCAGAACGAAGGTCTGAAGCGGGGCTATCAGTTCACCCTGCCCGCCGCCGAACTGGCCGAGACGGTCGACGCCAAGCTCAAGGAGGCGCAGCCCGAAGTCGAGATGAAGGGCTTCCGCAAGGGCAAGGTCCCGATGGCCATGCTGAAGAAGCAGTTCGGCCAGCGCGTGCTTGGCGATGCCATGCAGGAAGCAGTCGATGGTGCGCTGCGCAAGCACCTCGAGGAATCGGGCGACCGCCCGGCGACCCAGCCCGCGGTCGAGATGGAAAACGGCGACAGCTGGAAAGAGGGCGACGACGTCGTCGTCAACGTGTCCTATGAAAAGCTGCCCGAGATCCCCGAGATCGATCTGTCGGGTCTGAAGCTCGAGCGTCTGAAGGTCGAGGCGGAAGACGCCGCGATCACCGAGGCGCTGGAGAACCTGGCGAAATCGGCCCAGAACTTCGAGGACCGTCGCAAGGGCAGCAAGGCCAAGGACGGCGATCAGGTCGTGATCGACTTCAAGGGCTTCGTCGACGGCGAAGCGTTCGAAGGCGGCGAGGCCGAGGATTATCCGCTGGTTCTGGGGTCCAACAGCTTCATCCCCGGCTTCGAGGATCAGCTGGTCGGCGCCAAGGCCGAGGAAGACGTGACCGTCACCGTCAGCTTCCCCGAGGAATACGGTGCCGCGCATCTGGCCGGCAAGGAAGCCACCTTCGAATGCAAGGTGAAGGCCGTTAAGGCCCCCAAGGAAGCCGAGATCGACGACGAGCTGGCCAAGAAGTTCGGCGCCGAGGATCTCGACGGCCTGAAGAAGCAGATCGCCGAGCGTCTGGAAGCCGAATATGCCGGTGCCTCGCGCGCCATCATGAAGCGCGGCCTGTTGGACCAGCTGGACGAGAAGGTGAAGTTCGACCTGCCCGCGTCGCTGGTCGAGGCCGAGGCCGCCCAGATCGCGCATCAGCTGTGGCACGAGGAGAACCCCGAGGTTCAGGGCCACGATCACGCCAATATCGAGCCCACCGACGAGCACAAGAAGCTGGCCGAGCGCCGCGTGCGCCTGGGTCTGCTGCTGGCCGAGATCGGCCAGAACGCCGAAGTGACCGTGACCGATCAGGAAATGACGCAGGCCGTGATGCAGGCTGCCCGTCAGTATCCGGGTCAGGAACGCGCCTTCTTCGAGTTCATCCAGCAGAACCAGCAGGCTCAGCAGCAGCTGCGCGCGCCGATCTTCGAGGACAAGGTCGTCGATCACATCGCCGACAAGGCCGAAGTGACCGAGAAGACCATCTCGAAGGACGAACTGGAAAAGGCCGTCGAGAAGCTCGACGAGCTGTGATCCTGCCGCAAGGCGAATGATCGCGGGCCGCATCCCACAAGGGTGCGGCCCCTTTTCGTTTCGCGGCTTGAGAAGCGGGCCGGGCGCGACTAGATCATCTGCATGAGCGGATCTCTCAATCTGATGAAACTTTGCGTAGGTGCCGAGGGGCCGGAGGATCTGGCCGCCTGGCAAGCGCAGCGTTTCGGCACGGGCAATGCGCGTCACGTGACCCGCATGTGGCCCAAGCGCGAGGCCGAGTTGCTGGATGGTGGCTCGATCTTCTGGGTGTTCAAGGGCGTCATGCTGGCACGTCAGCGTATTCTGGACCTGCAGCGCGTCGAGGGCGAGGACGGCATCGCACGATGCGGAATCGTGCTGGATCGCAAGCTGGTGCGCGTATCTGCCGTGCCGCGCCGCCCGTTCCAGGGTTGGCGGTATCTTGCGACCGAGGATGCGCCGCAGGATCTGCCCGAAGGGCGCGAGGCCGAGGAGCCGCTGCCCCCCGCCATCGCGGCCGCCCTGGCCGAGATGGGACTGCGCTAAAGGCCGCTTGACGATGGCGCGGCCATGCGATACGCGATCAGCCAAGGCGGGTGTAGCTCAATGGTAGAGCAGAAGCTTCCCAAGCTTACGACGAGGGTTCGATTCCCTTCACCCGCTCCAGATTTTCCCGACATTCATCTGATCCGCCACGGCGAAACGACGTGGAACCGTGCTGGCCGTCTTCAGGGCGCCATGGACGCACCGTTGACCGCGCGGGGCGTGGCCCAGGCCCACAAGCTTGCCGTGCTGGTCCGCAGCCTTCCCGGTCGGCGCTTCTGCAGCCCGCAGGGGCGAGCGCAGGCCACCGCGGATATCGCCTTCGGACCGGGCTTCACCACTGACGAGCGGCTGCGCGAAATCGGCATCGGTGCGTTCGCCGGCCTACTGCTGACCGATCTGAGGCGCGACCATCCCCATCTGTTCACGAACGACCTGTCCTGGTACGACCGCTGCCCCGACGGCGAGGGGTTCGAGGCCCTGGCACGGCGTTGCCGCAGCTTTCTTGGCGATCTCGACGGGCCTGCGGTGATCCTGACCCATGGGATCACGCTGCGGATGCTGCGCCTTCTGGTGCTGGGGCTGCCGATGGACCGGATATCGGATGGGGATGCGGGGCAGGGCCGTGTGCATCTGCTGCGCGGGGGGCGCGAATATCTGCTGGAATAGGGCCGAATTTGCACTTGCAACGCGGCCGAATTTGCTTTTGACATGCGCCACGCGCTGCGGATGGCCCGTTAGCTCAGTGGTAGAGCGTCCCGTTTACACCGGGCCGGTCGGGAGTTCGAATCTCTCACGGGCCACCATTCGCGCGCCCATGTCGCAGGCAATTTCATTGACCGGCAGGACCTCTTTCGCCATCTGTTGAGCTGACCCCAAGGCGCGCGCGGCAGCCATGCCGCATCCGACTGCCGCCGGACCGTTTTCGACGACAGGATCACAATGCGGCGTTTGCTTTCATCATCGACCCTCGTCTTTCTGGGCATCCTTGCATTCCTCGTGCTGTGGATCGGCGGGGGAATGCTGGGCCGCGAGGCGCCCGAACAGGCCGCCCCCGCCGAAATCCCACCCCCCGAGGTCGCCGCCAGCGAAAGCCGGGCCGAGACGATCCGCCCCGAAAGCGTGCTGTTCGGCAATGTCGTCCCCAACCAGCGATCCATCCTGCGCCCCCGCACGGGCGGCATCATCGAAGACGTCGCGCGCGTCGGCACGCGGGTCGAGGCGGGCGATCCGGTGGGCCGCATCTCGGCCGACGACCGCGAGGCGACCCTTGCCCGCGCCCGGGCCGAGCTTGCTGCCGCCGAACGCGATTACGAGGCTGCCGAGCAACTGCAGGGCCGGGGCGTGATCTCGGATGCCGAGGCACGCAACCGCTTTGCCGCGCTTGAAAGCGCCCGCGCGAACCTGCGCGCCGCCGAGCTGGAGCTGCAGAACACCAACCTGACGGCGCCCATCACCGGCATCGTCAGCGATGTCCCGGTCGAGATCGGCAGCTTCGTCCAATCGGGCGGCGAGGTGCTGGAGATCGTGAACAACGACCCCCTCAAGGTCGAGATACAGGTGCGCCAGTCCGAGATTACCGCCGTCACGCTGGACCAGACCGCCGATGTGGAATTCCAGGACGACCGGATGGCCGAGGGCCGCGTCACCTTCATCTCTCCGGTGGCGGACCCCGACACGCGCACCTTCAAGGTCGAGCTGGAGGTCGCCAATCCGGACAGCCGCACCCCTGCGGGCCTTGCCGCCAAAGTGCGCCTTCCGCTGCAGGAACGGACCGCGCATCGCATCTCTCCTGCGCTGATCCGCCTGAACGATGCGGGCCGCATCGGCGTCTTCGTCGTGGCCGAGGATGGCGCACATCTGCGGTTTCTGCCCGTCGATGTCGTGCAGGCGCAGGCCGAGGCGATCTGGGTGACGGGGCTGCCCGATGTCGCGCGGATCGTCACCATCTCGCAGGGCGCGCTGAGCGACGGGCAGGCCGTGCGGGTCGAGGAGACGCCGCCCGAATTTCGCGGCGTCCTGGGCGACGAGATGGCCGCCAGCGATGCCGCCGCGCTGATCGGCGACGCGGTGCAGGAGTGATGCGATGAACGGGATCATCGCCGCCGCCTTCACCCGCGTCCGCACGATCATCCTGATGATGGTCGCGCTGCTGGTGTCGGGTTTCATCGCCTATCAGTCGATCCCCAAGGAATCGATGCCCGAGGTCGATATCCCGATCTTCATCGTCAACGTCACTTATAGCGGTGTCAGCGCCGAGGATGCTGCGACCCTGCTGGCCGAGCCGCTGGAACGCCAGATGAAGTCGCTGGACGGCCTGCGAGAGATGAAGACCGTCGCCGCCGAGGGTTTCGCCTCGGTCACGCTGGAGTTCGAGCCGGGCTTCGATCAGGCCGAGGCCGAGAAGTCGGTCAAGGATGCGGCGGATGACGCCGATCCCGACATCCCGCCCGCCGCCGATGGCCCCTTCGTGCGAGAGATCGACCTGTCGATCTTTCCCATCCTGACGGTCGCCCTGTCGGGGCAGGTTCCCGAACGCGACCTGATCCGGTTGGGCCGCGATCTGTCCGATCGGATCGAGACGGTATCCGGCGTCCTTCAGGCCGATCTGACCGGCGACCGAGAGGATCAGCTGGAGGTCTTGATCGACCCGATCGCGCTTGAAACCTATGGCATCGCGCCGGGCCAGCTGGCGCAGGCGGTGCAGGCCAACAACCAGCTGATCGCCGCGGGGTCCTTCGACAACGGTGCGGGTCGGCTGGCCGTGTCCATTCCGGGCACGGTGGTGCAGCTGGACGAGATCATGTCGATCCCGGTTCTGGTCGACGGCAATACCGTGCTGCGCGTTCAGGATGTGGCCCAGGTGCGCCAGACCTTCAAGGATGCGACCAGCTTCGCCCGTATCGACGGTCAGCCGGCGCTGGCCATCGACGTGCGCAAATCGGCGGGCGCCAACGTGATCGATACCGTCGCTGCCGTCCGGCAGGCGGTGGCCGAACTCTCGGCCGACTGGCCCGGGCAGGTGCAGGTCAGCTTTCTCAACGACCAGTCCGAGGAAATGGTGGACCTGCTGTCCGACCTGCAGAACAACGTCATCGCGGCGGTCGTCCTGGTGATGCTGGTGACGGTGCTGTTCCTGGGCGTGCGGGCCTCGATGCTGGTGGCCGTGGCCATTCCGGGCGCGTTCCTGTCGGGGATCCTGATCATCTGGGCACTGGGCTTCACGCTGAACGTCATCGTGCTGTTTTCGCTGATCCTGGTGGTGGGCATGCTGGTCGATGGCGCCATCGTCGTGGTCGAGCTGGGCGAACGCCTGATCGCGCAGGGTCATCGCAAGCGCGACGCCTTCCGCATGGCCGCGCAGCGCATGGCCTGGCCCATCATCGCATCCACCGCCACGACGCTGGCGGTGTTCTTTCCGCTGCTGTTCTGGCCGGGTCTGGCGGGGCAGTTCATGTTCTATCTGCCCGCCACGATGATCGCGACGCTGATCATGTCCCTGATCATGGCGCTGATCTTCGTGCCGGTGACCGGCACCGTGCTGGGCAAGGCGCAGGACCGCCTGCCCGAGGATGAACCCGACGAGGTGCCGTCCGTCATCAACAGCCTGTCGCGCTGGACGATCGCGCGTCCCGGCCTGACGCTGGCGCTGTCCTGCGCGCTGATGGTGGGCGTCGTCTTCGCCTATGCCCAGCTTGGCCGCGGGGTCGAGTTCTTCCCCGAGACTGACGCCGAACGCGCGCAGGTCCAGATCACCGCATCGGGCAACCTGTCGGTGCGCGAATCCGATCGGCTGGTCCGCCTGGTCGAGGCGCGGGTCACCGAGATCGACGGCGTGGACCGCGTGTATGCCCGCACCATCGGCAGCGTCGAGGAACGCGTACGCTCCAGCCTGCCAAGCGACGTGATCGGCCAGATCCAGGTCGAGTTCACGGATTGGCAGACCCGCGCCCCGTCCGGCGAGGTGATCGACGCCATGCGGCAGGCCGCGTCCGAGGTGCCGGGCCTGGGCATCCAGGTCGAGGCCGCGGCTTCCGGCCCCGCCGAGGCGCGTCCCGTCCAGGTCGAGGTCTCTGCCGACAGCCGCGAGGTCCTGCAGCTTGCCGCCGCCGAGATCGAGCGCCTGATGAAGGCGCAGGGCAGCTTCGTCGATATCCAGAACGACACGCCCCGCCCCAACCCCGAGATCCGCCTGTCCGTGGACCGCGAGGAATCGGCGCGTTACGGCGTGGACATGGACAGCATCGGCACCTCGGTCCAGCTGCTGACTACGGGGGTCAGCCTTGGCACCTATCTGCCGGATTTCGCCGACGAAGAGGTCGATATCGTCCTGCGATACCCGCCCGAGCAGCGCGATTTCGAAAATCTCGAGAGCTTGCGCGTCCGCGTCCAGTCCGGCGCGCAGGTGCCGATCAGCAACGTGACCGACATCCTGCCCGCGCCCGCGCCGACCGCGATCACCCGCATCGGCGCCAAGGAAACGCAGACCATCAGCGCGGACCTTGCCCCCGGCGCGACGCTGACCGCGGAACTTGCGCGCATCGACCAAACCGTCGGCGGGATGGAACTGCCCCCCGGGGTCGAGATCCGCTTCGGTGGCGAGGTCGAAGACCAGCAGGAGGCGATGACCTTCCTGTCGGGGGCCTTCGTCGCGGCGATCTTCCTGATGTTCCTGATCCTGCTGATCCAGATGAACAGCTTCTATCAGGCGGGGCTGGTTCTGTCGGCGATCATCTTCTCGATCGCGGGGGTGTTCCTGGGGCTGATCGTCCGGCAAGAGGCGTTCTCGATCGTCATGAGCGGGATCGGCATCATGGCGCTGGCGGGCGTGGTGGTGAACAACAACATCATCCTGATCGACGCCTATAACGAACATCGCGCGGCGGGCATCGACCCGGATCGCGCGGCGCGCCGTGCGGCGGCGGAACGTTTCCGGCCCGTGTTGCTGACGGCCACGACGACGGTGATCGGGCTGCTGCCCATGGTGATGGGAATGACGATCGATTTCGTCGGGCGCGATCTCTATTTCGGGGCGCCGTCGGGGCAGTTCTGGATCCAGCTTTCCACCGGCATCGCGGGCGGGCTGGTGGTGGCGACGGCGGTCACGCTGTTCCTGACGCCGACGCTGCTGGCATGGGACGGGCGTCGTCGCGTCGCCCGTGCGGATCGGAGGGCGGCGCGTCGCGGCGCCGCCCCCGCAGGGTAGGCGTTACTGCAGCGCCTTGTCGGTGACGACGGTGGTGAAGGCGCCTTCGGGGGCGGCCTCGATCACCGGGTCCGACCCGCCGGCCATCAGGATGTCCACGGTGCGCTGGTAATCGGCCTGATCCAGCGTGCCGTCCGACCCTTCGGTCAGCTTGGCGATCTCGGTCATCATGCGGGTCTGGTGTTCCAGCGTCTGCGCGCCGGTCATGTCGTTCTCCAGCACGATCTCGGCGGCCTCTTCGGGGTTGGCGGCGGCGTATTCCCAGCCCTTCATGCTGGCGCGCACGAATTTTGCCAGCGCCTCGACCTTGTCCTCGTCCTGAAGGGTTTCCTCCAGCGCATAGAGGCCATCTTCCAGCGTGGCGACGCCCTGATCCTCATATTTGAAGGTGATCAGATCGTCGGGCGACAGGCCCGCATCGATGACCTGCCAGTATTCGTTATAGGTCATGGTGCTGATGCAGGCCGCCTGCTTCTGCAGCAGCGGATCGACGTTGAAGCCCTGCTTCAGCACGGTCACGCCATCCTCGCCGCCTTCGGTCGACAGGCCGAGCGTGCTCATCCAGCTGAGGAACGGATATTCGTTCCCCGAGAACCAAACGCCCAGGGTCTTGCCCGCGAAATCGGTTTCGGGGTTCTCGATCCCGGATTCCTTCAGGCAGGTCAGCATCATGCCGGACGCCTTGAAGGGCTGGGCGATATTGACCAGCGGAAGGCCCTTTTCGCGGGCTGCCAGCGCTGCGGGCATCCATTCGACGATGACATCGGCGCCGCCCCCGGCCAGCACTTGGGTCGGCGCGATGTCGGGACCACCCGCAAGGATCGTCAGGTCCAGATCCTCCTCGTCGTAGAAGCCCTTGGCCTCGGCGACGTAATATCCCGCGAACTGCGCCTGCGTGACCCATTTCAGCTGCAGGGTCAGCTCATCTGCGGCGGCTGCGCTGCCCATGATCGCGCAAGCGACGCTGCCCAGCATGATCCGTTTCATCATCCGTCTCTCCTGTCGAAAGGGCCTAGCCCCGGTTGATGCGTTGCGAAGGGTGCCAGAAAGTCGCGCGACGTTCGATCAGCGCGACGATGGCGTAGAAACAGGTGCCCGCAATGGCGGCGACCACGATCTCGGCCCAGACCAGGGGCAGGTCCAGCCGCCCCACCGCGGTCGAGATGCGGAACCCCATGCCCTTGGTCGGGCTGCCGAAGAACTCGGCCACGATGGCGCCGATCAGCGCCAGCGTCGTGGTGATCTTGAGGCCGTTGAACAGGAAGGGCAGCGCCGCCGGAAGGCGCATCTTCCACAGCGATGCGGCATAGGGCGTGGCCCAGCTGGCCATCAGGTCGCGCTGCATGGCATCCGTCGCCCGCAGGCCCGCGACCATGTTCACCAGGATCGGAAAGAAGACCATCACCACGACGACGGCCGCCTTGGAGTGCCAGTCGAAGCCGAACCACATCACCAGGATCGGGGCGATGCCCACAATGGGCAGGGCGGCCACGAAGTTGCCGATGGGCAGCAGGCCCTTCTGCAGGAACGGGCTGCGATCGATGGCGATGGCGGCAAGAATCGCGGCCGCCGCCCCGATCACCCAGCCGCCCAAGGCACCCCGCAGGATGGTCTGGACGAAATCCGTCAGCAGCAGGCTTCGGTTCTGCACGAGGCTTTCGATGATCTGGCTGGGCGCGGGCAGGATGATCGTGGGCACCTGGTAGATGCGGACGGTCATTTCCCACAAAAGCAGGACCGTCAGTCCGAAGATCGCGGCGACCGCGCCGCGCGTGAGGGGCCGGTCGAAGCGGGCCAGCCAGATGTTCAGCGCCCAGCCGCCCAGCCACAGGCCGATGATGGGAAGCGCGCTCATGCCTGCATCCCCATCTTGCGCAGGGTGATCCGCTCGACCCGGGCGACGACGGCGACCAGCGTGGCGGCCAGGGCGGCGGCGGTGAACAGCGCGGCCCAGATCTGCACCGTCTGCCCGTAGTAGCTGCCCGAAAGCAGCCGCGCACCCAGCCCGGCGGTCGCGCCTGCGGGCAGCTCGGCCACGATGGTGCCGACCAACGCTGCCGCGATGGCGACCTTAAGGCTGGCGAACAGGTAGGGCAGCGAGGCGGGCAGCCGCAGGAACCAGAAGACATGCGCACGGCTGGCGTTCCATGACCGCATCTGATCCAGCTGCATCGCATCCGGCGTGCGCAGGCCCTTCACCATCCCGACCAGCACGGGAAAGAAGCTGAGCCATGCCGCGATCAGCGCCTTGGGCAGAAGGCCCGTGATGCCCATCGACGACAGCACGACGATCACCATCGGCGCGATGGCAAGGATCGGGACCGTCTGACTGGCCACGGCCCATGGCATGACGGATTGATCCATGCTGCGGCTGTGCACGATCCCGATGGCCAGGGCCGATCCGGCAGCGGTCCCGATGGCAAAGCCCGCAAGCGTCGCCGACAGCGTGACCCAGGCATGCCAGACCAGGCTGCGGCGCGAGGTGATCTTCTGCCCGGCGATGCCGTCATAGAGCCCGACCGCCACCTGATGCGGTGCCGGCAGGACGGGGCGATCCTGCGACAGGGTGCGCAGGACAAGCTGTGACGGGGCGATCTGGGTCCCGGCGCGGGCGGCCTGATCGCGTTCCCAACGGGCGTTCATCCCGATGGCCGCCGCATACCAGATCGCAACGATCACCAGCAGAACGGTGACCACGGGCGCGGCCTTGGCCAGGGGCAGGCGGAAGCTGCGGATGGCGGGCATCGGAAGGGTGCCGTCAGTCATGGGCATGACCCTCGCGCAGCGCCTCGCGGACCTCGTGGGCCAATGCGATGAATTCGGGCGTATCGCGGATATCCAGAGGGCGTTCGGCGGGCAGGGGGCTGTCGATGATCCGGGTGATCCGTCCCGGGCGCGGGGACATGACGACGATCCGGGTAGACAGGTAGACGGCCTCGGGGATGGAATGCGTCACGAAGCCGATGGTCTTGCCCGTCTTGCGCCACAGCTGCAGCAGCGCCTCGTTCAGCCTGTCGCGGACGATCTCGTCCAATGCGCCGAAGGGTTCGTCCATGAGCAGGATGTCGGCATCGAAGGCCAGCGCCCGCGCGATCGAGGCGCGCTGCTGCATGCCGCCCGAAAGCTGCCAGGGATATTTGCCCCCGAAGCCCTCCAATTCGACCAGGTCCAGCACGCGGGCCACGCGTTCGGCCCGTCCCGATTTCGAAAAGCCCATGATTTCCAGCGGCAACGAGATGTTTCCCGCGATCGTCCGCCAGGGAAACAGCCCGGGGGCCTGGAACACGTAACCATAGGCACGCGCCTTGCGGGCGGCATCGGGATCGCGGCCCGCGACCGACATGCTGCCGCCGGTCGGGGTTTCCAGTGCCGCGATGCTGCGCAGAAGGGTGGTCTTGCCGCAACCCGACGGACCGATGAAGCTGACGAAATCGCCGCGCTCGATGGACAGGTTCACCGCGCTCAGCGCGTGGACGGGGCCATCGGCGGTCGGAAAGGTCAGGCTGACATTCTGGGCTTCGATGACGCTCATCGCGGTATTCCTCGGGTCATGGCCTCGGGCTGCGGCCCATCGGGCAACAGTGTTCCGTCCGGCGGGAGGGCCCGCCGGCAGGTCGGTTTCATGTCGGGCAGGTGGCCCCTCAGGTCACGATTTCGGCCGCATCCAGCACCGCGTGCAGCAGCACGTCGCATCCCGCCTTGGCCCATTCGGGGCTGATCTCCTCGGCCTCGTTGTGGGACAGGCCATCGACGCAGGGGCAGAAGATCATCGCGGTCGGGGCCACCTTGCTGATCCAGCAGGCATCGTGACCGGCCCCCGAGACGATATCCATATGCGACAGCCCCAGACGGTCCGCGGCGTCGCGGACCTTGCCGACCAGGGTGGGATCGAAGGTCACGGGCTCGTAATGGCCAGTCACTTCGATTTGCAGGCCCAGACCCAATTCCTTCGCGATCTCAGCGGCTTCTACCTCCAACTGGGACCGCATCGAGGCCAGCTTCGCGGCATCGGGCGTACGGAAATCGATGGTGAAGACGGCCTTGCCGGGGATCACGTTGCGGCTGTTGGGATAGAGGTTCGCCTGACCGACCGCACCCACGGCATCGGGCTGATGGGCCATCGCGATGCGATGCACCGCCTCGGTGATCCGGGCCATTCCCAGACCTGCATTCACGCGCATCGACATCGGCGTGGACCCGGTATGGGCGTCCTTGCCGGTCAGCGTGACCTCCAGCCACCACAGACCCTGGCCATGCGTGACCACGCCGATCTGCTTGTTCTCGGCCTCGAGGATCGGGCCCTGTTCGATATGATATTCGAACATGGCATGGATGCGCCGGTCGCCCGGCGCCTCGTCACCCCGCCAGCCGATGCGGTCCAGTTCGTCCCCGAAGGTCTTGCCCTCGGCATCCACGCGGCTGTTGGCGTATTCCTCGGAATGCATGCCGGTGAAGACGCCCGAGGCCAGCATGGAGGGCGCGAAGCGGGTGCCTTCCTCGTTCGTCCAGTTGACGACCACGATGGGGCGACGGGTGCGCAGGCCCATGTCGCGGATGGCGCGCACCACCTCGAGCCCCGCCAGCACGCCCAGCACGCCATCGTATTTCCCGCCGGTGGGCTGGGTATCCAGATGGCTGCCGATATAGATCGGATCCAGATCGGGCTGGGTCCCCTCATGGCGCATGAACATGTTGCCCATCCGGTCCAGCGTCATCGACATGCCCGCATCCCGGCACCAACCTGCGAACAGGGTCCGGCCCTCGGCGTCGGCATCGGTCAGCGTCTGGCGGTTGCAGCCGCCCGCGATGCCCGGTCCCACCTTCGCCATCTGTTCGAGGCTGCTCCAGAGCCGGTCGCCATCGACCGTCATGTTGGGTGCCGTCATCACGGCGCTGTCATCTTCCATTCCCGTTCCTTCCTGTCGTCCGCCACGTCTTTGCGCGTGGTCGGAAAATATGCGCGGGCGGGACCGTGACGGCCCCGCCCGGTGTCGTTCAGCCCTTCAGCACGTCGGCAAGCGTGCCGATCAGCTGGTCGATCTGTTCCTTGGATATGATCAGCGGCGGGGACATCGCGATGATGTCGCCGGTCACGCGGATAAGGATCCCGGCCTCGTAGGCGCGAAGGAATGCGTCGAAGGCGCGCTTGCCGGGCTGACCCTCGATCGGGGCCAGCTCCACGGCGCCGATCAGCCCCATGTTGCGGATGTCGATCACGTTCGGCAGATCGCGCAGCCCGTGCAACGCATCCTGCCAGTAGGTCTCCAGTTCGGCCGCGCGGGTCAGCAGGCCTTCCTCGGCATAGGTATCCAGTGTCGCGATGCCCGCCGCGCAGGCGATGGGGTTGCCGCTGTAGGTATAGCCGTGGAACAGCTCGATCACATGCTCGGGGCCCTGCATGAAGGCGTCGTGGATCTCTGGGGTGGTCAGTACCGCGCCCATCGGGATGACGCCGTTGGTCAGGCCCTTTGCGCAGGTGATCATGTCCGGGATCACGTCGAAATGCTGCGCCGCGAAGGGGCTGCCCAGACGACCGAAGCCGGTGATGACCTCGTCGAAGATCAGCAGGATGCCATGCTTGCGGGTGATATCGCGCAGCCGCTGAAGATAGCCCTTGGGCGGCATCAGGACCCCGGTCGAACCTGCCATCGGCTCGACGATCACGGCCGCGATGGTTTCGGCGCCGTGCAGCGCCACGATGCGTTCCAGCTCGTCGGCCAGATGGGCACCGTGATCGGGCTGTCCCTTGGTGAAGACGTTCTCGGGCAGATGGGTATGGGGCAGGTGATCGACGCCCGCCAGCAGCGTGCCGAAGTGGCGGCGGTTGTTCACGATGCCGCCGACCGAGATGCCGCCGAAGCCGACACCGTGATAGCCGCGTTCACGCCCGATCAGGCGGGTGCGCGCGGAATCCCCGCGTGCCCGGTGATAGGCCAGCGCGATCTTCAGCGCGGTATCGACGGCCTCGCTGCCGGAATTGCAGTAGAAGACATGCTCGATCCCGTCCGGGGCGACATCGACGATGCGGTTTGCCAGCTCGAATGCCAGGGGATGACCCATCTGGAAGGCCGGGGCGTAATCCATCTCGGCCACCTGGCGCTGGACGGCCTCGGTGATCTTCGGGCGGCAATGTCCGGCATTGCAGCACCACAATCCGGCGGTGCCGTCCAGGATCTGGCGCCCGTCGGCCGAGGTGTAATGCATGTCCTTCGCAGCCACCAGCATCCGCGGATCGGACTTGAACTGGCGGTTGGACGTGAAGGGCATCCAGAATGCATTCAGATCATTCGGAGCGGGCTTGCGGTCAAGCGGCATGGATTCAAACCTCGGAAATTATTGACCAATTGGTCAGGGTCACGCTAGCACGGGGCAGGGGTCAGTCAAGAACGGGCACCCGAGACGGAATGGCGGTTTTCAAACTGCCCGTTTCGCGATCATGCCAGAGCAGGAGCGGCAATGACAAACGGCAAAACGGCCCCGATGACGCGCATTCAGCAAAAGAATCGACAGCTGATCCTGGACGGCGCGCTCGGGGTTTTCGCCTCGAACGGGTTTCGCGGCGCGACGATCGACCAGATTGCCAAGGCCGCCGGGCTGTCGAAGCCGAACGTCCTCTACTATTTCCGGTCCAAGGACGAGATCCACAAGACGCTGCTGACGCGCCTGCTGGAAATGTGGCTGGCGCCGTTGTCGCGATTCGACCCGAAAGGCGACCCGCTGGAAGAGGTGCTGACCTATGTCCGCGCCAAGCTGCACATGTCGCGCGACTATCCGCGCGAAAGCCGCCTTTTCGCCAACGAGATCCTGCAGGGTGCGCCGCATCTGACCGAGGTTCTGGAGGAGGATCTGAAGACCATTGTCGACCGTGCCGTGGTCGTCATCGCGGGTTGGATGGATCAGGGGCGGCTGGCACGGGTGCAGCCGCAGCACCTGATCTTCTCGATCTGGTCGATGACCCAGCATTATGCCGATTTCGACGTGCAGGTGCGCGCGGTGCTGGGGCCGGGCCACGATCCGTTCGACGAGGCCGAGAAGTTCCTCGAACAGCTCTATCGCAAGATGCTGAGCGTCTAGTTGGGGATGCTTTCCAGAAGCATGCCGGCCTTCTCGATCAGGACCAGGTTTTCCTTGGCCGCGGCGATCAGATCCGGGCGTTCGCCCGCGGCCCAATCCTTGGCGGCGGCATTGGTCGCGGCGATCACGGCCGCGGCCAGGATCTCGATCAGGCGGGTGTCCGAACCGGGCGTCCGGCGATGCAGCAGGCCGCGCATCTGCGCGCGCCGCGCCAGCATGGCGCTGTTGCGAAGGGCGTTCAGCTTGGGGTCGCTGTCACTGAGGTGAAGGATCTGCGCGAATATCTCGCGTTCGTTCAGGAAGCGCTTCAGATGCGCCTCGATCAGGATCGACAGATCGTCGATCAGCTTCCCCTTGCCGATCACGAAGGCCTCCGAAGCCTCGGCGGGGTAATCGGGGGGCGGGCCCATCAGGGCCGCTTCCTTGTAGGCATAGTAGTTGAAGAAGCTGCGCGTGCTGATCCCGGCTTCCTTGGCGATCGCCTCGGTCGTGACGTTGCTCAGCCCATCGCGAACGGCCAGCTCGACGGCGGCGAACTGGATCTTCTTGGCAGTGCGGAAGCGACGCGTGGTCTGGGGGCTCATCTCTTACCCTTCACGAATATATGTGATCACAGGGTGACGTGAGCGGTAACCGAACGCAAGCTTCAAAATGCTCCGCGCCTTTTGGGCATCGGAGAACCGCGACCCCGAAGGATCGGCGGTGCTTGCATCGGTCGTGCCGAAATTCAGCTGCCCCAGGTGCGAACGGCGCCGCAATCCATGTGCACGAAATTCGAACCGCTGTAGCGACCCACGCCGCCTGCGCGGCATGCGACCGCGGCCTGATACATCTGCGCCACCGAACGCGACTTCAGCCGCAGATCCGCCGCCTTGCCCGTCATGTGCAACGAATTGCGCGCCACGCCGCTGGATTGCCGACGCAGCATCGCGTTGGTCCGGGGCGAGCGGTAGCCCGAAAGCATCATGTAGGGTTCGTTGGTCTGCATCAGCCGCGACGACGCGGCCGCGATGTCGATGGTACGCGGGTCGATCCCGATCGCTTCGCCCGTGCGCCAGTCGCGCATGAAGACGTTGATCTCGTTCAGCGCCTCGCGGATGTATTTGCCATCGACCCAGTAGACGGTGTCGATGCTTTCGCCGGTGCGGCCGGAATACATCCGGACGCGCCGCATGTCGCCGGCACCGCGTAGGAAACCGAAGGCATTGGCCATTACTGGTGCGGCAGCCACGCTGGTCGCCGCAAAGGCACCAAGAATGCCGCGACGGGAGATGAGGTCCATTGTCATGTCAGATCGCCTGTCCTGCTTCGTTCTTCAGCGCACGATGTTGTCGCGGCCCGCCGGGTTTAGCCCCGAGCTCTTAACAATATGTCAAATTCCAGTGCGCCGTGGAAACTGTTTCTGCGCTGAGTGCATGGTCAACTGGGGCTTGTAGGCGAGTTCTTGCCGAACGCCTTTAGCGTGACCGGAAGCCAC
Organism: Paracoccus sp. C2R09; assembly: GCF_018860625.1. Lineage (GTDB taxonomy): Bacteria > Pseudomonadota > Alphaproteobacteria > Rhodobacterales > Rhodobacteraceae > Paracoccus. Next base: position 445,195 of record NZ_JAHKQB010000029.1, read on the forward strand.
AGGCTTGTGACATTCCCGCAACAGCCTGATCGGGCGCGGTTTTCGCATCGCCTCCTTTGCTGGTTGTCGAAACGTTCACATGAGAGAATATGACCTGAAATAGTGAGGCCACGACATGCGGTTCATCGGTAAATTCGTACTTTCCGCGGCCTTCGCGGCCGTGGCCATGGCGCCGATCCCTGCATCCGCTCAGGATGGCATGATGTCGGTGACTGCGGCCGTGGCGCCACGTCTGACCTTCTCGGCCGCGCAGATGGAGCTTGCGACCGCAGTCGCTGCGGACAGCGATCTGGCCGCGTTTTATGGGGCGAACGGGCTTCGCATGGTGTTCACCGGGCCGGACGGCGCGGTGCTGCGTGCTGCGCTTCGGCGTGCGGTGGCCTTGATGCCCGCGCATGGCATACCGGTCCAGCGATACGATTCGACCGCATTCGGCCCCCCGCGCAGCGCCGTCGAGGCCGAGTTGGCGCATGCCCGTCAGGCTGCGATGATGCTGCGCGACCTGTCGGGCGGGGTGCTGGATGCGTCCCGCGTCGACCCCGAGATCAAGCGCAGCCGCGCCGATGTCAGTGTGGCCGACGCGATGATCCGCTTTGCCGCCGCCCGCGATCCGCATGCGGCGATCATGTCGGCCGCGCCGCGTCACCCGGCCTATGCCCAGTTGCAGCAAGCCCTAGCCGGCCCCGAGGAGCTTGCGGTCCAGGCCGATCTGACCCCGATCCCCGAGGGCGTCTGGCGCATCGGCACCGAAAGTCCGGCCATCACCGCCCTGCGCGCGCGGCTTGCCTCGATCGGCTTCACCGCCGAAAGCCCCGATGCCGGGATCTTCGACGCCCCGCTTGCGCAGGCGGTCGCATCCTATCAGCAGGCGATGGGGCTGGCGGCCGACGGGATCGCCGGGCCGCGCACGGTGCGCGCCCTGAACGGCGAGGGGGCCGTGGCGCCCGCCCGGCGCCGCGCCATCCTGATCGCGATGGAGCGGCTGCGCTGGATGGGCGATGCGTCCTTCGATGGTCGTTACATCTGGGTGAACATCCCCGAATTCAGCACCACGGTGTTCGAGGACGGACAGGAGATCTTTCGCACCCGTAGCGTCGTGGGCAAGGATCGAGAGAATTGGCGCACGCCCGAATTCTCGGACATGATGGCGAATGTGGTGGTCAATCCCAGCTGGAACGTCCCGCGGTCCATCACCATCCGCGACTACCTTCCGCGCCTTCGGGCCAACCGCCACGCGCTGTCGCATCTGGATGTGGTCGATCGCGCCGGTCGGGTCGTGGCGCGCGACGGCATCGATTTCGCCGCCTATACCGATCGCAGCTTCCCCTATCGTCTGCGCCAGAAGCCCAGTGACGACAACGCGCTTGGAACGGTGAAATTCATCTTTCCGAACAAGTGGAACATCTATCTTCACGACACCCCCAGCAAGCACCTGTTCGGCAACAGCGTCCGCGCGGATTCGAACGGTTGCATCCGCCTGGGCGACCCGCAGGACTTCGCGCGGCTGCTGCTGGCCCCGCAGGTTCGCGATGCCGATGCGACCTTCCAGGCGGCGCGCGACAGCGGTCAGGAACGCTGGCTGCGCCTGACGCCCGCCGTGCCGGTCCACCTGGTCTATTTCACCGCATGGCCCGACGGGCAGGGCGGGCTGCGCAGCTATCGCGACATTTATGGCCGCGATGCGCGGATCTGGCAGGCGATGGCCGAGGCGGGTTTCGACGACGGCACTCCGTGATCGCGACCCTGCCGCTTTCGCTGGAACGAGGCAGCCAAACGCGGTAATCCCCTGCCATAAGGAAAGGGGGCTTCATGGCTGTCACGATCGAGGAACTTGCCCGCGCATTGGATGCCCGCATGTGGGGCGACGGGACCATCCGCGTCACCGGCGCAGGAGAGCCCGCATCCACCGGCCCGGTCGGCGCGGAAGGCGGTCAGATCGCGCTGGCCATGGCCCCGAAATATGCAGACAGCCTGTCGCCGGGCAGCATCGCGCTGCTGGCCGAAGGCATGGACCCCGAAGCCCTGGGGCTGAAGGCCGCGATCTTTGCGCCCCGGCCCCGACTGGTGATGGCCGGACTGACGCGCGCGTTCGATCCCGGCCCGGATATCGCGGAAGGCATCCATCCGACCGCCGTGATCGATCCCTCCGCGACCATAGCCGAGGGCGCCTCGATCGCGCCCTTCGTCGTGATCGGCGCGGATGTGACCATCGGCGCGCGGGCCCGGATCGGGGCACATGTCAGCATCGGGCGCGGCGCAAAGCTGGGCGACGACCTGCTGCTGCATCCGGGCGTGCGCATCGGGCATGGCATCGTGGCGGGCGATCGCCTGATCGTACAGTCGAACGCGGTGATCGGGGGCGACGGCTTCTCGTTCGTGACGCCCGAGGAATCGGGCATCGAGGAGATCCGCCGCACGCTTGGTGCCCGGGCCGCCATCAGCCAGCAGCACTGGACGCGCATCCACTCGCTCGGGACGGTCGAGATCGGCAACGATGTCGAGATCGGCGCGAACGCCACCATTGACCGCGGCACCATCCGCGCGACCCGCATCGGCAGCGGCACCAAGATCGACAACTTGGTCATGCTGGGCCACAATGTCGTCGTGGGCGAGGATTGCCTTCTGTGCAGCCAGGTCGGCATCGCGGGATCGTCCAGGGTGGGCGACCGCGTGGTTCTGGCAGGCAAGGTCGGCGTCAACGACAATATTGAGATCGGCGACGACGTGATCGCGGGCGGGGCCAGCAAGATCTTCACCCGCGTCCCGTCGGGCCGCGTCGTTCTGGGCAACCCCGCGGTGAAGATGGAAACCCAGCTGGAAATCCAGAAAGCAGTCAGAAGATTGCCGCGTTTGTCGCAGCAACTGTCCAAGCTTCAGGAAATCGTTACACGCCTGTCGGAAAAGGACTGATAGGAGGCCACATGACTGACGACATCAAATCCCGCATCCGCAACATCATCGCCGAACAGGCGATGCTGGAACCCGAACAGGTCACGGATGACGCCACCCCCGAGGAACTGGGCATCGACAGCCTGGGCCTCGTGGAATCCATCTTCGCGATCGAGGAGGAGTTCGACATCTCGGTCCCCTTCAACGCGAACGAACCCGAGAAATCCGAATTCGACATCTCGAACATGGGCACGATCATCGCGGCGGTCGAGCGGCTGGTGGCGCAGAAGGCGGCATGAGCGGCAAGAAAACCGAAAAAGCGCCGCGCCCCAGCAAGGAAGCGCGGATCGACGCGGGCGTGTCCGCCCCTTCGGTCGCGACCAGCGCGGGCGAACTGCGCCGCGACGGGTTGCGTCGCGTGGTGATCACCGGGGCGGGCACGATCAACGCGCTCGGCCATGACGTGAAGACCACGCTCGAGGCATATCGAGAGGGGCGCTGCGGGATCACGCAGCTGGATTTCCGCGACGTGGAACGGCTGTCGATCCAGATCGGCGCGCAGGTTCACAACTGGTCGCCCGAGACCTACTTCAACCGCCAGCAGATCCTGCTCTACGACAAGTTCACCCAGTTCACGCTGCTTGCCGCCAAGCAGGCGGTCGAGGAATCCGGGCTGCATTTCGAAGGTGCCCTGGGACTGCGGTCCGGCGTGATCCTCGGGACTGCGGGCGGCGGTCTGAACACCTGGGATGAGAATTATCGCGCCGTCTACGAAGAGGGGAAGAATCGCGTTCACCCCTTCGTCGTGCCGAAGCTGATGAACAACGCGGCCGCCAGCCATGTCAGCATGGAATTCGGCCTGCGCGGCCCGGCCTTCACCGTGGCCACGGCCTGCGCCAGTTCGAACCACGCGATGGGGCTGGCCTTCCAGATGGTGCGGTCGGGCGCGGCCGAAGTGATGCTCTGCGGTGGGTCCGAAGCGATGCTGTGTTTCGGCGGAGTGAAGGCCTGGGAAGGCCTGCGCGTCATGTCCAAGGACGCCTGCCGCCCCTTCAGCGCCAATCGCAATGGCATGGTCCAGGGCGAAGGCGCGGGCGTCTTCGTCTTCGAAAGCTATGAGCACGCGAAGGCGCGCGGAGCCGAGATCCTGGCCGAGGTCGTGGGCTTTGCCATGTCGTCGGACGCGCAGGACATCGTCATGCCCTCGGCCCAAGGGGCGGAACGTGCGATCAGCGGCGCGATCGTCGATGCGGGGCTGAACCCTGAGCAGGTCGGCTATATCAACGCGCACGGGACCGGCACGGCGGCCAACGACAAGACCGAATGCGCGGCGGTGGCGCGGGCCTTCGGGCATCACGCGGATCGGCTGATGATCAGTTCGACCAAGTCGATGCACGGCCACCTGATCGGCGGCACCGGCGCGGTCGAGCTGCTGGCCTGCATCATGGCGCTGCGCGACGGGGTGATCGCGCCCACGATCAACTATGAGGAAAGCGATCCCGAATGCGCGCTGGATGTCGTTCCGAACGAGGCGCGCGAGGCCAAGGTCGATGCCGTGCTGTCGAATGCCTTCGCCTTCGGGGGCCTGAACGCGGTCATTGCGCTGCGCCGCGTCTGAGGCGGCTTCCGACGAACGAAGAAGGCCGCGCCCGGTTGGCGCGGCCTTTTCCATGTCGATCAACCGGGCTGGATCACTCGGCGGGGGCTTCCTCGGCCTCGAGCTCGGCTTCGCCGGCTTCCGGGGCTGCAGGTGCGGGTTCCTTGGCATAGGCCGCCAATTCATCGAATGCCGCCGTGAAGCCCGACAACGAGACCGGCAGGCGCACGGGCTTTTCCGGGTCGCCGCCGAAGGGCAGAAGCTGCAGCGTCGCCTCGCGGCCACCTTTCAGCGCGGCCAGCTCACCATTGGTGAAGCCCAGGCGCGACACGCAGCCCACCGGCGCGCAGAACGCGAAGGGATAGCCGCGAACCTCGCCGCCATCAATCTGCATGCCGACACCTTCGATCAGATCGGTTTCCAGCGGGGCCACCAGCGTGGCACCGGCCGCCACATCGCCATTGGTCAGCGGCACGAGCGAGAATTCGGCAACGGCGTTGTCGTTCTGATCGCTCAGCAGCTTGTACATCTCGCAGGGGTCCTTGCCCTGGTCGGCACGAATGCAGCGGATCATCCAGTCGCCATGCTCGGACTTGGCATAGTAGCTGCCGGGGCCTTCGGACTGTTCGGCGGCAGCGCTTTGGGCGGCGGCCTCGTCGGCGTCGGGCTCTGCGGGATCCGCAGCCGCCTCGGTGCCTTCGGCGGTCCCGGTTGCCTCGTCGGCAGCGGGCTGATCCTCGGCTGCCGGTGCTTCGGTCTGGGCCCCGGCTTCGGGTTGGGCCCCGGCTTCTGGCTGTTCCTCGGCGGGGGCCGCGTCCTGCGCCAGGGCGCTGTGCGTGAAGGCCGGAACAGCGATCAGGGCCAGCGCCGCGGCAAGTGCCTGAGAGGTGGTCTTGAGCATGTGTTATCTTCCCTTTGCTCGATCCATTGACGCGCCCTAGCATGACCAAGGCAGCTTGTCAGTTGTTTACGCAGAGAGGCTGGCATCACCTTGGCTTGAACACAAGCGACTGACAGGGCGTGAAAAACGCGAAAGGCCGCAGCTTTTGCCGCGGCCCCTTGCTTTCGCAATTTTCCCTGCCGGACTGGCCGGTCATCATTGGGGGCAGGCTAGTCTCGAACCCGTGATCAGTCAACCGTGCAGACATATCGCGCCGATCACAAAAAAGCCGCGCCCCGAAAGGCGCGGCCAGTCAACAGAGAGGAACATCCGCCGAAAAGCGCCGCCAGTCGGTGCGATACGGACAATCCAACCTTGCCAAAGGAAGGTTAAGATTGTCTTTTCGATGCGCATGTTGCTGCGACGACAGGAGGGGTCATGGCCGGAGTTCTGGATCTGGAGAACGGGACCGCCTTCGTCGGCGGCGCAGGGCAGGAATACGCGACCCCCGAAACCCTGCTTCTGAACTATGCCAATCGGCACGGCCTGATCGCGGGCGCCACGGGTACGGGCAAGACGGTGACCCTGCAGACCCTGGCCGAGAGCCTGTCGCTGGCGGGCGTGCCGGTCTTTCTGTCGGATGTGAAGGGCGATCTGTCGGGTCTGGCGCGCAGCGGATCCGAAGCGGCCAAGCTGCACGATGCCTTCCTGTCGCGCGCCGACAGGATCGGGTTGACGCTGGATTACCAGGATTTCCCGGTGACCTTCTGGGACGTCTGGGGCCAGCAGGGCCACCCCGTTCGCACCACCCCGGCCGAGATGGGGCCGCTGCTGCTGTCGCGCCTGATGGGCCTGACGCCTGCGCAGGAGGGGGTGATGAACATCGCCTTCCGCGTGGCCGACGAAGAGGCTTTGCCGCTGCTGGACCTCAAGGATCTTCAGTCGATGCTGATCTGGGTCGGGCAGAACGCCTCGGACCTGTCGCTGCGCTATGGCAATGTCAGCACGGCCAGCGTCGGCGCGATCCAGCGGGCGTTGCTGGTGCTCGAGAACGAGGGCGGCGACAGCCTGTTCGGGGAACCCGCGCTGGAACTGTCGGACCTGCTGCGCGTCGCACCTGACGGGAAGGGTGTGGTCAACATTCTTGCCGCCGACAGGCTGATGAACGCGCCGCGGCTCTATGCGACGTTCCTGCTGTGGCTGCTGTCCGAGCTGTTCGAGCAGCTGCCCGAGGTGGGCGACCCGGACGTGCCGAAGGCCGCCTTCTTCTTCGACGAGGCGCATCTGCTGTTCGACGATGCACCCAAGGCCCTGATCGAAAAGGTCGAGCGGGTCGCGCGGTTGATCCGCTCCAAGGGGGTCAGCGTCTGGTTCGTCAGCCAGAACCCTGCGGATATTCCCGACGACGTGCTGGGGCAGCTGGGCAACCGGGTCCAGCATGCGCTTCGGGCCTTTACCGCCAAGGATCAGAAGGCGCTGCGCGACGCGGCGCAGAATTACCGACCAAATCCCGAATTCGACATCGCCGATGCGATCCAGGCGGTGGGCACGGGCGAGGCGGTGACTTCCTTTCTTATGCGCAAGGGGCAGCCTGGTATCGCGCAGAGGACGCTGATACGTCCGCCCTTCAGCCAATTGGGTCCGATCACCGCCGATGAACGCGCCCGGATCCTGGCGGCATCGCCGATGGGCGCGAAATACGACAAGCCGCTGGACCGTGAATCCGCACACGAGATCCTGGCCAGGCGCACCGTGGAAGCCGCTGCGAAGGCGGCCGAGGAGGAACGTTCCGACGACGATCTGTTCGACATGCCGAACGGCGGGTCGGAATACAGCCGCGGGCGGCGATATGAGCCGCGGGAACGACCCGCGCGCAGCACCAGGTCCAGCAGGTCGGACAGCATCGCCGAAACCTTCGGCAAGAGCCTTGCACGGCAGCTGGGAACGCGGACCGGCAAGGCGCTTGTGCGGGGGGTGCTGGGTTCGCTGCTGGGCAAGCGGACCTAGATTGCGGCGCTGGCGGGGGGCGCGGCCGCGATGGCGGCGCGCATCTCGGCAAGGATCGCGATGACCAGCAGCACATGCCGCTTGATGTCGTATTCGGCCAGCTTCTCAAGACGCATGTCGTTCTGGATCTGCTCTTCCGCGCGCAACCGGGACAGCGCCATGCCGGGCGCCGGGCAACGGTCCGAATGCAGCAGGCGCGGCAGATCGCGGTCGCGCCGCCAGCCGCGCTGACCCTCGCGGGCGGCGCGGATCAGGGTGCCGGGACGGCGCAGTTCACCGGTGCGGGGGCGGGCACGGAACTGAATGACATTCGTCGCATTATTCATGGTTGCTGTCCTTTCTGGGTGCATGGACAGACCTTCACACAACTTTTTGATGTGTTGCCGGATCGCCCGAAGCAGCGCGCGCTCGGGCAGGGTTTCTTTAGGGATTGTTAGGGATTGTTGCGTCTATCTGCTTCAACACCCTGTTAACCAACAGGGAGGGAATGCAACCCAGGGTAGTCTCCTGTTGGGCTGCCCAAGGACAACAAGGGACCTGACATGACTATTTTGACCGGTGATTTCGCAATTGATCCAAGCGTTGCGGAGCACCGTTCGGTGCAACAACCCTTGAGCACTGCACGCGACGACCTGACCGACGACGCGAAGATGTATCTGCGCCATGTCGAAGACGGCATCACCATCCGCGCCCTTGCCCGCGAGGCAGGGTGCCACGCATCCACCATCCTGCGTCGCATCCGCCGCTTCGAGGCCCGCCGCGAAGACCCGCTGGTGGATGCGGCCCTGACCGATGCGCCCCAGCGCCCCGGTGACGACCGCGAGATGCTGCGCGTCCTTCGCCGGTTGGCCGAGCCGGGCGCGGTCATGGCATCCTCTCCCTCGATGGAGAAGGCGATCGTCAGCCGCGACGACATGCGCACCGCCGTCTTGGACCGGGCGCTGGCCGAACAGATGGCGCTGAGCGGCTGGGTCGTCCAGAAGGGGCAGGGCGGAGCGATCCTGCGCTATATCATTTCACCTGCCGGTCGGGACGCGTTGCGCAAGATGATGCGGGCCGCGCGGCAGAAAGGGGCCGTTCCGGGGCATACCTCGTTCGCCGATGCACGCCCGGTCGAGACCGAGGGCATGGCCGAGGCCCAGGCCGGCTTCGATCACGCCGACAACCACCGCGTCTGGGACGAACGCGTCATCGAGGACCCAGAAGACGGCCAGCGCCGACGGACCCGCGTCAATATCGCCGAGAGCCCGCTTCTGGTCATGGCGCGTCGCCGCGACCACATGGGCCAGCCCTTCCTGACCACCGCGCAGGTCGCCGCGGGCGAACGTCTGCGCGAGGATTTCGAGCTGGCACAGATGGGGCCGCGGGTGACCCAGAACTGGGACGGCTTCATGACCGCGGGCATCGACGTGTCGCATTCGGGCAGCGGGTATCGCGGCGGATCGGAATCGGCCCGCGACCGCGTCGCCATGGCGCTGCGTGAACTGGGCCCGGGGCTGGGCGACGTCGTGCTGCGGGTCTGCTGCTTCCTCGACGGGATCGAGCAGACCGAACGGCGCCTGGGCTGGTCGGCCCGCTCGGGCAAGATCGTGCTGCGGCTGGCCCTGATGCGCTTGGAACGCCATTACGCGGAAACCTATGGCAAGGGCGCGCGCCTGATCGGCTGACCCGGATCGACATGCTGCAAAAAGGGGGGCCGTCGATGCCCCCCTTTTTGCCGCCTTGTTGTTCCCCCCGGCACAGGATTAGGGTCGTTGCAGCATTTGCAACATGTCCGATCACGGATCTCATGAATATCACCCTCCGCCAGCTGCGCTATTTCCTGTCCCTCTGCGAGCATGCGCATTTCACCCGCGCGGCCGAGGCGATCAACGTGACGCAGCCGGCCTTGTCCATGCAGATCCGCGCGCTGGAGGAGGAGATCGGCGCTAAGCTGGTCGAGCGGACCAGCGGCGGTGTCGTCCTGACGCCCCAGGGCCGCACGTTGGAGGAACAGGCGCGGCGGGTCATGGCATCCATGGCGGGGCTGGAACTGGCCGTACGCAGGCCGGGGCAGGGCGGTCGCCTGATGCTGGGGATGATCCCCACGGTCGCGCCCTATCTGCTGCCTGCGGCGCTGCCCCTGCTGCGGGCTCGCGATATCGGGCGCGACCTGCACCTGCGAGAGGCGCAGACCGAACGCCTGATGGACGAACTGACCACCGGCCATCTGGATGCGATCGTGGTGGCGACCCCGCCGACCGAGGCGGGCGTGGATGCGATCCCCCTGTTCACCGATCGGTTTCTTCTGGCCGGCAGCACCAACCGCATCGAGGAGATGCGCGGCCAGATCGTCGAGCCGCGCACGCTGGACCCCGGCCAGCTGCTGCTGCTGGACGAAGGGCACTGCCTGGGCGATCAGGCATTGGAGGTCTGCGGCCTTGGTCGCGGGCGCGGGCGGCTGGATCTGGGTGCGGCATCGCTGGCGACGCTGTGCAGGTTGGCGGCGCAGGGCATGGGTCTGACCTTTCTGCCCGAAATCGCGCGCGCCCAGGAACTGGCTGCCGCCCCCGGATTGACCGCAATGCGGTTCCCCGATCCGCAGCCCCTGCGCGAGGTTCTGCTGCTGCGCCGAAGTTCGACCCCGGCGGGCGGCTGGATCGACGACCTGGCAGGCATCCTGCGCCAGGCGGCGGGGCCGCTGCTGGCCTGACGCGTGGCGCGTTGCCATTCCGGTCCGAAAGGCCTATTTCTGTCGGAACCGCGACCGAAAGGAATTGCTTTGCGCGACCTACGACTTCCGGATCAGCGCCACCCGGAAAAGGCGCACCGCCCCGATCAGGCACAGCCCCGCAAACCCGACTGGATCCGCGTCAAGGCGCCGACCTCGGAAGGTTACAAGCAGACGCGCGACCTGCTTCGCGAGAACCGCCTGTCCACCGTCTGCGAGGAAGCAGGCTGCCCCAATGTCGGCGAATGCTGGAGCCAGGGCCACGCGACCATGATGATCATGGGCGAGATCTGCACCCGTGGCTGCACCTTCTGCAACGTCGCCACCGGTCGTCCAAACGATCTGGATGCGTTCGAACCGGGCCGCGTCGCCCACGCCGTCCAGAAGCTGGGTCTGAACCATGTCGTCATCACCAGCGTCGATCGCGACGATCTGGACGATGGCGGGGCCGAACATTTCGCCCAGACGATCCGCGCGATTCGCCACCGCTCGCCGGGGTCCACGATCGAGGTGCTGACGCCCGACTTCCTGAAATCGAAGCCCGGTGCGCTGGAAACCGTGGTCGAGGCGCGCCCCGACGTCTTCAACCACAACCTCGAAACGGTGCCCGCTCTCTATACCTCGGTCCGTCCGGGTGCGCGGTATTTCCATTCGCTGCGCCTGCTTCAACGGGTCAAGGAACTGGATCCCACGATGTTCACCAAATCGGGCATCATGGTTGGCCTGGGCGAGGATCGCCCGAGCGTCCTGCAGGTCATGGACGACATGCGCGCCGCCGATATCGATTTCATCACCATCGGCCAGTATCTGCAGCCGACGCCCAAGCATCACCGCGTGGACCGCTTCGTCACCCCCGAGGAATTCGCGGGCTACGAAAAGGCGGCCTATGGCAAGGGCTTCCTGATGGTTTCGGCCACGCCGCTGACGCGTTCGTCCTATCACGCGGGCGACGATTTCGCCCGCCTGCGGGATGCACGACTGGAAAAGCTGGGTCGCGCCTGAGCGGTCTTGCATTTCCCGCGGCCCCCGATTACGGATTTCCGTGCGGGGCCGCGGCCCTGCCCGGAAAGGCACCGGATCGATCCGGGGGCGTGGCGGAATGGTAGACGCGGCGGATTCAAAATCCGCTTCAGCAATGAGTGTCGGTTCGAGTCCGACCGTCCCTACCATGCCTTTCCAGAAAGTTCCGCTTTTTTGCGCATTTGGTCGCAGAGGCTTGGAACGATTGCCGCAATTGCATTGTTGTCCATTCGAAGGTGACCATCACCGAGTGAAAGGACCATGTCATGGCAAATCCGAATTCCGCCAACGATCTGCAACGCGACGCCGCAGCTGCCGCCGACGAGGCCGGCAACGACCTGCGCGAGGGCGCAGGCAAGATCCGTGACGATATCCGCGAGACCGCGCAAAACATCCGCCACAATGCCAGCGCCGAACGCCTGATGGAGAAGGGCGCCGGGCTGGTCAACGAAGCGTCGGATGCCGGTCGCGAATATGTCGATCGCGCGCGCACCGCAGGTCGCGAATACACCGAACGCGCCAAGGCCGAAGCCGACCGTCTCTATGCCAAGGGGCAGCATCTGGCCGATGATGCGGGGGCCTATGCCGAACTGCGCTATGACGAGGTGTCGGACATGGTTCGCCGCAACCCGGCGCAATCCCTAGGTATCGCGGCGGGGGTCGGTTTCCTCGTCGGTCTGCTGATCTCGCGTCGTTGAGGCCGCGGTGATCGAGTTCGCGCAGAACCTGAAGCGCGGAGTCTCGGACAGCTTCAGAAGGGCAGGGCTCAAGGCGGCGGGCGGCGTTGTTGCCGCCGTCGCATTGGGCTTTCTTGTCGCGGCGCTCTGGTCGTTTTTGGCGAATGATCTGGACTGGGGTTCGACCTTGGCATCCCTTGCGATCGGGGTCCTGCTGCTGCTGATCGCGCTGATCGTGATCCTGTCCGCGCGCAAGCGACGTCACGAGATGCCGACCGGCGACGATCTGAAGCGAGAGATGCAGGCCCGTTTGGCGGTTGCCAAAAACGCCGCCGTCGATCAGGCGCGTTCGAAGTTCGACGATGTCGTTCAGCCATTGCGTGACAGCGCGGCCAAGGTCGGCCTTGCGCCATCGACTGCCGCATCGGCACGGTCGGGCATGGTGAAGGGGACCGAGCAGGTTCACGACATGGCCGAGACCAATCTGGGAAGCATGGGCAAGCTGATCGGTGCATTTGCCGTCGGCCTGACGATCGCATCCGCGATCCGCGACAGGAACCGAGACGAGGAAGAAGACGACTTCTACGATGACCTGTGAAAAGGGCGCCCGGTGGGCGCCCTTTCTGTTTCGTCAGCCGTTGGCTTCGCGAATGCGGTCGGCGGCTTCCTTGTCGAAGGCCACGCCCTTCTGTTCGAACATCTGGTCCAGTTCGCCCGACAGCGTCATCTCGGTGATGATGTCGCAGCCGCCCACGAACTCGCCCTTGATGTAGAGCTGCGGGATCGTCGGCCAATCCGAAAAATCCTTGATGCCTTGGCGGATGTCCTGATCGGCAAGGACGTTTACGTCCTGATAGCCGACATTCATGTAGTTCAGGACGCCTGCGACCCGGCTGGAGAAACCGCATTGCGGCATTTCCTTGGTGCCCTTCATGAACAGCACGACATCGCTGCTGTCGATGGCTTCCTGGATGCGGGTGGTCACGTCGCTCATCGCGTGTATCCTTCCATTCGAAAAGCCCGCCGATCGGGCGGGCCAGTGTCAATTCTGCCGGGGCAGGGTGGTCAATCCGGTGCCTTGGTGGTCAGGGCCAAGGCGTGCAATTCACCGTTGCTGCCATCCATCTTGCCCTTCAACGCGGCATAGACAGCACGCTGTTGCTGGACACGGTTCATTCCGCGAAAGGATGCGTCGATGACCTCGGCGGCATAGTGATTGCCGTCTCCGGCCAGGTCGGTGATCGTGATCTGGGCGTCGGGAAAAGCCTCTTTGATCAGGGCTTCGATCTCATGCGCTTCAATCGCCATTCTACATCCTCGTATCGGTATCCCAAAGATGTAGGGGAACCCACAGAGGCCTGCAAGTGCCGGGGCGACAGCGCATGAAGATGCCGCCCCGAAGCAATGTCAGTTCGCAGCGGTGATCGCGCCTGCGGTGGCGCCGGCTGCGGCACCCACGGGGCCTGCGACTGCGGCACCGGCAAGGCCGGTGGTGGCTGCGCGTTCGCCGACGGTGTCGCCGCAGGCTGCAAGGGTCAGCGTGGCGGCAAGGACTGCGATGGTCTTGGTGATGGACATGGGATCCTCCGGTTTTGGCATCTATGGCATGACGCATGGCGCGGGCAGGGGTTCCACGCCCTGCGACGGGGGCCGCGCCATATCCCGCCCATGCGCCTGCCTGCATCGCGCGCGATCGTCGAATTGTACGACCTTATCAATCCCTTGCATGCACGGGCTGCCCATGAACCGGGCGGGTTCGGAAAATGCCCGATGACGCCCATGTCGGATGAAACGAATTGGCCGCGATGTCGTTGGCCCCGCGAACCGACCCGAAACGCGGCACCAAACGCAAGAGGCACCCCTTGGGCGAAGCGAAGTTCGACCTGCACCTGATCGACTATGCGATCGTGGCAATCTATTTCATCGCGATCGTGGCGCATGGCCTGCATGTGTCCCGCAAAAACAAGGGCGGGGCGGAGGAATACTTCCTCGCCGGGCGGTCGTTGCCCTGGTATCTGATCGGCTTCTCTCTGTTTGCGTCGAACATGTCGGGATCCAGCTTCGTGGGCCTGATGGGTGGGGCCTATGACAACGGGATCGTCATCTACAATTACGAATGGACCGCCGCCTTCGTCCTGATCCTGTTCGCGATCTTCATCCTGCCATCCTATCTGCGGGCCAAGGTCACCACCGTCCCCGAGTTTCTGGAGGCGCGTTACGACGTCCGGTCCCGACGCGCGTTCTCGCTGTTCACGATCCTTGCGATCCTGTTCATCGACAGCGCAGGCGCGCTCTATGCCGGTGGGCTGGTGATCTCGAACGTGACCGAATACCTGAACCTCTGGACGGCGGTGGCGGTGCTTGCGCTGGTGGCAGGGATCTACACGATCCTTGGCGGGCTTTCGGCGGTCGTGGTGACGGATACGGTGCAGGCGATCCTGCTGATCGTCGCGGCGGCGGTCTTGTTCTGGCTGGGCCTGGACAAGATCGGCGGCTGGGAGGCCATGTTCGCCGATCTGCCCGAGGACAAGCAGCACCTGATCCTGCCCGCGAACGAGGATTTCCTGCCCTGGACCGGCATCTGGGGCGTGATCCTGCTGGGGTTCTACTATTTCGCGATCAACCAGTTCGTCGTCCAGCGCACGCTTGGGGCGCGGGATCTGAAACAGGGGCAGATCGGCGCGATCTTCGCGGGCTTCCTGAAGCTGCCGAACCTGTTCCTGCTGATCCTTCCCGGGCTGATCGCACTCAAGCTCTATCCCGATCTGGAGACGCCGGACCTGGCATTCCCAACACTGGCGTTCGAACTGATGCCCATCGGCATTCGCGGATTGATCATGGCCGCACTGATCGCCGCCATCATGTCATCGCTGGATTCCGCCATGAATTCCGCGGCGACGCTCGTGGTCAAGGATTTCGTGCTGCCCATGAAGGCCGTCTCTGAGAAGCGACAGGTCCAGCTGGGGCGGCTGGTCACGGGTGCGGTCATGATCTTCGGCGCGCTCTATGCCCCCATGATCGCGGGGTTCGAGAGCCTGTTCAGCTATTTCCAATCCTCGCTGTCCTATGTCGTGCCGACCATCGTCGTCGTCTATATCCTGGGGCTGTTCATCCCCTGGCTGAATGGCAACGGTGCATTCTGGACGATCGTCTTTGGGCTGGTCGTGGGCGTTCCGCTGTTCATCGCCAAGGAAGTGACGAGCATCTGGGCAGATATCGGGTTGCCCGATATCCACTATACGATCATGTCGTCGATCATGATGGCCATCGGCATCGCGCTGCATATGGGCATTTCGGCCGCGACGCGCCGCCCGGCCAAGGAAAACACCCGCGACCTCGTCTGGTCGATGGCCGAGGCCAAGGACGCCTTCCTGACCATCGAGCGGCCGATGTGGAAATCCCGCATCCTGTGGTCCGCGCTGCTTTCCGTCAGCCTGATCGCCGTCATCGTTTGGTTCTGGTGACGGGCAGATCCACCCCGAAACATCCTTGCAGCAGAAAGGGGTCCGCATGCGCGCATCCATCCTCAGTCTCTCGACGCTTCTGATCGGTTTCGCCCTCATGCAGATGGGCAACGGTTTGCAGGGAACGCTGCTGGCCGTCAGGGCAGGGATCGAGGGCTTCGGCGCGCTCTCGACCGGCCTGATCATGTCGGGCTTCTTTGCCGGGATGAGCCTGGGGTCGCTGACGGCGCCGCGCTTCATCAACCGCGTGGGCCATATCCGCACCTTCACGGCACTGGCGTCGCTGGCATCGGCGGCGGCGCTGATGCACCTGACCTTCGTCGATCCATATGTGTGGATCGTCGTGCGTGCGCTGACGGGCTTTGCCTTCGCGGGCCTGATCATCGTCACCGAAAGCTGGCTGAACGCCTCGGTCGCATCCTCGCAGCGCGGGCGGATGCTGTCGGTCTATGGGATGGCCGGGATGGCTGCGGGGGCCTTGGGACAGTTCCTGCTGAACTTGGGCGATCCGGCGACCTTCACGCTGTTCGTGCTCGTCTCGATCACCATGTCGATCGCGCTGATCCCGATCTCGCTTGCGCGCGTCGAAGGCCCGCGATCCGAGGAAGAGCAGGAACCGCCTTCGCTGCGTCGGCTGTGGCGGCTGTCGCCATATGGCGCGGTGGCCGCGGCGCTGGTGGGGGCGTCCATCGGGACGTTCTACGGTCTGGCACCGCTCTATGCGCAGCAGTTGGGATATTCGCAATCACGCATTGCGGCCTTGATCGCGTTCTTCACCATCGGCGGGCTGCTGCTGCAATTCCCGCTTGGATGGCTTTCCGACCGCGTCAGCCGCCGGGGCCTCGGGGTGACGGTCGCCTTGGTCTGCACGGTGATGATGCTGGCGCCGGTGTCCTATGTCGCACCCAGTGCGCCGATCCTGCTGCTGGGCGGTTTCGTGATCGGTGGTCTGGTTCTGCCGGCGCAAGCCATCGCCGTGGCCCATGTCCATGACCGCGCACCGGGTTCGGCATTGCTGTCGGTCTCGGGCGGGCTTGTCCTGCTGCAGGGAATAGGGGCCGCATTCGGACCGCTGATGGTCGGCGCGATCATGGACGCCACGGGGCCGCGGGGGCTTCCGCTCGGGCTGGCGCTGCTGCAAGGCGCGATCGCGGTCTGGGGCATCATCCGAATGCTGGTGCGCACCGACCCGGAAACGAGCGAGCGTTACGCCGCACGTCCGCTGACGCCGCATCCGGTCGAAGGCGATCTGCGCTGAGTATGAAAACGGATGGATCGCAGGCAGCGATCCATCCGCCAAATGCCATCCGGACGTCGGCGCAGGGCGGAAATTCGAACTGATACCTAAGTTGAGTAATCGGTATTATGTCACATGAACTGCAATTTGCGTTTGCCCCTTGCCTCGGATACGCATTTCCCGAAACCAGACGAAAGCCTGAACGTGACACCGATCCCGATAGTCTTCGACCTTGATGGAACGCTGGTCGACAGTGTTCCGGACATCCACGCCTGTGTCGCCGCGACGCTGACCCAGTTCGATCAACCGCCCTTGGACATCGCCACGGTTCGCAGCTTCGTGGGCGGCGGTGTGCAGATGCTTTGGGATCGGATCATCGCGGCAACATCGCTTGCCCCCGAACATCACCAGCGCTTGGTCGATGTCTTCATGGACCATTACCAGCAAGCCACTGCGCATTCGACGCTGTATCCCGGCGTGCTGGACGCATTGGAACAGCTGAAATCCGCCGGTCATCCCATCGGGCTTTGCACGAACAAGCCTCTGGCACCCACGCGCAAGGTTCTGGATCACTTCGGGCTGGCGAAATTCATGGCGGTCGTGGTCGCTGGCGATACCCAGCCCGAACGCAAGCCCCATCCTGCGCCCTTGCAGGCGGCCTTCGCGGAACTGGGCGGATCCGGCATTTTCGTGGGCGACAGCGAATTCGATGCGGATTGCGCGGCGGCGATGCAGGTTCCGTTCCTGCTGTTCACGCAAGGATATCGCAATACGCCCGTGGACCGGATGCGCCATGATGCAAGCTTCGACCACCATGACGCGCTGCCCGGCATCGTGCAGCGGCTGCTGCAAACGACCTGAGCGCACGGGCTGTTTCCTTGACACGGCCCCCGAACCGCGTCAATTCCGTTCCGTCATCACCATAATCAGAGGTGCGTCATGGACCTTCGCCAGATCAATCCGAACCTTGCGGTTTCGCCGCAGATCCTGCCCGAAGACGTGCCCGCGCTGGCCGATGCCGGGTTCAAGGTGCTGGTGAACAACCGTCCCGATGACGAGGTAGGCCCCGAGGTCGATCACGAGGCGATGGCCAAGGCCGCGGCGGATGCGGGGATGAGCTATCACTATCTGCCGTTCCAGCCGGGGCAGATCACGCCGGACCTGATCTCGGATTTCGGGACCGCCATCGCATCGGGCGGGCCGGTCGTCGCCTATTGCCGGTCGGGCAACCGCAGCACCGTGCTCTGGGCGCTGAACCAGGCAGGTCGCATGCCTGCACCCGAGATCGTCGAGACCGCAGCCGGCGCGGGATATGACATCAGCGGCGTCGCACCCCTGATCGAATCCCTGGCAAGCCGCAAGGGCTGAGCGGGCAAGGGGGATCCCCCTGCCCTGCCCTTTTCAGGCAGGCACGCCAAGTGCTCGCTTGACATTTGCCGTCCATCCAAGCAGCCGAAGATCCCCTACCCGAATCGCGGGGCGCTTCATCAATGCGGGTTTGGCGCCGATCATGTCGACGGGCTGCCCTGCCCGTTCATCTTCGGACATGCCGCGCCAGGTAAGGCTGGCTCGATTGACGATCTTGTCCCCGAATTCTGCGTGCAGCGTTTCACGCTCGGCATCCGACAAGGGGTCCTTCTGAACGTCGCGGAATTCGACCGTCCAACCGTGTTCTTCCAGCGATTTCTGCGCCTTGACGCAGGTCGAGCAATGCCCCAGCCCGAGCATCTGCAAAGTTTTTTCCGACATCCCCTACCCCGTTCTCAGATCAGCGGGACGAAGGGTACGCCGCAGCCCGCAAGCGCGGCAAGGGCAAGGAAACCGACAAGAAGACGCATGAGAAACCTCCGTAAGCGTGTCTTGCCCTATTCCCATGTCCGCGCGGTCGGTCGCAACGAAAAACGGGCCCCGAGGGGCCCGCTTATTGTCGCTGCATGTCGATCGCGTCAGTCGATCATCGGCAGAAGCTTGTTCAGCGAATCCTTGGCATCGCCATAGAACATGCGCGTGTTCTCCTTGAAGAACAGCGGGTTCTCGATCCCGGAATAGCCGGTGCCCTGGCCGCGCTTGCTGACGAAGACGTTCTTGGCCTTCCAGACCTCCAGCACGGGCATGCCTGCGATCGGGCTGTTCGGATCGTCCTGCGCCGCGGGGTTCACGATGTCGTTCGATCCGATGACGATGACCACGTCCGTCTTGGGGAAATCGTCGTTGATCTCCTCCATCTCCAGCACGATGTCATAGGGGACCTTGGCCTCGGCCAGCAGCACGTTCATGTGCCCGGGCAGACGGCCGGCAACGGGATGGATCGCGAAGCGAACCTCCTTGCCGGCTGCGCGCAGCTTGCGGGTCAGTTCGCTGACCGCCCCCTGCGCCTGTGCGACGGCCATGCCGTAACCCGGCACGATGACAACGCTGTCGGCGTCGTTCAGGGCCGATGCCACGCCATCGGCGTCGATCGCCACCTGCTCGCCCTCGATCTCGGCCGCGGGTCCGGTATCGCCGCCGAAGCCGCCCAGGATCACGCTGACGAACTGGCGGTTCATCGCCTTGCACATGATATAGGACAGGATCGCGCCCGACGAACCGACCAGCGCGCCCGTCACGATCAGCAGATCGTTCGACAGGGTGAAGCCGATCATCGCCGCCGCCCAGCCGGAATAGCTGTTCAGCATCGACACCACGACGGGCATGTCGGCCCCGCCGATACCCATGATCAGGTGATACCCGATGAAGAAGGCCAGAAGCGTGATCAGCACCAGCCAGAACAGTGCCGGCCCCACGCCCGTGAAGTAGAGGATGCCCAGAAGCAGCGACAGCGCCAATGCACCGGCGTTCAGCATGTGACCGCCCGGCAGCTTCTTCGGCTTGCCGTCGACCTTTCCCGCAAGCTTGCCGAAGGCCACGACCGAACCCGTGAAGGTGATCGCACCGATGAAGATCCCGAGGAAGACCTCGATCTTCAGCATCGCGATCTCGGCCGGGGTCTTGTGCGCAAGTATCGCGGCAAAGCCCGCGAATTCATGCGCGACGCCGTCGGCCTTGGCGCGCAGCACGCGGCCCAGTTCGATCTGCGCGTTGAAGCCCACGAAGACGGCCGCCAGGCCCACAAGGCTGTGCATGGCCGCGACCAGCTGCGGCATCTCGGTCATCTGGACGCGTTTCGCGACGACCCAACCGATCGCGCCGCCGATGGCGATCATGATCAGCGACAGCAGCCAGTTGCCCGCGCCCGGTCCGAACAGCGTGGCGATGACGGCCAGCGCCATGCCCACGATCCCGTACCAGATCGCGCGTTTCGCGCTTTCCTGTCCCGACAGCCCGCCAAGCGACAGGATGAACAGGACCGATGCGACCACATAGGCCGCGGTGGTGAATCCGTATTCCATTCCTGCCCCCTTACGACTTCTGGAACATGGCGAGCATGCGCCGGGTGATCATGAAGCCACCGAAGATGTTCACGCCCGCCATCAGCACGGCCAGCGCGCCCAGCAGCATGACCAGCCACGAACCCGACCCGATCTGCATCAGCGCACCCAGGATGATGATCGAGCTGATCGCGTTGGTCACGGCCATCAGCGGCGTATGCAGCGAATGGGCGACGTTCCAGATCACGCGGAAGCCCACGAAGCAGGCCAGCACGAAGACGATGAAATGCGACATGAAGCTGGCAGGCGCCACAAGACCGACCAGCAGGACCACCAGACCGCCGCCCAGCAGCAGCCCGACCTGGTTGCGGGTGTCGGCCTTGAACGCGGCGGCCTCGGCGGCCTTGCGTTCCTCGGGCGTCAGCTCCTTCTTCTTCTCCTTCGGCTTCTGGGCCGCGATGGCCGCGACCTTGGGCGGCGGGGGCGGCCAGGTCACGTCGTGATCATGGGCGACGGTCGCGCCGCGGATCACGTCATCCTCCATGTTGTGATCGAAGACGCCGTCCTTCTTGGGCGTCAGGTCGGTCACGAAATGCCGGATGTTGTTACCGTACAGTTCGGACGCCTGCGCGCCCATGCGCGACGGGAAATCGGTATAGCCGATGACGACGACGCCGTTTTCCGTGACGATCCGTTCGTCCTGGACGGTCAGTTCGCAATTGCCGCCCTTCTCGGCGGCCAGATCGACGATCACGCTGCCGGGCTTCATCGCGGCGACCATGTCCGCGGTCCACAGGACCGGCGCATCGCGGCCGGGGATCAGCGCGGTGGTGATGACCACATCCATCTGCGGTGCCAGCTCGCGGAACTTTTCCAGCTGCTTCTCGCGGAACTCGGGGCTGGAGGGCGCGGCATAGCCGCCCGTCGCGGCACCGTCTGTCGCGGCCTCGTCGAAATCGAGATACACGAATTCCGCGCCCATCGATTCAATCTGCTCGGCCACTTCGGGCCGCACGTCGAAGGCATGGACCTGCGCGCCCAGGCTGGCCGACGTCCCGATGGCCGCAAGACCCGCGACCCCTGCCCCGACGACCAGAACCTTCGCGGGCGGAACCTTGCCCGCGGCGGTGACCTGACCGGTGAAGAAGCGGCCGAAATTGTTCGCAGCCTCGATGACGGCGCGATAGCCTGCGATATTGGCCATCGAGGACAGCGCGTCCATCTTCTGCGCGCGGCTGATCCGGGGCACCATGTCCATCGCGATGGCGGTGATGCCCTGATCCTTGGCCTTGGCCAGCAGATCCTGGTTCTGCGCGGGATAGAAGAACGAGATCAGCGTCTGCCCTTCGCGCATCCCCTCTATCTCGGCCTCGGTCGGTTGGCGAACCTTGGCCACCATGTCCACCGCCGCAATCAGTTCGGCGGCGGTCTGGCAGACGGTCACGCCCGCCTTGCGATAATCATCGTCGGAAAATCCGGCACGGTCGCCCGCGCCGCTTTCGACGAAGACCTCGTGCCCCAGCTTGGCCATATGGCCGGCCGAGGAGGGAGTGATCGCGACCCGCGCCTCTCCCTCGAAGCCTTCGCGCAATGCGCCAATCTTCATGATCCTAACGTCCCCCATCGTTTTGTCACTGTCGGCGCAAGTCTTAGCACTGCGCAACATTCTTTCACAAGCGGGTCGGGATCCGGCGGCGCTGCGCATTTGACGAGGCGTCACGTTTTCCACATGTGACGCGCATGAAAAAAGGCCCGGGCGTGAACCCGGGCCTTCGTGACGGTGATCGTATGTCGATCAGTTTGCGGGGGCAGTCGTCTCGGCCTCATCGGCGGGAACGTCGCCTTCGGTGCTCAGGGCGTCGTCGACGGCCTGGGCTGCCTCGTCGGCGGCGCGACGCGCGGCGTCGGCTGCATCCGAGGCGGCCTGCGAGGCACTGTCCAGCGCGTTGTCGATCGCACTGCCAGCCTCGTCCGTCGTCTCGTCCGCGGCGGCTGCGGCGTCGTCGGCTGCGGCTTCGGCGTCGTTGGCGGCGTCCTCGGCTGCGGCAGCTGCGTCCTCGGTCGCGTTCTCGGTCGCGGCAGCGGCGTCATCGGCGGTCGATTCAGCGGCCTGCTGCGCGTCCTCGGCGTTTTCCTCGGCTGCGGCGGCTGCTTCCTCGGCGGCCTGTTCGACCTCGACGGCCGCTTCATCTGCCGCGTCGGCTGCACCCTCGGCGCCTGCCTGCAGCTGGTCCTCGGCCTCGGCGGTGGCTTCGGCTGCCTCGTCGGCGGGCTGGACGGGTTCGACCTGCTCGACGCCCGTGGTGGCGTCGGCTTCGGCCGCGGCGTTGTCGGCTTCGACCTCGGGCTCGGCCACCGGTTCGGGGGCTTCCTCGGTCGTGGTCACGGTCGTGGTGTCACCTTCGACCACCGTGTCGTCGGCGGTAAAGCGCTGCAACACGAAATAAGCCAATGCCAGCGCCAGCAGGACGCCGATGATCAGCGGCAGTGCCGACGAACGACGCTCGACCGGCTCCACATAGGTTTCCTGGTGGCGATCGGTTTTCTTCGGATCGTTGGGATCATGGCTCATGCGGATCTCCAGTTCTGTTTTTCGTTATGCCCCTCTGGCGCAAGCCTTTTTGACACCGGGCCGCAACATGCTGTCAATTGCCGAAGGGCGCAGTCCGACTTGCGGGCAGACACTCTGCCGATTAACACAATGGCAAGGCAGGGGTTCCCTCCTGCAGCTCAAATGAAAGCAAAGGCCCGCCATGCCCTCGCCGATCGATCAGCCCGTCCAGCTTCTCTCGGACTACCGCCCCTATCCTTTCCTGCTGTCCGAGACGCGCCTTGACGTCACCCTGGACCCGCATGCGACCGAGGTTGCGGCGGCCATCGACATGACCCCGCGCGAGGGGAAAGAGGATCTGATCCTGGATGGCGGCAAGGGGCTGGAGCTGCTGTCGCTGTCGATCGACGGCACACGTCCCGACGACAGGCATGTCACCCGCGACGACGAGAAACTGGTGATCGCGGCAGCGGCCCTGCCCGAGGGCCCGTTCACGCTGGAAACGCGCGTGCGGATCGATCCCGCAGCCAATACCGCGTTCGAGGGGTTGTACCTGTCCGGCGGGATCTTCTGCACCCAATGCGAGGCCGAGGGCTTTCGCCACATCACCTTCTACCCCGACCGCCCGGATGTGATGACGACCTTCCGCGTGACGATCCGCAGCGACAAGCCGGTGCTGCTGTCGAACGGCAACCCGGTCCGGCAGGAACCCGGCCTTGCGGAATGGCACGATCCCTGGCCCAAGCCCTGTTACCTGTTCGCGCTGGTCGCGGGCGATCTGACGGCGGTCAGCGACGGCTTCACCACGAAATCGGGCCGGGACGTGGCGCTGAACGTCTGGGTGCGACCGGGCGACCAGGATCGCGCGGGCTTCGCGATGGAATCGCTGATCAAGTCGATGCGGTGGGACGAGGACGTCTATGGCCGCGAATACGATCTGGACGTGTTCAACATCGTGGCCGTCGACGATTTCAACATGGGCGCGATGGAGAACAAGGGCCTCAACATCTTCAATTCCAAGCTGGTGCTGGCCAGCCCGGAAACCGCGACCGATACCGATTACGAACGGATCGAGGCGGTGATCGCGCATGAATATTTCCACAACTGGACCGGCAACCGGATCACCTGCCGCGACTGGTTCCAGCTGTGTCTCAAGGAAGGTCTGACCGTCTTCCGCGACCAGCAGTTCACCAGCGACATGCGCAGCGCACCGGTCAAGCGGATCGAGGATGTGCGCACCCTGCGCGCGCGCCAGTTCCGCGAGGATCAGGGCCCGCTGGCGCATCCCCCGCGTCCCGATCGCTACGAGGAGATCAACAACTTCTACACCGCGACCGTCTATGAAAAGGGCGCCGAGGTGATCGGCATGCTGAAGCGCCTGGTCGGCGAGGACGGCTATGCCAAGGCGCTGGATCTGTATTTCGCGCGGCATGACGGCGATGCGGCCACCATCGAGGATTGGCTGAAGGTCTTCGAGGATGCGACGGGCCGCGATCTGTCCCAGTTCAAGCGCTGGTATACCGATGCGGGCACGCCGCGACTGACCATGACCGAGGAATGGTCCGATGGCCGCCTGACGCTGCGCTTCGCCCAATCGACCGCGCCGACGCCCGGTCAACCCGACAAGCCTGCCCGGGTGATCCCCATCGCGGTGGGTCTGATCGGGCCGAATGGCGACGAGGTGCTGCCGACCCGCATCCTCGAGATGACCGAGGCGGAACAGAGCTTCTCGTTCGACGACCTAGGCGCCCGCCCGGTGGTGTCGGTGCTGCGCGGCTTCTCGGCGCCCGTGATGCTGGAACGGCAGATTGACGACGCGACCCGCGCCTTCCTGCTGGCCCATGACACCGATCCCTTCGCCCGGTGGGAAGCCGGTCGCGAACTGGCGCTGTCGGCCCTGACGCGCCTGTCCCAGGGCCAAGAATCCGGCGCGGATTACGTCGAGGCCATCGGCGCGCTGGCAGCCGACCGCAGCGCCGATCCGGCGTTCCGCGCGCTCTGCCTTGCACTGCCCTCCGAGGAGGAGATCGCCACCCGCCTTGCGGCGCAGGGTGCGATCCCCGATCCCGATGCGATCCATGCCGCCCGCGACGGACTGGCCCATCGCATCGCCGTGACGCATCAGGACCTGCTGGCCGACATCTTCGAGGCGATGGAGGTCACCGGCCCCTACAGCCCGGATGCCGATGGTGCCGCGCGCCGCGCGCTGCGCCTTGCGGCCCTGGGCCTGCTTGGCCGCATCGACAACGGGGAACGTGCGCAGGTCCTGTTCGGCGCGGCCGGCAACATGACCGAACGCATGGGCGCGTTGTCGGTGCTGCTGCGCCAGGGTCGCGGTCAGGCCGCGCTGGATGCCATGCTGGCCGAGTTCGGCGGAAATCGGCTGGTCATGGACAAGTGGTTCGCCGTCCAGCCCATGTCCGCACCACCCGAACATGCGGCCGAGGTCGCGAAGACGCTGGCCGCGCGCGACGATTTCGACTGGAAGAACCCGAACCGCTTCCGCTCGTTGATCGGGGGGTTGGCCGCGAACCATGCGGGCTTCCATGCCGCGGACGGTTCGGGCTATGATTTCACGGCGGATTGGCTGATCCGGATGGACGAGGTCAACCCGCAGATCGCCGCGCGCATGTCCACGGCATTCGAGACGTGGCCGCGCTATGATGACGGTCGCCGGGCACATGCCCTGGCTGCCTTGGAACGGATTGCCGCCCGTAGGGGTTTGAGCCGCAATACGCGCGAAATGGTCTCGCGCATGATCGCGGCCGGTGCCTGAGGTCGCGACGGTGGGGGGAAGGGACATGATCCGAACCGGGAAAGCCACGGCTGAAGCCAAGCGCGAGATGCGCGCACGTCTGGACCCGCTGATCGCGGAACGTGCGCCATGGCTCTATTCCGGCAGGCCGCATCACCGGCTGGCGAAATGGGCCATGATGTGGCTTCTGCGCTATCCCCGGACGATCGAGCTGGGTGCCCAGTTCCGCGACCTGCCCTCGGACGAGATCATGCGCCGGATGGGCGACATGATCGTTCACAACCTGACGGTCGAGGGGATGGAGAACCTGCCCGCATCGGGTCCGGCACTGATCGTGGCGAACCACCCGACGGGCATCGCGGACGGCATCTTCCTGCATGCGCTGATATCGCAGATGCGGGACGATCTGTTCATCTATGCCAATCACGACATGATCCGCGTCCTGCCGCAGACCGAGGACATGATCGCCGGCGTCGAATGGCGGCACGAGAAACGCAGCCACGCTAAGACCAAGGCCACGATGGATTACACCCGCGCCGCGCTGGAAAGCGGGCGGATCGGCCTGATCTTCCCCTCGGGGCGGCTGGCCAAGCGCGAAGGCACCGATCTGCACGAACGTCCCTGGATGGCCAGCGCCGCCATGATCGCGCGCAAGTTCGACGTGCCGGTGATCCCGCTGCGCATCCGCGCGCGCAATTCGCTGCTGTTCTATCTGTTCGACAAGATCCACCCGACGCTGCGCGACGTGACCCTGTTCAACGAGGTCCTGAACAAGACGCGTCAGCCCTATCGCGTGACGATCGGATCGCCGATCCGTCCGGCCGACCTGCCGCGCAGCGGTGACGAGGCGATCCAGCTGCTGCGCGAACGCACGCTGTCGCTGCCCGAGCCGGGCGCGACCTCGCCGCAATGGCAGCCGGGTCGTGGCATCGGGCGCGTGGTCGGGCAGCGTCGCCGGCTGAACCAGAAGGCGTGACGGAACGCGCGGGCGCCTAGAGCGCCATGTCGTCGCGATGGATCAGCGCCGCGCGACCGGCATAGCCGAGGATGGCTTCGATTTCCGCCGATTGATGGCCCGCGATCATCGCGGCCTCGGTCGCGGTATATCGCGTCAGCCCCAGACCGATGGTCTGGCCCGCCGGCCCCGTGATCGCCACGGGTTCGCCGCGGCCGAAATCGCCCTCGATCCGCGTGACGCCTGCGGGCAGCAGCGATTTCCCGCGCCCCAGTGCCGCAACCGCACCCTGATCGACATGCAGCGCGCCGCGGGGCTTCATCGCCCCGATCCAGCGCTTGCGGGCGGCCTGCGGATCGCTCTCGGGCAGGAACCAGCTGGCGCGCGCGCCATTCGCCACCGCGGACAAGGGCCGCATCACCGAACCCTCGGCAATGGCCATCGCGCAGCCCCCCGCCACGGCGGTCCGCGCGGCCATCAGCTTGGTCTTCATGCCGCCCTTGGACAGACCCGACACGGGATCGCCGCCCATCGCCTCGATCTCGGGGGTGATCGCCTCGATCACCGGCAGGTGGCGCGCATCCGGGTCGGTCTTGGGGTTCGCGGTATAGAGCCCGTCCACATCCGACAGAAGCAGCAGCTGGTCCGCGCCGCAGGTCACGGCGATCTGCGCCGCCAGGCGGTCGTTGTCGCCGAAACGGATCTCGTCGGTGGCAACGGTGTCGTTCTCGTTCACGATGGGCACCGCGCCAAGCGACAGCAGCGTCTGCATCGTCGCACGGCTGTTCAAGTAGCGGCGGCGATCGGCGCTGTCCTCCAGCGTCAGAAGGACCTGCGCGGTCTTCACGCCATGCGGGGCCAGCGCCTCTTCGTAAGCGCGCGCCAGGCGGATCTGTCCGACCGCCGCGGCCGCCTGCGCCTGTTCCAGCGGCAGCGCGCCCTGCGGCAGGTCCAGCACCCGCCGCCCAAGCGCGATCGAGCCCGAGCTGACCAGCACCACATCCGTCCCCCGGCGTCGCCATTCGGCCACGTCGTCGCACAGCCCCCGCAGCCAGTCGGCGCGCAGACCGTCGTCCCCGACCAGCAGGGCCGAGCCGATCTTGACGACCAGCCGCCGGGCGTCGCGCAGCGCCGGCGTCACGGCTGCCACGGTGCGTCGTCGCCCTCGTCCACGGGGCGGCGGCTGGGCTCGACCTCGGCCCAGAGGGCGCGCAGAACCTCCTGCACGCCCTGCTGGGCGACGCTGGACATCAGGCGGACCTTGCCGCCGATCTCGGCCTCGAGCGCGGCGTGGCGTTCCGCGATCGTATCCTCGTCCAGCGCATCGATCTTGTTCAGGACCGTCACGCGGGGCTTGTCCATCAGCACGGGGCTGTAGGCCTCCAGCTCGGTCAGGATGGTGCGCGCATCGGCCGCCACATCCTCGGAGGTGCCGTCGATCAGGTGAAGCAGCACGTTGCTGCGTTCGACATGGCCCAGGAACTGGTCGCCAAGGCCCCTGCCCTCGCTTGCGCCCTCGATCAGGCCCGGAATGTCGGCCATCACGAATTCATGTCCGTCGATGCCCACGACGCCCAGGTTCGGATGCAGCGTGGTAAAGGGATAATCCGCGATCTTGGGACGGGCATTCGACACGGTGGACAGGAAGGTCGACTTGCCCGCATTGGGCAGACCGACAAGGCCGCCATCCGCGATCAGCTTCAGCCGCAGCCAGATCGTGCGTTCGACCCCCGGCTGGCCGGGATTGGCGTTGCGCGGCGCGCGGTTGGTCGAGGTCTTGAAATGCAGGTTGCCCCAGCCGCCATTGCCGCCGCGCGCCAGAAGCACGCGCTGACCGACCTCGGTCAGGTCGGCGATCACGGTATCCTCGTCCTCTTCCAGGATCTCGGTCCCGACGGGCACGCGCAGCACGATGTCCGAACCGGATTTGCCGGTCATCTGGCTGCCCATGCCGTGCTGGCCGGACTTGGCGAAGAAATGCTGCTGATAGCGGAAGTCGATCAGCGTGTTCAGCCCGTCGACCGCCTCGGCCCAGACGTCGCCGCCATTGCCGCCGTCGCCACCGTCGGGACCGCCATATTCAACGAATTTCTCGCGACGGAAGGACACGCAGCCGGCGCCACCCCCGCCCGAGCGGATATAGACTTTTGCGAGGTCCAGAAATTTCATCGCGAGGCTCCTTGTTCGGCCCTGCGGATACGCGCTTGAGCCATATGGCGCAAGCCCGCCGCACTGGCAAAGCGCCGCGGCGCACCTATGTTTGTGACGAAGGAGTTCGCGATGATCCATTTCGACAACAGCTATGCCCGCCTGCCGCAGGGCTTCTTTGCACGCATCGACCCCACACCCGTCAGCAGCCCGCAGCTTCTGGCCCTG
This sequence comes from Paracoccus sp. C2R09, assembly GCF_018860625.1. Classification (GTDB taxonomy): domain Bacteria; phylum Pseudomonadota; class Alphaproteobacteria; order Rhodobacterales; family Rhodobacteraceae; genus Paracoccus. Next base: position 473,681 of record NZ_JAHKQB010000029.1, read on the forward strand.
AACGAGGGGCTGGCCGAGAGGCTGGGACTGGATGCGGGGCATCTTGCCGGCGACGGACTGGGCGTCCTTGCGGGCAACGCCGTCCCCGAGGGGGCCGAGCCCATCGCCCAGGCCTATGCCGGTCACCAGTTCGGCGGCTTTTCACCCCAGCTGGGTGATGGCCGCGCGGTGCTTCTGGGCGAGGTGATCGCGCCAGACGGCGCGCGTTTCGATCTGCAGCTGAAGGGCTCGGGGCCGACGCCCTTTTCGCGTCGCGGCGACGGTCGCGCATGGATGGGACCGGTGCTGCGCGAATACCTGGTCAGCGAATTCATGGCCGCCATGGGCGTGCCGACGACCCGCGCGCTGGCTGCGGTGTCCACGGGCGATCTGGTGTTCCGCGAACAGGGCGGCCTGCCGGGCGCCGTGCTGACCCGCGTGGCCGCCAGCCATATCCGCGTCGGCACCTTCCAGTATTTCGCCGTCCGCGATGACAAGACCCGCCTGCAGCACCTGACCGATCACGTGATCGCGCGGCATTACCCCGATTGCGGCGACCCGCTGGCGCTGCTGGACGCGGTGGTCGAACGGCAGGCCCGGACCATCGCCGACTGGATGTCGCTCGGGTTCATTCACGGGGTGATGAACACCGACAACATGGCCATCTCGGGCGAGACGATCGACTATGGCCCCTGCGCCTTCATGGACGGGTATCACCCCGACACGGTCTTCTCCTCGATCGACCGGCAGGGGCGCTATGCCTGGGCGCAGCAGCCGCAGATCGCGGTGTGGAACCTTGCCCAGTTCGCGACCTGCCTGATCCCGCTGATGGGTGACGAGGAAACCGCGGTCGAGGCTGCCACGAAGGCGGTCCATCGCTTCGCGCCGCTCTATCAGCAGGCCTGGCTGGAACGCTTCGGCGCGAAGCTGGGCATCGACGGCACGGCGCATCAAGCGCTTGTCGAACGCCTGCTGACCCTGATGGCGGTCGAGCGTGCGGATTTCACCCGCGTCTTCGACGCCCTGACGCATGGCGATGCCCGTGACGAGTTCATGGACCGCAAGGGTTTCGATGCATGGGCGGCCCAGTGGCAGGCGCTGTCGCCGGACCGCGCGCGGATGCAGCGGGCCAACCCGCGCCGCATCCCGCGCAATCACCGGATCGAGGCGGCCATCGCATCTGCCGTCGCGGGCGACATGGATCCGTTCCGCAGGCTGCTGGATGCCTGCACCCATCCCTTCGACGACCGCGCGGAATGGGCGGATCTGGCCGTGGCCCCCACCAAGACCGAGGCGGTGCACAATACCTTCTGCGGGACCTGAATTAACTGCCGCGCGCCCCTTGCGGTCGGGCGCGCGGCGCGCATGATCGGCCCGAACGGGAACGAGGACCGGATGCTCACGCTTGCCAGCTACAACCTTCACAAATGCCGCGGGCTGACCGGTCCCCATGCCCCCGAACGCAACCTTGCCGTCATCCGCGACCTGGCCCCCGACATCATCGCCCTGCAAGAGGTGGACTTTCGTCTCGGGGCGCGGCTCGAGGCCCTGCCCCGCAAGCTGATCCTATCCGAGACCGGCCTTGTGCCCGCACGCATGTCCGGGACCAGCGAAAGCAGCCTCGGCTGGCACGGTCAGACCATCCTGATGCGCCCCCACCTGGCCGAGATCGCGGTCATGCGCCGCCTGCCCCTGCCCGGCTTGGAACCGCGCGGTGCCGTGGCGCTGCGCCTGCCGGGGCTGACGGTGATCGGCGTCCATCTGGGGCTGGTGCGGTCGTCGCGCCGCGCGCAGCTGGCGCGCATCACCGCGCAGGCCGCACGGATATCGGAAGACCACATCGTCCTGATGGGCGATTTCAACGAATGGTCCGATGACCGGGGCCTTGAATCGCTGGCGGGCTTTCGCGTGATTGCGCCCGGACCGTCCTGGCCCGCGCCGCTTCCGCGCCTGCGGCTGGACCGCATCGCGATGTCGCGAAACCTGGATTTGCAGGACAGCGGGGTCTTTCACGGGGCGCAGGCGCGGGACGCATCGGACCACCTGCCGATCTGGGCGCGGATCGCCATGCCATGAAATTGTCGCTTTCAGGTGCGGCATCGCGCCGCTATGAAGGCGCTAACATTCTTCTGAAGGAGGGGCTTATGACCATCATCGTTGATATCTTCGCGCGTGAGATCCTGGACAGCCGCGGCAACCCGACCGTCGAGGTCGACGTGACGCTGGAAGACGGCACCATGGGCCGCGCGGCCGTCCCCTCGGGCGCATCGACCGGCGCGCATGAAGCGGTCGAGAAGCGCGACGGCGACAAGTCGCGCTACATGGGCAAGGGCGTGCTGGAGGCCGTGGCCGCCGTCAACGGCGAGATCGCCGAGAACCTGGTCGGCGAGGACGCCACCGAGCAGCGCGCCATCGACGCGCTGATGATCGAACTGGACGGAACGCCCAACAAGGGCCGCCTTGGCGCGAACGCGATCCTGGGCGTGTCGATGGCGGTCGCCAAGGCCGCGGCCGAGGCGACGGGCCAGCCGCTCTATCGCTATATCGGCGGCACCTCGGCGCATGTCCTGCCGGTCCCGATGATGAACATCATCAATGGCGGCGAACATGCCGACAACCCGATCGACATCCAGGAATTCATGATCATGCCGGTCAGCGCGGAAAACATCCGCGAAGCCGTCCGCATGGGCTCGGAAGTCTTCCACACGCTGAAGAAGGAACTGTCGGCGGCGGGCCTGTCCACGGGCATCGGCGACGAGGGCGGCTTCGCGCCGAACCTGTCCAGCACCCGCGATGCGCTGGACTTCATCCTGAAGGCCGTCGAGAAGGCCGGCTACAAGCCGGGCGAGGACATCATGCTGGCGCTAGACTGCGCCTCGACCGAGTATTTCAAGGACGGCAAGTACGAGATGAAGGGTGAGGGTCTGTCGCTGACCCCGGCCGAGAATGTCGACTACCTGGCCGCGCTCTGCGCCGACTATCCGATCCTGTCGATCGAGGATGGCTGTTCCGAGGACGACTGGGAAGGCTGGAAGCTGCTGACCGACAAACTGGGCGACAAGGTCCAGCTGGTAGGTGACGACCTGTTCGTGACGAACCCGACCCGCCTGTCCGACGGCATCGAGAAGGGCTGCGCCAACAGCCTGCTGGTCAAGGTTAACCAGATCGGCACCCTGTCGGAAACGCTGGACGCAGTGCGCATGGCCGACCGCGCGGGCTTTACCAGCGTGATGTCGCACCGTTCGGGCGAGACCGAGGACGCGACCATCGCGGATCTGGCCGTCGCCACCAATTGCGGTCAGATCAAGACCGGCTCTCTGGCGCGTTCGGACCGGCTTGCGAAATACAACCAGCTGATCCGCATCGAGGAAATGCTGGGCGAGACCGCGGTCTACGCCGGCCGCTCGATCCTTCGCTGACCTGACAGGCGGCCCCTTCGCGGGCCGCCTTCGTCATTCCGGACCGATATCCGGGCCGGAATGCGCCATCTGCGCGATGGTGGCCAAGGCTTCGGCCAACCGCGCGCGATCCTGCCTGCAATTCAGCGATATGCGAACCGCTTCGGGGGTCTTGCCACTTCCGACGCGGAAATCCGACGCGGGGCGCAGGATGACGCCCGATGCGGCAGCCCGCGCGACGAAATCCTCGGCCCGCCAGGGCGCGGGCAGCGGCAGCCACAGCAGCGGCACGCCCGGCTGCGTCACCGCGCCCAGCCCGCCCAGCATGTCCAGCGCCAGCCAACGGCGATCCTCGACCTCGACCAGGACGTCATGCGCAATGCGCGCGGCCTCTCCGCCCTCGATCAGGCGACGCACCAGCGCAAGGATCGGCAGCGATATTCCCATATGGCTGTGCTGCGCCGCGATCCGCGCGCTTTGTCCCATGCCCTCGGGGCAGATCATCATGCCGAAACGCAGGCCCGCCGCGACGACCTTGGACAGGCTTGCCACATGCCAGACGCGTTCGGGCGCCAGCATCCGCAGCGTCGGCAGCGCGTCGGTATGGCGGCTGGGGGCATAGCATTCGTCCTCGATGATCTGCAGGTCGTGCCGCCGCGCGATCGCGACGATCTGGGACCGCCGCTCGTGACCCATCGAGGCCAGCGTCGGGTTCTGCGCCGAAGGGGTCAGGCAGATCAGCCGCGCGCCGCTTTCGCGGGTGACGCGTTCCAGATCTGCGGGGATCATGCCCTGATCGTCCATCGCGACGGCCAGCGTCTCGGTCCGCATCAGCCGTGCGGCCTGGACGATCCCCGGATAGGTCAGGGATTCGACCATGACCTTGCCCGGTCGATCCGCCAATGCCAGCGACATCACCAGCGTGATCGCGTGCTGGCCGCCATTGGTCAGCACCAGATCGTCCGCATCCAGCCCGCCCACGGGGCGATGCGCCATCCAGTCCACGAGGATCTCCCGGCAGGCAAGATCGCGACGAAGCGGGGTGTAATCCAGCACGTCCTCGTCCATCTCGGCCGCGACCTGGGCCAGGATGCGGCCGATGGTTGCGGACTGGCCCAGATCGGGAAGGCGCGGCACGCGCAGATCCGCGATCTCGTCCCCGCCATCGGCACGATCGACGCTTTCGTACAGCAGCGGCTGCGGTGCGGGCCTGTCGGAACGCGGTGCGGCGATGAAGCTGCCCCGGCCCACATGGCTCTCGACGACGCCCTCGGTGGCGGCAAGCTGATAGGCGCGCGCCACCGTGCCGGTCGTCACCTTCAATCGCCATGCAAGATCGCGCATCGGCGGCAGACGGGTGCCGGGCGCCAGCTCGCCCGAACGGGCGGCCTCGCGCAGGGCATTTGCCAAGGCCTTGAATTTCGGCCCGGAATGCCGTGCAAGGTCCGGGTCCCAGTCCTCGATCCGCATTCCCATGCCCATCCTTTCATCAGCGCCCGAAAGACATTAATGCGACAATCTGACCGACACAATCGAAACCGGCGCGCAACAAGCGCCAAACCCGCGTAATCCCGCAGAAATAATCGTGCGTTCGGCATCCATTCACCCTCGACAGAATGGTGCGCAGGGCTAAACTGCGCAGACGGAGGGGCGGAGAACAGGCCGTGAAGGGCCACGCCCGCAGAGGAGGAAGACATATGAAAGACCAGAAGAAGCTGGACCGCCGGTCCTTTCTGACCACGGCCTCGGTCGGCGGCGCGACGGCGGCCGCAGGCAGCGTGCTTGCCGCGCCCGCCATCGCGCAGGAGGCGCCGCAGGTCTCGTGGCGGCTTGCCTCGTCGTTCCCAAAATCGCTGGACACGATCTATGGCGGTGCCGAGGAACTGTCGCAGCGCCTGAACGAGGCCACCGACGGCAAGTTCAACATCCAGGTCTTCTCGGCTGGCGAGATCGTTCCGGGTCTGGACGCGATCAACGCGACGACGGACGGCACGGTCGAATGCTCGCATTCGGTGGGCTACTACAACTGGGGCAAGGACCCGGCATTCGCCTGCGGTGCGGACCTGCCCTTCACCCTGTCGGCACGCGCCAAGGCGGCCTACAATTATCACGGCGGCGGGATCGAGCAGTACAACACCTTCCTGGAACAGCACAACCTCATCAGCTATCCGGGCGGCAATACCGGCGCGCAGATGGGCGGCTGGTACCGCAAGGAGATCAACGGCCTGTCCGACATGCAGGGCCTGAAGATGCGCATCTCGGGTCTGGCGGGTCGCGTGATGGAAAAGCTGGGCGTCGTGCCCCAGCAGATCGCGGGCGGCGACATCTATCCCTCGTTGGAGCGTGGGACGATCGACGCGGCCGAATGGGTCGGCCCCTATGACGACAGCAAGCTGGGCTTCCAGAAGGTCGCGCCCTACTACTACTATCCCGGTTTCTGGGAAGGTGGCCCGACGGTCAGCTTCTTCGTGAACAGGGGCAAGTGGGACGAACTGCCCGACAACTACAAGTCGCTGTTCCGCACCGCCTGCCAGGCGACCGACCAGAACATGCTGGCGAAATACGACATGAAGAACCCCGCCGCCCTGAAGGAGCTGGTCGCCACCGGCGCGCAGCTGCGCTCGTTCAGCGAAGAGGTGCTGACCGCCGCGTTCAACGCGTCGCAAGAGGTCTATGACGAGATCTCGGCCGAGAACGAGTCGTTCAAGACCCAGTACGAGGCGATGCTGGCCTATCGCGACGAATGGTATCTGTACCAGCAGACGACCGAATACACCTTCGACACCTTCATGATGATCCAGCAGCGCAACGGCGCGTTGGCGACCGAAGGCTGATCGCCCACGGGGCATCACCAATGCGAAGGGCCGGCGATCCGCCGGCCCTTTTTCGTTTCTCAGTTGCCCGACAGGCCCGGAGGCGGGCTGCCGAAGCCCAGCCCCATGCCGCCCGAGGATGCGGGCGCTTCGGGGTCCTGGGCCGGTTCCTCGGGCGGCGTGGGGCTGGGCTGTTCGCCGAACGGCGACCCGCCGCCCAGCCCCCCGAGCGATCCAAAACCGCCGCCCGACTGGCTGCCCGATTGGCCACCCAGGCCGCCGCCCAGACCGCCGCCCAGACCGCCACCAAGGCCGCCGAACCCGCCGCCCATCGGGATCTCGATCTTGACGTTCGAGGTGTCCACGACCGGCCCCTTGTAGTGCATGACCATGCCCGGGAAGATGATCACCGCCGCGATCATCAGCACCTGCAGCCCGACGAAGGGCACCGCCCCGCGATAGATGTCGAGCGTCGTCACCGCCGACATGGTGCGCCCGGTGACATGGTCCTGATAGGGCTCGCTCGGGGCGACGGAGCGCAGGTAGAACAGAGCGAAGCCCACCGGCGGCGTCAGGAACGAGGTCTGCATCGTCACCGCAAGGATGACGCCGAACCACACGAGGTCGATCTCCAGCGCGTTTGCGGCGGGGATCAGAAGCGGCACGATCACGAAGGCCAGCTCGAAGAAATCGAGGAAGAAGGCCAAGAAGAAGATGATCGCGCAGACGGCGATGAGGAAGCCGTATTCCCCGCCCGGCAGTGCCGTCAGCAGATCGCGAACCCAGATATGTCCGTTGATCGAATAGTAGGTGAGCGAGAAGACCGTCGCCCCGATCAGGATGAACATCACGAATGCCGACAGCTTGACGGTGGCCAGCAGCGCCTGATCGACGACCTTCAGCGACAGGCGGCGCTTCATCGCGGCCAGGATCAGCGCGCCGGTCGCGCCCATCGCGCCGCCCTCGGTCGGGGTGGCAATCCCGAGGAAGATCGTGCCCAGCACCAGGAAGACCAACGCCAGCGGCGGGATCATCACGATGATGACCTGCCGCGTCATGGGCGACAGCAGCTCCGTGCGCAGGCGTTCGTCGGCCAGCGCGATCAGCAGCATGATCACCACGGTCAGCGCCGCGGCCCAGATCTGGCTGTCATCGCCCAGGCTGGGGCCCATCAGCCGTTCGGTCAGCCAGTAGATCGCGACGGATGCCAGGACCGCCCCCAGCAGCGACCAGCCCCCGGACCCCAGCTGTCGCGCCTCGGGCGGCAGGGCGGGCATGGATTTCGGGCGAATGATGGTCAGGACCAGGACATAGATCATGAAGACGCCGACCAGTGCCAGCGCGGGCAGCATGGCGGCGCGATACATGTCGCCCACCGAACGGCCCAGCTGGTCGGCCAGGACGATCAGCACCAGGCTGGGCGGGATGATCTGCGCCAGCGTCCCCGATGCCGTGATGACCCCCGTCGCCACCCGCTTGTCATAGCCGTAGCGCATCATGATCGGCAGCGAGATCAGCCCCATCGAGATCACCGAGGCCGCGACAACCCCCGTGGTCGCCGCCAGAAGTGCGCCCACCAGGATCACGGCATAGGCCAGACCGCCGCGGACGGGCCCGAACAGCTGACCGATCGTGTCCAGCAGCTCCTCGGCCATGCGGGACCGTTCCAGCACGATCCCCATGAAGGTGAAGAACGGGATCGCCAGCAATGTGTCGTTGCGCATGACACCGAAGACCCGGTCGCCAAGCGCCCCCAGCAGGTTCCAACCCAGGTTCACCTGATCCGAGAGCGGCGTCAGGAAAACGCCGAAGAAGAAGAACAGCAGCCCGTTCGCCGCCAGCGCGAAGGCGATGGGATATCCGAACAGCAGAAAGACGACCATCGAGAAGAACATGATGGGCGCAAGGTTGTGCGCGATGAGATCGATCACTTGCGATCCTCCGGCAGGTGACCATGGCCGCCCGTCATCAGTTCTGCCTCATGCAGGACGCTTTCATGCGGCGATGTGCGATGGTGCGGATCGGGGATCCGGCCACGCATGACGGCGATCTTCTTCACGATCTCGGACAGGCCCTGGATGAACAGAAGGACGAAGCCCGCCAGCAGGATCGCGCGCGCGGGCCAGATCAGCAGGCCGCCCGCATTCATCGAGACCTCGTTCTCGGCGATGTTCTCGATCAGCTTGGGCGTGACGACCCAGATCATCAGCGCGGTGAAGGGCAGCAGGAACAGAACCGTTCCGGCCAGGTCGATCCAATGCTGCGCCCGCCGCGACCAGCGGCCATAGACCACGTCGATGCGGATATGTTCGTTCTGAAGCAGCGTATAGGCCGAGGCCAGCATGAAGGCCGCCCCGAACAGGTACCATTGCAGTTCGAGCCATGCGTTCGAGGATATGCTGAACACCTTGCGCACGATGGCATTGATCGCACTGACGAGGATCGCCAGCAGGATCAGCCAGGCCACGCTTCTGCCGATGGCTGTGGTCATGCGGTCGATGCCGCGCGAAAGGGCCAGTAGGCCACCCATGATGTCGTCCCTCCCTCATGGCGGGGCGTGACCGCCCGCGCCCCCGGTTCCCGCCGGGTCTTGTCTCCGTGCATTTCGGTATGATGCAAGCGAAGCGTCCCGGTCAAGAATTCCGTCGATCAGGGAAGCGAAATCAGTGCCATCGCGCAAATCGCTGCGGTTTCGGCAAGAATGGTGGCCGCGCCCAGCACGTCGCCGGTATGCCCCCCGACCAGGTGCCAGGCACGCCGCGCGGTCCAGATCGCGGCACCGGTCAGCGCCAGCATCGCCGCCAGGGGTGCGGGGCCGATCAGCAGGGCCATTCCGGCGAAGCACAGCGCGGCCAGCACCTGCGCGCCGTCCGGTCGGCCTGCGCCATGGCCCAAACCATCGGTTCGGGCGGGCCGCATGCCCCGCATCAGCAGCACGGGCACAAGCCGCGCAGCACCCGCAGCCGCGATCAGGGCCGTGACCGGCAGATGCGCCAGCGCGGCGATGCGGATCGCCGTCACGCAGATCAGCGCCATGGTGCCGAAGCTTCCGATCCGGCTGTCTCGCATGATGGCCAGCCGGGTTTCCCGGTCGCGGCCGCCGGCGGCATCCGCGAAATCGGCCAGCGCATCCTCGTGCAGGGCGCCGGTCAGAAGGCTTGCCGCCGCAACCGCCAGCGCGGCCTGCAGCAGCCCCTGCCCGAAGATCAGGATGGGCAGCCCCGCGATCGTTCCGATCAGCATGCCTACCAGCGGAAACGACCAGAGCGCCTCGTTCAGGGGCAGCATCCGGGGCGGCAGGAACCGCCCGACCGGCAGCCGTGTCAGGAATGCCGTGGCCAGCAGAAGCTGTCGCACCCTAGCCAATGCCGGCCTCGGCGAAGGTTGCCATTCCGTCATGGCATTCGAGCGCCGCGCGCAGGACCATCAGCGCGACCGCCGCGCCGGATCCTTCGCCCAGGCGCATGTCCAGCGACAGGATCGGCCGACTTCCGATCGCGGCGATCAGCTGACGGTGGCCCGGCTCGGCGCTCTCGTGGCCAACCAGGCAATGCGACAGGGCATCCGGATCGTCACGCGTCAGCACGATGGCCGCCGCGCAGCAGATGAACCCGTCCAGGATCACCGGAATCCCCAGATCCCTTGCGCGGCGGATCGCGCCGCAGATCGCCGCCTGTTCCCGGCCACCAAAGGCCGCAAGCGTGGTCTCGGCGCTGTCCGGCGCGTGCAGGGCCAGCCCTTCGGTCACGACGCGCATCTTGGCCGCAAGCTGTTCGCCCACCGATCCCGTGCCCGGCCCGACCCAATCCTCGGCCCGCCCACCCAGCACGGATGCCGCAAGCGCCGCCGCGATGGTCGAATTGCCGATCCCCATCTCGCCCAGGATCAGGATGTCGGCATCCGCGTCCACAGCATCGGCGCCGTGCGCCATGGCCTGCGTCACCTCGGCCGCGGTCATCGCGGGTCCCGTGGTGAAATCCGCGGTCGGGCGATCCAGATCCAGTGCAACCACCGACAGATCGGCGCCTGCAACCCGGCAGAGCTGGTTGATCGCCGCGCCGCCCGCATCGAAATTCGCGACCATGGCGGCCGTCACCTCGGGCGGGAAGGGCGTGATGCCCTGCGCGACGACGCCGTGGTTCCCCGCAAAGACCAGCGCCTGCGCCCGGTCGATCCGGGGCCGTTCGCGACCCTGCCAGCCCGCCATGAAGACGGCCAGATCCTCGAGCCGCCCAAGCGCGCCCTGCGGCTTGGTCAGCTGATCCTGCCTTACGCGGGCGGCCTCGGCGGCGGATTGGTCAAATCGGCTCATCTATCGGGTCCCTTCCCGGTTTCAGTCGCAGGGGCTGACCGCTGACGGACATCCACACCTCGTGGGCCAGCTCGGCGACGATCTGGTTCATCCGCCCGTGATCGTCGCGGAACCGGCGGGCAAGGGCATTGTCCGGGACGATCCCCTGCCCCAGTTCATTTGTCACGATCACGACAGGGCAGCATTGTTGACGTAACGTCGCGGCAAGCGCGCCGAAATCCGCCGAGCCTTCGCAATTGGCCAACCACAGCGTCAGGCAATCGACCAGTCGCGGTCCCTGCCCGTCGGTCGCGCGCAGGGCGCGGGCCAGGGCGCGCGGTTCCTCGTGCAGGTCCCAGGTTTCACCCCGACGTGATTGATGTTGAACTATTCTTTCCGACATCTCGCCATCGCGGGGCTCGGCCGTGGCGATATAGATCGGCCTGCCCGGATGGCGTCCGATCAGCCTTTCGGCCAGGACCGATTTGCCCGACCGCGCACCGCCGGTGACCAGCGTGATATGTCCGTTTTGCGTCATGGTCAGCATCCATTCCACAGCCCGAGGGGCTTGGGAAGCACCAAAGCCGCTTGCCGATTTTTGCATCATAGGTAACTTCGCGCCATTCCGGTGCAGAAGACGCCGAACTTCAACTTGGAGGAGATGGGATGACCAAGCTTTTCACGACCACCGCCCTGCTGGCGGCGCTGTCGCTTCCCGCCTATGCCGTCGAGATCGCCGAGGGCGACACGCTGGCCGAAAACCAGACCTATACCTATTGGCTGCTGGACGCGATCAAGTCGCTGGACCCGGCGAAGAACACCGATGTCGAGGGCTCGGACGTGCTGCGTTCGTTGTTCGAGGGGCTGATGAACGAGGACGCGCAGGGCAACATGATCCCCGGCGTCGCCGAAAGCCACGAGGTCAGCGAGGATCAGCTGACCTATACGTTCAAGCTGCGTGACGCGAACTGGTCGAACGGCGAACCGGTCACCGCAGGCGATTTCGTCTATGCCTGGCAGCGCGTCGTGAACCCCGAGACGGCTTCCGAATACGCCTGGTACATCGAGCTGATGAACATCGAGAACGCGACCCAGATCGTCGCGGGCGAAGCCGCCCCCGATCAGCTGGGCGTCCGCGCGATCGACGACAAGACGCTGGAAGTCAAGCTGACCACGCCGACCCCCTATTTCCTGAACACGCTGTCCCATGCGACGACCTTCCCGGTCCCGCAATCCGTGGTCGAGGAAAACGGCGACGCCTGGACCCAGCCCGCGAACCTGGTGGGCAACGGCGCCTTCACGCTGGCCAGCCACAACCTGGGCGTGGACATCGTGCTGAACAAGAATCCCGAATACTGGGACGCCGACAACGTCGTGATGGAGACCGTCCGCGGCGTGACCGTCAACGACAACAACGTCGCGCTGACCCGTTACCAGGCGGGCGAACTGGACCGTGTCCAGATCCCGGCAGGCCAGTTCCCGCGCCTGAAGGAAGAGTTCCCCGAACAGGCGGTCTCGGTCCCCTACGGCTGCTCCTATGCCTATGTGATGAACGTGTCCGACAAGGGCCCCGAGGCGCTGAAGGACGTGCGCGTGCGCCAGGCGCTGGCACTGGGCCTGAACCGCGAGGTCATCGTGGACCAGGTGCTGCAGGGCGGCCAGAAGCCCAGCTACAGCTGGACGCATTGGGCGATCAACGGCTTCACCGCGCCCGAAGGCGGCATGCAGGACATGTCCATGCCCGAGCGTCAGGAGCAGGCCAAGGAGCTGCTGGCCGAGGCGGGCTATGGTCCCGACAACCCGCTCAAGCTGTCGCTGCAGTACAATACCGATGACAGCCACCGCCTGCTGGCCATCGCAGCCCAGCAGTTCTGGCGCCCCCTGGGCATCGAGATCGAGCTGAACAACGTCGAATGGAAGGTCCATACCGACCGCCTGCAGAGCCAGGACTTCGAGCTGGCCCGCTATGCATGGTGTGCCGATTACAACGAGGCCTCGACCTTCCTCGACTGGTTCCGCACCGACGGCTACAACAGCGGCAAGTGGTCGAACGAGGAATACGACCAGCTGCTGGCCGAGGCCCGCACCGCCGAGGATACCGCGCCGCTCTATCAGCGCGCCGAGGAGATCCTCGCCGAAGAGGCACCTGCCGTCTTCGTCTATCACTATGCCAAGGTCGACATGATCAACCCCGAGATCAAGGGTCTCCCGCGCGAGAACCTGCTGAACACCTGGTATGCCAAGGACCTGTATCGCGCGGCCGAATAAGCCCCGATCCAGACAATTGCCGGGCCGGGGCGGGTTCTGACCTGCCCCGGCCTTCGGATTTAATGCCGCAGGAAAGGCCCCCTTGCGATGTTCGCATTCGTCTTGCGACGACTGGCGGTGGCAATACCCACGTTGCTTCTGCTGATCGTCTTCTCATTCGCCCTGATGCATCTGGCACCGGGCGGTCCCTTCACCGCCGAACGGGCGCTGCCGCCCCAGGTGCTGGCCAATCTCGAGGCCAAGTACGGCCTGAACGACCCCCTCTGGCTGCAGATCTGGAACTATATCTACGGGATCGTGGTCCATTTCGACTTCGGACCCAGCTTCGTCTATCCCGACCGGACGGTGAACCAGTTGATCGCCGCGGGCTTCCCGGTGACGCTGACCTATGGCGCGCTGTCCTTCGTGGCCGCGGTCGTCTTCGGCGTGTCCCTGGGTGCGATCGCCGCGATCCGTCAGAACAGCTGGGTCGATTATCTGGCCGTCGGCATCTCGATCGGGGCGCAGGTGCTGCCGAACTTCGTGATGGCGCCGCTTCTGGTCCTGGTCCTGACGCTCTGGTACGGGCTGCTGCCGGGCGGGGGCTGGTCCTTCAGCGATCCCAGCTTCTGGATCATGCCGGTGATCGCGCTGGCCACCAGCTACATGGCGTCGATCGCGCGGATCACCCGATCCGCCATGCTCGAGGTGCTGGGCTCGAACCATATCCGCACCGCGCGGGCCAAGGGGATGCCGGAACACCGCGTCATCCTGCGCCACGCGCTGAAGCCCGCGATGCTGCCGGTCATCAGCTATCTGGGGCCGGTCTTCGTGTCGATGATCACCGGTTCGGTCGTGATCGACATCTATTTCTCGACCGGCGGGATCGGCAAGGCCTTCGTGGATTCGGCGCTGAACCGCGACTACGCGGTCATGATGGGCGTCACGATCCTCGTGGGGGCGCTGACGATCCTCTTCAATCTCATCGTCGACGTGCTCTATGCATGGATCGACCCGAAGATCAGGTACTGAGCCATGGTCATCGATCAAGACAAGATGAAATCCCTGTCCGACCGCATGGTCGAAGACGAGGTGAAGGGCCGCAGCCCCTGGGCCGATGCCCGCAAGCGGTTCCTGCGCAACCGGGCCGCGATGCTGGGCCTGACGATCCTGGTGCTGGTCGCGGTCTTCGCCGTCATCGGCGGCCAGTTCGCCCAATGGTCCAACGAGGAGCTGGACTTTGCCGTCATGGGCCAGGTGGCGCAGGCGGGTCAGCCCTCGATCGCCAGCGGGCATTATTTCGGGACGGACAACCTGGGGCGCGACCTCTATGCCCGCGTGGTGCAGGGCACCCAGATCAGCCTGATGGTGGGCGTCGTGGGCGCGGCCATCGCGGTGATCGTCGGCACGCTCTATGGTGCGACGGCGGGCTATGTGGGCGGGCGCACGGATCAGCTGATGATGCGGACCGTCGATATCCTGATGTCGATCCCCTACATGTTCGTGCTGATCCTACTGCTGGTGATGTTCGGGCGTTCGATGTCGATGCTGTTCCTGGGCATCGGCCTGATTTCGTGGCTGGACATGAGCCGCATCGTCCGCGGCCAGACCCTGTCGCTGAAGAACCGCGAATTCATCGAGGCCGCGCGCGCCACCGGCGTGCCGTCCTGGAAGATCATCATCCGCCATATCGTGCCGAACCTGTTGGGCGTGGTCGCCGTCTATGCGACGCTTCTGGTGCCGCTGATGATCCTGACCGAAAGCTTCATCAGCTTCCTCGGGCTGGGCGTGCAGGAGCCGCTGACCAGCTGGGGCGCGCTGATTTCCGAAGGGGCCGGGACGATGAACTACGGCACGCTGTGGCAGCTTGCCTTCCCGTTGTTCTTCTTCGTCATCACGCTGTTCGGCTTCTTCTTCGTGGGCGACGGCCTGCGCGATGCACTCGATCCGAAGGACCGCTGACATGAGCCTTCTGAAAATCCGCGACCTCTCGGTCCGCTTCCAGACCAACGACGCCGAGGTGCGCGCGGTCAACGACGTGAATCTCGACGTCGCACCGGGCGAGACCTTGGGAATCGTCGGGGAATCCGGCAGCGGCAAGTCGCAGCTGTCCTTCGCGCTGATGGGGCTTCTGGCCAAGAACGGACGCGCGACCGGCAGCGTCACCTTCGACGGGCAGGAAATCCTGAACGCCCCCGCCAAGGTGCTGAACCGCATCCGGGCCGAGAAGATCGCGATGATCTTCCAGGACCCGATGACCTCGCTCAATCCCTATATGCGGGTGTCCGACCAGATGGCCGAGGTGCTGACCCTGCACAAGGGCATGTCCAAGCGTCAGGCCGTGGCCGAGGCCGTGGCCATGCTGGACGCGGTCAAGATCCCCGATGCGAAGGGGCGCGTGCGGCTCTATCCGCATGAATTCAGCGGCGGCATGCGCCAGCGCGTGATGATCGCCATGGCGCTGCTGTGCAGGCCCAGCCTGCTGATCGCGGACGAACCCACGACCGCGCTGGACGTGACGGTGCAGGCGCAGATCATGACGCTGCTGGCCGATCTGCAGCGCGAATTCGGCATGGCGATGATCCTGATCACCCATGATCTGGGCGTCGTTGCCGGATCCTGCGAACGCGTGGCCGTCATGTATGGCGGCCGTATCCGCGAGACCGGCCCCGTCGGTCCGCTGTTTGCCGAGGCCGCGCATCCCTATACCCAGGGGCTGCTGGACGCGATCCCCCGTGTCGATCAGGACGAGGACGAGCTGCGCGCCATCCCGGGCCAGCCCCCGAACATGAGCCGCCCGCCCAAGGGCTGTGCCTTCGCACCGCGCTGTCCCTACAAGCGGCCCGATTGCGACGTGATCGACCCCCCGCTGGAGGGCTTTGCGCCGGACCGGATGCGCGCCTGCCTGGCGCCCCTGCCCGAGGTGCTGGCCCGCCGCGCCCACAAGGCCGCGGGCACCGAACAGGCCGCGGCCCATCCCGAACGCATGCCCGATCAGCCCATCCCGCGCGGCGCCGTCGCCGGTGCGGGCGCGGCCGGAACCCCCAGCAACATTCAGGAGCAGGAATGAGCGATCTTCTGAACGTGCGCGACCTGCGCGTGACCTTCCAGATCCGCCGCGAAGGCGACATGCCATGGGCCAAGCCACGCGAACTGCATGCCGTCTCGGGCGTCGATTTCACCCTGAAACCGGGCGAGACGCTTGGCGTCGTGGGTGAATCGGGTTGCGGGAAATCGACGCTTGCGCGCGCCCTGATCGGGCTGGCCCCGGCCACGGGCCGCGCGGAATGGATCGACGGCAAGGACCTTCTGGCCATGACCCCGCGCCAGATGATGCGCTATCGCAGCGACATCCAGATGGTGTTCCAGGACCCTCTGGCCAGCCTCAACCCGCGCATGACCGTGGGTCAGATCATCGCCGAGCCGCTGCGCACGCACCGGCCCGATCTGGGTGGCGCCGAGGTCAAGGAACGCGTCAAGGCGATGATGGAAAAGGTCGGCCTGCTGCCGAACCAGATCAACCGCTATCCGCATGAATTCAGCGGCGGACAGTGCCAGCGCATCGGCATCGCCCGCGCGCTGATCGTCGAGCCCAAGCTGATCATCTGCGACGAGCCCGTTTCGGCGCTGGACGTGTCGATCCAGGCACAGGTCATCAACCTGTTGATCCGGCTGCAGAAGGAACTGGGCCTTGCGCTGGTCTTCATTGCCCACGACCTGTCGGTGGTCAAACATATCAGCGACCGCGTGATGGTGCTGTATCTGGGCAAGGTGATGGAGACGGGCCCGGTCGAGGCGCTCTATGCCGATCCGCAGCATCCCTATACGCAGGCGCTGCTGTCGGCCGTTCCGGTGCCCGATCCCACGATCCAGACCGCGAAGACGATCGTGCCGCTGACGGGGGATCTGCCCTCGCCCATGGCGCCGCCCTCGGGTTGCGTCTTCCGCACGCGGTGCCCGCGCGCCGCGGATCGCTGCGCGGCAGAGGTGCCCGCGCTGATGGGCAACGACCACGCGACCGCGTGCCATTTCCCCGGCCCCCTGACCGAGGCCGAGATCGCCCGCGCCCGAGGAGAGGCCGCCTGAAACGAAACGACCCGCCATGCGCAAGCGTGGCGGGCGAACCATCCGCTATGGACAGGCGTCGAAGATGTCTGGAAGGTGGTACCGCCTCCCCGGCTTGAACGGGGGACCTCTAGATCCACAATCTAGCGCTCTAACCAACTGAGCTAAGGCGGCACTGCGCGGGTCTTTAGCCCTGTCACGAGATGGTTGCAAGCCCTCCTTGCCGGGAAAATGACGTTCGGATACAGAAAGTTCTTCCAAGCGAAAGGACAGGCCATGGGTATCAACAGCGAAAACGAAATTCAGACCAATCTGCAGGTCGGTCCGACAGATCAGGGCATGGTCCGCATCTACATTCAGGGCGACGGCATTGATCTGCCGATGGATTTCGACCCCGAGGAAGCGACCGAGATCGCCGAG
The DNA here is from genome assembly GCF_018860625.1 of Paracoccus sp. C2R09. Taxonomy (GTDB): domain Bacteria; phylum Pseudomonadota; class Alphaproteobacteria; order Rhodobacterales; family Rhodobacteraceae; genus Paracoccus. Next base: position 490,894 of record NZ_JAHKQB010000029.1, read on the forward strand.
GAACTGATGGCCGCCGTCGAGGCCGCGCAGATGATGAACGGCAAGGGCGCTAAAAAGCCGAAGCGCTGATCCCCTCGGGATCGTTCAGGCCCTGCAGGCGCAATGCGGCGGCGCGCGCGAAATCGCGCTGTATCCTGCTGCGTCGCGCGGGGGCCAGCTTCGTTTCCGGGGCCATGCGCATGATCTCGGCGCCGAAACCGTCGGCCATGATCAGGCCGGTATCCTCGGGCAGCAGCTCGGTCGGGAAATCGCCGTCCACCGCCCAGAAATAGCGGTCGCACCATTCCAGATAGCCCTGCCATTTGCGATCGGCGCGGAAATCGGCGCGACCGCTCTTGCATTCGACGATCCACAATTCGCCCTTGGGGCCCAGGCTGATCACGTCCACGCGCAGCCCGCGGCTGGGCACGAATTCCAGCAGAACCGCGTGATCCATGCTGCGCAGCAGTCGTCCCGTCCCGCGCGCAAGACGCTGTCCCGGCATGGCTGGCAAGTTCTGATCAATCTGCATGCAGGCAGGTTAGAACGAACGGTAAACGTCCGCAAGCCGACTTGCGGGGTCATCCTGCCGCAGCTAGCGTCCGCGCGCCGGCACAGGTCCGGCGGAATTTCAGGAGAACAGGATGACCGACATCCAGCGCATCGAAACCGGCACCCGCATGAGCCATGCCGTCATCGCCAACGGCTTCGTCTTCCTTGCAGGCCAGGTCGGCGAACCCGGCACCTCGGTCACCGAGCAGACGAAATCGATCCTCGCCCGGATCGAGGACCTGCTGGCACAGGCCGGCAGCGACAAGACCAAGATCGTCTCGGCCCAGATCTGGGTTGCCGACATGTCCGATTTCGCGGAAATGAACGCAGTCTGGGACGCATGGGTCCCGCAGGGCCACGCGCCTGCCCGCGCCACTGGCGAATCGGCGCTGGCGACCCCCGACTACAAGGTCGAGATCATCGTCACCGCGGTCCAGTGATCGCCTGAATGACCGAGCGCGCCGCGCGAAGGCCCGGCGCCTCACCCCCCTTGCCCAGACGGTCCATCGTCAGATCCATGGCGTGAAGCTGGGCATCGCGCGATTTCGGATCCTCGAGCGCGGCCTGAAGCGCCTCGGCCAGGGGGCCGGGCTGACACTTGCCGCCAAGGAATTCGGGCACGGCGCGGGTTTCGCTGACAAGGTTCACCAGGGTCACCGTGTCGGTGCGCAGCAGCATCCCCACGATCAGGCGCGACAGCGGCGCCATGTCATAGCCGATGACCATCGGGATTCGGTTCGCGGCCAGCTCCAGGCTGACCGTCCCCGATGCCGCCAGGGCAAGATCGGCCGCAGCGAAGGCGGCGCGCTTCTCTTGCCGTTCCTCGATCACGATGGGGGCCGTCGGCCAGCGGCGTGTCATGTCGCGCACCATCGCCGCCACGCCCGGCACCGTGGGCAGCACGACCCGTATTTCCGGGACGCGATCGCGCAGCCGCATCAGGGATTCGTCGAAGCGCGCGCCAAGCCGCGCCACTTCGGACCGGCGCGATCCGGGCAGGCACAGCACGACCGCCGCATCGGGCGCGATGCCGTGATTGCTACGAAACAGTTGCCCCTCATCGGGGCCGGCGGCTGTCCAGGTTGCGACCGGGTGGCCCACGAAATCGCAGGTCATGCCCGCGGCCCGCATCAGCGGCGGCTCGAACGGCAGGATCGCAAGAACGTGGTCCACGACCTTGGCCATCTTGGCCGCGCGCCCCGACCGCCAGGCCCAGACCGAGGGCGCCACGTAATGCACGACCCGCATGTTTGGGCGCGCCTTCTTGACCAGCGCGGCGACCCGCAGGCAGAAATCGGGGCTGTCGATGGTGATCAGCGCATCGGTATCGCTGTCGATCACGGCCTGCGCGGTCTGTGCGATGCGGCGCTTCAGATGGCGATATTTCGGCAGGACCTCCCAGATCCCCATAAGGCTCAGCTCGTCCATCGGGAACAGGCTGTCGATCCCGCGCGCCGTCATGCCCGGCCCGCCGATGCCAAGAAAACCCGCCTGCGGGTCCAACTGGGCCAGCCCAGTCATCAGTGCCTCGCCCAGCTGGTCGCCCGAGGCCTCGCCTGCGATCAGGAAGTAACGCATGCCGTTAACCTTGCTGCATTCGTGGTCATGGGTAAACCGCCCAGCCAAGGCCGGGCCAGTCCTTTTCCGTCACACCGTCGCGAAGCGCGGTGCCGACCACAGGAACATGCCTGCCGCATCGGCACGCCGCACGCATTCGTCGCGATCCAGAACAATGACAGTGCCCGCTTGCCATGCGACGCCCGCCAGACCCGCATCCGCCGCCTGCGCGATGGTGTCCGGCCCGATGGTCGGCATGTCGATGCGCAGATCCTGATCGGGCTTCGGCGCCTTGAACAGCACGCCCCTGGCACCGTCGGGGCGGGGGCGCAGACCGGAATGCAGCTTGGCAAATTCCAGCATGGCGCGGGTGCCCGGCAGTGCCTCGATCGCAAGGCACAGGCCCTGCGCAACCACCGCGCCCTGCCCGATATCCAGCGGCCCGAGGGTCGCCACGATGCGCGCCGCACGTTCGACATCGCGCCGGTCGAAATCGGATATCGTTCCGGTCAGAACCCCCTCGGACGGGGTCAGTTCTGGGTGGATTTCCGATGCGGATGAAATGCTTAGGTCGTTTTCCTCGAATATGTCGAGGACCGTGCGCAGGGCCGCGTCATCGCCCGACTGCATGGCCATCAGGATCCGCGGCACCAGCAGGGCCGTCCGCTGATCGAAGCTTTCGGGATCCAGCTTCGGGCGCTGGATCGCACCGGCAAAGACCACCCTTTCGATCTGCTGTTCGTGCAGGTGATCGAGGAACGGGACCAGACGCTCCAACCGGAAGGGCGTGGCGTCCAGCCCGTCGGGCTCGAACCCTTCGAGGGCATAGACCTGCGGATCGTCGATGGCACGGGCCAGAGCGGCCGGCAGTGCGCCCTGCCCGGCGATGATTGCCGTGCGGCTCATGCAGGTCGTGCCGGGGTCAGGAAGCTGCGATCCGACGGCCCGAGGATGAAGTCGAGGACCTCGCGCTCCATCTCGCCCATCTCCTCGCCGACGCGGCTGCGTGCGATCTCTCGGAAGGACCCATGGGCCAGCATCGACAGCATCTCGCGCAATCCGGCGATATCGGCGCGGCTTGCCCCGCGGCGCTTCAGGCCGACCAGGTTCAAGTGGTCCAGATGGCCGCGCGGACCCTGAACCAGGCCGAAGGGGATAACATCGGCGGTGACCATGGTGATCGCGCCGATCATCGCACCGCGACCGATGCGCACCCATTGATGCACGCCCGACAAGCCTCCGATGATCACGTCGTCCTGCAAGACGCAATGCCCCGCGACCGAGGCATGGTTCACCAGGATCACGCGATTGCCGATCTGGCAGTCATGGGCGACGTGGCTGCCTGCCATGAACAAACCGTCATCGCCGATCCGGGTGACGCTGCCGCCGCCCTCGGTGCCGGGGTTCATGGTGACATGTTCACGGATGCGGTTGCGCTTGCCGATTTCCAGGCGGGTCCGTTCGCCCTGGAACTTGAGGTCCTGCGGAACCTCGCCGATCGAGGCGAACGGAAATACGACCGTCTCCTCGCCGATCGAGGTTTCGCCGGCAATGACGACATGCGATTTCAGCACCACGCCATCGGCCAGGCTGACATCGGGGCCCACGACGCAGAACGGGCCGATCTCGACCCCCTGCCCGATCCGGGCCGCCGGGTCGATCACCGCACTGGGATGGATGAGATCAGGCATCGGCCTTCAGCGCCATCATGGCGGTGAATTCGGCCGAGGCGCAAAGCTGCCCGTCGACCATCGCCTTGCCCTCGAACTTCCATATCTTGCCGCCACCGCGCAGCGCGCGGCAATGCAGTTCCAGCATATCGCCCGGAACGACCATGCGGCGGAACTTGCACTTGTCGATCCCCATGAAATAGGTCGCCAGCGGCCGATCGATGATGTTCATGCTGATGCCGACGATCACGGCCGAGGTCTGGGCCATCGCCTCGATGATGGTGACACCGGGCATGATGGGCTCGTCCGGGAAATGACCCTGGAAATGCGGTTCGTTGTTCGTGACCATCTTGATCCCGACGCCGCTTTCATGGGCGACGATGTCGCGCACCTTGTCGATGAACAGGAAGGGATAACGATGCGGGATGATCCGCTTGATCAGCGACAGGTCCGCATGGGTCGTCGGGGCGGGATTGGGCGTGTCGTCAGCCATTTGCGTTCCTTCGGGCGGTTTCGATCCGGTTACCAATCGGGGGGGCGGATGGCAAGCTTCACGCCATCCTGCCACGTCTTCCCTCGGTCAGCCAGCCGGCAAGGATCAGGCCGCAGATCAGCAGAAGCCACGCCCATCCCGGCAGAATGGGCCTGCGCTCCAATCCCGTCACGGTTGCGGCATCGCGCGGCGTGATCCCGATCCAGGGGCCGCCAAGCGCCTGCCCGGCGCTGTTGCGGTCCGCGCGGATCTGCCGGACATCCGGCACGCCGTCGCTGATCCGTGTCACGCTTCCGCCCGTCGCATCGACCAGTGGCTGCAGCAGCGCTGCATCCGCCACGGTTTCCTCGAACTCGCGGGGGGCGGCAGGCCCAAGCGCCACGACGCGGCGCAGATCGCCGTCGCGCAGCAGATAGAGCCCCGGTTCGGGCGCGCTGAAATCGGCGACATGGCGGCCCGGTCCGTCATCGGTCAGCGCCAGTTCCCGTTCGCTGCCATCCGGCAGGGTGATCGTCACCGGCCCCGCCTCGTCGGACAGGCTGCGGCGGATGACATGCATGTCCAGCCTGTCGATCTCGGCCAGCAGGGCCTCTTCCTCAAGCTCGGGTTCCTTCATCGACCAATGGGCGATCCGGCGCAGCAGTTCCTGCTGCGGGCCGCCGCCGTCGAAGCCGCGCCCCCACAGCCATACCTGATCCGATCCCAGCATCGCCACGCGACCCTGCCCCAAGCGGTCCATGACCAAGAGCGGCTTGCCCTCGGCCCCGGTCATGACGACCTGCGCGTCGGGGTTCGGTGTCATCTCGGCCATGCGCAGCCAGCGGCCCCATTCGGGATCGGCGCCCCCCTGCGGAAGGCCCGCGGTCACCGGATGACGCATCCCCTCCGGGGTCAGTTCGGGTCGGAAGGGCGTGTCGATGATCCGGCCCGTCGGATCGGCGGGCAGGATCCGCCCCAGGGGCGAGAGGTTGAGGCTCTCGACCGTGGCCATCTCGGGGCCTGCCGCCACGAGGATCGCGCCGCCATCCTCGACATAGCGGGCGATGTTGTCGAAATACTGCTGCGGCAGGATGCCCCTGACCCGATAGCGGTCGAAGATGATCAGATCGAAATCGTCGATACGCTCCAGGAACAGCTCTCGGGTGGGGAAGGCGATCAATGACAGCTCGGACACCGCGGCCCCGTCGAACTTGTCGGGCGGACGCAGGATCGTGAAATGGATCAGATCTACGGAAACGTCCGATTTCAACAGGTTGCGCCAGGTTCTTTCACCGGCATGGGGCTCTCCGGAAACCAGCAGCACCCGCAACCGGTCGCGCACACCGTTGATGCTGATCGCGGCGGAATTGTTGCGGTCGGTCAGCTCGCCCTCGACCTCGTCGATGGCCAGGCGGATGACGTTCTGCCCCGCATGGCGCAGCGTCACGGGCAGTTCCAGCGTGCTGTTCAGCGGGACGGCAAAGACCTGCTCGGTCTCTCCGTCGACCGAGATGCGCAGCGCGACGCTGCCGGTCCGCGCCGCGTCGGGCACGCGGCCCTGATCCTCGATCCGCAGACTGATCCCGACCTCCTGGTCGATCAGCCCGAAACCGGGCGATTCCTCGATCACGAGGCGGCGGTCCCAATCATCCGGCTGCCCGGTCAGAAGAACATGCACCGGTGCGGGCAGACCGACGGGCAGCATGGGCGCATCGTGCAGCCGGCCATCGGTGACCGCGACGACGCCTGCCAGGCGGGCCTCGGGTTCGGCGGATGCGGCGCGTGCGATGGCCTGTCCCAGAAGCGTCCCGTCGGGGTCATCGCCAAGCGTGATGCGGCGCAGTTCGGTATTCGGCAATGCGGCGATCCCTGCCGCCAGTCCGTCCGCCGCGCGGTCGGTCTGATCGGCGCGCCCCGGCAGGGACTGGCTGGCCGAACGGTCCTCGATCAACAGGACGATATCGGTCAGCCCGCTGCGGGTTCCCATCTCGATCGCGGGGCCGGCGATGGCCAATGCGGCCGCCAACCCGGCAAGCCCACGCCATGCCCAGCCCCGCAAACCGCGCCACATCGCGAAACCCGCGACAAGCACCGCCAGCGCGGCAAGGCTGCCGATGAACCACCAGGGCAGCGACGGATCGAAGCGCAGCGCGGTCATCGCATCCCCTCCTCGGCGCGCAGCCTGTCGAGCAATGCGGGCACATGCACTTGATCCGATTTATAATTCCCGGTCAGGACATACATGATCAGGTTGATCCCGAAGCGCAGCGCGGTCTCTCGCTGCTCCTCGCCCTCCCATCCCTGTCCGATGGGAAAGACCGGATAGCCGTCATCGTCGATCGCCCATGCCTCGGCCCAGGAATTGCCCCCGATGACCACCGGCGTCACGCCGTCGTTCAGCTGGCGGAAGGGCGCGCCATCGGCATCCGACCGTGCCAGGGGCGGTGCCTCGACCCACAAGCTGCCGCCCTGCCAGCGGCCCGGGAAATCGTCCAGAAGATAGAAGCTGCGCGTCAGGACGTGATCTTCGGGGACCTGGGCCAGGGGCGGGATGTCCAACGGCGCGGCCAGACGCTGCAGCGCATCCGACATGTCCGGGCCGCCGACCCCGCTCAGATCCCCGTCGCGGGTATCGAACAGGATCATGCCCCCCGACCGCAGGAACGCGTTCAGCCGCATATAGGCCTGCGGACCCGGCGCCGCCTGTTCATCGGTCACCGGCCAATAGAGGAAGACCAGCGGCGCAAGATCGTCGCGATCCAGATCGACACCGACCGGGGCGCCCGGCTCCACGGATGTCCGCTGGCGCAGCGCGGCCGAGAGGCCGGCCAGCCCCTGGCGCGAGGATCGGTCGATGGCCTCGTCCCCTGTCAGGACATAGGCGAGCGCCACCTCTTGCGCAGCGCGGACGATTTCGGGGTCCAGGTCCTGCGCATGTGCGTCGGGCGCCGTCAGGAACGCCGCCAGCAGCAGCGCCGCGACCCGCCCGCCCCGCGCGATCCAGGCGGAACCGGCGGCATCCAGGGCCAGCAGCAGCGCCGCCAGCGCGATCAGCGGGCCGGTCAGCGCGCGGCCCTGCGGGGTCTGGCCATCCTCGACCCGCGCGTCGGGCCACTGGGCCGCGACCTGCGGCCCGCCCGCGTTCAGCGCCTGCCTGCGTTCGCCCGCGGCATAGATCCCGGCGGGGCGTCCCGGCGCGGGGCCGTCCTGCATCGCGTCCCCCTGAACAGGCTGGATCGTTGCAGGGTCCGCCTGCCGACCGAAGCCGTCCAAGACCGAAACCGGCGTCCAGAATGCCGCATCGTCGGGGGCGCCCTCGGCCTCGGCCGCGTGGCTGCCGGCGGTATCGACCAGTCGCGCCATCATCTGCGGGAACAGCCCCGACAGCGGCAGGTTCGACCAATCGGGATTGGCGGTGACGTGGAACAGCACGATCTGCCCCTGCCCCAACCCGCTGCGCGTCACCAGCGGGGTCGCATCCGACAGCTGGGCCAGCACGTGTTCGGCCAGATCCGGGGCGGGCTGGGCCATCAGCTGGGCGCTGACCGTCACCTCGGACGGGGCTTGCAGCCCTGCGAAGGGACCGTCGGGCGCGAATGGCGCGATGGCGCGCGGATCGCCCCAGCTGAGCGCGCCGCCTATGTCGCGACCGCCCTGGCGAAGCGCCACGGGCAGCAGCGGTTCTTCCGCCAGCCGGTCGAAGCCTGCCATGCGCGGACCGGCAAAGCGGATCAGAAGCCCGCCGTCATCGACCCATGTGGCCAGTTCCCCGATCTCGGCAAGCTGGACCTGATCGGCAAGGATGACGACATCGGGGGCCGCGTCCAGGACATCCCCCAGACCACCCTCGATCAAGTCCGCATGGGGGGCCAGCGCCTCGCGGATATAGTGCATCTGGGACAGCAGCTCCTGCCCCTCGGCCTGGCCTGCGGCCTGCCCGACAAGCGCGACCTTGCGGCGGCGCAGGCGGTCGTCGGTCAGCACCACGGCGCCGGCATGGCTTTCGCCCTCGATGGCATAGCGGGTGATGCGGTTGCGCAGTTCGGGCTGGAGGTCGATGGGAACGGTGCCGTCCTCGGACGCGGTCAGCCGGGCCAGCGGACGCTCGGCCCCCTGGGGGTCGGGTCCGATTGCCAGGACATCGGCGGATGAACCATGGATCAACAATGCGGGTTGGTCGCCGGGGGCCAGCGACAGGCTGGCAGGCTGGCGGGCCGGTGGCAGGACGGTGACCGTGCCGCGCCCCGTCAGCTGCGCCAACCAGGCTGCGCGGTTCGGATTGTCGGTGCCGTCCGCGATCCACAATGTCTGCAGGCTGCCCTGCGGCACCTCTGCCAGAACGGCACCCGGATCGCCCGGCAACGCGGTGGGCCATGCCGCAGGGCGGGCCGCCCGAAGCGTGGCGATCAGGCTGTCCGCGGGTTGAAACCCGATCGCACCTGAGGCCTGATCGTCCTGCGCCAGCAGCAGGGCGGCGGGGCGTCCATCGGCGGCGGCTGATTTCAGCGCGCGTTCGGCGCGGGCCTGACGTTCCGACCAGCCGGGGGCCGCCTGCCAGCCCGCATCCAGGATCACCAACAGCGGTCCATCGCCCCCCGCCTGCGTCACGGGCCGCCAGACGGGGGCGGCGAAGGCCAGGATCAGCGCCGCGATGGCCGCAAGGCGCATCAGCAGCAGCCACCAGGGCGTGCGTCGGGCAATGGAGGACCGGTCCGTCAGCCCCGTCAGCAGCGCCACGCCCGGAAAGACGACACGGCGCGGTGCGGGTGGCGTCGCGCGCAGGATCACCCACAGCACCGGAAGCGCCACCAGCGCGGCCAGCACCCAGGGGGTAACGAACCCGAGCGGTCCCAGCAGCAGCATCAGCGCCCCCCGCCAAGCGCGGACCAGAGCGATGCCAGCGCATTGGCCGGATCCTCGTCGGTGATGTGGCACATGCTCTGCCATCCCGACCGCGCGGCCTGCACCCCAAGCCAGCGCTGCCGTTCGGCCAGTCGCGCCAGATAGGCTTCTCTCAGTGACCCGGCATCGCGGGACAGATGGCGTTCGGACCCCGAAACGCCGCGGAAATCGACTGCACCGTCAAAGGGGAAATGCGCCTCGTCGGGGTCGAGGATCTGCAGCAGAAGCCCGCGCGCGCCCATGCCGGATGCATGCGCAAGGAAGGCTTCGAGCCACAACGGATCGGTCAGGAAATCGGAAATCAGGATCACGCGCTGCTGGGGCCGCAGCGCGGATATGGGGGCATCGTCGCGATCGCCCGGGCGGACCAGCGCCTCGGCGATGCGATCGGCCTGCAGCCGCCCCGCCCTTGCAGGCTGGCCCAGCATCGCGACCTTTTCGCCCCCGCGCAGCATCAGCATCGACAGCGCCAGCGCGATCAGCCTGCCGCGCTGCAGCTTGGTGGTCCGATCCCCGCCCGCGTGATCCATGCCCGCGCCGTCCGAGATCCAGATCGCCGCGCTCTGGGCGGTCTGAGCCTCGCGGTCGCGGACGAATTGCGCGTCGGATCGGCCCGAACGGCGCCAGTCGATGGCACGCAGGCTGTCGCCCTGCGAGGCGGGGCGGTATTGCCAGAAATCCTCGCCCGGGCCGGCCCGGCGCAACCCGTGCGCGCCGGGGGCGACCATCGCGGCCAACCGCTCGGCGGCAAGGATCAGCGCGGGCAGATGCCCCGAGGCGGCCTCGGCCTCGGCACGCAGCTGCGGTGCGTCCTGAACGGTCGGTTGCCTCATGCCGCGTGACGGCCTCCGAAGCGGTCGTCGACAAGCTGGGCGATGATGCCGTCCACGCTGTCGCCCCGCGCGCGTGCCGCGAAACTCAGCGCCATGCGGTGCCGCAGGACCGGCGCGGCCATCGCGGCCACGTCGTCCGTGGTCGGCGCGAAACGCCCGTTCAGCACCGCGCGTGCCCGGGTGACCAGCATCAGGGCCTGCGCGGCACGCGGCCCCGGCCCCCACAGAAGCGCGTCGCGGACAAAGCCCGCGGCCTCGGGCGCTTCGGGGCGGCAGCACCGAACCAGGTCCAGGATCGCCTCGACCACGGTTTCGCCGACCGGCATCTGCCGGATCAGCCGCTGCGCCGCGATCAGCCCTTCGGCGGTGAAGGCCGCATGGGCCGCGCCTTCCTCGACGCCGGTGGTGGCCAGCAGGATCTCTCGTTCCGTGTCGCGGTCGGGATAGCCCACGTCGATCTGCAGCAGGAAGCGGTCCAGCTGCGCCTCGGGCAGCGGATAGGTGCCCTCCTGCTCGATCGGGTTCTGGGTCGCCAGCACGTGGAAGGGCCGCCCGAGCGCGCGGTGCTGCCCGCTGACCGTCACCTCGCGTTCCTGCATCGCCTGCAGAAGCGCAGATTGCGTGCGGGGGCTGGCGCGGTTGATCTCGTCCGCCATCAGAAGCTGGGTGAAGACAGGACCCTCGATGAAGCGGAAGGCCCGGCTGCCATCGGGCATCGTGTCCAGCACCTCGCTGCCCAGGATGTCGGCGGGCATCAGGTCGGGCGTGAACTGGATGCGCTGGCTGTCCAGCCCCATGACCGTGGCCAGCGTATCGACCAGCATCGTCTTGCCCAGACCGGGCTGACCCACCAGCAGCGCGTGGCCGCCGGCAAGGATCGCGGCCAGCACCTGCTCGACCACGTCGTGCTGACCCACGAAGCGGCGTTCGACGCTGCTGCGCGCCGAAACCATCCGATCGGTCAACGACTTGACTTCCTGCACCAGAATATCGTCCGACATCATGACAAGGCCCTTCCGCTGCTTTAGGAAGAGCATAGGGAACCAACAGGGAGGCGACCAGATCGAATGCCCGAAAACGGTGACAAAAGCGTGAGTGCCGAAGGCCTTGCCGCAGCCGCCAGCAAGGCGTCGAAGGGCGGCCTGCCCCCGGTGCATCTGTGGAACCCGCCCTATTGCGGCGAGATGGACATGCAGATCCGCGCGGATGGCAGCTGGTGGCACGAAGGCACGCCCATCGGCCGTCCCGCACTGGTGCGGCTGTTCGCATCCATCCTGAAACGAGAGGATGGCCGCTTCTTCCTTGTCACCCCGGTCGAGAAGGTCGGCATCACCGTCGAGGACGCCCCCTTCATCGCCGTCGATGCCGAGATTGCGCCCGACCGGATCGAGTTCACGACCAATCTGGGCGACAGCGTCGTGGCCGATGCGGAACACGCGATCATCCTGCGGGGCGATGCGCAGAACCCGCGCCCCTATGTGCATGTCCGCCGGGGCCTCGAGGCGCTGATCGACCGCAAGACGTTCTATCGCCTCGCTGCCGCGGCCGAACCCGGACCCGGGGGCCGGCTGGGGCTGAAATCCGGCGGCGCCTTCTTCGCGCTGGAGCCCTGATGCCGCGTTTTGCCGCGAACCTAACGATGCTGTTCACGGAACTGCCGCTGACCGAGCGTTTCGCCGCCGCCGCCGAGGCCGGGTTCGCGGGGGTCGAGATCCTGTTCCCCTATGACACGGCCACGCCCGAACTGAAGCGGGCCTGCAAGGCGGCCGGGCTGGACTTCGTGCTGATCAATGCCCCGCCCCCGAACTGGGCCGGGGGCGCGCGCGGGTTCGCGGCAATACCGGGCCTGCAGGAACGGTTCCAGCGCGATTTCGAACGCAGCCTGCGGGTGGCGCAGGTTCTGGGCGCGCGGCATATCCATCTGATGGCCGGCAAGGCCCAGGGCGACGAGGCGATGGAGACCTATGTCGCGAACCTTGCCTGGGCCGCGAAACGCGCGCCCCATGCCAGCCTGACGATCGAACCGCTGAACGCGACCGACAGGCCGGGCTATTTCCTCGACGGCTTCGACATGGCGGTCGAGGTGATCGATCGGGTCGGCGCACCGAACCTTGGGCTGCAATTCGACACCTATCACGCGCAGTCCATCACGGGGGATGCGCTGGCGACATGGGCACGGGTCAAGTCCCATGTCCGGCATGTTCAGGTGGCAGCGCATCCCGGCCGGTCCGAGCCGGATGGCGGGGATCTGGATCATTCCGAATTCTTCGCCGCACTGGACGAGGACGGATATCGCGGCTGGGTCGGTGCGGAATACATCCCCTTGCGCACCACGCATGTCGGGCTTGCATGGCTGCAACATGCCCTGCGAAAAGGCACCCTGCCCGCCTGATCCGCGCTATTTCGGGAACCCCGCACGCGGTCGCGTCGTTGCGCCATCAGATGTCAACATGCCGCCAAGCGCGGCGGACCCGAAGCGCCAACAGGAGCCAAGCTTATGAATTCCATCGTCTATATCGTCGGTCTTGTCGTGATCGTTCTGTTCATCCTGTCGTTCCTGGGTCTGCGCTGATCCGAAGCCGCCAGCAATCTGGAACCTTCATCGGGCGCCATTGCGGCGCCCGTTGGCATTTGTGACGCTTTGCCGAACACGCGACGGCATTTCATTTGCGTACTGGTAATGGGGTCTCTTATCGGCTAGGGCCAGCCGCGAAGCGCAAGGAAGGCCCCTTATGGATATCCGCAATATCGCAATCATCGCCCACGTCGACCATGGCAAGACCACGCTGGTCGACCAGCTGTTGAAGCAATCGGGGTCGTTCCGCGAGAACCAGGCCGTGGCGGAACGCGCCATGGACAGCAACGACATCGAACGCGAACGCGGGATCACCATCCTTGCCAAGGCCACCTCGGTCGAATGGAAGGGCACGCGGATCAACATCGTCGACACGCCGGGCCACGCCGATTTCGGCGGCGAGGTCGAGCGCATCCTGTCGATGGTCGATGGCGTCTGCCTGCTGGTCGATGCCGCCGAAGGCCCGATGCCCCAGACGAAGTTCGTGACCTCGAAGGCGCTGGCGCTCGGCCTTCGTCCGATCGTCGTGCTGAACAAGGTCGACAAGCCCGCCGCCGAACCCGAAGAGGCGCTGAACGACGTGTTCGACCTGTTCGCGAACCTTGGCGCCAACGACGAACAGCTGGACTTCCCCCATCTCTATGCCTCGGGCATCGGTGGCTGGTGCGACGAGGGGCTGGACGGCCCGCGTCAGGACATGTCCGCGCTGTTCGACCTGATCCTGAAGCATGTCGAGCCGCCGAAGCAGATCGCCAAGGCCGACGAACCCTTCCAGATGCTGGCCACCACGCTTGGCGCCGACAACTTCCTCGGCCGTCTGCTGACGGGCCGGGTCGAGGCCGGTCGCGCCAAGGCGGGCGACACGGTCAAGGCGCTGTCGCGCGACGGCCAGCGGATCGAACAGTTCCGCATCAGCAAGGTCCTGGCCTTCCGCGGCCTGCTGCAGCAGCCGATCGAGGAAGCCGTCGCCGGCGACATCGTGACGCTGGCCGGCATGGCCAAGGCCACCGTGGCCGACACGATCTGCGCCCCCGAGATCGAGACCCCGATCCCCTCGCAGCCGATCGATCCCCCCACCATCAGCGTGACCTTCGGCATCAACGACAGCCCCCTGGCCGGTCGTGACGGCAGCAAGGTCCAGTCGCGCGTCATCCGCGAACGCCTGATGAAGGAGGCGGAATCGAACGTCGCCATCAAGATCGAGGACACCCCCGGCGGCGAGGCCTTCGTGGTCTCGGGCCGCGGCGAACTGCAGATGGGCGTCCTGATCGAGAACATGCGCCGCGAGGGCTTCGAGCTGTCGATCAGCCGCCCGCGCGTCATCTTCGGCGAAGAGAACGGCCAGCGGACCGAACCGGTCGAGGAAGTCATCATCGATGTCGATGACGACTATACCGGCGTGGTCATCGAGAAGCTGACCGGCGACCGCAAGGGCGAGATGGTCGACATGCGCCCCGCAGGCGTCGGCAAGACCCGCATCGTGGCCCATGTCCCCTCGCGCGGGCTGATCGGCTATCACGGCGAATTCATGACCGACACGCGCGGCAACGGCGTGCTGAACCGCATCTTCCACGGATGGACCCCCTACAAGGGTCACATCCAGGGCCGCCGTCAGGGCGTCTTGATCAGCATGGAGGACGGCGTCTCCGTCGCCTATGCGCTGTGGAACCTGGAAGATCGCGGCAAGATGTTCATCGGCTCGCAAGAGCAGGTGTATCAGGGCATGATCATCGGCGAGCACAGCCGTGACAACGACCTGGAAGTGAACCCGCTCAAGGGCAAGAAGCTGACCAACGTCCGCGCCTCGGGCACGGACGAGGCTGTCCGCCTGACGCCGCCCGTCCGCCTGTCGCTGGAAGAGGCCATCGCCTATATCAACGACGACGAGCTGGTCGAGGTCACGCCCAAGAACATCCGTCTGCGCAAGCGCTTCCTCGACCCGCACGAGCGCAAGCGCCAGTCGCGCGCCGACAACTGATTTCGGAATGGACGGGCCCGGAGATTTCCGGGCCTCGTCTTTTCAGACGGTTGTCGTTTTAGACAGATCGCAATTCGACTATCTGAAACTATAATCCATATTGGCCGTTCGGTGAGAGTGGCGGGTGAGACCGCTTCGGATGTTTCAACTGGGGGTTGAAATCGTCGCCGTGTCGCTCAGATAGTGAAGAAGACGTTGTTTGCCAGTTCCACTGATTTCGATGATCCCCACCAGCAGCCGGGTCTTGTGGCAATGAACATACTGAACAGCACCAAATCGTCGATGGGCCTGCACGAGCAGGCGATCAACGTCACGCTGGAGCTTATGGACGACATGCACAGCGCCACGCCGAGCGTCTCCGAGGTGGCACGCGCCATCGGGATGCCCGAGGAACGGTTGCGATCCATGTTCCCCGACGATCAGCACCTTCTGATCGCGGTCGTCGAACAGGCACTGGTGCTGTTGATCGACAGCTGCACCCGCTCGGTCGTCAAGGTGGACCCGAACGATCCCGTCGCGCAGTTCACCGCGATCGGGGACGCCTATCTCGAATGGGCCGACCGCAATCGCGGGCAGTTCCGCCTGATGTCCGACGAACGCCTGATGACCGTCCTGCACGAACCGAAGCTGCGGCGTTACCTGAATTCGCTGGTGGCGCTGATGAAGCGACTGCTGAAGCGCGCCCTGGACAACGGACAGCTGCACCCCAAGGAGAATATCGAGCAGATGGTCCTGTCGTCGCGCTGCTTCGCCTATGGCACGGCGCGGATGATCGTGGACGGACGGATGGGGGAATGGGCCCCCGGCGCGGACCCCATGGTGACCGCCAAGCAGTTGATCCGCGATTTCGTGCGTCGCATGGCCCGCAGCAGCCTTCCCCAGCACGCGTGACGGAATAGCCCCTTTCGGTCACGGGGGGCATGCGGTATCGGTCGTTCAAACTGAATGGACGAAGGCGAAGCCGTGACCGATTACATCATCAAGGATATCGCGCTGGCCGATTACGGCCGCAAGGAACTGGACATCGCGGAAACCGAGATGCCCGGCCTGATGGCGCTGCGCGCCGAATATGGCGAAGCGAAGCCGCTGGCGGGCGCGCGGATCGTAGGCAGCCTGCACATGACGATCCAGACCGCCGTGCTGATCGAGACGCTGGTCGACCTGGGCGCGGATGTCCGTTGGGCATCGTGCAACATCTACTCGACCCAGGATCATGCCGCCGCGGCCATCGCCGCCAGCGGCGTGCCGGTCTTCGCGATCAAGGGTCAGACGCTGGCCGAACACTGGGATTACCTGGACCGTTCGTTCCAGTTCGAGGAAGGCCCGAACCTGATCCTCGATGATGGCGGCGATGCGACGATGTATGTCCTTCTGGGCGCACGCGCCGAAGCGGGCGAGGACATCATCCCGGTCCCCGAATCCGAGGAGGAAGAGGTCGTCAAGGCGCAGATCCGCAAGCGCATGGCGCAATCGCCCGGCTGGTTCACCAAGACCCGCGACCAGATCCTGGGCGTGTCCGAGGAAACGACGACCGGCGTGCATCGCCTCTATGATCTGCAGAAGAACGGCCAGCTGCCCTTCCCCGCGATCAATGTGAACGACAGCGTCACCAAGTCGAAATTCGACAACAAGTACGGTTGCAAGGAATCGCTGGTCGACGGCATCCGTCGCGCGACCGACGTGATGATGGCCGGCAAGGTCGCCGTCGTCTGCGGTTACGGCGATGTCGGCAAGGGCAGCGCTGCCAGCCTTCAGGGCGCCGGCGCCCGTGTGAAGGTGACCGAGGTCGATCCGATCTGCGCGCTCCAGGCCGCCATGGACGGGTTCGAGGTCGTGACCCTGGAAGAGGTCGCGGGTACCGCCGACATCTTCGTCACCACCACGGGCAACCGCGATGTCATCCGCCTCGAGCATATGCGCGAGATGAAGGACATGGCGATCGTCGGCAATATCGGCCATTTCGACAACGAGATCCAGGTGGCCAGCCTGCGCAACCACAAATGGACCAACGTCAAGGACCAGGTGGACATGATCGAGATGCCCTCGGGCAATCGCATCATCCTGCTGAGCCAAGGCCGCCTGCTGAACCTGGGCAACGCCACCGGGCACCCGTCCTTCGTGATGTCCGCCAGCTTCACCAACCAGGTGCTGGCCCAGATCGAGCTGTGGACCAAGGGCGACGACTACAAGCCCGGCGTCTACATCCTGCCCAAGCATCTGGACGAGAAGGTCGCGATGCTGCACCTGGAAAAGGTCGGCGCGAAACTGTCCAAGCTGTCGAAGGAACAGGCCGACTATATCGGCGTTACGCCCGAAGGCCCGTTCAAATCAGATCATTACCGGTACTGACGCATATGACCGAATATTCGCTCTTCACCTCGGAATCCGTGTCCGAGGGCCATCCCGACAAGATCGCCGACCAGATCAGCGACGCCATCCTCGACGCCATCCTGGCCGAGGATGCGCGTGCCCGCGTCGCCTGCGAAACCATGGTCAAGACCGGGGTGGCGATCATCTCGGGCGAGATCACGACCAGCGCATGGGTCGACCTGGAATCGATCGTGCGCGGCGTCATCAACGATATCGGCTATACCAGCAGCGAGGTCGGCTTCGACGGTGCGACCTGCTCGGTCATCAACATCATCGGCAAGCAATCCCCCGAGATCAATATCGGCGTGGACCGCGAAAGCCTGGAAGAACAGGGCGCGGGCGACCAGGGCCTGATGTTCGGCTATGCCTCGGACGAGACCGACGTTCTGATGCCCGCGCCCATCACCTATGCCCACCGGCTGGTGGAACGTCAGTCCAAGGTCCGTCGCGATGGCACGCTGGACTGGCTGCGCCCCGATGCGAAGTCGCAGGTCACGCTGCGCTATGGCGCGGATGGCCGCCCCGAGGGGATCGATGCGGTCGTGCTGTCCACCCAGCACAATCCCGACATCGCCCTGAACGACCTGCGCGAGGCCGTGATCGAGGAGATCATCAAGCCGGTGCTGCCGTCGGAATGGCTGTCGGCGGACACGAAATACTTCATCAACCCGACGGGCAAGTTCGTCATCGGCGGTCCGGTGGGCGATTGCGGCCTGACGGGTCGCAAGATCATTGTCGACAGTTATGGTGGCATGGCCCGTCACGGCGGCGGCGCGTTCTCGGGCAAGGATCCGTCCAAGGTGGATCGCAGCGCGGCCTATGCGGGACGTTGGGTTGCCAAGAACATCGTCGCGGCAGGACTTGCCAGCCGGTGCGAGATCCAGGTCAGCTATGCCATCGGCGTGGCCGAACCGACCTCGATCAGCCTGAACTGCTTTGGCACGGAAACCGTTTCGGCCGACAAGATCGTTGCCGCCGTGCGCGAGGTGTTCGACCTGCGGCCCTTCGCGATCATCCGTGAACTGGACCTGCTGCACCCGATCTATCGCCCCACGGCCAGCTATGGCCATTTCGGGCGCGATCCTTATGCGCTGGCAGGCGGCACCGCGTTCAGCTGGGAACGCACCGACAAGGCCGAGGCGCTGCGCGCCGCGATCACCTGACGATCGGCAAGGCCGCCCCTTCGGGCGGCCTTTGCATTTCAGCCATACAGCTTCTTCGCGCGCTCTTCGAAGGCGCGAACGATCCGCGACATCGCCTCGCCGAAGACCACGCCGATAAGGCGCTGCAGGATCATGTTCTTGAATTCGAAATCGACGAAGAAATCGACGTGGCAGCCGCCATCGGGCCTGTCGGTGAATACCCAGCCGCTGCGCATGTATTTGAACGGACCGTCCAGATATTCGGTGTCGATCTTCAGCTGGCCGTCCTGGTTGCGGGGCCACAGCACGACGCGGCTGCCGAAGCGTTCGCGAAAGACCTTGAAGCTGATCACCAGATCGGCCGCGATCTCGGTCGCGCCATCGGGGCGTTCATTGCGCGACCGGATGCGGGCCGCGCTGTTCCAAGGCAGAAACTCGGGATAGCTTTCGATGTCGGCCACGAGGTCGAACATCTGCTGGGCGGTATAGGGGAGGTTACGGCTGTCTTCGGTATGCGGCACGGGCAAGGCTCTTGAGTTTCAACGCGGGCTCTGGTTCGGTTCGTCCCGAGGGACTTAGCAGGCGGACGTGGCGATGAACAACATGATCTGGCTGATCCGTGCCGCAAGATGGGCGCGCAGACCCCCAAGCGCGAAGATGGTCAAGCTGGTCTTCGGGATCATCGCAGCCGGGCTGCTGCTGCTGGCGCTGGAAAAGATGGGCCTGTGGCCCGATTGGGCCACGATGGACACCAGGCGCCCCCGCGTTCCGCGCTGATCAGCGGCGGGCCCTGACCCGGACCGGTTCACGGCGCGGCAGGCCCAGATGGGCGGTGATGCCGAAGGCGGTAAGCAGGCCGAAAAGGCCGAGGATCGTCGTCATGTCGTTCTCCTGTTCCCTTCGTCAGACTTGGTCACGGTTCGCTGACTGCAAATGTGTCACATTGCCCCATCTCGCCCGACCGGAAGCCCCGGATGAACCAGTCCTGGCGCTGTGCCGCCGTTCCGTGGGTAAAACTGTCGGGCATCGGTGTGGTTCCCGCGCTGGCCTGGATCACGTCGTCGCCGACCGCATGGGCCGCGCCCAGGGCTTCGTCGATATCGCCTTCCTCCAGCGTCCCGAAGCGGTCCTGCGCCCGGCGTGCCCAGATCCCGGCATAGCAGTCGGCCTGCAGCTCGGCCCGGACCGAGATCTCGTTCGCGCGGGTTTCGGATTGCTGCTGACGGGCACGGTTCACCGCGCCCAGCACGCCGGTCAGGTTCTGCACATGGTGCCCGACCTCGTGCGCAACGACATAGGCTGCGGCGAAATCGCCCCCGGCGCCCATGCGTTCGGCCATCATGTCGAAGAAATCCGTATCCAGATAGATCTTCTGATCGCCCGGGCAATAGAACGGCCCCATGGCCGAGGACGCGCCCCCGCAGGCCGACTGGACCGCCCCGCGGAACAGCACCAGCGAAGGATCCACATATTGGCGCTGCGCCTGCGCGGGCAGCGTGTCGGCCCAGATCTCCTCGGTATCGGCCAGGACCACCGAAACGAACTGCCCCCATTCCTCGTCGCGCTGCGACAGCGGTGCGCTGCTGCCCTGGCTGCCGCCGTTCAGAAGCGGGCTGACATCGATGTTGAAGAAATAGCCGATCGCCAGCACGATCAGCACGCCCCCCGCCCCGAGCCCGCCGATCCTTGCGCCGCCCGAACTGCGCCTGTCCTCGATATTGCCGCTTCCGCGGCGTCCGCGCCATTTCATCGACCACCCCTGCATCTGCCGATCGTTCGCCACCATCACAGCCTTGCGACATACGTGCAAGATGCTTGACCTGAGCGGCCTCAATCTGGATGCAGGACGCAAAAGTTACGAGGGACGTTTTCATGCTGCGCAGGCTTTACGACTGGACCATGGGGCTTGCGGGCCACAAGAACGCGGATACCGCGCTTTTCGCGGTCAGCTTCATCGAAAGCTCGATCTTTCCGATCCCGCCCGACGTGCTGATGATCCCCATGGTGCTGGCGCGCCGCGCACGGGCCTGGGTGATCGCGGCAATCGCCACCTGCGGATCGGTCGCGGGCGCGCTGCTGGGCTACTGGATCGGGGCGCTGCTGATGGACAGCGTTGGCCAATGGGTGCTGACGCTTTACGGCAAGCAGCACGCCTATGACACGCTGGCCGCGCAATTCGCGGCGCATGGGGGCTGGGCGGTCCTGTTCGCGGCGCTGACGCCCTTCCCGTTCAAGGTGATCACCATCTTCTCGGGGGCGGTCGGCTTCTCGTTGCCGCTGTTCATCCTGACATCGGTCCTGGGGCGCGCGGGGCGGTTCTTCATCGTGGCGGGGCTTCTCTATCGCTTCGGGCCGCCGATCCGCGATTTCATCGAACGCAGGCTGGGCCTCGTCTTCACCATCTTCATGATCTGCCTGATCGGCGGGTTCGCAGCACTGAGGTTCATGTGACCGGATATCGTCTTTCCCTGTTCGCCGCCGCCGGTTCGGCCTTCCTTCTGATCGCGGCGCTGACCTTCCAGGCCGCAGGCTATGCCCCGTGCGAGCTGTGCATCCTGCAGCGCTGGCCCCATCTGGCGGCCATCGTCATCGGCGGGCTGGTCTGGCTGACCGGCCGCGTCCGGGCGCTGGCGATCCTTGGCATGATCGCCGCAGGCGCCGCGATGGGCTTCGCGATCTTCCATGTCGGGGTGGAAATGCAGCTGTGGGACGGCCCGCAGCACTGTTCGGGCGGCGTGGGCGATTTTGCCCGCATGTCCACGCAGGATTTGATGGCACGCCTGCAGGACGCCCCCGTCACCCGCTGCGACGAGGTCGCCTGGAGCATGTTCGGTGTGTCCATGGCCGGCTGGAACGCCGTCTTCTCGGCCGGGCTGGCCGCGATCTGGGCAATGGCCGCGGTCAGGGCGGGTCGGGGGCGCTGAGAAGCCCCTGATTCCGCACGCGCGATTGCCCCGCGCCGCGTGCTCGGCTATACGGTAACTCGACTAGATCTTGAGGAAGACCCGTGGCCGACACCCCAGAAGACGATCTGCCCGAAACCCCTGAGAATGGCGAGGAAGGCGGGACCGAGACCCGCCTCGTGATGCATCACGACGGCCCCATGATCGACATCTCGTCCGAGATGCGCACGTCCTATCTGGACTATGCGATGTCGGTCATCGTCAGCCGCGCGATCCCGGATCTGCGCGACGGCCTGAAGCCGGTGCATCGCCGCATCCTCTATGCGATGAACGAGACCGGCAACACCGCCGACAAGGCCTATCGCAAGTCGGCCCGTCCCGTGGGCGACGTGATGGGCAAATACCACCCCCATGGCGACAGCGCGATCTATGACGCGCTGGTGCGGATGGCGCAGGACTTCTCGATGTCGCTGCCGCTGCTGGACGGCCAGGGGAACTTCGGTTCGATGGATGGCGATCCCCCCGCCGCCATGCGTTACACCGAGGTTCGCATGGACAAGCCTGCGAACTTCCTGCTGATGGATATCGACAAGGAAACCGTCGATTTCCAGGACAATTACGACGGCAAGGACCGCGAGCCAACGGTGCTGCCGGCGCGTTTCCCGAACATGCTGGTCAACGGCGCCGGCGGCATCGCGGTCGGCATGGCCACGAACATCCCGCCCCACAACCTGGGCGAGGTGATCGACGCCACGTTGGAGCTGATCGAGAACCCGGATCTGCCGACCGAACGCATCCTCGAACTGATCCCCGGCCCCGATTTTCCGACGGGCGGTCTGATCCTCGGGCGTTCGGGGTCGCGCAAGGCCTATCTCGAAGGGCGCGGCAGCGTCATCATCCGCGCCCGGCACCATATCGAGGAACCGCGCAAGGACCGCTACACCATCGTCCTGGACGAGATCCCCTACCAGGTGAACAAGGCCAGCCTGATCGAGAAGATCGCCGAGCTTGCCAAGGAGAAGAAGGTCGAGGGCATCGCCTCGGTGCAGGACGAATCCGACCGCACCGGCATCCGCGTGGCCATCGACCTGAAGCGCGACGCCACGCCCGACGTGGTGCTGAACCAGCTGTTCCGCTTCACGCAGATGCAGACCAGCTTCGGCTGCAACATGCTGGCGCTGAACGGCGGACGCCCCGAACAGCTGAAGCTGCGCGATTTCCTGACCCACTTCATCAGCTTCCGCGAGGAAGTCGTCGCCCGCCGCACGGCCTATGAACTGCGCCGCGCACGCGAACGCAGCCATGTGCTCTGCGGTCTGGCGGTCGCGGTCAGCAATGTCGACGAGGTCGTGGCCACCATCCGCAGCAGCGCCGACGCCGCCGCGGCGCGCCAGCGTCTGATGGAGCGTCGCTGGCCGGCGCATGACATCGTCGAATACCTGCGCCTGATCGACGATCCGCTGCACCCGGTGAACGACGACGGCACCTACAACCTGTCCGAGACGCAGGCCCGCGCCATCCTGGAGCTGCGCCTGCAGCGCCTGACCCAGCTGGGCGTCAAGGAGGTCACGGACGAGCTGCAATCGCTGGCCGAGGCGATCCGCGAATTCCTGGCGATCCTTGCCTCGCGCGACCGGATCATGGGCATCATCAGCGACGAGCTGCGCGAGGTGAAGGACCTCTTTGCCGTTCCGCGCCGCACCGAGATCACCGAGTGGTCCGGCGACATGATGGACGAGGACCTGATCGAGCGCGAGGACATGGTCGTCACCATCACCTCGGGCGGGTATATAAAGCGCACCGCGCTGGCCGAATTCCGTGCGCAGCGCCGGGGCGGCAAGGGCCTGTCCAGCATGGCCACTAAGGAGGACGACGTCGTCACGACGCTGTTCGTGGCCAATACCCACACGGAACTGCTGTTCTTCACGACCGACGGCATGGTCTATCGCATGAAGACCTGGCGCCTGCCGATCGGCGGACGCACCTCTCGTGGGAAGGCCATCGTCAACATCCTGCCGATCGACGGCGGCGTCAGCATCGCGGCGCTGATGCCCGTGGACGCCCCCGAGACCGAGTGGGAGAATTATCAGACGATCTTCGCCACCTCGCAGGGGGATGTTCGCCGGAACGCCCTGTCCGATTTCACCAACGTGAAGTCGAACGGCAAGATCGCCATGAAGCTGCCCGAGGGCGTCAGCCTGATCGGCGTCCGCATGGCGACCGAGGATGACGACGTGATGCTGATGACCGCCGCAGGGCGCGCCATTCGCTTCCCCACCACCGCCGTCCGCGTCTTCAAGGGCCGCGACAGCACCGGGGTCCGCGGCATCCGCCTGGCCGAGGGCGACGAGGTCGTCAGCATGTCGGTCATCCGCCACTTCGAGGCCGAGCCTTCGGAACGCGTGGCCTATCTGAAGATGCGCCGCGCGGTCGCGGGTGCGCTGGATGACGGCGCCGAGCCCGACGAGGACGAGGAAGCCGCGCCCGAGGGCCAGATCAGCCAGGAACGCTATGCCGAGATGTCGGCGGCCGAGGACATGATCCTGACCATCACCGCCAAGGGTGCGGGCAAGATCAGCAGCAGCCACGACTATCCTGTCCGGGGCCGCGGCGGTCAGGGCGTGATGGGGATGGACAAGGCCATGCGCGGCGGCGCGCTGGTGGCCAGCTTCCCCGTCGACCCCGACGACCAGATCATGCTGGCCACCTCGACCGGGCAATCCATCCGGGTTCCGGTGGACGGGATCAGTTTCCGGTCGCGCAGCGCCGGCGGCGTGCGGGTCTTCAACACGGCGCAGGGCGAATATGTCGTTTCTGTCGCAAGGGTTGCCGAACAGGGCGTCAACGAAACCCTGACCGAGACATCCGAGGACTGACAACCTTGCCCGATCCCGCCCGCCGGGATCGGGTTTTTCAATGAATGAGGACCGTATTGGATCATTCTAACGAAACCGTCCTGCGCGAACGCCTGCAGACGGGTTTTCTTGGCCTCATCGCCTTTTCGCTGCTGCTGATCATGCTGGTGCAGGCGCGGTTCATCCTGATCTCGCTGGCCATCGCCATCATCCTCTTCTCGCTGACATCGGATGCGATCCACGCAATTTCGACCCGGTTGAAGGTCGCGAAATGGCTGGCCACGACACTGGCGCTGATCGGGATCGCGCTTGGGCTTTTGTGGGTATCGACCACGATCGTCGCCCAGGTGAACGAGATCGTCTATATCGCCATCACCTATGCCGAACAGGCGCAGGCCGCCCTGCCCGCCCTGACCGAACGCCTCGGGCCCGAGGCGCAGGAACGGATCATGACGGCGCTGACGAATTTCAACATCACCGGCTGGATCAGGTCGCTTGCCGGCCAGGCCTCGGGCATCCTGTCGGGCAGCGTCCTCGTGATCCTGTTCGTGGGTTTCATGTTCGCCGAACAGGTGTGGTTCCCCGTCAAGATGGAGCGTCTGACGGGCGACGCGGAACGGGCCGTGCAGGCACGCCGCATCATCGCCTCGATCATGCATCGGGTGAACCGCTATCTGGTCGTCAAGACGGGCGTAAGCGCGGTGACCGCCGGCATCGTCTGGCTGATCTTCCGCACCGTCGGGCTGGAACTGGCGACGGCGGTCGCGATCCTGACCTTCATCCTGAACTTCGTCCCGTCCGTGGGGTCCATCGTGGCCACCGTCATCGCGATCATCCTGGCCTTCGTGCTGTCAGGGGACACCACGATCACGCTGGCCATCGCCATCCTGTGTTCCGCCACGCAATTCCTGATCGGGAACGTGCTGGACCCGATGCTGCTGGGTCAGACGCTGCGCCTGTCCAGCTTCGGCATCATCCTGTCGCTGGCCTTCTGGGGTGCGGTCTGGGGCGTGCCGGGCATGTTCCTTGCGGTGCCGATCATGGTCGCGCTGATGATCGTCTGCGCCCATATCCCCTGGCTACGATCGGTCGCGGTGCTTCTGTCGCGCGAAGGGCTGCCGGACGATGGCAGCGGGGACGAGGAACAGACCCTCGCCAAGGCATGAAAAAGGGCGCCCGATCAGGGCGCCCTTTCTTCTTTCCGGACGGGATCAGCGGCCGTCGCCGTCCATGTCGTCGCTGTCGGGCAGCGACCGGGCGGTTTCCGACAAGGCCTCGCTCTTGACGGGGCCGGTCGGTGCCGGCGCGGCATCTTCGCCCTTCAGGGCTTCGGGATTGCGCAGCCAGATGTCGCGCTGCGCGAAGGGGATCTCGATCCCTTCCTCGGAGAAGCGCCGCACCACCTCGTGCAGCAGGTCCGAGGTGACGCCCAGTCCGGTCCCCACATCCGCCAGGATCGCGCGGATCTCGAAGTCGAGGGAATCCGCACCCAGACCGCGGAACAGGATCGAAGGGGCCGGGTCGATGCTGATCAGCGGGTGATCCTCGACCACCTCGCGCAGGATGGCCTCGACCTTGCGGGTGTCGGTGCCATAGGCCACGCCCACCGGCACGATGATGCGACCGACCTTGTTGTGGCGGGTCCAGTTCGTGACCGGCTGGCTGATCAGATCACTGTTCGGGACGATCACCTCGGTCTTGTCGAAGGTCTCGACCTGGGTCGACCGGACCGAAATGCGCTTGACGATGCCCTGCTGGCCGCCCGCGCTGATCCAGTCGCCCACGCTGACCGGACGCTCGATCAGCAGGATGATGCCCGACACGAAGTTCGACACGATGTTCTGCAGACCGAAACCGATACCGACCGACAGTGCACCTGCGACGATGGCAAGCGAGCTGAGGTCGATCCCGGCCGAGGTGATGGCCAGGATGGCGGCCAGTACGATCCCGACATAGCCGAGACCCGACACGAGCGCGTTCTGCCCCCCCGGATCCAGCTTGGTCTTCGGCAGGATCGAGTTGCGGAACGCCCCCTGCACGCCGCGCGTGATGAAGTAACCGATCAGGAAGACGATCAGGAAGGTCAGGATCGATCCGGGCGACAGCGTGATCCCGCCAAGCGAAATCCCCTCGCGGAAGGCGACCCAGTATTCGGCCAGCTCGTCGACCGACGCTCCCCAGATCACGAGGAACAGCGGGATCGACATGATCACCAGCGCGAAGCCGATCAGCAGCGGGGCCAGGCCGTCGCGCGCACCTTCGGCACCACGCTGCAGCATATTGAACAGATCCGCGATGAAATCCTGCAGCAGGATCAGCAGCGCGATCAGCGCCAGCGAATAGAGCCACGGCCAGACCATCAGGTTGCCGAAATTCACGAAGCCCGCGGCGACGGCGATCACCGCCAGCGGCGCCACGATCCGCGTCAGCGTCCCGGCCCATGCCACGATATAGTGGCGATAGGTCAGATCCTGTGCGCCCGCGTCGCGCGGAATGCGGCGCAGGATGTTGCCCAGGCGGAACATCACCAGCGCGGTGATGGTGACCAGCACCAGGTGCCAGACGCCCGCCCCGCTGTCCGAGAATTCGACGGGAACGCGATCCACCTGAACCTCGCCCTGCTCGTAGAGCCCCGAAAGGGGCAGCACGGCGCGCGACAGGATGTATTGCAGCGCCATCAGCGCGGCCAGGGCGTTGACCCAACGGCCTGCGCGGTGGCGCGCCTTCTCGGTCATCTGCAACGACGTATAGGCGATGGCTTGGCGCGGGAACATCGCGCGCGACAGCCAGATGCCCCCGAACAGGATCACCGCGGCCACCGGCAGCGCGTTCAGGAAGGGCGTCGTCCAGTCGCCCGGCAGGCCGGTGGCCTGAATCGCGCTGATCCCCAGATAGACGCCCAGCATCGGCAAGGCGATCTGCCCGAGCGAGACGACGAAGGCCAGCACGGCCCGCGAATAGGTCGTGGCGCGTGCAGACAGCCGCGACGGCAGGCTGCCGATCCAGTTCCGCCCAAGGGTCAGCAGCAGGACCGCCCCGAACAGGTACAACAGCACCTCGGCCAGGTTCGGACGCACGCTCTCCCACAGCCCGTCGGTCGAGTTGGCACCCGAAACCTCGTTGCCGACGCCTTCGATCAGATCCAGCCCGTCGGTCGCGGCCTTGCCCCAGCTTGCGGGCAGAAGGGGCGACGGCGACTGCTTGGTCAGCTCCAGCGCGGCACGCTGGCGCGTGATCTCGTCGATGCGGGCGATCATCGCGCTGGCGCGGCTTGCGGCCTCGTTCGCGGCGATGCGCGGGGCCTGGGCCTCGGACAGCTGCTCCTCGAGCTGGCTGCGGCGTTCGGCGACGCTGGCATCCTCGGTCTCGCCCTCGGCGGGGGCCTCGCCCAGGGTGTCGATCTGGTTCTGGATCATCGAGATCTGGTCGCCGTTCACGTCCTCGGCGGCCAGCAGCGTGTCGCGCCAATCGACCAGTTCGGCACGCAGCGTCGCCAGATCGGCATTCGTCGCCTGCGGATTGCGGACCACCTCTTCGGCGGCCTGGGCGGTTTCGTTCCACTGGTCGTAATCCGGCAGTTGCTGTGCATATGCCGGGACGACGCAGACAGTCATGATGGCCAGTAGGATGGTGGCCAAGAAATGTCGCATGTCTTGCTTCAGCCTTCGAATACTTCGGGAAGATCGGGGGCGCCCTTTTCCAGCCACTCGGGGACCGGCAGCTCCTTGGCGCGCAGGAATTCGGGGTTGAACAGCTTCGTCTGGTAACGCGTGCCGTAATCGCAAAGGATGGTGACGATGGTATGGCCCGGACCCATCTCGCGGGCCATGCGGATCGCGCCCGCGACATTGATGCCGGACGATCCGCCAAGGCACAGCCCCTCGTCCTTCAGCAGGTCGAAGACCACGGGCAGCGCCTCGTCATCGGGGATGCGCCAACTGTAATCGGGGGTGAACCCTTCGAGATTGGCGGTGATCCGCCCCTGCCCGATACCTTCGGTGATCGAGCTGCCGGGGCTCGCGAATTCGCCGGTGGTATAGAAGGAATGGAGGGCCGCACCCTCGGGGTCCGCCAGGCCGATCTTGACGCCCTTGGGCTGCAGCGCCTCGGCCACGCCGGCCAGCGTTCCGCCGGACCCCACCGCGCAGATGAAGCCGTCGACCTTGCCCGCGGTCTGTTCCCAGATCTCGGGGCCGGTCGTTTCCACATGGGCCATGCGGTTGGCGGTATTGTCGAACTGGTTCGCCCAGATCGCGCCATTCGGTTCGGTCTTGGCCAGCTCCTCGGCCAGGCGGCCAGAATAGCGGACATAGTTGTTCGGGTTCTTGTAAGGCGCTGCCGGAACCTCGACCAGGGTGGCCCCCGCCAGGCGAAGCATGTCCTTCTTCTCCTGGCTCTGGGTTTCGGGGATGACGATCACGCTGCGGAACCCCATCGAGGCACCGACCAGCGCAAGGCCGATCCCGGTATTGCCGGCGGTGCCTTCGACGATGGTGCCGCCGGGGCGCAGCTGCCCCCGCGCGATCGCATCCTTGATGATGAACAGCGCGGCGCGATCCTTGACGGACTGGCCGGGATTCATGAACTCGGCCTTGCCGAGGATTTCGCAGCCGGTTTCCTCGCTGGCACGCCGAAGGCGGATCAACGGGGTGTTGCCGATCGCCTCGGCAAGGTCAGAGCAGATACGCATGGCGGTACAGCATCCCTTCGTGATTGTTCGACATTTCGTTCCTAAACATGCGCGGCACGAAGGGGCAAGGTCGCCGCCGGCCATTGGCCGAACGGTTCAGCCCCCCTGCAGTTCCCGCCTGATGCGTTCCACGCGCGCATCCAGCCACAAGGACAGGGTCGTCAGCGGGCCGTTGCTGATCTGGCCCTGATCGACCATCGCGCTGAGTTGACCGCGCGGCATCAGGTGGCCGCGGATATCCTCGGACTCGGTTTCCAGCCCATGAACGCCGGTGACGTCATCATGCAGATCCGCGATGCCCACATATTGATAGAGATACTCGCAAACGGCCCCCGGGCTGGGATAGTAGCTGAATGCCGGGATCAGCCGCGTGACCTCCAGCGCCGCTTCCTCCTGCGCCTCGCGCAGGATCGCGGCCTCGACCGTCTCGCCGCCATCGACGCGTCCGGCGATGGGCTCCAGCAGCCAGGGCTGCGGATCGCCGCGCAGCGCCGGGGCAAAGCGGAACTGCTCGATCACCAGCACGCGGTCGCGGACGGGATCCCAGGGCAGCATCACGACCGCATCCCCCATCAGGAAGGCTTCGCGCGTCATGGGGCCGGTTTCGCCGCCGTCATGCCGGCGATGCGTGATCCGGCGACGCTCGGCCACGAAGAAGCCGGTGAAGGGCTGATGCCGTTCCAGCGTGGTGAAACCACCGTCGCCGCGCAGGGGCACGACGCCCTGCCCCGAGGGTTCGGAGGCCATCCCCCGGTTTCGGCTGCCCGCCCAGATCGCCATCATCGGCAGCCGCCAGCGCAGCGTGTGGATATCGACCGTGGGCGGGGCATCAATGATCTGCTGCGCGATTCCGGCAGGAAGCTGCGGGTCCTGCGGCACTTCCGACGGATCGTCGGCGGTGGTTCCGGCAATGCCGATGACCTGCCTGCCATCGTGGTCGTGAACCTGCAGCCCCATCACGCGGGCATAGCGCCAGAACGCATCGTTCGGCGTCACCTCCATGCCCGGCATCCGGCCCGTCGCGGCATTCACATGCGGCCAGCCATCCGCATCGATACCCGCCTGCCCCCGATCGACCAACCGTCCCGCCATCGTGACGGGATCGCCGGACAGGCCGAAGACCTCCATCATCTTCGGATGCGCAAGGATGCCCAGGAATGTCAGTGTCAAAGCTCTCTCCCGCCGCGGCGCAGGGCAGCGGCAAGGCCCATGCGGTACGAGGTCTGCGCGAACAGCTTGTCGAAACCGCCGAACATCGCGTTGGCCAATGCCTGCCCCCGGTCAGATGTCGCGAAGCCGGCATAGCCTTCCATCTCCTCGTCGGTGACGGGGGAATAGGCGATCATGAAGAAGCCTTCCAACCAGGCGGCGGCATCCGCCTCGATCTGCGGCTGCTGTTCCCACGCCTCGGCCAGCATCTGCGACTGATCGGGCGGCATGTCGTAACCCCCACCCTCGGCAAAGCCCTGCGAGAAGGCGACCGTCGCGTTCAGTCCGCTTTCGACATTGGGCGTGATCAGATCGGCGTCCCGAATGATCCGCCGGATGATCGCGGACCTTTCGCCGCCCCGGGTCAGGTCGCGCATGAAGGCCTCGCGGCCCTGATCCTCGACGCCCTCCGTCAGCATGGCCCGTCGCGCGGATGCCTCAAGGTCGAGGAACCGCTGCCCGAGGGGTGATCGGTAGAAGCCCAGGCCCGCGCGCACCAGTCCCGGGTCCAGTCGCGCGACCGCCTCGGCCACGCCCTCGCGAAAGGTGACGCGCAGCGTTTCGGGGTCGTGGATGCGCCGCACGACATCCGGCCAGGGCTGCCCCGTCCCGACGATCACGCCGCTCTCCTCAAGCTTGCGGGCCTCGGACACGGCCTCGTCGGCGATGATGTCGATCATCGCATCCATCCGCATCACCTCCCACAGCTCTTCGGTCAGGTCCTGTTGGACCAACCGGATCGCGGGCGGCGCGGGCGCCGGTTCGGCCGGTGCGGCGCCGGGCAGCAACGCCGCAAGCACGAGAAGTCTGAGCATCCACAATGCCTTTCAGCAGAAAATTCATCGGCGCAGCTTTTTTTCGTCGAAACCCCCTTGCGCTTCAACCCCCCTAACTTTAAACGCCGCTTCACCACACCAGAAAGCGCGGAGAGGTGCCGGAGTGGTCGAACGGGGCGGTCTCGAAAACCGTTGAGCCTTCACGGGTTCCGTGGGTTCGAATCCCACCCTCTCCGCCAATTTACCATTTCAGTACCATAGAAAAACCTAGCAATTGCAATGCAATGCTCGTTGGGGCTGATGATACTCGCCTCTTATGCTAGGAATTTGGTGCACATTATGGTTCACAATCCGGTACACACATACGCGATTTTTTGGGTTCGCTGATCTTCTCTGAGTGATTGCGCACAGCTTTCTGGGGCCATACTTGCAGCTCGGCTGACCTGCCCCTCTTGGGTCCCTCGGTCATAACGAAGGTCTGCCGGGTTCGCATCAAGCCGGATTTCCTCGTGCAGCAGGCCCGCGCCTTCGGATGGCCGATAGCCGGTATTTATCATCCCCAGCAGGATCAGCCGCGCATCCGTGTTCATGCCCTTGAGTGCCCCCGGTGCGAGCAGCTTCGACCTGATCCATTCTGTTGAGAACGGCGGACGAACATCATCCTTTTCCTTGTCCGACCGCAGCATCACACCGTCGGTGCTGTAGCTCAAGGCGATCCCGCGCGCCCGCGCGACACGCTTCCAACTCCCCAGCAGGTGCGTGAAATCCTTGTTCGCGGTGTCGGCCAGCGGCTTGTCGCCGATCACGCTGATGAAGTTTTGCGTGGCGCGGATGCGAGGGCTGCGCCAACGCCTGATCCGGTCGTTGTTCTTGCCCCTCATATCCTCGGCAGCCACTTCCCTGAAGGCTTCCCAGGCGTCACTTGCTCGCAGTTCTGGCCGCGGTACCAAGCCCAGCATGGCGTCGGCCTCTGCGTTGTCGATCCGCCGCGCGCCATCCTTCACCGTCTCTACCCTTCTCAAAATATCCTCGATGGGCAGCTTGGCAACTTCGGGCGCGCTCATGTAGCGCACGCTGCGTAACTTCGCGAGGCGGCGCGCTGCCTCGAAACGGTCAATTGCGTGCTGACGTATCCAGCTTCTTTGGCCTCCCACGCTTGTATCATCTGCCCCCAGACCTGCGAGGCGCGCTCCTAGGCGACCGTTCGGCTGTCCGTGCGCAGGCTGACAAGCACAATCGTGCGCTTCTCGACCTTTGCAAAGCGGCGCGGCACCCGTTTGCGGATATGCCAAATGTTGTCGCGCAGGATGATGGTGATCGGCTTCATCTTGGTATTAGACTACGACCAACGCAGATTGTAAAATCGCATTGCGCGAACTGCTAAGCGAACTGTAGGGGCCGCGAGAAGCCAGAAATAGTGCCGAAAAATGGTGCACATTATGGTTCACAAATTGGTTCACGGCAGTCAATTTTTTCTAACGTTTACAGTGCAAATCTGCGAAGTCAGGATAACACCCTCCGCCACTTTCCTTCAAGGAAACAAGTGGCTCCCCCGCACAGCATCATTCACCGTAGCCTCGGGTGAGGACGGCGTCCACATGGACCAGCGCATCCTGCAACGCGCCGCGCCAGAAGGGCCAGTCGTGACCGCCACGTGTGACAGTGAAGTCATGTACCACGCCTGCATCGCGCAGGGCGACATGCAGGTCTGCAGCGCCTTCAAAGAAGGGATCGTCCGCGCCGATATCGATCCAGATCCGTGGAATGCGGCCCAGTCTGGCGGTATCTGCCCCTGCCGTCAGGGTCGATGGGCGCAGGGCCTCCCAGATGTCATTCATCCGCGCGGGGCCGGTCAGCCCCGCACCCAGCACGCCTTCGTATCGCGCGGCATAGCCCTCATCCGAAAGTGCCAGCAGCTGCGCATCGGTTCGGAACGCGGGGCTGAGCGCCGCGACACCCGCAAACATCGTCGGCTCGTGCAACTGATAGACGATGCCCGCCACTGCACCCATCGAAATGCCCAAGACCGCCCGCCCGTCGCCGCTGCCGATGGTCGGATACTTCTGCTCGATCGCGGGAATAAATTCTGTCAGGAACATCGTGCGCCAGAGCGTTTCCCCATTTGCATCATCGAGGAAATAGGTTGCGACCACGTTCGCTTCGTCGCGCCGACCATCCGGGGCCACGGCGATCAGTGGGCGTATCTGACCGTCGGCGATCATCCGGTCCAGCATCTGATCGATCCCCGCCAGCGTGAACCAGTCCGAAGGCTGCCCCGTCCCCCCGCCATGCAGAAGATACAGCACCGGGTAATCGCGCCTGTCCCGGCCGTATCCCGGCGGCAGATAGACCGAATAGCCGACCGGGCGGCCCAGCACCTCGCTGCCGATCGCGTTCTGCATGCGGACCTCGGCCCGAAGCGGCGAGGCCAGGATGGCGAAAGTGGCAAGGGTGCCGATCAGGGAAGCCGGTTTCATGAGCGGCCTTTCAAAACAGAAGCTTGTAGGACAGGCTGAGCGACCCGCCCAGCATGCCCGGACCGGGGCTGGAGCCGCGATTCCACGGCCACCGGTTCGAGCTGTAGTTGGAATAGTTCAGCTGAATGCGATCGTTGATCTTGTAGCTGGCGGTATAGCTGTAATCGGGGTTCCAGGGTTCCTGCGTTCCCGAGGGATAGGCATAAAGCGTCAAACCCAGCCGCAGCTTGTCGTTCACCGTCATCCCGCAACTGAGAGAGCCTGAATCGTTGCCCGGATTGGACAATCCGATGCTAACTGAACACTGCGCCTCTCGGTCCATGGGCAACGGCAATGGCGGCAGCTTGTAGGAAGCCCGCAAGCTGCCCGTCAGCAGCGACGAGATCAAATCCGAATTTCCGCCCGAGAAACGCGCGCTGTAGTTCGAATAGCCGAGGCTCAGCTTCTCGGTCACGCGCATGTTCAGCGCATAAGTGAAATCGGGATCCCAGGGCGCCTTCTGCCCCGAGATCGGGAAATGGATCAGTGCCAGCGACAGCGACACCCGTTCTTGGAGGCGCACATTGCACCCCAAGCTGACCCGCGCCTTGCCATAGGCATCCTCGTAATCGTTGGGGTCGGTATATTGCAGCCCCATGCCCGTGGTAAGCGAGCAGGCCAGCTTGAACCGTTCGGCCAACGTTCTGGGTCGGTTATCCTCCGGGGGCGGGGGCGGGGCAGTGACGGGTGCAGCAACGTCGCCAACCGGGGTCGCTGCCACCACCGCACGCCTGCGGGGTTCGGGGACGGAACAAGCATCGGGATAGAAAGGATCGGGTTCGAGACAATCAACCTCGGGCGGCAGAAGGTTATTCTGATCGATTTCGGGTTCAGGATCGGCAGGGTCTGCCTCGGCAGGTTCCTCGGGCAAATCCTCTGCCAGGGGCAGGACGGGGCCTTCGAACTGAGCAGCGGGCGCAGGATCGGGCGGAGGCGGGGGCCGTGTGCCGGTTCCGGCCAGGATCCATTCCGCCAGGTATTGCGCGGCGTCCAGCCCCGTGACATTCCCCTGCGGCAGGGGAGGTTTCGGTGCCGCGATGGCGGGAACGATCATGATCACACCCGTATCGTTCGAAATCCGGCATTCCTCGCCCCTTGTGCATTTCAGCATGTATTCGGCGAAGGGACGTCCGGATGCTGCCACGATGATGGCCGATGCATCGGGAAACAGCCTGTAGGTGAAATCTCCAATACGTCCGGTTTGAAAGCGCGACCAGCTGAAGACATTGGGGGCATCGTGCAGCACCTCGACGGCGTCGGGCACTGCGAAGTCTTCGGTGTGGATGCTGCGTGGTCCAGGTACGATCTGGCGCCAATCGGGCGGCGTCGCGGGTTTCAGCTCGGAAGGCCATACGAGGGGCATATTTGGGGGCATATCGGAGGCGACATCCTGCGCCGAGGCGGGGACCGACATGGCCATCAGCGCGACCAGCGCCCTGCCCCAGCCATGTCCGCAGGTCCCCACACCGTCACTCCTGACACATCTTGCCGTTCAGCGCCCGGATCGCGCCCTCGATCGACATGGCCGGTCCTTCAGGACCAAGCGCGGCTTCGATCGCCTTACGCGTCCGCCCGCCCATCACGCCGTCATCCGGTCCCGGATCCTCACCCGCTGCGATCAGAAGCCGCTGGAGGGTCTGGACGGTCGAGGTGCCCGCTATGATCGTTTGCAACCCGCATTCGCGATCTGGCTGCAGCGAGGGGCCCAGATCGACGAGGTTTTCGGCGATGGGGCCGTCCGATTGTGCTTCCTGGTTCTCATCGATGGCTGCCGGGCGGTCGACCTTGGTCGGGGCGACGGGGGCTGCCTTTGCGGGAACATCATTGCTTTGCACGATCCCTGCAGCTGTCGCGATGCCTGCCACGGAATCGATGGCCCGATCTGGGTCGGTGACGCCTGCATCGGCCGGCAGCCCCGCCACCTGCGCCGGCGTGGGGCGCATGAAATCCTGTGCCGAGACTGGCTGGCCCGTCAGGCACCGTTCCAGCGCGTCGGCCACGGGGATTGCCCCTTCGGGCGCGTCCGCTGTCTGGCGGGTGCAGCCACCCGCAGCGCCGCATTCGATGGCGATCTGCCAACTGGGTGCGGTCAGGCTGTCCGAGAGCAGCCCGGAATAATCGCTGGCCAACTGATAGGCGAAGCCCGCCACGCGCCCTTCCTGCCAGATCCCGGGATAGCGGGCGGTCGGCACGTCCGAACTGCGGCGCTCGACATTCTGCGCACCGGGCAGCGGGGTGTCGAAATTCGCGCCCACGCAAGGGACTGCCTGCGCGGCCCCCGCACTTATCAGCAGGATGACCAGCGCATGCTTCATGGGGCGACCCTCGTCAGTGGACCAGTCGCCTTGAAGGCCAGCGCGGCAAGCACGACCGCATTGGTGTTCGCCGTGGTCGAGCCGTTCACTTCTCCCGTTTCCTCGTAGATGCCTTCGGGCCAGCCCTTTTCAGGATCGGCAAAGCCCTCGACCGCATCGACCAGTTGCGCGGTGTATTCCGTGCCGAACAGCGCGTCCCAACCGAAGGCCGCCTTGGTGGCCATGGTGCGGCGGCTGTCGATGCGTTCGCCTTGAAAGGTCATCACGGCCCAGGGCGCTCCACCGCCCCAGATCGTGGAATATGCGAAATATGGCGCCTCGCTCAGGTGACTTTCAGTCACGGCCGTCAGCTTGCCCGTATCGGCATGACGGGCCTCCTGCGCGCGATAAATGGCGGTAGCGAAGCGTCTGGAGCGGTCGTCGAAACCGAATTCAAGCCCATCGAACAGATAGGGCTCGCTGACCACGAAGGCGGGGGTGGACGCTCGGTGCAGCCGGGTATCGACGGGAATGGGATGCCCCTCGACCTGCTTTACCATCAGATCGCCCGCCACGTCATAGGCGCGATAGACATCGAAACCAAAGGACATCATGGCCTTGGCCGCATATTGTTCGTAGCCGACGCGCCCCTCCTGGTTCTCGCGGATATCGTCATTGGTGACATTGGTACCGATCAGCTCGCCGTCCTTCACCATCCGGTCCAGCCGCCAGCGGCCGAGCAGCGCCTCGACCTCTGGCGCAAGATCGGGGTGGTTGCGTTCGACCAGCCCGAGGGTACCCACGATCCGCGCGATGTCCAGCGCCGACCATCCCAAGCCAAGCTCCACCGGCTGGTTGGCATAGTTCACGAGCTGCAGCGTCCCGGTATGATAGGCCTTGTTCGGCAGCAGGTCCTGGAACAGACGCAGCTTCGACAGGCTGTTCAGCACGCGGGCGATGCGGTCCTGCGCCTCGGCGTCCTCGATCAGACCAAGCCGTTCGGCAGACAGGATAGCCACGAGATAGGACCCCGTTTCCCACATGGTGGTCGAGGGATAGTTGTGGACCGAGTTGGCCAGCCCCGTCTTGTCGTTCACGTTGTTCCGAAAATAGGTCCAGGCGATCTCCGCATGCTCCAGATCGCGCTCGCTACTCTCGCCCCGGATGGCAAGAGGCAGCGGTTCGAGATCGAGGAAGGGCTGCATCACGTCGGGTCCGTTCCCTGCAATCGGCTCGGGCTCGCCGAGGGTTTCCAACCACATGACAAGCAACAGGCCCAGAATCAGTGCAAGGATCATGACGATATGCCCCCGCGCTCGGGACAGGTTATCACGAAAGCTCATGCCGCGGACTCCTCGGTCTCGGGTGGCTGCCAGAGGGCGGCGGCAATGATGCCCGCCATGGCCACGCAATTGTTCAATCCCCACAGTGCGTTCGTCACCACGCCGGTCAGGGTATGCGGGGTCCCGCCCGCCGCTAGCATCGCGAAGCCCCAGAGAACCCCGGTCGCCGTCATCGCCAGCACGGCCAACTGCGGTCGCACCAGCTTCAGGAAGCGGCCCGACTGGCGGTCCTTGGGCGTGACGGGGAACGAGATCTTTCGACCCCGCGCCACCGCCCAGATCGCGCGCAGCCCGACCGAGAAGAAGGCAAGGTAGCTGGCCTTGGATGCATATCCTGCGATGCCCCATGTCCCGACCATCATGGCCAGTTCCAGCAGGATCATGAAGGGGATCACATGGACGAAGAAGTCGTTGGAATAGGCCGAAACTGGCGCGATGCCAGTGAACAGGTAGATCGCGGGCGCGAACAGGAACATGACGTTCCAGATCGCACCCAGATAGCTGTAGAAGGTCGCGCCATACATCATGCGCTGCGGCAGGGTCAGACCTTTGCGGAACAGCGAATTGTCGTTGAACATGATGTCCAAGCTGCCGCCTGCATATTTGTAGCGCTGTATTGTCCAGGTCAGCAGGTCCTGCGGCGACAGCATCCGGCTTTCGACGTAGGGGTGCTGCCAGGATTTCCAGCCACGTTCGCGGTCCGAATGAAGCACGATCGAGGTATAGATGTCCTCGGACACGTGAAAACGATATGGCGTCAGCACCTCGGCAGTGACGGCCTCGGTGCGGATCGCCTCGAGCAGTTCGGGCGCGACGCGGCGTTCGCGGCTCTCGAGCGTGATCTCTTCCTCGGCAGCGATGACGCGGCGTTCGACCGCCTCGCCAAAGCTGCGCAGCGCGGCCTCCATTACGGCCTCTCGGCGGTGGATCGACCCCGCGCCGCAGCAGAATGCGGCATTCACACGGTTCCGACGGCGCTGGATGACGTCGTAGAACATCTGCGGGTCGTTCACGAACGGGTCTGCGCCGAAGCGCATCTCGCCGGTGACGCGCTGGATGGACCGACCGATGCGTGCTCCCCGCTCCCCGAAGCGCGACCCCAGCACCTGCGGCAGGGTGCGCCCCTCTGGCAGGTCATAGAACCATTGCGGCGTCTGGACCCAGGCCATCTTCGGATCGCGGAAATACCCCGAGGTCCGCGACAACATCGTCGGGAAGGGTCGCGTATCGGCATCGCAGATCAGGATCAGATCGCCCGAGGTCCGCTCCATCGCGTTGCGCAGGTTGCCGGCCTTGAAGCCCTCGTTCCCTTCGCGCGTGATGTAACCTACCCCCTCCTGCTCGGCCACGGCGCGCATCTCGGGGCGGCTGCCATCGTCGAGCACGTGGATGCGGATGTCGATCGGATGGGGATAATCCAGCGCTTTGGCATCGGCGATGCCCAGCCGGACCAGTTCGGGTTCCTCGTTATAAGTCGCGAACAGCACATCGACCGAAATAGGACGCCCCGGATCGGGACTGGCCGGATCGATCTGGTCCACGGTCGCGGGCGCATCGGGCAGCGTCACCGGCTGGTCGCGCCACAGGTTGTAGACAAAAAGAACCAGCCCCACATAGGCGCAGGTCTCGGCCAAGACCAGTGGCAGGGCAAACCACAACGCCTCGTGATTCAGCGAATGGCCCCAACGCCAGGTTACATACCAGCCCCCCACGACCAGCGTGATGACGGCAAGGAACTGCCACAGCATCTCGCGCGCGGCGGAATAAGGAAGCGGCTCGGGGGGACGGCGATCCTCGAACGCGCGGAAATAGTCGTCCATCATGCGTCGATCATCCCTGCCCCGCGACGGTTCCGCGGGTCTTCCATGGCGCGGGACCCAGACCGATGGTCCAAGCCAGAAGCGCCGTTCTCTCGATCACGCGGGCAACGCCATAAGCTGCTGGCAGCACGACGGCAAAGCGCAGGATCACCAGCCATGCGGGCGCCAGCATCGCGGCCGCGCCCGACTTGACGACCAGCACGTCGAATATGTCGATCACCATCGGATGCACGAGGTAGATGCCGAAGGTATATTTCGCCATTCGCGACCAGCTGGGCGACCAGTCCGCATATTGGCGTCCGAGGAACAGGCAGAACATGAACAGCGGCATCAAGAAGTGGCCGTAGTAATCCCAACCCGTCCTGATCCCCCACTGCCCCGTCAGCAGCGCCGATCCGAAGAAGGGCATCGTCGCGATATAGGCGATCGAGGCAAAGTAGAACGCCCCCTTGCGGATGAGCTTGGACTCTCCGCGCGGCAGCCCTTCTTGCCAGAGCGAGTAAAGAGCGAATGCCGCGAAACCGTATCCAACATAGCCCCAGACCTTGGTGATCCGCACGAGGTAGTCCCGCGTCAGTGGCGTGATATCCAGCGTCCAGAAGAAGCTCTGGACATGATCCATCGCGCCGAGCGTGGCGAAGAGACCGACCCCCAGGATGGGGTATCGCATGGCCAGCCGCATCACCGGATAGAACAGGAAGATCGCAAACAGCGTGGGCAGGAAGTGCATGTGATATTGCGACTTGCCCAGCAGAAAGAACGACACCCAGGTCTCGACCTCGGATATCTGTTCCAGATATTGCGGCGCATAGCCGAAGGCCTGCGCCTTCATCAGCCGGAACAAGCCGTAAAACAGGGTCCAGAAGGCGAAGGGCACCAGCAACCGCTCGGCCTGCGCGCTGATCGCGTTGCGATAGCTGGGGCGATGCCGGTCGATCCTCAGCGCCATCAGGAACAGCGAAAAGAAGAAGAACATCTCCGAGCCCGAAAACTCTCCGAGCGAGCGAAGGAAAACCGGCACGATGCGTTCGCCCACGGTGGCGTCAGGGAAGGGCCGCCCCGAGAAGTCGGTCGTGCTGTGGATCAGCACGACGCCCACCGCCGCGCAGACGCGGTTGGCATCGAACCAGATCATCCGTCCCTTGGCGTTCATGGCGAAGCCCATTCGGCGCGGCAGGCGGCAGGCAGAACGACGCGCGGTTCAGGCTTGGCGAACTCCTGTTCCTCGGGGCGGCAATCGGTAGCGGCGATGCCGTTCTCGCGATCCAGCGGGCGGCAGTACTTGAACTCGTCCCACGGAACGGTCGGCTGGATCTCGGCGCTTGCAGCGCAGGCGCAGCAGGTCGCTTCCACCACCATCTTCTCGGGCAGGCACTTGTTCGCGCGGATATCCGTACCGCTATAAGCCATGTCCCAGAAGCTGGTATTGTCGTTCTTGAACTGCATGATCGGCCCCTGCACCTTGTAGAGCAGCGAGGCGAGGATGATGCCATTGTTGTTGGCCGTCCGCAGCGGAATGTAGCCGTTGCCGTTCTCGTAGAGGCCTTCGTAAAAGCCTCCTTCGGGGTCGGACAGATCGGCCACCGTCTCGAACAGAAGATCCGTGTAGGGCACGTCCCACAGCGCCCACATCCCTAAGGCCGCCTTGGACGCCACGGCAGCGCGGTCGGGCTGATAGACGTCGCTCGGGTCCAGCGTGTTCCAAGGGTATCCGTCCGCGAAGATCGAGTCATAGACGAAGTAGGGTTTTCCCTCGACCTGATGTTCGGACCGGGCCGTGATGATGCCCGTCGCCTCGAAGCGGCGCTGCTGTACCAAGAAAATGCGATGGGCGAATTCCGCCCGCCATCCTTGCGATGCAACGCCCGGACCGTCCGCGTCGGGCACCGGCAGGTCCCAGCCCATCTCCAGCCCGTCCAGTAGATAGCTTTCGGTCAGGACATAGTTCTGGTTGTGGAACACCCGCGGATCGCGCCCGTCATACGGCACATCCACGTCGTAGATGTTGGTATATTTCAGCGGATGCGGGTCCAGCGCACCGGCTACGTCGAAGCCCCACAGCGCAAAGCCCTTGGCGGCATATTCCTCGTAACCCAGCCGGCCTTCCTGGACATAGCGCGTCTGGTTGTCGCCCCCCACGATCGAACCGAACAGCCGCCCGTCATCAGCCACGATATTGCAGTAGTTCCAGCGCATCGGAACGTTGTCCACGCCGTTCGCGAGATATGGATAGCGTTCCTTGAGGATGCGCAGCCAGACCAGCATCCGCCCCATGTCCAGCACCGAGAAGCCCACCTCTCCAGGCTGGTTGGCATAATTCACCTTTTCGCCGGTCTGGGTGTTGTAGACCTTGTTCGGGGCCTCGCCGCGATAGAGGTCAAGATTGCGCAGCGTGCCAATCAGCTTGGTCGCGCGGCGGTCGAATTCACGCTTGTCGATGATCCCCAGTTCGTAGGCGGAAACCAGACCGCTGATATAGGACGCCGTGTCCCACAAAGTGGTCGAGGGATAGGACCCGACCGCGTTCACGAGGCCAGTATCCTCCTGGTAGCTGTTCACGAAATACTGCCAGGCGCTGCGCGCCATCTCCATCTCGCGTTCGGTCAGCGCCCCATGGCGGCCGAAATGATCGCCCTCCTCGACAGGGCGGGACATCAGGAAATCGCGGCGCGATTGCCGGTTCGGATCGCGCAGAGCCGGCGGCAGCAGGTCGCCGATCGGCGTGTCGCCGGGAAACAGCGGCAATGCCGGGTCCGCCTGATTCGTGACCGGATCGGGCACTGCATCGCTTTCCTGCGACTGGGCCGGGAATGTCCCTTCGTCGATGACGAGAGCCCCCAGCAGAAGGGTTGCCACGACGGCAATTCCGAGACGCTGCATCCTATCCTCCTGTTGGCGGCTGATCGCCGCTTTCAATCCGATCGACGGCAGCCTTCAGTTCGGCGCGAAGAAGCCTTACCTGTTCCAGCACGTCGCATTGCAATTCGGGATCGGCCTCGCCCGCGCGGCGTTGGTCCTGCAGTTCCCGGCAGCGTTCTGCCAACGACGAACAGCCGACCGTATCGAGAATGCCGATGAAGGAATGGATCGCCCGGCGCTGTTCACCGCCGTCAGGTGTCTCCGGTTCCGCCATCGCCCCAAGGTGCCGGTCCAGATCGGAGATCGCGGCCCGCAGAAGCGAGGGTACGACCTTCTCGCCCAGTTCGGACTGCAGTTCACGGATCCGGTCGTGAAGTTCCCCCAGGTGGCGCAATGCAGGCGCTGGCCGTTCGACAGGGACCATGGGCTTGCGGGCACAAAGGACAAAAGCCGCAGCCACAAGGATCACGGCCAGTCCCAGAATTCCCCAGATCATGCCCGCCCCCCCTGATCGAAGCGCAGGCGCAGACGGTTACTTCCTTCGGCGGGCTCGAATTCGACATGATCGGCCAGCGCCGCGATCAGCGACAGGCCGCGCCCGTCCACCTGCATCGGGTCCAGTTCATCCGGGGCCGCCAGATCGTCATAGAGATCGCCCGGACTCCGGTTGCCGGCGTCCACGATCTCGACCCAAACGTGATCGGCCTCGCGACCGGCGGTCAGATGGATCGCTTCGGGGGTGCCGCTGGACTGCGCATGCTTGACCGCATTGGTCAGCGCCTCGGCTAATACGATCTCGACGCAGTCCAGCCGATCGGCATCCAGCAGGGGTGACAGCGCCAATCTCAGCTTGGGAAGGACATGATCGATCTCGACCTGATCCGGCTTGATATCGGCGCTGTAGATCATCACGCGCGCTCGTTCATCGCAGCGATGGCGGTGTCACGGTCACGATAGACGGCGAAGACCCGGTCCATCCGGGTAATCCCGAACATCTTCTGCACGCTGCCGCTCAGCCCGCAGATCGCAATTTCGCCGCGATTGCCGATGCGCTTGAGAACACCGACCATGGCGCCGATCCCCGATGAATCCACGAACTCCACGCCGGACATGTCGACCAGCAACCGGTCCTCCCCCTTCTCAAGAAGGGCCAGTAATTCATCGCGGAACCCGGTCGCATTGGCGGCTGTAAGCCGCTCCAGTCGGGGTTCGATCACGCAAATTCCCTCGCCTATTCCAGGCAGCGCCTTGATCATCGTTCGTTTCTCCTTTCGCAGACAAGGACGCTCAGATCGTCATCCAGTGGGCGTCCAGCCCGCCATTCTGTCAAGGCCGCAACCAGTCGTTGCGGAATATGCGATGGTTCGCGCGCGGCACGACGAACACAGTCGGCGATGCGGGAATCCTCGAATGCCCGGCCTTCGGCATTTTCGGCCTCGTGTGCACCATCCGAGACCAGCATCAGCGAATGGCCTTGCGGGAATGCGGTCTGACCCTGCTCGTAGGTGATCGTGTCGATCAGGCCGACTGGAAAACCACCGTCGCCCACGTGATCAAGATCGCCCTCACGCGAAACGATGATCGGCGAGGGATAGCCTGCTTGGCAGTAGTGAAGCCGGTCCGCAGCCCGGTCGATCACGCCGCAGAACATGGTGAAGTAGTCATGACTGTCCGGGTCGTGAAACCGGCGGTTCAGCGCCGCCACCAGAGCGTGCGGTGCAGGTACGCCGCTGCCGTCGTTGATCTGGCTGCGGAAGTAATCCGCCGTCATCAGGTGCCCGAGCGCGACCGACAGAAGCGACGCATGGACCCCGTGCCCTGCGACGTCGGCGGCATAGAAGCCGGTCAACCCGTCACCCAGATCATAATAGGCGAACATGTCACCCGACAGGATGTTCGACGGTACAAAGGCCGAATGGAAGGTGCAGCCCCCCGTTGTCCGATGCGGCTCCGGCAGAAGTCTGCGCTGCGCGTTGGCAGCGGCGCGGATATCTTCCTCGATGCGTTCCTTCGCGGCGGCGACGGCAGCGTTTCGGTCGGCCAAAAGCTGTTCATGACGCAGAAGCCGGGTCACGCTTCGGACCCGTGCGGTCAGACTGGCGGTATCCAAGGGCTTGGCCATGAAGTCGTCGACCCCGGACTCGAGCGCCCTTTCGCGTTCGCGACGCTGGTCGCGACCCGTGACCATAAGGATGTGGACATACCGCTCGGCATTGTCGGCCCGGATCTGACGGGCCAGCTCGTGCCCGTCCATTCGCGGCATATCCAGATCGCAGATCAGAAGCTGTGCCGCAGTGTTGCGCAGAAGTTCCAGCGCACTGACCCCGTCACCGGCCTCGAGCGGTTCGAAGCCCAGCTTTCGCAGGATGGCCGAGGTGTACATGCGCTGCACGGCATCGTCATCGGCCACGATGACAATGCGTCCAAGCGCCTCGTCACCTTTGCTGATCGCGATCTGGCGGGCGTCCACAGGCACCTCCCTCACCGACTCGTTACAATCAGAGCCTAATGCGAAAGGTCAGAAACACAACCAAAGGGCTAACGCAAGGCTCCCAATGGGCAGAACGCCCATCAGCGGGTCATTTCGCCCCCATAATCCGATCAAGCTGCCAGATGCTGCGGGAATAGACCGTCTCGGTCTGGTATTTCTCATCCTCGTCATAAGGATAGATCACCCAGAGCGGACCCTTGTCGCGCGGGGACATCACCTCGCCGTCCTGGAGATAGGCGATGATGGGTGCGTTCTCGTCGATCTCGTCCACCGGGATCTCGACGGCGTAATCGTTGATGGCGGTGGCCATCACGCTGCCGCTGTCGATGCCGGCCTCGGCCAGCAGGACCGAAAGTGCGACGCCGGTAAAGCTGCTCTCACCCTCGGTCCAGATGGTCGAAGTGGTGAATTCCACCTTGGGCAGTTCCTGCAGGGCGTCCAGATCATATTCGAACTGGTCGCCCGCAGCCGTCACGGTCAGCAGCAC
This sequence comes from Paracoccus sp. C2R09, assembly GCF_018860625.1. Taxonomy (GTDB): domain Bacteria; phylum Pseudomonadota; class Alphaproteobacteria; order Rhodobacterales; family Rhodobacteraceae; genus Paracoccus. The sequence continues at coordinate 535,167 of NZ_JAHKQB010000029.1, forward strand.
ATCGCCCGCAAGCGCAGGCGAAGCGGCCGCGATCCCGGCGACTGCGATCGCAGCCATGATTGTCTTGCGATTGAACATCTCGAATGGGCTCCGTTCGATGGTGGGTATATCTGCAGCATACTATCCTCCATTCGTCAGGAATTCGTTAGCGCGCTTATGGCTAAAACCCTGTGCAAAAGGTTAGTCGCGGCGGCAGACCACCATCGATATGCCCGAGACGATGCACAATACCGCAGCCACGGAAAACAGCGTCGCGAAACCCGCGCGTTCGGCCAAAAGCCCCGCCACGGTTCCGATCACCATGCTGAGCCCGCCATCGAGACATTGGAAGAGCGTGAAATCGACGCCCCCCTGCGCCTGGTCGGACCACCGCATGAATTGCGCATAAAGCGCGGTAAATCCGAAGGACAGAAGCGCGCTGCCCGACACCAGACAGGTTCCCGCAAGGACCGGCACCGGCAATCCGCCCTGCGCGCCGATGGCAAGCACCCCGAGGCACATGAACTGCACCGCAAGCGCGATCAGCAGCGTCGTTCGGATGCCGTATCCGCGTACGACGAACCCGCCCAGAAGCGCGCCCAGCAGGCCCAGCACCAGGCTTCCGAAACCGCTCAGCGCACCCACGAAAGACAGGGGCAGGCCCAGATCGATCAGGAAGGGACCGAACATGCCCATCGCGAATTTCTGCGCCAGAACGAAGGTCGCGGCCAACAGCATTCCCTGCCTGATGCGCGGACGCGCAAGGGCGCGGCGCAGGCTGGGCGTGGCAATGACGGCCTCGGCCGGCGGGGCATCGCGGCTGGTCAGGGCGAACCATCCCAGCAGCAACGCGACCAGCAGGGCCAGCGTCCAGACCGCGCCGGTCCAGCCCATCGCCGCGACCAGCACCAGCAGAAGCCCCCCGCCGATCGCCGAGCCGACATAGGCGCCGCCAACCTGTGCGGCATTGCCCCAACCGTGCTGCGCCTGCGACAGGATGCCGACCGCATGTCCGTCCACCGCGATATCCGCGGTGGCCGTGGCCATCGCCACCAGCATCAGGCAGGCCAGAACCGGCAGCAGGGGCACCAGTCCCAGCCAGCCGGTGGCGATCAGTCCGCCCACCGCGACCATGCCGGTCGCCAGCAGGATCGTCGCGGTGCGCGGCCTTCGGCCGGGCCTGATGCGCCACCGTTCGACCTGCGGGGCCCAGAGGAACTTGAGCGCCCAGGGCGCGATCAGCAGCGACAGCAGGCCAATCCGGTCCAGCGGCAACCCCTGGTCGCGCAACACGGCAGGCAGCCCGCCCCAGGTCAGGCCGCCGATGACGCTCTGGGCGACATATGCCGCCCAAAGCCCTGACAGAACCGTCAGATTTCCTGCCCGAAGCATCAGAACCTGCGGCTGATGCTGGCCGTCCAGGTGCGGCCTTCGTCATTGTAGCAATAGCCTGCAGTGCAGGTCTGCTTCTCGAGGTCGAAGACGTTCTTGACGTTCAGCTGCATCTGCACGCCCTCGGCCTGCGGCAGGTCGTAGCTGACGGCCAGATCGACGAAGGTGCGGTCGTCATTGGTGATGCTGTTCTCGTCATCCCCATAGCTTTCGCCGACATAGCGCAGGCCCGCGCCCAGACCCAGGCCCTGCATCGGGCCGGCCTGCACGTCGTATTTCGCCCAGATCGACAGCGTGTCGTTCGGCGTCCCCGAAAGCTCGTTGCCATCGGTGCCGGTCGCGCCCTGGTCGATCTCGACCTCCTGGTGGGCATAGCTGGCGATCAGCGCCCAGCCATTGTCCCAGTTGGCCTGTGCCTCCAGCTCGATCCCGCGGCTGCTCAGGTCCAGCTGCCGCTGGCGGTTCACCTCGCCCGAGGCGTCCAGGACCACGCCATCGCGCTGATCGATATCGAACAGCGCCGCCGACAGCAGCAGGTTCGTGCCCTCGGGGGCGTATTTCACGCCGATCTCGCGCTGCGTGGATTGCGTGGCCTCGGCCGCGCGGCCCACATCGTCATCCGCACCGTCATAGACGAAGCCGGTATTGGGCGAGAAAGAGGTCGAGACGCTGCCATAGGCCATCACGCCGCCGGTGAAATCGTAGCTGAGCGCGACGCGCCCCGAACGCCCGGTATCGGTCTGGTCGGTCACGCTGCCGTCGGATGCGGTCGATTTCGTATCGACATGGTCCCAACGCGCGCTGACGAAGGCCTGCCATGCGTCCCATGCGATCTGGTCATGGACATAGATGCCCGCCTGTTCCGTCACCTGCGAACCGGCAAAGTCCAGATCCGCAGCCGCCGTCTGCGCCGCCGAGACGTAACCCAACGTGCTGGAACTGTCGTAATCGGACCGCGACACGTCGATGCCTGCCGTCACCTCGTGATCGAACGCGCCGGTCGCGACGCTCCAGCGGATGCCGCTGTCCAGGGTCTGGGTCTCGATCTCTTCGCGGTAATGGCCCCAGTAGCGGTTCAGCGAACCGGCCAGCGCGTAATAGCCGCTGTATTCCAGGTCCGAGGACACGCGGGCCGCGCGGAAGCTCTGGCGCAGGGTCAGGTCGTCGGACAGGTCATGTTCGACCTCGTAGCCGATGCGCCACTGGTCCTGATCGAAATCGTTGTAATCGGGATCGCCGTTATAGATGTCGGAGGCGACGCCATAGGACGAATTGTAGAAGGCTGCCGTGCCGCCCGTCGTCGAACGGGTGAATTCCGCAAGGATCGTCGCGCGCGTGGTGCCGTTGTCCCAGGTCAGGGCGGGCGCGACATAGAGCTTGTCGTCCTTGTACCCTTCCAGATCGGTGTTGCTGTCCCGATAGAGCGTGGTCAGGCGATAGCTGAAATCGCTGCCTTCGGAAACCGGCCCCGAGAAGTCGGCCGCGATCTCGGCACGGTCGTTGCCGCCGGTCGTCGCGCGGATCTCGGCATATTCGGTATCCTTGGGGCGCTTGGTGACAAGGTTCACCACGCCGCCCGGACCGCTGACGCCGAACAGCGACGAGTTCGGCCCCTTGAGCACCGCCACCCCTTCGAGGCCATAGGGTTCGGTCTTGAACCAGGCCGTGGGTGCGTTCACCTGGCGCAGGCCGTCGCGGAAATAGCCGTTGTAATAGGCCGGGAAGCCCCGGAGGAAGAATGCGTCATAGCGCGTGTCGAAACCGTAATTGTTTGGGTTCGCCCCGGACGTGTATCCAAGCGCCTCGTTCAGGGTGCGCGGTGCCTGATCCTCGACCTGATCCTGGGTGATGACAGAGACCGATTGCGGGATCCTGGCGATCGGGGTGTCCACGCGGGTCGCCTGGCGCCCGCTGATCGCGACATATCCGTCCTGCACCAGCGTCGTGTTGCTTTCGGCCTCCAGCGTGATGCCGGGCAGCATGTAGGGGGTATCCTGAGCCATCGCGGGAAGCGTCGCCGCATTGGCCAGAAGGAACGCGATCAGGGGTCTTTTCATCGGGATATGTCCGTCTTTTTCCGGGTGCCGTCATTCGGATGCACGAAGCAAGGCCTGCGAAACGGGGATCGCAAGCTGCATGAATTGCTGTCGTGGCAAGTGTCGATGATCGTTTGCTGATCGAATCTGTCGGGATTGTCAATTGCCCGACAGAAATACTATGCTAATAGACAGGCAAGCAGATCGGGGGCAGGCATGGCACAGTTGCGCAGCTACAGAAGCACGGGGCTGATCGGGCAATCATCGGGGGCGGCGGTGGCCGCACTGAAGGCGCGCGCCGCCGCGTGGGACGTGCCTCTGACCGAGAATGCCGAACAGCTGGCCATGTCCGTCTGGGGCTGCGAGCTGCGCCTGACGCCCCATGGCGACAGCCTGTCGGTCGATCTGGCCGCCCCCGAGGAAAGGCTGATCGGGACCCTGCGCGACAGTGCGACCGAGATCTTCGCCGAGGTCGGGCTGCAGGTCGCCTGGGATCACGTCGATGCCGGCGCGCTTGCCCCCGGATTGTCGTTGATGCGCGTCGCATCGGTCCACGACCTGACGCCCGGCTTCATCCGGGTGCGCCTGACGGGCGAAGATACCGCGCGCTTTACCGAAGGGGGAATGCATTTCCGCCTGCTGCTCCCCCCGGCGGGGCGCACGGCCATCTGGCCGCGCGTGCAGCCCACGGGGCGGGTCGGCTGGCCCGAGGGGGCAGATGCGCTGCATCGCGCGGTCTATACCGTGGCGGCCTATGGTCCGGGCTGGCTGGATTTCGACATCTTCCGCCATGCGGGCAGCCCTACCTGCGACTGGGCTGCCGACCGTGCCCTTGGCATGACAGTTGGCATCATGGGCCCGGGCGGCGGGACCTGCCCGACCGCGCCGCGCGTGCATCTGTTCGGGGATGAAACCGCCCTGCCCGCCATGCGCCGCATTCTGGCCGAGGCGCCGGGCGCGGTCACCGCGACGATCCGCGCGTCGGTCGCGGACCTGGGCGATCTGGCGCAGGATGCCCGCGTGCATTCGGCCGACGATCTGGTCTGGGCCGTTGCGGATACCGACATCGCCCCCGAAGATCACGTCTGGTTCGCGGCCAGCGCCGACGAATCCAAGTTTGCTCGCAAGGCGCTGATCGCGCGGGGCCATGCCAAGCGCGACATGATGATCGCCGCATACTGGTCCTGACCGGACCCCAAGTCATGCATTGAACGAAACCCTGCCATGCAATCGCCTAAAATTTCGTTCAGGCGGTTTCTGGCGCAGTTTTGTTCCGCTAGGGCAAGGGCCCGATAGCGGGCAGCGATGCCCGCCGCATAACCTTGGACGAATGACATGACCGACGCTTCCTCGACCGGGGGCATGGCCGAGCCATCGGCAGCCTCGACACCCTTGAACAAGCCAAGCAGGGTCCTGCTGGCAAGCCTGATCGGCACGACGATCGAGTTCTTCGATTTCTACGTCTATGCCACGGCTGCCGTGCTGGTCTTCCCCGCGCTGTTCTTCCCGGGCGAGGATCCGACGACGGCCCTGCTGGCGTCCTTCGCGACCTTCTCGATCGCCTTCTTTGCACGGCCCCTGGGCGCGGTGGTCTTCGGCCATTTCGGCGACCGTGTCGGCCGCAAGGCCACGCTGGTCGCGGCGCTGCTGACCATGGGCATCTCGACCGTGATCATCGGCATCCTGCCGACCTACAGCCAGATCGGCGTCATGGCCCCCCTGCTGCTGGCACTGTGCCGGTTCGGGCAGGGCTTCGGCCTCGGCGGCGAATGGGGCGGCGCGGTGCTGATCGCGACCGAGAACGCCCCTCCGGGCAAGCGCAGCTGGTACGGCATGTTCCCGCAGCTGGGCGCACCGGTCGGGCTGTTCCTGTCCTCGGGGATGTTCCTGCTGCTGCTGACCTTCATGTCGCGCGAGGATCTGCTGGCATGGGGCTGGCGCGTGCCGTTCCTCTTCTCGATCGTGCTGATCGCCGTCGGTCTGTGGGTCCGCCTGTCGCTGGCGGAAACGAAGGCCTTCCAGAAGGCCATCGACAGCCATGACCGCGTGTCCGTGCCCTTCGTCGAGGTGTTCCGCAACCACAAGCGCAGCCTGTTCCTGGGCACCTTCGTGGCGCTGGCGACCTTCGTGCTGTTCTATATCGGCTCGGCCTATCTTCTGTCCTACAACGTCAAGGTGCTGGAGATGACCCTGCCCGAGGCGCTGGAGGTGCAGGTCTGGGGCGCCATCGTCTTCGGCGCGCTGATCCCGGTGGCGGGCAAGGTCGCGGATCGCTGGAGCCGCCGGAACCTGCTGATCCTGGTGACCATCCTGATCGGGGCGTTCTCGTTCGCGCTGGACCCGCTGCTCAGCGGCAGCCGTTCGGGCGTCTTCGCCTTCGTCACCATCGCCATGGCGCTGATGGGCATCACCTATGGCGTCATCGGCGCGGCGCTGGCCGCCCCCTTCCCGACCCATGTGCGCTACACGGGTTCGTCGCTGGCCTTCAACTTCGCGGGCATCGTGGGCGCATCGCTGGCCCCCTATATCGCGACCTGGCTGCAGGCGAATTACGGTATGGGGTATGTGGGGTATTACGTGCTCGTGGCGGCGATCATCTCGCTGCTCTGCATCCTCGCCTCGGGCCGCAACGAGGTCTGATCATCGACGCGCCCTGCCGGAACACTCCGGCAGGGCGCAGGCCCTTCAGCCCGTAACGGGCTGGGCCGATCCGCGGGGCGATGCGAAGAACAGCGCCCCGGCGGCCAGGGATGGCAGCAACAGCCCCAGGCTCATTGGCAGGGCCGTGCTGCTGTCCCCCACCGCCACCAGCGACGACACCCCGAAGGCGATCGCGAATTGCAGCGCGCCCAGCAGCGCCGAACCGACACCCGCGCCATCAGGCGCCAGGTCCATCGCGATCGACATCGCATTGGCCGACAAAAGCCCCACCATCCCGATCGCGATCCACAAGGGCAGGATGAACAGCCACAGCTGATGCGTCCCCGAGATCGCCGCCAGGATCGCCGCCGCCCCGATGAAGACCGGCAGGCCTGCGCGAACGATCTGCGCGGGACGATAGCTGCGCAGCAGCAGCGTGTTCACCCGCCCGAAGATCACCAGCGCCGCCGCGACCAGTGCGAACATCAGCCCGAAGCTGACCGTATCCAACCCGAACACCCCCTGGAACACCGCCGAGGATCCGGTGATGAAGGCGAACATCCCCGATTGCACCAGCGCCGCCACCAGCGCCATCGCCAGGAAGCCGCGCCGCCGCAGCAGCATCGCGATACCGCGTGCGCCATCGACGAAGGGCCGCTTCTGACGGGCCTCGGGCGCAAGGGTCTCGGGCAGGATCGCCAGCGTCAGCACAAGGGCGATCGCGCTGATCACCGCCATGGTCACGAAGATCGAACGCCAGCCGAACGCCTCGAGCAGCAGGCTGCCGAGCGTGGGCGACACGATCGGCCCGACGGTCAGCAGCATCACCAGCACGGTCATCACCTGCGCCGCCTTCTGCCCGTGATAGAGGTCCTTGACCACCGCGCGGCCCACGACCATCCCTGCGCTGGCCCCGATGGCCTGGAAGAACCGCAAGGTGTTGAACACCGTGATGTCGTTCATCAGCGGCAGCGCGATCGAGGTGGCAACGAACAGCGTCGTTCCGAAGATCAGGGGCAGTTTGCGGCCGAAGCCGTCACTGGCCGGACCGATCAGCAATTGCCCGACGCACAGCCCAAGAAAGAAGATCGAGAGCGAGAATTCCGCCGCCGTGTGATCCGTGCCCATCGACTGCGCCAGATCGCCCATCGCCGACAGGTACATGTCCGTGGCAAGCGGTGGAAAGAGAGAGAGCAGCCCGAGGGTCCCTGTTATGGCGGCCGCCCGCCGCGCCGAAGGTGGTTTGATTTGCATGTTCATTCCGCTATTCTGGTATTAATGGACTTGGATCTACTTTACATAATAGACTGCCGTCCATCTATCAAGCGGGGGCGTGCAGAAGGGAGGCTGCGTGGGAGATATTGCAAAAAAAGCCGGACGTCCGATCAATCCCGAGGCAGGCGAGGCGTTGCGATCAGCAGCACTGAGGCTTGTCCGAGAGGAGGGCTACGAGAAGGTCTCGATCTCGGCCATCGTGAAGGAGGCAGGTGTCGCGCGGCAGACGCTCTATAATCGGTGGGACACCAAGGCCGAACTGGTGCTGGAGGCGGTCTTCGAGGAAACCGCGCGACAGGCCGCACCGCCGACGGACGATCGCGATCTGCCTTATGCCAGGCTGCTGGCCGATTTCCTGCAACGCATCTTCGCGCATCTGGAACGCGACGGCGACACAATGCGCGCCCTGATCGCCGCGGCCCAACAGGACCCGTCATTCGGGAACGCGTTCCACCAGAAATTCGTGGCCCCGAGAGAGGCGATGGTCACCGACCTGCTGCGCCGCGCGCAGGCCGCCGGTCAGCTCGACCCCGCGCGGGATGCGGACCTGCTGTCGCAGCTGATCCATGGTGCGCTCTGGTATCGGCTGCTGAACGACAAGCCGGTGGATGCGGATTTCGCATGTCAGGTCGTGGCCGAGGTCTTCAGGACCGAGATGTCCAGCGGCAACTGACATCGCGAACGGCCAGAAGATCGCCACGTCGGACAGCGCTCGGGCGCCCAAGGGTGGCGGTCACCTCGGTTGGTCGAGGGGCCGTGCCCCGGGGGATGTCGTGCCGCCGCGCCCGTCAGGCACCCGCGCCTTGCGGGCCTGCAAGGCAGGCGGCTGCAGGTCGCCTTCCCTCGGTCCGCGTCATGGGAGGTCCAGGAACATGGACAGGCGCAGTTTGCGAGCGTGATCCTCGATGCAATGCCGCGTCACGTCCCGCCCGCATTCGATCAGAGCCTGGCCCAGCACAAGCCCGTGAAAATAGGCGCGCAGGGTTCGGGGGTGGGTGTCCGCGCGTGCAGGTGATGGGTACAGCTCGGCGCGCAAGACAGGCTTAATGCCGGCCCGTTCAAGGCGAAGATCCAGGATCCGGCCCAGATCCTCTTCGTCCAGCAGCGAGGTTTCCCGCGGCCCCATGGTGAGGGAACGCCCAAAGGCGCCGCCATCGCGATTGAAACGATCGACGGCCAGGCTGAGCCCGCGCAGGGCGTCCCCACCTGCGCGGGCGCTGATATGGATGCTGCGCGGGCCGACCCCCCGGCGCTGATCGGCATCGATGCCCTGCAGAAACCTCACCAACCCGTCGATGGCGTCGTCGGTGATTTCATATCGCGGCATCGCATCCACAAGACGGCGGCCATCCGGTGCCAGACCGTCGCGCAAGGCCGCGGCGAAAGCAGCCCGATCATAAGGACCGCCCGCACGATCCCCGCGGCGGAGGCTGGCCCAGTCGATGGGCGGAAAGACGGTCGCACCTTCGGCGTCGCCCCGGGCATCTGCGCCGTGGCACCCGGCACAGGCGATCTGTTGGCCCGACATTCGCAGCCCCCCGAACAGGACGGCGCTGGCCCCTTCGCCCTGCAGGAACAGTGCCTGTCCCGGCTCCGTCTGGGCCAATGCGGGCGCCGCGACGATCAGACAGGCCGCGATCAGGCTTCGCATTCCGGCAGATCGCGCGTGAAGGACACCAGATCCTGCGGATCGGCCAGGCCCACGACCCGCGTGAAACGACCCGAACAGGGTCTGCCGATCAGAAAGATCGGGTCGTGATCCTCGATCGCGCCGGGCGGAAACCGAAGCGTGTCGAGGATCGGCTTCGTCCCGCTTGTGCCGCCCGTCAGCCACAGCCAGCCTTCACCGGCGCCGATCTGGGCCTTGGCGGTCCGCAGCTGTTCGGGCGTATCATTGGCCGGGTCGATGGAGATCGTCGCGATGACGACCTCATCTGCATTCGCACGCAGAAGGTCGTCTTCGACGCCCAGAAGGATGGCGTTGGTCACCGCGCAAAGCGATTCACAGCCTGTATAGGTAAAGCTGAGGATCAGCGGAGCGTCATGGGGCAGCATGTCCCGCAACCCGGCCGTCACGCCTTCGGAACTGGTGACCGGAAAATTCGGCAGGCTCAACCGTTCGATGCCGGCGGTCATATCGGTCATTCGATGGTCATGGTCATGCGCGTGTTCGTGGTGCTGCGCGGTGGCGGGCAATGCAAGAAACACTGCGGCAGCCAGGGCAGATGCAATCCGGTTCATTCCATATCCTCCAACAACAAGGGGCGGTAGCGGGACGTGCCGCGGGCGTCGAACTGCACGACGATCCCGCTCAGCCGCGGCAGGGTATAGGCCAGCTTCGACCGGCCTTCGGCATCGGTGATCAGTGGCGCCGATGCGCGCCAGCCACCCGCCAGCGCCGAAAAGGTGATCCGCCCCCGGGCGTTGCCCTGCGGACGGTCGTCCGGTCCCATGACCCTGAAGCGCACCGCATCGCCATCGCGCAATGCGGTGATGGTGCCGACCGGGTCCGGGGGCGGGCCGTGGGGATTGGCGACCGGCACCTCGCTGCAGAAGTTCAGCTCCCCCAGGCCCGTGCTGATCACCAGCTCGAAGCGCCCCGTGCGCGGCAGGGCCGTGACGGTTTCGAACAGTCCGGGCCGTATTTCCACGAAGCTGCGGTCCAGCGTTGCCACCAGTCGCGGAACGCCCCCGCGCAACGAGGTTGCGGTCATCGCGGGCGCATCGCCCATGACGGATCCATCCATGATCCGGTAACCCTGATAACTGTCGGCATGGACGGCCAGCATTCCCTCCATCGGGAAAAGCGGCGCCAGCAGTTGTCGGGCGGATCCGGATGGCGGCACGGTCGAGGAGCCTATCTGGATCTCGCGGAAATTCGCATCCTCGCCCCGGGCTATGGCCGCCAGATCCAGCGCGCCGACATGGGTCTGGCTGGCCAGCATCAGAAAGGCGGTGTCCTCGGAAAACGCGATCTCGGTGAACGGGGCATTGGCACCCACGGCCCGGACCAGCCGGCTTCGCGCGACATCCACCACATTGACCCGGCCACCCGAAGGGGTCCAGGCCAGCACGACCCGCCCGCGGGGCGAGGCCACCAGGCGCGCGGCCTGGTCGGCCAGCGGGATGATGACCGGGGCTTCGATATCCCCAAGGTAATGGACGGCCACGGTGTCGCGGCGAAGCACCGCGATGGCGAATGGCCGATCAGCCTGATCATCGTGCAGAATCGCCACATCAAGGGCATCGGGTGCCCCCACCCTTGCGACGATCGCGCCCTGCTGCGCATCGATGACAAGGGCGTGCCGCGCGTCCAGCGCCGCGGCCCATCGCTGGTCGCGCGCAGCACGAAGGGTCGCGACGCCCCGCGCAATCTCGTGCCGCTGCGACCGGGTCGCGAACAGCAGCTGCCCGTCGTCCTGCCGGACAAGGATGCCGCCCGCGGGTCCGGCGACCAGTTGTGCGGGGCGATGAAGCCCGGCCACCACCGTCTCGCGCTGTCCGGTCGGACCGACGGCCAGAACCTCGCCCGCGGATGGCAGGGCCAGAAGAAAACGGCGGCTGTCGGGGTCGGGCACCAGCGTGGACGGACGTTCGTCAAGGCGGAACGCCCCCATGATATTGGCCGAAGCCAACGAGAATTCCGGGTCCGAGAGGACCAGCGCGTCGTCTTCGGTCACGACACCGATGACCGGGTCGTTGAGAAAGATCGCCCCCGCTGGCAGCCGCCCTGTCCGGGCAAAGCTTTCGGCCGATTGCCCGCAGGGCAGATCGCTGGCGCTGACCTGCCGCAGCCACCCGAACAGCGTCAGCCCCGAGGGTGGCTGGCTGGAAAAGCCGCTTGCGACCGATACGCGGACCGTCACCGTCTCGCCTTCGGCGATTGCCGTCGCGATCGTTCCGTCGGGCCGGAGGAATTCGGCCTGCGCGACCAGGGCGGGCTTCAGATCCTCTGCCGCGCCCGTCCCGGGCTGGGCCAGCAGAACTGCGGCGGCGACCGCCCTTATCGTTCGGCGCATCGGGCGGCATCCTTGTCGGCAATGTCCAGAAGACCCCAGACCCCGCCCGCCCGGATATGGGTCGGCCCGTCATGCCAGACATAGGTTCCCTGCACTGCCGCAGGTCGCAGCCAGGCGGTCATCGTCTTGCCGGGGGCCAGCAGGGCCGAGCGGGGGAAACCGAAGCCGGGGAACAGATCGTCATATGAATGTCCGTTCATGACGAAGGCCCGTTGACGGGCACGCCCACCGGGATGCACGACGCGGATGACGACCTGCTCGTCGGTGCAGGCCTCCAGTTTCAGCTGACCGGCATCGGACAGCGCGAAGCGGGGCGGGAACACATGCGCGTTGAGATCGTCGCTCTCGTCGATGGGTGTATCGGGCGACGCCTGGCGCAGCATGCGACTGAAGGCCGGGGATCGTTGGCTGACGGCAGCCTCGCCCCGATCATAGCTGTCATCGCAGACGATGCAATCGGGCACGATGCGCAGCAAACGACCGTCGCCGTCCCGCGCCGGACGGTCGCCTTCGCCTTCCCAGTTCACCGCAAGCGTGGATGCGTCATCCCAATGGTTCAGCCCGTCCTGATAGAACAGGACGAATTCGCGCAGGTTGACGGGGTCGCCGTCATCCCGGGGCACCTGGTACAGCATCCCCTGCCCGTCCCCCAGGCCCGGCACATGGCTGGCTTCGCAGTATTCGTAACCTTCGACCGGATGATCGGCGCAGGACAGCCCGCCCGTTCCGGCAGGCTGCCAGTTCGCGGGCACCACGTCGATCACCCCGAACAGGCCATGCACGGTCTGAGAGATGACATCCCCCGTCGGAACGACGGGCACCGGCCCGAAGGCATAGGGGATCCAATGCGTGACCTCGTGCGCGGCCTGCCACAATGCCGATTGCACATGGGCGGCAATTTCCGTGTGAAGCTGTTCTGCGCTGGGGCAGTCCCGATCCGCCGCGCAGCCTTCGGCCAGCATCGGTTCCAGAACTGCCGGATCGGCGCCCAGGACGCCCCCGGTCAGGGCCTGAGGTGCCATCAAATCGAAGTCGTGACCCAGGACCGAGGCCAAGGCGGCGCCTTCCTCTGTATGCGGCACCACGATCAGCGGACCCGAATCCCCGCCCGTGACGCCCGAAAGAAGCGTCGCCAGGGGGCCTTCCGGCGCATTCAGAATGGCGATGGCATGGTTGGCAAGGACGGTCTGCGCGTCGTTCTCGTCGTCGAAATCAAGACGCGAACGGCCAGCATAGGACACCATCAGGCGACTGGTCTCGACACCGCCATTGCCGCCGGGCAGCGCTGAAAGGTTGTACCCGTAGCCCTTGGGAACGTCGCGAACCAGATCGAGGCTGGGCAGCCCGAGGCTGAGCGCAAGGGATGCCGAGGGTCGAACGCCGCCACGGTTGTCCGCATCGGGCAATGCCGCGAGGCGCAACCGCTTGCCGTTGTCGGAACCCTCGTGCAGTTCGGGAATGGGGTCGGCGTTCAACGGAACGATCCTGGGCAGGATCGCATCCCCGATCAGGTCGCGCATCGCGCCATCCGGACCACCCAGCAGGTTGACCACGCGCAGCCTGAGACAATCCCCGGCGCGGACGCGCAGGACGAAGGGTTCCGGTTGCGTGCCGTGGACCCTTTGGATGTCGGCGATCACCTTGTCCGCCGTCAGTGCCTTCCAGCTTGAATCGTCCGCGATATCGTTGATGCCCAGATCGTTCGGCGACATCAGGGCCAGCATCAGGCCGTCCGGGTCGTAGACACCGTCGGCATAGATCGTTCCCTTGGGGTCGAACACGCGACGGGTTTCGAAGGCGACCATGGCCGCATCCACGACCCGCTGCACCGGCCCGCCTTCGGTGGGATAGGGGCATGCCAGCCCCGAACCGGCCGGTATCCCGGGCAGCGCGGCCGCGCCTTCGGCGCCGCGCACGTTGCCGCGAAGGCGTGTGCTGATGGGCACGGCAGGTCCGACCTCGACCGAGTTCAGCCCCGGCACGGTTGCCGGATCGGGCGCGGTGCCATCCCTGAAGATGCGCACCAGCCCCCAGGCCCCATTCCAAAGCGCATCGACCGACCCGAAATGATAGAGATAGTCCGACGAGGTCTTGGGCGTGCCATCCTGGGCCTGATCGTCAAGACCGCCCGATGCACCGAGCAGCGCGCTTTCGACGCTTGCGCCGATATCGGCGCGCAGGCTGCCCTGCATCTCGAAATGCTCGGAGATGCCGATCTCCTGCGCGAAATTGAAGCCTTCGATATTGTCGCAATTGGCCAGCGCGGTTTCGAAGGCCTTCCAATAGGCGATGTTATCGGCGTCCCATGGCGGATCCTCCCGGTTCGACGGGGCCGTGTCCAGCCATTGGCGGTAGGATCCGGGCCGCCCCTGGACGATCTGCGCCAACTGCTGGCAGCGGTTCTGCAGCGATGGCGCAGCCGCATCGACCAGCGGCCGGGCGCCCTGGGGAAAGGCCTGATCGATATTGCGCTTGAACGGCTGCCCCGACAGGACGAAGGTATGCTGCACCTCTTGCGCGCCCTGGACCAGGCGGAAGGCAAGCCGCTCTCCGGCGAAGGCTTCGAGGACCGGCGTTTCGGGATCCTGATGCACACCCGAATGAAGCGCATTCCCCGCATCGCCGATTTCCCCGGTCATCTGGTGGGAATAGGAGCATGTCCCGAACATGCCATCGGCCAAGGCGCGTGTCGCATCGCTTTCGCCATGCTCGCCCGGTCGGTTCAGCTGCAACGGTGCGCAATCGGCCGATCGATCCGGGCCGCCATCCGTATCCGCGATCCGAAGCGGCAGGGGCGCACCGCGATAGTTCACCAGATACGGGTCGTGATGGTCGACCGAAATCGATTCCGGCCGCTCGGGTGCGGCGACGGGCCCCGCCATCCGCCCCGGTTGCGGTACGCCCAGGGGAAAGACGGGACGATCCGGGTCGAAGGTCCCGCCCGCCTTCTGGCGATAGCTGACCAGATGTTCCAGAAGCGCACGGACCTCGTTCGTTCCGTCGGGCTGGCCTGCCAACATGTCCCCCTGGTAACGCGACCGGTGGATATCGTCCCGGTTCAGCCCGCCGGCGATCCAGGCAGGCGGATCGCCGGGATAGAAGAAGCTGAGCCCGGGGCCCTCGCGTTGAAAGCCCGTATTGCAGGCCGCCTCCATGTTGAACGGGCTCAGCCGGTGGCGTGCCTCGCAATAGATCTTCGCCATTCCTTCCAGACCCCCGAGGCCCGCATCCATGGCACCTGTGGGATCCTGCATCGCCCTGACCAATTGTTGCGCATCGTTCCGGCTGCGCGGATCGTAAAGCAGCGCGAAATCGGCGATCGACATCGCGAATTCGCGATAGCTCGGGTGTTCGGGATCGCCCAGCCCGGTGCGGATCAGTTTGCGCGTCCCCTCCCACTGCTCGCCGCCCCATGCCACGGTCGTGGCCGCATCCGCCGGGTCCAGCGGCGTGGCGCAATCCGGGCCCGCCGCATCGAAATCGCAGACCGCCTGCAGCAGCGGCTTGCGATCCGGATCCCCCGCGACGCCGGTTCGGGCAGGCGGTTCGACCACGAGCGCGCTGTAGAACCCGTGCTGTTGGATCGAGGAGGGTCCGAAATGGTCATGGGTGAAGACCGTCCGCATCGTCCGGTCGATGGCCTTGCCCTTTTCGTCGTTCGACAGGATCGGATCGGCGAACCAGCGCTGGGTCGTGGTCTGGAACAGATAGGGGAACAGGCTGCGCGGCAGCCGCCAGATGCGATGTTCCTCGACCACGGGCGAGGTGCAGAAGCTGTCGCCGAAATCGGCTTCGAACTGCGGTGCGACACTTAGCGTGCCGGCGATGGCGGCTTCCAGGTCGGCCATGATCGCGGCGGCCTGCGGGTTCCCGGTCTTGTCCCATGCGCACAGCCGGGCCGCGACCTCGTCCGGGGCGAAGGTGCCGTCCTCATAGTTCCAGCCATTGCCCGAACCGTCCGAGGAGGTGACGTCGAACTTCACCAGATGGATATGCTGGCCGATGGTGTCTGTCGGCGTGCGCACCTGGAAATCGTCCAGTTCCAGTTCCTTGGGCAGTTCGTTGGTGTGCCGGAATTCGATGCATTCGCCCGACAGCGCGCGGAAGAAGAACGGCTCCTCGCTGTCGCTGATCAGGGGCGATATCAGGCCCGGTCCGGCCTTGAACCTGTCGGATTCGGTGCTGAGCACGTTGATGCGGGCCTGCGGATCATGCCAGCCCGCCCGGTTGACGATCATGTCCAGCTGCACGGCAGAGGCCTCGTATCGCCGATACCCCGCCACGGCCCCGTCGCCCAGGAACGGATCACCCAGCCAGCTGCCGGTCAGGGGGTCCGTGACCGCATCCGCCTTTGCGTCGGGGATCCAGCGCCCGCAGGGATCCGCAAAGGGCGCGCCCGGCCGGGGGGCGGCGCCGTTGACGTAAAAGACGGGCGGGCGGTCCGGCTGTGCGCCGGGCGCGGTCGCAAGCCCCGTGTCATAGCCGCCGTTCTGCTGTTGTGTCACCGCGGTCCCGTCCGCCCGCGCAAGGCGCAGCGCGCCTCCGTCGGGACCATAGCGTTCCCCATCATGGTGGAACCCCATCGCTGCCTGCTCCAGCCGCTCGCCCAGGGGGTCGCGAAGCTTGATGACGGCGCGGTTCATCTTGCCGCTCAGATCTCCGAGGGCGAAGGCCTTGGCGATCACCTGCCTCATCGCATCGACCTGCCGTTCGGGCGACAGCGCCTCGAATATCGCGGGATCCGAGATGACTTCGGGCAGCCTGATCCCCAATTCGCGTTCGGACCCCGCGCTTACGACATGTCGGTTCAGCCCCCCGTCCAGCCATTCGCCGGCGGCTTCGAACAGTCCCGACGCATCGCCGTCCCGGCGCAGATCCTCGGCGGCGCTGGCATCGGCGAATTCGCCAAGGTTGCGTGCGATATCAAGCGGCGCCTGCGGCGGCCTGTGGCCCGGTTCGGCCGCGATATAGAAGGGATAGCCGGGCATGGGGGTCGGCGCATCCGACAGCAGTTCCCCGCTGTCGGCATCCATGTCGGCGGCAACGGCATAGGTCGGTGCCAGCGGAATCGGTTCGCCCGGCAAGGGTACAAGCGCCGGGATGGGCGTTCCCTCCTGCGCGTTCATCCATTCGCCGGTGGTCGGATCGACGCTGCCTGCGCGGGCCGCCGCCCGATCCGCGACCGGCGTGAAATCGACCGACAGGCCGTCATGCGCCTGCCCGTCCGGCATCAGGCGGGTGCCGTCCTCCAGCGCGTCATGCACACGCCAGAGCGCCCACATCCCTTGCGCGAAATGCGGATAGAGATGGCAGTGGAAGATCGAATCCCCCACCGTCCGGTTGCGGTTCCCCGACCCCTGGCTGTCCCACCAGCCCTGCCCTGTATCGCCCGGACCGCGCAGGCCACCGTGATAGATGTTGTAGGTGAAGCCCTGCTGCGGTCCGACCGTCTGACTGTCGAGGTAACTGCCCCGGTTGGGGTCGTTGCCCGCAAACCACTGATGCGCATGAAGGTGGAAGACATGCGTTTCCTTCGGTCCGGCATGGAAGTTTCGGAAGACGACCGGATCGTTCAGATAGGAATGGTGAACGTTCGACGGGTCGTCCGGATACCATTCCAGCAAGGCCGGATCGCCGTTGACCCAGGATGACAGGAAGAATTCCTCGTACAGGCATTCCATGCAGTCGTCGCCGGGGCCGATGCCCTTGCGATTGGCCAGCAGGATCGAGCCCATGCCCGACGCCCCGTAATTGATCGCGAACCCGTCCTTTACCCCTGCCAGCTGGCCGAACTGGCCCAGCTCGCGGAAGTTTTTGGTATAGAAGGTCTTCAGCTCATCGTGGAAGAAGACCGAGAATTCACGAAACGAGGTATAAGCAGGCTCGACCGTTCCGGCATCGACCGGCTGACCCTGCAGCGCGGGCGCGCAATCGGCACCCGGCGCCGAGCTGTCGCAATAGATGATCGCATTCAGATCGCCATGCACGATCTCGACCGCGCCGGCATCGTTGAAATCCGCCTGGGCGGTTCCGTCGACCGGCATCGCCATGTTCAGGATCGGAACCCCCGTCCCGGCGTCGTCGGTGCCCTCGTAATCGGGGCCGCCCTGCCGGGTCCGGTTCGGCACGGTGCCGGTCGCGTTCCAGACCGCGTCCAGCGCTGCGCTTGTCACCTGGCTGCGATACCAGCGCGATCCGGGCTTCTGCGCCACGACCGCCCCGAACAGGCCATGGACAAGGCTGCCGCCGTTCCCCTCTCCGCCGGCGGGCGCAGCAAGCGAGGCGAAGAAATAGGTCCCCTCTTGCAGGACCCGGTAGCGGCAGTGGAAATCATCGCCGGGTTCTACCATGTCGGTGCCATAGCATGCGGGATCGGGGGCGTCCTTGCCGGGCATCGCCACGGGAACCAGGCCCTGGACGACAAGGTTCACGCCGCGTGTCCGGGGCCAATCGGGCGGTGACGCCCGGTCCTCCGGCGCATCGGATGATGGCTGCGTGTCGCAGGAAGCCTCGCCATGCGCCACCAGCTGCGCATCCCCTTCGGCGACGGATGCCCGGACGCGTTCCCTGCCGATATCGGCGGTGGGATCGGCCCGGTCGCAGAAATCGCGCGAGAAATCGGGGGCCTGCGACGGGGCAAGCAGATTGCGCACATGCACCACCAATGTATCCCCGACATTCACGCGCAGAACCATCGGACGGGGCCGTTTGCAATCACGCAGCCGCACATTTCCGGCAGACAGCCCGGTTCCGGCCGCACGGGTTTCCGTCCCCAGCAGCGTCTGGCAATCGCCCGCCGCAAGCGGTTCATCCAGCGACAGGTCGATCACTCCGTCGGCTGCAACCGCAGGTTCCAGCGGGGCAATGTCGCGGTTCAACACGAAGATCATCCCAAAGGGATTGAACGAGCCGAAGCGGTTATAGACCAATGTCTGGTCGATGGCGGCCAGATCCGCGCAGACCACCCGGGCATCATCGGACGCCTTCACCGACAGGCAGGTCTCGGACATCTCGGTCCTTTCGGGGGCGGCGCCCGTGGCCGCCACCGCCGGTGCACCGAACATGCCCAGGGCCATTCCACCCAGCAGGGCGACGAACTTGGGGAATTTGCGCATGACCACCCTCCGGAACTCAGCAAGCATCGCGACAAGACCAAGCGGAACAATATCGGGATGAAAATGCATTTCTGAATTCTTCGGGTTAATAATATTATTTTCAGTTCGTGCAGAAAGAGAATCTTTAAACCGCTTCTGATTCAGCATATCATAAATGCATCCGGTTATAAATTAATTATGGCCCATATATGTCCGACATATTCCATATTCGCGAACTTATGGCGGGTCATCGCACTCCGCCGGGGGCGGCCAGCCGTGTTCGTTCGATCATCCGAAGCAACCGACCGGCGATCGTGCTGCTGGCCGATCAGCTGCCCGATACCGCCCGGTTCGAAACGCTGTCCGATGCCTCGCGCAGGCTTCTAGCGGCGCGGGTCGCCGCGATTGCCCCCTCGGTCGGGGTGATCGAAGTGAATGACGGGGGCCGGTGGCTGCGGCTGGGAACCTGTTTTCGCGTTTCGGCCGACAGACGCCGCGTTGCGACGGCCCGGCATATGCTGGGCGCCATTCTGAATCCGGGCGCGGCGATCCAATGTCGGCCGAACTCCATGCCTTTGATTGCCTCCAATCGACCACCATACCGCCCTGCCCGCGTGGTGTTCGAACGACAGTCCGGCAGTGCCGTGACCGACCCTGCGGTCGATACCGTCATCGGCGTGGAGGGCGTCGAATGGGCGCATCCGAAATGGGATCTGATGCTGTTGCGCCTGAACGCGGATTGCGACCGCGAACCCGTCCCGCTGCGGCAGCCGGATCAGGGCCCGAACGGAAATCCGCTCGAGATCGGCGTCATCGGTTACCCCAACCCCTCTACCGCCCCCTCGGATGCGAATGCGCTGATCGGGATATTCGACGGCGATCTTGCGACGAAGCGCGCCGCTTACGGTGTGACCGGAGGCCTTGGCCAGGCGGTCTTTCTGCACGATGCCTCGACGCTGCCGGGCAGCTCCGGCTCTCCGATCATCGATCTGGCCACGGGCGAGGCGATCGGCATTCATTACTTCGGGGGTTCGGGCGTGGACGACCCCAATCGCGGCGTCTTTCTTCCCGTCGTTCTGGGGGAACAGGCGCTGCATATGCGCATGACCGGGCCTGCGGGCGCGGTGGCACCCGACCCGGACAAATGGCCAGACGCGTCTTCTTTCCATTTCGGAAGACCCCTGACCCAGCTGCGGGCCACCGGCGAGGAATTCGCGACCCAGGGGGACGATCTGCCGAGGATGCACGCCCTGCTGCCGGATCGCAGCGATGCGCGCGATCAGTATTATCGCCCCGTGCTGCAGCCGGCCCGGCAATCCATCCTGCCCGAACGACCCACCGCAGGTGAGATCGGTTGCCAGGCCGATCCGTTCAGTTGCGTGGGCTTCGCGCTTGCATCGGCGATCAACCTGCAACTGAAGCACGTTGCGGGCGGGGCCGGTCAACGTGTCAGCCCCGCGATGATCTATGCCCTGGCGACCCGCAACGATGAATTCGTGGACGACCTGCCCGGCGGCACGTCGCTTCGGGGCGCGATCAAGGGCATCTATCACCATGGGGTCTGCCTGGATAAGACGGCCCCCTATACCGGGCACGATCCGACATGGCATCTGACCATCGCCGCCGCCAAGGAGGCCCGCAACATCGCCCTCGGGGCCTATTTCCGGCTGCACCCTCTGGTCAGCGACTATCAGCTTGCGGTGCAAGAGGTCGGATCCGTCGTGGTCTCGGCATATCTGCATGAAGGTTGGCGGCGCCGCACCCGGCCCGTCGGGCGCATTCCGCAGAAGCCGGGTCGATCGGGGGCACATGCCTTCACCATCGTCGGTTATGACGATCGGGGGTTCGTCATTCGAAACTCGTGGGGCGAGGATTGGGGCCAATGGAAGGGGCGCAAGGGCCACGCGCATTGGAGCTATTCCGACTGGGATGCCAACGTGATCGACGGTTGGGTCCTCAGGCTTGCGCCTCGTGCGCCTGCGGCCTTCGATCTGCAGGTGCGGTCATTCCCGACAGCCGGGCAGCATGCGACGGTCCCTTCCGCCGTGGCCCAGCTGCGCAACCCGCGTCGCAACGCGTTGATCGGGCATTCGATACAGGCAGAACGCGACGGCTTGCGGGGGGACGGTCGGATCGGCGCCGGTCCCCGCACGCTCCGAGAGACCGCGCTTTTTTTGGCGTCCGACAAGGGCCGACGGAAATATCCCCGACTTGCGCTGATCTTTCACGACCCTGCCCTGGGTGACGATGTCATCGCCCGGCTGAGCGCCCGGCTGATCGAGCCATTCAAGCTGAACGGGATCTATCCCATCAATGTCGCCTATGGCGTGGATGAGATCCGCACCCTGGTCCTGCGCATGACCGACGAGGCGCGGCGCGCGGAAAAACGGTCGGACGGGGTGGCCGAACCGCTGACATCCTATCTGACCCGGCGGGGGCTGGTGGTTGCGCGCCCGCTGCTGCAGATGTGGCATGAAGGGATCGCGGCGGCCCTACAGCCCGGCGGCGGGCTGTGGCGCGGGCTGGCCACGATCGGCGCCGAGGCAGGCATTCTTGGCACCCCGTCACAACCACGGCCCCTTCATGTACTGTCCTTCGGATGCGGATGGGCCGTTGCCGAACAGGTTCTTGCCACCGCCGAAACGCTCGGCTTTCCCAAGATCGAGAGTATCGGCCGTATCGCACCCGCAGTCGGAGGTCTTCCACCCAAGGACGGGGTCATCCGCGTGCGCACGTGGCTTCTGGCCGACCCGGCGCCTGCCGACATTGCGCTGCCACGCTTTGCCGGGGATTGGCCGGATCTCTTTGCCCGGCTGTCGCCCGACAGCCCGTCCTGCCCCCGCGGTGCAGATCGCGCGAAGCTGCCCGCAGACCTTGCAACCGCCTGCAGCACCGCATCGGTTCTCAACTTGGCACTACGCAACATGCTTGGCCGCAAGCCGTCGCGGACCCGTTCCTTCATCTGAGGCGGATGTCCGGCACCCCGGCCCCAAGCGGTTCGACCATCCGGGCAGCACGGCATCGAAATCGGCAAGGCGGCGTGCGATCCGGTAGACCGCGAATGACCTGCTCCGTGGCGTGCTATCCGCCACTATTTATTAATATCCCAAGAATTTTTCTTTTTTAAGCGAATTGTTCCCACTGGCGCATCGCATTGAAACAAACCTTCATAATCAATGACCTTCGTGGCCTACCCAGCTCTTACTCATCTGCGCGGCACCCATGTTTCGCAAGTTGACCTAGGCACGCCAGAAGTGCCTGTACGCAAGAATGCGTCACCGTCGATTCAGCGGCTTCCTGCCCTGACTATCGATCAACGTGTCCGTCAGGGTCTGTGTGCAAACCCGTCGACGCGAGCTTCCTGATCCAACTTATTCGCGCTGCTCGTCTTGAGCTGCCGCAGATCATCCCTGAGCGCGCATGACGGTCTGGTAATGCAGCGCCTGATCCTCTGGCGGCTACCCAAACAGGCCGGAATGGCTTGCATCAGGCGCCGGACGCCGATCAACGCGACCACTCTCTTCATATTGCAGGCCAGAACATTAGGCGCCATCTCGGTTCTGACATTCTTTAGCCCCCGCGTCAGGAAACGGGTGTGCCCCATCCAAGCTTTGATCGTGCCGAACAGGTGTTCGACCGTGCAACGGCGCAAGGTCATCGGGTTCGCGTCCCCGCTCAGCCGTTCGTACATCGCATCGAGCAAATGCCCATGGTCCCATCGAGTGATCCGGCGTTCGTTGCCACTGGTGCAGCGGTGCGGGACCCGACAATGCTGACAGGCGTTGGTCCAGTAGCGACCGTCCCGCAGCCCGCCTTCCCCTCGGGTGCAGCGGTCAATCAATTCTTCACCCACCGGGCAGACATGGACATCGTGTGCAGGGTTACAGGCAAAATCGGCCCTCGCATACATACCTTTGGCCCGGCTGCCCGAGGTTTACGGGCGCGGCATGGTCGTGGTGATCCCCGCCTGATGGCAAGCTAGGATCTGAGCGCCACTGAAATACCCTTTGCCGGCGATGGCATGCAGTCCGTCGCGCGGAAGGGCTTCCTTGGCGGCGGTCGCCATTGGGCCGAGCTGGTCGCGAGCAAAACCCTGATTGGTAACTTCGTGTGCCACGACCAGATGCGTCTCGGTACCGACCGCTGTCTGCACATTGTAGTTGACCATGCCGCCATGCCGGGCGCTGGTCGTCATGGCGCGGGCACCGGGATCGGTTAGGGAAATCTGCCCACCGGGTGCGTCGGCCAAAGCCTTCTGCATCGTCTTCAGTCGCGCAATCTCCTGCCGGGTGCGGCCCTAACGGATGGCAATCTTGTTCTTCGTGAAGTCGTGGTCGCGGTTGTTCACTGTCTTGAACTTGGTGCCTGCGATGGCAACGCACCCCCCTTAAGCGCGCCGATCCGGCGGCAAAGTTCGACAAACCGTGCGCATGTCCTGCGGATGGCTGGGCCATTGCCCCGCCGGAAGTCAGAGATGGTTTTGTGGTCGGGCACCAAGCGGTTGGTCAGCCACATCAGCTCGAGATTGCAACGTGCCTCGTGTTCCAGACGGAGGCTGGGTGGGATCCGGTTCAGCTAGCCGTAGATGAAGCGCTTCAGCAGGATGGATGGCAGCCCGGACGACCGGGTCGGACAGGCACACAACGTCCGAACCCAAGCGCAAGAGGATTGAGCTCATCGAGAAAGAGGTGGATGAGACGGTTCTCGAAGAGTTGAGGTCTACAGAGCGGACAATTCAGCCGATTGCTGCGGGGGTCCAATATTGTCTCCGCTACGAACCGCCGGTCATAAATTGCGGATTCTGGGCATTCGCCGCGTGCCATCCTGCCGGTGCATACCAATTGATGCCGCCATTCGAATGGTACAAAAAATCAGAAGCCGCTCTCGTATGAAGGGTGCATCGAACAGTCACATCACCTACGAACGCGCGGGGCACGCGTGATCCGACTTGCTACACTTGTTATTCGAACGAAAACTCTGCCCGGACCTTGTCCCGTGCCTCATGCAATGCGAGCTCCAAGCGCGTTTTTATGTCTGCGAAACGCATTGTCGGTACCGGTACCGAAATCGCGTGGTAACTTCCGCTCAGGTCACGGAATGCAAATCCGATGGCGGAAATGCCGGCGGTGTGTTCGTCAAGATCATAGGCCAGACCGTTCGCGCGAATATCTTCCAGCCTGCCCAGCAATGCCTGTAGATCACCATCTGTCGATCCACCCGCGGTTTCCTGGTTGATCAGCTGCCGCGACTGCTCTTCCGGCATCAGCGCAAGGCAGGCGCGGCCATTGGCGGTGGTGGTCAGCGGAAAGATATCACCGACGGACGACACGGTGCGCAGACGGTGCAAGCCGGGCACCTGATCAAGGAAGATCATACCGCCATTGCGGAACACCGCGAGATCCGTGGTTTCACCGGTCTTCTGGGTTACTTCGTTCAGGATCGCGCGGCATCGCTCCACGATGTTGAAGTTCGCCGCTTCGGCAAATGCACCCAGTTCCGGGCCAAGCCGGATACCGCCGCCATTGGGGTCCTGCATGACGAACCGCTCTGCGGACAAGGCACCCGTGATTCGCTGTACCGTAGAGCGGGGCAAGTTGACGCGCTGCGCGATCTGACCAAGGCTGAGCCCGCTTCGTTCCTCCTTGAGTACGCGCAGGATGGCGGCGGCCCGCGCAATAACCTGAATTCCTGACCGGTCCTTTCCGTCATTATTCTTAATCATTAGAGGAATTTACCTTTCGCTTTAGTACTCATTGCTTGCTTCGCAGTTCAGATCGTTATGTACCGCGATGCGGTGCAGATCAACCGAATTATAGGTTTTGATTGACCGTATCGTGGACTTATGTACCGTAATTCGGGACGGGAGGAGGAGCTTCCTGCATAGACATTCAATCCGACACCGGTCCTTGGCCGGTGAACAGAGAAGGTGCATCCGATGGTCGAAATTCGCGGGATCGAGTTTCAGGAAAATACCAATAACGACATGGGGCTGGAGTTCTACAATCTCAGTCACCGCTTCGGGTTCCAGAACCCGAACTGGCCGTACTTTCAGGATACCAAGATCGAACGTATCCACTACATGGCCAAATCCGGCGTGCTGAGCCAGCGCATCACCACCACGATGCATGCGACCACCCACATCGACGCACCGGCGCATGTGGTGCAGGGCACGCCCTTCATCGACGAGGTGCCGCTGCCGCATTTCTTCGGCACCGGCATCGTCGTGTCCATCCCGAAGAAGAAGTGGGAGCCCATCACCGGTGAGGATCTGGAAAAGGCCTGCGGACACGCCATCCGCAAGGGCGACGTCCTGATCATCAACACCGGTTGGCACCATGACTATGAGGACGGCGACTACTTCGCCTATTGCCCGGGTCTCGTGGCTTCGGCCGGCGAATGGATGGTCGAGAAGGGTATCAAGGTCGTGGGACATGACACCCAGGCCAACGACCACCCGCTGGCCACCGCGATCGGCCCGCAGCGCAACGGACCACTGCTGCCGCATCTGGAACAGGAATACAAGGAATGGTCCGGCGGCAACGACTGGAAAGACGACTTCCCCGAGTGGGAGCCTGTGCACAACATCCTGTTCAAGAACGGCATCCTGGGCATCGAGAACGTCGGCGGCGATCTTGATGCCGTGACCGGAAAGCGCTGCACCTTTGCCTTCTTCCCGTGGAACTGGGACCGCGGCGACGGCTGCATCATCCGCCTCGTGGCGATGATCGACAAGTCGCAGAACTTCCGCATCGATGACGGTTCCGAGTTCTGAACGCTCCCTGACTGGCCGCCGGGAGATCGGCGGCCTCTTTTCACGATGCGAGTGCGAGGGAGGACGCCATGCATGTAAAACGTTTCGAGGATGCGCAGACCTATACCGCCCCCAATCATTTCGAATGCCATGGGCTGAGGCTTCAGGGGTTCGAGGAAGGTGGACCGACAAATCAGTGGATCGGATTCAGCCAGTTCCTGCCTGGCGGCGGCGCGGGCCCGGACAGCACGCCCTACGAGAAGGTCTATGTCGTGCTCGAAGGCGAGATGACGGTGATCGTGGAGGGCGAGGAAACCGTGCTCGGTCGGATGGACAGTTGCACCATCCCGCCAAACGAGGTCCGCAGGATCGAGAACCGCATCAATGACACGTGCAAGATGCTGGTCGTCATTCCCTATCCCCCGGAGGTCTGAGGCATGAACGCGATGGCAAATCCCCTCTCGATGTTCGACGTCAAGAACCAGGTGGCGCTGATCACCGGGGCGTCGGGCGCTTTCGGCATGGTCGCGGCGCGTGTCCTCGCCGGGGCGGGCTGCAAATTGGTGCTTGTCGCCGGCAACCAGGACGCACTGGACGAAATCACCGAAGAGTGCCGCGGCATGGGCGCCGAAGTGACGGCGATCAACAAACGCCCCGCCGACGAGGAAACCTGCAATGGCCTCGTGGCACGGGCGGTCGAGGCTTACGGGCGGCTCGACATTCTCGTCGTCGCCTCGGGCATGAACAAGGTCGCGCTGATCAACGACATGGCGCCCGAAACCTTCGAATCCGTGATGGACGCCAATGTCACGCAAAGCTGGTTGCTGGCGCGTGCCGCTGCGGGGCAGATGAAGGCGCAGGGCGAAGGTGGCAAGATCGTGCTGGTCTCCTCGGCGCGCGGGCTTTTGGGCCATCCGGCGGGCTACACGGCCTATTGCGCCTCCAAGGCCGCGACCGACGGCATCGTGAGGGCACTGGGCTGCGAGCTTGGCCCCACCGGCATCACGGTCAATGCCATGGCACCCACCGTTTTCCGCTCGCCGCTGACCGCTTGGATGTTCGGTGACGACGAAAAGGCCAAGGCGGTGCGCGATGGTTTCCTCGCACGTGTGCCCAAGGGTCGCCTGGGTGAGCCGGAAGACCTTGCCGGGCCGCTGCTGTTCCTCGCCTCCAAGGCATCCGATTTCTACACCGGGCATATTCTCTATGCCGACGGTGGCTATACGGCGGGCTGAACAATGATTTCCAACAAGCAGCAGATCGCGGTCATCGGTGCCGGACTTATGGGGCACGGCATCGCGCTGACCCTGGCGCGCGCCGGACATTGTGTGACGATCACCGACCCGCATGCCGAGACGCTGAATTCCGCCCCGAAGCGGATATCCGACAGTCTGCGGGTGATGGGTGCCGAGGATGACGAGATCGCTCGTACATCGAAGATGATCGAACCGTGTTCGTCGGTCGCGTCGGCCGTTCGCAAAGCGGATTACATCTTCGAGGCCGCGCCGGAGAAGCTGGACCTCAAGCGCCAGATCTTCGCCGATGTCGAAGCGCATGCACCCGTCGCGGCGGTGCTGGCTTCCAACACTTCGGTCATCCAGATCACCAAGATCATGGACGGACTGAAACACCCCGAACGGGCGCTTGGCACCCATTGGTGGAATCCGCCCCACCTGATCCCGCTGGTCGAAGTGATCAAGACCACGTGGACCGACGGCGAGGTCGCCGACCGGATGATGGCCCTGTTGGCCAGCGCCGGGAAAACCCCGGTGATGGTGGAGAAGGACGTGCCGGGATTTATCGGCAACCGCCTGCAACACGCGCTTTGGCGCGAGGCGGTGAGCCTTGTCGAACGCGGCATCTGCGATGCGGAAGCGGTCGATACGGTTGTGAAGTCCTGCTTTGGCCGCAGGCTGGCCGTGCTGGGCCCGTTGGAAAACGCCGATCTTGTCGGCACCGACCTGACGCTGGATATCCACGAAAACGTGCTGTTCGACCTCGAAAGCCGGCAAGGCCCGTCACCCTATCTCCAGCAGCTCGTGAAGGATGGTAAGCTGGGCATGAAATCCGGTGAAGGCTTCCGCAAATGGACGGAAGACGAAGCCAATGCGGTGCGCGCCCGCGTGGGCCGTCACCTGACCCGGCTCGGAGGCATTCTCGACGACTGAAACTGACCTGATTTCGGATCAAACCCGGCGGGGAGGCCGGGAGGAGGAGAAAACCATGATAAAGCTGCTGACCCCCACACGTCGTCGGTTCCTGACCGGTTCCGCCGCGATGCTGGCCGCCCCGGCGATCCTGCGCGGAACCCGCGCCTACGCGCAGACCCCGACATTGAAAGTCGGTCATGTCAGCCCGCGCACCGGGCCGCTGGCCGGGTTCGCCGAGGCAGATGACTATGTGCTGGCTGCCATCCAGGACCACTTCAACACCGGTGTCGAAAACAACGGCAAGACCTGGAACATCGAGATCATCTCGAAGGACAGCCAGTCCAACCCGAACCGCGCCGCCGAAGTGGCTGCCGACCTGATCCTCGGTGACGAGGTCGACATCATCGTCGCCGCGTCCACCCCCGACACCGTGAACCCGGTCTCGGACCAGGCCGAGATCAACGAGGTGCCCTGCATCACCACGGATTGCCCTTGGCAGCCCTATTTCTTCGGCCGCAACGGCGTGCCGGGCAGAGGGTTCGACTATACCTATCACTTCTTCTGGGGGCTGGAGGATGTGATCGGGGTCTTCCTCGACATGTGGGGCCAGTCCGGCGTGACGAAGGTGGTCGGGGGGCTGTTTCCGAACGACGCTGACGGCAATGCCTGGGGCGATGCCGAGCTGGGCATGCCCAAGCCGCTGGCCGCCGCCGGCTACGCCCTGACCGATCCCGGGCGGTATCAGCCGCTGACCGACGACTTCTCGAACTACATCAACGCCTTCAAGGACGCCGGCGCGGAGATCGTGACCGGCAACATGATCGCGCCCGACTTTGCCACCTTCTGGTCGCAGGCGGCGCAGCAGGGCTTCAGACCCAGGATCGTGACCATCGGCAAGGCGCTGCTTTTCCCTTCGGCAATCGAGTCGCTCGGCAATCGCGGCGATGGCCTCTCGTCCGAGGTCTGGTGGTCGCCCAACCATCCGTTCAGCTCGTCGCTGACCGGCGCCAGCTCCAAGGATTTGGCCGAGGGCTATGCCGCCGCCTCGGGCCGCCCCTGGACCCAGCCCATCGGCTTCAAGCATGCGCTGTTCGAAGTCGTGGCGGATGTCGTCAGGCGCGCCGAGGACCTGGATGACTACGAATCGATCGCTGCGGCAATCCCGAAGACCAAGCTCGACACGATCGTCGGCCCGGTCGACTGGTCGAACGGACCGATCGACAACGTCACCAAGACGCCGTTGGTCGCCGGCCAGTGGCAGAAAGAAGGCGATGCCTTCGATCTCAAGATCGTGGCCAATTCCGCGGCACCGGACATTCCGCTTACCGGTGAGCTGAAACTTCTCTGACCCCCCAAGGGGCGGCAAATGCCGCCGCCCGACATCGCCGATGGGAGGCCCCGATGGCGCAGATCCTACAACTCGACGGCGTATCGAAATCCTTCGGCGCCGTAACCGTTGCTGACGGCCTCAGCTATGGGCTGGCACAAGGCGAGGCGCTTGGCGTCCTCGGTCCCAATGGTGCCGGCAAGACCTCGATGTTCAATCTGATCACCGGCACGCTCATGGCAAACAGCGGGCGCATCAGCTTCGAAGGCGAGGACATTACCGGCATGAGTGCCGCGCGCCGATCACGCGCCGGCATCGCCCGCAGCTTCCAGGTTCCGCAGCCCTTCACCCATATGACGGTGTTCGAGAATGCGATGGTGGCGGCCACGCAGTCAGCCGGACTGTCCGGGCGCGAGGCCGAGCGGCTCTGCCTCGACGTGCTTGACCAGACCGAGCTTCTAGGAAAGGCCAACGACCGCGCCGGCGGGCTGACCCTGCTCAACCGCAAGCGGCTTGAACTGACCCGCGCGCTTTGCGCCAAGCCCCGCCTTCTCTTGCTTGACGAGATCGCGGGCGGGCTGACCGAGGCGGAATGCACATCGCTGATCGCCACCATCAAGTCGATCCACGCCAGCGGCGTTTCGATCATCTGGATCGAACATGTGGTGCATGCGCTGATGGCGGTGGTCGAGCGGCTGATCGTGATCGATTTCGGCCGCAAGATCGCCGAGGGCGAACCCCGGGCGATCATGGAGAGCCCGGAAGTGCAGGAAATCTATCTGGGGATTGAAGCCGATGCCTGAACCGATCCTGACACTCACGGGCCTCAATGCCTTCCATGGTGATTTCCAGGCGCTTTACGGGGTCGACCTGGAGGTCAACGAGGGCGAGGTCCTGGCCATCATCGGGGCCAACGGCGCCGGCAAGACGACGCTGCTGCGTTCGATCGCCGGGCTGATCGGGAACGAGGCGTCGCAGATCACCTATCGCGGCAGGCCGATCGGCAATGCGCGCCCAGACGTGGTGGCGAAAATGGGCCTCGCCATGGTGCCCGAGGGCCGACAGCTCTTTCCCTCGCTCTCGGTCGAGGAGAACCTGATGATCGGCGGGAGGGTCAATCGCGCGGGCCCGTGGAACCTGCGCAGGGTCTATGACCTCTTCCCGATCCTGGAGGAACGCAAGGCGCAGGCCTCGACCTCGCTTTCGGGCGGTCAGCAGCAGATGGTCGCCATCGGCCGGGCACTGATGGCCAACCCCGATCTGATCATGTTCGACGAAATCAGCCTCGGCCTCGCGCCGGTCATCATCCGCGACATCTACAAGGCACTGCCCGGCATCGTCGGCGGCGGCATGAGCGCGGTAATCGTCGAGCAGGACATCACCAAGGCGCTTGCCGTGTCGTCCCGTGTCTACTGCCTGCAAGAGGGTCGGGTGTCGCTTAAGGGCAGGTCCGACGCCGTTTCGCGCGAAGACATCGCACGCGCCTATTTCGGAGTGGAATGACATGGATTTCGTGAATGCAGTGGTTCAAGGCATCCTGCTGGGGGGGCTCTATGCGCTCTTTGCTGCCGGGCTGTCGCTGATCTTCGGAGTGATGCGGCTGGTCAATATCGCGCATGGCGATCTGATCGTTCTGGCCGCCTATCTGGGGCTGACCACGACCGTCGTGCTGGGGGTGCACCCGCTGGTGGCGCTGATCGTCGTGGTGCCGGTGATGGCCGGGATCGGCTATGTGCTGCAACGGGGGGTGCTGAACCATACCTTGGGCGACGACATCCTGCCGCCTTTGCTTGTCACCTTCGGCCTGTCGGTGATCATCCAGAACGCTCTGCTGGAGGGCTATTCGGCCGATCCGCAGAAAATGGACGCGGGCGTGCTCGAAACCGCCTCGGTCGCGCTCGGCCCGCTGTCCCTGGGACTGTTGCCGCTGCTGACCTTCGCCATCGCAGTCGCTGTCATCGCGGCGCTGCAATGGACCTTCTATCGCACGCCATTGGGCCGCGCCTTTCGCGCCACGTCGGACAACCAGGACATCGCTCAGCTCATGGGGCTGAACAAGCGCCATGTCTTCGGGCTTGCCATGGCGCTTGCGCTCGCGGTGACGGCAGTCGCGGGCATTCTGCTGGGCATCCGCACCAGCTTCGACCCTTCGGTCGGTGGCGGGCGGCTCATTTTCGGCTTCGAGGCAGTGATCATCGGTGGGCTTGGAAACCTCTGGGGCACACTTGTCGGCGGGGTCATCCTTGGCGTGGCCCAGACCGTGGGCGCGACGATCAACCCCGGCTGGCAGCTTCTAGCTGGCCACATCGCCTTTCTCGTCATTCTTGCCGTGCGCCCCAACGGCCTATTCCCGAGGATCAGCGGATGAACACAGATATCCGGGTAAGCCGTACCTCCAACGCCGCGAAGGTCGCCGCCGTGCTGGGTGCTCTGATCGTCGTGATCCTGATCGCCGCGCCGTACTGGGCAGGCCGGGCCGACCTGCGGCTGATGGGCGAGGTCTTTCTCTACCTCGCGCTGGCCTCGCTGTGGAACCTGCTGGCGGGCTATGCCGGGCTGGTGTCGGTCGGACAGCAGGCCTATGTCGGCTTCGGCGGTTACATGCTGTTCGCGCTGACCATATTCGCAGGTCTGCCCCCGCTGGTTGCCATTGCCCTGGCAGGCGTGCTCGGCGCGCTGATCTCGATCCCCGTCGCGGCGTTGATATTCCGCCTGAGGGGTGCCTATTTCGCCATCGGCACCTGGGTCGTGGCCGAGGTCTTCCGGCTGGTCTTCGCACAGGTTTCGGCACTGGGTGGCGGCTCCGGCACCTCGTTGCCCACCGATATCGTGCGCTCCATGGCCGCTGATCGCTCGGCGCGCGAGGCGCTCAGCTACTGGCTGGCACTCGGCGCGGCGTTGATCGTCGTCACCGCCGTCTACCTGCTGCTGCGTTCGCGCAAGGGATTGGCGCTGACCGCGATCCGCGACAACGAGTTGGCCTCGGCCTCGCTCGGCATCGACATCTGGCGGACGAAGTTCTTCGTCTATGTCGTCACCTCCGGCCTGACGGCCGTGATCGGCGCGCTGATCTTCCTGCAGAAGCTACGCATCTCCCCCGACGCAGCGTTCAGCGTCAACGACTGGACCGCCTTCGTGATCTTCATCGTCGTCATCGGCGGGATCGGCACCATCGAGGGCCCGATCATAGGCACGCTGGTCTTCTTCCTGCTGCGTGAAACGCTGGCGGATCTTGGCACCATCTACCTGATGGTCCTCGGCCTTGTTGCCATCGTGGTGATGCTGAAGGCGCCGCACGGCATCTGGGGCTTCATCCGGCACCGCTTCAATCTGCAACTCTTCCCACTCGGCTACCGCGTCGTGATTGCGGACCACACCAAAGGAGACTGACCCATGGCACGTCAGAAAACCGTCATCACCTGCGCCATCACAGGCGCGATCCACACGCCCACCATGTCGGACGCGTTGCCCTATTCCTATGACGATATCGCACAGCAAGCCGTCGCGGCAGCCGAGGCCGGTGCGTCGATCCTGCACCTGCACGCCCGAGACAACGAGACCGGCGCGCCGTCGGTCGACGTCAAGGATTTCCAGCCCTTCCTGCCGCGGATCAAGCAGGCGACGGATGCGGTGCTGAATATCTCCACGGGTGGTTCGCTGTCTCTGTCGATCCAGGACCGGATAACGCCGGCCAAGACCTTCAGCCCAGAAATGTGCTCGATGAACATGGGGAGCATGAACTTCTCGTTCCACCCGCTCGCCAATCGCTTCAAGGATGACGACTGGAAATTCGACTGGGAGAAGGACTACGTCGCCAATTCCGACGGCAACATCTTCCGCAATACCTTCCGCGACATCAAGGAAGCCGCCGATACGCTGGCCCCGCACGACATCAAGTTCGAGCATGAGTGCTATGATGTCGGCCACCTCTACAATCTGAAATTCTGCATGGATATCGGCCTGTTCAAGGCACCGGTGTTCATCCAGTTCATTTTCGGCATTCTCGGCGGCATCGGACCCGAGGTCGATAACCTGGTGTTCATGAAACGCACCGCCGACCGGCTGTTCGGCGACGATTACCGCTGGTCTGTTCTGGGCGCAGGCGGCGCGCAGATGACCCTCGCCACGACCGCGAGCCAGATGGGTGGCAATGTGCGCGTCGGTCTGGAGGACAGCCTGTTCATCTCGCGTGGCAAGCTGGCCGAAAGCAACGCCCAGCAGGTCGCCAAGATCCGCCGGATCGTCGAGGATCTCGGTTGCGAAGTCGCCACGCCGGACGAGGCGCGGGAAATACTTGCGCTGAAAGGCGGCGATAGGGTCAATTTCTGAAGAAGGCCGCCATTACCACAAGGGCTGCTCAGCCGGCCCCTTTTGCTGCATTTCACCCGGGCTTCCCCCCCGGGAGTGCAGTTTTCAGTTCGTGGACAAGCTTGATGGCGGTCAAAATATAGCGCCGGCCGAGGACGCCAGCACATCTGGTGCGCGTCCGACAACACGTAGATCAGCCAAGGCAGCTATGGGCTCGCGGCGGCCGTTCGCTACGAGGACGTCGGAAGTCGGCTCAGGGCCGTAATCTTCGGACGAACCAAGATCGGATATACGGGGAACCGCATCCGCTCACTTCGTCTGCCTTCCCTACTACGATCGCAATACACGTAGTGAAGCTCGACCTTCTTCCTCGGCATGCTGCCCCCGCAAACACCACCAGGCGTCGCCACGGTCAGACATGCAAACGGCCTCGGGTACTCCCCCGAGGCCATTATCTATTATCTCAACCAGAATGAGCTTTTGAGACGTTTAGGTCATGTCGCCTGATCCGCCATAGCTGTGGCGTACCAAGCAACATTACTCACCATCCGCAAAATTATCCTTATAAATCAATGATTAAGAGTTCTGATGTCGCATCGATTTGCTCCAAAATTTCAGAAAGAATGACCGCAACGGTGCCGTAATGTCCCGCGCTGCGGAGCCACATGCTCCGCAGCTACACATTGCACTCAGGCAGTGATTAAACGCTGCGAGCTACGCAGCCTCGGATTTTGACAGCACACTTTGAACCAACGCCTCAAGGGCCTGTACATGCGTACGCGACGGGCCTGTTACGTCTAGAGTGGCGACAACCAGGTTTTCTTTCGCACCTGCATTGGCGATAGCATAGCAGGTGCGAATTGGATCGGGCGGCAAATCGCCGTGATGTGGGTAGAGCAGCATTACGTTCGGGCACTGATAGAGTTGGCTGTAAGCCATCAACTGATACACATCAGCCTGACTGACACCCTGCTTCGGATCGTCAATGCGAGGGGACATCCGTTTCCACTTGGTGTCGATGACAAGCACGGTCCGATCGCCTTGGCGAATGATGAGGTCCGGCTTAGTCCGAAAGCGCCCTGTACACTCTTCGAACAAGCAGTCTCGGTGGCCGCCTTGCGCTGAGACACGGTACCCGCTGCCTGACAGGGCCCTGGTCAGCAATTTGGCAACGTACTGCTCGAACAGCGCATTCATTTCGAACAAAAGCGCATGACCGTCGATGGCGCCTGCGCTCGTCTGCTGATGCCTGTCGGTAAGAAGCAAGCGAGCGAACGATAGGAGTTCACTCCAACGTTGGTTTGTCCGGTCCAAAGTGATCTGATCCCAACGCAGCGCGGCGACAGGAACACGGGTCACGTCCGAATACGCAAATTCAATTTCGCGCAACAGCCTCTGATTGTCGGCAGCCTGAGCCAGCCGCTGCAATCGGGAAACTGCCGCGCGCATAACCTGGTTCAGCGGACTGTCGAACGACAGTTCATCATAACTGCAAGCAAGCCTTTGCGGCGAAACCGCATGACGTGAAAACTGCCGGGTGAGGTCAAGCCGCCCACGGAGCGCAGTAAGGTCATCGGCATGTTCCAAGTATCGACGCGGCAACCCCATGCGCACCGCCTCCAGAAGGCGCGTGCAGAAGAGTCGGATAAGCAGTTCCAGAACAGTGTCTTTTTGCCAACCAAGCTGCGTCATGGCACCAGTATCGATGCGCAAATCATGGACTACTGCCAGCATGTGGATCAGACGGCGACGGAGCGCATCGTCAGTGGCCTCATGCTCCCCAAGGCCTTCTATCTTTGGAAGAATCTCCAACTGACACCCCGGCGCAGCGATCACGCCCACCACCCCCCGCGCACGCAACGCCTTGCGACCGTGTTCAAGAACACCTTCCCCACCGCGCCCGGCAAATGCGGAACGCGCTGCGACCACGGCAATGCGATCGGCCTCTGCCTGTGGGATGGTCGCCTCGTCATCACCATAGCCGATGCGCTGCCACTCACGGAGCGTGCGGCGGATCATGACCCAAGCAATCTGGAGTAATCAAAGCCCTCCGCAGCGCTACGGACAGCCCATCGGAAACGAGGCATTGCTTCGCCGTTGTCGAGCCCCGGCGGTGCTTTCAGAACCGAGCGTTTGAGGAAACCGCCTTCGATGGTCGCTTCATGGGTCTCCAGATCTCCCAGGACTGCAGCAATCTTGGCCCAATCTTCGAAGAAGTATTCGGCCAGCAGAGGAATAACCTTGTGGCGCATCACCTCGTCCACGTCAGCTAGCGTCTGGCAGCCGGTAAAGTAGGCATGCCCTATCTGGTGATCGCGATCATAGAGATACTCTACCCGCTCGTTGATCGTCGTTAGAAGGAGCGCCAAATCGATCCCGGTGCGGGCCCCGGCATCGTCAAGATGCTTCCCATCGGGCATGAGCTCACGAAAGGTGAAGCGTCGTCGGAGTGCCGTATCGAGCAGGGCAATAGAGCGGTCTGCGGTGTTCATCGTGCCAACGATATGCAGGTTCGACGGAACACCAAAGTCGTCCCCGGAATACGGCAGACGCACCTTGATCTCGTTTGGTTGGCCAAGTCGCTTATCCGGCTCGAGCAGCGTGATCAGCTCCCCAAAAACCTTCGAAATATTCGCGCGGTTGATTTCGTCGATGATCAGGACAAAGGGCTCGGGTTCCGACGGGCCATCGCTTTGCTGGCTGTTCATGTAGCGCTCAAGGGCCGGTACATTGAGCTCGACTACGTCAATCGTATAGATCGATTTCTGGGAAAACTTGCGGGAGTAGATCTCGGCAACGGAAACCCCGTCTCGGTCGACCCAAAGCCAACGCACAGCTCGGCGATGGGCATAGTCGCCTTCCGGACGTGGAGCGAACTCGTATTCCCCTGTAAACACTCCGATAGCTCGAAACAGCAAGTTGCCCTTCGAAACGATTACAAGGTCGCCTTCCTTGACCTCATTCCTAAACTTGAAAGGCATCTGCACAACACCTGAGCGCGCATCCACGCTGGCATGGTGTTCGCCTTGGGCCTTGCAAGCTTCGATGATGGCCTGGCGGCTCGCAAACTTCTCATCCGACCAATCGATGTCCTCAAATCCCAAGAGGGTATAACCACCTTGGATTGCCTCCTCGAAAAGATGCGCTTCTTCAGGATTGCTCGCTTCGCCGATCGACATCTTGAAAACCTGACGGTCGCCAAGACGCACAGCCTCCTCTGCTGACGATCGCCCTCGACTGGTCTCGGCCCGTTTCGCTATGCGACGGAAAATGCCCGGAACGGTTTCCAGCCTGAACCCGGCCGTTGAAGTACCGCCACCCTCATCCGTCCCGGTCATAGGCTGCCGCCCTTCGACGAACTCTTCATATGCCATGGACTGATGGAACGTGACAAACTCGATCCGCCCCGCAGCCAACAAACCTTGGTACGTGACCATCAGATCGTCACGGTCTTCTGGCACCGCCTCTCCACACAGACGGACGGATTCGGCCATAGTGCTGAACGTTTTCCCGGTGCCCGGTGGCCCGTAAAGGATCAGCGTTTGTGCCACTGTGCTTGCTGAAGCTCGCATATCATCCCCTTTACTGCCCAGCCGGGGCTCAAGCTCGAAGGTGAACTCTGTTGTCGTACTTCTGGATGGACCCTTGATCGTCGGGGCGGATACACGGGCCAGAGACCGGAATTTATCCCCTTCTAGGGCCTGACAGACGTTTGCCCAATTTCTCTCAAGACCACACAGATCATGCAGAGCGCCCGCTCGGATGGTAACGCTACGCAGCCCGGCCTCCCGAGATGGCTCAATGAAGTAGTTAAGAGCAACGAGCCTAGCGCGCTCCGCGCCTCGCATCAGGTGCGCATACTCGTCAGGTAGCGGCAAAGGCTGATCATCCTTGTCGACGATCACGAATCCAGCCTTGTGCAATTGGGCAGCCGCAGCTGACGATTGACTCCATCCGCCATTCAAATTCTTGGAGATCTTCCCACTCAGAAAGCCCACAATTGGTTTGGTAGGATAGGCTTTCTGTGATCGCGACTTGGTTGACCTGACCCAGTACCTTGTAGGCACTTTGAACGCGGAAAACGTGGCTTCGAACTCAGAAGTTTCACGCAAATCAAAGGCGTCCATAGCGGCTTCGATTTTCTCGCGCGACAGGCGGTCTGCAGCAGCCTCCGTATCCAGTTCACCGGGCGCGGGCTGCTTGCCCTCCCAGAACGCGTGGTAGAGCTGAAGAGCCTGCCGTATGCTGGCCAGACCAGTTCTCAGCACGCCATCGATTGGAACGGGCGACGGATTGGGCCGTTTTTCACGCTCATCCTCAGCGCTGTAAGCAAACTGCTCGAGGATTTCCTCCTTGTCTTGTGAGGAGAAGAGTTCATCCAGATCTCCCAAATAACTCTCAACCCGCTTGGCACTGCTAACCCGGGAAGATGCTGCTTGAGGCGACTGGCCTTGCTCGCCAAGCCAAGTCTTGAATTCAATTTCTCTCAACAACTCATCCCATAGTCGAATTCTTGCTTTCAATGACCTGCGATGCCCGCTTGGCTTGCGGCTTCAAGCGTAACCGGTGAGCAGCGGCACACAGAGACATCTGATAAACAGACTTTCAACATTTGGGATCGGAAATGGAAGACGCCTTCTGCTGAGTTATTTGCACTCAGGTTCCGGCCAAGCGACATCTCGATGGGCATTCGGGGAATGATGCCTCAGTGTTGCAGGACCACGGGGCACGTCGGCGCGCAGAAACACACGCCCCCTACCCGCTGGCGATAAGGGAATAGGCTCCAGCCCTATTGCTTCGAGCTGGTCACCGACACTACGCGTTTCTCCCCCTGCAAATTCGGCTAGGTGTTTGCTGGTGACCTGCACCAAGCGCGAAGGGCGGCTTTGGGCCGCGACCGGTCATGCCCGGCGCCTGGCGTGAAGGTCCGCAACGGGCCGTCAGCGCCCGCAAACCTGATGCGCCAAGACGAAGGGGCATGCCGCAGCGCCGCATGTCTCCCTCGAGCCCAAAAAGGCCTTTCACGGTGAGGTGGACCGACTATATAGCGTCTCTATGCAGCGCAATCGCTATCACCATCTGGGCTGGTTTCACGGCATCGAACTTTTTGAAGCCTCATTCAGCAATCAGACTTTCGCCCGCCACGCTCATGAAGGCTTTGCCATCGGTGCGATCGGAGAGGGCGCGGGTGGATACCAATGCCGGGGTGAAAGCATGGTGCTGCCCG
Organism: Paracoccus sp. C2R09; assembly: GCF_018860625.1. Taxonomy (GTDB): domain Bacteria; phylum Pseudomonadota; class Alphaproteobacteria; order Rhodobacterales; family Rhodobacteraceae; genus Paracoccus. The sequence continues at coordinate 573,365 of NZ_JAHKQB010000029.1, forward strand.
CCGGGTCGCTGTCGCTTATGAACCCCGATGAACCCCATACCGGCCGCGCAGCGGCAGGTCGTGTGCGATACAATATGCTTTATGCTCCGGAGACGGCGGTGCGCGCGGTGCTCGGTCTGCGTGACTTGCGGGGCTTTGCCGAGATCGCTCCACAGGATCGAGGGTTAAGGCTGACGAGGGCGCTGGCGCGGCTGTCGCGGAGCCTCAACAATCCGACAGAATATGCTGGCCGACTGGAGGCTGAAGAGGCTGTACATGCGGTGCTGGCACAGGCTTTCGCGCATTACGGCGGTGCTGAATTGCGGCAGTCGGGTCGCGAACCCGCTGCCATTCGCGCCCTGCTGGAGCGGATCGAGGCCGGTGTCGCGGACGGTGAGAGCCTGAGCCTGTCCGATCTGGCCGAGCAGGTTGGATTAAATCCGTCCTACCTGATCCGCAGCACCACCCGAGCCACGGGCCTGACACCGCATGGCCATGTGCTGCGGGCGCGCGTCGACCTGGCACGCCGCCTGCTGCTGGACGGCACGCCTGCCGCCGAGGCAGCCATTGCTGCCGGGTTCTGCGATCAGGCGCATCTGATCCGGCAGTTCCGTCGCCACTACGGTGTGACGCCGGGCGCTCTGATCCGGCACTGAAGGTCAATTTCGTCCAATCCCACCTGGCAACCGGTGTGACATGGAAGGTCCCAAAAAGGATACAGCTATGTCACAGAAACCTGTTCTCATTTTGGACGAAACCCTGCCCACCGGCCTGAAGGCCAATTTCGCCGCCGTCCTGGGCATGAGCTTGGGGCAACTGCGCCCCGAGTTGGTCGGTGCCAACACCACCACGAGGGACGGTCAGGTGCTGGGCGGGATCACGACGGTTGCGCTCCCGGTGCTCGATGCCTCGGCGGCCGACCTGCCGACGCTGTTTGCCGCTGCATCTGACCTTCCGCTGCGGCTGGCTTACATGCGCGCGGCCTTCGAGGCCCACGACTATGCGGATTATTCCGCGCGCATCGCTGCTGCGCCGCTGGCGGGTCACGCGCCGCAGGCAATCCTGCTGGCCGGGCCTCGAAAGGCTGTGGACCGGATCTGTGGTAGCCTGCCGTTGTTACGCTGATGCTGCCGCTGGAGACGCTGTTGGCCATGTGCGGCTTTGCGCTCGCGTCCTCGGCGACGCCGGGGCCGGTCAATATCATCGGCGCAATGACGGGCGCGACGCATGGAGCGCCACGGGCTCTGCGCTTCGTAAGCGGTGCGACCGCCAGCTTCCTCGCGCTGCTTGTGATTGTCGGAAGCGGGATGCTGATCGGAACCGAGTGGGTCTTGGCACTCGCAGGGCCGATGACCCTTGCTGGTTCCGCCTATCTCTTGTGGATGGCATGCGGGCTGCTTCGTGGCGGTGGCGGAAACCCTGCGGACAGTGACCCCAGGATTCCCGGCTTCTGGTCCGGGGTCGTGGTGCAGGGGCTTAACCTGAAAGCCTGGCTTGCGGTGTTCTCATCAATCTCGACCTTCGTGCTGCCACTAGAGGACCGCACCACCGGAATGGCTGTTTTCACCATCCTGTTTGGTGCGATCTGCTGGTTGTCCCTAGCAGCTTGGGCATGGGGCGGAGCTCGGATCGGTCAAAGCCAGATGCGTGTGTTCAACGGCATCATGGCACTGATCCTCGCTTTGTCGGTCGCGGGGATGCTGGTGCAAGCCGCACCCTAACTGTCCGCTTTGTCCGCTCTGCCGACCTTCACCCTCCGAAAATGCTGCGCCGTGGATGAATGACCGTTCTGGTGAAGCTGCGGCGCAGCATCGGCGTGGTGGGTGGAAGGCGGCTCAGGGCCGCTCCTGACAAGCTACGATCGGATGGACGCGGAACCGCATTCACTTGCTGCGTCTGCCTTCGTTCATACGATCACACGATGCGCAACGGAGGTCGATTTGGCCTGCTGCCCAGCAAAAATACTGGCAGCGTCTCCACAACCGGACATGCAAACGGCCTCGGGTACTCCCCGAGGCCGTTTCTTTATCATCTCAGCCGAAATGACCTTGTGAGACGGTTAGGTCATGTCGCGTGGCACGCCACAATAGCCCCCTGATCGACGCCCCTCATCCGCATTTCGAATGGCCGCACGAGGGGCAGGTCATGCAGCCTTCGACCATGCGCATGCCGAACTCGCCGCAGGCGGGGCATGCCGCGCCGCGCGGGGCATCGCCCACGGCCATTGCCTCGGACTGGGGATCGGCCTGGGGATCGGATTTCAGGCCAAGCCCCTCGCCCGCAAGGAAACCGGTGGCGATCATGTGCCGCTCGATCACGCCGCCGATCGCGGCAAGGATCGAAGGGACGTAGCGCCCCTTCATCCAGGCCCCTCCGCGCGGATCGAAGACGGCCTTCAACTCCTCGACCACGAAGCTGACATCGCCCCCGCGCCGGAACACCGCCGAGATCATCCGCGTCAGCGCGACGGTCCAAGCGTAATGCTCCATGTTCTTGGAATTGATGAACACTTCGAACGGGCGGCGATGGCCGCCCTGCACGATGTCGTTCACGGTGATATAGATGGCATGCGCCGAATCCGGCCATTTCAGCTTGTAGGTCGACCCCTCCAGCGCGGCGGGACGGTCGAGCGGCTCGGTCAGGTAGACGACATCGGCGCCCTGATCGGCCTCGGGGGTTTTCTCGGTCGTTTCGCTGACCGACAGGACGCTGCCCGTGACATCGTTCGGGCGATAGGTCGTGCAACCCTTGCAGCCCAGGTCCCAGGCCGCAAGATAGACGTCCTTGAACGCTTCGAAATCGATATCCTCGGGGCAGTTGATCGTCTTGGAAATGCTGCTGTCCACCCATTCCTGCGCTGCCGCCTGCATGGCGACATGATCGCGCGGCGCAAGCGTCTGGGCGTTCACGAAGTAATCCGGCAGGGGCGCGTCGCCCCTGAGGTCGCGCCACATCTGGACGGCATAATCGACGACCTCCTCCTCGGTCCGCGTGCCGTCCTTCTGCAGGACCTTGCGCTTGTAGGCATAGGCGAAGACCGGCTCGATCCCGGAACTGACATTCCCGGCATAGAGGCTGATCGTGCCCGTCGGCGCGATGCTGGTCAGAAGCGCGTTGCGGATGCCATGCGTGGCAATGGCGTCCCGCACATCCGGGTCCATCCTGGACATGAAGCCCGAACGCAGGAATTCATCCGCGTCGAACAGCGGAAACGCCCCCTTCTCCTTGGCCAGATCGACCGATGCCAGATAGGCCGACCGCGCAATGGCCTTCATCCAGACCCGCGTCTGCGCGACCGCGTCATCGGCACCGTACCGCAGTCCCAGCATCAGCAGCGCATCGGCAAGGCCGGTGACGCCCAGCCCGATGCGGCGCTTGGCCTGCGCCTCGGCCAGCTGCTGTTCCAGCGGAAAGCGCGATGCGTCCACCACGTTGTCCATCATGCGCACCGCCGTGCGGACCAGATCGTCCAGCGCATCGGGATCCAGCCGCGCGGCATCGGTGAAGGGATCGCGCACCAGCCGCGCAAGGTTCACCGACCCCAGCAGACAGGCGCCATAGGGCGGCAGGGGCTGTTCGCCGCAGGGATTGGTGGCGGCGATGGTTTCGGCGTAATGCAGGTTGTTCGCCTTGTTGATCCGGTCGATGAAGATCACGCCCGGTTCGGCATAATCATAGGTCGCCCGCATGATCCGGTTCCACAGATCGCGGGCCTGCAGGCTGCGGAAGGTCTGCCCGTCGAACTTCAGATCCCAGGATCCGTCGGCCTTCACCGCCTCCATGAAATCGTCGGTCACCAGCACGGACAGGTTGAACATGCGCAGGCGCGCGCTGTCCTGCTTGGCCTCGATGAACGCCTCGATATCGGGGTGGTCGCAGCGCATCGTGGCCATCATCGCGCCGCGCCTGCTGCCCGCCGACATGATCGTGCGGCACATCGCGTCCCAGACATCCATGAAGGACAGCGGCCCCGAGGCATCCGCCGCCACGCCCTTGACCAGCGCCCCACGCGGCCGGATGGTCGAGAAGTCGTAGCCGATGCCCCCGCCCTGCTGCATGGTCAGCGCGGCCTCCTTCAGCATGTCGAAGATGCCGCCCATGCTGTCGGGGATGGTGCCCATGACGAAGCAGTTGAACAGCGTCACGGTGCGCCCGGTGCCTGCCCCGGCAAGGATGCGACCGGCGGGCAGAAACCTGAAATCCTCCAGCGCGTGGAAGAATTTCTCCTCCCATGCGGCGGGGTCCTTCTCGACCCGCGCAAGGTCGCGCGCGACCCGCCGCCAGCTGTCTTCGACCCCCGTATCGACCGGCTGCCCCTCGGCATCCTTCATCCGGTATTTCATGTCCCAGATCTGTTCGGCGATAGGGGCGGCAAAGCGGGTCATCGGACGTTCCTTTGTGGCGACAAGGACGGGAAACACGATATGCGGTATCGAACGGGTCTCAAGTCAGCATCGGGCGGTCGAGTCGGTCAAGCCCTTCCTGATCGCGGCCTCGGATTTAGCGGCCAAGGTCTTCCGCGTCTCGGCCCGGATCGGCAAGGGCGCATGCAAGCGGACCGTCACGCGACCCTGGCGGGGCACCGACAGAACCGCCAGCAGATGCGGCCCAAGCGCCATGTCCGCCCACCAGCCATAGAACCGCGCATCCTGACCGTCAGGCGCGTGATAGGACGCACTGATCGGTTGGATTGCCAACCCTTTGGGCAGCTCGGGGTCCAGAAACCCCTGGAACAGCGTCGGCTTGAAGGGCAGCACGCGCCGCCCGTCGGTCGAGGTGCCTTCGGGAAAGAACAGAAGCCTGTGCCCCGCACGGATGCGTGCTGCGAATTCCTGCGCCTGCTGCCGGGCAAGCCGCGGATCGCGCGTCACGAAATGCGTGTTCGTCACGCGGGTCAGGATGTTGATGCCCGGCCAGCCCGCAACCTCGGCCTTGCTGACGAAGAAGACCGGCATCGCCGCGTTGAAGACCAGGATGTCGAGCCAGCTGGAATGGTTCGCCACCACCGCGCCGGGCCCCTGCATCGGCACACCTTCGCGCCGCCAGCCGATGCCCATGGCCAGCAGGACCAGGCGGCAGACGACCTGGACATGCGGACCGGTCCACGGGCGGCGAGGTCCGTGGAACAGACGTTCGACCGCGCGCAGCGGCAGGATCAGGATGACGCCGATCAGCAGGACCGCGATGGCGGGCAGCCCGCGCCGCAGGACGCGCAGCCAGTCGCGCGGGCCACGGGGACGGCGAAGCGCGATCGGCTCGCCCTCGCGCCAGGTCGCGGGTGTCATGTCGCCTGCTGCCAGCGGCTTTCATAGAATTGCCGGTGCTTGGCCGACATCGCGGCCGTGTCCATCAGCAGGAACACGTCCGTGGTGTTGAATTCGCGGTCGATGAAGGCCCCCTCGCCCACCTGACCGCCCAGCCGCAGATAGGCCTTGATCAGGGCGGGCATCGCGACCAACGCCTCTCGGCGGTCGATGGCATCGGGCGCGATCAGGTCCATCCTCTGGAAACCCTCGTCACGCGCACGGGGTCGCAGTTCCGGCGGGGCCAGATGCTTGTGGTGCAGCCAGCTGAGCGAGGGCGCAAGTATCTGCGCATCCGTCCCGTGAAAGCTGGCGACGCCGAACAGGATCTCGATCCCGTGGTCCAGCACGTAATCGGCCAGCGCGTTCCACATGACGAACATGCCCGACCCGCCGCGATATTCGGGATCGACGCAGGACCGGCCCAGTTCCAGCAGCGGGCGGCCGCAATCGCGCAGCGGCCCCAGATCGTATTCGCCATCGCAATAGAACCGCCCGAAGCTGGCGGCCCGGTCACCGGGCAGCAGGCGATAGACGCCCACGACATGATCCAGTTCGGCCGCGTCCCGGCGGGTGTCGATCAGGCAGAGGTGATCCACCACGTCGTCGAATTCGTCCCGTTCCAGCCGGGCGTCGTGATCGACCATCGGTCCCGTGCCGCCCAGTTCCTCGACGAAGACGCGATAGCGCAGGCGCTGCGCGGCCAGAAGGTCCTGGGGATCGCTGGCAAGACGGATCTCGAAGAAGCTTGTATCGATGCGGTTCAAGGGGACCCCTGGGGATTGACCTGTGCCCGGCCTGTCTAGGGGGCGTGGCACCTCATTGCAACAATCCAGCAGGATTAACGAAGTTGCCCTTGCCTGTGACAACCGCAAGTTGCACCATGAATTAACGATAACAAAAGGTTAACGATCATCGAAGCGAACGATTGCCAATGCCACGCGCCTGCCGTCCAGAACCTGCTTGCCCGCCTCGGTAAAGTTCACGGTGATGCGGTCCCCGATGCGGGATTGCACCTGGCCATCGCCCCATTCGGGGGCGTCGGGGTGGCGCACGATCATTCCGGGCTCGAGTATTTCATTCACGACATTCGCTCCGAGGGTTCAAGTGAAAGGTAATCCAACATGTCCGATGTGACAACGGCGCCCCGGGCTGGTGAACTTGCGGCCCTGCTGGGATCGCGCCTCTGCCACGACCTCGTGTCGCCCCTGGGCGCGATCGGAAACGGGGTCGAACTGCTGGAGATGTCGCCCGACTTTCCGGATATCGGCAACAGCCCCGAGATTCGCCTGATCGCCGAAGCCGTCGCATCGGCCCGCAACCGCATTCAGGCCTTCCGCATGGCCTTCGGCACCGCGCAGGAGGATCAGCGCGTCCCGCGCGCCGAGCTGCAGAAGCTGGTCGACGGGATCTCGGCACAGGGGCGCCTTCGGGTCCAGCTGGATGCAGAGGGCGATTTCGCGCGACCGCAGGTACGCATGGTCATGCTGGGGCTGCTGTGCCTCGAGACGGTGATGCCCTGGGGCGGCCGGGTGCTGGTGCTGCGAAATGCGCCGGGCTGGCGGCTGATCGCGGAATGCGACCGGGCGCGGCTGGATGCCGATCTGTGGGCGTGGCTGTCGGTCGGACAGGGCCGCGAAGCCGCCCCGTCCGAGGTTCAGTTCCCGTTGCTGGCCGAGCTGGCCCGCACCGAGAACCGCCGCCTTGTGGCCGAGTTCGACCAGTCCGGCGGCGAGATCGCCTTCTGAAGGATCAGGCGCGGACCGTCCCGTCGCCCGTCACCAGATACTTGAAGCTTGTCAGCTGCTCGGCACCCACCGGGCCGCGGGCATGCATCTTGCCCGTGGCGATGCCGATCTCGGCCCCCATCCCGAATTCACCGCCATCCGCGAACTGGGTCGACGCATTGCGCATCAGGATCGCGCTGTCGAGCCCCGCGAAGAAGCGGGCGGCAACCGCGTCATCCTCGGTCAGCACGGATTCGGTGTGCTGGCTGCCGAAGCGGCGGATATGGGCAATGGCCTGATCCACGCCGTCGACAGGCTTGGCGGCGATGATCATATCCAGGAACTCCTTGCCGAAATCGTCCTCCGAGGCGGGAACGGTGCCTTGCGTCCGGGCAAGCTCGTCCGCCGCGCGCACCTCGACGCCCGCGTCGATCAGGTCGCGCAGGATCGTATCCCCATGCGCAGCCAGGAAGGCGCGGTCGATCAGCAGGCATTCGGCCGCGCCGCAGATGCCCGTGCGCCGCGTCTTGGCGTTCAACACCACGCGCCGCGCCTTTTCCGGATCGGCGGCCGCGTCGACATAGATGTGACAGATCCCTTCCAGATGGGCGAAGACCGGCACGCGGGCCTCGGCCTGGACAAGACCGACCAGCCCCTTGCCACCGCGCGGAATGATCACGTCGATCAGCCCCTGCGCGCCCAGCATCGCAGACACCGCGGCACGGTCGCGCGTCGGCACCATCTGGACCGAGGCTTCCGGCAGGCCCGCCGCGCGCAGTCCCTTGACCATGCAGGCATGGATCGCGCTGCTGCTGTTCAGGCTCTCGCTGCCGCCGCGCAGGATCACGGCATTGCCGGATTTCAGCGCCAGCGCCGCCGCATCCGCGGTGACGTTCGGACGGCTCTCATAGATCACGCCGATCACCCCGATGGGGGTGCGGACGCGCTGGATATGCAGGCCCGTGGGACGGTCCCATTCCGCGATCACCTGCCCCACCGGATCGTCCTGTGCCGCCACTTCGCGCAGGGACGCCGCGATCGCTTCGATCCGCGCATCGTCCAGCCGCAGGCGGTCCAGCATTGCGTCGCTCAGGCCCTTCTCGCGGGCGAATTCGATATCCTTGTCATTGGCTGCGATCACATCCGCCTTGTCGGCCAGCAGGGCATCCGCCGCCGCGTTCAAAGCCTGCGTCTTCTGCGGTGCTGGGGCCTGCGCAAGCTCGATTGCGGCCATGCGGGCCGCTTCGCCCAAGGTCACGATCAACTGCTGCGCATCGGATGTGGTCATCGTCTTTCCCCAATTGCAAATCGACCGGAAAGTCCGGTCGGGCACCCTTCTAGCGTCGTCCTTCGGACGATGCGAGGGTCGTTTTCCGATGCAGGGAAAGGATGGAATGGCGCGGTTGACGGGGCT
>NZ_JAHKQB010000029.1:581917-592351 GCF_018860625.1 Paracoccus sp. C2R09
CCAACTGAGCTACAACCGCCCAACTCATCCCCCAGCCGTTCGCCTGCTGGGGTGAGGCGGGGTTTACGCACAGCCATCGCCGTCGTCAATAGGCCATGAGAAGTTTTTGACAAGAAAACGACGAATGGGTCGGTGCGGCGCCTTCCGCACAGTGTTTTCAGTACCTTACGAGAAGTCGCCGCGCGGAATCCGCGAGATCTGGCCAAGTCGATCCGAGGGCTGACCGATATAGGCCGACACATTTCCGTCGGCGTGCCGCTGGAACGATATCTGGTCCAGGGGCAGCACGACCTGTCGCTGACCAAGCCCCCAGAAACCGCCCATGCTGACGATCGCGGTGCCTGCGGCGGGGTTCAGCCGGTCGATCCGCCCGATGGACACGTCATCGGCCGCGACGATCGGCATCCCGCGCACCCCCGCATCCAGCGCGTCGCGCAGATCGACAAGCACATTGTTCTGGCGCAGCGCGATGTCGTTGACATCGGACGAGGCGACAAGCGTGGCGGGGGCAATCTCGTAGGGGGTCTGCTGGGCGAATGCGCCACTTGCGGCGGCGGTGGTGGCAATGGCTGCGAGGAAAAGTCGAGCGGTCATCCGGGATCTCCATATGCTGCGCTTGGCTTCCTGATGCGCCTTCAACCCCCTTCGGCGCGGATCGTTCCCCGATTGCGCGGATGACTGATCCGACCGCCGCAAACGGGTTCCGGCACCCCGGTGGTCATGGGACCCGATATGGGCAGCCCCCGCATGACCCGCACCGCAAGCCAACCGAAGGCCTGCGCCTCGAGCATGTCGCCATCAAGGCCCGCATCCTCGACCGGGCGGACCGCCAACGGCAGCGCATCCCCAAGCGCCCGCATGATGGCCCGGTTGTGCCGCCCCCCGCCGCAGACGAGGATCGCCGCCGGCATCCGGGGCAGCCAGCGCATCGCGGCCCCGACCGAACCTGCCACTGCGGCAACCAGCGTTGCCGCCGCATCCGCATCGCCCAGACCCCTCACCGCGCGCGACAGATCCGCGAAGCGGTCCCGGTCCAGCGATTTGGGCGGGGCGCGATCGAAGAACGGATCGGCCAGGAACCGCGCCACGATCCCCTCGTCCACCGAGCCCGAGGCCGCAAGGGCGCCCCCCTCGTCCCGGCTGCGATGCAGGCGGGTGCGGATCAGGTCGTTGATCGGGGCGTTGGCGGGGCCGGTATCGAAGGCAAGGCAGGCGCCCTCGGCCTCGGGGGCGGCTAGCCGCGTATCGACCCAGCTGATGTTGCCCACCCCGCCCAGGTTCAGGAAGGCCACCGGGCCGCGTTCCAGACGCCCCTGCCCCACGGCCCAATCCGCACAGGCCCAATGAAAGAAGGGCACCAGGGGCGCACCCTCGCCGCCGCGGCGCACGTCCTCGGTCCGAAAATCCCACACGACGGGGCGGCCGGTCACCTGCGCAAGCCGCGCCCCCGACCCCGCTTGATGCGTCCCGCGGCCTCCCGGATCATGCGCGAAGGTCTGCCCGTGATACCCCAGAAGCTGCGCCTCGGGGAAATCCGCGGCAAGCTGGGCATGGGCGGCCTCGGACAGGGCCGCGCCCTCGGACACGCCATCCTCGCCCTGCCACTTGCCCAGAAGCGAATGCAGCAGGCCGGATTCGTTGTCGCCATAGGCGCGAAAACCGCTGCGCCCGAATTCCTCGATGCGGATGCCGTCCGTCGTGATCAGCGCCGCATCCACCCCGTCGAGCGAGGTGCCCGACATCATTCCCAACGCCGTGATCATCGCGCCTTCCCCTTTTATCGCAGCCCCTGTATATCGCCCGGCAAAAGAAGGATGAAGCCCATGACCTACCAGCCCAAATCCGACTTCCTGCGCATCATGTCCGAGCGCGGCTATCTGGCCGACTGCACGGATTACGAGGCGCTGGACAAGGCTTTGCTCGAAGGTCCGGTCACGGCCTATATCGGCTATGACGCGACGGCGGCCAGCCTTCACGTGGGTCACCTGCTGAACATCATGATGCTGCGCTGGTTCCAGAAGACCGGCAACCGCCCCATCACCCTGATGGGTGGCGGCACCACGAAGGTCGGCGATCCGTCCTTCCGCTCCGAGGAACGCCCGCTGCTGGACGATGCGGCGATCCAGTCGAATATCGACCGGCTGCAGACCGTCTTCGCGCAATACCTGCAATATGGCGATGACGGCGCGCTGATGCTGAACAATGCCGAATGGCTGGACGGCCTGAACTATCTGACCTTCCTGCGCGATATCGGGCGGCATTTCAGCGTGAACCGCATGCTGTCCTTCGAATCGGTGAAATCGCGCCTGGACCGCGAACAGTCGCTGAGCTTCCTCGAATTCAACTACATGATCCTGCAGGCCTACGATTTCCTGGAATTGAACCGCCGCTATGGTTGCCGGTTGCAGATGGGCGGCTCGGACCAGTGGGGCAACATCGTGAACGGGATCGACCTGACCCGCCGCGTGGACGACCGCCTGATCTGGGGCCTGACCTCGCCGTTGCTGTCCACCTCGGACGGGCGCAAGATGGGGAAATCGGCGGGCGGTGCCGTCTGGCTGTCCTCGGACATGCTGTCGCCCTATGAATTCTGGCAGTTCTGGCGCAACACGACCGATGCCGATGTCGGGCGGTTCCTCAAGCTCTATACCGAGCTGCCGGTCGAGGAATGCGAACGCCTGGGCGCGCTGCAGGGGTCCGAGATTAACGAGGCCAAGGTCCTGCTGGCGAACGAGGTCACGACCCTGCTGCACGGGGCCGAGGCCGCGGCATCGGCCATGGAAACCGCGCGCAAGGTCTTCGAGGAAGGCGGCGCCGGCGGCGATCTGGAAATCGCGACCCTGCCTGCCGACACGCAGGACGGGCTGGGTATCGTGCAGGCGCTGGCGCAATCGGGGATCGTGGCCAGCGGCAAGGAGGCCAAGCGCCTGATCGCCGAAGGCGGTCTGCGCGTCGACAACGCTGCCGTGACCGATCCGCAGATGACGCTGACCCGCGATGCGCTGGCTGCGGGCATCAAGATTTCGGTCGGCAAGAAGAAGCACCGGATGCTGAAGCTGGCCTGAGCCAGACGCAACCCTGCCATGCAACCGCCCCTTCCATGCGAGGGGGCGGTTTAACTTTGTCCGGGCGGTCAATATATGCCCCGCCGAGAGAGGGATGACCCCCAACCCCCGGAGACCATGAAATGTCGAAAGACGAAAAGACCACCAGCATCGCCGCCCGCAAGCGCAGCAACGAGGCCGACGCCGTTCTGGACCAGATGTTCGGCTATTTCGCGCGCGAGGACATGCCCCGCGCCGTCATCAGCGAGTTCGACGCCCACAAGGCCGCCTGAACCCGCAGGCTGCAACGGTGAGATGGGGCCCCGCGGGGCCCCTTTTCATTCGGCCTCGGCCACTGCGATCCGGGCCATTTCCATGATCGCATCGCGACTGTCCGCCACCGCGATAAAGCGGGCATTGTGACAGAATTTCGCGCCGCTGACGCCAGCGGCCTCTTCCAGCGCGTGATCGGTCAGCCCCGCCCATGAGGTCGGCAGATCCGCCCGCAACGCAAAGCCGTCATCCTCCAGCCGGATGCCGTTCAGCGCCCAGTCGCCCCCGTCGCGCGGATGCACCACGAACAGCAGGTGGTCCGCACCCGATGCGATCACGGCCTTGCGATAGGGCATGCCCTGGGGCAGTTCCAGCACGCGCCCCTCGCCCGCCTGCACGATGGCATCGCGAACGATCCCGGCCGCACGCCTGCGCGACGCCTTGCGCGCGATGGATGCCTCGACGAAGGCGCGCGCGATCACCAGCGCCCAGTTGAAGGCGCGGTCGTCGGCATCCTGCGCCGGATCGTCGAAGACGGGTTTCAGGCTTTCCAGCAGCATGGGCAATGTCAGCCCCGACAGCGGGCCCGCCACCGACGGGCTGAGCGCGCCGTTGTCCAGCAGGTCGATCGGCAACACGAAATCGCGGTCGAAGCTGGCATGGATGTCCGCGATATCACCCTCGGGAATGCCCGAGAGCCGCAGGTAATCCCGGCCGTAATGCCGCCATACCAGCCCGAAGGAACTGAAGGGCTGACCGTCATCGCGCAGCGGCGCGTCCTTCTGATGGTGGTCGAAGATGCCGCGCTCGGCGTCGTAATCGCGCCCGACATCATAGATGATGCGCCCGCAGCCCGGCTCGATCCACTGCGCGGACCGGGTGCGGATCAGCTCGGCCATCGGGAACAGCCGCGTCAGCACGACCGAGGACAGAAGCTCGTCCGCGTGGAAGCCGCCGTTATGGGTGACCAGGTGGGTGATGCTCATAGTATGATTTCCGTAAAACGAAATGACCGCCCATCGGGCGGTCAACGGCGGGCAGGGCTTGGGGCGGCCAAGGGTGTGGCTTCGAACATAGTTAGCGCCGAGAATAGCGAATTATATCGCAGCTACAATGGTCCTCGATGATCTCGGACCAAAGGTTCTTTCAGCTAGGGGCAAAGCTCTCTCCGCGCGACTAATCTGGCGAAGAAAAAAGGGCCCGCATACGCGGACCCTATGGAACAGACATTTGGTAAGGCGTCGTAATTCTACGTGGGGACGCTTGATTGCGCTCCCGGCTTCCGCGCAGCAGCAAAGCTGGAACTGCTGACCCGAACAGAGTGAAGGCGGGCATCTCCTCGAAGACGAAAAGCCTCAACCCTTCCTTCGAGAACAGCCTTCGTCAATTCAGTGGTTCGACCGCCATGACGTTGGCAGGTCTCCGCGATGGACAGCACATCCTCGTGCGAAGTATCGTCGAGGACCGGTAGCTCGGCGATGCGTTCGAGCAGTTCGTCCAAGACACGACGTGCGAATATTATTCGCCGCACGGCGCCCGGGGCGTCGGCAGGGATGAGAGGCGACAAGATCCCGGCCCGATACAAGGCAAGCGCCTGGCTGTGACTGCACCCGATGTAGTCGGACACATGGGCGAGCGGGACTGCGGTCTCGTAATCGCGGACAAGCTGCTCCACCTCCTCTACGGGGAAGACAAGACGCCCAGTTTCACCGTCCGTGGCCCCCGGGGGCACCAGGCCCAGCTTCTGCAACAGACGGGACATGCGCCGCCGGTTGACCTTCAGGGTAGTCGAGAGACTGATCACCGAATGCAAGCGCCTCTCGGTTACCGGCTTGCCCAGCAACCTTTCCCCTGGCGCATAGGCATCGTGGTTCAGGATGTGATTACGCAGGATGTCTCGAACCGGCCCGGGATCGATCAGCTGCGACCGACGATCCAGCCAATCGTATAAGGATCCATACATCGCCAAAGGGCCGGCATGAACGGCAGTGGCCGAAGCGGCATCCCGGATTTCACCAAGAGCTGCATAGACCGCTTCGGTCCCTTGCTCATAGATACCGAAACCTCGTTCCAGCGCAGTGTTCCGCTCCAGCCGGCGCAGCTGACCCAGACGGACACAATGCCCGTGCACGAGGATCGCCCCGAGCATCTCGGAGGCATTCAGGACCTGCTCGATGCTCTGGCCATCCAACCATTCGGACCAAGACAAGGACATCAGGCGTCCGTGAAGCCAAGACACGTGTCGCCCAACCCCGACGGAACATGTCGACGCGTCGGCTGCAGCCAGCCCACCGGCACTCGTGACCGCGTCGTGGATGGACGAAAGCTTCCCCCGCTGGACTTCTACCAAGGAAGTGTGGTGTCGCAGGCAGACAGGGACCGGCAGGAAACACCAGATGATCCTGTGCCTCCATTCGGCCGGCGGCCCATCCTCGCGCAGGCACCGGGGGCAGAACTGCCGCACCTGGGATGACAATACGCCCCTCGAGAAGTTTTCCCCGCGGAAAGTATTGTGAGAGGAAAGCGCGCGGACGCTTCCTTTCTGCAGAAGGTCAATCTGCTCGCCTACGGCAGTGGCGAAGCTGGTCAGTTCCTCCGGATGCCCGGCAGCGAAACCAGGAAGGCTCACTCCGCAATCCTGAAGCAGGCGCGCCGAACCCTGTCCAGTATGGAAGAAGGATAGGCGTGAGGCATAGGATTGCACGGTCTCAACGGGATCGTAGGGAACGCGAGGCGTAATCGCTCTCATCAGCAACCACGCTCTTCGAGAAGCCTGCGCAGGTCCGGCCACGCGACGCAATCAAACGGGCCAGGCCCACTTTCATCGCCGCCGTCCAGAACCCACGTTCTGCGAGCATCCTCGTTGCTGACAGCCGGCCCTCGATTGATCAGCGCGCGACGGATGGTCTTCTTGGCGAACAGGATCGACCGCCCCAAGCCACCCTTCTGAGAGAACACGATGCGTTCCGCAAAGGACGGATCATCCGGAAGCGCCAAGTCCAGCCTGTCACAGCATGCCGATATGAAGCGTTTCAGCCGCTGCAAATCGCCACCATCTCCTAGAACGGGCCGGAGACGCTGGCGCAGACAATAGCGGCGGAACGTCTCCGGATCCGATGCGACGCGCTCTTCGAGCTGTGGCACGCCGGACAGGATGACGGCGACTGCCCCCTCTCCCTGCAGCAGGTTCTTCAGTGTCTGGAGGGCGCCCGCTGCGTCGCGCCCCGCCCCTCCACGGAGCAGGTGATGCGCCTCATCGATCCAAAGCAATCCGATCTCGAACTTCTTGAGACGGTGACGAACCGTCGTCCAGGCCTCGTGGGCTTTCGTGCGCTCGGAGATCCGGCCATATCCAGTGGCGGCCGCAATATCGAATGCAAGGCTCTTGATCGTGGCTTCCGGCGATACGGTAATATGGAGATAGTTGCCCGACGTGCCATCCTTCATTTCCACGAAGCCGGGCAAGGCCAACAGGTTACGCTGGATCATCACGGACTTGCCGTCTCCGGATGCACCGATGACCTGCATGCCACGGGTTTCTCCGTTCAGAGGATCACGGATGGCGATCGGCAGCAACGCCCCCTCCGAGCCGACCTGGAGGATGTCGCGCAGGCACTCCTGAAACTCGTCGTCGCGCGCATTCTTGAGATAGCGGGCCTCCAACCAAGCAAGACGGCCGGGAAGGTCGTGCGGCACGGAAAGCGTCGTATGAAAGGTATGCTCGGTCATCTGGCTCATTCCATAAGGTCTTCATCGTCTCCGGTGAGAACCGGGGCGGCAGGCGCAGGGGCGTCCAGCTTGGCCATTCGCGACGGGAAGCTGTCAACTTCCGCTGCCGGGCCGGACGGGTCTATCACGCCGTCGAACAGGTCCAGGTATTCGGGCGCGTCGAAGTCGCGCTCGGCCGTGGACATGAACCGCATGAAATCTGCCTCATAGCGGTCGTAGGTCCCGTCAGTGACAATGGTCGGCAGCAACCCCCGCAGGACCTTCCCTCGATGAGCGGCTGCATCCAGATCAGCCAGAGCCCGCGCCTTCACGGCATCTGAGCGGTCGCGCTCGCCGTCAAGCTTGTGCCGAACCATCATGAGGTCGTCGAATGATTTACCGATCCACATGCGATCCGCCGCCGTCACATTCATCCAGCGGTCCTGTGCGACCTTGACGGAAATCGTGCCGATGTCATGAGGCCACCATGCTACCTCCAGTTCTTTCGGCCGATTGGATGACGCGTAGAAGAACCTCATCAGCTCATCTGTCTGATACCGGATGTGCATCATCGTGATCCCGGAGGGACCGAGGCTGCGGGACCGGCGGATCCCGAAGACCTTGCGCAGTTCCTCGCGCGAGACTGCCTGAAGGCACGAGGGATTCTGGGATTGCTTCCACGCCTTCGCAGGCGTGTGCCCAAGAAGGCCATCATGCGCCGTATTGTGATAGATATCGACGATCCACCGCACGAGCCAGTGCAGAAATTCGTCGAGGGTCAAGGATACACGAGCGGCTGGGTCGTTCTCTCCGCGGGCAACCACATTGCTGAAAGTGCGCCCCGCAAACCGCTGGGCAAAGCCGAGATGAATGGTCTTGAAGAGCCGCTCGACGAAGGGTCGAAGCCAGGGCTTCCTGGCGGGTGCGCCGAGGTTTACGATACCAAGGGCTGCGAGCAGGTCATAAACTTCGTCACCGACGTAGTTCGGGCCTCGGTCCAGCACGATCATCTCTGGACGGCCGTGCATATCCCATGCCTCGAGCGCTCCAACGGCATCGGCGATAGGCGTCTTGTCCATGAAGATCATCTCGACGGTGTCGCGCAGGAGCGACGTCGTCTCACCTGCCGCGATCTGCATGCCGACAATACAGCGGGTATGGACGTCGATCGCCGCGGAAAGGGTGACGCGCCGTGTAGACCCATCCAGCCCGAGCATCGTCCGCTCCTCAGCGCGCAGCCAGTCCCACACGCCAAGCCCCCTCAGGATAACCATGAGGTCGAAGGTATATTCGTCGATCTCGACCCGCTCGAGCGCTCGGCTGGTCTTCACTCCGACGCCCAGAGCATGCATGTCGCGATATGCGACCTTCAACCCGCGTGTTCGAACTGCATGGTCAAGCGGGGCGAGAGCGTTGATCGCATTGCGAACGTAATCGTATCCCGGAATGGTGAGGAGCCGACCGGGCGGATTGGTCGACGCAGCTTTTTCGTTCTGAACCTTGAAGACTGCCTTGACGCTATCCACGATGGACTGGATCGAGCAGCGCTCTTCGTCCAGCCGCTGCCTGATAACCGACCAGGCAAGCGCCTGCTCAGCCTCGGTATAGCGGGTGCTGCGGTTTCCGGACCGGGCATACTCGTCGAACAAAGCGTTCTGGCCGCCTCGCCGAAAAGCACAATACCACCGATGAATGATGGCGGCAGACTTCGGCGCAGATGACTGCTTCCCCAGATTCACACTGGCTCCACCTCGCCTACCTAATGCGCCAGCCGCCTTCTTGAGATACCGAACGTAATAGGTCGTGCCGAGACCGATGAGCATGTCGCCGCGTTCGATGAAGCCCGCCCGAGTCTCATCCATGTCGCCATCGGAAACCATCTGCTGTGCCGCCGAAACGTAGCAGTAACGATACTTCATTCGCGCGATCTCATCCTGCGTGCGATGGCTCCGATCACGCTCCCCTTCGGCCGATGCAGCGAGAGGGCGGCGGACGATACTCAACTTGCCGTGGAGATCGTAGCGGCAGAAATCCTCGTTCATCACGGTGTCGGAGATTGCCGGGAAAACCTCACCGGTTTCGGGATCAACGAACTCATCCCAGACAACGAGACAAGAACTTGCACGAAGCTGAGCAACCTGGCCGCGGCGATTGTTCAGTTCGAAGACTGCGCCCTCTTCGACCGGAACATGCCCTGAAGCGACAAGCTGACTGCCACCCGCCCTCATGCCGCTGCCCTCGGATCGTTCGCGGCGACAAGCGCATGGAGCTCGATGCGCTCTTTTCGAAGAAGCTTCAGGCCACCGCGCTGAATGGTTCGCGCGATACCAAAAAGGGTGACCCCATCATGACGTCCCTGCGTCATCAAATCTTCGATCACGACGGGCGCCCGGAGACGGGAAGCCAAGCGATCGATGATCCGATCCTCTTCCTGAACCGGTCGCCGCGCGGCATGAAACAACTGGGCATTCCAGAACTCTACCGGATGGATATGCCGTTCAGTCACGACAGTCAGTCGATCCACGACGTCGGGGACCGCCGCGGCTGCAATCGCCCTTACATTTGCAACGAAAGCCGGCTGCTCCGCCCTGTGGGACGGCTTAACAACCATCCCGAGGCGGATACCTCCCTCGAAGGTCGCCCGATAATCGAGGTAATGATAACCGATATCGCCATCCGGCCGACGGAAGGAGATCGGCGCGATCTGCTCCTCCAGATCGACGAACCTCGGACGGTAAACGGTGCACAGCGCCACCTTGAACTCGAGCAGGCTTTCGAAGCGGACACGCCGCGGATGCTCGACGCCGAAGACGAACTCGCCGACGAAATGGCCCTGTGAGGACTTCGGAATGGCGCGCGCTGCGCGACTGCCCGCCGGGTCGGGCAGATGAAACATGGAAGCCGTAAGCTTCATAGGGGTGATTCCCTTAAAGTAATTGGTGCCAGCCCTGCTCCGGCGACCGGTGCAGGCTGGAACAGGACAAAGTTGCAGGGAATGCCGACGGAACCACTTGCGCTCTTCTAACGAGAGCCTACCTTGTTGGTCGATTCTACGGGTTTACCCGTCGACTTTCCGCCCGGCCTCGTGCCGGGCTTTTTTTCTGACATCGTGCTTTCGTTGATGACCTCGTGTGGCAGTTGATGTTGCCCTACTGATTCCGAGTCTTCTCGAAAGATGGAAGCCTCTTGACGGGAGTTATCCACAATCGCGTTCGAAAGAATCGCCCCACAAACATCTGAAATTGTGTAATATTTTTTCGCAAACAACGAGGGTGCGTGCGGTTCGAGGTCTGAATGTGCTGGGTTTTCTTGCCTTCGTCACCTGCCGGTGAATGCAGCGGCCAAGCAAGTCGCGTGGTTTTCGCAAGTTGGCGAAATGCGGGCGTCTTGTGACCTGCCCCCTGCGGGT
>NZ_JAHKQB010000008.1 GCF_018860625.1 Paracoccus sp. C2R09
CAAATGCCGGGACTGAACAATCAGAAACTGGGACTGTTCCAATGCCGCATCAAACCGAGCTGAGCAGGATCGACGTCTCGCTATTGGTGATGCCGGGAATGCCGCGGACCTCGCGCAGAACGCGGTCGAAATCGGCCAGGCTCTCGGCGCTGAGCTGTGCGACCAGATCCCAGTTGCCATTGGTCGAATGCAGCTGATGCAGCGCGGTGATGCCGCGCAGGCTGCGAATGACCTGAGTGGTCGATTGGCCCGACACCTCGATCATCATGACGGCGCGGACACCCTGCGGGCCGCTGTCCTCACGCGCGCGGATTGTGAAGCCCAGCACCGCGCCGGATTGCACCAGCCGGTCCATCCGGCTTTGCACCGTAGCGCGTGACACCTTCAGCAGCGAGGCCAGCTTGGAGACCGGCGCCCGACCATCCTCGCGCAGCAGGCCGATCAGTCGGCGATCAAGGTCGTCATAGGAATGCATGGCAGTCCTTATACCCGGTGTTCGCAAAATGCCCAGAATGAATGTCCAGATTGGGCAGCATGACCATACAATGCGTCAGGCGGCGTGGCTATGTTTGATGCATAAACATCCTTCGAAAGCCCATACCCCATATGCCGCGTTCCTCGCTTCAGGCCCCTGCGTCGGTCGTCATGATCCGCCCGCACCGCTTTACCCCCAATGCCGAAACGCGGCGGGACAACCATTTCCAGACGTCCGCCCCGATGAATGCCGCGACCGTCGCAAAAGCCGCCCATGAGGAGGTGACGCGCGCCGCGGATGCCCTGCAGGCGGCAGGCGTGCAGGTGCATCTGTTCGAGGACGAGGGCGCGAAAACCCCGGATTCGGTCTTTCCCAACAACTGGTTCTCGACCCATTCGGGCGGGCATGTGGCAGTCTATCCGATGTATTCGACCAACCGCCGGGCCGAACGCCGTGCGGATGTGCTGGAAATGCTCAAGCAACGATACCGGGTGCAGGACGTCATCGATTACTCGGGGCTGGAACAGGACGGTCTGTTCCTTGAAGGCACCGGCGCGATGGTGATCGACCACCTCGAGCGTGTCGCCTATGCCGCCCGGTCAAGGCGCACCAGCGAGATCCTGCTGGAACGGTTCTGCACGCATTTCAACTATGAGCCGGTGGTCTTCGACGCGGTCGATGCGACCGGCCAGCTGATCTATCACACCAATGTCGTGATGTGCATCGGCACCGGTTTCGCGATGATCGGTCTAGATTGCATCCCCGATACAGCACGCCGCCACGAAGTGGCCGAACGCCTGCGCCGGGGCGAACGCGACATCATTCCGCTCGGCTATTCCCAGATTGCCGAATTTGCCGGAAATGCAATCGAACTGCAGGGCCGCGACGGTCTGGTGCTGGCACTGTCGTCGCGCGCGCTGCGGTCGCTGGACGGGGGCCAGCGCGCAACGCTGGAGCGCCACGTAACCCTGTTACCGCTGGACATTCCCACCATCGAACACGCCGGCGGTTCCGTCCGCTGCATGATCGCGGGGCTTCACCTAAGCGCACGCCCCCTAAAAAGCTAAGAGAGCATCCTATGTCCCCGCTTCCCTCAAGACTTGCCTATGTCCCCTTCGTCTCGGTCGCCGATATGATGGCCCTTGTTCATCATATCGGTGTCGAAAAGATGCTGACCGACCTTGCCGCAGAGATCGAGGCCGACTTCCTGCGCTGGCCAACGTTCGACAAGACGCCCCGCGTCGCCTCGCATTCCGAAATCGGTGTGATCGAGCTAATGCCGACCTCGGACGGCGAAACCTATGGGTTCAAATATGTCAACGGTCACCCCAAGAACACCGCCGACGGTCTGCAGACTGTCACCGCCTTCGGCGTTCTCGCCGATGTGGTGACAGGCTATCCCAAACTGCTGAGCGAAATGACGATCCTGACCGCATTGCGCACGGCGGCCACCAGCGCCATGGCGGCCAAGCACCTTGCCCCCCAAAGCGCGCGGACCATGGCGATGATCGGCAATGGCGCGCAGTCCGAATTCCAGTGCCTGGCCTTCAAGGCGGTCTGCGGGATTGACACCGTGCGGCTCTATGACACCGATCCGACTGCAACGGCGCGTTGTGCCCGAAATTTGGCGGATAGCGGTCTGACGGTGGTGCAATGCGGGTCCGGGCAAGAGGCCGTCGAAGGCAGCCAGATCATCACCACCTGCACCGCCGACAAGCAGTATGCGACAATCCTGACCGACAACATGGTCGGCGCTGGCGTGCATATCAACGCCATTGGCGGCGATTGCCCCGGCAAGACCGAGCTGCACCGTGACATTCTGCTGCGCTCGTCGATCTTTGTCGAATACCCGCCGCAGACCCGGATCGAGGGCGAGATCCAACAACTGGACCCCGACCACGCCGTGACCGAGTTGTGGCAGGTCATTGCTGGACAGATGCCCGGTCGCAGCGACGCGCGGCAGATCACCCTGTTCGACAGCGTGGGCTTTGCCATCGAGGATTTCAGCGCCCTGCGTTTCATCGCCAAGGCCATCGTGGGGACGCCGTTCTTCATGCCGCTGGATATGATCGCGGACCCCGACGACCCGCGCGATCTGTTCGGCATGCTGCAACGGGCGAAACCCGACGGCGCGGCCGATTAAGCCCGTCCCAAGCTTTCCTGTCGGACTACCACCGCTGCAGGCCGCGCTCGGGCGAAGCTGATACAAGGTGTGCTTAGGTGTTCAGTCCCGGCAT
>NZ_JAHKQB010000031.1 GCF_018860625.1 Paracoccus sp. C2R09
GGCCATGCCGGTGATCCTGCCACAGGCCTCAGAGCTCGAAACTTGGCTGACCGCAGACTGGTCCGAGGCGCGACGCCTGCAGCGCCCGTTGGACGACAATATGCTGATCGAGGTGGAGTGATGCCGCTGCACACTCCGGATCGGCGCTACATTGTCGTGCGCGGGCGGCTTTGGCGTGCAACGAACCCAAACCTGGCAAAGGCAGAACAGAAACACCTGACACAAAAGCTGATGGACGCACGACGCGCCGTGAAAGCCGCGCTGGCTGCGGGTAACCAGAAGGCCGAGGAAGAAGCGCGCGGTGAAGTGGATGCTGCGAAACACGCGCTAGGTGAGCGTGGGCCGGTATGGTGGACGGATGGAGCGCCGGACCTGAACCGCAAGATGGTCAGGAACACGGGTTATGCCGCATGGTATGACGACCTCGACAGCGAGAAGCATGATGCGAACTGAGCGTGCTCCGGGTCACTCGGCACAGCAACCTGGGGTTTTTCAGATTGACCTGTGAAATTCACCAAGCGAGCTGCCGAAATGCATACTGTGCCCGACGCAGCTTGGAGAGATCGGGGCTGTTCTAGCCCCGGGGAGGAAATAGACAGGTGGTCCAGCTGCACGCACAAGTCTCAGAAGAACGAAACGGTCAATCGTCGCCGACGTAGTGCCATAGGCACTTAGTTCGTCAAGTAGGGCGGAGAGCAGCCATTCGCTGCATGACGCATGAATGGCTGCTGCGATGTGTTAGCTTGCGTCCTTGAACACCTGGTAATCGCCGCGGACCTGAACTCGGACCGTCACATCCGACTTGTCGCGGTTGCGCCAGAACCAGCCGTGGTCGCCGTCGAACTCGGCGGTGAACTCGCCTTCCTCACCGGTCGAGCCGCGGCCCTTTTCGCAGGTGACGGAATTGCCGCCGCCGTGGCCGTGGAGGTCGAAGTTCACCCGGCCGCCTTCGACGGTCATCAGATATTGCGCTGTCCGGCCCTCGGTCATCTCCATCTTCCATTCGGCGGTGTCGCCGGGCGCGAGGCCGCCTGCTGGGCACACCTGCGCCAGGACCTCTACGATATCCGAATCGGCACCAAGTATGAGATCGCCCGGGAGGCGCTGGACCGTATCGGCGCTCTACGACATCGGACGCGTGATCACCGGCTGCTCCAGCGAAGTGCGTCGGCGCGTCAGGCAGACCCGCACGCGCCCTCTGGCGGAGAACTTTAATACGTGGTCGGAGGTCCAGCTCGGTCGGGTCTCCGGAAAGAGCGCACTGGCCAAATCCTTCCGCTACGCCGCTGACCCTCCTTCACGCTCTTCCTGAAGAAGGTCGCTTGTCCATCGACAATAACCCGGCCGAGCGGGCAATCAAGCCTGTGGTGATTGGTCGAAATCGCCGGGGCCGATGCCGGGGTGAAACCCTCGCGAGAGCCATGACGATCATCGAAAGCGCAAAGATCAGCGGCCACGATTCCGAAGCTGATCTGGCAGACATCCTAGCCCGTATCGGCGACCATAAGCTCAACCGTCTTGACGAGCTGATGCCATGGAACTGGGTGCCGCAATCCAAAGAGGCGAAGGCCGTCGCTAGAGCTGCGGTCCTTACCTGCTGGTTACTTCAGAGCCGGACAGATTCATCTTGAACCCGATACACCAGATGCCGGGACGGGACGGCTAGGCACCGGAAGAGGAATGGGCGTTCATTGAGTGGTTGCGCATCTTTTCTATGGCTTAGCCCGAACATCGGTCAATCTGCGCACCTTCATTCACGGTCGCAAAATTATTTGAACCGGTCAGGTGAGGCAATCAGCGCTCAGCGGAATGAAGAGATGATGCCAGGATCTTGAATCGGCGCCCCGCCATAGCCTTTTGGCCAGCACCATTGCATGTCGATGACATAGCTCACTGCGGCGCAGTCCGAGGCTGCAAGGCACTGCCGCTCGCATTCATCGAGCGAAATGTTTCTGATGCCGTTGGCCAAGAGATCCGCACCGCGAAGATCCATTCCACTCTGCCGGGTCATGCGCGGTATGGGCACCGGTGTTGGTGATGGCGGCGGAGCATTGCGGAAAAAACGGCGCATGCAGCCGTCGACCATGTCGCGGATCTTGGGATCCACGACCTCGCCGGAAAAGCCATAGGAGATGGTTTTGTCCAGGTTGAAGACCTTGCCGCCGATTGCCGAGGCCCCGGCGATCTCTGCCGCCACCTGCGGGGTGATCTGGAACCCCGCAATGGTCACTCCGTTCCCGTGCTCGATATAGCCGAACTCGTGGATCGTGTGATCGTAGCCGCCTGCATGCACCATGAATGGCCCGGCGAACGGCATGGGAGGCTCTTCGAGAAACGCCATCCCGTATGGACCCTGATCACCGCAGCCGATGATGATCTTGTTCTGGCCCACGAAGGCATCCTGCTCGACGCGCAGCGAAATCTCTCCCTCATAGTTCACATATTCGACCCATTGCCCTTTCACCCCCTGAGAAACGACGCCGAGATCGGCAAGCCGTTGGTGATTGACCCAGACCATGCTCTCGCCGCGCGCGGAGACTATGTCCGCGAGAAACTCGGTGGCGACCCCGCGGCCTTGGAGATAGGTGAGGATGATCGAGGTCAGTTCCTGCCCCATTGCCAAGGCGTCCGATCCGGTCAGCTCGTTCTGGGTGTAGAACTGGTGGACGCCCAGTTCGGCACCCTCCTCAATGAACCTGAAGTCGGATCCGATATAGGCGTAGACGCATGCGCTGGCGCAGATTGGCGCGCTGCTACCGGCAATTCGTGACGAGGTGTCCTCAGGTCGCAATGCAATGACCTGGCCGATCCGAATGCCCTCCATGAGTGCGCCGCCGGGGCTGTCGAACTCGAAGCTGATGTGGTTGATGGGCCGGCTTTCGTAGCGCAGCAGTTCTGCCTCCAGCGCGGTAGCGTCACCCTGCACGATCTCGCCGGACAATTTCACTGTCAGACTGGCCGGCATGAACTGCGTTGCTTCCTGATAACTGCTCGATATCTGGATAGCTGCGCCGTCCTGAGGGCCGACGATGACACCAATTAAGAATGCCGCGGCAAAGCTAAATCGTTCGAGCACTGGTAACCTCGCAGCAGAAGATCTGGAATACTATTGCACGTTAGCGTTGCGCGCTTCTAGCAATCAACACCTGTAAGGCGAAATCCAGGCTCTTCAAAGCTGCTGCGCGGTGATCAAGGACTTGGCCGCGTTCCGGCAGGGGCCTGAAATAATGGGAGACGCGGGCACGCGTGTCCCCAGCTGCTTCCGCTCCAGCACATTGCATGCTGCTTATAAAGACACAGAAAGGACTGAACATGTGCTGTGGCCACCTGTTGAATGCGGCCCGCACAGCAAACTATGCCTGCTTTATCTCGCTGCGTCAGGCGTCGAAGTCCGGGATGGACAAGCTGTGCAGCAGCACAAAGACTGTGCGTGGGGGTCGGCTCCGGACCGAACAGACCCTGATGGATCGATGCAGTGTCCAAGCGACGCTCGCGTCACCCCCGCGCCGTATCTTGCATTAGGTATCGCGTTCGCAGCACGGTAAGATTGAAAAGAGCAACGCGGGGCGCAACATCAAGATTGCAAAAAGCTCTCACGCCAACAATCGGGTGATCGCGGCGAAGTTTCGCTCTCGCGAAGTTGAATTCCTTCGCAATCTCAGCCTATGCCAGCCCTAAGGGGGCCTCGGGACGCTGATTGCTGTGGTGTGTGGCTCGTGACCTGCTCCCCATAGAGTCCGCGTTCTTTAGTTCGCTCTGTTCAGGGTTTGGCCCTTTACTGACCGTTGGTGACATTCCCACGGGGTGAGCCCGTCGAGGCTAGTGAACCGCGCCGGGTTTGC
>NZ_JAHKQB010000023.1 GCF_018860625.1 Paracoccus sp. C2R09
TGCGCCCCTCCGAAACCCTCAACGCCATCATGGCCTGAACCACCCCAACCCCCCGGCGCAAACACGCGCCGGGGGATGCGGCGCCTAAACATTTGATGGATCCCGGAACCATCGACCCGTCCGGGTCGTAGGGTTGTCATTCGCCGCACTCGCGGCCACGCAAATGCGATGACGACGGGAGGATCACCAAAATGACACTGGAACAGATGATCGACGAGGCGATGTCGGCACATCACGGCTGCAAGCACTTCAGCCTCAGCTACGATCCGACCAAGGCGATGGGATGGTGCGCGGCGGTCAGCGTGCTCGACACCTTGGGCGAACCGCGCGAGGTCCGGGCCGAGGGCGAGAGCGCACAAGGAGCGCTCGGGACGCTCGGGCTGCTGCTGCGCAAGCCTGCGCCCGCATGACCCAGGAATGTCCGGGGGCGTCATCGCCCCCGGACGTCATTCTACATCAGCCAGTTCGGAAGCCACATCACGACGCCCGGGAACAGGATCATCAGAACCACCGTGCCCAGGACAGCCGCGATGAACGGCAGCGCCTCGACCGTATAGTCGCGATACGAACAGCGCAGGATCCCGCAGACCGTGAACATCGAGACGCCGACCGGGGGCGTCATGCCGCCGAAGGTCACCAGCGTCATCATGATCAGCCCGAAATGCACCGGATCGATGCCCGCCGCCGTGACGACCGGTACCAGGATCGGCGTCAGCAGCATGACCAGCACGGTCGCCTCGATCAGCATGCCCAGAACCAGCAGGAAGCCCGCCACGACGAACAGCAGCACCGTCGGATTGGTCAGTGCGGTCAGGGCGAATTCCGCGATGTCCTGCGGGACGCGTTCGAAGGTGATGACATAGCCGAACGTCCCCGAGAACAGGATGATGAGCATGATCATCCCGATATCGCTCAGCGTCTGCATGAAGGCTTCATAGACGCGGCGCAGGGTCAGCTCGCGATAGATGAACATCCCCACCACCAGCGTATAGGCGATGGCGAAGGCGCCGGCCTCGGACGGGGTGAAGAAACCGAAGCGGATGCCGACCAGCAGCCAGACGGGGAACAGCACCGCCCAGAAACCGTGGATGAAGTCGCGCCAGATCTCGGACAGGGTCGGTGCGCTTTCCTTTTCGGGAACATAGCCGCGCCTGCGGGCCACGATGGTCGTGGTCAGCATCAGCGCTATGGTCAGCAGCACGCCCGGCACGATGCCCGCGATGAAGAGGCGCCCGATCGACACCTCGCCCAGATAGCCATAGAGGATCAGCCCCAGGCTGGGCGGGATGGTCGCGGTGATCAGCCCACCGATGGCCAGCAGCGATCCCGCGAAGCCCGGCGAATATCCACGCGCCACCATCGGCACGCCCAGGATGCGGGCCTGCATCGCGGCATCGGCGACGGCCGATCCCGACACGCCCCCCATCAGCGCGCTGAGCAGGATCGAGGATTGCGCAAGCCCGCCCCGCATCCAGCCGGCCAGGGTCGTGGACAGGCGGATCAGACGCTCGGTGATGCCCGAGCCGTTCATCAGGTTGCCCAGCAGGATGAACAGCGGCACCGCCAGCAGCGGAAAGGACTGGCTGACGGCCACGATCCGCTGGACGGATGTGGAATCCGGCAGGAAGGTCGAGGGCAGCAGGAAATAGGACGTGCCTGCGATACCGATGGCGAAGGCCACGGGCATCCCGATGGCGATCAGCCCCAGGGCCAATACGAGGATGAGGGTCGAGATCACAGGATTTCCTCCTTCGCGAGGTCCTCGGGGGGGACGTCCAGATGCGCCAGCTGATCGAACAGACCGACCAGCCCCTCGGCCATCAGGCGGCGAACCAGCGACAGGATCAGCAGCACCGCCCCGACCGGCAGGGCCAGCGTCACCAATCCGTAGGACAGGCCCGATGCGCCCAGTTCGCGCTGCCAGTTGTCGATGGCCAGGAACCATCCCTGCCAGGCGACGAAGGCCAGGAACGGCAGGATCAGCGCAAGGATCAGCCCCGAGAGCAGACGGCGCAGCGTCGGGGGCAGCGCGTCGAAGATGGCGCCCACGCGGATATGCTGCCCTTCGCGCGCGGCGATGTCGGCGCCCAGCATGCATGACCAGATCAATGCCAGCTGCGCGTATTGCGGCGCGGCGGCGACGGGCCAGCCAAGGCTGCGCCCGACCCCTGCAATCAGCACCGCCAGCACCACGCCCACAAGGGCCAGCAGTGCTGCGGTCCGTTCGACAAGGTCGAATATTCTCCAGAAACTCACGTGATCCCCCGTTCGCATCGGTGCCCCGCCCCCGAACCTGTCGGGGGCGGGCTGATCGGCTTATTGCGCCAGATAGGGCTGCAGCGCCTCGCGCGCCTCGACCAGCCCGAGCGTC
The DNA here is from genome assembly GCF_018860625.1 of Paracoccus sp. C2R09. Taxonomy (GTDB): domain Bacteria; phylum Pseudomonadota; class Alphaproteobacteria; order Rhodobacterales; family Rhodobacteraceae; genus Paracoccus. Next base: position 2,372 of record NZ_JAHKQB010000023.1, read on the forward strand.
TCATAGACGCCCGCGGTCGCCTCGCGGAACGGGGTGATGTCCAGCTCGTTGAAGGCGACGCCGGCGGCCTCCATCTCGGACTGGACCTCGGCCAGCTTGGCGACGGTGCCTTCGGTCGCACGGTCGCCCGCGGCCTTCAGTTCCTCGTCCAGGATGGTCCGCAGGTCCTCGGGCAGCGATTTGTACCAGTCCTCGGACGTGACGAGGCCGGTGAACAGCTGGATGTGGTTCGTGAAGGCCACATTGGTCGAGACCTCGTGCAGCTTGATGCCGAAGGCGCCGGTCAGCTGTGCCTCGGCACCGTCGATGGCACCCAGCTGCAGCGCGGAATAGACCTCGGACCAGGCCATGGGTGCGGGCGTCGCGCCCATCGCCTCGACCGTCGCGATCCAGCCCGGCGCATCGATGGTGCGCACGCGCACGCCCGACAGATCGTCCGGGCCCTCTATCAGCTTCTTGGTGAACATCTGGCGCGTGCCCTGGAACCAGTTGTAGTTCATCAGCCGCATCCCCGAGCTTTCGGCAAGGTCGTCGGCCCAGCCCTGGAAGACGGGCGAATCCGTGATCGCGGCATAGCCGGTATAGTCCTCGACCAGATAGGGTGCGGCAAGGATGCCCAGTTCCTTCTGGAAGGGCGTCAGGCGACCCGCATCGACCAGTGCCGCGATGGGGGCACCACCGCGGATCTGTTCCAGCACGTCGTTATCCTCGCCCAACTGCGAGCTGGGATAGATGGTGATCCCGATGCGGCCTTCGCTGCGTTCCTCGATGGCAGCCTTGGCTTCCTCCATCGCGATGACCATCGGGTCGGTCGATGGCTGCGAGGTGGACAGCGCAAGCTTGAAATCCTGCGCCATCGCGGGTGACACGGCCAGCGCCAGAACGGCAGCTGCGGTCGCCTTGAAAAGATGGGTCATTGGGGTCTCCTCCTCGTTGAACTCTCTCGGTGTTTCCTGTCGCATCGCGGGCATCAGCCGCGCGGGCCTTCCATCCTCCAGAAGCCTGCGCGATGCCCTTCGGTGACGAAGATCGCCACGTGATAGAGAAGCCGCGTCAGCGCGGCGTCCCATGTCGTGCGACCCTCGCCGTCCAGCTGGTTGATCCAGCGGGGTTCCTGCCCCGGCGCGAAATAGGCGCCGAAGATCAGCTGCCCCATCCGCAGCGCCGCTTCGCGATCCCCCAGAAGGGCATAGAGCTTGCCGGCCTCGGTCAGGGGCCACAGCAGATGCGTCGCTTCGGTCACCTGTCCTGCCGCATCGACCGCGTCGAAGGGCGCAAGGTCCAGTTCGCCGCCCCGCCGCAGGCCATGGGCCTCGGCAAAGGATTTCATGCGGTGTGCAAGCGCGCGGGGCGCGTCGTCGCCCGACAGATCCGCATGACAGTGAAGAAGCCATGCCCATTCGTATTGATGCCCGGGTTCGCGCCGTTGCCCGGTCGCATCCTGCAGGGGTTCCAGATCGCGACCGACGAATTCGCGCACGGCACCGGTTTCGGGGTCGATGAAATGGCGGCTGCCGATCCCCACGAAATGGGCCGCACGTTCCAGCCATATCCGGTCGTTCGTCGCGGAATAGGCCTCGAGCAGCGCTTCGAGCATGTGCATCTGCGGGTTCTGGGCGCGAAGCTGCGCACTGTCGGGACCGCGGTCATCCTCCCACAGGGCGCCGGTCTCGGGGTCGATCAGGGTCTCGATGAACCCCCAGATCCGGTCCAGGTCGTCTGCGTCGGCACTGTCCGATCCCGCGCGGATCAGGGCCGCGACCGACAGCAGGGCAAAGCTCTGATCATAGCTGCGGCGAAGGCGGCTGGCCGGATCGTCCAGCGCGGTTCCGTCCGGCGCGACCGCGAAGCGATGCCCCCAATCGCCGTCCCGCAGATGCTGCACGACAAAGCCCTGGATGCGTTCGGCCGCCATCAGCAGTTCGGGAATATGCGCCACGCGCGCCAGATGCGCCAGGGCGAAGACCGTCCGGCATTGCGCCAGCGTCGTGCGCGGGCCGTCATCGCCCAATGCCTCGATCACCGGAGCGGGGCCGGTGCCCGGTGGCAATGCAGCCTTCAGCCACGCGGGAATGCGACGACTTGCAAAACCCTCGCAGGCTGCGACGATGTCCTGACCTTCGATCATTTTCCACCTCCAAGTGGATGCGACAGGGCCGTCACGATGCCGCGCAATTCGGCCAGCCCCTTCAGTCGACCGATGGCCGGATAGCCCGGCTGAGAGTTCCGCTTCAGATCGTCGAGAATGTCCTGCCCGTGGTCGGGACGGAACGGGATCGAGGCATCGGCGCGCCCGGCCTCGCGGCGGCGTGCCTCTTCGGCCAGGATCGCATGGATCAGCGCCACCATGTCCGTCCCGCCGCCCAGATGCTCGGCCTCGTGGAAGGAACAGGGCAGACCCTCGTCCTCTCGTGTGACGTTGCGCAGATGCAGGAAATGCACGCGGTCGCCCAGGCGGCGCATCATCCCCGGCAGGTCGTTGTCCGCGCGCGCCCCAAGCGATCCCGAACACAGCGTGACCCCGTTCGACGGCAGATCGACCGCATCCAGGATCGCGCGGTAATCGGCCTCGGTCGACATGATCCGGGGCAGGCCCAGCAGCGGAAAGGGCGGGTCGTCGGGATGACAGCACAGCCGCATCCCCAGGCGTTCGGCCTCGGGGGCGATCTCGGACAGGAAATCGATCAGGTTCGCGCGCAGGCGCTCGGTCGGAATGTCGGCATATTGCGCAAGATGGTCGCGCACGTCCGCCAGGCTGAAATTCTCGGCCGCGCCCGGCAGGCCGAAGACCACGTTGCCGGTCAGCTGATCCCGGCGGGCATCGTCCATTGCGGCAAAGCGTTCCTCGGCGGCAGCCGAAACCGCCGCGGGGAAGGACTGCGCTGCGCCGGGGCGTTTCAGGATATGGATGTCGAAGGCCGCAAAATCGATCAGGTCGAAACGCATGGCCGTCCCGCCATGGGCGACGCGCCACGCCAGATCGGTGCGGGTCCAGTCGAGGACCGGCATGAAGTTGTAGCAGATCGTCGAGATCCCCGCTTCCGCAAGGTTCCGAAGGCTCTGGGCATAGTTCTGCAGATGCGCGCGCCAATCCCCGGTCTGGCGCTTGATATCCTCGGATACCGGCAGGCTTTCGACCACGTCCCATGCCAGACCCGAAGGCGTGCCGTCGGGGCGGGTCGCGATCTGCCGCTGGCGCTGTGCGATCTCGGCCGGGGTCCAGACCATGCCCGTGGGCAGGTGATGCAGTGCGGATACCACCCCTTCGACGCCCGCCTGAAGCATATCCTCGATCCCGACCCCGTCACGGGGGCCGAACCAGCGCCATGTCTGCTGCATGATTCCTCCCTCTTCCCTGCCCGATCTCTAGATCAGCGCAATCCTGATTACAAGTATGGTAGTATATCTCAGCTTGTCGAGGCACGGCCCGACAGGGTATGAGTGGGGCATGGATACAGTCGCCACCATCGAAGCCACGGCCCCCATCGGCACGCAGCTGATCGCCGATCTGCGCAACCGCATCGTCAGCGGGGGCCTGCAGCCCGGCACGCGCCTGTCCGAGCAGGAGATCGCGGCCGCATACGGCCTGTCGCGCCAACCCGTCCGCGAGACGTTCATCAAGCTTGCGGGCGAGCGGCTGGTCGAAATCCGGCCTCAGCGCGGGACGTTCGTCTGCAAGATCAACATGTATGACGTGACGCAGGGCCAGTTCGTCCGCGAGGCGGTCGAGGCCGACATCGCCCGCATCGCCGCGCGGACCGCCGATGCCGCGACCATCGGCATGCTGCGCGATCTGGTGACCGAACAGCGCAATGCGCGCGATGGCGACGGGTCGTCCTTCTTCGCGCTGGACGAACGGTTCCATCAGGCCCTTGCGGGGGCTGCCGGACGGGCAGGCGTCTGGGCGCATATCCAGCCGATCAAGATGCAGATGGACCGCGTGCGCCACCTGACGGCAGGCGAATTCCCGGTCGATCACCTGGTCGATCAGCACGCCGCCATCGTCGAGGCGATCGCCGCAGGCGATGCGCAGGCCGCCGAGGATTCGGTCCGCACCCATCTGCGCGGCGTCCTGGACGACCTGAAGAAGGTCGCCCGGATGATGCCCCACTGCTTCGAGATGGTCGCACGTTAGGGCGCGGTTCCGCGCCCCTAAACGAATTGCCTTTTATTACAGGAACGATAAGGCCATCCGCGCTGTTGGGTCGCAGCAGCCAGAGGAGACGCCCGATGGATGGTGCCGCACCCATCGCCTGTTCCGCCACGACCCTTCACGCCATCGACCACATCGCCATCGCGGTGCCCGTCCGCAACGAGGCCGCAAGGCTTCCCAAACTGCTCTCGGCGCTTGGGGTTGCCGCAGCGATGGCGCCCCTGCCGGTCAGGGTTCTGATGCTGGTCAACAACACGACCGATGCCAGTGCGGCGATCGCACGGGCATTCGACCACCCCGCGTTGGAGGTGCAGGTCGCGACGGTCGATTTCGCCCCCGAGGACGCAAGCGCGGGCCGCGCCCGTGGCCTTGCCATGCGGATGGCGGCAATGTCGCGCGGATTGCTGATGACCACGGATGCCGACACGGTTCCCGATCCGATGTGGATCGCCTCGGCGTTGAATACCGGGAATGCGGGCGCGGATCTTGTCTGCGGGCGGATCGCCGCGCGCGTGCCTCGTGTCATCGCCACGCCCTCGGGTGCCAGGATCACCAATGCCGAACGCTCCTATTCCCTGCTGCTCCATGAGATCCGCCACCGGATGGACCAGGTCGCGGGGCGGCAGGCGATCGGTTCGGCGCGGCCTCATTACATGGAATCCGGCGCCTGCATGGCGATCCGCGCCGACGCCTTCATCTCGGTCGGGGGTCTGCCCGACCTGCATCACAGCGAGGATCGCGCCATGGTCCACCGGGCCGAGATGGGCGGTCTTGTCGTCCGCTACTGCGACGCGATGAAGGCACGTGTTTCGGGACGGCTGCGCGGACGGGCGATCGGCGGAATGGCCGAATGCCTGCGCCAGCGAATGAGCGATGCCGACCCCCTGGCAGATCAGGCGATGCTGCCGCCCGAGCTTCTGGCGAAGCTGTGGCGCGACGCGATGGCGGGTCGCGGCGTTATGTTCCCCGATCGCAGCCGCCCGCACGGACCGCAGATGCGGGCATCCGACCTCGAGGCTGCGCTGCCTGTCCTGACGCATCTGTTCGACGAAACCATCCGCCCGCAATTCGACGATTGGCAGTCCCGCAACAGGGTGGTGGCGGCATGAGGTCTGCGGAACTGGCCGGGGACCTTCTGCAGTCGCTGCCCGACGATACCCATGACGGTCCTTCCGGGCCCGCACTGGCGGCCGCCCTGCACGACAGCGGGCTGCTGGCCGATTGCATGTCGCTGGCGCATCACCCCGAAAATCCGCTGGACCTGCTGGACGCGCTGGTGCGGGTGGGCCATGCCAGCCTGCCCGCCGGGCGCATCTTCGAGGGTCACGTGAACGCGGTGAAGCTGTTGCAACTGCATGGCGGCCCGACCGATGCCGCCGCAAGGGGCGAGCTGCATGGCATCTGGGGGGCCGACGGTCCCGACCCCGTGCGGATCGAGGACGGGATGCTGCGCGGTCAGAAGCTGTTCGCCAGCGGTGCCGATGTGCTCGATCAGATCATCGTCACCGCCCGGTCCGACGAGGGACTGCACCTGCTGCTTCTGCCGCGCACGGCGCTGGCCGGACGGTTGTTCCCCGAGGAATGGCACATGTCGGGCATGAAATCGACTGCCTCGGGGCGCTGCGATCTGAACGGTGTGCCGCTTTCGGACGCGACCATGCTGGGCGATCCCGACTGCTATCTGGCCGAGCCGCATTTCCATGGCGGGGTCTGGCGCTATGCCGCCGTCCAGCTGGGCGCGATGCGTCGCCTGACCGCCATCACGACCGCGCAGCTGCGCCGCCGGGGGCAGATCGATGCGCCCCTGCAGGCGATGCGGCTGCACCGCATGATCACCGCCTGCGAGACGGCGCGCCTCTGGCTGGCGCAGGCGGCCTGCACCATCGAGCGCCCGCAGGCCAGTGCCGCGGATGCCCAGGCCTCGATCCTTGCGCGGCTGCGCACGGCCGAGGAAGCGGCCCAGCTGATGACCCTGGTGGATCAGGCCCTGGGTGCGGCATCCTTCGCCACCGGCCATCCTGCGGACCGCATCAGGCGGGACCTGGGGCTTTACCTGCGCCAGGCCAACCCGGACGGGCTGACGCTTGCATCGACGGCCCGTATCGCGGGCGATCCCGAACTGGAGGCAAGGTGGATCGGATGAGCGGTTTTCTGGATCACATCGCCGTCGCCCCGACCATCACCGTGGCCGAACTGGTGCAGGACCGCCCGCTGGTGGTCCTTGCCCCGCATCCCGATGACGAGACGCTCGGCTGCGGGGCGATCCTGTTCGATGCCGCGCGCATGGGAACCGCCTGCAGCATCATCTGCGTCACCGACGGGTCGGCCTCGCATCCCGGGTCGCGCGAATATCCCCCCGACCGGATTGCCCGCCTGCGCGAGGCGGAACTGCGCGCGGCCTGCGCCATTCTTGCGCCCGATGCCGATGTGACCTGGCTGGGATACCCGGACTGCCATGCGCCGCGCGATGCGGCGGCCGCCGAACGGATCGCGGCAATGATGCCCCCCCGCGCCATGCTTCTGGCCAGCTGGGGCGGCGATCCGCATATCGACCACGAAAGCTGCGCGGCGCTTGCCCGGCTGATCGCGGATCTTCGGCCCGACATCTTGCTGCGCTTTTATCCGATATGGGGTCGCTTCACCGATGCCACCGCCCCGGCGGTCCATCTGCGCACGACCCCCGAGGCAGCCGCCGCCAAGGCCCGTGCCTTGGCCTGCCATCGCAGTCAGATGACGAAGATGATCGACGACGACCCCGACGGCTTCGTGATGAGCGAGGCGCACCAGCAGCATTTCCTGTCATACCCCGAGGTGATCCTTGCCCTGTGAAGAGGTTCTTGCGCATCTGACCGGTCTCTATGCTGCCAGCGACGATCCTTGGCAGCACCGAACCAGCGCCTATGAGGCGGCCAAATATGCCGCGACCCTGGACATCATCGGCCCCGGCCCCTTCGATCAGGCGTTGGAGATCGGTTGCGGAAACGGCACCCTGGCGGCCCTTCTGGCCCCGCGATGCGGTCATCTGACATTGATGGAATGCATTCCGGCGGCCATGGCCTCGGCCCGCATGGCGCTGGCCCCGCAATCCAACGTGACCTTCATCGAAGGTCAGGCACCTGCCGCCCTTCCCCCGCTGCGCCCGGACCTGGTTCTGCTATCCGAGGTTCTCTATTTCCTGACGCCCGAGGAAATCGGCGATCTGGGCGAATGGCTGCGGCGGCACGCAAGCGGCCGCATCATCGCTGTCAACTGGACCGGACCCACGGACGAACAGCTGGACGGCAATGCGGCGATCGACCTTCTTGCCGGCATCCTGGGTCAGCCCGCGACGCATCGACATGACGGATTTCGGATCGACATCTTCGACATGACGGGTTGAAAAGCGGGGGCGGCGGATCATCGCCCCCGGGCATCCTGCCCCAGGTGCCCCAGGGCGCCCAGGGCAGGGAAAGGTTCAAGCGGCCTCCAACTTGCGTTCCTTGCTGAACAGCACGAAGTAGAGCGTCGGCGCGGCGATCAGGGTCAGGATCGTCGCGAAGGCAAGCCCCCCCATGATCGTCACCGACATCGACGCGAAGAACGGATCCCACAGCAGGGGCACCATTCCCAGGATCGTCGTCGCCGCCGCCAGCACGACAGGCCGCAAGCGCGAGGTCGAGGCCTCGATGATGGCTTCGCGGAAGGGAACGCCCTCGCCACGGACCAGATCGATCTCTTCGACCAGGACGATGCCGTTCTTCAGAAGCATTCCCGACAGGGACAGCAGCCCCAGAAGCGCCGTGAACGAGAAGGGAAGCCCTGTCATCAGCAACCCGATGACCACGCCGTTCACCGCCATCGGCACCAGCAGCCAGACGATCAGCGGCTGACGCAACCGGCGGAACAGCAGGATCGAGATCAGGACCATGATCAGGATCGTCACGGGCAGCTGCCCGCCCAGGCTTTCCTGCGCTTCGGTGCTGTTCTCGTGTTCGCCGCCCCATTCCAGCGCATAGCCCCTGGGCATCGGCACCGCCTCGATCGCGCCGCGGATGGATGCGAAGACCGCCGAAGCGTTGGTGCCGCTTGGAAGCCCGGCCTCGACCGTGATGGTCGGCACCCGGTTCCTGCGCTGGATCAGCGTGTTGCGCGGTTCCCATTCCAGGTCGTCGATCAGCTGCTCCATCCGCAGGTAATCGCCCGCCGCGCTGGAATAGATCAGCTGCTCGGTCAGGTCCGGCGTCTCGTCGAAGTCGCGGGTCCGCAGCCGGATGGGGATCTTGCGGTCATCCTCCTGATAGGTCGCGACGGCCATGCCCTCGGTCGCCATCAGGCTGGCATCCGAGATATCTGCCCGGGTGATCCCCGCCGTCTGCGCCCGCTGCGTGGCATAGTTCGGGATCAGCACGGGTTCGTATTCCCGCCAGTCGGTGCGGATATCCATCAAGGGCGCATCCTGCGCCTTCATGGCATCCACCACCTGCCGGGCCAGGTCGCGCAGCACCTTCGGATCGCGCCCCGAGATGCGGGCCTCGATCGGGGCCCCGCCACCGGGACCGAAGGCCAGGCGTTCGGTCCGGAATTCGCCCGCAAGCAGCGCCTCGCGACCGAAGCGGTTCAGGTCGTCCAGCAGCATGGGGATCGCGTCCAGCGTGTCGGTCCGGACGATCAGGTGGCCATAGGTCGGCAGCGATTCCTCGGGGGTATAGGTCAGCATGAAGCGCGTGGCCCCGCCCCCGATGAAGCTGGCGACAGAGGTCACCTCGTCGCGTTCCAGCAGCCAATCCTCGGCCTTCTGCAGGTCGCGCGACACCTCGTGGATGTCGCTGCCCTGCGGCAGCTTGTAATGGGCATAGAAGATCGGCGTGCTGCTGTCGGGGAAGAACTGCTGGGGAACCGAGGCGAAGCCCCGGAAGCAGAGCACGGTGACGACCACCAGCCCCGCCAAAAACAGCCAGCGGACATTCAGCGCCAGACCCAGCACCCGACGATAGGCGTTGAAGATCGGGCCCGAGTAGCCGTCATCGTCGCCCGTGCCGCGCTTGAAGACGTAATGCGCCAGAAGCGGCGTGACCGTCAGCGCAAGCACCCAGGACAGCAGTAGGGAGATGCCCACCACCGCGAACAACGAGAACATGAATTCGCCCGTGGCATCCGGCGACAATCCGATCCCCGCGAATGCCATGATGCCGATGACGGTCGCCCCCAGCAGCGGCAGCTGGATGCGGCTTGCACCCTCGTCCGCGGCCTCGCGCGATGTCTGGCCGCCCTGCATCTTGATCTGCATGGCCTCGGCCACCACGATCGAGTTGTCGACCAGCATCCCCATCGCGATGATCAGCGCCCCGAGCGAGATGCGCTCCATCTCGATCCCGCCGAGCGACATGAAGAAGAAGGTGCCCACGACGTTCAGGAACAGCGTTGCCCCCACGACCACCGCCGAACGCCACCCCATGAACACGGCCAGCACCGCCGCCACCAGGCCCACCGACATGGCGAGGTTCTTCAGGAACCCGTTCGAGGATTCGTCCACGACCACATGCTGCTGATAGATCGGGTTGAATTCGACCCCATAGGGCAGATCGGCGCGCAGCATCTCCAGCTTGGCATCGACCCGGTTGCCGATATCGACGATGTTCTCGGACGCGATCCCCGCCACGCCAAGGGTGAAGGCCTCTTGTCCGTTGAAGCGGATGATCTGGCTGGGCGTATCCACGCGTCCGCGTTCCACGGCGGCGATATCCGTCAGCTGGACCGTGCTGTCGCCCAGGTTGATCGTCAGCTCGCGCAGCGCATCGACACTGTCGGCGCCGCGCGGGACGTCCAGCTGGAACCGCTTGCCGTCATCGCCAAGTGAACCGGCGGACGAGATCTGCGCGGCCGCCGCGATCTGCTGGGTCAGCGCATCCGGCGGCACGTTCAGGTTCGACGCGATGGCCATGTCGGGCATGACATAGACCGCCTCTTCGGGCAGGCCCGCGATGGACACGTCCGACACGCCCTCGACGGTCAGGATCTCTCGGCGGAGATAGCTGGAGATGTCGTGGATCTCGGCATCCGAGAAGCCGGGCGTGGTGACCGCGAAATAGATCCCGAAGACATCGCCGAAATCGTCGTTCACGATGGGCTGCCCCGCCCCGTCGGGCAGCTGCGCCGAGGCATCGGCGACACGGTTGCGCAATTCGTCCCAAACCTGCGGCAGTTCGGATCCGTCCACCGTCGGCAGGATCTCGACGTCGATCCGCGACACCCCGGGCTTGTTCGACGATGTGACGGTGTCCAGAACGCCCATCTGCTGGATCGCGGATTCCAGCGGTTCGGTCACCTCGCGCGAGACCTGCGCCGCAGATGCGCCGGGATAGCTGGTCAGCACGACCGCGGTCTTGATGGTGAAGGCCGGGTCCTCCAGCCGTCCCACGGTCAGATAGCCCCAGAGCCCCCCGCCCAGACAGCCGATGATGACCAGCCATGTGATCAGCGATGCCTCGATCGCCTTGCGTGCAAGATTCACGGCTGCCCCCCGTCATTCGACAGGCCCGAGAAGCGGCGGACGCGGTCGCCATCCGAGAGCATGGACGCCCCCGATGCGACGATGGTCGTCCCTGCATCCGGCCCTTCCGTCATGCGGAAATCGGTGCCCGTCGCAGGCTCGATGGCCACGTCCCGTGCAGTCACGGTGCCGGTATCGGCATCCCCTTCGTCGGGGGTGAAGACCATGACCTGCGCCGTCCCGTCGGGCGCAAAGCTCAGTGCGCTTGCCGGCAGGATCAGCACGCCCTTGTCGTCGGCGCGGCGGATCTCGGTCAGGACCGTGGCCGAGGAACCGGGCAGCAGGTAATCCGGGGCCTCGGTCGTCAGCGCGAAGGAGACGCGATAGCTCTGACCGACCTCGCTCGCCTCGGCGGCCAGCTCGCGGAATTCCAGCGGATAGAGCGGGCCGTCATGCGCAAGCTGCGCGCTGGCGGTGAATTCGGGTTGCCCGCCGAACTGGCGGAACAGGATCTCGGGCGCCTTGATCTCGATCTGGATCTCGCTCATGTCATGGGCCCGGACGATGGGTTCGCCCGCGGCGACCGTGGCAAAGCGATCCGCCAGCCGCTGCGAGATCAGCGCATCGAAGGGCGCATGCAGCGTCGCGTCGTCCAGGTTGTCCAGCGCATCGTCATAGCCCACCTGCGCCACGTCGCGCGCGGTCTCGGCATTCTCGATATCGGCCTGGGGCACGATGCGGGGGCCCAGTTCGCTGACCCGGTCCAGCTGGCGTTCGGCCTGGTTCAGCTGGGCGCGGGCTTCGCGCACGGCCCGCTCGAATGGCGCGGTGTCCAGCTTGCCCAGAATGTCGCCCTGCTGGACGAACTCGCCCTCACGGACGGGCAGATCCTCGATCTGGCCCCCTGCGCGAAAGGACAGATCGACGGTATTGCGCGCCGTGATGCGGCCGAAGAAGCGGCGGTTCACCACGTCGGCCGACCGTTCCAGCACCATCAGCTTGGCGGGGCGCAGGTTCTCGTCGGATTGGTCACCCTGCGCGGCGGCGCGGGTGGCGGAAATGGCCGTCAGAAGGCACAGGGCGATGGCGGTCAGGGATCTCATGGAAAACCTTGGTTTCTTGGCAGGCATGCAGCCCAGGGTGGAGAGGTGTCGTTCAGCCATGGGCCGAAGGGTCGCTTTCATCTTCATGGTTCACTGGCGGGCGGTCGGTCATTGCCCCGTGGCGGTCAGGACCGTGCCGCCCAGGTTGCCGGCCACATCGTCGATCCGGGCGCCCAGATCGTCGCGCCCCGCATCGCTGATCAGGGCAGCCGGCAGCGCACCCGCGGCGCCGACCGTCGAACCGACGGTGCGCAGCGTTCCGACCGCGGTGGCCTGCAGCGTTTCGCCGATGCCGGGGCTGCCCTCCGACAGCGTCTGCCCTTCGGCCAGCCGTCGCCCGATGATCTGCACCGCGGCGGGACTATTGGCAAAGCGGCTGTGGTTCAGGGGATCGTTCGATTTCAGCTTGCTCAGATCGATGACCGTCACGCCCCGATCCTCGATCGCGGCAAGGATCCCCGGCTTCTGCAGGTCCAGCTGCCCCAACCGCGTGACACCGCCCGCAAGCCTGCGCGACGCCAGAAGCGCCCGGTCGTCGACCGATGTGAAGATCGTGATCCGCGTGCGTTCGGTATCGATGTCGCGCAGCTGCTGCATGAACACGTCGATGTCGATATCGGGCGAGGCCAGCACCACGTTGGCGATCTTGGGCGACAGCCCGCCATTTCGCAGCGCCGACTGGTGCAGCGCCTCCATCGTCAGCCAGGCACCCATGGAATGGGCCATGATCGTGATGCTGCCGACCTCGGGGGCGGTGGCGGCGACGTCGATGGAACGCTCCAGCGCCCCCCGAGAGAAATTCGCGCTTTCGCGATCATAAAGGTAATCGAAGACGGACCCCCGCGACGGCCAGGTGAACAGGACGGGCGCGGCCTCGATCCCTGCATCATGGACCAGCTGCGCGAAGCGATAGACGGCTTCCTCGTGACGGGTGTTGAAGCCGTGGACGAAGACCAGCAGATCGTCCCCGCCATCGGGCTGCGCATGCCGGAACCAGCCCCCGGCCTGATCCTCGGTCAGCAGCTGCCTTCCGACGACCACGAATTCGCGCGACGGATCCGCGGCCCCCTGCGTCGGATAGATCAGCTGCCCGGGCTCACGGCTGCCCGGGGGCGGCACCGACACGAGGACGTTGTCGAAGGACACCCCCTGCCCCCGCGCGTCCGAAAACCCGACGCCGGGCCGCGTGCTGGGGGCGCGGGTCGTGACGGTCAGCATGTCCACGATGGTGGCACCCGGCACGGTGCGGCCGGTGGGCGCCAGCGTCCCGCTCGGGCGGTCGGCGCAGGCGGCAGCCGTCATGACCGCGCCGAACGCGATCGCCCGTGCCAGACCGCGCCGACACGAAAGGTTGCGAATACCCGACATTTCCAAGCCGGGACGGGCGCGGTAGGGAACGGATCGAAACCGATACCGCGATATGAGCCGAGCCATCGCCATGGAGCCTCTTGTTTTGATCCGGTCCTACGGACAGCTTATGAACTTGTCATTTACGGAACCCGCGCGTTCCGTAAATGCCTTACAAGCGTTCGCGCAGAAGGGAAAGCCGGAATGAGACTGCAGCCAAGGGTCTGCCGCACGCGCGGGCGCCCCCCATCGGCCGAGGCCACCGAACGCATCGTCGAGGCTGCGACCTGCCTGTTCCTGTCCAAGGGTTATGCCGCCACCTCGATGCAGGACGTGGCACGGCAGTTCGGCGGGTCCAAGCAGACGATCTATGCGCGCTTTCCCGACAAGAAGGCCCTGGCCGAGGCGGTTGTCGCGACATTCACCGAACGCAAGCTGCATGTCCCGCGCCAGTTGGGCCCCGGACGCGGTCCCGCGCACGAGACGCTGAACACGCTGGCGCTGGCCACCCTCGAATCCGCGCTCGATCGCGAAGCCATCATGTTGCTGCGCCTGGTGATCTCCGAGAACGAGCAGGTCCCCGAACTGGCCGATATCGTCCAGCGCAGGCTGAAACTGGCCGGGCTGGAGATGATCACCGACGTGATGCGACGGCTGGTCGCCGAAGGTCAGCTGGAGGGTCCGCCCGACACGCTTGCGCAGCAGTTCTGCGATCTGGTGATGATGCAGCATGTCTGGGATGCGCTGATCGCGTCATCCCCCGCCGCCGTGACGCCCGACGTGATCGCCAGGGTGCAGGGCTCTGTCGCGTTCTTCCTCAGGGCCGCCGAACCGCGCAGGCGCTGAGGCGTCGGGATCGGCAGATCCGTTGCGCCTCGCGCCCCCGGTCGCTAGCCTGAGGCGAACAGGCCAGGAGCAGCGCGATGACCGGATCCATCAGAGCCATGGCGGGCGTTATCGCCCTGGGCGCCGCCACCATGATCGGGCAGGCCCAGATGGCGGGCGCCCAACCCAAGGACGGGCCGCCCCCCGGTGGCGATCATCCGACCGATCCGAGGCTGGGCGATACCAGCATCCTGATGGGGCGCACGCCCATCCCGGCCTCGGTCGAGGGCTGCGGGACGGATCCGGGGCATGCGCGGCTCTTGTGCCTGATCGACCTTCTCAAGGCCGATGCCTCGGACGAGCTGCTGGAGCTGATGCAGCTCGACTACTCGGTCGCGACCGCCAAGATCTGGAGCAACCTGCCCGCGGGCGCGGTCCCCGACCGTCCCGGGGCCTATCTGGGTGAATTCGACACCGAACAGCGCGGCATCATCAAGGCCATCCTGATGGAGGCCGCCAGCCTGACCGACAACGAAGGCTATGACGAGATGGAGCAGTCGCTAAACGCCGACGACTATATCGGCACGGTCAGCACCGACTACAAGGCGGGTTACGCCTCCTACAACAGCAAGTTCGCGCTCTTGGGGACGCCGGCGGAAACAGGGACGTGGCAGCTCTATTACGGGGGGCATCACCTGGCCTTCGCCAATACCTATACCGACGGGGTTCTGGCGGGCGCCACGCCGTCGTTCCGCGGGATCGAACCATTCCCGCGCTTCGAGATGAACGGCCGCGAGAACATGCCCATGATGCAGGAACGCGCGGCCTTCGCGGCACTGCTGCGGTCGCTGAGCGACGAGCAGGCCCGCGCCGCGCGGCTCGAGGGGACCTATCGCGACATCCTGGCCGGTCCGCAACAGGACGACGCGATCCCCGCCGAGCAGGAGGGGCTGAGCGTCGCCGAACTGTCCGACGATCAGCAGGCGCTGCTTCTGGCGGCGGTCGGGACCTATGTGGGCGACATCAACGACGCGGATGCCGCCACCTACATGGAGAAATACACTGCCGAACTGCCCCAAACGGTGCTGGGCTTCACGGGCACGACCGAGGTGAACAGCGAAGACGATTACGTGCGCATCCACGGCCCGTCGCTGTGGCTGGAATTTTCCCTGCAATCGAACAAGTCCACGGGCCAGATCGGCAACCACCCCCATTCCGTCTGGCGCGATCAGGACGACGATTACGGCGGCAATACCGAATGAGGATTGCGGCCCTTGCGCTGGCGCTGTTCCTGTCGGGGAACGGCGCATATGCCCATGCCCTGCCGGGCAGCGTGCTGATTATCGAAAGCGTCGGGACGCAGATCGGGCTGGACCTGTGCATCCCGCTGGAGGATCTGATCATCGCGGCGCCCGACCTGATCGCGCTGGAAGACCTGGGACCGACCGAGATCCCGCCGGCGCTGACCGCGCCGCTTGGCCGGTATCTGGATGCCCATCTGGCGATCGAGACTGAGGGGCACGATATTCCGCTGCGCCTGACGGGCGCACGGCTGGAACGCGCCCGGAACGATCATGTTGGGAACTTCGCCCTGCTGATTGCGGAGTTCGCGGGCACGCTGCCCGATCCGGATGTGACGCTCAGCCTGACCTACGATGCCGTCATGCACGAGGTTCGCAGCCATCGCGCGGCGGTCTTCGAGACGAATGACGATGGCCCGCCGATGGCCGAATTCGGGTTCCGACAGGACCGGGGCAAGCCCGTCCCGGTCAAGATCGACCTTCGCTGATCCTCAGGAAACGCTGGCCTGGCGGGCCTTCCACTGCCCCAGCAGCCACCGCAGGCTCAGCGCGACTGCGGTCGCGGCAAGAACGACCCCGAAGAAATTGCTCAGCACTTCGGAAACCTGCGCCAGCCGGTCCGCGAAGACATAGCCCAGGCCCCCATAGGCCAGGGTCCAGATCACGGCACCGGGGATCGCCAACGCGCTGAAGCGGTTGCGCGCCATGCCCCCCGCCCCGCACAGATAGCTGACATAGGGACAGGTCGGGCTGAGGATCGTGTGGCTGAGAAGCACCGCGACGCCGCCCCGCTGCTGCAGCAGATCCTCGCTTCGCGACAGCAGGCGATCCATCCGATCGCGGCGACGAAGACGGCCCAGAAGGCGCGGCCCTGCCCGACGCGCGATCGCGAAGGCCAGCTGATCGCCAAGAATGAAGGCCGCCGCGGTCACGGCCAGCACCTGCCACAGCGACAGATCGCCCGCCGCCGCGAAGCTTCCCGCCGCCAGCACCAGCATCGAGGCCGGAAGCGGCACCGCAAGGCAGGCCAGCACCGTCACCGCGAACACGACATAAAGCCCGTAATCGGGAACCAGCCCGAGGACGTAATCGGTCATGGGCGCCCCCCGTGATACATGTCCGCAGCGTCGCGCACGCGTTCGGTCAGCTCCTCCATCGTGACGCCCATCTCCCGCGCGATGGTGCCCAGCTTCAGGCGACCGGGGCCCGTGGGCGGCAGCTCCAGCACGTCGGCCACGACCTCTCGTGGAAGGTCGTAGGACATCACGACAAAGCGGGGCGTCATCCAGGGTTTCAGCGCCTGATCGTGCAGCGGAACGTTGTCATGACGCGCCAGATCCAGCGCGAAACCCGTGGCGAACCAGATCAGCGCGGCGCTGGCGCAGCCCAGGATCAGCAGCGCGGCCCAATTGGCACGGGCGAAACCTATCAATTGCCGGGAATTCATCGCGCATCCTTTCAGGGCCGTCCTGCCTGGCACAAGGCATTAGGAAAGGCCGGGCCGAAGGTAAAGTCACTGCGCCTGCATGTGACCACGCGACAGCCCCCTTCAGCCGACCGGCGGGACCGTTTCGGGCATCAGAAGCGATGCGGCGCGAATGACCTTGCGGTCGTCATATCGCCGGCCCACCAGCGATACCCCGACCGGCAGGCCCTGTGGCGTCTTGTGGAAGGGCACCACGACCACGGGCACCTGCATCAGGGTCCACATCGAATTGAAGATCGGATCGCCCGCATGGGTGCCCTCGGGTGCCGCGCCGGGGGCCGAGGGCGTCAGGATCAGGTCAAGCGCTGACGCGAACATCCCGTCCAGCAGCGCACGGCACAGATCGGCCTGCGCATAGGCGGCCCGCGCCTCGGACGGGCCGGGGCGGTCGCCATCCACCATCTTGGCGAAGAAGGCGTCGATGCCCGGGGTATTGCGGACCTCGTTCAGGAAGGCCGACGCCCCTTCGCGGGCCAGGATCGTTCGATGCGCATCGAGGATGCCGTCGAACCCGGCGGGCAACACCAGGTCTGACAGGATGGCGCCCGCATCCCGCAAGGCCGCGGCGGCAGCGTCCATCGCGGCCCGCGTATCGCTGTCGGCCGCATGGGGCGTCGTGCCATAGGTGATCCCGATCCGCAGCCCCTGCAGGGTGGTCGGCAGCGCGCATTCGTCGAAGCGGAACAGGTCGGCCAGCATCTCGAAATCGGCCGCCGCGCGCGCATAGAGTCCGACCGTGTCGCAGGTCGCGGAATACATTTTCGACCCCTCGCGAGAGATCGCGTTCCAGGTGGGCTTCATCCCGAAGACGCCGCAAAAGGATGCGGGCCGGATCGTCGATCCGCCCGTCTGGGTGCCGATCGCCAGTGTCGCAAGGCCAGCCGCCACCGCCGCCGCCGAACCCGAGGACGACCCCCCCGGCGTGCGGTTCGGATCATGCGGGTTGCGCGTTCCCGGGCCGACGGTGGTCGAGGCGAATTCGGTCGTGGTGGCCTTGCCCGCGATCAGCGCACCCGCGCCCCGCAGCGTATCGACGCAGGCCGCGTCGATGCCCGGGCGGCTGCCACCGTATCGCGGCGAATTATGCCCCGTCGGCATGTCACGGGTCAGCAGCACATCCTTGATGGCGACAGGCACCCCGCGCAGCGGCCCTTCGGGCAGGTCCTCGGCCTGCCGCATCAGCGCATCCGCATCGAAATGGGCATAGGCGCCCACCGCAGGCTCGATCCGGGCGACACGCTCGATCAGCGCCCGGGCGACAGCCGCGGGCGGCAGCCCCGCCGCCACGGCCTGCCGGATATCGCGGGCCGTCCCTGCGGCGGCATCAAATCTCTTGTCCATCAGGTATCACCAATCCTTGGGCGGTTTCAGGTCGTCTGAAGCGTCGGCAGCCTTGCCGCCTCGACGGTGGTGGCCAGATCGGCCAGCATGTCCTCGGACCCGGGCGGGCCGATCAGCTGCAACGACAGCGGGCCCGCATCGCTCCACGCCACCGGGACCGAGATCGCGGGCAGGCCCATCAGCGAGGCCGGTCGCGAGAACCGCGTCACCGCCGATATCATGCGCGAGAGCGACGCCCCTTCCAGCGCGGAAAGTTCGGCCACCTGCGGGGGAATGTCGGGCATCATCGGAAGCGCGATGACATCGACCGACGCGAAGACACGGGCGATGCGTTCCTGCGCGATGCGGCGCAGCTGACAGGCCCGCAGATAGGCCTGAGCCGAGATCGCGGCCGCCTGGGCCAGGCGGTTGCGAACCTGCGTGCCATAAAGGTCGCAATCCTTGCGCAGCTGATCGGCATGGACCGTGCCCGCCTCGGCCATGGCGATGACATTCGCGGGCTCGTCCAGATGGGCCAGCCACGCGAGGTCCACATCGCGATCGGCATGACCGTCCGTGGCCATCCGGTGGCGGACCAGGCGCAGCGCCTCGGTCATCGCGGGCGATATCCCCCCCAGCAGCGCGCCCGCGTCGAAGCCGATACGCAGGTGCCCGGGGTCGCGCGGCTGGGCCCGTGTGGCGCCCTCGGTCAGCACCGATAGGACGCGGCGTGCGCAATCGACGCTGGCCGCCAGCGGGCCGACGCAATCCTGCGTCCAGCTGAGTGGCATGACATGCGCCAGGGGCACCAGCCCATGCGTCGGCTTGAAACCCACGACGCCGTTGCAGGCGGCGGGTATCCGGATCGATCCGCCCGTATCGGACCCAAGCGCGGCGGGCACGATCCCCATGGCCACCGCGACCCCCGACCCCGATGACGACCCCCCGATGATCGCACCCGGAACGCAGGGGTTCGGCGGGCAGGGATGATGGTGATTGCTGCCCGTCGGCCCCATCGCGAATTCGGACATCTGGAGCCGTCCCAGATCGACAGCGCCTGCCCGGTCCAGTCGTTCCAGGACCGGGGCCGTGTGACGCGCCACATAGGCCAGTGAAGGATGCGCCCCCCGCCCCATGCGGGCGCCGGCACGTTCGAACATGTCCTTGTGCGCAAGCGGGATGCCCGCCAGTGGCCCGGCACCGGGCCCCATCGCGTCCGCCGCCGCGGCCTGCCCGCGCGCACGGTCGAATTCCGTCGTCGAGAAGGGCGAGGCCGCACCCGCCGCCACAGCGGCGGCGATGGCGTCCTCGACCAGCCCGACCGCGCTGGTTCGGCCCGCCGCGCGGTCGCGGATCATCTGGGCGATCGTCATTCCGCGCAGGCCCCGGAAGGATCGCGCGCGGCAAGCCCTGTCGCCGTTTCCTGGGCCGACCACAGCGGGTTGTAGATCACCCCGAACTCGATCCGGGTGCGCTGATCCTCGAACATGGCGGTTTCCTCGGCGGTGGGCGGACGCCCGAGATAGCTGGCGAGGGCTTCTTGCGTGGTCATGATGCGGGTCCTCCTGTGCGGAAATTGAATGCGCTCAGCCGAAATTCTGCGGTTGGCGGCGACGGACAAGCTGGCTGAGGGACACGGCGACGATCAGCGCCCCGCCATAAAAAAGCGACTGCACGAAGGCATCGGCACCCAGCATGGTCAGGCCGGTGATGCCCGTGATCAGGAAATAGACCCCGACCAGCGTCCCGATGGGATTGAAGCGCCCCGGATAGATGGCCGTGGCCCCCAGGAAGGCCGCCGCGAAGGCAGGCAGCAGCAGCGACAGGCCCGATGTCGGATCGGCCGATCCCGTCATCCCGGCATAGAGCACCCCCGCCAGCGCGGCCAGAAGCCCGGACAGGACGAAGGACGCCCCACGCACCCGGTTGACGGAAACGCCGTTCAGGCGTGCCACCTCGCGGCCCCGCCCGACAAACAGCAGCTTGCGCCCCGCGATCGTGTATTCCAGCGCCCACCACATCACGATGGCGACCGCCAGCCCATAGTAGAAGGCCAGCGGCACGCCCAGCAGCCGCTTGATGACGACCAGTTCGACAAGCTGCATCGACACCCCCGCGATCGTCCGCGAATCCGAGATCCAGAGCGTCATCCCGTTCAGGAACGTCCCGAGACCCAGTGTCACGATCAGGCTGTGGATCCGGAAATAGAGGACGAAGAACGCGTTCACCGCCCCGATCAACGCCCCGATCGTCAGCGCCGCCGCGACCGACCAGCCGATCCCCCAGCCCCATGTGACATCCGACACCGCCAGGAACATCGCCGCGAAGACCAGGGTCGATGCGGCCGAGAGATCGAAATCGCCCGAGGTCAGCGGTACGAGAATCGCCAGCGCCAGGACCACGAGGACGGCCTGCGACCCCAGCATCGACGACACCGTGCGCCATGTCAGGAAGGTATCGGGCAGCAGCGCCCCGAAGGTCAGGAACAGGACCAGCCATGCCAGAAGAAGGGCGAAGCGCTCGACCTCTCTCTTGGCCACGAATGCCGGAAGGCGGCGGGGGCGGGTCGTCTCGGCAATGCTCATGAGGCGGCCTCTCTCTGGGGGTGGGCTGGAATTGCCGCGCCGTCGTGGAAACAGGCGCGGGCGATGTTTTCCCGGGTCAGGGCGGGTCCCGAAAGGCAGGCCACGGATCGGCCGCGATGGAAGACGAAGACCCGGTCGCAGATCTGGGCCAGCTGTTCGTAATCGGTCGAGGCGCAGAGGATCGCCGTCCCCTGCCCCGCGGCACGGTCCAGCGCCGCGAAGATCTGCTGGCGGGCGCCGTAATCGACGCCCTGCGTCGGTTCGTCCAGCAGCAGCAGGCGCGGATCCTCGGCCAGCCATTTGCCCATCACGACCTTCTGCTGGTTCCCGCCCGACAGGGTCGCCAGCGGCACCTGCGCGCGGGCCGGACGCACATCGTATTCGGCGATCAGGGATTGCGCGGCCTCGGCCATCCTGTTGCGCCGCAGACCGAACCTGCCGCGCAACCGCCGCAACCCCAGGAATGTCGCGTTCTCCTCGACGCTGAGGCCGCCGACACAGCTTTGATGCGCCCGGTCGCCGGGGATCAGGCCGATGCCCGCGCCGATCGCGGCGGCGGGCGTCAGGGTCACCACGTCATGGGCGACGTCCTGCGCGTCCTCCAGCGTCAGCCGTCCGCGACCTGCCATCGCCCCGAACAGCAGATAGGGGATCTCGGCGAAGCCCGATCCGATAAGACCCGTCACCCCGACAACCTCGCCGCGGCGCAGTTCGGCGTCGAACTGCGCGAGCCTGCCGCCCGAGACGCCCTCGATCCGGGCGGCCACCTCGTGGCGGGGTGCGGCCGGGGCGCGCCTGAACGGGGCGATCACGCTGCCCACGATGGTGTTCAGGATGTCCTGCCGCGTTGTTTCGGCGGTCGTCAGCACCGCATCCATCTGCCCGTCGCGCATGATGGCCACGCGGTCCGTGATCTCCAGCACCTCGTCGATGTCATGGGTCACGATGATGACGCTGGCACCGGTGCGGCGGATGCGGCGCAGCAGGGCGAACAGCTTCTCGACATCCTCGGCGGACAGGAAGGGCGTCGGCTCGTCCAGAACCAGGATCCCCTCGCCCGCGCGACCGGCCTCGGACCTGCGCAATTCGGCCACGGCGCGCAGGATCGCGGTATAGGCACGCTCGACCGGGGACAGCGTCTCGACAAGGGCGGTCGGCTCGATCTCCAGGCCGAACTCGTCGAACAGCTCGCGCATCCAGGCGCATTCGCGACGCCACCGGATGCCGGTCCGGCGCGGTCTGTCATCGCCCACAAGCATGTTGTCGGCCACCGACAGCGACGGGATCAGCGCAAGATGCTGATGCACGAAGGCCACCCCCATCGCCCTGATCCGGCGCGGGTCCAGCGGCAGGGGCAGCGTCTCGCCCCACAATGTCACCTTGCTGCCCGGATCGGGCGAATTGAAGCCCGCCAGCACCTTGATCAACGTGGACTTGCCCGATCCGTTCTGACCCAGAAGGCCCAGGATCTCGGCCCGGCGCAGGTTGACCGACACACCCTTGAGCACCTCGACCGTGCCGAAGGTCATGCGGATATCGGCCATCCGCAGCACGCCCGGTTGCGGATCGGCAGCCATCAGCCCTCGAGGCCCCACAGCTTGCGATACCCCGCGACATGCGCGTCGCCATAGCCCGAGTCGAAATCGGCGGGCACGCCCGCGGTCTCGGCATTGTCCTTGTCGAAGATCAGCAGCGGGATGCCCAGGCTCTCGGGCACCTCCAGACCGCAGAGCACGCGCATCTGCGCATCGACCGCCGCATATCCCGCCCAGCCCAGGCTTTCGCCGATATCCATCTGGACCGTCCCCTCGCGCACCATGTCCAGCACGAAGGGCGTGCCGTTATAGGACGCCATGCCGACATCGTTCGCCCCCGCGATCCGCAGGGCGGGCGTCACGAACTGGGTCATGGAATCATAAATCGGCAGGATGTAGTTGATGCCCGGATTGGCCAGCAGCGCCGATTGCGTGCCCGACTGGATGCGCGTCGCCCATTCGTTCACCGGGACGTTCAGATATTGCTGTTCGCAATCGGGGCAGTATTCCGACAGGCTCTGACGGATCTGTTCCACGAAGGGCAGCGACGGCAGGACGTCGTCCGACCCGATGATCAGCACGTTCGGCTTGCCCTCGGTCTCAACGAAGGCCCATGCCGCAAGGATCTCTCCTGCGCGGCGGTAATCGACCTTGGCCGAGGCATCGACGAAATCCGCCTGCTCCTGGCTTTCATCATAGAGATGGGTCGTCGTCACCGCGAGGCCCGCTTCCTTGGCCTCGCGCAGCTGCGGGGCCAGCATCTCGGGGTTCAGGCCGCCCGCGACATCGACCAGAGAGTAGTCCTGCGCGATGGCCTGGTTCACCCCCTGGATCCAGCTGTCCGACGCGCCCTGGTTCTCCCAGGTGGTGTATTTGAAGCCCACATCCGCGGCCGCGCGGCTCATGGCCTTCTGCAGCTCGACATTGAAGGGGATGGCCATCGTGACGGGGATCGAGAAGACGCTCTTGTCGGCCATGCAGGCGGCAGCGTCGAACGGTTCGCCCAGGGGCGCGAAATCGGGTGCCGCGCGATGCGCGTCCAGCACCGCCCTGGCATCGGACATCGCATCGGCCGAGGCCGTCATCGGCATGATCGCCGCCACGGCCCCAAGCATCGTCGCGCGGATCGTCAGTTCCCTTGCCGTCATTTCCGTCCCCTTCCTTGCTGCACCGGAACCGCTTCGGGCGGCTCTCTCAGTTTGGATAGTCCGGACTTATGCGAATTTGGGGAAGCGGAAATCGGGGCTGTTGGTATGGATTACGGTAGATGCGGCGTCCGGGGCCAGAATATGGGCAGGTTGCCTTGTCTGCTGCCCATAGATTGTCCGGACTTACAACGACCTACTTCCGTGCGGCCTGACGGAAGGACAGGACCGCACCCACAAGCCCGATCACCGAGAAGATCGCGAAGCAGAGGTCGTAGGAACCCGTAAGGTCGTAGACGAGCGCGAAGGTCGACGGACCCACGATCACCCCGATGAAGGTATAGACCAGAAGCGCCCCGGTATTCGCGCCGACCTTGCCCTTGGGCGCGGTTCGCGCCGCAGCCGCCAGGAACACGCCGTTCCATCCCGTCGCGACCCCCCCAAGCGCGACCAGCAGCACGGCCTGCATCCATCCCGGCATGGTGCCTGCCCACCCAAGCGCGAACATGAAGCAACCCGCCAGCAGCCCGATAACCCCCAATGTGCGGAACCCGCCCAGCCGATCCGCCGCAAGCCCCCAGCTGACGCGCCCCGTCGCGCCCGCCAGCTGCAGGCCCGCGGCCACGATGCCCGCCGCGACCAGCGACCAGCCGTGATCGACCAGCATCACCACCGTGAAGGCGGTGGCCATCAGCTGCAGCGCGGAATAGAGCCCGCCCAGCAGGGCCAGCGTCCGCAGCCGGTCGTTGCGGTACAGCTCGACCTGATCGCGCAGCGCCCGCAGCAGGGGATTGCCCTGCCCAGCCCCCCGGCGGATCGGGGTGAAGGTGAACTGCGACCAGGCCCAGGTCATCAGGACCAGGGGCACGACGGATGCCGCAAGCAGCGCATGACGCCAACCCTCGCCCCCGCCATGCATCAGCACCGCAAGCCCCGGCAACGTGACCGAGGCCACGACGGCGCCCAAGGGAACACCGGTCTGCTTGATCGAGAAGACCAGCGAATGCCGTCCCCCATGCGCGGTGCGATGCAGGATGTCGGACGATGCGGGATTGTTCAGCCCGTAGCAGATGCCGAACAGCGCCGATGCCGCGATCATCAGCAGCGGCCGCCCCGTGGCCAGCAGCATCAGACCGATCGAGAAGCCCGCCAGCTCCAGGACGATGACGCGTTCGGCGCCGAGGGTCTCGACCACCGTGCCGGCCATCGCGGATGCGAACACGCCCGCGAAATAGATCAGGCTAATCTGGTAACCGATGTAATGCGCCCCGATCCCGAGCGAGCTTGCAACCTCGGGTGCCAGCGATGTCAGGGCCAGCACGCTCAGCGTGGCTGCGACCTGCACCAGCGTCATCATGGCCAGCGGCTTCATCCATTCGGGGCGCCCGGATATGCCGGGCTGGCTCGACACCGTATGAGTCATGGTTATTCTGTCCGTACTGATCGGGCGCCATTTCGGCGAGTTGCTTCTCGTCCGCTACATAAGTCCGTACAAGCAAGCAACCAAAAACCCCTGGGAGGAAACCGAGGGATGACCGAAATCACACGCTGCCAATCTGAAAGCACCAATACGCCGCTTTACCTGCAGATTGCGCACAAGCTGGAGCGTCAGATCGTCAGCGGCGAACGCGCCGTCGGCAGCCTGCTGCCCCCCGAGGCAGAGCTGGCCGTCCAGCTGGGCGTCAGCAGGCACACGATCAGGCAGGCCATCCAGCAGCTTCGCCAGCGCGGGATGCTGGCCGCGCGCAAGGGCGTGGGCACGCGGGTCGAAAGCGCGCGACCGCAATGGCGCGACCGCTTCCGCGACAACAACCGCGACGACCTGTTCGAATTCGCAAGCGAGACCGAGATGTTCATCCGCGTGAAGGAACGTCGCGAGTTGCGCGGCAAGCTTGCGACCGAGATCGGCTGCAGGCCCGGGAAATCGCTGCTCTACATGGAAGGGCCGCGCCATTTCATCAACGAACCGACGCCGTTCTGCTGGAACGAGGTCTACCTGGATCCCATCGCCGAACCGGTCATCCGCGACATGGACATCCAGCGATCGTCGCTGTTTCACCTGGTCGAGGCGCATACCGGCGAACGCATCGTCGATATCCAGCAAGAGATACGCGCCGTGACGATCGCCCCCGAGATCTGCACCAAGATGGGACTGCCCCAGGATACGATCGGGCTGCGAATCACGCGCCGCTACCTGTCCTCCGGAGGTCGGCTGATGGAATACGCGATCCAGACATCCCCTGCCGACAGCTTTGCCTATCGCACCCACATCCAAGCCGCCTGAAGCGTCGCGTTGCACCCGGTTTGTGCAATTGCGGCGGTTTTGCGTAAGTCCGGACATGCCACGCACATTGCGCACTGGACCGCTTCGGAACCCCTCCTGCTAAGTTCGGACTTATGACGCAACCTTGCAGGAGGCCCGCACCATGGACATGGGCGTTTTCATTCCGATCGGGAACAACGGCTGGCTGATTTCCGAAGCCGCACCGCAATACAAACCCAGCTTCGAACTGAACAAGCAGATCGTCCAGAAGGCCGAGGGCTATGGCCTGGAATTCGCGCTGTCGATGATCAAGCTGCGTGGTTTCGGTGGCAAGACAGAGTTCTGGGACCACAATCTCGAAAGCTTCACGCTGATGGCGGGCCTGGCGGCGGTCACCACGAAGATCAAGCTGTTCGCGTCCAGCGCGGTGCTGACCCTGCCCCCGGCGATCGCCGCACGGATGGCCAGCACCGTGTCCTCGATCGCGCCGGGCCGCTTCGGCGTCAATATCGTGACGGGCTGGGCCGAGGCGGAATACAGCCAGATGGGCATCTGGCCCGGCGACGAATATTTCGGCTACCGCTACTCCTATGCCGCCGAATACGTGAATGTCATGAACGAGTTGTGGGCGAAAGGTTCATCCGATTTCAAGGGTCAGCATTTCGAGATGACCGACTGCAAGCTGTCTCCTCCCCCCGAGGGGAAGGTCGAGATCGTCGCGGCCGGACAATCGCCCAAGGGCATGAAATTCGCGGCCGAGCATGCGGATTACAACTTCATCATGGGTCAGGGCG
This sequence comes from Paracoccus sp. C2R09, assembly GCF_018860625.1. GTDB lineage: Bacteria > Pseudomonadota > Alphaproteobacteria > Rhodobacterales > Rhodobacteraceae > Paracoccus. Next base: position 28,698 of record NZ_JAHKQB010000023.1, read on the forward strand.
TCAACACGCCCCAGGCGGTCGCGCCCATCTGCGGACGGCTGGCAGAGGCCGCGAAGGAATCCGGGCGCGATGTGGGGGCCTATTGCCTGTTCATGATCATCGCGGACGATACCGACGAGGCGGCCGAGGCGACCTGGCAGAAGTACAAGGACCATGTCGATGCCGATGCGCTGGCATGGATGGCCGATCAGGGCAGCAAGGACGACGCGGCAGATGCCAGCTCGACCGCCAAGCATATCAACCTTCCCGAAGGTGCGGTGAACTTCAACATGGGAACCCTGGTCGGCTCTCATGCCAAGGTCGCTGCCATGCTGGATGAAGCGACCCAAATGGAGGGCGTGAAGGGCATCATGATGGTCTTCGACGATTTCCTCGAAGGGCTCGACAAGTACGGCCAGAAGATCCAGCCGCTGATGAAGTCGCGCCAGCCGGTCGAAGTCGCCGCCTGAGACCCGACACAGCCGAAGGGCCGCGACCCGGGTCGCGGCCCCTTTTCCGTCCCGCAGGAGAATTCGAATGACAGATCGAGACAGCAATTACGCCGGGGTCTACGACCGCCGGGTGGGCTTCGGTCAGCGCCCCGCATTGCTGATGATCGATTTCGCCCACGCCTATTACGACCCGGATTGCCCGCTTTACGGCGGCGAGGGCTGCCGATCCGCGCTGGCAGCAGCGCTGGAGCTGCGCCGCGCCGCCAGGGCTGCGGATATCCCGGTCATCCTGACGCGCGTCAGCTATCACCCTTCGGGGCGGGATGGGGGACGGTTCTTCGAAAAGGCCGCCCCGCTCGAGGCATTCCTGCCCGGTCGGGCGACGGCGGAATTCGCCGAAGGCCTGCTGCCCCACGCGGACGAGATCGTCGTGACCAAGCAGTACCCCTCGGCGTTCTTCGGAACCTCGCTTGCACCGATGCTGACATCGATGGGCTGCGACAGCGTGCTGCTGAGCGGACTGACCACATCGGGCTGCGTGCGCGCCAGCTGCGTCGATGCCATGAGCCATGGCTTCCGGACGCTGGTGGTTGCCGATGCCTGCGGCGACAGGCATTCCGCCCCGCACGAGGCGAACCTGTTCGACATGAACGCAAAATACGCCGACGTGGTCAGCCTGCCGGACACACTGACCCATCTTGCAGGTCGCAAGGCGGCGTAAGGGCCGCCCCCGCCGGGGGGGCCTTAGTGAGAGATCATCCAGGGCCGCGTCCCCATCAGCGATTTCGAACCGTCGGGGCGGTGCAGCGTGCGGCTGGCCTTCTTCTTGCCGCCCGAACAGCAGCCGCAGCCCGGCCCGTGGCTGCTGAGTCGCTTCGGGCTGTCGGCGCTGCGTTCATTCGTGGCAAAGGCCGTGCGCCTGCCGGAATCCATGTTTGCAAGCCGCGGCGCGGTCAGCATGACGCGCGGCGCGGCATTCGCGCAGGCCGGACAGGCGCAGGGATCGGCGAATGCGGACATCGGGGCCAGCGCCTCGAACGGGCCGCAATCGGGGCAGGCATAATCATAGACGGGCATGGGTCATCCTTTGGCCGGGTTGCTTGAGATGGGGCCGCGCGTTCGCCCGCGCGGCCCCGGTCTGTTACAGATCGGGCGCGATGGGCATGTCGACCGAACCGTCCACCAGCTTCGTCGGACCGTCGACCGAGGGCATAAGGGCAGATCCGTTCTCGAAGATGTCGGTCGGCAGCCACAGGGTCGCGCAGGCGTTCGGCACATCGACCACCCCCGAGATATGCCCCTGCACCGGGGCCGTTCCCAGGATCGAATAGCCCTGCGCACCGGAATAGCCGAACTTCTTCAGATACTCGATCGCGTTCAGGCAGGCCTGGCGATAGGCGACATGCACGTCCAGATAGTGCTGCTTGCCGCCCTCGTCGACGCTGATGCCTTCGAAGATCAGGAAGTCGTCGTATTTGGGCACGATGGGCGAGGGGCGGAAGATCGGGTTCTTGATGGCGTATTTCTCCATCCCGCCCTTGATCAGGCTGACGCGGATGTGCAGCCAGCCGGCCATCTCGATCGCGCCGCAGAAGGTGATCTCGCCGTCGCCCTGGCTGAAGTGCAGATCGCCCATCGAGAGGCCCGCACCGTCGACATAGACCGGGAAGTAGATCTTCGACCCGCGGCTGAGGTCCTTGATGTCGCAATTGCCGCCGTGTTCGCGCGGGGGCACGGTGCGCGCGCCCTCGGCTGCGGCCTTGTCGCGGGCCTCGCCCTTCAGCTTGCCCATATGCGCCGATTGCGTGGTGGGCAGGTTCGCAAGCCCCGGCACGCGGTTCGGGTCGGTGGCCACCAGCCCCTTTTCACGCTCGTTCCACATGTCCAGCATCTTGCGGTCGGGCAGGCAGCCGATCAGGCCCGGATGGATCAGGCCCGCATAGCGCACGCCGGGGATGTGGCGAGATTTGGTGAACATCCCCTCGAAGTCCCAGATCGACTTCTGCGCGTCGGGGAAGTGATCGGTCAGGAAGCCGCCGCCGTTCTGCTTGGAAAAGAAGCCGTTGAAGCCCCAGTTCATCTCCTCCTTGGCGCCGATGTCCAGGATGTCGACGACCAGCAGGTCGCCCGGCTCGGCGCCCTTCACGCCGATGGGACCGGACAGGTAATGGACCTGTTCCAGTTCCACGTCGCGCACGTCGGATGCGTCGTCGTTGTTGCCGATCTGCCCGCCGGTCCAGTCGTAGGTCTCGACCTTGAAGTCGTCGCCCGGTTCGACCCAGCAGGCCATCGGGATGTCGCAATGCCAGCGGTTGTGAACGGCCTCGTTCGTATGGGGGCTTTCGCTCAGGTTTACGGAAATCAGCGTGTCGGCCATTGCGGGCCTCCTTCTCTTGCTGGTTCAGACGGAAAGGAATTTCGAAACATGCGCCTCGTCGACGCCCGCACGGGGGCTGTCATGGACGAAGGCGCCCTTCTCCAGCACCATCACGCGGTCGGCCACGTCCAGCGCAAAGCTGAGCACCTGTTCCGAGACGATGATGGTCAACCCGCGTTCATCGCGGATGCGGCGCAGGGTCCGGGCCATCTCGCGGATGATCGAGGGCTGGATGCCTTCGGTCGGCTCGTCCAGCAGCAGGACCTTGGGATCGGACGCCAGCGCGCGCGCGATGGCAAGCTGCTGCTGCTGACCGCCCGACAGGTTGCCGCCGCGCCGGTGCTTCATCTCGACCAGGACGGGAAACAGCTCGTAGATGTCGGCGGGAACGGCCTTCTTGCCGGTGACGGTCAGACCGGTCTCGACATTTTCCTCGACCGTCATGGCGGAAAAGATCTGCCGGCCCTGCGGGACATAGGCCAGCCCCCCTGCGACGCGGGCATGCGATTTCAGGCCCGCCATCTGTCGGTCCCCCACCGTGATCGTCCCCCCGGTCGCGGGCACGATGCCCATCAGCGACTTCATCAGCGTGGTCTTGCCCATGCCGTTGCGGCCCATGATCGCGACGATCTCGCCCTTGGGGACCCGAAGGTCGAGGCCGTGCAGCACCTCGGATTCGCCATAGCCCGAGGTCAGTTTCTCGATGGTCAGCATCACATGCTCCTCAGTGGCCCAGATAGACTTCGACGACCTTGGGGTCGGCCTGCACATGGGCCATCGACCCTTCCGACAGGCGCTTGCCCTGGTGCATCACGGTCACGCGCGTCGCGATGTCGGCGACGAAGCCCATGTCATGTTCGATCACGATGACCGCGCGGTCCTGGATGATCCGGTTCAGCAGTTCGGCCGTCTTCTTGCGTTCGGCGACCGACATGCCCGCGACGGGTTCGTCCAGCATCATCAGCTGCGGGTCTTGGATCAGCAGCATCCCGATCTCCAGCCACTGCTTCTGACCATGGCTGAGGATGGCGGCGCGTTCCTGCAGCATGTCGCCAAGGAAGATCGTCTCGGCCACCTCGCGGATGCGGGCATCCACATCGCCGTCGCGGCGGAAGGTCAGCGCCCCGAAGACGGTGTGCCCGCGCGGATAGCTGATTTCCAGGTTCTCGAAGACGGTCAGATCCTCGTAGACGGAAGGGGTCTGGAACTTGCGTCCGACGCCCGCATGGACGATCTGGTCCTCACGCATGCGGGTCAGTTCCGATCCCTTGAACTCAATCGATCCGGCAGTGGCCCGGGTCCGCCCGCAGATCAGGTCCAGGACCGTCGTCTTACCCGCCCCGTTCGGTCCGATGATGACGCGGCATTCGTTCGGCTCGACATAGAAGCTGAGACCGTCCACCGCCTTGAACCCGTCGAAGGACACGGTCAGATCCTCGACCGTCAGGATGAAGTTCGGGTTTTCCATGGTGACGCCTTATTCTGCCGGTTGCGGGGTGGTGGCGGGCGCGGCGCGCCCGATGCGAAGACGCGGCTTGATGTAGTCGTCGAACAACCCGGCAAGTCCGTTGGGAAAGGCCATGACCACGGCGATGAACAGCGCCCCCAGTCCGAACAGCCACAGTTCGGGGAAGCTTTCCGAGAATGTGGTCTTGGCCCAGTTGACCAGCAGCGCCCCGTAGACCGCCCCCATCAGCGAATGACGCCCGCCGACCGCGCAGAAGATCACCATCTCGATCGAGGGAACGATGCCCACGATGGTGGGCGACATGAAGCCGACCTGCAGGGTGAACATCGCGCCCCCGACGGATGCCATCATCGCGCCGACGCAGAAAATGAAGATCTTGAAGCTGGCCACGTCGTAGCCCGAGAAGCGGACCCGGTCCTCGGCGTCGCGCATGGCCACCAGGACGCGGCCGAACTTCGACTTGCGGATCGCCATCGCGACCAGCAGGCAGACGAACAGCAAGACGCCGTTCACGAAGTAGAGCGTGGTCTTGGCCCCGTCGGGCCGGATGTCCCAACCCATCAGCGTCCGCAGGTCGGTGATGCCGTTGACCCCGCCGGTATAGCCCTGCTGGCCCACGATCAGGATCGTGGCAATGGCTGCGATGGCCTGGGTGATGATCGCGAAATAGACTCCGCTGACCCGGCGACGGAACATCGCATAGCCGATGACGAAGGCGAATGCCGCAGGCACGACGAAGATCGCGACGAGGGTGAAGGCGAAGCTGTTGAAGGGCTGCCACCAGATCGGCAGCGCCGAGATCTGGTTCCAGTCCATGAAGTCCGGGATGCCCGGGGTGGACTGGATCGCCGTGGCCTCGGGGGTCGATGCCTCGAGCTTGAGGAACATCGCCATGCAATAGCCCCCCAGCCCGAAGAAGACCCCCTGCCCCAGGCTGAGGATGCCCCCCGCCCCCCAGCACAGCACCAGCCCGATCGCCACGAAGGCATAGGTCAGGTATTTGCCGAACAGGTTCAGGCGGAAATCGTCCAGCATCACCGGGAAGACCACGAAGATGATCAGGGCGAGGATGACGAGGCCCACGGCCTCGTCGCGCTTCAGAAACGAAGTCTTGGTCATCGTCCGGTCCTCATTTCCGAAGTTTCATGGCAAACAGGCCCTGCGGACGCAGCATCAGGATGCCGACCACGACCAGCAGCGTGATGACCTTGGCCATCGAGCCCGAGAGGAAGAATTCCAGGATCGACTGCGCCTGGCTGATCGAGAATGCCGATGCGATCGTGCCCAGCAGGCTGGCCGCGCCGCCGAAGACCACCACGAGGAACGTATCGACGATATAGGCCTGCCCCGAGGTCGGCCCCGTCGATCCGATCATGGTGAAGGCAGCCCCCGCCACACCTGCGACCCCGCAGCCAATGCCGAAGGTCATGCGGTCGGTGCGTTCGGTGTCGATGCCCACGGCGCCCGCCATCACGCGGTTCTGCGTCACCGCGCGCACCTGCCGACCCCAGCCCGACTTGTACATCATCACATAGACCGCGGCCGAGATCCCCAGGGCCAGGACCATCACGAAGATGCCGTTGATCGGGATCTCGATCAGGTCGGTGACTGGCAGCGACCCCATCATCCATTCGGGGATGGTGACGCCGACCTCGCGCGCGCCGAAAAGCGACCGGAACGCCTGCTGCAGGATCAGGCTAAGCCCCCAGGTCGCAAGCAGCGTATCCAGCGGCCGCTTGTAGAGATGCCGGATGATCGCCCATTCGACCGCCATCCCCAGAAACCCCGAGGCGCAGAACGCCAGCACCATCGCCACGAAGAAATAGGCGCCGAACAGCGCCGGCATGTAGGCCGCGAAGGCGTTCGACACGAGGTAGGTGACATAGGCGCCCAGGATCATGAATTCGCCATGCGCCATGTTGATGACGCCCATCTGGCCGAAGATGATCGCAAGCCCCAGGGCCATCAGCACGAAGACCGAAAACAGGATCAGCCCGGCGAAGCCCTGCATGGCGAAGATCGCGCCAAGCTCTGGCAGGGAATAGCCCGAAAACATCGGAACTCTCCTTGAATGAAGGGGGAAGACGGCGGCCCTCGTCGGACCGCCGGGACGGGCTTACTGATAGCCCTCGGGGAAGGGGTCCGGCTCGACCAGATCGTCGGTCTCGAAGACGACCTCGTATTGACCGTCGGCCAAGGCATGCCCCACGCGGGTCTTGGACCACAGGTGATGGTTCTCGTGGATCTTCACATAGCCCTCGGGGGCGCTTGCCAGTTCGATCCCGGGGCTGGCCTCGCGCACCTTGTCCACGTCGAAGGACCCGGCCTTTTCCACGGCGGCCTTCCACAGCCAGGGCCCCAGATAGGCCGCCTGCGTCACGTCGCCGATGACCATGTCGTCGCCCCACATCTCCTTGAATGCCGCGACGAATTCCTGGTTGTTCTCGTTCTCCAGCGACTGGAAGTACTTCATGCAGGCATAGGCGCCTTCGATGTTCTCGCCGCCGATGCCGCGGATCTCGTCCTCGGTCACCGAGATGGTCAGCAGCAGCGGCGCCTCCTCGGTCATGTCGATGCCTGCGGCCTTCAGCTGCTTATAGAAGGCGACGTTCGAACCGCCCACGACGATGGCATAGATCACGTCGGGCTTCCTCAGCCGGATCTTGTTGATGACCGAGTTGAACTGCGTATGGCCGAGCGGATAATACTCCTCTCCGACAACCTCGCCGCCCAGCTTGTCCTCGATATGCTTGCGGGCGATCTTGTTCGACGTGCGCGGCCAGATGTAATCCGACCCCAACAGATAGAACGACTTGGCGCCCTTCTCGCGCGCGACCCAGTCGAGGCCCGCGATGATCTGCTGCGTGGCTTCCTGGCCGGTGTAGATGACGTTCGGGCTCTCCTCCAGACCCTCGTAGAAGGTCGGGTAATAGAGCATCCCGTTATGCTGTTCGAAGACCGGCAGCACCGCCTTGCGGCTGGCCGAGGTCCAGCAACCCATGACGCTGGCGACCTTGTCGTTGACCAGCAGCTTGCGCGCCTTTTCCGCGAAGGTGGGCCAATCCGATGCGCCATCCTCCTGGATGGTCTCGATCTTGCGGCCAAGCACGCCGCCCTGGGCGTTGATCTGCTCGATCGCCAGCTTCTCGGCCTGGACCGACCCGGTTTCCGAAATCGACATGGTGCCGCTGATGGAATGAAGGATGCCGACCTGCACGGTATCGTCGGTCACCGCCAGCCCGGTGGTATTGACCTGGTCGGTCGGGAAGTCCTGCGCCCGCAGACCCTTGGGCAGGAACAGCGACGCACCAAGCGCAGCCCCCCTGCCAGGATCGCACGCCGCGAGATGGGAGAGATGGGAACTTTCTTCTGATCGGCCATGTTGTCCTCGTCGGTTCGGGTCGTGGTTGACCAGAGGTTGACCCGCAAGCCGACGTCGCGGAATACGTCGAATGACGTATATGAATGCGTCGAATTTCCCCCTATCCCGGTCCCCTGACCAGAAAGACGCTCCGCCGGCCCTTGGGGCGCGGGGCCTGGGCAAGGGGCCGTCCGGATGAGCACTCTGCTGCACGCGACCACAGCCAAGCGCGAATATCACCGGCTTGTCGCCGACGAGACGATGGAGGATTTCGCCCTTCGCTTCACCGCGCATCGCGCGCGTCGGTGGTCGGCGGCCTGGGTCGCGAATGCGGCCCTGGGATCGATCTCGTTCCTCGCGCTCGAGGCGATCGGCGCCGCGCTGACCCTGGGTTTCGGTTTTTCGACAGCGGCCCTTGCCATCGCCGCGGTCTGTGCAGTGCTGTTTGTGACGGGTTTGCCCATCGCCTATTACGCCGCGCGTTATGGCGTGGATATCGACCTGCTCACCCGAGGCGCGGGCTTCGGCTATCTCGGGTCCACGCTGACATCGCTCATCTATGCCAGCTTCACATTCATCTTCTTCGCGCTCGAAGCGGCCATCCTGTCGCTTGCTTTGCAATTCTGCTTCGGCATTCCCTTGTGGGCAGGCTACATGGCATCCGCCGTGGTCGTGATCCCGCTGGTCGCGCACGGCTTCTCGCGGATCTCGCGTTTTCAGGCCTGGACCCAGATCCCCTGGCTGGCGCTGAACCTGCTGCCCTTCGCGGTGATCGCGGCAATGGACCTTGGCAATGTCGAATGGACGGGGTTCCGCGGGCTGGACGGCAGTTCCGAACTGACGCTTCTGTCCTTCGGGGCCGCATCTGCCGTGGGACTGTCCATGATCGCCCAGATCGGCGAGCAGGTCGATTTTCTGCGCTTCCTGCCCGCGCCGCGGACGCGGCGGCAGCGGATCGGATGGTGGGCCGCCATCATCGCGGCCGGACCGGGTTGGGCGGTGATCGGAGGGCTGAAGATGATGGCCGGATCGTTCCTGACGGTGCTGGCAATCTCGGCCGGGACCGCGGTGGGCGACCTGACCGATCCCGCGCATCTCTATTTCGCGGCCTTCGATCTGGCATTGGGCGACGGGGGGATGGCATTGGCCGTCACCGGCATCTTCATCGTGCTCTGCCAGTTGAAGATCAACGTGACGAATGCCTATGCCGGGTCGATCGCCTGGTCGAACTTCTTCTCGCGCCTGACCCACGCGCATCCGGGCCGGGTCGTCTGGCTTGTCTTCAATGTGGCGATCGCGTTCCTGCTGATGCAGTTCGGCGTCTTTCACGCGATCGAGGCGACGCTCAGCTTCTATTCCACCGTGGCCCTTGCATGGATCGGGGCGATCTTCGCCGACCTGGTGATCAACAAGCCGCTCGGGTTCAGCCCCGCGGGGATCGAGTTCCGCCGAGCCTATCTGTATGATCTGAACCCGGTGGGGCTCGGCTCGATGCTGGGCGCGGTCATCCTCGGCCTGATGGCAGGCCACGGATTGCTGGGTCATGTCGCCGCCGGGCTTTCGGCCTTCGTGGCCCTGGGCGCCGCCATCATCCTCGCGCCGCTGATCGCATGGGCCAGCAAGGGGCGGTTCTATATCGCAAGACAACCGGTCGAGTTCGCGGTCGGAGAGCATGTCTGCGATACCTGCGGCTATCCGTTCGAGGCGCAGGACATGGCGACATGTCCCTTCATCGAGGGGCAGATCTGTTCGCTCTGCTGCTCGCTCGAGGGGGGGTGCGGGGATCGCTGCAAGCCCCATGGCCGTGCGCCCTCGACGATCCGCAGCGCCATCGAGCTGTCATTGCCGGCACCCCTCGCGCGCCATCTCGTGTCGCGCGCGGGCATCTTCTCGGTCTGCTTCTCGGCCGCGGTCGCATCCCTTGCCTTGCTGCTGGCCTTCCTCTTCTGGGCGCGAATGTCCGAAGGGTTCGGTGCGATCCTGGGGGCGCTGTTCTGCGGTGCCGTCGTGCTGATCGGGGTCGGTATCTGGATGCTGATCCTGGGGCGCGAAAGCCGTCACAACGCGCGGGACGAGGCCGAACGACAGACGCTTCGACTGCTGCAGGAAATCCGCGCGCACAAGCGCACCGACCTGGCACTGCAGGCCGCCAAGGAACAGGCCGAAGCCGCAAACACCGCCAAGACCCGGTATCTGGCCGGGCTCAGCCATGAGATCCGCACGCCCCTGAACGCCATCTTCGGCTTCGCGCAGATCGTCGAGGCCGATCCCGACATTCCGCCCCGGCGCCGCGAGGCGGTCCGCACGATCCGCCGTTCCTCTGAACACCTTGCCGGGCTGATCGAGGGGCTTCTGGACATCTCGAAGATCGAGGTGGGCCAGATCGAGATCACCCGGGAACGCATCAACCTGCCCGGCTTCCTCAACCAGATCGGCGCGTTGTTTCGTCAGCAAGCCGCCGAGAAGGGGCTGGATCTGTCGATCACGACACGCGGCAGCATGCCCGTCTGGGTGATGTCCGACGAAAAGAGGCTGCGGCAGATCCTGATCAACCTGATGACCAATGCCGTGCGATACACGGCCCATGGCTCGGTCGAGCTGGCCTTTTCCTATCGCAACGAGGTGGCCACCATCGTGGTCACCGATACCGGTCAGGGCATCGCGCCCGAGCAGATGGAGCGGATCTGGCGGCCGTTCGAACGCGGCGGCGACCAGCACCCGGGCGGTTCGGGGCTGGGCCTGACCATCACCAAGCTGCTGGTCGACATCCTCGGCGGAGAGATCACCGCCAAAAGCATGCCCGGTCGCGGAAGCAGCTTCCGCGTGCGCCTGATGCTGCCATCCGTTCCCGATCATGCCGCCCGCCCCGGTCGACAGGTCGATCTGGACGACAAGGCCCGCCCCACCGGCTATGGTGGCAGGCGGCGTACATTGATGATCGTGGACGACGATCTGCACCATCTGAACCTGTTCGACAGCTTCTTCGCGCCACTGGGCTTCAACGTGGTGGGCGCCGCCGACACCACGGCCGCCCGGGCAATGCTGGGCGATGTGACGCCCGACCTTTTCGTGCTGGACGTGGACATGCCGGTCGAGGACGGCTGGAGCTTCGCGCTGTGGCTGCGGCGCGATGCCTATCGGACGACGCCCATCCTGATGTGCACGGGCCACGCCCTCGAGGCCGGGCTGGTCAATGCCGACATGCAGGTCCATGACGGGTTCCTCGTCAAGCCCTATACCCTGACCGACATGCTGGAAACCATCGCCAGCCTGCTGCGGCTGGAACTGACCCATGACCGTCAGATCGAACCTTCAAGGAATGCGCATGCCATCGGTCCGGTCGATCTGGAGGCGTTGTTGTCGAGCGCACGGATCGGCCACGCCCGCGGGGTCGCCGCGCAGCTGGACCGGATCGAGATCGACCATGGCGGGCCGTCCGAGCGGACGCGTACACTGCGCAGCCATCTGGAGAATTACGACCTGACGGCAATCGAAAAGACCGTGACAGAGTGGATGAACACATGATCCGAAGCCACGCGACAATCGCCTCGATGGCGCTGATCGTCGATGACGACCCCGGTTCGGTCGGCATGGTCTCCGAAGCGTTGGAGGTCAGCGGCACCACGGTCATCGTGGCGCGCGACGGACAAAGGGCCCTCGAACTGCTGGAAAGGGTCGATCCCGACGTGATCCTGCTGGACGCCATGATGCCGGTCATGGATGGGTTCGAAACCTGCCGGCGGATGAAATCCGCCCCCGTGATGACCGATGCACCCATCATCTTCATGACCGGGCTGACGGGCTCGGACGACGTTCGCCGCGGGCTTCAGGCCGGGGGCGTGGATTACGTCACCAAGCCGGTCAAGGTCAACGAACTGATCGCCCGCGTGACCACTCATATCCTGAACGCCCGCCAGATGCGCGATCTGCGCAATGCCTTCGATACCCAGAACCGGGCGCTTGTCGCCATGGACGTGGCGGGCCGAATTGCCTGGGGCTCGCCCGGCGCGCTTCAACTGATGGCCGAGGCGGGCATCCTGATGCCGGACGGAACGGCCTCGGCCGGGATGACCACCTGGCTGCCCACGCTTCCCGACCAGGCGGTGACCCGCGCGCCCGCGCTGAACCTCGGGGCGGTGGTGCTGCATTATGCAGGACGGACCGGCGGAGGCGATCTGTTGATCCGCATCGAGACCGGGCAGCGCGGCGCGCCCGAGGCGCTGCTGGCCGAAAGCTTCGGCCTGACCGGTCGCGAATCCGAAGTCCTGCTCTGGCTGTCCCAGGGCAAGGCCAATCGCGACATCGCCGAGATCCTGACGCTCAGTGCGCGGACGGTGAACAAGCACCTGGAACAGATCTACGACAAGCTGGGCGTGGACAACCGCACCTCGGCCGCGTTGCTGGCCGATCGGCTGCTGGCATCGCGCGGGTGAACGCGCGATTGCATTGGCGTCACCGGCAATGCATCATCGGCGAATGAGACTGGCAATCGCAATCGCCCTTCTGGGCAGTCCCGCCATCGCCGATCCGGCGATCGTCGAAGCCGTTGACGCGACGCGGTCTGCGAATGGCTGGCGCTTCGACGTCACGCTTCGTCATCCCGACACCGGCTGGGACCATTATGCCGATGCGTGGCAGGTCCTCGACGCGGACGGCAACGTCCTGGGGCTGCGCGAACTGGCGCATCCGCACGAAACCGAGCAGCCCTTCACGCGCAGCCTGTCGGGGGTGCAGATACCTGACGGCATCGATACCGTCTATGTGCAGGCCCGTTGCCTGATCGACGGCTGGGGCGACAAGCCTGTGCCCATCGCCCTGCCGGAGTGATCGGATCAGGCCTCGGCCTGAAGGGCGCGCTGCACCGCGGGCCGCTGCTGCATCCGTTCGAGGAATGCCTGAAGCCGCGGCGGCAGGTCGATCGGCACCCGCGCGGCAAAGCGGCAGATGTAGAACAGGGCGCCATCGGCAATGCTGAAATCCCCGAACAGGTAATCCTGATCGCCCAGCATCGCATCCAGCCGGTTCAGCCCGTCGCGCACGACCTCGGCTCCATGCGCCTTCAGCTCGGCCTGAGCCTCGGGGTCGGACACGAACTTGCCCGTCGCCAGAAGGAAGGTGTATCCGCGCATGTGGACGGTCCCGACCATGTAGTCCAGCGCCTCGAGGATGCGGGCCTGGCGTTCCACGTCATCGGGCAGCAACCCTGCTTCGGGGAAGGCGCGACCCAGCCAGAAGGCGATCGTCTGGAATTCGGTCAGAACCGTGCCGTCATCGCGCATCAGCGTCGGCACCTTGCCCTTGGTCGAAACCGCCTGGAAGGCCGCCTGTTTCTGCGCGCCGTCCTTGAGGCTGACCACCTCGGTTTCGAAATCGGCGCCGATCTCGGCCATCAGGACATGGATGCCCGTCGAGCATGATCCCGGATAATGATACAATTTCATCGTGTTGATGTCCCTGTCCTCGAATGGGTCGAGCACCCTGCGCAACCTCTGGGGCCCTTGATTGGCACGAAGCGGGCATGTTTGCCAATGGCTTGACGGGCGCAGGGTTCATATGAAGACCGAACCGGCATCGCGTTGCATGATTTCACGTCATCCGCGTCAGTCGCCGCCTTGGCTGCTTTGGATCGGCGATGACCGGGAACCCACGCCTTCAGGGCGTTCGGGCCGGCCCGTGCCCATAAAATCGACAACTGCCGTCGATCCCGGGCATGTGAACGCGGGGGCATTGAATTTTCGCGCAGGCAGGCGCATGGGCACCACCAAATACCGCGCCCGGGGGTGCGGCACCGCAAGGTAATTTTTCGGAAGGTATTGAAATGACCGAGATCGACAGGCGTCCGCGGATTGTCATCATCGGCGCGGGCTTCGGCGGGCTGGCGGCGGCCAAGGCGCTGAAGAACGCCCCCGTCGATGTCGAGATCATCGACAAGCGCAACTATCATCTCTTCCAGCCGCTGCTGTACCAGGTCGCGACGGCGGACCTGTCGCCCGCCGATATCGCCTGGCCGATCCGCAGCATCTTCTCGAAGCAGAAGAACGTCACGGTCACGCTGTCCAAGGTTCTGGATATCGACACCGAACGGCAGGTCGTGCTGCACGAGAACGGTGAAAGCACCTATGACCATCTGATCATCGCGAACGGGTCGTCGCATTCCTATTTCGGCAAGGACCACTGGGCCGCGAACGCGCCCGGCCTGAAGCGGATCGTCGACGCGACCGAGGTGCGCCGCCGCGTCCTCATGGCCTTCGAACGCGCCGAGCTGTGCGAGGACCCCGAGGACCAGGCACGAGAGCTGACCTTCGTGATCGTAGGTGCCGGCCCCACCGGGGTGGAACTTGCGGGCTCGATCGCGGAACTGGCGCATGTGACCCTGTCCGAGGATTTCCGCAGGATCGACCCCGACGATGCCCGCATCATCCTGATGGAAGGCGGTCCGCGCATCCTCTCGGCCTTCCCCGAGGTCCTTTCGGCCAAGGCCGAGGAATCGTTGCGCAAGCTGGGCGTGGAGGTCCGCACCGGCGTCATGGTCGAACAGATCGAGGACGATCATGTCGTGGCAGGGGGCGAGACGATCCCCGCCTCGACCGCGATCTGGGCCGCTGGCGTGAAGATCGAGAACCTGAAGCAGTGGCTGGGTTGCGAAACCGACCGCATCGGCCGCGTTCCGGTCCAGCCCGACCTGAGGGTTCCCGGCCTGCCCTCCGTCTCGGTCATCGGGGACGCGGCCAAGGTCGCGTGGAAGGACGGCATGGACGTGCCGGGCGTCGCCCCCGCCGCCAAGCAGGAGGGCAAGTATGTCGGCCGTCGCATCGCCGCCGAGGCCCGGGGCGAAAAGGCCCCCGCGCCCTTCCGCTATCGTCACATGGGCAGCCTTGCGACGATCGGACGGAATTCCGCCATCATCTCGTTCGGCAAGATCAATCTCAGTGGCTTTGTCGCCTGGCTGTTCTGGGGGCTGATCCACATCTACTTCCTGATCGGCGTGAAGCGCCCGATCTTCGTCGCAATGAGCTGGTTTTCGAACTATGTCTTCCGCTCCAAGGGGTCGCGCCTGATCACCGGGATGGAGGCCCTGCGGGCCGTGCGCGCCCACGTGCCGAAACGCCGCTGAACAGCGGCGCGGCAGGCGGGTACGGGGCCGCATATTCGGTGGGGGCCCCGATTGCATAGGGGCGCTGTCGGCCCCGCCATCGACACAGGCGACCGAGAGTGCGTGGGGCGGTTCGCGATACTTAGCATCCGGGCGAACGACATGCAGTCGCTTTTCGGCTGCTCTCCGCTCGCGTCGCCCTTTGTCTCTTACGGGGTGCCGGGCTATTTCGCATCGACCGCGCTGGCGCTGCGGATCCGTTCATTGCCGGGCATGAAGTCCGACGGCGCCCCCCTAGGGATGACGGGCATCCACTGGTGCAGCTTCCTGGTGGTCTGAGCCTTGCATAGCGTCATCTTCTGGCGGGGCACGTCATGGATGGAAGCCTTTCTGAACATCGCGGGGGGCCTTCATCTATGGCGAGGCGCTGATCAGTCCGACCGTGATCGCCACGCGGACCGACAGCGTCATCCTGTCGATCACCGTCACCTTCTTCGCAGCGACCATGGGCATCAATCGCGTTGCGAACTTCATCCCTTCGAACAACGGGATCGCGAACCTCGCGCGCGGGCTAATCGGGGCGGCGTTCAGGGGGCTCATCAATCACCAGATCGCCATCGGCAGGCTGGAGATCTGGCGGGCATTCAGGAACCCCTGTCCGCGGCGGGGGTTGGCAGGGCGAAGCGATACGCATGAAAGGTCCCGCCATGAACAGCCGCACCGCCCTTGTCGACGATATCCGGATGCGTTGGGAGGAAACCGGATCGGGCGATCCGGTCATCCTCGTCCATGGCATCCCGACCTGCCCCGCGCTCTGGCGCGACGTCGCACCGTTGATCGAGGGGCATCGCGTGCTGGCCTGGGAAATGCCCGGCTATGGCGCCTCGATCCCCGAGGGGGAGGGGCGCGACATCTCGGTCTCGGCGCAGGCGGATTACCTGGTGGCCTGGATGCGCGCCATCGGGATCGAACGCGCGGCCCTTGTCGGTCACGATCTGGGTGGCGGGGTGGTCCAGATCGCGGCTGTCCGTCACCCCGAGATGTTCAGCGGGATGCTGATCACCAACGGCATCAGCTATGATTCATGGCCCGTTCCGCTGATCAAGGGCGTGGCGATGGCCGGGTCGATCCTGCAATATGCGCCGGATGGATCGCTGCATGCATTGCTGCGCATGATCTATGGCAAGGGGCACGAAACCGATGCCGCGGCCGAGGCCGCCTTTGCAGCGCATGCCGGGCATTATGATGCGCATGGCGCGGCCGAAGCCTTTGTCCGGCAGGCCAAATCCCTGAATGTCGAGGATACGAAGGCCGTTGCGGACCGCCTGCCCCTGCTGGACATGCCCGCGCGGATCGTCTGGGGCGCGGCGGATGATTTCCAGAAGATCGAATATGGCGAACGCCTGGCGAAGGACCTGCGCGCGCCCTTGCGCCGGATCGAGGGGGGCAAGCACTTCACCCCCGAAGATCATCCGCAGCTGATCGCGGAGGAAATCAACCTGCTGCTGTCCGACATCGCGTCCCGAAGCTGATCCCGGGCCGCATCGGCACCATCTGTAGAACCTTAGTTGGGTTCACTGCCGCCACCGCCGCGCGCAGATAGGCGTAATGCTTCCCTGCCGCGACCGGGCATCGCGAGCCTTTTAAATATGCCCGGTCGATTGGCGGTTCGGCTCTCAGCCACACCGTTATAAATTCGTCGACCGCATACCCCCGTGCGCACGCGCGGGGCGACGCCTGGCACTGCCGAAGCGGGCCGATCCTGCCTATTGGCCTCGCCCGCCGCACTCGCCTGCACATCCGTGACGGCCCCCGCAGAACGCTAAGACGCGTTCACGAAACCGTGATCTTCGTAACGCTTCATCACCCTCTGGCGAAACGGACACCATGGTTCGTGCTGGAGGATGACGATGTTTCGACCCCTGATCTCTGCGACCGCGCTCTCGTTGGCGCTGGCAACCGGCGCCCTTGCGGGCGAGCAATATGTGGATGGCACCGGCTATGCGGTCTCGGGATACGATGTCGTATCCTATCACGACTTGCCGCAGGCCGAACCCGGCGGCGCGCAGCCCGCCCCGTCCAAGGGGCTGAAGCAGTTCACCGCAAGGTATAACGACGCGGTCTTCGCCTTTGCCTCGGCTGCGAACAGGGACCGGTTTCTGGCCGACCCCGAGGCATTCGCCCCCCAGTATGACGGGCACTGCGCCTATGGTGTCGCCAAGGGTGGCAAGGTTCCGGGCAACCCGAACCTGTGGCGCATCGTGGATGGCAAGCTCTATCTGAACATCACGCCGCGGGTGGTAAGAACCTGGGAACGGGATATCCCCGGCTATATCACCCTGGCCGAGGACGAATGGGGCGAATTGGAGGGCGACACGGCCTCGAACGACAGGATCCCCGGCTTTACGGCGACCGTCCCCAACTGACGCGACAGGGCATCCGCCGCCCGGCGGGTGCCGCATCCTTCACGACAAGGACAGCCCATCGATGAATACCGATATCTGCGACGCCAGCGTCAGCATCACCGACCCGACCGCCCTTGCGGAATGGAACGCCACCATCCGCGCCTTTATGGCCCATGGCAGTCAGACCCCACTTCATCTGGGCAAGGTGCTGGAGCTGGAGCCGGGCTTTGCGATGGGCCATGCGGCCAAGGGGCTGTTCAGCCTGATGCTGGGGCGGAGCGAACTGACCGTGGTCGCGCGCGACGCGCTGGCCGTCGCGGAACGGGCGCTGGCCCAAGGGCAGGCACCGCTTCGCGAACGCCTCTGGTGCCGGGCGTTGTCCGCGTGGCTGGCCGGACGCCCCTCGGGGGCCATCGCGCTGATGGAGGAGGCGCTGATGGACAACCCCCGCGATACTCTGTCCGCCAAGATGTCCCATGCCATTCGCTTCGTTCTGGGCGATAACCATGGAATGCGCCGCTCGATCGAGAGGGTCCTGAATGCGCATGGCGACGACCACCCGCTGCGCGGCTTCGTCCACGGCTGCCATGCCTTCACGCTTGAAGAAACCGGCGAATATGCGGCCGCCGAAGCGGCAGGACTTCGCGGGCTGCAATCGGCACCCGACGATGCATGGGGGCTGCATGCCGTCGCCCATGTCTATGACATGACCCACCAGCCCGAACGCGGCATCGCCCTGATCGAGGAAAACGCGGGCAGCTGGCTGCATTGCAACAATTTCCGCTATCACGTCTGGTGGCACAAGGCGCTGCTGCATCTGGACCGCGGAGAGCTGGAAAAGGTCGTCCAGCTCTATGATACCGAGATCCGTCACGACCGGACCGACGATTACCGCGACTTCTCGAATGCCAGCTCTTTGCTGATGCGCCTGGAACTGGAGGGCGTGCATGTGGGCGACCGCTGGCAGGAACTGGCGGACCTGGCCGAAAAACGCGCAAGCGATGCCTGCGCGGCCTTCGCGGACCTGCATTACATGATGGCCCTGACGCGCGAGAACCGGACCGAGGCCACCCAGACCATGCTGGAGCGGTTCCACCGCAATGCCGCCGACCCCGAGACGGAAACCCTGCGCATCATCGCCGAACCCGGCCTGACAGCCGCCGAGGGGCTGGCGGCCTATGGCGAGGGGCAATACGGCGCGGCCTTCCGCAACCTTGTCCAGGCGCAGCCCCGGATGCAGACCGTCGGCGGCAGCCATGCCCAACGCGACGTGTTCGAGCGGATCACCATCGACGCAGGAATGCGCGCGGGCTATCTGTCCGAGACCGAGGCCCTGATCCGCAAGCGCACCGCGCTTCGGGGCGGGATCGAGGATGCCTTTGCCGCCGCCCGCATGGAACAGCTGAGCGTCGCGATGCGTCGCGCCTCGGCGTAAGATCGGAAAGAACCACACAGCGCATGACCATGGCCCCAGACATCGCCCAGGCCGGGCGGCTGCCCGCCGCCAAGGTGGCCCCCGCCGTCACCGCCGCCCGTGATCCGCGGCTGGATTTCTTCCGCGGCATCAACATGTTCATCATCCTCATCGCGCATGTGCCCTCGAACTGGCTGACGCTGTGGATCCCGGCACGCTTCGGCTTCTCGGATGCGACCGAGGCCTTCGTGTTCTGTTCGGGCGCGGCATCCGCCATCGCCTTCGGTCGGCTGTTCGAACAGCGCGGAATGGCCCTGGGCACGGCGCGGGTCGGATTTCGCATCTGGCAGGTCTACTGGGCACATATCGGTCTGTTCATGGCGATCGCGGCGACCATGGCCATGCTGAACGGGCTTGGCACGTTCGAGAGGGACTATGTCGGATCGCTGAACCTGCATCCGTTCTTCAACGACCCGCTGACGAACCTGCCCGCGCTGCTGGGGTTGTTCTATGTCCCGAACTATTTCGACATCCTGCCGATGTATCTTGTCCTCCTGGCGCTGATGCCGCTGGTCATCTGGCTGGCGGGCATCTCACGGCTGCTGGCGCTGGTGCTGGTCGCGGGGCTGTGGCTGATCGCGAATATCGGTGACGTGAACCTTCCGGCCGAGCCGTGGTCGGACCGCCAGTGGTTCTTCAACCCCCTCGGCTGGCAGCTGATCTTCTTCACGGGCTTCGCATTCTCGGCGGGTTGGATACCGAAGCCCCCCGTGGACCGCCGGCTGGTGGCTGCGGCTGCCGCCATCGTGCTGATCACCGTGCCCTTCGCCTATTTCCGCATCATCAACGCCGTCCCCGAGATCGGCGCATGGCGTTCGGAATGGCGCCCCCTGATCCAGAAGAGCGATTTCGGCATCCTGCGCTATGTCCATTTCCTGGCTGTCGCCTATCTGGCCTGGGTCGCGGCGGGCGAGGCCGGTCATCGCCTGCTGCCCCCGCGCGGACACGGGATGCTGACCCGGGCCTGGCGTGCATGCCTTGCGATGATCATGAAGGTCGGGCAGCAATCGCTGGCGGTCTTCATCGCGTCGATGTTCATGGCCCGGCTGATGGGGGTCGCGCTGGATCAGGCGGGGCGCAGCAACTGGACCATGCTGGTCGTCAACCTGACGGGCATCCTGCTGCTGATCCTGGTGGCCCATGTCGCGGGCTGGTTCAAATCCCACCCATGGCGCAAGCGGGCGACCTGAATGGATCGTCGTTCGGTCATCATGGGCATGGCCGCCGCCTTTGCCGCCGCGCCGGTCCGCGCGGACGAACCGGGCCTGACGTTCGGGGCCGGGCAGCCATTCTCGGTGGACGATCTTTTGGCCCGGGCGCGACGGATGGCCACGCAACCCCATGCGCCCGGGCCAGAGATCCCGCAGCCATGGCGCGACCTTTCCTATGACCAGTACCGGATGATCTGGTTCGACGGGCGCAACGCCCTGTGGCGGGACGGACAGGCGCCCGTCCAGGTGGACCTGTTCCCGCCGGGCCTGTTCTATCGCCGCCCGGTCGATATCGCGGTGGTCGAGGACGGGATCGCCCGCCCCGTCCGGTTCGACATGGGCGTCTTCGACCGGACCGACCGCTTTCCCGACCTGCCGATCGACGACACGCTCGGCTATTCCGGGCTGCGCCTGCGGGCCGAGATCGAGAAGCCCGGCATATTCCAGGAATTCGCGGTCTTTCAGGGCGCAAGCTATTTCCGGGGGATCGGCACCGGGCAGATCTACGGCCTGTCGGCGCGCGGTCTTGCCATCGACACCGCCGAACCCACGGGCGAGGAGTTTCCCGAGTTCACCGCCTTCTGGATCGAGCGCCCCGCCAAGGGCGCCGACACCACCGTCATCCACGCCCTGCTGGACAGCCCGCGCGCGACCGGCATCTACAGCTTCCGCATCCGCCCCGGCGCGGTCTTGCGGATGGATGTCACCGCCCGGCTTTTCGCGCGGGCCGAGCTGCGCCATGTCGGGCTTGGTCCACTGACCTCGATGTTCCTCTTCGACGAGACGATGCGCGAGCGGTTCTCGGATTTCAGGCCCGCGGTCCATGACAGCGACGGCCTGCTGATCCATAACGGCGCGGGCGAGGCAATTTGGCGGCCCCTGTCCAACCCGCGCGAATTGCAGATCTCGGCCTTTCTCGATGACGGGCCGCAGGGTTTCGGGCTGATGCAGCGCGCGCGGGCCTTCGGCGATTTCGCCGATCTGGAGGCGCTCTATCATCGGCGGCCGGGGCTGTGGATCACCCCCGACGGCGATTGGGGCCGCGGGTCCGTGACCCTGGTCGAGATCCCCGCCGACCGAGAGGTCTATGACAATATCGTCGCCTATTGGCGCCCTGCCCGACCCCTGGCGGCCAGCGACGAGCTGAGCTTCGGATACAGCATGTCATGGGGCGCGGACCCCGCCCCCGCGCGCGATCTGGCGCGGGTGACGAATACCCGGATGGGGCGGCACATGCAGGGCGACGATTTCGTCGTCACCGTCGATTTCGAACCGCACCCCGCGCTTGCCGGCGATCTGTCCGCGATCGGGCACATGGTCCGCAGCAGCGCGGGCAGCACGACCAAGGGCGTTCTGCAGCGCAATCCGGATACGGGTGGGCCGCGCCTTGCCTTCCGCTTCACCCCCGGCGGTGCGGGGTTGGCCGAACTGCGCGTGCAACTGCGCGATGGCGACCGCCCGCTGAGCGAGGCCTGGCTCTATCGCTGGACGTCCTGATCCTCGTCCAGCCCCAGTTCGCGCCGGATGGGATCCGTATCCACCCCGAAGCGCGGCGGCGCGCTGCGATAGGTGACGGGCGTGCGCGACAGCTTCAGCGGATTGCCCAGCAGCCGGACATGCCCCTGCGCGGTCTCGGGCGCGTCCATCCGGACGGTCATCTCGCGCGCCTGCGCCTGATCGGACCCGAGCGCCTGGGCCAGATCGTTGATCGGACCGACAGGGACCTTCACCGCCTGCAACTGCGCGACGATCCAGTCCACGGATCTGGCTGCCAGCAACTCGCGCAGCACCGGCAGCAGCGCATCGCGATTGATCAGCCGGGCCGAGTTCGTGGCATAGTCCGGATCGCCCGCCAGATGCCCTGCCCCCAGCACGTCGCAGAACCGCGCGAATTGCGCATCGTTTCCGACCGCCACGATGACATGCCCGTCCGAAGCCTCGAACACGTCATAGGGCACGATGTTCGGATGGGCATTCCCGCGCCTTTCGGGCAACCTGCCGGATGTCAGGAAATTCGTGCCTTCGTTGATCAGCCAGGCCATCTGCGCATCGACCAGCGCAAGGTCGATATGCTGCCCCTCGCCCGTGCGATCGCGGTGGCGCAGCGCCGCAAGGATGCCCACCGTCGCATACATCCCGCACATCACGTCCGCGATGCCGACGCCCACCTTCATCGGCGGGCCTTCGGGCGCGCCCGTCAGGCTCATGATGCCGCCATATCCCTGCGCCATCAGGTCATAGCCCGGCTGGTCCCGGTTCGGCCCGGTCTGGCCGAACCCCGAGATCGAGCAGTAGACGAGGCCGGGATGCCGCGCCAGCAGGGTGGCATGGTCCAGCCCGTATTTCACAAGCCCGCCGGGCTTGTAATTCTCGATCACCACATCGGCGCGGGCGGCAAGGGCCGCGACCAACGCGCGGCCTTCCTCGGTCCCCAGATCGGCGGCGACGGATCGCTTGTTGCGGTTGGCCGCCATGAAATAGGCGCTGAGATCGCCCGTGCCGCCGTCCTTCAGCGTGGCATAGGGCGGACCCCACCCCCGCGTGTCGTCTCCCCCGGTCCGCGGGTTTTCGATCTTGATGACGGTCGCACCCAGATCCCCCAGAAGCTGCGTCGCGGTCGGTCCGGCCAGGATGCGCGACAGGTCCAGCACGACCAGCCCCTCCAGCGCCATCGGCGTCGTCTTGTCGGTCATATCACAGCCGCCCGTCATAGGATTTCCGGTCGATCACCGCCGCGATGACGGTAAAGCGGGTCTCGGCCATGGCCGTTTTCAGCGCATCGCGCAGTTCGGCGCGGCAGCGGACGGTATGCCCCGCCCCGCCGAAGGCCCGACCGATGGCCGCGATGTCGGGACCGTCGAAATCGACACCGTTCGATGTCAGCCCCATCTGCCGCTGCTTCAGGTCGATCAGCGCAAGACTGGCATCGACGAAAACGACGAAGATGACGGGTGTGCGCAGCTCTGCCGCGGTGGCCAGTTCGCCCGCCACCATCAGGAAGCCCGCATCCCCGGAAAACGAGACAACGTGACGCTCGGGCGTGGCCAGTGCGGCACCGATGGCCAGGGGCACCGCGCAACCCATCGTGCACAGCCCCGACGATTGCATCAGGCCACGAGGCTCGGTGCAGCGCCACATCTGCGACAGCAGGATGCGATGCGCCCCGCTGTCGACGGTGGCCAGCGTGCCGTCGGGAAGGCTGGTCATGCAAGTGTCGACGATGGCGGCGGGGCCCCATTCCTCGTCCCGCGGAAAGGCGGTCGCCATATCGTCCTGCAACCGTGCGATCCGATCTCCGGGCCATGTGGCGCGGGGCGTCACCCCAAGCGCCAGCGCGGCCAGCGTCGCCCCGCAATCGGCCACGAAGTTCACGCGCGCCTGGTGCATGTAGTGATGGTTCGGTGCGGCGGTGATGTCGATCACCGGCACCTGCGAGGGGTCCCAGGGATCGCGCCATCCGACCCGCATCTCGATCGGATCATAGCCCACGCAGATGATCAGATCGGCCTCGGCCAGCAGGGGCAGCAGCAGCCGGTCGGCCTTGGGCGATAGGCCCGCCGCACCAAGCGACAGGGGGTGATCCTCGGGGATCAGGCCCTTGGCCTTGTAGGTCGAGATGACGGGCGCGCCGAAGGTCTGGGCGAAATCGCGGATCGCGGCGCCCGCATTCTGGTTCATCGCATCCAGACCCATGATGACGATCGGGCGTTCCGCATCGGCAAGCCAGCGGCGTGCCTGCGCCAGATCCGCCCCTTCGGCCGGAACGGTCGGCGCGGCCGGAATGCGGTCATGGGACGGGCGGGCCTGAACGGGCGCGGATGCGACCGAGATCGGCACGTCGATATGGACCGGGCCGGGACGCCCCTCGCAGGCAATGGCCACGGCCTTGTCAGCAATCGCCGCCGCCGCGCCCGCATCGAAGGTGAAGCTGGCCTTGGTCACGGGGCGGAAGACCTCTCGCTGCTCCAGCACCTGGTGGGTATAGGTCGCGGCCTCGGCGGTATCGATGGCCCCGGTCAGCACGATCATCGGCACACGGTCCTGGCGCGCATTCTCGACCACGTTGACGGCATTCAACGCACCGGGACCGACCGTGGTGACCAGAAGCGCGGGCGCTCCGGTGCGGTGATAGACCCCTTCGGCCATGAAGCCCGCGGCATTCTCATGCTTGGCCAGCACGAACTCGATCCCCACGCGGGCCAGCGCGTCGATCAGCACCAGAACCTCGCCACCCGGCATCCCGAAGGCGATGCGGCAGCCGGCGCGATACAGCCGCCCTGCCAGAATGTCCGCCGCCGCCATGCCGTTGTCATCATGCCCCATCCGTCATTCCTTCGCCTTTCCGATTGCATTCGCCTTCCATTCGCGGACAGCCCCGGTTTTCTTTCGCGTCCGTGATGACAAATCCGTGAAGTCCTGCGATCCTTCGTAACTTTGCGGCCTTGCCGAGGGAATTGGAACACGCAACCGCCAACAGAGAGATGAACGGAGACCCAAGATGACCGATACCCGCACCAACCTGCCGCCGATCACCGCCGATACGCTGGCGGCCATCCTGATAAGCGGGGCGGTCGGGACCGTCGCCTTCGACCTGTGGGGGCAGGCGATCAGCCCGATGCTGGGATTTGCGAACCTGGCGCCGGTTGGACTGGCGCGGTCGCTTCTGGGAACGCTCGGGCTGCCGAACGGGGCGCCCGCGGGCCACCTGATGCATCTGTTCCTGGTGGGGCTGCTGGCCTATCCGATCGGCTGGCTGTTCGTCTTCCGGCCCCTGCAGCAGCACGTGGCGCCCGCGATCCCGATGATCGTTTCCGCAATCGCCTATGGGGCGGGGCTGTGGGTCTTCGCGATCGGCGGGGTGACGGCGGTGGCCGGGCTGCCGTTCTTCCTGGGCTTCACGGGCATCACCTGGGTCGCGCTGGTGGGGCATGTGATCTATGCGATCTTCGCCGCGCTGACCTTCGAATATCTGAACCGACGCTGAGCCGGAGCGGCTGAAGGCGCCCGCATGGGGCGCCTTCGGCAGTGTCAGATGATGGTGCGCCCTTCGGCACGGGCCTTTTGCCATTCCCCAAGGAAGGCGCGGACCAGGACGAACAGCACCACGGCCACGACGACGGGGCAGATCATGGCATAGATGGTCAGGATGGTGGGGGACATGTGGTGTTCCTTTCCTTCAGGATGCGACCTTGTCGAAGCTGCCGGTCTTGCGCCCGATCGCGTCGAAGTCGAAATGGTGATCATTGGCAAAGGACAGCGCCACGCACAGGATCATGCTGACCGCATAGGCCAGAAGCGACGCCGTCAGCACGGGATAGAGATGCAGGAAGCCCACGGCGAAGGGCGCAACTGCGGCCGCCACGACGACCCCGCCGATGATCCCCGCGCGCGCCCCGAGAAAGCCGAATATCATCAGCCCCGCGATGACGCCCACGCCGATCACCCCCAGGATGTCGGTCACGACCGCGACGCCGCCCTCCAGCGCGATCCAGCCGAAACGCACCGGAAAGAACGCGGCCAGCGCCGCCAGCACGGACACCGTGAAGGCACGGTTGCTGACGCGGCTCCAGTAGAAGCTGGCGATTACAGGAAAGACCAGCGCGCCCCAGATGGCGCCGACCAGCACCAGCAGTTCGAGGATGTTGAACTGCGCACTGGCGAAGAACAGCGCCGCACCGGATGCGACGATCATCGTCATGCGCCCGATCAGGAGCATCTTGCGGGGATCGGCATCCCCCTCGCCCGCGATGTTGCGGCCATAGATGTCGGTCATCACGATCGAGGACATGGCGGCAAGGTCGCTGTCCGCGGTCGAGGCGAGCGAGCCGATGATCATCACGAAGAAAACGCACAGAAGCACCGGTCCCAGATAGATCGAGGCCAGTTGCGGGATCAGGTTGTTCGTGTCGCCATTGGCCGGGTCAATGCCCAGATACAGCGCCAGAACGCCCATGACGCCCACGCCGATCACCGTCGCGCCATACCCGATCGTGGCGGTGACGAAGGTCTGCTTGATCTTGTCCTCGCGCACGGCAAACAGCCGCTGCGCGATGGTCTGGTTGCCGATGGCATAGGCCAGCACCGCCGCGATATAGGGGGCGCCCTGGTTGAAGAACGCCTCGGACGAGAAGAAGTCCTGCTGCGACGCCGTCAGGTTCACCGCGCCGCTGACGAAGATCTCGGGGCCGCCCGCCGCGAAGAAGACCGCCGGCACGATGATCACGACCGCGCCCAGCATCGCGCAGACCTGGATGAAGTCGGTCAGGATCGAGGCCCGGACACCCGACCACAGGGTATAGAGCAGCACGCCCGTCGCGATCATCAGGATGCCCGCACTGAAGGACAGGGGCGACAGCATCGCGATCAGCGCACCGCCCGCGATGAAGTTCGATGTCAGGCTGAGAAGGCTGCCCAGCACGTTCGACCCGGCCAGGATCAGCTGGCTGGAGCGTCCGTGGCGTGCGTGCAGGATCTCGGCCAGTGTATGCGCCTCGGGGGCGAGGCTGCGGATGCGACGACCGAAGGGATAGATGAACAGGATCATCAGCGCGCCCCACAGACCGTAATGGATCGGCCCCGAGATGCCGTAGGTGTAGCCCGAGGTCGCCGAGGCATAGAGCGAGGCGGCCCAGATCCAGGTGGCGGTCATGGATGCCGCCGAAATGCCGAAACCGACCTGGTTCCCGGCGGTCATGTAGTTGTCCGCGTTCTCGCGCTTGCGCCCGATCGTCAGCGACAACAGGAAGGTGCCGCCGAAGAAGAACAGCATCAGCGACAGGATGAGCGGGGTTCCTAGGGAGTTGAGTTGCATTGCGCCTTTCTGTCGTTTGGCCATGCGACATCGGCAGCCATGCCGCGCGCGAAGGCGCTGCAGCATTGTTGCGGATGCCACGACGGTGGCCTGATACGGATATGTGCGTCGGCCATGGGGATGCACAGCCTATGGCTGCACGGGCGCATGCAGGGCACGCGCGACCGAAAACGCACTGGGGTTGTGTGCGCGGAAACTATTTCCAAACCTTCCGGATAACAAGTGCTTGAGGGGGAAAGTTTGGAAATGTCCCCGCGCACCCGCCCTATTCCGCCGCGCAGGGCGTCCGTGCGCGCATCAGCAGCGATGCGATCTCGGGGCGGCAGGACCCGCAATTCGTGCCCGCCTGAAGGGCCGCGCCCACCTCTTCGACGCTGGCAAGGCCGCCCGCCTCGATGGCGGTGACGATGGTATTGACGCCCACCCCGAAACAGGAACACAGAAGCGGTCCGGGATCGACGCGTCCGACCGGCGGTCGACCCGTCAGCACGTCCTCGGCACCCGCACCCGGCAGGGTCGCCAGGTAATCGCGCATCACGGCCACGGGTTCGGGCGCAACGAACAGCGCGGCCATCAGCCGCCCCTGGTCGAAGATCGCGATGCGCGCCCTGCCCCGCGCACGGTCCTGCAGGACGACGTATTCGCCCTCCAGCCCGAAGATGTCGCGTGCCTCGGCCTCCCAGTCGTCGATCTTAAACATCCCGGCAAGTTCGGCACGGTGGCCATTCTGGGTCCGGGCGATGGCCCAGTAGGGCAGAGAGGGCCGGAACGGGCGGGCAGATACCGCGAACCCGTACCAGGCCGCGTCGAAACGCTGCAGCGCGACGGTTGCCGCCTTGCTTTCGGGCTGGCCGGAAACCGGATCGGTGAAGGCCGGCACGAGCGCGTCGATCCGGGCCGAAGGCGCGGTCTCGTTCGTCCAGTGGATCGGCGTGAAGACCTGGCCCGGCGCCACCGCATCGGTGATCCTGGCCCGCAGGATCGCCCGCCCGCCGGGATTGGCGATGCGCACCAGATCGGCGGTTCCGATCCCCAGATCGGCGGCATCGCGGGGGTGGATCTCGACAAAAGGTTCGGCCAGATGCGCGGACAGGCGCGGGGACAGCCCGCTGCGCGTCATCGTGTGCCACTGGTCGCGGATGCGGCCCGTGTTCATGCGGAACGGCAGATCGGGGGTTACCGGTTCGGCCGGGCCCCGGCAGGTCACGGGCAGCAGCCGCGCCTTGCCGTCAGGGTGGAAGAACCGCCCATCCGCGAAGAAGCGCCCGCCCTGGCGCGACGCCGTGACGGGCCAGCGCTGCGGGGCGAAGGCCGCGTAATCCGCGTCATCCGTTCCCGCAAGCCCCGAGATGTCGAAATCGCGCCCGAACCGACCCGCGATCCCGGACAATGCGGCATGTTCGCGAAAGATCTGCGCAGGCCCGTCGTAATCGAAGGCCGCGCCATGGCCCATCCGGCGGCCGACCTCGGCCAGCATCCACCAGTCCGGTCGCGCCTGACCCGGCGCGGGCAGCACCGCGCGCTGACGGCTAATCGTCCGGTCGGAATTGGTAACGGTCCCATCCTTCTCGGCCCAGGCGGTGGCGGGCAGCAGCACGTCGGCCAACCGCGCGGTATCCGTGGCCCCCGTCACATCGCTGACCACGACGAAGTCGCAATCCGCGATGGCACGGCGAACGGCGCCTGCGTCGGGCATGGTCACGGCGGGGTTGGTATGGATGATCCACAGCGCCTTGATCCTACCGTCGCCCGCGGCGCGGAACATGTCCACCGCCTTCAGCCCCGGTGCATCCGCCATGCGCGGCGCTTGCCAGAATTCCCGCACCGCAAGGCGGTGGTCAGCGTTCTCGATATCCAGATGGCAGGCCAGCATGTTCGCAAGCCCGCCGACCTCGCGCCCGCCCATCGCGTTCGGCTGCCCCGTGACCGAAAACGGCCCCATGCCCGGTCTGCCGATGCGCCCGGTCGCAAGGTGACAGTTCAGGATGGCGTTCACCTTGTCCGCACCCGAGGTCGACTGGTTCACGCCCTGGCTGAATACGGTCACGACACGCTCGGTCCGGATCCAGAGATCGCAGAACGCTTCAAGCTGTTCGGCATCCAGCCCGGTATCGGCCTCGTCGGCGCGGGCGGCTTCCAATGCCTGCGGCAGCCCTTCGGTTCGCGCCGCGAAGTTCCAGTCCAGCGCGCCCGCATCCGCGATCCGTGCCAGCAGCCGGTTGAAGACCGCGACATCCGCGCCGGGCGCCAGCGCCAGATGCATGTCGGCCTGATCGCAGCTGGCGGTCCGTCGCGGGTCGATGACGACGATCTTCGTGCCCCGCGCCTGCCTGGCGGCCAGCAGGCGCTGATGCAGGACCGGATGACACCACGCCAGGTTCGATCCGACCAGCACCACCAGATCGGCCTGTTCCAGGTCGTCATAGGTGCCGGGCACCGTGTCGGTCCCGAAGGCCCGCCTGTGCCCCGCCACGGTCGAGGCCATGCAGAGCCGCGAGTTCGTGTCGATATTGGCCGATCCGATGAACCCCTTCATCAGCTTGTTGGCGACATAGTAATCCTCGGTCAGCATCTGCCCCGAGACGTAGAAGCCCACGCTGTCGGGGCCGTGGCGGTCGATCGTGTCGCGGAACTTCTCTGCCACGTGATCCAGGGCGCCGTCCCAATCCGTCGCGCGCCCATTGACGACGGGCGCGGTCAGGCGACCCCCCGTGCCGACCGTCTCGCCAAGTGCAGACCCCTTGGAACAGAGCCTGCCGCGATTGGCCGGATGATCGGGATCGCCCCTGACCGACAGCCCCCCCGCGCCGTCGGGGCGCAGCAGCGCCCCGCAGCCCACCCCGCAATAGGGGCAGGTGGAACGCGTCTCGCCGCTCATGCGGCGGCCCTGCGCAGAAGGGTCGCGTCGATCAGGATGCGGCCCTGTTCGACCCTGACGGGATAGGTCGCGATGCTTGCATCCTCGCCCCGCGCCTGCCCGGTTTCCAGATCGAAGACCCAGTTGTGCAGCGGGCAGGTCACCGAGCGGCCATGCACGATGCCTTCGGTCAGGGGTCCCTGCCGGTGCGGACAGCTGCCGCCGGTGGCGAAGACCTCGTTCAGGTCCGTGCGAAAGACCGCGACGCAGCCCATATGGGTGCGCAGCTTGCGTGATCCGCGCAGGGGGATGTCATCGATGGCGCCGATATCGATCCAGTTCATTCCGCAGCCTCCAGTGTCAGGTCGGCGATCGGGGCGTATTCCGCCGCGCGCGTGGCGGCATGTTCGGCCCAGGGATCCTTGCGATAGATGGTTTGCGACAATTCGAACGCGTCGATCAGACGACGACGTTCAACCGGGTCCTCGATCCGTTCGCGCACCCAGTCCAGCCCCACCTTCGCGATCCACTTGTAGGGCCGGTCCAGGTATTTCGCGTTCTCGCGATAGAGCTGGACGAAGGCGGTCGTCACCTCGATGGCCTCGGCCTCGGTCGGGACGTCCAGCAGGCGCTCGGTCTCGCGCAGGTCCATGCCTGCGGCCCCGCCGACGCCGATCTGGTATCCGCTGTCCACGCAGACGATGCCCACATCCTTGCAGGTCGCCTCGGCGCAGTTGCGCGGGCAGCCCGAGACGCCCAGCTTGACCTTGTGCGGCGTCCACGACCCCCAGAGCAGCTTTTCCAGCTGGACGCCCAGGCCAGTGCTGTCCTGCGTCCCGAAGCGGCAGTGGTCGGTCCCCACGCAGGTCTTCACCGTCCGCAGCCCCTTGGAATAGGCGTGTCCGGACACCAGCCCCGCACGGTTCAGATCGGCCCAGATCGCGGGAAGATCCTCGCCCCGCACGCCCAGCAGGTCGATGCGCTGGCCGCCGGTGACCTTGACGGTCGGGACGTTGTACTTCTCGGCGGCATCGGCGATGGCGCGCAGCTCGGTCGGGTTGGTCAGCCCGCCCCACATGCGGGGAACGACGCTGAAGGTGCCGTCCTTCTGGATGTTGGCGTGCTTCCTTTCGTTGATGAAGCGGCTCTGCGGATCGTCGCGATATTCCAGCGGCCAGTCGGCCAGCAGGTAGAAGTTGATCGCGGGCCGGCAGACATGGCAGCCGTTGCGGGTCTTCCAGCCCAGTTCCTGCCACACGGCCTCTTGCGATTTCAGCGGCATGGTCTTGATCAGACGGCGCACGTCCTCGTGGGTGTGGTCGGTGCAGGCGCAGACGGGCTTCGCGGTCGGCATCGCGAAATCGTCGCCAAGCGTGACCTGCAGAAGCTGTTCGACCAGCCCCGTGCAGGTGCCGCAGGATGCGCTGGCCTTGGTGGTCGCGCGCAGGGCGTCCAGATCATGCGCGCCCGCGCCGATGGCATCGGTGATCGTGCCCTTGCAGATGCCGTTGCAGCCGCAGATCTCCGCCTCAGGCGGCAATGCTGCAACGGCTGACAGAGGGTCCGCCGAGGCACCCCCCTGGAAGGCCGGCCCGAAGATCAGCGTCTCGCGCATGTCGTCGATTGGCGTCGCATCCTTGATGAGACCGAAGAACCAGTTCCCGTCGGCGGTATCGCCATACATGACGGCACCGATCAGGCGGTCCCCCTCGATCACCAGGCGCTTGTAGATGCCGCGGGCCGGGTCGCGGAACACGATATCCTCGCGCCCTTCGCCATCGGCGAAATCGCCCGCGCTGAACAGATCGCAGCCGGTGACCTTCAGCTTGGTCGACAGCGATTTCTGCACGAATGCCGCATCCTGCCCCAGAAGGGTCTGCGCGACGACCTTCGCCTGATCGTAGAGCGGCGCGACCAGACCGAAGACCGCGCCCTGGTGTTCGACGCATTCGCCCACCGCGAAGACATCCGCGTCCGAGGTCCGCATCTGGTCGTCCACATGGATGCCGCGCCCGACGGCCAGGCCGCTGTCCTTGGCAAGCGCCACGTTGGGGCGGATGCCCACGGCCATCACCAGCAAATCGCAGGGCAGATCCGTGCCGTCATCCAGCCGCAGGGCCGCAACGCGACCGTCCCGGCCCACGATCTCCTTGGAATTGGCCTGAAGCCTGACCTCGATCCCCTTGGTTTCAAGGGATTTCCGCAGCAGGTATCCCGCCGCCTCGTCCAGCTGGCGTTCCATCAGGTGGCCCATGATATGGACCACGGTCACATGCGCACCGCGTGCGGCCATGCCCGCCGCCGCCTCGAGGCCCAGCAGCCCGCCGCCGATCACGACGACGCGCTTGCCCGCGCCCATCGCCATCATGCGCTGCGTATCTTCCAGGTCGCGATAGGCGATGACGCCTTCCAGATCGTGCCCCGGCAGGGGAATGATGAACGGATTGGACCCCGTGCCCATGATCAGCCGGTCATAGGGCACCGCGCCGTGTTCGCCATGCACGACGCGCGCCTCGCGGTCGATGCGCAGGACCTTTTCGCCGAAACGGGTGGCGATGCCGCGATCCGCGTACCAGGCATCGTCATGGGTGACGATCTCCTCGTAGGTCTTGTCGCCCGACAGGACCGGCGACAGCATGATGCGGTTGTAGTTCCCGCGCGGCTCGGCATTGAAGAGGGTGATCTCGAAGCTGTCCGGGGCAGCATCGGTCAGATGTTCCAGCACGCGCCCCGAGGCCATGCCCGCGCCGATCACGACGATCTTCTGCTTTTCCATGTCCATTACTCCGCAGCGATGACCTTGGGCGCCTTGGCGGCCCGGGTCCTGGCATCGTTGGGCCGCGTGCCATGCTCGTATTCCTGGAGGAAATCCAGAACTTCCTGGCGGTAGGCGTAATAATCGGGATGCTCCAGCAGCGCCTTGCGGGTGCGGGGGCGCGGCAGATCGACCTTGGTGATCTTGCCGATCGTGGCCTGCGGGCCGTTCGTCATCATCACGACGCGGTCGGCCAGCAGGATCGCCTCGTCCACGTCATGGGTCACGCAGATCGCGGTGACCTTGGTCCGGGACCAGACCTCCATCAGAACCTCCTGCAACTCCCACCGGGTCAGGCTGTCCAGCATGCCGAAAGGCTCGTCCAGCAGCAGCAGCTTGGGCGACAGGGCGAAGGCGCGGGCGATGCCCACGCGCTGCTGCATGCCGTTCGACATCTCGCAGGCGGGACGGTCCATCGCGTCGGCCAGTCCGACCCGTTCAAGATAGTATTCCACGACATCCTGCCGTTCGGACTGGCTGGCGCGGGGATAGACCTTGTCCACGCCGACGCTGACGTTTTCCTTAGCCGTCAGCCAGGGGAACAGCGACGGCGATTGGAAGACGACGGCCCGTTCGGGATCGGCCCCCTGCACGTGGCGGCGGTCCAGCGTGATCGCGCCCTTGCTGATGTCGTTCAAGCCCGCGGCCATCGTCAGCACGGTGGATTTCCCGCAGCCCGAATGCCCGATCAGCGAGATGAACTCTCCTCGGTCGATCTTGAGGTCGAAATCCTCGACCACGGTCAGAGGCCCTTTCGGCGTGGGATAGATCTTGTGCAGCTGCGAGAACTCAAGGAAGCGCTGCTCGGCCATCCCGGCCTGTGCCTCGACCACGGCCGAGGGTTTGCCGAAGATCGGGGTCACGTCGGGCAGCACGCGCGTGCCCTCGATCCGGGATTCGATGCCCGCATCCATCAGGTATCCGGTGACGGCTGCGCGCAGCTTCTTGAAGGCCGCGTCGCTGTTCATCGCACCCCGATCGCGGGGGCGGGGAAGTTCAACCCGAAATTCCCGGCCAAGCGTGCCATCGGGGTTCAGCGGCACGATGCGGTCGGCCAGCAGGATCGCCTCGTCCACGTCGTTCGTGATCAGGACGCAGGTCTTGCGGTCGGCGGCGCAGATGCGCTCGATCTCGTCGGCAAGGTTCGCGCGGGTCAGCGCGTCCAGCGCCGACAGCGGCTCGTCCAGCAGCAGCATCTCGGGGTCCATCGCCAGGGCCCGGGCGACGTTCACGCGCTGGCGCATCCCGCCCGACAGTTCCGCCGGACGCCGATGCGCGGCGTGGCCCAGCCCCACCATGCGGACATAGTGGTCGACCTTGGCGGCACGTTCGGCGCGCGACAGGTTCGGGAACATCGTGTCCACCGCCAGCGCCACGTTCCCGTTCACCGTCAGCCAGGGCATCAGCGAATAGGACTGGAAGATCACGCCGCGTTCGGGACCGGGTTCGGTGATCTCCTGCCCCTTGAAGGTGACACGGCCGCGGGTGGGGCGTTCCAGCCCCGCCATCAGGTTGATCAGCGTCGTCTTGCCCGTGCCGGAGAAGCCCAGGATCACCAGGAATTCGCCGGACTGGACCTGCAGGTCGACATCCTTCAGGACGGTATTCTCACCGAAACCCTTCGAGACGCCCTTGAATTCGAGAACGGTCATGATCGGCCCCTCAGCGGTTGTTGGTGAAGGTGAACAGCGACTGGATCGTGAACATCAGGCGGTCGAGCAGGAAGCCGATGATCCCGATGGTGAAGACCGCCACCATGATCTTGGCCAGCGACTGGCTGCTGCCGTTCTGGAACTCGTCCCAGACGAACTTGCCCAGGCCCGGGTTCTGGGCCAGCATCTCGGCCGCGATCAGGACCATCCAGCCCACCCCGAGCGACAGCCGCAGGCCGGTGAAGATCAGCGGCAGCGCGGATGGCAGGACCAGCTTGCGGATCTTGGTCCAGGTGCCCAGCTTCAGCACCTTCGAGACGTTGATCAGGTCCTTGTCGATGCTGGCCACGCCAAGCGCCGTGTTGATCAGCGTGGGCCAGAGCGAACACAGCGTCACCGTGATCGCCGAGACGAGGAAGGATTTCTCGAACCAGCCGTCATCGCTGACATAGAGCGCCGAGACCACGATGGACACGATCGGCAGCCATGCCAGCGGAGAGACCGGCTTGAAGATCTGGATGATCGGGTTCAGCGCCGCATTGGCCGTGGGCGACAGGCCGGCCGCGATCCCCAGGGGAACCGCAACCGCCGTCGCCAGCAGGAAGCCAAAGAACACCGTCACGATCGAGGTCCAGATCTGCTGATAGTAGGTCGGCGCGCCGGTGAACTCGCGAAAGCGGGGCTCCTCGCCCTCGGCGATTCGGGCGGCATTGCGTTCGTCCTGCCGGGCATAGAAGTCGGCAGCCCGTTCGCGGGTGCGGATCGCGTCGTCGTTCAGGTTGACGACCTGTTCCCAGACCTGCGCCGGGCCGGGGATCGCCCCGAGCGATGTCTGCACACGGGGCGCAAGCACCGACCACATCATCAGGAACAGCGCGATGGCCAGAAGCGGCACCCCCAGAAGCCGCCACAATTCACGGCCCTGCGTGCGGGCATTGTCGCCCGCCGCGATCCGCATCATCGGCGTCAGCCAGCCCAGCCCCGCGACCTTCAGCCAAGCATCCGCCTTGTTGATGCGGGTGAAGTTGCGTTCACGGCGTGCCTCGCGGGCGGCGGTGAAATTCGGGTCGATGGTGGTCATGATCCTGCCCCTCAGCCGGTGATTTCGCCATCGGCGATCTTCTGATCGCCGGTCAGGCCGATGGGGAAGCTGTCGATATAGGCGTTGGGCGTGCGCCCGTCATAGGGGATGCCGTCGATCAGCGTGTCCACCGGTTCCTTGAAGCCGTCGCTGTCGAAGGGGAAATCGCCCGCATCTGCCAGCCCCTCGTCCACCAGGCTCTGGGCGGCTGCAAGATAGATGTCGGGGCGGTACACGGATTTCGCGACGTCGTGATACCATTCGTCGGTCTGCGGTTCCGCGATCTGGCCCCAACGGCGCATCTGGGTCAGGTACCAGACCGCGTCAGAATAGAAGGGATAGGTCGCGTTGTAGCGGAAGAACACGTTGAAATCGGGCACCTCGCGCACATCGCCCGGTTCGTATTCGAAGGTCCCGGTCATGGAGGCGGCGATCACCTCGGCATCGGCGCCCACATATTCGGGCCAGCTGAGCATCTCGACCGCCTCTTCGCGGTTGGCATTGTCGTCGGCGTCCAGCCACATGGCGGCACGGATCAGGGCACGGACGATCGCCTTGGTGGTCTCGGGGTTCTGTTCCACGAATTCGGCGGTCAGGCCGAAGACCTTCTCGGGGTTGTCGGGCCAGATCTCGTAATCGGTGACGACGGCCACGCCGATGCCGCGCTGCACGGCGGCCTGGTTCCAGGGTTCGCCCACGCAGTAACCGTGGATCGTCCCGGCCTCGAGGGTGGTCGGCATCTGCGGCGGGGGCGTCACCGACAGGAAGACATCCGCGCCGATCTGGCCCGACACGTCGTCAGGGCTGTAATAGCCGGGCTTCAGACCGCCCGCGGCCAGCCAGTAGCGCAGTTCGTAATTGTGCGTGGACACGGGAAAGACCATGCCCATGTTGAAACGCTCGCCCTCGTCGCGGAACTGTTCAACGACGGGCTTCAGCGCCTCGGCGCTGATCGGGTGGACGGGCCGACCGTCATCCATCGAGGGGATGTTCGGGCGCATCGCCTCCCACACGTCGTTCGAGACGGTGATGCCGTTGCCGTTCAGATCCATCGAGAAGGGCGTGACGATATGCGCCTCGGAGCCGTAGCCGATCGTGGCGGCCAGGGGCTGACCGGCCAGCATGTGCGCACCGTCCAGCGTCCCGTCGATCACCCCGTCCAGCAGGACCTTCCAGTTGGCCTGCGCCTCCAGCGTGACGAACAGGCCCTCGTCCTCGAAGAAGCCGCGCTCGTAGGCGACGGCCAGGGGGGCCATGTCGGTCAGCTTGATGAAGCCGAAGGTCAGTTCGTCGATCTCGAGGTCCTGCGCGGCGGCGGGGCCGGCAAGGGCGGTGCTTGCGATTAGGCTGGCAAGAAGGCGCTTCATGGAAGATGTCTCCTGTCACATGTGCCCCGGCATCTGGCGTGGGGGCGGAAAACGAAAAAAGCCGCTGACCTGCCCTGCCTTGCGGCAAGGGGTCGAGCGGCTGTGCTCATGGGTCCCGGCGATGGGGGTCCCGCATTCTGATTGGGTATTCCGACCCGAGGACGCCATTGCCCTCGTTGGATCCAGCATCGGCGGCGGTCGGCGGACGGTCAAGCGGCGGGCGGGCGGGCATCGGATATTTCATCGCGCCGCGGCCGGAATGCCCGAAAATCGGGCGTCAGGGGTCGTAAGGGTCGAAAATATGACCATCGAGAAAAGCATCAGGCTGCAGGATCACGTCCCCTTCGACCGAGGGGACAGGCATCGGCTGGTGCAGCGCGCCCTCGACCTTCTCGTTCGCGCCGGGCAGATCGGCGCCGATTCCCACAAGCTGCTTGCGATAGATGTCGGGCCGGAAGACCTGACCCGCCCGTGCCATGGCTTGGGTCACATCGCCCCCCGTGCGCTGCGCAAGGCGCTGGCCGATCCATTTCGCCTGGCTGCGCCATGGAAAGCCGGTCGCCCCGCCATGGAACTCGACGAAGCGATCGACGTGACGCTCCTCTCCTCGCGACGATACGACCAGCCGCCCTGCCAGCGCGCGGTCGATCATCTCGGGGGGAAGGTCCAGCCAGGCGGGCCGCGACAGGATCTCGGACGCGGCGGTGCGGGCATCGGGGTTCGCAAGCCAGCGCGACGCCCGCCAGACCGCGCGCATCAGCCGTCCCAGCAGATGGGGTTCCGTCTCGGCCCAGTCGGTCCGCACCGCCAGCACCTTTTCCGGCGCGAACGACCAGATCGCGCGGCCGGGCAGCAGAAGCGCGCCGTATCCCGCCTCGACCGAGACCGAGCCCCAGGGTTCGCCCACGCAGAAGGCGTCGATCTCTCCATCCGCCAGGGCCTCGGCCATCAGGGGGGGCGGCACGGTGCGGATGGTGACGGGGATGCCGGCCAGCGGGGTCGCCTCGAACCACCGATGCAGCAGTTCGACATGCATCGAGAAGGGGAACGGGGCGCCGATCGTCAGCCCGTCCGGTGCCACGCGGGCCAATGCCGCCCCCGCCGCCATCGGGTCGCGGAAATCGAACGGATGGCCGTCGGCACGCAGCAGATCCTCCAACCGGCGGCTGACGCCGATCACGTCGCCGTTCATCGACAGCACCATGACCGCCGACAGCGCGGTCGATACGCCCCCCATGCCAAGCGCCATGGCCACGGGCACCGGCGACAGCAGATGCGCCGCGTCCACCCGCCCGAAGGCCAGCATGTCGCGGACCGACGACCACGAGGGCGCGGCGATCAGGTCCAGATCCAGCCCCTCGTTCGCGGCAAAGCCCATTTCCTGCGCCACGATCAGCGGGGCGGCATCGACCAGCGGCATATAGGCGATGGGCAGTCGCAGCATCTTCATGACAGCAGCTCCGACGCGGTGACCAATGCCTGCGCGACCTCGACGATCTTGCGACCCTGATCCATCGCCGCGCGGCGCAGCAGGGCATAGGCCTCGTCCTCGCCGATGCGGCGGGATTTCATGATGAGCCCCTTGGCCCGGTCGATGACCTTGCGTTCCTCCAGCGCGCGCCGCGTCTCGGCCAGTTCGGACCGCATCTGGCGCATCATCTGGAATCGCGCGATCGCCGTGTCCATCACCGGGGTCAGGCGTTCGGGCAGCAGCCCGTCCACGACATAGGCGCTGACGCCCGCCTCGACCGCCGCGCGGGCCAGGCCGCCCGCCGCCCCCGACACGAACATCGCCACGGGCCGGTCCAGCGGGCCGGATGCAAGGGTCAGTTCCTCAAGCATGTCGCGGGTGGGGTTGTCGATGTCGATCAGCACGATGTCGGGCTGGCAGGCCGCGATCTTGCGTGCAAGTCCGGTCGCATGGCCGATCACGTGGACGTCGTGATCGCCCGCATCACGCAGGGCATCGACGATCGCGATGGCGCGGTCGCGGTCTTCCTCGACGACGACGATGGAGAGGGGCTCGCTCATGCGACATCAATCGGGCAGGATCGGCGCGGGGCAAAGGGCTAATGCGGGCAGAACGGGTCGCGCCTGCGGGATTGCATGTTTTTTGTGCAGCACCTGCGATGCGAAGCTGCTTGACCTTGGCCCCGAAGGCGGCAAACCGTCATCCATGTTCGGCTTTCGCGATATCGACATCATCCGCGCCATCGTGCGCCACGGCGGCTTTCGGGCCGCATCCGATGCCACGGGGCTTGCGCAATCCGCGATCTCTCGTCGGGTCAGGCACCTCGAGAGCAGGATGCGCATCACCATCTTCGAACGCGACGGGCGCGGCGTGCGCCTGACCGCCCCCGGCCGCCGCCTGCTGGAAGAGGCCGAGATCCTGATCGCCCAACGCGATCGCATCCTGGAGGAACTGACCCAGGGCGACATGGCCGGCGTCGTCCGCCTGGGCGTGGCCGAGACGATGACCCACACGATCCTGCCACGCCTGCTGACCGATCTGCGCACCCGCCACCCCCTGCTGCGGTTCGAGATTTCGGTCGATACCTCGGAACAGATGGCGCAGATGCTGATCGAGGATCAGCTGGACGTCGCCATCCTGCTGCGCGACCAGGCCCCGCGCGGCGCGCATCTGGCGGCCCTTCCCCCCGTCAGCCTGGGCTGGTTCGCGGCGCCTGCGCATTTCGCGCTGCCCCGCCCGGCGGGCATCGACGATCTGGCTGCGAACCCCATCGTGTCCTTTCCGAAATCGACGCTGCCGCATCGGCGGGTTCTGGACCTGCTGTCGCCCGGTCGCAGGCGGGCGGTCGCGGTCCACGGCTCGGCCTCGCTTGCGACGGTGCTGCACCTGGTGGGTCAGGGCTTCGGCATCGGGACGATCCCGCATGACATCGTGCGCGCCTGGCCCCATGTCGGGATCGAGGAGATCCCGACACGCGCCGATGCCCGCCTGCCCGATCTGGATTTCGCGATCTGCTTCATGCCCGAGCGCAACGAGGATATCGGGCGCGAGGTCACCAATGCCGCGCTGGCCGCCGCCGAATGATCCCCTAGGGTGATCAGTAATGGGCATAAATGAACTATTGATTAGATATGACGATCTGCTGAATCCTGAGCCGAGCTTTGCAGGAGATCCGTCATGTCCACCGCCGCCCCCGCCCTGCACGATCCCGCGATCCTGCGGGCACGGATTCGCAGCGGTGAATTCGACGGCCCTACGGCGGGGCATGGCGGCGATGCGCTGCAGGCCAATCTGGTGATCCTGCGCAGCAGCGATGCCGCCGATTTCCTGCGCTTCTGCCAGTCGAACCCGCGCCCCTGCCCGCTTCTGGCGGTGGGCGAGCCCGGCAATCCCGCGCTGCCGACGCTTGGCGACGGGATCGATCTGCGCCATGACATTCCGCGCTATCGCGTCTGGCACGACGGGGAACTGGTGGCGGAACCGACCGACATCGCCGCTCTGTGGCAGGACGACATGGTGTCCTTCGCGCTCGGATGCTCCTTCAGCTTCGAGGATGCGCTGACCCGCGCGGGCATCCCCGTCCGCCACCAGGATGCGGGCCGCAATGTGCCGATGTATCGCACGAACCTGCCCACGCGCCCTGCGGGACGCTTTGGCGGGCCGGTCGTCGTCAGCATGCGCGCCATGCCCGCCGCCGACGCGATCGAGGCCGTGCAGATCTGCGCCCGGATGCCCCTGGCGCATGGCGCGCCGATCCACCTGGGCGACCCCTCGCGGATCGGCATCGACGATATCGACGCGCCCGATTACGGCGATGCGCCCGATATTCGTGACGGCGACATCCCGGTCTTCTGGGCCTGCGGCGTCACCCCGCAGGCCGCCATCGCCAGCGCGCGCCCCGCGATGGCGATCACGCACGCCCCCGGCCACATGCTGGTCACCGACATTCCGGCAGACCGCGCGGAGACGCGGCTGACCGGCATCTACCGATAAGAACCAACAGGAGAGACGACATGAAACGCACCACGCTTGCCCTTCTGGCCAGCACCGCCCTGATGGCGACCCCGACCCTAGCCGAGGAACTTGCCGTTGTCGGCAGCTGGTCGAACCTGCCGCTGTACCAAGATTTCGAGAGCCCGTTCTGGACCGAGAAGCTGCCCGAGATGACGGATGGCGAATTCACCGCGCAGCTGACCAGCTTCGACCAGATGGGCATCGCCGGGTCCGACGTCTACCGGATGCTGGGCGACGGCGTCTTCGACGTGGGCGCGACGGTGGCCGATTACACCGTGGGCGATGCGCCCGAACTGGAAGGTCTGGACGTGCCGCTGGTCGCCACCACCCCGGCCGAGGCGCAGGCCATGGTCGAGGCCGCCCGCCCGATGGTCGACGACATCATGCGCGACCGCTTCGGCGCCGAGGTGCTGGGCATCGCGCCCTATCCGCCGCAGGTCGTCTTCTGCAAGGGCGACGTCGCCTCGTTGGCCGATCTGGAGGGCAAGAAGGTGCGCGGATCGGGCCGCATGACCACGAAGTTCCTCGAGGCGCTCGGGGCCGAGGGCATCAACATCGCCTTTTCCGAGGTGCCGGGATCGCTGGAGCGCGGCGTGATCGACTGCGCGGTGACCGGCGCGGGCTCGGGCTATTCCGCGGGCTGGTGGGAAGTGTCCGACACGCTGATGACCATTCCGCTTGGCGGCTGGGACGCGGTCGTGATCGCGATGAATGCCGACCGCTTCGACGGCTTCACCGAAGATCAGCAGACCACGCTGAAATCCGCCGTGGCCGAAGGGCTGGAGGCCCCCGCATGGGCCGCAGCCGAGGGCGGACTGGAGAACGACATCGCCTGCCTGACGGGCACCGGCGAATGCGCGTCGGGCGATGCCGCCTCGATGACGCTGGTCGAACCGAGCGAGGCCGATGTCGAGACCGCGCGCGAGATCCTGACCACCGAAGTCCTGCCCGACTGGGCGGAACGCGCGGGCGGCGATTGGGCGGCCCGCTGGAACGAGACGGTCGGTCAGGCCGTCGGCGTGACCATCCAGTAAGCCGGGACCACCATCATGACAGACACCTTGCACGGCGCGCTTCGGCGCGCCAACCGTATCGTCGCGCTGCTCCTCGGGGTTGCGCTGCTGCTGACCGTCGCCTTCATCCTGACAGATGTGATCCTGCGCAAATTCGGCTGGGGATCGCTTGGCGGCTCGGACGAGGTGTCGGGCTATGTCATGGCGGCTGTCGCAAGCTGGGGCCTGGCCTGCGCGCTGCTGGACCGCGCGCATGTCCGCATCGACGTGCTGCGCCAGAAGCTGGCGCAGCCCTCGCAGGCGGTGATGGACCTCTTTGCCATGATCGTCACCAATGGCGTCGTGCTGTTGATCGCGTGGTATTGCTGGCCGGTCCTGCAGAAGACCCTAGAACGCGGATCGCGGGCCAACACCCCGCTGGAGACGCCCCTGTGGATCCCGCAGGGCATCTGGTTTTCCGGCTGGCTGTGGTTCGCGCTGTCGGCGACGCTGCTGTCGCTGATCGGCATCGTGCATCTGGCCAAGGGCCGTCGATCCGATTTCGACGCCGCCATCGGCATGGGATCGGAGCTGCAGGAATGATCTGGACCGTCGCGATTTCCCTTCTGGGCCTGATGGCCCTGTCGATCCCGGTGGGCATCGTCCTGTTCATCCTGGGCATCGGCGTGGGCGAGTTCTATTCGGCATTTCCGCTGCTGCGCGGGCTGGGTCAGGTGATCTGGTCGGCATCGAATTCCTCGACCCTGATCGCCATTCCGCTGTTCGTGCTGCTGGGCGAGATCCTGGTGCGCGGCGGGGTGGCCGAACGCACCTATGCGGCGCTGGACAAATGGCTGTCCTGGCTGCCGGGCGGGCTGGTCCATGCCAATATCGCGACCGCGACGATGTTCTCGGCCACGTCGGGATCGTCGGTGGCGACCGCCGCGACCGTGGCAACTGTCGCCATGCCGCAGGCCGAGCGTCTGAACTACGACCCGCGCCTGTTTTCCGGCGCGATCGCGGCGGGCGGCACGCTCGGCATCCTGATCCCGCCCTCGATCAACCTCATCGTCTACGGCTTCCTGACGGAAACCTCGATCCCGCGCCTGTTCTCGGCGGGGCTGATCCCGGGGCTGCTGATGGCGCTGGCCTTCATCGCGGTCACCGCCGCGATCTGCCTTGCGCGTCCGCATCTGGGCGGTCCGTCGCGCAGCTTCACCTGGGGCGAACGCGCGGGCAGCCTGATCCAGCTTGTGCCGATCATCCTGCTGTTCGCGGTGGTCATCGGCTCGATCTATGCGGGTTGGGCCACCCCCACCGAAAGCGCCGCGATCGGCGTCGTCATGGCCGGGCTGATCGCGATCTTCCTGGGCGACGGGCTGGGCCCGCGCGCGCTGAGCGATGCCCTGCACGGCACGATCCGCATTTCCGCGATGATCATG
The DNA here is from genome assembly GCF_018860625.1 of Paracoccus sp. C2R09. GTDB lineage: Bacteria > Pseudomonadota > Alphaproteobacteria > Rhodobacterales > Rhodobacteraceae > Paracoccus. The sequence continues at coordinate 71,520 of NZ_JAHKQB010000023.1, forward strand.
CTGGTCGTCGCTGGTGCGTCCTTCCTGAACTTCGCCATGACCTCGGCGGGGCTGGGACGGCAGCTGACCGAGATGATCGAAGGATCCGGCCTGTCGCCCTTCGGCACGTTGCTGCTGGTGATCGCGCTGTATCTGGTGCTGGGCTTCTTCATCGAGACGCTGTCGCTGATGGTCGCGACCATCCCCATCGTCGTGCCGATCATGGCGGGCCTGGGTTACGACAAGGTCTGGTTCGGCATCCTGATGATCGTCTTGATCGAGATGGCGCTGATCACCCCGCCCGTCGGCCTGAACCTGTTCGTCGTGCAGGGCGCCCGCAAGAGCGGCTCGATCAATCAGGTCATCATGGGCGCGATCCCCTATGTGCTGGTCATGATCTGCATGATCGCCGCGCTGATCGCCCTGCCGGGGCTGGCGCTCTGGCTGCCCTCCATTCTTTGACAAGGACCGATTTCATGCAATTCACCGTCGATGGCCGCCCGCTGGACCTGACGCCCGCGAACCTCATCATCGCGGGCTGGACCAGCCGCAATCAGGACGCCATCCAGCACCATATCGACGAGCTGGCCGAACTGGGGGTCAAGCCGCCCTCGGCCACGCCGCTCTTCTATCGCGTGTCGGCATCGCTTCTGACCACCTCGGATCGGATCCAGGCCGTTGGCCCGGCATCCTCGGGCGAGGTCGAGCCGATGATCGTGCAGGACGGCACCCGTCGCTGGCTGGGGCTGGGGTCCGACCATACGGATCGCGCGCTCGAGGCGCATTCGGTCGCCATGTCGAAGCAGGTCTGCGCCAAGCCCTGCGCGGCCGAACTGTGGGATTGGGACGGGATCGCCGACCGGCTCGAAGATCTGGTGCTGGAAAGCTGGATCCACGAGAACGGCGACTGGGTCGAATACCAGAAGGGCACGGCGGCCTCGATCCGGCCGCTGGCCGATCTGATCGACGGCGCGGGGTTCGACGACCTGGCCAAGGACGGCCCCGTCGCGATGATGTGCGGCACCTTCGGCGCGATCGGCGGCGTGCGTCCCGCGGGTCGTTTCCGGATGCGCATGACCGACCCCGCGACGGGGCGCAGCATCACCCATGAATACGCCACGACCACCCTGCCCGACATCGCCTGAACAGGCCATTGACAGCATCGGCGTCCATGCCGACAGTTCCGGGCATTCCGGAACTTCGCGAGGACGCCGATGCCACTTCCCAAGCTGTCGCTCCAGGTCCTCGAAGCGTTCGAGACCGTCGCCCGCCATGGCTCGATGCAAGAGGCTGCGGCCCAGCTCGGGATCTCGATCTCGTCGGTGTCGCATCACGTCGCCCGGCTGGAGGAGGAACTGGGGGCGACCCTTCTGGACCGGACCACCCGGCCCTTTGCCCTGACGCGAGAGGGGCGCGAGACACTGCACCACCTGTCCCTGGGGCTGCAACACCTGCGCCGCGCCACCAGCGAGACCGCCGTCGCGGGCCTGCTGGGCGCGCGGTCGCTGAATGTCGGCCTGGTCGAGGATTTCGAAAGCAATCTCGGCCCCGAGCTTGCGGGCATCCTTGCCGGTCGGATGCCGCGCGCCAAGCTGTCCTTCAGCAATGTCCTCAGCCATCAGGCGCCCGACCTGCTGCGCCGGGGCGATCTGGACATCGCCATCGCATCCGACCCAGATCGCAACATCGGCGACCTTCAGGTGCTGCCCCTGCTGCGCGATCCCTTCGTGATCGTGCACCCCGCGAACCTGCCCGTATCGCCCGAGGACCTGCTGCGCGGGGCGCATGCCCTGCCCTTCCTGCGCTTCAACCCGTCCCACCAGATCGGACGGCTGGTCGAAGCGCATCTGGCGCGCAACCGCATCTCGCTGACCGAGCGCTACAATTTCGACACCGTGCAATCCATCATGGCGGTCGTCGCCAAGGGCCAGGGCTGGTCCATGATCACGCCCCTCGGCTATGTCCGCGCCGAAAGATTCGCATCGCAGGTTCGCCTGCGCCCCCTGCCGGTCGCGGGCTTCACGCGGCGGATATCATTGCTGGCAAGGGCGGATTTCGATCGCGCGGCGGCAGGCGCCATCGCGCAACTGGTTCGGACCACCCTGCCCCCCGTGGCCATCGAACCGGCGCTGGCGGGCCATTCATGGCTTGCCGAAAGTTTCACCGTCGTGACCGACCCAAGCTGAAAGCCGCGCCACGAAGGCCCCCGCAATCGTGGGCGCTGCAAACACAGTTCCGGAAAACCGGGAACTGTCGGCATCCCGATTGACCGGACGGGCGCCCTGGTTCTGGCATGGCCGCAGAACAGTCACTTCATTCCACGGGGTAAGACAACATGCGGGACCAGGCACGGGTCGTGATCATCGGGGGCGGCATCGCGGGATGCTCGGCGCTTTATCATCTGACGCAGGAGGGGTGGACCGACGTCATGCTGATCGAACGGGACGAGTTGACATCCGGCACGACCTGGCATTCCGCGGCGCAGGTCACGAATTTCGGCATGACCCAGACCATGGTCGGGCTGAAAACGCATTCAATCAATCTGTACAAGGAACTGCGCGACGATCCCGAATATCCTGTTGGCTATAACTATGGCGATGGCGGCATCCGCCTGGCCAATACCGAAGCGCAAATGGACGGCTATCGCCACTTCACCTCGATGGCGGCCGGGATGGGCGTCGAATTCGAGGTGCTGGACGCCGCCGAATGCGCCCGCCGTCATCCGCTGATTTCCACCGACAACCTGCTGGGCGGCCTTTGGGATCCGACCGACGGGCATATCGACCCCGCGCAGCTATGTCAGGCGCTGGCCCGTCGCGCCCGTCTGGCCGGTGCCGAGGTGAACCGCCACACCCCCGTGACCGGCCTGACCCAGCATCCCGACCACACATGGACCGTCCATACCACCAAGGGCGACGTGAAGACCGAGATCGTGGTCAATGCCGGTGGCTATCGTTGCAACGAAATCGGCGCGATGATGGGCGTCAGCCACCCCGTCGCCTCGATGGAGCATCAGTATTTCCTGACCGAGGATATCCCCGCCATCGCCGAGGCCGGCCACCGCATGCCGCTGCTGCGTTGCCCGATCAGCGATTACTACTGCCGTCAGGAAAAGGGCGGTCTGCTGCTGGGCTTCTATGAACAGGATTGCCGCACATGGGGCATGGACGGGATCGACCCCAAATTCACCAATGACCTGTGCCCCGACGATCTGGACCGTGTGACCGACGTGCTGGAAGGCGCATTCGCCCGCATGCCCGCCCTGATGGAAACAGGCATCCGCAGCGTCGTGAACGGTCCGATCACCTATACCATCGACGGCGCGCCGCTGGTCGGCCCGATCCCCGGCAAGCGCAATGCCTTCTGCATCATCGGTCTGCGTGCGGGTCTGGGCGAAGGTGGCGGCCACGGCTGGTTGCTGGCGCAGCAGATCGTCCATGGCGAGGCGCAATACGACACATGGGTCATCGACCCGCGCCGCTTTACCGGACATGCCACGGTCGAACTGACCGCCTTGAAGGCGATCGAGGATTACCAGAACGAATTCCGCTTCCACTTTCCGCATGAACACCGCCCCGCCGGTCGCCCGATGAAAACCACCCCCCTGACCGCCGTGCTGGCAGCCGAGGGCGCGGAATTCGGCACCGTCAACGGCTGGGAACGCGTGGATTACATCAAGCCCTCGCCCGACTTCCACGAGACCCTGGGCTTCCGCTTCAACGAGGTGCAGGACATCGTCGCCGCCGAGGTGGATGCGGTCGCCACGGGCGTCGGCATCACCGAGGTGTCGGGCTTCAACCGGTTCGAACTGACCGGCCGCGATGTCCACGCCTTCCTCGACCGGATGTTCTGCGGACGGGTCGCGAAGAAGCCCGGCCGCGTCGGTCTCGGCTATCTGCTGAACGACCATGGGATGCTGAAGGGCGAGGCGACAGTCGCGAACATCCCGGCCTCGGATCGCGGACCGGACCGGGTCTGGTATGGATCGGCGGCGGCGTCGGAATATCACGACATGGATTGGCTGGCATCCCATATCCGCGCGGACGAGGATGTCGCGATCCGGTCGCTGACCAACCAGCAGACGATCCTGGTGATCGCCGGTCCCAAGGCGCGCGACGTCCTGCAGGGGGCCGCGCGCGGCGACTGGTTGAAAGAGGCCTTCCCCTGGCTGTCCGTCCGCGAAACGCATATCGGCATCGCCCCCGCGACCGTGCTGGGCGTGAGCTTCTCGGGCGAACTCGCCTATGAAATCCACGTCCCGAACGAGAGCTTGCACGCCGCCTATATCGCGTTGCGCAAGGCGGGCGAGTCCCACGGGATGCGGCTGTTCGGCGCCCGGGCGGTGGATTCGATGCGCATGGAAAAGGGCTTCTTGCACTGGAAGGCCGACATCCTGACCGAGTTCGACCCGTTCGAGACCGGTCTCGACCGCTTCGTCAAGCTGGACAAGCCCGATTTCATCGGTCGCGAGGCCCTGCTGAAGCGCCATGCCGCCGGACCGTCGCGCAGGCTGGTCACCCTGCGGGTCGATACGCGGGACGCCCCCGCGCACCCGGGCGCATCCCTGCGCCAGGACGGACGCATCGTGGGCACCGTCACCTCGGGCGACCTGGGGCATCGGACGGGGCTGAACCTTGCCTATGCCTTTGTCGAACCGGGCGTTTCCGCCGAAGGCACGCAGCTGTCGGTCGATATCATCGGCACGGCGGTCCCCGCGACGGTGATCCCGGCCAGCCCCTATGATCCGGGCTTCGCGAAGATGCGCGGCTGAGCCGAACTGGACCTACGAATGCAGCCCTCTGGCCCTAACGCCGGGGGGCTGCACGCCATTATACCGGAACATGCCGAAATTCCGTGGCCGAGGACCCTTCCATGACCAAGCAGAACATGATCGACACCGCCCCCGACGAGGTGTTCGCCGCCTATCGTCAGGTCAACCTGATCGACGCCAAGCGCGTCCCCGCCAACGCGGCGCTGGACGTGACCGCCCCCGCGACCGGCCTGGTCCTGGGTCAGGCCGCCGCCAGCGACGCGGATGAAACCGCCGCCGCCGTCGCATCCGCCAAGACCGCCCAGATCGCCTGGGCGCAGGTGCCCGCCCGCGAACGCGGCAAGCGCGTCGCCGCCGCCGCCCGCGCCGTGGCCGAGAACGCCGAACTGATCGCGCAGGTCCTTGCGCGCGAAACCGGCAAAGCCATCCGCACCGAATGCCGGGGCGAGGTCGCGGTCGCCGCCGACATCATCGAGTTCTATGGCGGGCTGGGGTCCGAGCTGAAGGGCCAGACCGTCCCCTACAACCCGCGCATGCTGACCATGACCACCCGCGAACCGCTTGGTGTGGTTGCGGCCATCGTGCCCTGGAACGTGCCGCTGGTCCTCTTTGCGCTCAAGATCGGCCCGGCGCTGGTCGCGGGCAATTCGGTCGTGCTGAAATCCTCGGAGGAGGCGCCCTTCGCCACCTTCCTCATGGCCGAGATCATGATGGCGCATCTGCCCGCGGGCGTGCTGAACGTCGTGAACGGCACCGGCGCCGTCTGCGGCAACGCCCTGACCGGCCATCCCGACATCGCCAAGATCACCTTTACCGGCTCGGAAGCCGTGGGCGAGGCGATCTACAAGGTCGGCGCATCGCGCATCATCCCGGTGTCGCTGGAACTGGGCGGCAAATCCCCGATGATCGTCTGCGAGGATGCGGATCTGGACAAGGCCGTCGCGGGCGCCATCTCGGGGATGCGCTTCACCCGCCAGGGCCAGAGCTGCACGGCCGCCAGCCGCATCTATGTCCATGACAGCCTGATGGACGCGTTCATGGAACGCCTGGGCGCCCAGCTGGACAAGCTGGTCATCGGCGACCCGCTGGACGAGGCGACCGATGTGGGCACCATCATCAATGCCCGCCAGATCGCCACGATCAACGGATATGTCGCCCGGGCCGAGGCGACCGAGGGCGCAACCGTCACCCGTTATGGCCAGCTGCCGAAGGATGCGGCGCTGTCCCCCGATCTGTTCGTCCAGCCGACGATCCTGTCGGGCCTGCCCGACGATCATCCCTGCGTCATGGAGGAGATCTTCGGCCCCGTCGCCGTCGTTCAGCGTTGGAGCGATTACGACCAGGTCATCGAGCTGGCCAACAGCACGCATTACGGACTGGCCGCATCGGTCTGGACGCGCAGCCTGCATGTCGCGCTGGACAGCACCTCGCGGCTGAACGCAGGCTATGTCCAGGTGAACCAGAACCTGACGATCCAGCCCAATGTCAGCTATGGGGGCTTCGGGCGTTCGGGCCTGGGCAAGGAGGCTTCTCTCGAGGCCATGCTGGAGCATTTCACGCGGTCCAAGACCATCGTCATGAATTTCGACTGATGGAAGACATCATCGTGCTGTCCGCTGCCACCTTGGCGGCGGGCTTTCTGCGGGGCGTGACCGGGTTCGGTTTCGCCCTTGCTGCCGTTCCGCTCTACAGTCTCAGCGTGCCGCCGCTGCAGGCGGTCATCATGGCGCAGATGCTGCAGATCGCCGCCGCCCCCACCGATATCGTGCAGAACCGGCGCAGCGTCGATCGCAAGGCACTGACGCTGCTGTGTTCGGGGGCGTTGATCTTCACGCCCGTCGGGGCATATTTCGCGACGCGCCTGCCGGCCGACGCGATGAGGCTGGCGATCGCGGTCGTGGTGTTGATGGGACTGGCCGCCCTGATGGCCAAGGTCACGATCCGCGACGGCAAGGGGCCGGCCATCACGGCGGGCGCGGTCGCGGGTCTGCTGGGGGGGCTGGCCGCGATGCCGGGACCGCCCGCCGTCGCCTATTTCCTGGGCCGCGGTGCGGGCAAGGCCGCAAGCCGTGCATCCCTGCTGCTGTTCTTTGCCTTCACCGCGATCATCGCACTTGGGTCGCTGGCCCTGGGGTCCGACGTGCTGCGATGGGACATGCTGATGGCATCGGTGATCGCCTATCCCTCGATGCTGATCGGAAACTGGGCGGGAACGCGGCTGTTCCAGCGCCTTGGGGATGGGCATTACCGCGTCGCGGCACTGGGCGTCCTGTTCATCTCGGCGGTGCTGACAGGGGTCAAGGGCGTCGCGGGCCTGATCTGATGCCTTGCAACGAAGAACGCCGCCCCGATCGGGGCGGCGTTCGCGTTTCCTCAGGGCGTCTGTCCTCAGGATTTGCCCTTCCAGGGGACCAGCCAGTCCTCGGCCTTGCGCATCAGGATGTCGATGCCGAAGCCGATCAGGCCGATCAGCACGATCCCCATGATCACGATGTCGGTCGCCTGGAACTTGGACGCCGCGACGATCATCTTGCCGGCGCCCTTCTCGGCCGCGACCAGTTCGGCGGCGACGACCGTGCCCCAGCAGACGCCCATGGCGACCCGCGCCCCGGTGAAGATCTCGGGGAGGGAGTTCGGCACGATCACATGCCGCAGCACCTGCCATTTCGACGCCCCGAGGCTGTAGGCCGCATGCACCTTGGTGATGTTCACCCCCGACACACCCGCCCGGGCCGAGATGATCATCACCCACAGTGCCGCAAGGAACAGAAGCACGATCTTGCCGTTCTCGCCGATGCCGAACCAGATGATGACCAGCGGGATCAGCGCAAGCGGCGGCACGGGGCGCATGAATTCGACGATCGGATCGAACCAGCCGCGCGCCCAGCCCGACAGCCCCATCGCGTAGCCAAGCGGAATACCCACCAGCGACCCGATCACGAAGCCCGCGATGACGCGCCACAGCGACCAACCCACATGTTCCAGAAGCGCCACGTTCTGGTATCCGTCGCGCGAAATCTCGACCAGGCGCGCCACGACCGCCTCGGGCGAGGGCATCCAGATCGGTTCCATCTGCAGCCCCTTGTCGGGCGAGAAGTTGAGCGACCCCTTGGCCGTCATCGTCACATTGCCATGGGGGACCGAGACTTCGCCGCCCGGTTCGATGGGCTGACCCTCGATCGCGGTGATGCGGACATCGTCGCCATCGTTGCGCTGCGCGCTGATCAGGACCGAACGCCACGCAGCGACCGTCGCGCTGTCGCTGGTGGCAAAGCCCGTCGCCGGGGCGGGTTCGGGATCCTCGGCCTCGGCGCCCATCTCGTGGACCAGCACCGACACGGTGGCATCCGAGGTCCGACCGTCCGGCGCCGTCGCGGTGTAGGTGAAGGACGTGGTGCCGGTATAGGGCCCCGGCACGTGGACGGGCACAAGCTTCGATCCGGTGAACGCGCCCCAGACCAGGAACACCACCACGACCGAGATGATCGAGGCCCAACGATCGGGCCGCACCGCGCTCTCGTCGCCGAAGGTGACGGTCTTGAGCGAGGTGAAGTCGGTGACCTTGGCCATCGACCTGCGCACCAGCCTGATCGCCATGAACGCCCCGAAGAACAGCGCGCAGTAGACGGCAAGAATGATGAGACCGGTCATGTCAGTTCTCTGCCCCGCCCATGATTTCCTCTTCCATTTCCCAGATCATTCCCAGGATCTCGTTCTTGGTGGCCCCGAAGGCCGGGTCTTCCTTGACCGAACGCAGATCGGCGCCGACGGCACGATCCGCGAAGGGAAGGCGATATTCCTTGTGGATGCGACCGGGTCGCGGGGCCATCACCAGCAGCCGTTCGCCCAGAAGCAGCGCCTCGTCGACGGAATGGGTGATCAGGATGATGGTCTTGCCCGTCTCCTTCCACAGTTTCAGGACAAGGCCCTGCATCTTCTCGCGCGTCAGCGCGTCCAGCGCGCCCAGGGGTTCGTCCATCAGGATGACGTCGGGGTCGTTGGCAAGGCAGCGGGCAAGTGCCACGCGCTGCTGCATCCCGCCCGACAATTCGTAGACGGCCTTGGTCTTGAACGCGCTCAGGCCGACCGTGTCCAGAAGGTTCTCGACGATGGTGTTGCGATCCGTCTCGCCCATGCCCTTCATGCGGGGGCCGAATTCGACATTCTGGCGCACGTTCATCCATTCGAACAATGCGCCCTTCTGGAAGACCATGCCCCGTTCGGGGCCCGGCCCCCGAACGGGGCTGCCCTCCAGCGTCACCTCGCCCGAGGTCTGCGCCAGAAACCCCGCAAGAATGTTGAGAAGGGTCGATTTCCCGCAACCGGAAGGCCCCAGAACCGATATCAGTTCGCCCTTGCCGATGTTCAGGGATACGTCCTGCAGCGCCTGGACATGCCCGCCCTTGGGCAGGTCGAAGCGCATGGACAGGTTGTCTATGCTGAGAAAAGCCATGGGCAGTGTTCCCGAAAGCTGAGAAGGGTGGGTCGGGGCAGGCACGCGGCCCGCCCCGGACGGGATCACTGCGCGGCGGCCAGCGGCGCGGTGTTCACCGTCGCCTCGTAGCTGTCCAGCGCGCTGGAGATGCTGCCGGCCTCGACGAAGACGTCGGCCACGCCCTTCATGAAGTTCTGGGCATTGCCGCCCAGCCATTTCGGGGCAAGCTGCTCCTCGATCGAGGGGAAGGTGAAGGTCGAGATCGATGCTTCGGCTTCCTCGGGCGACATCCCCGATTCCGAAGCGATCTTGGCCAGCATCTCGGGGTCGTGGTTCTCGTTCCATTCGGCGTTGACGGCGGCGGTCACGGCCAAGAAATCGCTGACGAGGGCCTCGTTCTCGACCACGAAATCGGCGGGGGCCGAGGTGACGTCGAAGACCAGAATGCCCAGGTCCTCCTTCTCGGCGCCGGTCAGCAGGACGTTGCCGTGTTCCTTCATGCGGGCAAGGCCGCCACCGTAACCGCAGGCGAAATCGACCTCGCCCTGCGCAAGGGCAGCCGCGCCGTCGGTGGGCGCCATGTCCACGACAGTCAGCGATGCCACGTCCACGCCGAAATGATCCATCTGGCGCAGGAACCCGTAATGGGCGGCGGTGCCCATCGGCACGGCGACCTTCTTGCCCGCCAGTTCGTCCGCGCTGTCCTTGTCGATCTCCAGCTCGGTCGCGACGACGCAGTTGTCGTTCTCGGAATAGCTGACGGCCACGTCCAGCACCTGAAGCGCCTGCCCTGCCGATGCGGCCACCACGAAGGGCGGGATCCCCTGAGAGATCGAGATCTGCACGTCGCCCGAAGCCATTGCCGCGGACATCGCGGTGCCGGTCTCGAAGCTGACCCATTTCACGGGCATGCCCAGGGCCTCGTCATAGGCGCCATCGGCCTTGGCAGCCAGGAACGGCATGGGCCATTCGAGGAAATACCCGACGGTCAGTTCCTGCGCGGCGGCGCCCTGGGCTGCCATGGCCATGACGCTTGCGAACATCAATGCGGCGAATTTCTTCATCTGCAGTCTCCTTGGTGGATGCTTGGCGGCATTCGCCGCGTTCTTTTCCCTGTTGTCGCGGGGATGCCATCGTCGGGCATCCCATGACCCGATCAATGAAGATCGCCGCGCGCTTCTCAACCGGCCCGTGCGGCTGGACTTATCTGTGGTGATCTTCTGGCCCTACAAGCGCCGCAAGTTTGGGCACAGTTTGGGTCCAGCCGCAGGGCCGCGAAGATATCCGCCGCCATGCGTCCCCCCTCTTGCCCCGATGGAGACATCCCGTGAACCAAGTCGCCCCCGTCAACGATTTCCAGGACACCGTCAGCGCCGACCGTGCCCATGTCTGGCACCACCTGACCCAGCACAAGATCCACGAGAAGGTGGACCCGCGCATCATGGTCGAAGGCAAGGGCATGCGCGTCTGGGATGCCAATGGGCGCGAGCATCTGGACGGCGTGTCGGGCGGGGTCTGGACGGTGAATGTGGGTTATGGGCGCGCCGATATCGGGCAGGCCATCGCCGATCAGGTCACGAAGATGAACTTCTTCGCGCAGAATAACGGATCGGTCCCCGGTGCGCTGTTCGCCAAGAAGCTGATCGAACGGATGCCGGGCATGAGCCGCGTTTACTATGTCAATTCGGGGTCCGAGGCGAATGAGAAGGCGTTCAAGATGGTCCGCCAGATCGCGCAGAAGCGCTATGGCGGCAAGAAGCACAAGATCCTCTACCGCGAGCGCGACTATCACGGCTCGACCATCTCGACGATCTCGGCGGGCGGCCAGTTCGAGCGGAACGCCCATTACGGCCCCTATACCCCCGGCTTCGTCGAGGTGCCGCACTGCCTGGAATACCGCGCCCAGTGGGATGTCGAGGATTACGGCCTGCGTGCCGCCGACGCCATCGAGGAGGTGATCCTGCGCGAGGGCCCCGACACGGTCGGTGCGCTGTGCCTCGAGACCGTGACGGCGGGTGGCGGCGTCATCACCCCGCCCGAGGGGTATTGGCCGCGCGTGCAGGAGATCTGCCGCAAATACGACATCCTGCTGCATCTGGACGAAGTCGTCTGCGGCATCGGACGCACCGGCAAATGGTTCGGATACCAGCATTACGGCATCCAGCCCGACCTTGTGACCATGGCCAAGGGCGTCGCTTCGGGCTATGCCGCGATCGCCTGCCTGGTGACGACCGAAGCCGTCTTCGACATGTTCAAGGACGACGCAAGCGATCCCATGAGCTTCTTCCGCGACATCTCGACCTATGGCGGCTGCACCGCCGGGCCGGCCGCCGCGCTGGAGAACATGCGCATCATCGAGGAAGAGGGCCTGCTGGAGAACACGCTGGCCATGGGCGAGCGGCTGATGGGCAACCTGCGCGAATTGCAGGAACGCCACGCGGCGATCGGCGACGTGCGCGGCCTGGGCCTGTTCTGCGGAGCCGAACTGGTCGCGGATCGCGAAACCAAGGAACCCGCCCCCGAAGCCAAGGTCCAGGCCGTCATCGCGGAATGCATGGCGCAGGGCGTGATCATCGGTGCAACCGCGCGCGCGATCCCCGGCTTCAACAACACGCTGTGCCTGGCGCCGGCGCTGATCGCCACCGCGGACGATATCGATGCGATCACCGCGGCCATCGACGTCGCGCTGACCCGCGTCTTCGGCTGATCGCAGCGCATTGCGCAAGGGGTTCGGGCCGCATATCCTGCGGCCCGAACCTTACCCGGAACGGGCACGCATTTGGCGATACCTCCTGAAATCTTCCTGTTGCCGGCCAAGAGCGACGCGACACTGCAACAGCAGATCCAGCAGATCGTGGCCGAAGCCATCGTGTCGGGCCGCTGCGCCCCGGGCGAGAAGATGCCCTCGTCCCGCAGGCTGGCCGATCACCTTGGCGTTTCGCGGATCACGGTCACCCTGGGCTATACCGAGCTGGTGGCGAACGAATACCTCGTCTCGCGCGACAGGTCCGGCTATTTCGTCGCCGATACCGCGCCCACGCGTCCGGTCTTTGCGGATCCGACGATCGCGGATCGCGGCGGCGTGGACTGGGACCGCAAGCTGGCCCGCCCCACCCAGCTGCGCGAGGATATCCTGCGCCCGCCCAACTGGAACGATTACAAGTTCCCCTTCATCTATGGTCAGTCGGACCCCGACCTCTTCGATCACGGCAACTGGCGGAACTGCGCGCTGCGCGCCGTGGGGCGGCGCGATTTCGACAGCCTTGCGCAGGATCACTATCAGAACGACGATCCGATGCTGGTCGAATTCATCCTGCGCCACATCCTGCCCCGCCGTGGCATCCGCGCCCATCCGGACGAGATCCTGATCACCATGGGCGGCCAGAACGCGTTGTGGATGATCGCGCAGCTTCTGCTGTCCGAGGGTCAGAAGGCCATCGTGGAAAACCCCTGCTTTCCCGGGCTGCGCAAGATCTTCGACCAGATGCGATATGTCGCGACATCGGTGGACGTGGATGATGACGGGCTGCCCCCCGACCTGATCCCGCCCGATGCGGACGTGGTCTTCACCACCCCCAGCCATCACGCCCCGACCAACGTGACGATGCCGCTGGACCGACGGCTGGAAATGCTGGATCGCGCCTTGCAGGACGATTTCCTGATCGTCGAGGACGATTACGAATTCGAAATGTCGTTCCTCAGCGCGCCTGCCCCCGCGCTCAAGTCGCTGGACCGGGCGGGGTCGGTCATCTATCTGGGATCGTTTTCGAAATCGATCTTTCCGGGGCTGCGGCTGGGTTACGTCGTCGGCGCCCGCCCCCTGATCCACGAGATGCGCAAGCTGCGCACGGTGGTCCTGCGCCACCCGCCCAGCCACATTCAGCGGACGACGGCCTACTTCCTGTCGCTCGGCCATTACGACAGCCAGCTTGCGCGAATGGCCCGCGTCTATGGCAAGCGCCGCGCGATCATGGAGGGCTGCATCCGCGAATTCGGCCTGACGCCCGCGGGGCGCGACATGCATGGCGGGTCGTCCTTCTGGATGAAGGCCCCGCCGGGGGTCGATACGACCCAGCTGGCGCTGGACCTGCGCCGGAACAGCGTCCTGATCGAACCCGGCAACGCCTTCTTCGCACGCCGTGCGCCGGACAAGGCGCATTACCGCATCGCCTATTCGTCGATCAACGCCAGCCTGATCCGCGACGGCATGGCCCTGGTCGCCGAGGCGATCCGGCAGGCGCCCCGCGCCTGATCACGGGCAGGGCCCGGTCGAGGCGCGGGCGATCAGTTCGAAATCCAGCAGATGCGGATGGGGCTTCTCGTCCCTCTCGACCCAGCCGGCCAGCGCATCGGCCACCCCGCGGCCCATTCGCGATACCGGCAGATGGATCGTCGACAACGCCGGATAGAGATGCGCCGAACCGGGCAGGTCGTCCAGCCCCATGACCGACATGTCCGCGGGCACGCGCAGCCCCTGACGCTGCACCTCGGCCATCGCGCCCGCCGCGATGACATCCGAAAGACAAAGGATCGCGCTTGGCCGGTATCCCGCCAGGACGGCCCGCACCCCCTCGCAGCCGCCTTTGGTGGACAGCGCGGTCTCGTGAAAGCTCAGATCGCCCTGACCCTGCAGCGCGGCCACGCGCAGACGGGTCCGGTCGTTTCGGACCGGTCCGTGCAGCACGGCGATGCGGCGATGTCCCAGTTCGGTAAGATGCCCCAGTGCCGCCAGGGCGGCTCCGTGATTGTCATATCCGATGGTCGGCATCGAATATTCGGGGTCGTGGCAGGAAATCGCGATGGTCGGCAGACGCGCCCGGTCGATCAGGTCGTGGAAGTCCGGGCTGCGGGTCATGCCGGACACGATCAGCCCCTCGGCACCGATATCGACCAGCGCGCGGGCCTTGGCGACCTCGATCTTGGGGTCGTCATCCGTCGTGGCGACGACCAGCGACAGCCGCTGCGCGGTCAGTCCCTGTTCCAGGTTCGCCAGCACGCGTGCGAAGATGTCGCTGTCCAACGTGGGGACCAGCGCGCCCACGAATCGCGTCCGCCCGGAATTGATCGCACGCGCCGCCGCACTTGGCACCCATTGCAGCCGCCGCATCGCGCCCTCGACCCGTTCGCGCGTCGCCGGCGCCACGCTTGCCGGTGAATTCATCACCCGCGAAACCGTCGCCACGGATACGCCTGCATCCGCTGCCACATCGCGCAGGTTGACCCGCTTGCGCATCGCCGTTTTTTTGACCTGCTCCGCCCGAGATTCGATCACGCCCACCTGCCATTCTTCTGTTTCCTGCAGCGCAGGGATATCAGTTCTTGACGGATGTAACCAGTTACACGGCGAATGTAACCAGTTACATTATGCAGAATCGAGACTGACTGATGACCGCTTACACAGTCCTGCGCGATTTCGACAACATGGGTTTCCTGACCCCTGCCCGCAGCTTTCACGGCTTTCCCAAACGCTCGGCCCCGGTCGAACGCGCGCTGGCCCCGCGCGCGGGGATGCGGCTGGAAACCCGCACGGGCGATCTCGTATCCATCGAGATCACAGCGGGGGCCGAGGCCTGCATCCTTGCCTTCGGGCCGCGCGGCGCGAATGCCCTTGCGCATCTTGGGCTGGCGGCGAATGCCGTGATGGATGCGACCGGTTGCGACCCCCAGCCGATGTTCGACTGGATCGCGGCCTGCGGCGGCACGAGTCGCGATCTGCCCGTGTGCCGCATCAGGGCGCTGGACGAACCCCTGCTGCTGCGCATCTCGGATGCTGCAACGGTCTGGATCTTCTGGCCCACCCCACCTTCGGCGCTCGTCTCGGGCGGCTTCGCGGGCGCGGTCCGCGTCGGACATCAGCAGGCGGCGACGAATTCGGCGCTGTTGCCACCGCTTCTGGGCGACACGCGCGACGAATTCACCGTCCCGCGCGGCACCGCCATGGCCTACGAGCTGAGAAGGGGCGAGTTCCTGCAGATCATCGACGTCGAAGGCCAGCAATGTTCGGATTTCAACGCCTTCCGGGCCGAGGGGCTGGATCGCGGACAGGAACTGATGATCGACGGCACGGTCACACGGTCGATGGTGCGCCGCGCCTTTCCGGGGCCGGGCGTGCTCGACAAGTTCTTCGATGCCGAACTGCGCCCGCTGCTGAACGTGGTGCAGGATACCTGCGGGCGTCACGACACCTTCGGGCTGGCCTGCAACGCACGCGGCTACGAGGAGCGGGGCTTTCCGGGGCATGTGAACTGTTCGGACAACATGTCCGATGCACTGGCACCGTTCGGCGTGCAGCGCAGGCGTGCCTGGCCCGCGATCAACTTCTTCTGGAACACTTGGATCGACCCGCATTCGCATCACCTGATGACGCAGGAATCCCATTCACGCCCCGGCGATTACGTGGCGATGCAGGCGATGGACGACCTTGTCTGCGTCTCGACCGCCTGCCCGGACGATATCGACCCCATCAACGGGTGGAATCCCACGGATGTGCATGTGCGCATCTATCGCCCCGAGACCCCCATCCGCCGTGCCGTGGCTTACCGCGAAAAGGAAGACGCCCCCATGACGATCAGCCAGAATTCGGCCTTCCACGACCGGCTGGCCCCGCTGACGCAGAACTTCGCGCCCGCGCGGGATTTGTGGGCGCCCGCCAGCTTCGCGGCGGACGGGGCCATCGGCGAATACTGGGCCTGCCGCAACGACGTGACGATCCAGGACATGAGCGGGCTGCGCAAATACGACATCGTCGGCCCCGATGCCGAGCGTCTGCTGCAGCAGGCGACCACCCGCAACGTGGCCAAGCTGGCGGTCTGGCGCGGATCCTATACGCTGATCTGCGACGCGGCGGGCACCGTCATCGACGACGGCACGCTGTTCCGCCTTGCGCCCGACCTGTTCCGTTGGTGCTGCGGGTCCGAGGAAAGCGGCCGCGTGCTCGAGGCGCTGGCCCGGCAGATGGACCTGCAGGTCCGCATCCACCACTTGGGCGGCGCAATGCCGAACCTTGCGTTGCAGGGGCCGAAATCGCGCGACCTGCTGCGTCGGATCGTCTTCACCCAACCGACCGTGCCCGCGCTGGACCAGCTGAAATGGTTCGGCGTCACCGTCGCACGCCTGAACGACCGCGACGGCGCGCCGTTCATGCTGTCCAGATCGGGCTATACCGGGGAACTGGGCTACGAGATCTTCTGCGCGCGCGCCGATGCGCTGACGATCTGGGATGCGCTGATCGAGGCGGGGCAGGAATTCGGCATCACGCCGATGGGCAGCGACGCGCTGTCCATGATCCGGATCGAGGCGGGGCTGGCCGCCGGGAACGCCGAATTCGCCCCCGGCATCGACGCCTTCGAGGCGGGCCTGGGCTTTGCGGTCGATCTGACCAAGCCCGATTTCACCGGCAAGGCCGCGCTGGAACGCAATGCGGCAGCCCCGCGGCGCATGCTCAAGGGGCTGCTTCTGGAATGCAACGACCTGCCCCATCACGGCGATCCGGTCCTTGCGGGCGAAAGGCAGGTCGGCATCGTCACATCGGCCACCCGCTCGCCCATGCTGGGACACGCCATCGCCATCGCGCGCATCGGCGTCGAACACGCCCTGAACGACACCCGGCTGGAGATCGGCCAGCTGGACGGCCGGATGAAGCGCCTTGGCGCAACCGTGACCGACATTCCCTTCATAGACCCGCAGCGCAAGCGGGCGCGCGCCTGACGGGCGCATCCCCCTGACAGAGAGGATATGACATGAAGCATCTGAAATCACTGACCGCCATCGTGGCGGTCCTGGCCGCGACCTCGGCCACGGCGCAGGAAAAGGTCATGGTCGGCGAACCCAGCTGGCCCGGCGCCAAGGTCATGAGCCGCATCATCGCGCAGGTCATCCAGACCCGGCTGGGCAGCGAGGCGGGCTATGCCCCCGGTGCGAACGCGGTCATCTTCTCGGCCATGGATGGCGGGCGCGGCGATATCGATGTGCATCCCGACGTCTGGCTGCCGAACCAGGCATCCTTCACCGACGAATTCGTCGAGGGCAAGGGAACCGTCGCCCTGTCCGAAGGCAGCTACCAGGGGCGTTCGGGCTTCTGCGTTCCCACCTACATGGCCGAGGAACACGCAATGAAGTCGGTCTACGATCTGGCCACGCCCATGGCGCAGGAGTTGTTCGACAGCGATGGCGACGGCAAGGGCGAGATCTGGGTCGGGGCCTCGGGGTGGACCTCGACCAACATCAACCGCGTGAAGGTCCGCGATTACGGGATCGAGACCTTCCTCGAACCCACGACCGAGGACGAGGCCGTCTTCTATGCCCGCCTGAAGGACGCGATCGACCGCAAGGAAGGGGTCGTCTTCTACTGCTACGAGCCGCATTTCGTCCACGCCGTCTATGACGTGACCTTCATCGAGGAACCCGAGCACGACCCGGCCGCCTATGTGATGGTCCAGCCCGACGAGGATGCCGACTGGCTGGCCAAATCCTCGATCACGACGGGCGACGAGGTCAAGACCGTCACCGTCGCCTATTCCCGGTCGCTGGAACAGCGCAACCCTGCCGCCGCGGCCTTCCTGTCGCGCATCGACATGGAGGCGTCGGACCTGTCGCGGCTGACCCACCAGACCGTGATCGAGGGGAAGGACACCGACGAGGCCGTGGCCGCCTGGCTGGACGACAACGGCGATATCGTCGACGGCTGGCTGGGTCTTCGGTGACCGCCCCGTGGCACCGGCCCCCGCCCGATACGGGCCGGGGCCCGATCGTCGCCCCACGAGAAGGACCGCCCATGAGCGATGAGATCGTGATCGACGCGCAAGGCGTCTGGAAGATATTCGGTGCCCGCGCCAAGAACGCCCTGCGCGCCATTCGCGAAGAGGGACTTGGCAAGGCCGAGGTCCGCGACCGCTTCGAATGCGTCGTGGGCGTGGCGGACGCGAATTTCCAGATCCGCAAGGGAGAGCTGTTCTGCGTGATGGGCCTGTCCGGTTCGGGCAAATCCACCCTGGTGCGCCATGTGAACCGCCTGCTGGAGCCGACCGACGGGCATATCTTCATCGACGGCGACGACGTGATGGCGCTGGACGAACGCGGGTTGCGCGATCTGCGCAACCGCCGCGTCTCGATGGTGTTCCAGAATTTCGGCCTGATGCCCCACCGGACGGTGCGCGACAACGTCGCCATGCCGCTGGAGATACGCGGCACCGGCAAGGCCCGCCGTTGGGCCGAGGCCGACCGCGT
Source organism: Paracoccus sp. C2R09 (assembly GCF_018860625.1). Taxonomy (GTDB): domain Bacteria; phylum Pseudomonadota; class Alphaproteobacteria; order Rhodobacterales; family Rhodobacteraceae; genus Paracoccus. The sequence goes on from NZ_JAHKQB010000023.1 coordinate 89,930, forward strand.
GCTGGATCTTGTCGACCTGCAGGGATGGGAGGACAAATACGCGCATGAGCTGTCGGGCGGGATGCAGCAGCGCGTGGGCCTTGCCCGCGCCATCGCCTCGGACCCCGAGATCCTGCTGATGGACGAGCCTTTCTCGGCGCTGGACCCGCTGATCCGCAAGCAGCTGCAGGACCAGTTCATGCAGCTGTCGCGGCGTCTGGGCAAGACGACGATGTTCATCACCCACGACTTGGACGAGGCGATCCGCATCGGGCATCGCATCGCCATCATGAAGGACGGCCGCATTGTTCAGATCGGCACCCCCGAGGAGATCATCCTGAACCCGGTCGACGACTACGTGGCCGATTTCGTGGCCGGCATCTCGAAGCTGGACATGATCTTCGCGCGTTCGGTCATGCAGCCGACCGCGGAATACGAGGCGATGCACGGCCCCGTTCCCGGCGATGCGCTGGCGGCCCATCCCGACATGGACCTGAACGCGTTGATGGACCTGTCGGTCCAAGGGCACGGGGTCCTGCGCGTCACGGCGGATCACGCCACCGTCGGCATCATCGACCGCGCGCGGCTGATCCGCGCGATCCAGTCAAGCCAGGCCTGAGGACATTCCATGAAGCATGTCGAAACATCCGAGATGGCGCCCGAGAATGCGGTGCAGCTGCAGGCCCTCGTGTCCCAGTTCGCGGGCCGGGGCCAGCCCTATTACCAGCGCGTCTTCGCCTACATGATGCAGGCGCCGGGCTTTCGTTTCACCCTGAATGCCGCCACCGCCCTTCTGGGACCGCTGTGGTTCGGGGCGCGCGGGTTGTGGTCGTGGTTCCTAGGCTTCGTCCTGCTGGAGACGCTGACCTTCGTGCAGATCGGCATCGGCCTGTTCGGCGATCTGGGACGCGAGGACCGGTTGCGCGCCGAACAGATCGCGCAGACGCTGGACCTGCGCCGCCAGCAGATCGAGGCCGCGCGGCAGGCCGGTTCCGGCTCGGTCGCGTCGCTGGAAAGGGCAGCCGCCTCGTTGGAACAGGCGCTGACATCGGCACGCGACGCCGCCGAGGGCGCGATCGCGGGCGGCATGATGCATGTCGCCCTAGGCCTGGGACTGCTGCTGGCCATCCGCTTCGTCGCGGCGTCCCTCGCGAACTGGACGCTCGAGCGGCAATTCGTGCGCTGGCGGTCCGACCGTGCGGCGGCAAGCGGCTGGTCGCCTGCCCGCCTGGCCGTCGCATCGCTGCTGATGGGTGCGGTCGTCGGGTTGTCGATCCTGCGCTTTGCCATGCCCGACGCCTTCGCGATCCTGAACAGCTTCCCGACGAACCGCGAATGGCGGCTGGACCTGGGCGACGGCGTGCAATCGGTCTTCGACTGGACCAAGACCGCCGGACGCGGCTTCTTCGACGGGCTGACCGTCGGAATGCGCGGGTTGCTGGACTGGATCGAGGTCCTGCTGGTCGGCACGCCATGGCCCGTGGTCGCGCTGGTCTTCGTTATGCTGGCATGGCTGTCAGGCGGCCCGAGCGTCGCGATCTTCACGGGCGCGGCGCTTGCCTATCTGGGGCTGCTGGATTTCTGGGAAAAGGCGATGACGACCATCGCGCTTCTGGGGGCGGCCGCGCTGATCTCGATCACCATCGGCATCCCCCTGGGGATCTTCTGCGCGCGCCGGCCCATTGCCTTCGCGATCGTGCGGCCGGTGCTGGACTTCATGCAGTCGATGCCGTCCTTCGTCTACCTGATCCCGGTCGTGGCCTTCATCGGTTCGGGCAAGCCCGCGGGCGTGGTCGCCACGATGATCTTCGGCAGCCCGCCGGTCATCCGCTTTACCGTGCTGGGCCTGCAGCAGGTCCCCGCATCGGTCCGAGAGGCCGCGATGGCCTTCGGCGCATCGCCCCGCTACCTGCTGTGGCGCGTGGATCTGCCGCTTGCCCGCAGGACGATCATGGCGGGCGTGAACCAGACCATCCTGCTGTCGCTGGCGATGGTGGTCGTCGCGTCGCTGATCGGGGCCAAGGGCCTGGGCGAGGATGTGCTGGAGGCGCTGCAATACGCGGCGGCGGGACACGGGCTTCTTGCAGGCCTCGCGATCCTCTTCTGCGCGCTGATCCTCGACCGGATCGTCGCCGGACAGAAGTGATGCACATTCGATGACGCGAAAGGCCCGGAGCATGCTCCGGGCCTTTTTCATGTCGTAATCGGGACGGGAAAACCGCGCGGACCGGAATGGCCCGCGCGGTTCGTCCGGGCGCCTCAGCCCATCAATTCGCTGGAATAGCTGCCGGGCGAGGCGGGGAAGACGACCGTCTTGTTGCCGTTCAGGAACACGCGGTGATGCGCATGGGCGTGGATCGCACGGGCCAGGACCTGGCTCTCGACATCGCGACCCAGGCTGACATAGTCGGACGCGCTCTGGGCATGGGTGATGCGGACGGTGTCCTGCTCGATGATCGGGCCCTCGTCCAGGTCGGCGGTCACGTAATGGCTGGTCGCGCCGATCAGCTTCACGCCGCGCTCATAGGCCTGCTTGTAGGGGTTCGCGCCCTTGAAGCTGGGCAGGAACGAGTGGTGGATGTTGATGATCCGCCCCGACATCTTCTGGCACATCTGATCCGACAGGATCTGCATGTAGCGGGCCAGCACGATCAGCTCGGCGCCCGCATCCTCGACCACCTTCATGATCTGGGCCTCGGCCTCGGGCTTGTTCTCCTTGGTGACCTTGATGCAGTGGAACGGGATGTCCGCGTTCACCACGACCTTCTGGTAATCCATGTGATTGCTGATCACGGCCACGATCTCGATCGGCAGCGCGCCGATGCGAACCCGGTACAGCAGATCGTTCAGGCAATGCCCGAAGCGGCTGACCATGATCGCCACACGCATCTTGCGCGCCTCGTCATGGAACTGGAACTGCATGCCGAAGGGCCCCGCGACGGGGCCGAAGGCCTCGGTCAGGGTCGGCAGCGTCGCGCCCTCTTCGGGGGCGAAGCTGACGCGCATGAAGAACTGGCCGGTCTCCTGGTCGTCGAACTGGCTGCTGTCTGTGATGTTGCAGCCGTGTTCGGCCAGGAAGGTCGAGATCGCGGCCACGATACCGCGCCGGGACGGGCACGTGACGGTAAGGCAGTAATTGGTCATGTCTGGTCCTGTTCGTCGAGAAGGAGCGGTTCTTCCTGAAGGTCGTTCTGATGGCAGAAGGCGGTCAGCGTATTGGCCAGAAGGCAGGCGATCGTCATGGGGCCGACGCCCCCCGGAACGGGCGTGATGGCGCCCGCGACATGGCGCACATTGTCGAAATCGACATCGCCGACCAGCGCGGGCTTGCCGTCCCTTTCGATGCGGTTGATGCCCACGTCGATGACGGTCGCGCCGGGTTTGATCCATTCGGCCCGGACCAGTCCCGGAACGCCCGCCGCCACGATCACGATATCGGCGATGCGTGCCAGTTCGGGAATGTTGATCGACGATTTATGCGCCACTATGACCGTGCAATCGGCATTCAGCAGCAGGCGGGCCATCGGCTTGCCCACGATGTTGGAATGCCCGATCACCAACGCGGTCAGGCCACGGAAATCGGCATGGTGATGGCGCAGCATCATCATGCAGCCAAGCGGCGTGCAGGGGACGATGGCATCCTGCCCGGTGCCCACCATTCCCACGTTCGAGATGTGGAACCCGTCCACATCCTTGGCGGGCGAGATGGCATTGATGACCGCCCGCGCATCCAGGTGCGCGGGCAGCGGCAGCTGCACGAGGATGCCATGCACAAGCGGATCCTCGTTCAGCCTGCGGATCAGATCCAGCAGATCGGCGGCGGGGGTGTCGGTCGGCATGCGATGCTCGAAGCTGCGCATGCCGGCCTCGACCGCCTGCTTGCCCTTGGACCGGACATAGACCTCGGAGGCGGGGTCATGTCCGACCAGGACCACGGCAAGGCCGGGGGTCAGCCCGGTCCGTGCATGGATGTCGGCCACGCGGTCGCGGACGCGGGCGCGGACGGACGCTGCATGGGCCTTGCCGTCGATCAACCGGGCAGTCATGGCTTACAGCGTCCCCGTCAGTTCGGGCACGGCCTCGAACAGGTCGGCGACCAGTCCGTAATCGGCCACCTGGAAGATCGGGGCCTCCTCGTCCTTGTTTATCGCGACGATGACCTTGCTGTCCTTCATGCCCGCAAGATGCTGGATCGCCCCCGAAATGCCGACCGCGACATAGAGATCGGGCGCCACGACCTTGCCGGTCTGACCGACCTGCAGGTCGTTCGCGGCGAAACCGCTGTCCACTGCCGCGCGCGATGCGCCGACGGCCGCCCCCAGCTTGTCGGCCAGCCCCGAGATCAGCGCGAAATCGGCCTGCGAGCCGACGCCGCGCCCGCCCGAGACGACGACCTTGGCCGAAGCCAGTTCGGGGCGGTCGCTCTTGACGACCATGTCCTCCAGATGCACCGACAGGGTCGGAACCTCGGCCAGGGCGACGGCCTCGACCGGGGCCGCATCGCCGGTGCCCGCGGCTTCGAAGCCCGCGGTCCGGATGGACAGCACCTTGACCGCATCCTGCGACCGGACCGTCTGGATGGCATTGCCCGCATAGATCGGGCGCTTGAAGGTCTGGGCATCCAGGATATCGGTCACGTCGGTGATCACCATCGCATCCAGAAGCGCGGCCACGCGGGGCAGCACGTTCTTGCCCGCATTGCTGGCGGGGGCGACGATATGGGTAACGCCGGCCGACAGCTGCATGACCAACGCGGTGACGTTCTCGGCCAGGCCGTTCGCCACGGCGTCGTCGGCGCAGTGCAACACCTTGTCGATGCCATCGATGCCCGCAGCCTCGGCGGCGGCCTCGGGCGATCCGCAGACCAGCGCGGTGACCGAACCCAGTTTCGCGGCCGCCGTGGCGGCCTTCGCGGTCGCGTCCAGCGCCAGCGCGCCCCCTGCAACCTCTGCCAGAAGAAGAACAGACATCAGACCAGCGCCCTTTCCTTGAGTTTCTCGACCAGTTCACCCACCGATCCGACCTTGACGCCCGCGGCGCGCCCTGCCGGTTCCTCGGTCGCGACGACCTGCAGGCGGGGCGTCGTGTCGACCCCGTAATCCGCCGCTGTCTTTTCGGCAACCGGCTTCTTCTTCGCCTTCATGATGTTGGGAAGCGATGCATAGCGCGGCTCGTTCAGGCGCAGATCGGTCGTGACGATGGCAGGCAGCGCGACCTCGATCTTCTGCAATCCGCCATCGACCTCGCGCGTGACCTGCGCCTTGCCGTCCACGATCTCCAGTTCCGAGGCGAAGGTCGCCTGTCCCCAGCCCAGCAGCGCGGCCAGCATCTGGCCGGTGGCGTTCATGTCGTTGTCGATGGCCTGCTTGCCCGCGATGACCAGCTGCGGCTGTTCCTCGGCGATGACGGCCTTCAGGATCTTGGCGACAGCCAGCGGCTCGATCTCGGTCGCCTCCGCGGCCTCGACCAGGATGCCGCGATCGGCACCCATCGCCAGCGCGGTGCGCAGGGTCTCGACCGATTTCTTGTCGCCGATGGACACCGCCACGATTTCGGAGGCGATGCCCGCCTCCTTGAGGCGGATGGCTGCTTCGACCGAGATCTCGTCGAAGGGGTTCATCGACATCTTGACGTTGGCCAGATCGACACCAGTGCCGTCCGACCGGACCTTGACCTTCACGTTATAGTCGATGACGCGCTTGACCGGGACCAGTATCTTCATCGCCTTGGCGTTCCTTTCGATTGGATGGTGGGGGTTCAGACCTTGACCCGTTCGGATTTCGGGTCGTGGAAGGGCTTGATCGAGGCATGCGCCGCCACGCGGCGGCCCGCGATCTCGATCGTGTAATCGGATGCCAGCACGTCCTGGACGCTTTCGCCCGCGCAGGGGACATAGCCCATGCCCATCGCGGCACCCAGGTGATGGCCGTAGCCGCCGGAACTGAGATAGCCCACGAGCCTACCGTCGCGCAGGATCGGTTCGGCGTGATACAGCAGCGGTTCGGGATCGGTCAGCATGAACTGGACCATCCGCCGTTCGAGGCCCGCCTCGCGCTTGCGCAGGACCGCATCGCGACCGACATAGTCGCCGTCGCCCTTCTTCAGCGCGAAGCCCAGGCCCGCCTCCAGGATGTGATCCTCGGCCGAGATGTCATGCCCGAAATGGCGGAAGCCCTTTTCCAGGCGGCAGCTGTCCATCATATGCAGGCCGCACAGCTTGGCGCCCATATCGCGGCCCGCCTCGCGCAGCACCTCGAAGACATGGGCCGCCATGTCGGTCGACACGTAGATCTCCCAGCCCAGCTCGCCCACATAGGTGACGCGGTGGGCGCGGGCCAGGGCCATGCCGATCTCGATATCCTGCCAGGTCCCGAAGGGGTTGACGGCGTTCGAGAAATTGTTGGGCGACACCCGCTGCAACAGGGCGCGGCTGTTCGGCCCCATCACGCAGATCACGGCCTCGGCGGCGGTCATGTCGGTCAGGGTCACGCGGCGGTCGCCCAGATGGCGGCGCATCCATGCCTGATCGGCCTGACGGGTCGCCGCCGGGGTCACCACCATATAGGCATCCTCGGCCAGGCGGTTGATCGTGACATCGGCCTCGATGCCCGCGCGGCTGTTGAGGAACTGGCTGTAGACGATCTTGCCCACCGGCACCGACAGATCGCTGCCCGAGATATGGTTCAGGAACGCCTCGGCATCGGGGCCCTCGACCCGGATCTTGCCGAAGGACGACATGTCGTAGATGCCGACATTCTCGCGGATGGCCTTGTGTTCGCGGGCGGCATTGTCGAACCAGTTCTGGCGTTTCCACGAATATTCGTATTCCGCCTTCTGCCCCGGATCCGCGAACCAGTTCGCGCGCTCCCAGCCCGACAGTTCCCCCATGACCGCGCCTTCGGCCTTCAGCGCCTCGTGCAGGGGCGAACGGCGGATGCCGCGTGCGGTGGCCTTCTGGCGATAGGGAAAGTGATCGGCATAGAGCAAGCCGAGCGTCTCCTTCGAGCGTTCGAACAGGTAGTGCTTGTTCCCCTGGAAGGGCTGCATGCGCGCGATATCCACATCACCCAGATCGAAGGGCTTCTCGCCCGTGTCCATCCAGGATGCCAGCGCGCTGCCCGCGCCGCCCGCCGACTGGATGCCGATGGAATTGAAGCCCGCCGCGACCCAGACATTGTCCATCTCGGGGGCGAGGCCCAGGTGATAGGCGTCGTCGGGGGTGAAGCTCTCGGGGCCGTTGAAGAAGGTGTGGATGCCGGTTTCCGCAAGGATCGGCAGGCGGTTCACGGCCATTTCCAGGATCGGCTCGAAATGGTCGAAATCCTCGGGCAGCTGGTCGAACTCGAAATCCTCGGGGATGCCCTTCATCGCCCAAGGCTTGGCGACGGGTTCGAAGGCACCCAGCAGGATCTTGCCCGCGTCCTCCTTGTAATAGGCGCATTCCTCGGGAACCCGCAAGGTCGGCAGCTGCTGCAGGCCCGGCACGGTATCGGTGACAATGTAGAAATGCTCGCAGGCATGCAGGGGCACGTTGATGCCCATCTGGCGGCCGACCTCGTGGCCCCACATGCCCGAACAGTTCACGACGTGATCGCATTCGATCATGCCGCTTGCGCCCTCGGCCTCCCACGAGACGCCGGTGATGCGGCGGCCATCGCGGCGGAAGCCGGTGACCTTGGTGCGTTCCAGCACCTGCGCGCCGCGCTGCCTGGCACCCTTGGCCATGGCCAGCGCGATATTCGCGGGATCGCCCTGCCCGTCCTTGTCCAGATAGACGGCAGCCTTCACGCCGTCGATGTTGACATGCGGGTATCGGGCCAGAAGCTCGGTCGGGCTGATCTCCTCGACCTCGACACCGAAGGCGCGTGCCATCGAGGCCTGGCGCAGGATCTCCTCTCGGCGTTCATCCGACAGCGCGACCGTGATCGACCCGTTGCGGCGAAAACCCGTGGCGACGCCGGTTTCCTCTTCCAGGCTGCCATAGAGTTCCTGGCTGTATTTCGCCAGGCGCGTCATGTTCTGGGACGCCCGCAGCTGGGCGATCAGCCCGGCGGCGTGCCAGGTCGTCCCCGAGGTCAGCTGCTTGCGTTCCAGCAGGACCACGTCCTTCCAGCCCAGCTTGGTCAGGTGATAGGCGACCGAGCATCCGATCACCCCGCCGCCGACGATGACGACGCGTGCTTTTTCAGGGGGCAGTGCCATGTTCATCGTCCTTTCACGCACGGATGCAGCTGTTGTCGGCATCCCAGAGGCAGGCGTTCTCCTGCACGACGGCCTTCAGACGCTGGCCATAGACCTCGATTTCCAGCTCGGTCCCCGGCAGGGCGGCATCGCTTGCCAGCATCGCCATCGCGATGGCCTTGTCGGTGCGGTATCCATAGGCCGAGGACAGGACCTCGCCCACGCGGGTGTCGCCTTGGAACGCCGCCGCCATGTAGGGCGCGTCCTGCCGGCCCGGCTCGACCACCAGCGTCACGAGGCGGCGGGCAGACGCGGTTTCGGCCCTAAGCGCGGCCTTGCCGGGGAAGTCCTGCGGCTTGTCCAGCTTCACGAAGCGGCCCAGCCCGGTTTCCATCAGCGTGTAGTCGCTGGACAGATCGCCCTTCCAGGTCAGGTAACCCTTCTCGATCCGCATCGAGTTCAGCGCATACATCCCGAAGGGCGCGGCCCCCGCATCGCGGATCGCGGCATAGATCGCGGCAGCGTCAGTGGGCGCTGCGTGAACCTCCCATCCCAGTTCGCCTGCGAAGGACACGCGGGCCAGCATCGCGGGACTGCCCGCCACCGTCGCCTGCTGATGCGTCAGCCAGCCAAGCGTCAGGTCCGCATCGGAAATGACGCCCAGCAGGTCGCGCGATTTCGGCCCCGTCACCAGCATCGCGGTCACATCGGCGCTGCGATCGGTCAGGGTCACCCCGGCGGGCAGGTTCCGCGCCAGCAGATCGCGGTCGTGCCACTGGGCGACGGCGGCGGTCATCAGGGTGAATTCATCCTCGGCGTGGCGGATGCAGGACATCTCGGTCAGGACGCGGCCACGGCTGTCGGCGAAATAGATCAGGTTCATGCGCCCGACCTTGGGCAGACCGCCCGCGACCATGCCGCGCAGCCATTCGGCTGCCCCCTCGCCCGACAGGGCGAAGCGAGAGAAACCGCAGAGGTCGATCACGCCCACGCCGTCGCGCACGGCCTCGACCTCGGCCCGGACGCGGGGTTCCCACGGGCCGCTGCGATCCCAGGTCAGGGTCGCGTCCTCCGATATGTCGTCACCGGGCTGCGCAAACCAGTTGGCCCGTTCCCAGCCGTTATAGGCACCCATCTGCCCACCATCCGCGACCAGGCGGTCGTGGTTCGGCGACAGCTTGCGACCCCGTTCGGCGGGCCATTCGTGATGCGGGAAATGCATCGCGTATTCATGGCCATAGGTCTCCATCGCCTTGCCGGTGCAATATGCCGCATCGGCATGTGCGGTGAAGCGGCGCGGATCGACCGACCACATGTCCCATTCGGTATGGCCATGCATGATCCATTCCGACAGCACCTTGCCCGCACCGCCGCCCTGCGCGATCCCGAAGGTGAAGCTGTGCGCCTCGAACGCGTTCGGCACGCCGGGCATCGGCCCGATCATCGGCAGCCCATCGGGTGCATAGGGGATGGGCCCGTTGATGTTGCGCTGAACGCCCTGCGTTCCTAGCAGCGGCACGCGAGCCATCGCATCCTCGATATACCATTCCAGCCGGTCCAGGTCGTCGGGATAGAGCTGGAAGCTGAAATCCTCGGGCATGTCCTGCCCCGATGCCCAGCCGACCTGGCAGTTCCGTTCATAGGGCCCCAGGTTCAGCGAATGCGTGTCCTGCCGCAGATAGTAGCTGCTGTCCACGTCGCGCAGCATCGGCAGCTTGCGGCCATGTTCCTTCGTCCAGGCGGCGACCTCGGGGATGGCCTCGGTCAGGAAATACTGATGGCTCATCACCGTCATCGGCACGGGCCGCCCGCCATGGGGCAGGAACCATTCGCCCACGCGCGCGGCATAGTAGCCCGCCGCGTTCACCACGTATTCGCAGCGGATATCGCCCTTTTCGGTATGGACGACCCATTCGCCATCCTTACGGCTGACGCCCGTGGCGGGGGTGAAGCGCGCGATGGTGCCGCCATGCGCCCGCGCGCCCTTGGCCAGCGCCTGCGTGACCTGGCTTGGATCGATATCGCCGTCCAGCGGATCCCAGAGGCCGCCTTCCAGGTCATGCGTCTCCATGAAGGGGAAATGCTGCTGCAGTTCCTCGGGGGTGCACATGTCCATGGTCAGGCCCATATGGGCAGCCATGCCGCGCACGCGCTCGAACTCCATCATGCGGTCGTGGGTATGGGCCAGCCGGACCGCGCCGGTGACGTGATAGTTGATGGGGTAATCAACCTCGTCCGCCAGCCCGCGATACAGCGCGAGCCCGTGGCGCTGCATGTTCATCACGCCGTAATTCGCAGCGAAGTTCGGGCAGTTCCCCGCCGCGTGCCAGGTCGAGCCCGCCGTCAGCTCGTTCTTTTCCAGAAGGACGCAATCCGTCCAACCCGCCTTGGCAAGGTGATACAGCGCCGAGACGCCGACCACCCCGCCACCGATGATGACCACACGCGCAGTGGAGGGAAGAGCCATTTCGATAACCTCAGTAGACAGGGGGAGAGATGACCCAGATCGCCGTGGCGGGGTCGTCATAGGGGTTCGACCAGCGATATTCCGCATTCCTGATGCGGAAGCTGTCGCCGGTCTCGATGGTGAAGGCGCGGTCCTCGATCCACAGATCAAGCCGCCCCGAGACGAGATAGACCACCTCGGAGGTGCCGCGACGGCGCGGCTGATCCAGCCTGGCACCGGGCAGGAAGGTCGAATGGATCACCTCGAAATCATCCGACAGGTCGGGCGACAGCAGCGCCTCGAACAGACCGCTGTCGCGTTCGCCGATCTCGCGGCGGTTCCGGGCGCGGACGATCAGGCCCTGTTCGTCCGAAGGCCCGTCCGCCGTGCCGAAGAACATCGAGGTGGGCACTTCGAGCAGTCGGGCGATCTTCTGCAGGTCGTCCACGGTGGGCTGCGACAGCCCGCGTTCGACCTGCGACAGCCAGCCGATGGATTTTCCAAGACCCCCGGCAAGGTCGTCCAGGGTCATTTTGCGGGTGGTCCGCAAGGCCCGGATATCGCCGCCGATGGTCTTGTCGCCCGACATGTTTCGCCCTCGCCTTCAGGTGTCATGAAATATGTCGCGTGATTTTCACGATGTCGCAATGAAAATCTGGCGGATTATTTCACGAGAGGGGCGGCGGCGATCAAGTTGGGCGTTTTTTCAGCGGGGCGGGGTCACGCTGCCCATCGAATATGCGGGCAGCGCGAAAACGATGCGTTCAGCGGTCGAAGCGCGGCCAATCCGTGATGGGTCCGCGCCGTTCCTCGTATGCGCGGGCCATCGCGAAGACCTGCGTGTCGCAGAAGCGGGGCGCGACGATCTGCAGACCGATGGGCATGCCGCTGCCCGAGAAGCCGCAATTGATGGAACAGGCGGGCTGTTCGCCCATGTTCCAGGGAACGGTGAAGCAGATATGTTCGAAGGGGCGGGCGGGATCGTTCGTGGGCGATGCCCAATCCGCAGGATAGCTGACATTGGGGTTCACCGGAGAAATGATCGCATCGACCTGCTGGAACGCCTCGGCGGTCGCGCGGCGCATGGCGAAGGTCTGGTCGAACCCCTGCGCGACCCGGACGGGCGATGCATCGGCCCCGGCCTCGGCCCATTCGCGGATATAGGGCAGGATACGGGCGCGGGCCTCGGGGCGCAGCGCCTCCATCATGCCCCAGAACCGCGCGCGCCAGGCCACGTCCAGCCCGTCCAGCATCGTGCGCGTCAGAACCGGCGCGACGGGAACGACGATGGCGCCCATCTCCTCGAAAACGCGTGCGGCATCCGTCACCGCGGCCACGACCTCGGGCTCGGGGTCGATGCCGCAGCCCGCATCCAGCATCAGCCCGATCCGCATTCCGCGCAGATCCACGCTTGCACCTTCCCAGTCCAGATCCTGATGGGGCAGCGCCGTGGCATCGCGCCAGTCGGGCCGGGTCATCGTCGGCATCATCAGCGCGGCATCGTCCACCCTGGGCGTCATGGGCCCCGCACAGCGCCCGGTATAGTAGGGATCGATCGGGATGCGCCCCTGCGTGGGCTTGAACCCGAACAGCCCCGTCCAGCCTGCGGGCAGCCGAACCGATCCACCGATATCGGTGCCCACATGCAGCGGACCGTATCCTGCCGCCGCGGCCGAGGCCGCCCCGGCGGACGAACCGCCGGGATTTTCCGTCAGCTTCCACGGGTTCAGCGACAGCTGGTGAAACGTGGACAGGCCCGATGACAGCATCCCGTAATCCGGGCAGGTCGTCTTGGCGAAGATGACCGCGCCATCCTCGCGCAGGCGCGCGGCGGTGGGCGCGTCCTCGGGGGCGGGCACCGGATCGATCGCCGCGGTGCCCATCGGCACGATCTCTCCCTTGGTGGCGATCAGTTCCTTGACCGTTACCGGCATCCCGTCCAGCCGACCCATGGGGCTGTCGGCCATGTACCGCGCCTCGGACGCACGGGCATCGTCCAGCGCGCGTTCGGGCGCGAAGGCAAAGAGCGCGCCCACGGACGGCTCGCTCGCCTCGACGCGCGCGATCAGCGCGGTCATGTATTCGACGGGCGACAGGCTCCGGTCGGCGAATGCGGCAAGCACGCGCCGGGCGGACAGGTCGAGGATATCGGACATCGTTCTTCTTTCGCCTTCGGGTTGGGATCAGACGGGCGCGCGATTCCTGCGCCCGATCACGTTCAGCGTGGGTTCGGCGGCCAGCAGCTTGCGGGTATAATCCTGCCGTGGTTCGTCCAGCACCTGCCGGGCGGGGCCGGTCTCGACCAGGCGACCGTCCTGCATCACGGCCACCTCGTCGCAGATCTCGTCCACGACGCCGATGTTATGCGTGATGAACAGCACGCTGATCCCGTGTTCGTCCCGCAGCTTCAGGATCAGTTCCAGGATCTGCTTCTGCACCGTCAGATCGAGGGCCGAGGTCGCCTCGTCCGCGACCAGCAGGCGCGGCCTGGTGATCAGCGCGCGGGCGATGGCGATGCGCTGGCGCTGTCCGCCGCTGAATTCATGCGGGAACCGGTCGGCGTCGGCGGCGGCCAGCCCGACATCCTCCAGCAGGTCGGCCACCAGCCTGCGACGCGCGGCACCACGGGGGGCCTCCGGGTCCAGATAAAGCGGCTCGGCCACGATGCGGCCGACGCTCTGTCGGGGGTCGAGCGAGCCGTAGGGGTCCTGAAACACCATCTGGAAATGCCGCCGCGCCCGTCGCAATTCGCGCGGGGTCATGGCGAACAGGTCGCGCCCGTCGATCAGCACCTGCCCCGAAGTCGGGCGATCCAGCGCCATGACCAGCTTCGCAAGGGTGGATTTTCCGGAACCGCTTTCGCCCACGACGCCCAGGATGCGGCCTTCGCGCAGGGTCAGGGACACGTCGTCCAACGCGCGCACCACGCCCTGCCCCAGTTCGAAATGGCGCGACAGGTTCTTGACCTGCAGGATATCAGCCATCGGGGGCCTCCAGCGATGCGCGCACGCGTCTCGGCATGGCCGAGATCAGCTTGCGGGTATAGTCGTGGGTGGGGCGGCGCAGGACGGCTTCGGTCTCGCCCTCCTCCATCCGGTCGCCGCGATACATGACCAGCGTCCGGTCCGCGATCCGCGCGATCACCCCAAGGTCATGAGAGATCAGCATCAACGAGATCCCCAGATCGGTCACCAGATCGTCGAGAATGTCCAGAACCTCGGCTTGGACCGTCACATCCAGCGCGGTCGTCGGTTCGTCCGCGATCAGCAGGTCGGGTTTCAGGGCGAGGGCGATGGCGATGCCCACGCGTTGGCGCTGGCCCCCCGACATCTCGTGCGGGAAGCTGTCGATGCGTTCGGATGCGCGCGGGATGCGCACCATCTGCAACAGGCGCAGGGCCTCGGCCCGGGCATCGCCGCGCGACATGCCCTGGGTCAGGCACAGCCCCTCGGCGATCTGGGCACCGACCCGCATGGCCGGGTTCAAGGCGGTCATCGGTTCCTGGAAGATCATCCCGATCCGCCGACCGCGTATCCCGCAGAGCTGGCGTTCGGACATGCCCAGGATGTCCTGCCCGTCGAGCAGGATCTGCCCGCTGGCCCGCGCGGTCCGCGGCAGCAGGCCCATCACCGCCAGCGACAGCACGGATTTGCCCGATCCGCTTTCGCCCACGACGCCCAATGTGCGGCCCTTGGGCAGGTCCAGGTCGATGCCGTGCAGCACCTCGGCCGCGGGGCCCCGTTCGCGCGCAAAGGACACGCGCAGATCCCTGATGCTCAGCATCATGATGCCTGCCTCCTTCGCGGATCGGTAAGGTCGCGCAGCCCGTCGCCTAGCAGGTTCAGGCCCAGCACGGCGACGGCGATGGCCAGCCCCGGCGCCAGCACCAGATGCGGCGCGGCCGAGATGTAGGTCTGCGCATCGGCCAGCATCCGCCCCCAGCTGGGCGTCGGCGGCGCGACCCCCATGCCCAGGAAGGACAGCCCCGCCTCGGACAGGATGCCGAGGCCCGTCTGGATCGCCAGCTGCACGATGATCTGCGCCTGAATGTTCGGAATGACGTGCTGCACCGTGATCAGCGCCTGCCCCTTGCCCGCCATCCGCGCGGCCTGCACGAAATCGCGCGCCCAGATCTGCATCGCGGCGGCCCGCGATATGCGCGCGAAGACCGGCACCATGAAGATCCCGATCGCGGTGATCGAGGTCAGCGCCCCCGGTCCCATGAGCGCCCCCAGAAGGATCGCCGACAGGATCGGCGGGAACGAGAACAGAACCCCGTTCGCGGCCATCAGCACGCGCTCGATCGCGCCGCCACGCGCGGCGGCGGTGACGCCCACCAGCGTGCCGACCGCGCCGCCGATGATGGTCGCGGTGAAGGCAACCCCAAGAGAGGTCCAGGCACCGGCCATGACGATGGAGAAGACATCGCGCCCGATCTGGTCGGCACCCAGCAGCCCGGCCTCGCCCGGGCCCTTCAGGCGGTTCAGCACGTTCATCGCGGTCGGGTCGGCAGGCGTCCAGACCCGGCTGAGAAGCGCCGCCCCGATCAGCAGCGCGGTGATCGCGCCGCCGATGATCAGCGACAGGGGAAGACGCCTCATGTCCGCCCCCTCAGCCGCGGGTCCAGCACGGAATAGAGCGCGTCGACCGCGAAATTGACCAGCAGCACGATCAGGGTGAACAGCAGGACGACGTTCTGAACCACGATCAGGTCGCGCTGCGACAGCGCCTGGTAGGCCAGCGTCCCGATGCCCGGCAGGGTGAAGACATTCTCGACCAGCACCGCGCCCGAGATCAGGAAGGGGATCTGCAGTCCCAGCATGGTGACGACCGGCAGCAGCGCATTCGGCACCGTGTGCCGCCACAGCGCACGGCCGCGCGACATCCCCTTGGCGCGGGCGGTGCGGACGAAATCCTCGTTCGCGACCTCGATCACCGCGGCGCGGGTCACGCGCGTCAGGACCGCCGCCTGCGGGATCGCCAGCGCGATCGCGGGCAGCACCAGCGCGCCCATCGCGGGGGCGAAGCCCGCCCCCCAGCCCGGAAAGCCGCCCGTCGTGAACCACCCCAGGCCCAGTGCCACGCCCAGGATCAGCAGCAGGCCGATCCAGAAGTTCGGCACCGCGATCCCCACCTGCGAGAAGACCGAGGCCAGCGTATCCACCGCCCCGTTCGGCCGGTTCGCGGCCCAGACCCCAAGCGGCAGCGCGATCAGGACCGACAGGACCACAGCCATCGCCGTCAGCGGCAGCGTCACCAGCAGGCGGTCGCCGATCAGTTCGGCCACGGGCGTGTCATAGGTGAAGGAAACGCCCATGTCGCCGGTGGCCAGCCCCGCCAGCCATGCAAGGTATCGCACCCCGAGCGGACGGTTCAGCCCCAGCTCGGCGCGCAGGGCGGCGACGGTATCGGGGGCGGCGCTGGTCCCCAGCATGATCGAGGCGGGATCGCCGGGGGCGGCCTCGATCAGCAGGAAGATCACCAGCGACGCGATCAGAAGGACGGCCAGAAGACCGCCGATCCGCCGTGCGGATCGTGTCAGGAAGGGCATCATACCTCGGCAGTTCAGGGACCGTTACTCGTTCACCCAGTGAACGTCGGTCATGTCGTTCGACGGGACGGGTCCGTTTTCCCAGACCCCTTCCAGCCCAGCATCCCAGACCGCAAGCCGCGGTTCGGAATAAAGAAACAGCGCCGGCAGGTCATGGGCGATGATCGTCTGCGCGCGGGCATAACCCTCGGCCCGCTCCTCGGGGGTCGAGGCGGCGGCGATGGCGGTCATCGTCTCGTCGAACTCGGGGTTGTCATAGTTGAAGTAGTAGGGATCGCGGGCATAGATGTTGATGTCCAGCGGTTCGGCATGGCCGATGATGGTCATGTCGTAATTGGTATCCTGGAACACGTCCTGGATCCACGCCGCCGGAAAATCCGAGCTTTCGATATTCGCGGTCACCCCGATCTGGGCAAAGAACGCCTGCATGATCTCGGCCGAGCGTTGGGCATAGGCGCGGTTCGGCACCTTGAAGGTGAATTCGAACCCGTCGGGATGCCCCGCCTCGGCCAGAAGCGCTTTGGCGGCCTCGGGGTCGTATCCGTATTCGCCCGACAGATCGACATAGAAGGGCGAGCCGGGGGCGAAGTGCGACCCGATGGGGGTGCCGTGCCCGGACTTCACCGCCTCGATCAGCAGGTTGCGGTCGATGGCATGCATCAGGGCCTGCCGGACGCGGATGTCGTCGAAGGGCGGACGTTCGGCATTCATGCCGGCCACGACCTCCATCTCGCCCGTGCCCTCATGCGTGGCGAAGGCCGCGTCGCTTGCGAACTGGTCGAACAGTTCGGGGGCCGAGAATTCGGCCACCACCTGCACCTGCCCCGATTTCAGCGCCGCGACCTGTGCCTGCGGATCCGAGATGAAGCGCGCGACGATGCGGTCCAGTGCGGGCTTCTCGCCCCAGTATCCGTCCCATGCGGACATGATCGCGCGGTCGCCCTTGCGCCATTCGTCCAGCTTGAAGGGCCCGGTGCCCACCGGCGCGGTGCCGTTGGTGTCGACCGATGACGGCTCGACCATGACGGCAGCCGGAAAGCCCAGCCAATAGACAAGATCCGACGAAGGCGCCGACAGCTTCAGCACCAGCGTCGTCGGATCGGGCGCCTCGACGCTGTCGATCGCGGCATAGAGCGCCTTCTGACCATTGGTGGAATCGTCGGCCAGGATGCGCTCGATGGCGAATTTCGCGGTCGCGCTGTCGAAGGCCACGCCGTTCTGGAAGCTCACGCCCTCGCGCAGCGTGAAGCTGTAGGTCAGGCCGTCATCCGACACCTGCCATTCGGTCGCAAGCTGCGGCTGGACCTGGCCGTCGCGGTCGATGGCCACCAGCCCCTCGAACACGTTCTGCCATGTGACCTGCCCCGCCGCCACGGGCGAGCTGACCGTGGGGTCGAGCCCTGCGGGTTCGACCGACTGGACGAAGCTGACCTCGCCCGCGGCAAGGGCAAGCGCAGGGGTGGCCGCGATCATCGCGGCAAGCGAGGCCGATCTGGCAAGGGCGCGAAAGTGCTGTTGCATGGTTGTTCCCTGTCCTTGGGTTGCCTTGCGACGGCGCTGGCCGACGCAGCGGGTGATGCGTTCATGTGCACATCTTATGCATTGATAAGATGGCACTTCCAGTGCCTTGAAAAGTGCCATGATCGTGTCACCGTGCAACGCAATTCGTAGCACCCGGAGGCAAGGCATGGATCGGCAGGCAATAGAACTGTTCCAGGAACTGGCGCGGACGGGGTCGATCCGGCAGACGGCCGAGGCCGTGGGCGTGTCGCCCACCGCCGTCACCCGGCAGCTGGACAAGCTGGAACGGAACTTCGGATCGCCCCTGGTCGAACGCACCCCGCGGGGCGTGCGCCTGACCGCCGCGGGCGAGATGCTGGCCGCCAAGAGCCGCGACATCGCGCGGGAACTGACCCTGACCCATCAGATGATCGACGACCTGAAGGGGCTGCGGCGCGGCCATGCGTCGATCCATGTGAACGGGGCGGCGATCAGCTCGATCCTGGGTCCGGCCCTGTCGGAATTCGCGCTGCTCTATCCCGGCATCTCGGTCGAGGTCTCGGTGACATCGGCCCAGGGGGCGCTGGACGCGGTCGCAATGGGCGCGACGGATCTGGCGGTCACCATGTTCGCCCCCGCCGACAGCCGCATCCTGACCCGATATCGCGGCCCTGTCCGGCACGAGCCCGTCATGGCGCCGGACCATCCCCTTGCCGCCCGCGAGGCCATTGGCATCGCGCAGATGGCCGAGCACCGGCTGGCGCTGCCCGACCGGGGCTTCGGGGTCCGCCGCGCCTTCGACCGGCTGATGCGCGCACAGGGGATCGACCGCTTCGAACCCGCCTTCACGACCTCGTCGATGGAGCTGCAGAAGGATCTTGCGCGCCGGGGTGCGGCGGTGCTGATCCTGCCGCGCATGGCCGTCCGGCATGATCTGGATGCAGGCACGCTGATCGCCCGCCCCTTCGAACCGCGCGCCCGGATCGAGACCCTGCTGGAGCTGGGGCATTCCGTCGCCCACCATCAGAGCATGGCGGCAAGGCGTCTCATCGACTTCCTCGAGGCCTTCTTGCGGTGCCATCACGGCTGATCCCCCGGGTTCCTGTTGGACGTCGCCCGGTCAAGGGTCCATACACGCCCCCGGAGCCGGCGCCGCGACGCCAGATCCGCCCCGACCGGGGCGGGAGGAACAGATGACGAGACAGGTCGAAACATGAGCAATGAACCCAAGATCGCGATCGTGACGGGCGGACTGACGGGGATCGGGGCCGCCGTCGCGCAGCGCTTCGTGCGGGACGGGATGCAGGTCGTGATCGGCGCGCGCCGGGGTGGCGACGCCGAACGCCAGCGCGAGGTGGCCGACAAGCTGGGCGATGCCGCCATGCTGCGCCACCTGGACGTGCGCGATACCGACAGCGTGCAGGAATTCACCGATGCCGTGATCGCCCGCCATGGCCGGATCGACGCCATCGTGAACGCCGCCGGCGTCTACGAGGAGGCCCCCGTGGACGGCCATCCCGACCGAATCTGGAACGACACGATCGACACCAACCTGACGGGAACCTTCAAGATGGTCCGCGCGGTGATGCCTGTCATGCTGCGCCAGAAATACGGCCGCATCGTCAACATCGCGTCGGTCGCGGCCCACCAGGGCATGGCCGACAACGCGGCCTATTGCGCGTCCAAGGCGGGCATTCTGGGCCTCAGCCGCTGCGTCAGCCTGGAAGGGGCCGCGCATGGCGTCACCTGCAACAGCATCAGCCCCACCTGGGTCGAGACTGAGATGCTGCAGCAGTTCATTCAGAACGACATCGCCCAGACCGGCCTGCCCGAGGCCGAGATCCGCGCGCGATACGAGGCGTCGAACCCGCAGGGCAAGCTGGTCCAGCCCGACGAGATCGCGAACCTCGCGGCCTTCCTTGCAAGCGATGGCGCGCGCGCGATCACGATGGCCGATTATCAGGTCAATGCAGGATCGCTCTGGTAGGCCATATCCCGGCCCAACCGGCGGGCCAGCAGCTGCCGGGGGTCGGACAGGCGGCTGAAATCGCCGCCCCCCAGCTTGTCCCACAGAAGACGCGCGGCGGCGTTGTCGTATCGCGCGTCGGCACGGACCGTATCGGGGCTGGCGCGCAGCAGGTTGCGCAGCGCATCGTCCAGCGGTGCCATCTGCAGCCAGGCATCCAGCGGCATGCCGCCCTCGGATGGCAGGCAAACCGGATGATCGGCCATGAGGTTCGCGTATCTTGCGCCCTGTCCCGCGGGGCGGGCAACTAGCGCCCGCGCGGCGGCAGTGACATCGGTCATGCTGAAACGCATCCCCTCCGGGAAACCGCCGCATTCGCGACAGGCCGCAAGGATCAGTTCATAGATGTCCTTCGGGTTCGGCGCATCCAGATCATAGAGCGAGGGCAGCCGCAGGATCGTGGCCGCCACGCCCGAGGCCGCGATGGCATGTTCGGCGGCGATCTTGGCCACACCATAGCCCGAGATGTCGCCCACCGGCGCGACCGGGCCTTCGGGATAAGGCCCGCCCCGGTCGGGAAAGACCGAGTTCGAGCTGGAGAAGGACAGCCCTGCCCCGGCCTCGCGGCAGAAGGACAGGACCGTCCGGATCCCGGCACGCGACCATTCCTCCATCTGCTCGGGCGCGACGGCAAGGTTCACCGTCGCCGCGCAATGGATGACGTGATCGACCTTGGCGGCCAGCTCGGAATGGCTGGCCGGGTCCAGCCCGAAACACGGCTGATCGATGCTGCCCTCGAGGGCCACGAAACGGTCGGGCGCGACACCCAATGCCGCCGCGCGTTCGGCCAGCCGCGCCTCGGGTGCGCGGTTGCGGGGCCGGACCAGGCAATAGACCACCTGATCCGCAGGCAACTCTCGCGCGGCCTGCGCCAGGACATGCCCGCCCAGGAAACCCGTGGCCCCGGTCAACAGGATGCCCCGTCGCGTGAAATCCGTAACAGCCCGGGCAACGGTCCTGTCGGTCAGCAATTCATGCAGCCGCAT
Organism: Paracoccus sp. C2R09; assembly: GCF_018860625.1. Lineage (GTDB taxonomy): Bacteria > Pseudomonadota > Alphaproteobacteria > Rhodobacterales > Rhodobacteraceae > Paracoccus. The sequence goes on from NZ_JAHKQB010000023.1 coordinate 110,599, forward strand.
CAGGGGCAGGTTCAGCGCCCAGTCGAAATCGACGCGGCGCCCATAGGCCTGTTCCAGCGACAGAAGGAAATCGACGCACATGAGGGAATCCCCCCCATGGTCGTGGAACGACCGCCCCGCATCGAAGCCCGCAGGCGGATGGCCCAGGATACGCGCGGCAATGCGCGCGGCGTCGACCAGGTCGCCCGCATCCTCGGCCCCGTCCAGATGGTCGGGCGGCAGCGGAAGCGCCTTGAAGTCGCATTTCCCCGACACCTTGTTGATCGGGATCTCGTCCAGACGCACGAGGAAGCTCGGCACGCAATATCGCGGCAGGATGCCTGCAAGGCGACGCGCCAGGGCATCGGGCATCCGCTGCCAGCCGTCCCCGATCTGCCATCGGTCGCAGTTGCGCCCCGCCTGCGCATCATCGGCGGTATAGTAGAGAAGCAGCACCTGATCGCCCCCCTGCTGCTGCACCCAGGGGATCGCGCGCGCGAATTCCATCTGCTGGCCAAGGGTCTCGGTCAGTTCACGGGTCTGGATGCTGTGACCGCGCAGCTTGAGCATATGCGCGACCCGGCCCAGCACGTGGATCTGCCCGTCGGCGGTCACAAAGCCCCGATCCCCGGTATCGTAGAGCCGCAAGACCTCTCCGTTCAGTTCCACATGGCGGAAACGCTGCGCCGTCTCCTCGGGGCGGTTCACATAGCCCGGCCCCAGCATCCGAGGTCCTTCGAAATGCAGAAGGCCCGGCTCGTCCGGGGGACAGGGGCGGTCGGCCTCGTCCAGCACGATCGCCCGCAGGTGCGGCATGGCGCGGCCCACGCCCGCATCCACCCCCGGCTGCAGGCGGGTCATGCTGATGTCATGCGTCTCGCAGATGCTGTAGAGGTTCCACAGCTGCGCCCGGGGCAGCTTGGCGCGGGCCTCGGCCACCAGGCGCTCCGGCACCACCTCGCCGTTCAGGATGACCCGACGCAGGGGCAGCGATGCGCTGTCCTGCGGCTGCATGGCGCCCAGGGTCTTTTCGAAGAAGGACGGGGTGAACAGCATCTCGTCGATGCGGTTGCGGTCCAGGAAATCCCTCAGCCCGCGCGGCGACATCAGGTCGTTCAAATCCGGGAAGAACAGCTGCCCCCCGTGGCGAAGCGGGCGCAGCAATTCCCATATGGCGAAGATATAGATGCCGACCCGCGACCCGGTGTCGTAGGGCGTGAACGCGTCCCGCCAGCGATACGACAGCCAGGCCGAATCCTGCGTGACGGGGATGCATTTGGGCCGCCCCGTGGTGCCCGATGTCGCCACGAGATAGATCGCATCCTGCGGATCCACGCGGGCCGCGACGGGCAGCGCCCCTTGGCCCGGCACCAGGCAATCGGCAGCCCTGATCACCCGGCAATGGCCCGGCAACTGCCCGTTGCGCGGGGTGTCGCAGCACAGGATCAGGTCGATGCCCAGCTCGTCCACGATATTGGCCAGCACCGCCTGCGGCATGGCCGGGTCGAGATGGACGAAGGGCCGCCCCCCGATCACCGCGGCCACGACCGACGCGGCCATCAGCGTTCCGGGCAGGCCGAAGACGGCGACGGGCCCCGACCCGTCGATCCGGCCCAGCACATGGCCGACGAAACCTGCCAGCTCGCCATAGCTGAGCGCGTGGGCACCATCGGACATGGCGGGCAGATCGCGGTATCGCGCCAGCGCCTCGGCCAGTTCGGCGGGAATGTTGTCATGGGCATGGAGGGGGGTGTCGGGCATGTCGCAAACGCTCGCCTGAAGGTCGCCGGTCGACCACCGCCTTAGGTCAAGCCGCCGGGATTGTCGAGGATCGCCCGCAGGGCCTGCCCGAATCGCGGGCAGGTTCGACGCGATTGCCGGGCCGGGCTTTTCGCAATATCCCCCGCCGCGTATCGTCGGACAGCTGAGATCGGACGGCCACAAGAGGATATCGGGTGAACACGCGCTTTCTGGAGACCTTCGTCACCGTCGCCAATCTGGGCAGTTTCCGCGCCGCCGCCGAAAGGCTGAGCGTCAGCCAGGCGACGGTGTCCAGCCGCATCTCGGCGCTGGAGAACGAACTGGGCGTGAACCTGTTCGACCGCGAATTCCACGCATCCCGGATCACGGTCGCGGGGGCGCTGATCCTCGACAAGGCGCAGCACATCCTGGCGGCGGAACGCCAGCTGCGCGACACGCTGTCCGATCCCGCCCAGGCCGCGGGGCGGGTGCGGCTGGGGCTTGTCACATCGGTCGTGCATACATGGCTCTGCGATCTGATCGAGGAGGTCGCCCGCGTCTATCCCCGGCTGGAGATGGAACTGACGATCGAACCCACCACGAACATCTCCGCGACCTTCGACAGGGGCGGGCTGGACATGCTGCTGACGACCGAGGAACAGCAGGACGAACAGACCGCCTGCATGGCCCTGACGCCGCTGGCCATGGGCTGGTTCGGACCGGCGGGCATGCAGGGCGAGGCGCTGACCCTGGCCGATGTCGTCGCGGGGCCGCTGATCACCTTCACCCGCAATTCGCGCCCCCACGCCAATATCGTGGCGCTGTTTCAGGAACAGGGCCTGCGCCCGTCCATGGTCCATTGCGTGACCTCGATCTCGGCCATCGCGCGGCTGACCGAGCGGGGTCTGGGGATCGCGACGCTGCCGCGCGGCTGCGACCTGCAGGGGCCGGGGCTGTCGGAATTGCGCGTCGATGCCGCCCTGCCCGACCTGCCGCTGTTCTGCGTCTGGCGGCGCAGTTCCGACGCCGCGATCCATCGGGCCATCGCCGATCTGGCGCGGCACTGCGCCGCGGCACATCGCGCGGCCATCGAGGGCTGAGGATGCGGGTGATCGGAAAACCCGATCGCCCCCTGCCGAAATTTCCCGTTTGCCGCATCGGGCTTTTCGACGGACCCTGCCTGAAACGAAATCGACGGCGATGGACCGCATGGCCCGGACCCGTCCAGCAGGCAGGGTGCAGCATGAGCAGGATCCGTTCGACCCAGGAAGCGCAACTGTTCGTCTGGAGCGATGTCGACCCCGATCACGAGGCCGATTTCAACCTCTGGTACGACCGCGAGCACATGGAGGAGCGCGTCCGCATCGAGGGCTTCACCGGCGCGCGGCGCTATCGCGCGGTGTCGGGTTCGGCGCGCCGCTATCTCGCGCTCTATCGTGCAAGCGCGCTGAGCGATTTCACCTCGGCCGCCTATCGCAAGGCGTTCGAACATCAGACCCAGTGGTCGGTGACGAACTTCACCCGCATGTCGAACACGCGCCGCCGCGTGATGCAGGTCGCGCTGGAAGGCGGCTTCGGCTGGGGATCGGCCGTCGCGATGGTCGAACTGGTGCCGGGCGCCGTCGACCAAGATGCGATCCGCGACCGGATGGAGGCCCTGATGGCCGTCGAGGGTGTGCTGCGCGTGCATTACATGATCCCCGACGAGACACTCTCGACGCCCCTGCCCTCCGAGAGCAGCGAGGGCCGCGTGCTGGCCCCCTGCCTGGTCGTCGACACCACGACCGAACCGGTGGCCGAGGCGACACTGCGCCAGCTGACCGAAGGCTTCGAGGGTAATTTGCGCGAGGCACAGACCTTTACCCTGCTATGGTCGCTGGACGAACACGACCTGCCGCCGCTGGCAGGCTGATCAGATCGCCGGGACGGGGGCGCAGATCCCCGGCCGGCCACGAACCAACCAACCGGGAGACAACGACATGAAACGCATTCTTCTTGGCACCGCCATCGCGGCCCTTGCGACCTCTGCCGCGCATGCGGAAACCTGGCAGATGTCGGCGGACGCGCCCGACGGCAACTATCTGACCCAGAACATCCGCGCCTTTGCCGAGGATGTCGCCCGCCTGACCGAGGGCGAGCTGGAAATCGAGGTGGTCTCGAACTCGGTCCTGCTGAAGCGCCCCGAACTGAAGCGCGGCGTGCAGCGCGGCATTGTCCCCATCGGCGAGGTGCTGATCTCGGCCCTTGGAAACGAGGACGCGGCCTATTCGGCGGATGCCGTGCCGCTGCTGGCCACGACCTTCGACGAGGCGAAGGCCCTCTGGGACGCGTCGCGCCCCATCTACGAGGAGAAGCTGGACGAGGAAGGTCTCGTTCTTCTCTATGCCGCGCCCTGGCCGCCGCAGGGGATCTACATGAACGGCGAGGTGACCGATGCCTCGTCCTTCGACGGCGTGAAGTTCCGCGCCTACAACCCCTCGACCGCGCGTCTGGCCGAACTGCTGGGCGCGGTGCCCGCGACCATCGCCACGGCCGAGATCTCTCAGGCGTTCTCGACCGGGGTGATCGACGGGATGATCACCTCGCCCTCGACCGGGGTGGACAGCCAGGCCTGGGATTTCGTGTCCCATTACTATGACGTGCAGGCCTTCATCCCCAAGAACATGGTGATCGTGAACAAGGGTTCCTTCGACGGCCTGAACGAAGGCGTGCAGGACGCACTGCGCGAGGCGGCCGATCTGGCCGAAACCCGCGGATGGGACATGGCCGAGACCGCGACGACCGAGGCCACGCAGACCATGGCCGACAACGGCATGCAGGTCCTGCCCACGCCGGACGGTCTTGCCGCCGATTTCGAGGAGATCGCCGCCACCATGCGCGCCGAATGGCTGGAGCAGGCGGGCGAGGATGGCCAGACCATCACCGACGCCCTGAACTGATCGCGCGGCCCGGTTCCCCTGGCGGGGGCCGGGCCTTTTCCTGCGGGCCGCCGCCCGCGCGACGGAACACGACACAAGGAACATGCCGCGATGGTCCTCACCCGACATCTGTTCAATTTCTGCGGGGCGCTTGCGGCCCTTTCGCTCGTGGGGATCGCGGTGCTGATCCTTGCCCAGATCGTCCTGCGCCTGATGGGCAGCCAGATCCCCTCGGCCGACGATTTCGCGGCATGGGGGCTTTCGGCATCCATCTTCCTGGCGCTGCCGGCGGCGCTGACCCATGGCGACCACATCCGGGTGACATCGCTGCGCAACCTGATGCCCGCCGGACCGGGGCGCGTCGCCGACATCCTGGCCTCGGGTTTCGCCACGGTCCTGATGGCATGGGCCGCATGGGCGATCTTCGCCTATGTCCATGAAAGCTGGGCCTATGACGACGTCAGCCAGGGGATCGTGGCGGTGCCGCTGTGGATCCCGCAATCGGCCATGGCCTTCGGCGCGATCCTGTTCGCGCTGGCCTTCGCGGAACGCACCCTGCGCCTGATCATGGGTCTGCCGGTCGAACGCGACGATGTCGCCGAACAAGCACGGGGGGAATGAGATGGAGATCCTGTCGCAATCCGCCGTCCTCGTCGTCACGCTTCTGGTGCTGCTGGGTCTGGGCGTCTGGGTGGGCGTGGCCCTTCTGGCATCCGCCGTCGTCATCTTCCTGACCTTCACCTCCAGCCCCGTGGATGCGGTGCTGGCCACCACCATGTGGGCGCATTCCGCCAGCTGGACCCTGACCGCGCTGCCGCTGTTCATCTGGATGGGGGAAATCCTCTATCGCACCCGCCTGGCCGAGGATCTGTTTTCCGGCCTTGCCCCTTGGGTCGGGCGGCTGCCGGGGGGTCTTGCACATGTGAATGTCGTGGGTTGCGGCATCTTCGCCGCCGTTTCGGGATCGTCGGCGGCGACCACGGCGACCGTGGGCCGCATTTCCCTGCCCGAGCTGAAATCGCGCGGCTATGACGACAGGCTGGCGATCGGGTCGCTGGCAGGGTCGGGCACGCTCGGGCTGCTGATCCCGCCATCGGTCGTGATGATCGTCTATGGCGTCGCGGCGCAGGTCTCGATCAACCGGCTGTTCATCGCGGGCGTCGTGCCGGGGCTGATGCTGATGGCGCTGTTCTCGGGCTATATCGCGATCTGGTCACGCCTGAACCCCGCCGCCATGCCCGCCCCCGAAACCCGCATCGGCTGGTCCGAGCGCCTGTTGCGCCTGCGCCTTCTGGTGCCGGTCGTGGGTCTGATCATCGGGGTCATCGGGTCGATCTATGCCGGTTTCGCCACCGCGACCGAGGCCGCGGCCATCGGCGTGGCGGGTGCGCTGCTGATCGCCGCGCTCGGGGGGTCGCTGACGCGCGACAGCTTCACGCAGGCGCTGTTCGGCGCGACGCGCACCTCGGCCATGATCGGGCTGATCCTGCTGGGCGCGGCCTTCCTGACATCCGCCATGAGCTTCTCGGGCCTGCCCGCCGACCTGGCCGAGGTGATCTCGAACAGCGGTCTGGGCAAGGCGGGGCTGATCGCCGTGCTGACGGTGTTCTTCGTGCTGCTGGGCTGTTTCCTCGACGGGATCTCGATCGTGGTGCTGACCACTTCGGTGGTGATGCCCGCCATCGCGGCGGTTGGGATCGACCCGGTCTGGTTCGGGGTCTACCTGATCATCGTGGTCGAGATGGCGCAGATCACGCCCCCCCTTGGCTTCAACCTGTTCGTGATCCAGAACCTGACCGGGCGGGGCATCTTCGAGATCACGCGGATGGTCCTGCCCTATTTCCTGATCCTCGTGCTGGCGGTGATCCTGCTGACGGCATTCCCCGGCATCGCCACATGGCTTGTCCAACAAACGATCTGAGAGCGACCATGACCCAAGACCTGCTGAACGCCGCCCGCGCCCAGGCCACCGCCCCCGACTTCACGCGCGTGTTCGACGATCCGGTGACGACCGAGGGGCCCCTGTCGGGGCTGACGGTCGCGGTCAAGGACCTGTTCGACGTGAAGGGATATCCGACCGGCGCCGGCACCGCGCCGGATCCCTTGCGCGCCCCGGCGCAGGCCGACGCGGTCGCCGTCGCGCGGCTTCGCGCGGCAGGGGCGGGGCTGATCGGGCATGCGAACATGACCGAATACGCCTATAGCGGGCTGGGTCTGAACCCCCATCACGGCACGCCGCTGACGCCGCTGATCCAGGGCGCGATCGCGGGCGGCTCGACCTCGGGGGGGGCATCGGCGGTGGCGCGCGGCGTGGCCGACATCGCGCTTGGGACCGATACGGGCGGGTCGGCGCGCATCCCGGCGGCCTTCTGCGGCATCTTCGGCTTCAAGCCGACGGCCGGCACCATCCCCCGCGACGGCGCCGTGCCGCTGTCCCATTCGCTGGACAGCGTGGGCGTGCTGACGCGCGACTCCGCGCTGCTGCGCCCCACGCTGAACGTGCTGCGCGGCACCACGCTGCAGGCCGCCGACATTCCGGGCAGCGTGATCGTGCCGCAGAATTTCGGGCTGGACGGTGCCGACCCCCAGGTGATCGACGCCTTCGAGGACGCGCTGGAGACCCTGGCCGAGGGCGGGATCACCATCCGCCGCCTTTCGATGCAGGTCTTCGAGGATTACCGCGCCCTGCCCGTCTGGCAGTTCAGCGCGGTCGAATCCCGCTGCCATCACGGCGCGGTCTTTGCCGATCACCGCGACCGACTGGACCCGCGCGTCGCCTCGCGCATGGCGCGGGCCGGGGAAACGGACGCCCCCGGCTATGCCCGCACGCTGGTCGCACGGGCGGCGCTGGCGGATCAGGCCGCACGCATCTTCGCCGAGACGCCGATCCTGCTGCCCACCGTCGCGATCATGCCGCCGAAGCTGGCGGATCTGGCAGACGATGCGACCTATGACCGGGTGAACCTTCTGGCGCTGCGCAACACGAGCCTTGCCAACGTGATCGACGGCTGCTCGGTCAGCATCCCGCTGAGCGGGCTTCCGGGCGCCGGGCTGATGCTGACGGCGCCCCGCGGCTGCGATGCCATGGTTCTGGGCATGGCCGAAGTACTGGCATCCGAGCTGTGATCGCGTCCCGCCCGCAGGCCTTCGTCGCGTTGGGCGATCAGCGCTATGCGGTCGGTCATGTCGGTGGACCCCGGTTCGCGGGCATTACCGATCTGGCCGTGGCGGGCGGGCGCATCGCGATCCTGCGCAGGCAGGCCCCCGAACTGCGTTTTCTGTCGTTCGACGGCGGACCGGGCGGCTATGACGTCAACCTGCCGCAATTCACCTGCGGTCACGGTCTGCGCAGGCTGACGCCCGACCTGATGGCGGCGCTGGACATGGACGGGCACAAGCTGGTGTTGCTGGACCCCACGGGCCGGGAATGCGGGCGCATCCATTGCGACGAACGCCCAGGCCTGGGGCGGCCGTTCAACCATCCGACCGATTGCGCGCAGGGTGCGGATGGGCGGATCTATGTCACCGACGGATACGGCAACAGCATGGTCCATGTCTTCGGCCCGGATCACGCCCATCTGTTCAGCTTCGGCGGACCGGGGCGGGCTGCGGGCGAATTCTCGACCCCGCACAGCGTGGTGATCGACGCCGAAGGTCGCGTCTGCGTGGCCGACCGCGAGAACGACCGCATCCAGCGCTTCGATGCGGATGGCCGGGTGATCGACCTGATCGAGGGGTTGCACCGCCCCATGGCGCTGGCGCTGCGGGCGGACGGCGTGCTGCTGGTGACGGACCAGACCCCGCGCCTGTCGGCCTATGCCCCGGACGGACGCCTGGTCGGACGCTGCCGCACCTTCGCGACCTATGCCCACGGAATGGACGTGGCCCCCGACGGCACCATCGCCCTGGCCGAGATGGCTCCGGATCGCGTCACGCTGCTTCGGCCCGTGCCGAACTGATCTTGCGCAAGCGTGAAGCTTGCATTTGCCGCATGCATCGGTATACCGCGGCATACCTCTAGCTTTCCCGGTGCGGCTGCACACCTGCCTTCGGGACAAGTGCCACTCGAAACGCAGACCTCCGGGGCATCGCCATGAGCTTGTATACCGACTATCTCGACGAAATCGAAACGCGCAAGGCGCAGGGGCTGGGCCCCAAGCCGGTCGACGGCGCGGATCTTGCGGGCGAGATCATCGCGCAGATCAAGGACAAGGGCCACGAGCACCGGTCGGATTCGCTGCAGTTCCTGATCTACAACACGCTGCCCGGCACCACGAGCGCCGCACGCGAGAAGGCCTTCTTCCTCAAGGAGATCATCCTGGGGCAGGTCGAGGTCCCCGAGATCACGCCCGCCTTCGCATTCGAGCTGCTGTCCCACATGAAGGGCGGCCCCTCGGTCGAGGTGCTGCTGGACCTGGCACTGGGCGATGACGCGGCCATCGCCAAGGATGCGGGCGACGTGCTGAAGACGCAGGTCTTCCTCTACGAGGCCGATACCGAACGCCTGGCCGCCGCCTTCAAGGCGGGCAACCCGGTCGCGAAGGACATCCTCGAGAGCTATTCCGACGCCGAGTTCTTCACCAAGCTTCCCGAGATCGACGAGCAGATCAAGGTCGTCACCTATATCGCCGCGGAAGGCGACATCTCGACCGACCTGCTGTCGCCGGGCAACCAGGCGCATTCGCGTTCGGACCGCGAACTGCACGGCAAGTGCATGATCTCGGAACAGGCGCAGAAGGAAATCGAGGCGCTGAAGCTGCAGCACCCCGACAAGCGCGTGATGCTGATCGCCGAAAAGGGCACGATGGGCGTCGGCTCGTCGCGGATGTCGGGCGTGAACAACGTCGCGCTCTGGACCGGCAAGAAGGCCAGCCCCTATGTGCCCTATGTCAACTTCGCCCCGATCGTCGCGGGCACGAACGGCATCTCGCCCATCTTCCTGACCACCGTGGGCGTCACCGGCGGCATCGGCATCGACCTGAAGAACTGGGTGCGCAAGACCGGCCCGGACGGCAAGCCGATCCTGAACAACGACGGCAACCCGATCCTCGAACAGAAATACTCGGTCGAGACCGGCACCGTGCTGACCATCGACACCAAGACCCACAAGCTGCTGAACGAGGATGGCAGCGAAGAGCTGACCGATCTGGCCGCGTCCTTCACCCCCCAGAAGGTCGAGTTCATGAAGGCCGGCAGCTCCTATGCCATCGTCTTCGGCAAGCAGCTGCAGACCTTCGCCTGCGAAACCCTGGGCATCCCGCTGAAATCGGCCTTCGCGCCCTCCAAGGAAGTGTCGCACGAAGGCCAGGGCCTGACCGCGGTCGAGAAGATCTTCAACGCCAATGCCGTGGGCAGCACGCCCGGCAAGGTGCTGCATGCCGGGTCCGACGTGCGGGTGCAGGTCAATATCGTGGGGTCGCAGGACACCACCGGCCTGATGACCTCGCAAGAGCTGGAGGCGATGGCCGCCACGGTCATCTCGCCCAAGGTCGACGGCGCCTATCAGTCGGGCTGCCACACGGCATCGGTCTGGGACCTGAAGGCGCAGGCCAACACGCCGCGCCTGATGAAGTTCATGCATGATTTCGGCCTGATCACCGCGCGCGACCCCAAGGGCGTCTATCACTCGATGACCGATGTGATCCACAAGGTGCTGAACGACATCACCGTGGACGACTGGGCGATCATCATTGGCGGCGACAGCCACACCCGCATGTCCAAGGGCGTGGCCTTCGGCGCGGATTCGGGCACCGTCGCGCTGGCGCTGGCCACGGGCGAGGCGACCATGCCGATCCCGGAATCGGTCAAGGTCACGTTCAAGGGCAAGATGGCCCCGCATATGGACTTCCGCGACGTGGTCCATGCGACGCAGGCGCAGATGCTGGAACAGTGTGGCGACAACGTCTTCCAGGGCCGCATCATCGAAGTTCACATCGGGACGCTGCTGGCCGACCAGGCCTTCACCTTCACCGACTGGACGGCCGAGATGAAGGCGAAGGCGTCGATCTGCATCTCGGAGGACGAGACCCTGATCAAGTCGCTGGAGATCGCCAAGAGCCGCATCCAGATCATGATCGACAAGGGCATGGACAACGACGCGCAGGTCCTGGCAGGCCTGATCGCCAAGGCCGACGCGCGCATCGCCCAGATCCGCTCGGGCGAGAAGCCCGCGCTGAAGCCCGACGACAACGCGAAATATTTCGCCGAGGTCGTGGTCGATCTGGACGCCATCAACGAGCCGATGATCGCGGATCCCGACGTCTCGAACTCGGACGTGTCCAAGCGCTATACCCATGACACGATCCGCCCGATTTCGTATTACGGTGCCGAAAAGAAGGTCGATCTGGGCTTCGTGGGGTCGTGCATGGTCCACAAGGGCGACGTCAAGATCGTGGCGCAGATGCTGCGGAACCTTGAAAAGGAACAGGGCCGCGTGACCTTCAAGGCACCGCTGGTCGTGGCCGCGCCGACCTACAACATCATCGACGAGCTGAAGGCCGAAGGCGACTGGGAAGTGCTGCAGAAATATTCGGGCTTCGAGTTCGACGACAGCGCCCCTAAGCAGACCGCGCGCACCGAATACGAGAACATCCTGTACCTGGAGCGTCCGGGCTGCAACCTGTGCATGGGCAACCAGGAAAAGGCCGGCAAGGGCGATACCGTGCTTGCGACCTCGACCCGTCTGTTCAAGGGCCGCGTGGTCGAGGATTCCGGCGAGAAGCTGGGTGAATCGCTGCTGGCCTCGACCCCCGTCGTCGTGCTGTCGGCCATCCTGGGGCGCACGCCGAATATCGACGAATACAAGACCGCCGTCGAAGGCATCGACCTGACCAAGTTCGCGCCGCCCAAGGCGACCCCTCTGGACAGCCTGTCTGTCCATTTCTGATCCGGGCGGACCCGGCCCATCGAACCGGCCCCCGGCATCGCAGGATGCCGGGGGCCTTTTCCTGAAGGGGCTTGCCGAAGTTTAGGCATTTCCCCGTTTCACCGCCGCACGCGGGGTGGCATGACAGGGACTGACATCCCCGTTGCCGAAGATGGCTTCGATCCCGCCCATAGCCTTGCAGGCCGCCATGCCCCTTCGTTTCATCCACAGCTCGGACCTGCATATCGGCAGGAAATTCGCCAGCATCCCCCAGCCCGCCGACGGCAATATCCGCGGCAGGCTGATGGAGGCCCGCCACGGTGCGATCGCGCGGCTGGCGCAGGTCGCGCGGGACAAGGGCGCCGCCCATATCCTGCTGGCGGGCGACATCTTCGACACGCCGACCCCCTCGCCCGGCATCGCGCATCAGGCGGCGGCGGCGATGGCCGAGGCCGGGCACGTCACATGGTGGCTGCTGCCGGGGAACCACGACAACCTGCGCGATGCCGAACCGCTCTGGGACATGATCCGGGGGCTGGCGGTGCCGAACATCCGCGTCCTGTCCGAAGCAGTCCCGGTCGTCATGCAGGATGGCGCGACCTTGCTGCCCTGCCCCGTCCGCTATCGCGCGGGGGCCACAGACCCGTCGGCGCCGATGGTCGCCATGGCAAGCGGCGAAGGCGATCTGCGGATCGGGCTGGCCCATGGCGGCGTCACCGACTTCACCGAGAGCGGCGACGTCATCGCGCCCGATCGCGACCGCAGCGCGCGGCTCGATTACCTGGCCCTTGGCGATTGGCACGGGCGGATGCGGGTTTCGGCGCGCGTGCATTATTCTGGCAGCCCCGAACAGGATCGCTTCAAGCACGGGACGCGGGGCACATGCCTTTGCGTGACGCTGGACGGTCCCGGCGCCGAACCGCAGGTCGAAGAGATCGAGACCGGGCATTTCCACTGGCTGCCGCTGGATCTGCCCCTGCATCCGGGACAGGACGCCGCCGCCGCGTTGCTGGATGCACTGCCCCGGGGCGGACGTCGCGACATCCTGATCCGCGTGGCGCTGTCTGGCTGGGCCCGGCTTGGCGATCGCGCGGCCCTGATCGAGGCTGCGGAACGCGTGGGCCCGGAATTCGCGCATTTCGAGATGCGGCTCGACGCGCTCGGGACGGAATACGATCAGGCTGATCTGGACCGGATCGACCGCAAGGGCGGCGCGCTGCGCATCGCCGCCGAGGATCTGGCGACCGAGGCCGAAAGCGACGCCCCCGCCCCGCAGCGAGAGGCCGCGAAGGATGCGCTGGCCCGGCTCTATGCCTATGTGAGGGAGAGTGCGGAATGAAACTGCGTGCCATCGCACTGACCAATATTCGCCAGTTCACGGCGACCATGCGGATCGACGGGATCGGCGACGGGTTGAACGTGCTGAGCGAGCCGAACGAGTTCGGCAAATCGACCATCTTCGATGCGCTGCAGGCAGTGTTCTTCAAGCCGCATGGCAGCGGCGACAAGGAGATCAAGGCCCTGCGTCCCCATTCCGGCGGCGCCCCCGAGATCACGGTCGAGGTCGAGACTGCGGATGGCCGCTTCACCATCACCAAACGCTGGCTGCAAAAGCCCACGGCCAGCGTCAGCCGGGACGGGCGTCCCATTGCGCAATCGGATCAGGCCGAGGACTGGATCGCACGCGCCCTGGGCCAGGACGGGGGCGGACCGGCCGGGCTGATCTGGGTCAGGCAGGGCATGACCTCGTTGACCGATGGCAGCAACAAGGAAAAGGCGGCGGCGCTGGATGCGCGGCGCGACCTGCTTTCGTCCGTGGGCGAAGAGGTCGAGGCGATGACCGGCGGGCGGCGCATGGACGCGGCCCTGCAGCGCTGCCGCGACGAACTGGGCGTGCTTGCGACGGCAACCGGGCGCCCGAAGATGGGCGGTCCATGGAAGGCCGCGCAGGACCAGGTGGCGGCCCTGACCGCCGAACGCGACGATCTGCAGCGCCTGACACAAGAGCTGCATGCCGCGCTGGATGCGCGACGCAAGGCGCGACGCACATCGGCGGAACTGACCGATGCCGACGAGGTCGCCCTGCGCAACAGGCGGCTTGAGACGGCAAGGGCCGAACATGCCACCGCCGAGCGCCACGGCGCCGAGGTCGAGCGCCTTGCCCGCGAGGTCGAGACCCGCCGCCTTCGGGCCACTGCCGCGCAGGCCCGGCTGGACGAGATGCGCAAGGTTTTGGGCGAGCAGGCCGAATGCGACGACCTGATCGCGCGGGCCGAGGGCGAGGCAGGGGATGCACGTGCGGCGCATGGCGCGGCGCTCGATGCGCTGTCCCTGGCGCAGAAGGACCAGATCGACGCGGCCGCGCGGCTTGAAGGGGCCGAAACCGAACGCGCACGGGTCGAAAGGGCGCAGGCTGCACGCGACAATGCCGACCGGCGCCGCGACCTCGAGCGCCGGATCGCCCAGGCCGAGGAGGCTCGTCAGGCGATGGAGGCCGCGAAGGCGCGCATCCACGGCCTGACCCGCGATGCACTGTCCCGGATCGAGACGCTTGCCGCCGATCTTGCCGCAGCGACCGCCGCCCGCAATGCCGCGGCCACGCAGATCACCGCACGTTACGACGCCGCGGCGCGGCTGACGCTGAATGGCGACCCGCTGCCCGACGGATCGCCCGTGCCGCTTGCCGGCTTGGCCATGCTGGACCTTCCCGGGATCGGCACGCTTGAAATCCGCCCCGCCGAGGCCGCCGCCGACGATCATCACGGCAAGGCCCAAGCGACCCTGCGCGATGCGCTGGACATGGCGGGCGTCCGCGACCTTGCAGAGGCCCGTCATTCCGCGACCCTGCGGGCCAATGCCGAACGCGATCACGCCGAAGCCCGCGCGCTGCTCAGCGGCATCGCCCCCGAGGGGATGGAGGTGCTGCGCGCGCAGCTGGCCCGCCTGCCCGTGGCCGAGGATGCCGCGGATGACACGGACCCGTCGGCAGCCATCGCCGCGCACGAAAAGGCCCGCGAGGTCGAGAAGACCGCGCGGGATGCGCTGGCCCTCTGCGCCGAGGCTGCCAACGAAGCGCGCGTCCGGATGGTTCGCGCCGACGCCATGCTGGATCAGGCCCGGGATCGGCATGCCCGCGCGACGCAGGCCCTTGCGGGTTTCGATGGCGACATTCCGACCCTTTCGACCGCTGCCGACGATACCCGCGACGCGCTGAAGCTGGCAGAGGCGGAACATGACGCGGCCTTGAAATCCGCGCCCGATCTGGCCGCAGCCGCGGCCGCGCTGCGCCGCGCGCAATCCATCGACGAGGGTGCGCGAACGCAGATTGGCGATCTGAGGCAGCAGCTTGCCGCGCTCGAGGAACGTATCCGCCGCGCGGCGGGCGACGCGGTCGAGGAACGGCTGGCTGCCGCGTCCGAGACCCTGGCCGCAGCCACCCGCGACCTGGATCGCCTGAACCACGAGGTTGCCGTGCTGACCCGGCTTGAATCGGCGCTGGTCTCGGCGCGCAGCGCGGCGCGGGACCGGTATTTCGAACCGGTCGCCCGCGAACTGCGCCCGCTTCTGGGGCTTCTGTGGCCGGATGCCGAACTGACCTGGGCCGAGGATTCGCTGCTGCCCGACTGCCTGATCCGCGACGGCATGACCGAGCCGTTGGACATCCTGTCGGGCGGGACGCAGGAGCAGATCGCCCTGCTGGTCAGGCTGGCCTTCGCGCGGATGCTGGGGGCCGCGGGCCGCACCGCCCCCGTCATCCTCGATGACGCGCTGGTCTTTACCGACGATGCCCGGATCGAACGGATGTTCGACGCGCTGCACCGTCAGGCCGCCGACCTGCAGATCATCGTGCTGACCTGTCGCCAGCGGGCCTTCCGCGATCTTGGCGGGCATGCCCTGCGATTGACGGCGGCCTGAGGTGCCGGCCCCTCAGCGGGCCAGCCAGCCCCCGTCCACGTTCAGCACGGCGCCGTTCACGTAATCCGAGGCCGGGGCCGCAAGGAATACCGCAGTCTGCGCGATATCCTCGGGGCGGCCCCACCGCCCGGCCGGAATCCGGTCGAGAATGGCCTTGGACCTCTCGGGATCGGCACGCAGCGCCTCGGTGTTGTTCGTCTCGATATAGCCCGGCGCGATCGCGTTCACGTTCAGGCCCCGGGCGGCCCATTCATTGGCCATCAGCTTGGTCAGGCCTGCCACGCCATGCTTGCTGGCGGTATAGGACGGCACGCGGATACCGCCCTGGAACGACAGAAGGCTTGCGATGTTAACGATCTTGCCCGCGCCGCGCGGCAGGGCCGCCCTTGCGAAGGCCTGGCATGTGAAGAACAGCGCCTTCTGGTTGATGTCGATCACATCGTCCCAATCGGCTTCGGAAAAATCGACCGCGTCGTCGCGACGGATGATCCCCGCATTGTTCACCAGGATATCGATCCGCTCGGCGGCGAAGACGTCCCGCGCTGCCATGGGGTTGCTGAAATCCAGCCGCATCTGGCGACCTCGGCCCATCATCTCCAGCGTCTCGTCGCAGTCGCGACGGCCCGAGGCGATGACTTCGGCCCCGGCACCCGCCATCGCCACCGCGATCGCCTGTCCGATGCCCGTATTCGCGCCGGTCACCAACGCGGTCTTTCCCTGCAGCGAAAAGGCGTTCAACGCATATCCTCCGGCTGGATGAAGTCCATGTCGGTGTAGTCGACATTGTCCCCCGCCATCGCCCAGATGAAAGTGTATTCACCGATCCCCGCCCCGGAATGGATCGACCATGGGGGCGACAGGACCGCCTGTTCGTTCGCAACGAACAGGTGCCGCGTTTCCTGCGGTTCGCCCATCAGATGAAGCACCCGCGCCTCGGGTGCCATCCCGTGATAGAGATAGGCCTCCATCCGGCGATCGTGCACATGGCTGGGGATGGTGTTCCAGACGGATCCCTCCTCGAGCGAGGTATAGCCCATGACGAGCTGGCAGCTCTCCATCACCAGGGGGTGGATGAACTGCCGGATCGTGCGCTTGTTCGAGGTCTCGGACGCGCCCATCTGGACCTCTTTCGCCTGATCCACGGTAATCAGGCGGCAAGGCAGCGCGCGATGCGCAGGCGCCGAGGTGATATAGAACCGCCCCGCCCCGCCGAAGGTGACGGCACCCGATCCCATCCCCAGATACAGCACGTCCCCGCGCGCCATCTGCCATTCCTGTCCGGCGGCCGCGATGGTGCCGGTATCGCCGATATTGACGATGCCCATCTCGCGCCGTTCGAGGAAGGTCGCGGTGCGGGTCTCGGCGATGGCATCAAGGACCAGTTCCTTGCCCGCAGGCACGGCACCGCCGACGACGAAACGGTCGTAATGGCTGTAGGTCAGGCGGATCTGATCATCCTGGAACAGCCCTTCGACCAGGAAATTCCGGCGCAGGGCCGCGGTATCCATCGTCCTGGCATGATCGGGGTGGATCGCGTGGCGCGTCTCGACATGGGTCATCTTCGGTCCCTCCTCCAAGGCATCGCGGGCCTGCCGGGTCTCACGGCATTGCCCTCATTCCAGCATACTAATATGCTAGCCGATCAGCAGGGTCAAACGGAGTTCGTGAATGGCGCAGATGAACGAAGCGGCGGAACCGGTCATCCCCCTGCTGCAACCCGGTTCGACACGTTCGGTCACCGATCAGGTCTTCGACGCCCTGCATGAACGGATCGTCGATCTGGGACTGCCCCCCGGCACCCGGATCTCCGAGGCCGAGGTCGCGTCGCGCATGGGCGTGTCGCGCCAGCCGGTGCGGGACGCCTTCTTTCGGCTGTCGCAGATCGGGTTCGTCCTGATCCGCCCGCAACGTTCGACCACCGTCACGCCCATCTCGGCCACGGCCATCCGCGAGGCCTGCTTCATCCGCAACGCCTTGGAGGTTGCCTGCATGAGGGTGGCTGCGGGCGTGCTTTCGACGCCGCATCATGACGAACTGCAAGCGATCCTTGACGACCAGAAGGACGCCGTGGAACAGGATGATCGGCGTCGGTTCCACATGCTGGACGACCGCTTCCACCAGCGGATCTGCGATCTGTCGGGGCATGGATTCGTCTGGGAGCTGGTCCGCGAGAACAAGGGCCATATGGACAGGCTGCGCTGGTTGTCGCTGTCCTACAATGCGGGGAACGCGCTGTCGGAACATGGCGACATCCTGCAGGCGTTGCGCGCCCGTGATGCGGATGCCGCAGCCGGGGCGCTGACCGGGCATCTGGGCCGGATCGACCGGATGCTGGATCAGCTGCGCCGCGAACGCCCCGACATGGTCGGCGACTGATCGCGCTCAGCCCTGTGGCGTCATCGCCCGCCGTTGCCGCGTCCGCTGCAGCCCCAGCCTGCGTTCGCGCCAGATGATCAGCAGCCCCGCAAGGATGACAAGCGACGTGCCCAGAAGCACCACGGCGGTCGGGGCCTCGCCGAAGGCGAACCAGCCGATGACGATCGCCAGCACCATCGAAGTATAGTCGAACGGCGCGATGAGCGAGGCGTCGGCAAAGCGATAGGCCGAGGTCAGAAGGATCTGACCCAACCCGCCCAGAAGTCCCATCGACACCAGCAGCGCCAGCGACGTGGCATCGGGCATCACCCATCCGAAGGGCAGCGTCGTCAGGCTGAGAACCGTCGAGGTGATCGAGAACCAGAAGACAATTGCCGAGGTCCGCTCCTCCTCGACCAGCTTGCGGACGAAAATCTGCGCCAGCGCCGCGCAGCTTGCCCCGCCAAGCGTGACCACCGCCCCGAGCGTCCGCGCGGTGTCGGGATTGCCGATCCGCAGCTGCGGCGACAGGACGATCATCACCCCCGCCAGACCCAGCCCGACCATGCCGAGCCGGAAGAGCCGCACCTCCTCGTTCAGGAACATGGCCGCGAAGATCACGACCAGAAGCGGCGCGGCATAACCGATGGCCGTCACCTCGGGGAAGGTCAGCAGCGACAGCGCCCAGAAGTTCAGCCCCATCGCCATGGTGCCGACCACGCCACGATAGAAATGCCCCATCGGACGGAAGGTCCGCAGACCTATCGACAATTCGCCCCGCGCGATCAGCCAGCCCAAAATGACGGGAATGGCAAAGAAGGACCGGAAGAAGACCTGCTCGCCGGCGGGGACGGACATGTTCCCCTGCGATGTCGCCTTCACCAGCGCGGCCATGCAGGTGAAGACCGAGACGCTGAGACATTTCAACGCGATGCCGCGGAGGGGATAATCACTAGGGGGCATGGTGCCTGATGGCTGGATGCGGGTTCCGACAGGACTAGCGCAGTTGTCCGGCATGGGAAAGCGCCATCGCCGCCATTGCCCGGAAGATCGGCAGCGCGCCGACATGTGGCGCCGAACCCGGTGGCCTGCCCCGCCCGATACGGCCCGGGGTCAGCCCTGCCGAAGACAGGCCCCGAGCGATTTCGCCGCCTTCAACGCGTAAGCACCGTGCAGCGACCAGGATTGGGTCAGCCCCTCGACGATCAGCGTCAGGGCGATTTCATGCCCGACCAGGCCCGTGGCGGCGGCGGCACGTTCCGCCAGCTCCGCCTTGTGGCGCGTCAACAGATCGTGCAGCGCCGGATCGTCCGGGGCGGCGGCCACGGCGGCATGGAACAGGCAGCCATGCGACGCCTCGTCCCGCATCCAGCCGGCAACGCGGTCCAGCAGCACATCCAGCGCAGCCGCCCCCTCGGGCAGGTCGTCCAGCACGCGCGCCATGTATCGCCGGTGACGATTCTCCATCGCGGCATGCACCATGTCCCGGCGCGAGGGGGTGTACTTGTAGAGCGTGCGCAGGCTGACCTCGGCAGCCGCGCGCAGATCCTCGACGCTTGGTTCGGCAAAGCCGCGCGCGGCAAAGCAACGCTCCAGCCCCGCCGCAATTCTGATCATCGTCTCGTTCATCCTTGACCATGTAGAACGAACGCTCTACCCACGCAAGTAGAACGAACACTCTACCGAAGGGGAACGACATGACCAGGACGATGAAGGGCATGGTGCTGACGGGGCATGGCGGGCCCGAACGCATGGAATGGCACGAGGATCTGGCGGTCCCGCAGCCCGCGGCGGGCGAGGTGCAGGTCCGGGTGCTGGCGGCCGCCGTAAACAATACCGACATCAACACCCGGATCGGCTGGTATTCGAAGGCCGTGCGGGGCGACACCGCCCAAGGCGCGGCCTCGGGCTATGACGGGCAGGCCGACGCGGATGGCGGCTGGGACGGTGCGCTGCAATTCCCGCGCATTCAGGGCGCGGATTGCTGCGGGATCGTCACCGCCGTGGGCGAGGGCGTTTCCCCAGACCGCATCGGTGAACGCGTCCTGCTGCGCCCGATGTTCGCACCCGCGGGCGATACGAGCGACCTGCCCCTGGCAACGCTTGGATCCGAACGCGACGGCGCATTCGCGGAATACACCACCGCCGAGGCGCGGCACGCGATCAGGGTCACCTCGGATCTGAGCGATGTGGAGCTGGCAAGCTTTCCCTGCGCCTTCTCGACCGCCGAGGGGATGATCCAGCGCGGCGGGCTGGGCGCCGAACGGGTGCTGATCACCGGCGCCTCGGGCGGGGTCGGGTCCGCGGCGATCCAGCTGGCCAGGCGGCGGGGCGCGCATGTCACGGCGCTGAGCAGCCCGTCCAAGGCCGATGCGCTGCGCGAACTGGGCGCGAACGAGGTTCTGGACCGCGACGCCCCCCTGCCCGACGCGGCGTTCGACGTGGTGCTGGACCTGGTCGGCGGTCCGCGATGGGGCGATGTCCTGGCAGCGCTGCGCAAGGGCGGACGCTATGTCACCTCGGGCGCGATCGCGGGGCCCATCGTCGAGCTGGACCTGCGCACGCTGTATCTGCGCGACCTGACGCTGATCGGAAGCACGTTCCAGCCGGACAGCGTCTTCACCGATCTCGTCGGCTATATCGAGGCGGGCGAGATCCGTCCGACCCTGGCGCGGACCTTCCCCCTGCGCGAACTGCATGCCGCGCAGGAGATGTTCCTGGACAAGCGCCATGTCGGCAAGATCGGCATCACCGTCGCCGAATGACGCGGGTCCCGGTCAGTTGCGGGGGATCGCCCCGTGATGGCCGATCACCTGCCCCGAGGTGCTGATGGCGGCGCGCGCCGCGGCCTCGGGGTCGGTGCCCGACAGGCGTTCGGCCAGGTATCGGCCGTTGAAGCTGTCGCCTGCCCCCGTCGCATCGACCACCGATGTGACGGGCGGCACCTCGACCAGGACGTCGCGACCCTCGGCCCGGACATGCGCGGGCTTCGGGCCGTCCTTGACGACGATCTCGGCGGCGGGGTTGGCCGCTGCATAGCGTGCGACGGTCGCCTGCGGATCGGCATCGCCGAAATGCACGGCCTCGTCGTCGAAGCTGGGCAGCACGATGTCGGACAGGGCGGCGGCGCGCATGATCACGTCGCGCATCACCTCGGGGCTTTCCCACAGGACGGGTCGGATATTGGGGTCGAAGGCCACGCGCACGTCGCGCAGCGCATCCAGCAGCCGGTCGCGCGCATCGGGCGACAGGATCGCCAGCGTGATCCCCGACAGATAGACGAGATCGCGCCCCTGCACGACGCGGCGCAGGTGATCGGCATCCTCGGCCAGCAACCGTGCCGCCGAATTCTCGCGCCAATAGGTGAAGTGGCGATCCCCGTCGCGCTGCTCGATCATGTAGAGACCGGGGCGGCGATCTGCGATCCGGCGCACGTCCGACGTGTCGATATCGGCGGATCCAAAGAAATCCAGCATCCGGTCGGACATGCGATCCGTGCCGACGGCGGTGTAGTAGGCGACCGGGATTCCCGCCAGATGGGCGCGCGCATGCCAGGCCGTGTTCAGCGTGTCACCCGCAAAGCCCCCCCGATAGAGATCGTCCTGACCGCCCGACAGTTCGATCATGCATTCGCCGATACACAGAAGTCCGCTCAAATTACCGCTCCAATCTTCCGGGGGCCGGCGAACTGGCCGCCACGCCCGGTTTCCCTCGATGCGGATTTCTGCCCCGAAGCGGTGGCCGGAAGCAAGGCGAAGATCGGCAGCATGCGCAATGAGGACCGCCCGCCGCCCCGGAATCGCGGGGGCCGCGGGCGGTCCGGTCGCATCACCCGCCCGCGTGGGCGCGGTTGTGACGGACCGAGGCCCAGAGCGACAGGCCGATCAGCGCGGCACCGCCAAGCCCGGTGATCACCTCGGGGATATGCACCAGCGCCTGCGCATACATGATGAAGGACAGCGCGATGATCGCCCAGAACGCCCCATGTTCGAGATAGCGGTATTCGGCCAGAGTTCCCTTCTCGACCAGCATGATGGTCATGGACCGCACATACATCGCCCCGATCCCCAGCCCGATCGCGATGATGAACAGGTTCTGCGACAGGGCGAAGGCCCCGATCACGCCGTCGAAGCTGAAGGAGGCGTCCAGCACCTCGAGATAGAGGAACGCGCCGACGCCGCCCTGCGCCCCGGCCTTGAGGGTTTCCTGGCTGCGGTCCAGCAGCCCGCCCAAAACCTCGACCAGAAGGAAGGTCAGAAGACCCCAGATCGCGGAATGCAGGAAGACCTCGCGCTGGATCGGGTCCAGAAGCCGCGAGAAGCCCAGCATCACGACCAAGACGAAGGCCACCTCGACCCCGCGAACGGTGGCGTATTCCTGCATGCGGCGTTCCAGCCAGCTGACCCAGTGGACGTCCTTTTCATGGTCGAAGAAGAAGCTGAGCCCGACCATCATCAGGAAGGTGCCGCCGAAGGCCGCGATGGGCAGATGGGCGTCATGCATGATGCGCGCATATTCGGCGGGCTGCGATGCCGCCATCACCAGCGCCTGCCACGGCCCAATGCCTGCCGCGATCACCACGATCAGCAGCGGAAAGACGATCCGCATCCCGAAGACCGCGATCAGGATGCCCCAGGTCAGGAAGCGCCGCTGCCAGACCGGGGTCATGGTCTTCAGCTTGTTCGCGTTGACGATCGCGTTGTCGAAGGACAGCGATATCTCCAGCACGGCAAGGACCGCGCAGATGAAGAAGATGCCCGCCATGCCGCCGATCGTGCCGGTCATCTGCCAGCCCAGCACGGCGCCCATGACCAGCCCGATCGCGGTGACGATGAATGCCCATCTGAAATATCCGGCCATGGACCGGCCGGGGGCGTCGATTGTTCCCTGTGTCATTTTCGGAATATGTCCGTGCGGCGTGTCTCGTATCGGTGCCGACATCACGAATGCGCCGCCACATCCGCCAGAGGGGCCCGGTCACCCAAGATCGGTCGCGGGGGACACCGCGACGTGGGGCCACTATGCCCGCGGTCGCGCCCGCGGACAAGATGTCGCATCAGGTCACGATCCCGCCCCGCTTCAGGCTGTCGATCTCGACCTGGACCTCGGCGGCGAAGGCCTGGGCCGCGATGCCGGGCGGGCGGTTACGGGGGGCGAATTCCGCGATCTCCCAGGTGATGGCGGGGATCAGGCGATGGCAGGTGACCTTGGCCGGATCGATCAGCTTCTGCGCGACCGGATCGACGATGGCCACGCCCACGCCGCGTTCGACCAGGCTGACGATGCCGTGCAGGGTGCGAAGTTCGGCCGCGATGTCGCGATGGACGTCGATGGTCTGCATCATGTTGTCGATGCGCTGGCGCAGCGGACTGCCCTGGGCCAGATCGATGAAGCGTTCATGCCGCAATCGCGGCAGCGGGATTTCCTGCTGGTCGCCCTGTGGATGCCCGACGGGCAGGATGCACCTCGCCTCGCAATTGGCCAGCGCGCGGGACGTGCCGCCGAAGGCCTCGGCATTCAGCGTGATCCCGAAGGCCAGGTCGCAGCGTCCCTCGCTGATCATGCGCAGCAGCTCGGCCATCCCGACATCGACGATCTGGACGGTCACCTCGGGATGGGTCAGACGGAATCGCCCAAGCGCATCAAGAAGGAAGGTGTCGCAGAAGATCGGCTGCGCGGCGATGACCAGATGGCCGATCTGGCCGCTGGCGATGGCCGACGCCTCCTGCTGCATCGATCGCATCCCCGCAAGGTGACGCGCCACCGTCGGGTGAAATCGGAACGCCTCGGGGGTGGGGGACAGCCGGTTGCGCTTGCGCAGGAACAGCTCGAACCCAAGGTTTTCCTCCAGCGATATCAGAAGCCTGCTGATCATGGGCTGGCTGGCGCCCAGATGTTCGGCGGCCAGCTTGACCCCGCCAAGCCGCATGAAGGCATCGAAGGCTTCCAGTTCGCGGATCTTCATGGCGTTCCCTCGGTATGCTGGTTTTGCATACTGATGCCACGTTCTTGCCTTGCTTGGAATACTGTGAATGGTGGCCCCGTCCAACAAGATCGAAAACGGATCAACACGAAGGCGAGGTCACCCCATGAAGAAACTGCTCGGAACCGTCACGCTGGCCGCACTGGCCGCAGCCAGCCCCGCATTCGCCGAAGGCTATCCCGATCAGGCGGTCACGCTGGTCGTGCCCTACGGTCCGGGCGGCGCATCGGATCTGGCGGGCCGCGCCCTGGCCGAGGTCGCGCCCGAATATCTGGGTGAGCCCGTCACGGTGATGAACCGTCCGGGCGCGGGCGGCATGAACGGCGCGCGTTCGGTGACCGAGGCAGATGCCGACGGCTATACCCTGCTGCTGGCCCGTGTGGGCATGGCGCTGTCGCCCGCAGTCACGCCGGGCAACGCGGTGCCGCATGACGCCTATACCTTCCTGGGCGCGCTGGAGGCGACGCCGATGATCCTGGCGGTGCGCGCGGACGCGCCCTATGACAGCGCCGAGGATCTGATCGCCGCTATCCGCGACAGCCAGGGCGCGATGACCTATGCGGCATCGGGTGCGACGGCCATCGACGGCTTCACCACGCAGGCGCTTCTGTCCGACAGCGATCTCGATCCGCTGACGGCCGCCACGCTGGTGCCCTACAAGGGCGGCGGCGCGCTGGCGACCGCGCTTCTGGGCGGGCATGTCGATTTCGTGGCGATGGCGGCCGGGTCGCTGATGCCCCATATCGCCAGCGGCGACCTGAAGGCCCTGATGGTCTTCGCGCCGCAGCGGATGGAGGCCCTGCCCGACGTCGCCACCGCCGCGGAACTGGGCTTCGAGAAGGCGGGTCAGATCGCGGGCTGGAGCGCGCTTTACGGTCCCAAGGACCTGCCGGCCGAGGTGGTCGAGAAATGGGACGGCGTTCTGGGGCAGGTCGCCCAGAACGACCAATGGCTGGAACTTGCCAGCCGCCGCGGGTCGATCTCGACCATCGGCAGCGTGGACATGGCCGAATATGCGCAGTCGCAATACGACCTGTTCCACGGCATGGCCGTCGATTTCGGCTATCTTCCCCAGTAACGGCAGGCGCGCGGCCACCCATGGCCGCGCCCCACCGCACCCCCGAGGCACCCCATGACCAAGCCCGTCCTGCGGGGGCTGGTGATTACCGCCTTCTTTGCGGTCGTCGCAGCCCTGCTGATCCCCGTCTTTGTTCCGCGCCCGGCCTTCATTCCGGGCTTCGCGCCGCCCCCCGACATGTGGCCCCGCACCGTGGCGATCGCGGGCACCGCGCTTGGCGTTCTGGCGCTGATCGCCGCACGCCTGCGCCCCGAGCCGCCCGAACCCGTCGAACATGACGGCAGCAGCCCCACGCGCATGACCCTGCGCTTTGCGGGCGTCGTCGCGGCATTCGCGGCCTTCCTGGCCCTCGTCCCGGTTCTGGGTTTCCTGGTGGCGGGCATGGCCCTGACCGCGGTCATGGTCCTGATGACCGGCGAACGCGACCGCCGGTTCTGGATCGTGGCGCTGTCCATCGGGGGGCCGGTGCTGCTGCTGGTGTTCTTCCACTCGGCGCTCGGCACGCAATTCCCGCGCGGCATCTTCAAGCCCTTCGGCTTCTGACAAAGGTATCCCATGCTGAACGACATCCTGACGGCGATCCAGGCCGTCGCCACCATCCAGAACCTGCTGATCATGGCGGCGGGCATCTGGGGCGGCGTCATCGTGGGGGCCATTCCGGGCATGACCGGAACCATGGCCGTGACGCTGGCCCTGCCCTTCACCTTCTACATGGACCCGGTGCCGTCGATCCTGCTGCTCGTCGCGCTCTACAAGGGGTCCACCTATGGCGGGTCGGTCTCGGCCATCCTGATCAAGACGCCCGGCACTGCATCGGCCGCCTGCACGGCGCTGGACGGATACCCGCTGGCGCGTCAGGGCAAGGCCGGCAAGGCGCTGAACATGGCGCTCTATTCCTCGGTCATCGGGGATTTCATCTCGAACCTGTCGCTGATCTTCTTCGCGGCGCCGCTGGCCATGCTGGCGCTGAAGATCGGCCCCCCCGAATTCTTCATGCTGATGCTGTTCGCGCTGACCACGGTGGCGGGGGTTTCGGGCAATTCGCTGCTGCTGGGCCTCGTCTCGGCCGCGCTCGGCCTGCTGCTGGCCACGGTGGGCGAGGACATGTACGGATCCTTCCGCTTCGCCTTCACGCCGGACATGCAGGCGGGGCTGGCCATCGCGCCCGTGCTGATCGGCCTTTTCGCGCTGCCCGAACTGATCAAGCTGATCGTGCTGCGGGCCGACAACCGCGAGGAAGCCGCGGCGCTTGGCGCGCAGCATGTCACCCGGGCCGAGTTCATGGGCTCGCTCCGTTCGATCCTGAAGGGGTCGGCCATCGGTTCGGTGCTGGGTGCCATTCCGGGCATCGGCCCGTCGGCCGCGGCCTTCTTCTCCTATGGCGAGGCGCAGCGCAGCAGCCGCAACGGCGCGAATTTCGGCAAGGGCGAGCTGGAAGGCATCGCCGCATCGGAATCCGCCAATAACGGCGCCTGCGGGGCGACGATGATCCCGCTTCTGGCGCTTGGCGTGCCGGGCGACGTGATCACCGGGGTGATGCTGGGCGCGTTCATGATCCAGGGGCTGACGCCCGGGCCCATGCTGTTCCAGACGAACCTGCACGAGATCTACATGCTGCTGATCGGGATGCTGGTATCGTCGGTCCTGCTGTTCTTCGCGGGCAAGGCCACGATGCGCATGTTCTCGCATGTGTCGCATATCCCGCAGACCCTGCTGACGCCGCTGGTGCTGCTTCTGTGCATCTTCGGGATCTATTCGATCTCGTCCAGCATGTTCGACGTGGCGGTGCTGCTGGTGATGGGTATCGTGGGCTTCGGCATGTTCCTTCTGAACATCCCCACCGCACCCTTCCTGATCGCCTTCATCCTGGGCCCGACGCTGGAGGAGAACATGCGCCGTGCCATCGCCATATCGCGCGGGGACCCGATGGTCCTGATCTCGACCCCGATCACCTGGGGCTTCGCCGCCCTGATCGTCTTCGTGATCGCCGTGACGATCCGCCGTGAAATCCGCAAGAACAACGACAGAAAGGCCCTCGCGTCATGAGCGCCACATCCGACCACCGATCCGAGGATCTGGACCTGACGATCCGCCACCTGGCCGATCTGATCGGCTTCGACACGGTGTCCCGCAACGGCAATCGTGCCCTGATCGACCACATGGCGGCCCATCTTGGCGGCCTGGGCGCACGGATCGTGATCCTCCCCGACGACAGCGGATCCAAGGCCAACCTGATCGCCAGCTTCGGCCCCGAGGATGCGCCCGGCATCGTCTGGTCGGGCCATACCGACGTGGTTCCCGCGAACGAGCCCGAATGGAAGGGCGATCCCTTTTCGGCCCGCGTGGCCGACGGGCGGCTCTATGGCCGCGGCGCCTGCGACATGAAGGGCTTTGCGGCCTGCGCCATGACCGTGGCCCCGCGTCTGGCCCGCGCCGCGCTGACCCGTCCGGTCCATCTGTGCTTCAGCCATGACGAAGAGGTCGGCTGCCTCGGCGCCCCCGCCATCGCGCGGCACCTGGCGGCCCTGCCCTGCCCGCCCGAACTGGCGATCATCGGCGAACCGTCGATGATGCGGCTGATCACGGGGCAGAAGGGCAAGATCGCGATGCGCGCCCGCGTCACGGGAACCTCGGGGCATTCGTCCTTCGCCCCCCAGCATGTGAACGCCATCGAACATGCCGCGCTCGCGATCGACCTGATCGCCGAACACGCCCGTGGATACGCCGCGAACGGCCCCTTCGATCCCGATTTCACCGTGCCCCATGCCACGATGCTGGTCACCATGATCGAGGGCGGCGTCGCCACCAACATCACGCCGGAGGCCTGCAGCTTCACCTTCGAGCTGCGTTCGATCAGCGGAATGGACGCGGAAGGCGACATGGCCGCGCTGCTGACCCGGATCACCGACGAGGTGGGCGGCCCGATGGCCGCCAGGGCCGAGGGCGCCGGCATCGCCTTCGAACGCATCTTCGCCTATCCGCCGATGGGCGAGGCACGCGGCACGCAGGGCTTCGGGCGCTATGCCGATCTGTTCCCGGACTGGGGCGGCAAGGTGTCCTTCGGGTCCGAAGGCGGGGTCTTCGAGACGCTCGGCGGGATCCCGTCGGTGATCGTCGGCCCCGGCTCGATCGAGCAGGCGCACAAGCCGAACGAATACGTGGCGCTTGATCAATTGCAGGAATGCGTCGACTTTCTCGACACGATCATCGACAGGCTGGCCGCGCCCGCCTGAGCGGTTCCGTGATCCCACTCACGGATGGGCCGGCGCCATCGCGGCGCCGGTCCCTTCATTTCCGTGCGACCGCCCGCAGGCAGCGCTCCAGCGCCTCGAGAAATCGCGACCGGTCCGCCTTGGAAAAGCTGCGCCCGCGCCCCTGCATGAACGGATCGGCCGAACGCAGATCGGTCATCAGGTCGCGCATCGCCAGCACGCTGCCGATATTGTTGGGGCCCAATTCCTCGCCATCGTGGCGCAGGACCCGCGCGCCCGCCTCGACGCAGCGGGCGGCCAGGGGGATGTCGGCGGTGATCACCACGTCGCCCGGTCCGGCCTGTTCGGCGATCCACTTGTCGGCCTCGTCCGGGCCGTCGGGCACCACCACCATCCGCATCAGCGGGTTCGGCGACGGCCTGATCCCGCCATTCGACACGATGACCATGTCCACCCGGTGGCGCGTGCCGACACGCTCGACCTCGGATTTGACGGGACAGGCGTCGGCATCGACATAGATGGTCATGGGCAGCGCTTCCTTGGGGTTACTGATCCGCCTTCTGCAACGCGGGACGCTTCGGGGCAAGCATCCGCCTGACCGCCCCGAAGATCGCCAGCCCCCAGATCAGCAGCACCGCCGCCCCGAGGATCGCGGCGATGGGCCGGTCGAAGAAGGCACCCAGATCGCCGCCCGACTTGATCATCGAGGTCATGAACATCCTTTCGAACATGCCGCCCAGCACCAGCCCCAGGATGATGGGCGCGACGGGAAAGCCGTTCTCCTCCAGCACCCAACCAAGCACCCCGAGCGCCAGCATCACCACGATCCCGAAGACCGAGTTGGTCATCGCGAACGCGCCCACGATGCAGAAGCTGAGCACGATCGGCAGCAGCACGCGCGGGGGCACGCGCAGGACCTGACGTGCCGCCTTGACCGCCACCCATCCAAGCGGGACCATCATCAGCGTCGTCAGGATGAAGATCATGAACACGGCATAGATCAGCTGCGGGTTCTGGATGAACACGGTCGGGCCGGGGTTCATCCCCTTCATGTACAGGACGCCGATGACGATGGCCGTGACGCTGTCGCCCGGAATGCCGAAGACCAGCGCCGGGATCCACGCCCCGCCCACCGCCGAATTGTTGGCGGCCGAGGCATCGACCAACCCCTCGACATGGCCGGTTCCATAGGCCTCCGGGGTCTTCGAGAAGCGCTTCGAGACGGCATAGGACATCCAGGCCGCGATATCGGCCCCCGCCCCCGGCAGCGCCCCGATGACCGCGCCCAGCAGCGACCCGCGCACGATATTGCCGGGATGGCGGCGGATCACGCCGCCGACGCCCCGGAACAGCGCGCCATCGCTCTTGGGCATCGCGGGCGGCGGGGTTCCATAGTTCAGGCGGACGACGCCGCGCATCACCTCGGCCAGCGCGAACAAACCGATCATCGCGGGGATGAATTCGACCCCCGCCATCAAGTCCACCTGCCCGAAGGTAAAGCGCGGAACGCCGGTCGTGGGATCCAGCCCCACCGTGGCCATCGCAAGACCGATCAGCAGCGCGATCCCCGCCTTGAGCGGATCGGCCGACGCGATGAAGATCGCGCAGGACAGGCCCAGGGCCGCCAGCCAGAAATATTCGTAGGAGGTGAAGCGCAGGGCGAACTCCGCCAGCATGGGCGCCGCGGCGATCAGCACGAAGACGCCGAACAGCCCGCCGATGCAGCTGACCAGCAGGTTCGTCCCAAGTGCGAGGTTCAGCTGGCCCTTCATCGCCAGCCGGTAGCTGTCCTCGACATAGGCCGCCGATGCGGGCGTGCCCGGGATGCGCAGCAGCGCCCCCGGAATGTCGCCCGCGAAGATCGCCATCCCGCTGGCCGCGACGATGGCCGCAAGGGCGGGGATCGGGTCCATGAAGAAGGTCATCGGCACCAGAAGCGCCGTGGCCATCGTCGCCGTCAGCCCGGGCATGGCCCCCACGAACATCCCGAACGCACCCGCAAGGAAGGCGGTGATCAGGACGCGCGGGTCGGCGACCAGCATCAGCGCCTGCAGAAGAACATCGGTCACGGGCATCTCAGATGATCCCTTCCAGCAGGCCGCGCGGCAGCGGCACGCGCAGCAGCACCGCGAACAGCCACCAGCAAAGCGCCGTCGCCCCGATCGCCAGCAGCGTCGCCTGCCAGACCGGCAGGCGCAGCACCAGGAACAGGACCAGAAGGCCCAGGACCGATACCAGCGGATATCCAAGCTGCGGCCCCAGCAGGATCTGCGCCGCCACGTTGCCCAGCACGGCGGCCATCGCGGCGATCCCCTGGACGCGGCGCAGTTCGGGCGCGAAGATCACGAAGGGGCCGCCCGCATGTCTGCGCGCCATGATATCGCGCAGGACCAGCAGCGCGCCACCGATCACGAAGCCTAGGGCCAGAAGGCGCGGCAGCATCGCCGCGCCATAGGCCGTGCCCGCGAAGCTGGGGAATTGCGCGGACTGCCACAGCATGAACAGACCCAGCAGGATCAGTGCGGCACCCGACAATGCGTCGGTCAGTTTCATGGCGCTCTCCCCCTTTTTCGGGAAGTCTCAGCTGCGGATCAGGCCCGCTGCGGTCATCGCGTCGGCCATCTGCGCATCGGCATCCTTCATCATCTGCGCATGTGCCTCCGGGTCCAGATAGGCGACGTTGAAGCCGCGACTGTCCATGAACTCGGTGAATTCGGGATCCACTGCGATCTCGGCCACGGCGGTGCTGATCATCTGGGCGACGTCCTGCGGCAGATCGCGCGGACCGCCGATCCCGCGCCAGGTGGCCAGGGCGAAATCGCTGGCCCCGCCTTCGGCAAGGGTCGGCAGGTCGGGATGGCTGGCGGCACGTTCGGTGCTCATCAGGGCCAGGTTCACGGCGCGGCCGGCATCGACCATCGCCTTGGTTTCCGCCAACGAGACGGTGATGATATCGACACCACCCGCGATCAGGTCCTGCATGGCAGGGGCCGATCCTTCGGACGGGACCCAGGTGACATGGTTCGCCTCCAGCCCGAGGCTCTTGAGCCAACCGACCAGGGCAAGGTGCCAGATGCCCCCCTGCCCGGTGCCGGACGCCTTGAAGGTGCCGGGCTCGGACGCCTTGATCGCCTCGATCAAGGCACCGATATCGGCATAGCCCGCATTGGCAGAAACGGTGACGGCAGGGCTGTCGGCATTCATCAGGCCAAGCGGGGTGTAATCCTCGGAGGTCAGCTGCGTCAGGCCCATATGGTGCATCATCGCGATCTCGACCGTGACGACGCCCAGGGTATAGCCGTCGGCAGGGGCGGTCGCGATGGCCGAATGGCCGACGACGCCCGCGCCACCGGTCCGGTTCACCACGTTCACGGGTTGGCCCAGCTTGCGTTCCAGCAGCGCCGAGATCATGCGTGCCGTGGCATCGGTGCCGCCACCCGCGCCCCAGGGCACGATCATGGTCAGCGGACGCGAGGGATAATCGGCAGCCCATGCGAAGCCGGGCAGCAGCCCCGCACCGGCAAGTGCTGCCGCGCCCTTCAACAGGCCGCGGCGGCTCGAATTCGCGAAGTCGGTCATCGTTTCCTCCCAGATGATGACGCCCGGTGACGGGCATGATCGAAGGCGGACGGCCTCCGACTCTCCTCTTCCTCGACACTTCTAGACCTGTCGCGCCAGATTGGTCAATAATTGTAAAACCGGCCCGAATGTGCCATGCACTCGCAGCCAGCCGCCGCAGCCGAGGACAGACAGGTGACCGACGCC
Source organism: Paracoccus sp. C2R09 (assembly GCF_018860625.1). Taxonomy (GTDB): domain Bacteria; phylum Pseudomonadota; class Alphaproteobacteria; order Rhodobacterales; family Rhodobacteraceae; genus Paracoccus. Next base: position 142,409 of record NZ_JAHKQB010000023.1, read on the forward strand.
CCTTCCCTTGCCGATCAGGTCTATGACCGGCTTCTGAATCGGATCGTGAAGGACGAATACCCGCTGAACGGGCGCCTGCCGGCCGAACCGGCGCTGGCGCGGTCCTTCGGCGTGTCGCGCCCGGTCCTGCGCACGGCCCTCGCGCGGCTGCGCGAGGACGGCATCGTCACGGCCCGTCGCGGTTCGGGAAATTACGTCACCCGCCGTCCCGACCGACGCGTGGGCAATCTGGTGCCGCTCGGGTCGATCACGGACATCCAGCGCTGCTATGAATTCCGGGTCGATCTGGAGGGCGCGGCCGCCGGATGGGCCGCGCAGCGCCGCACCGATGCCGACATGGTTGCCATCGACGCGGCCTTCGACCTGCTGGATCACCCCCACGACCAGGGGATGGGCGTGGATGCCGACCTGCTGCTGCATCTGTCCATGGCGCGGGCGACGAAGAACCCATTCTTCGCGTCGGTGCTGGAATCCCTGTCGGTGCAGATCCAGTTCGGCGTTCAGCTGTCACGCTCGCTGACGCTGATGGACGCCCCCGAACGGCGCGCGCTGGTGCAGGCCGAACATCGCGCCATCGTCGAGGCGATCCGCGCACGGGATCAGGGTGCCGCCACCCGCGCCATGCGCCACCACATCACCGCAGCGCGCAACCGCATGTTCGAGGGCCAGCCCTAGCGCGTCGTCACGTCCACCGGCAGGGCGGTGGTGTGGTGCACCCGCTCCAACCCGAAGGTCGAGCTGAAGCCCGCGACCGGAACCGCATCGGTCAGCGCGACATAGAAGGCGTCATAGGCCGCCATGTCCGGCAGTGCCAGGCGCAGCATCCAGTCCTGATCGCCCGCCACGCGCCAGATTTCCATCACCCAGGGCTGCGCGTTCAGATGCGCCAGAAACCGCGCCTTCCATTCGGGCCCGTGATCCGCGGCCTTGATCCCCACGAAGACCGACAGCCCCAGCCCCAGCTTCTGCGGATCGCCAAGCGAGACCCGGCGCGTCAGCACGCCGCTGGCCTCGAGCCGCTGCACGCGCTTCCAGCAGGGCGTCTGCGAAAGGCCGACCTTGTCGGCGATCCGCGCGATGGGCTGCGTCGCGTCCATCATCAGTTCGGCGGCGATCTTGCGATCGATCAGATCCAGCATGTCGTGACCCCTCTCAAGGTATGGCGCGATGATGCCACCATCGGAGTTAAAGTCTAGTGGATTTGTCGTGTATGAACGAGGAATCTCGACCTTGCCTGTCGGGTTTGCACCGCGTAGCGTGGCATGGATGATCACGCAGAAGATGAAATACGCGCTCAAGGCGCTTCTGGTGCTGGGCGATGCCGCCGCGGGCCCCGCGCCCGAACCGCTGACGATCGAAGCCGTGGCCAAGCGGTCGGCCACGCCCAAGCGGTTTCTGGAACAGATCCTGCTGGAACTGCGCAATGCCGGGATGGTGTCGTCCATCCGGGGGCGTTCGGGCGGCTATGTGCTGACCCGCAAACCCGAAGAGGTCCCGATCGCGGCGCTTCTGCGCCTGATCGACGGTCCGATCGCACCGCTGCAATGCCTGTCGCAAGGGGCCTATCAGCGCTGCGAGGACTGCACGGACGAAGCCGCCTGCCGCATCCGCAAGGTCTTTGCCGAAGTCTACTGGTCCTATCTGATCCTGATCGAATCGCTGACACTGGCCGACCTGCTGGCGTCCGACGACGTCGCGCGGCGCGTCACCGCGGACTGACCCCCAAAAGCGCGATTTCTTCCCCGCGGAGAAGATGCTTCCAAAAACACGACCAATTTAGGCGTGTTTTTTCCTTTGCCAATCACGACCAGTCAGGTCGATATTAAACGCATCGGAAGCAAAGGAGCACGACATGACACGACCTCTTCGCGACAGCATGGCGGACCCGATGCGTCAGCCTGCCCTGCCCCGCGTCCCCGGGAACCGCCCGGACCTTGCAGCGCGCCATCGTCGCGATGCCCGCGTGATGCTGGGCCGGGACGAAGCCGCCTGGGAATCCCGCATCGAACTGTTCATGGGGGGAATGTAGGATGACCCGCCGCATCACCATCCTGACCGGCGGTCGCAGCAGCGCACAGGGCGACGTTGCCCATGTCGCCCGCGACGGGCGCGTCACCATCGAAACCGGCCGGGGGCTGCTGACGGGCTGGCCGGTCACCCGGGGCACCCTGACCGCGCTGGCGATGATCGCCGCGATGCTGGGCACGCCCCTGGCCCGGTCCGCCCATGCGGACGAACTGCTGAATGTCAGCTACGATCCGACCCGAGAGCTGTACCGCGACATCAACGCGGCCTTTGCCCGCCACCGCGAGGCCGAAGGCCACACCGCCCCCAGGATCGAGACGAGCCATGGCGGGTCGGGGGCGCAGGCCCGCGCCGTGATCGACGGGCTGGATGCGCAGGTCGTGACCCTGGCGCTGGCCTCGGATATCGACCGGATCGCCCAGGATACGGGCAAGCTGCCGGCCGATTGGCAATCCCGCCTGCCCCATGATTCCAGCCCCTATACCTCGACGATCGTCTTTCTGGTGCGCAAGGGGAACCCCAAGGCGATCGAGGATTGGGACGACCTGACCGCCGAGGGGGTCGAGGTGATCACCCCCAATCCCAAGACCAGCGGCGGCGCGCGCTGGAACTATCTTGCCGCATGGGCCTGGGCCGAACGGGCAGGCCGCGATCCGCGCGCCTACATGACCGAACTCTTTGCCCATGTCCCGGTGCTGGATACGGGTGCACGCGGTGCCACCACCACCTTCACGCAGCGCGGCATCGGCGACGTGCTGCTGGCCTGGGAAAACGAGGCGTTCCTTGCGCTGAACGAGATGGGCACCGACCAGTTCGAGATCGTCGTCCCCTCGGTCAGCATCCGGGCCGAACCCCCGGTGGCGATGGTCGATGGCAACCTGCATGACGATGCGCAGCGCGAACTGGCGCGGGACTATCTCGACTTCCTCTATGCCCCCCAGGCGCAGGCGATCGCCTTCGCGCATTACTTCCGGGCCTGGGACACCTCGGCGGCCGATGCCAGGGACGTCGCGCGCTTTCCCGAACTGGAACTGGTCGACATCGACGATTTCGGCGGCTGGCAGAAGGCGCAGTCGGTCCATTTCGGCGATGGCGGGATCTTCGATCAGCTCTACGGGGGGCTCTAGGTCATGGCTGTCCTGTCGGGCCGCCTGATCCGGCGTTCGGCGATGCCGGGCCTGGGGCTGTCGGGGGGCATCACGCTGGCCATGGTATCCATGGTCGTGCTGCTGCCCATCGGTGCGCTTCTGGCGCGCGGGTGGCAGTTCGGCCCCGCGAATCTATGGGAGGTGATCCACCATCCCCGCGTCTGGGCGGCGCTGTTCCTGTCCTTCCGGCTGGCATTCCTGGCCGGGGTCGCGAACCTGATCTTCGGCGTGCTGCTGGCCTGGGTCCTGGTCCGATACCGGTTCCCGGGACGGCGCATCCTGGATGCGGCGGTCGATCTGCCCTTCGCATTGCCCACGGCGGTGGCGGGGATCGCGCTGACGGCCCTCTATGCGCCCAACGGCGCGATCGGCAGCATCGCGGCGCAGGCAGGGTTGCGCATCGCCTATACCCAGTGGGGCATCCTGATCGCACTGATCTTCGTGGGCCTGCCCTTCGTCACCCGCACCGTCCAACCCGTCATCGAAGAGATCGACCGCGAGGTCGAGGAAGCCAGCGCCACCCTGGGCGCCTCGCGCCTGCAGACCTTGCGCCGGGTCATCCTGCCGATGCTGGCACCTGCCGCGCTGACGGGCTTTGCATTGGCGATGGCCCGCGCGGTGGGCGAATACGGATCGGTCATCTTCATCGCAGGCAACATCCCCATGAAGACCGAGATCGCGCCCCTGCTGATCGTGATCCAGCTGGAACAGTTCAACCACGATGCCGCGGCCTCGATCGGGATCGCCATGCTGGCCATCAGCTTCGCGGCCCTTCTGTCCATCAACCTGATCCAGATCGTCACGCGCGCGAGGATGGGACATGTCTGATATCGCCCTTGCCCCCCGCCGCGCCTGCACGACCGAGGCGCGACCCCTGCGCGCGGCGCTGATCGCGCTGGCCTTCGCGGGCCTCGGGCTTCTGGTCTTCGCGCCGCTCGCCCTCGTCTTCGGTCATGCCCTGTCCGATGGCTGGGCCGCATCGGTCGCGGCCCTGCGCCAGCCCGACGCGCTGTCGGCGATCCGGCTGACCCTGCTGATCACCGCGTTGACCATTCCGCTGAACGCGGGCTTCGGGATCGCGGCGGCCTGGTTCGTCACCCGGTTCGAGTTTCGCGGCAAGGCGCTGCTGATCACGCTGATCGACCTGCCCTTCAGCGTCAGCCCGGTGGTCGCGGGGCTTTGCATCGTGCTGCTGTTCGGAGCGAACAGCGCGATGGGCGGCTGGCTGGTGGCCCATGACATGACCGTGGTCTTCGCGCTGCCGGGCATCCTGCTGGCCACCGTCTTCGTGACCTTCCCCTTCGTCGCCCGCGAACTGATCCCCGTGATGATCGAACAGGGCCGCGCCGAGGAAGAGGCCGCCCTGACCCTGGGCGCCGGCGGATGGCGCGTGTTCCGGACCGTCACCCTGCCCAACATCCGATGGGCGCTGATCTATGGCGTGCTGCTGTGCACCGCCCGGGCGATGGGCGAATTCGGGGCGGTCGCGGTCGTCTCGGGCAAGATCCGCGGCCAGACCGCCACGATGCCGATCACGATCGAGATGCTCTACAACGAATACCTGTCGACGGCGGCCTTCTCGATGGCGGCGCTGCTGACGGTCTTCGCCCTTCTCACCCTTCTCGTGAAGACCCTGCTGGAGATCCGCCATTCGGATCAGCTGGCCGCCATGCGGCGACATTGAGGGAACTGCCATGAATATCGACATCGACGGCATCGCCAAGGAATTCGGCACAACCACGGCGCTGTCGCCCGTATCCCTGCAGATCCCGTCGGGCGCGCTTGTCGCCCTTCTGGGTCCGTCTGGATCGGGCAAGACCACGCTTCTGCGCATCCTGGGGGGCCTCGAATTTCCCGACCGGGGGCGGGTTCTGTTCGATGGCAGCGACGCCACGCATCTGTCGGTGCAGGATCGCCGCGCGGGCTTCGTCTTCCAGAGCTATGCGCTGTTCCGGCACATGACGGTCGCGCAGAACATCGCCTATGGCCTGCAGGCACGTCCGCGCCGGCAGCGCCCGTCCGCGCCGCAGATCGAGGCGCGGGTATCCGACCTGCTGCACATGATCCGGTTGCCGGATATCGGCGGCCGCTATCCCTCGCAGCTGTCGGGGGGGCAGCGACAGCGGGTGGCCCTGGCCCGTGCGCTGGCCATCGATCCGCGGATGCTGCTGCTGGACGAACCCTTCGGCGCGCTGGACGCCAAGGTCCGCAAGGAACTGCGCCAGAACCTGCGCACGATCCACGACGACACCGGCCTGACGACCGTCTTCGTGACCCATGACCAGGACGAGGCGATGGCCCTTGCGGACATGGTGGTCGTGATGTCGATGGGCCGGATCGAGCAGGTCGGGCACCCGCAGGAGATCCGCGCCGCCCCAAGCAGCGATTTCGTCCGCGAATTCATCGCCGTCTGACCCTGGGGCGTTGCGGCACAGGGACCCCTGCGCTTAACCTTCGCCGCGAATGCAAGAAGGGGGAGCATCATGACCCAGACCAACCAGGGCTTCGACACGCTGGCCGTCCATGCGGGGACCGAACCCGATCCGGCCACCGGCGCGCGCCAGGTGCCGATATATCAATCGACATCCTACGTCTTTCGCGATGCCGATCACGCCGCGCGGCTCTTCAACCTCGAAGAGGTCGGCTACATCTACTCTCGGCTGACGAACCCGACGGTCGGCGCGCTGGCGGCGCGCGTCGCGGCGCTGGAAGGTGCGGTGGGCGGGATCGGCTGTTCGTCCGGGCATGCGGCGCAGATCATGGCGCTGTTCCCGCTGATGGGGCCGGGCTGCAACGTCGTCGCGTCGTCGCGGCTCTATGGCGGGACGATCACGCAGTTCAGCCAGACGATCCGCCGCTTCGGCTGGTCGGCCAAGTTCGTCGATACCGACGATCTGGACGCCGTGCGCGCCGCCATCGACGACGATACCCGCGCATTGTTCTGCGAAACCATCGCCAATCCGGGTGGCTATGTCACCGATCTGGACGCGATGGCCCGGATTGCCGAGGATGCGGGCATCCCGCTGATCGTCGACAACACCACGGCGACCCCCTATCTGTGCCGCCCCATCGATCACGGTGCCACGCTGGTGGTGCATTCGGCCACGAAATACCTGACGGGCAACGGCACCGTCACCGGCGGCATCGTGGTGGACAGCGGGAAATTCGACTGGTCGGCCTCGGACAGGTTCCCGTCGCTGTCCCAGCCCGAACCCGCCTATCACGGGCTGAACTTCCACGGGGCCCTGGGGCCGATGGCCTTCACCTTCCATTCGATCGCGGTGGGGCTGCGGGATCTGGGCATGACGATGAACCCGCAGGGCGCGCATTACACCCTGATGGGGATCGAGACGCTTGGCCTGCGGATGGAACGCCATGTGGCCAATGCCAAGGCCGTGGCCGAATGGCTGGAAAAGGACCCGCGCGTCGAGGCTGTGACCTTCGCGGGCCTTCCCTCGTCGCCCTGGGCCGAACGCGCGCAGCGGATCGTTCCGAAAGGCGCGGGCGCATTGTTCACGGTGGCGGTCAAGGGCGGCTATGACGCCTGCGTCAAGCTGGTCGACAGCCTGGAACTGCTGAGCCATGTCGCGAACCTGGGCGATACGCGCAGCCTGATCATCCATCCGGCCTCGACGACCCATCGCCAGCTGGACGAGGCGCAACAGATCGCGGCGGGCGCGGCACCGAACGTGGTCCGCATCTCCATCGGGATCGAGAATGTCGAGGATATCATCGCGGATCTGGACCAGGCCCTGACCAAGGCCACCGCCTGATCCGACAAAGAAAAACGCCCCCGGTCACCTGACCGGGGGCGTTCATGTTCACGCAGCCTTGCCGGGCAGGAAGACCGCCTTGGCATTCACGAATTCATGCATGCCGAAGCCGCCATGTTCGCGGCCATAGCCCGAATTCTTGACGCCGCCGAAGGGCATGTTGGGGTCCGCCGCACCGAAGGAATTGATGCGTACCATGCCGGTGTCGAAATGCTTGCGCGCCAGACGCACGGCCTTTTCCTCGTCGCGCGAGAAGATGCCCCCGCCAAGGCCATAGCGGCTGTCATTGGCGATGCGCATCGCATCCTCGTCGTCCTTGGCGCGGATCACCGCGGCGATGGGGCCGAAGATCTCGTCGTCATAGGCGGGCATGCCGGGCTTCACGTCGCCCAGAACCGTCGCCGGATAGAATGCGCCCGGACCCTCGGGCTTGTCGCCGCCGCAAAGGATCTTCGCGCCGTTCTTCACGCTCTCCTGCAGCTGATCGTGGATCGTGTCGCGCTGCTCGACGCTGCTCAGCGGCCCAAGCTGGGTGTCGTCGTCGCTCGGGTCGCCGACCTTGATCTTGTTCATCTGCTCGACGAATGCCTCGACGAACTGGTCATAGACCTTGTCCGTCACGATGAAACGCTTGGCGTTCACGCAGGTCTGCCCGTTGTTGTAGAGGCGCCCCATGACCGAGGTCTTTACCGCCAGCTCGATATCGGCATCCTCCAGCACGAGGTAGGCGTCGTTCGAACCCAATTCGAGCACGGATTTCTTCAGCGCCGAGGCCGCCTTTTCACCGATATGCTGACCGGCCTTGTCCGAACCGGTCATGGTGACGCCGCGCACCTTGTCATGGGCGATGATCTTGTCGGACACGTCATGGCCGATCAGCACGACGCCGAACAGACCCTTGGGAAGACCTGCTTCCTCGCACAGCTCGCGCAGGCGCAGGCCGCTGCCCGTGCAGATCGAGGCATGCTTCAGGACGCAGCCGTTGCCGGCCATCAATGCCGCCGCCAGAACGCGGACCGGCTGATACAGCGGGAAGTTCCAAGGCTGCACCGAATAGATGACGCCGATCGGCTGATAGGTGACGATGCCGCGCTGCCCCTCGCCATAGGTGCGTTCCTCGTCCGCCAGCGCCTTGGGGCCCTGCTCGGCGGTGTATTCGAAGATCGAGGCGCAGATCTCGACCTCCTGGCGCGCATCGTTCAGCAGCTTGCCGACCTCGGTGGTCATCAGCTGGGCCAGCTCTTCCTTGTTCTCGCGCAGTTTCGCCGCGATGTCCTTCAGGACGGGGGCGCGGTCTTCGTGGGACTTCTGCGACCAGTCCAGGAATGCCTTGTGGCTCGTCTCGACGATATCGAAGGCCTGGGCCTCGGACATCTTGTCATAGGACGTGATTTCCTTGCCGGTGGTCGGATTGACGGTGGTGATCGTAGACATGAATGTCTCCTTTCGTTCTGGGCTTTGAACGGGTGCGGGGCACCCTTCGTTCCTGCCCCGGCTCCGCACGATTTGTTGACGGACCGGCAGGGATCCGAAGGTCGGCCCGCTGCACGACGTGCAAATCCGGCTTTACCGTCGCGGTGTCATGCGTCATTCATGCACCAGTTCTACAGACCACGAGGTTCCCATGACCAAGCAGCGCATTGCCCTGATCCCCGGCGACGGGATCGGCGTTCCCGTCACCGAAGCCGCCATGCGCGTGGTCGCGGCCAGCGGCGCCTCGGTCGAGACGCACAGCTTTCCGTGGTCCTGCGACTACTATCTCGAACATGGGCGGATGATGCCCGAGGACGGGATCGAGACGCTGCGCGGTTTCGATGCAATCTTCCTGGGGGCCGTGGGCTGGCCGCAGCGCGTGCCCGACAGCGTGTCGCTGCACGGGCTGCTGCTGCCGATCCGCAAGGCCTTCGTGCAATATGCCAATATCCGTCCCCATCGCCTGCTGCCCGGCGTCGAGGGCCCCCTGCGCAAGACCGATTTCGACATCCTCTGCATCCGCGAGAATACCGAAGGCGAATATTCCGGTGCAGGCGGGCGCGTCCATCAGGGCACGAATGACGAGGTCGCGGTCGAAACCTCGATCTTCACACGGACCGGGGTGGAACGCATCCTGCGCTTCGCCTTCGAACAGGCAATGACCCGCAACCGCAAGCTGGCATCCGTCACGAAATCGAACGCGCAGCGCCATTCGATGGTCTTCTGGGACGAAATGACCGACAGGCTGTCCGCCGAATATCCCGAGGTCGAGGTCAGCCGCTATCACATCGACGCCATGTGCGCGCGGATGGTGATGGCCCCCGAAAGCCTGGACGTCGTGGTCGCATCGAACCTGTTCGGGGACATCCTGACGGATCTGGGCGCGGCGATCCAGGGCGGCCTGGGCTTTGCCGCATCCGCGAACATCAACCCCGACCGCAGCGCGCCCTCGATGTTCGAACCGGTTCACGGATCGGCCCCCGACATCGCGGATCGCGGCATCGCGAACCCGATGGCCGCCTTCTGGTCGGCCGCGATGATGCTGGATCACCTGGATCAGCCCGAAGCCGCCGCACGCATCATGGCCGCGATGGAGGCAGTCTGTGCCAAGGGCATCGGCGTGGTTCCCGGTCAGGACGGCACCGATGCGATCACCCAAGCGGTCCTGGCCGAGCTGGCGTGATACTGTCGCGGGACCTTCACGGTCCCGCAACCCTCCTGTCATGCGTTGAATTTACGACCTGCGGTCAGATACTTGACCGGAGGTTTCCATGACCCGCACGATCCTGGCCGCATTGCTGGCCACCACCGCAGCCGCCCATGCCGACGCCCCCCGCTTCGAGGCGGTGCTGAAGGGCCACGCGGTCCTGCCCGCCGACACGCTGCTGCCCGCGCCCGAAGATGCGCCCGCCTTCCTGCAAAGCTCGGGCAAGTTCACCGGCGAGGGCAATCGCCGGTCCCTGGCCGAGCCCGGCCCCGGGCCCGAGATGCCGCTGGCAGGACAGCCGCTGCAGGGCTTTTCCGGGATCAAGGCCATGGGCGATGGCAGCTATGTGGTGCTGACCGATAACGGCTTCGGATCGAAGAAGAACTCGCCCGACGCGATGCTGTTTTTCTCGGTCGTGACGCCGGATTTCGATGCGGGCAGCGTGACGGTCGACCGGACGGTGTTTCTCAATGACCCCGACCGCGTGATCCCCTTTCCCATCGTGACCGAGGCCACCGACACGCGTTATCTGACCGGTGCGGATCTGGACCTGGAAGGGTTCCAGCTGGTCGGCGATCACATCGTCATCGGCGAGGAATTCGGCCCCTTCGTCATCGTGGCCGACCGCGAGACCGGCCGCATCGTCGAGTTCCACGAGACCGTGGTGGACGGGCGCACCGTGATGTCCCCCGACAACCCCTTCCTGCAGATGGCCGACCCGGCATCGGAAGCCGCCGAACATGACGCCAAGCGATCGCGCGGCTTCGAGGGGTTCGCAGGCTCGGTCGATGGGCAGACGCTCTATCCGCTGCTCGAAGGTCCGCTGTGGCGCGACGGCGAATGGGAAACGGTCGCGGACGGCCGCACCGCGCTGCGCATCCTGGAGATGAAGGCCCAAAGCCGCGAATGGACCGGCAATTCCTGGCTCTATCCGCTGGAAGGTGCCGACCATGCCATCGGCGATTTCAATATGATCGACGAGACCCGCGGCCTGATCATCGAACGCGATGGCGGTCAGGGCGACGCGGAACTGGCCTGCGAGGGGGACGCGACCGAGGGCTGCTTCGAGAACCCCGCGCGGTTCAAGCGCATCTACCTGATCGACATGGCGGGCGTCGAACCCGGTCAGCCCGTCCACAAGGTCGGCCATATCGACCTGCTGGACATGGCCGATCCGGATGGCATCGCGCGACAGGGAGCACGCGAGGACGGGCGCTTCACCTTCCCCTTCGTCACGATCGAGGACGTGGATATCGTCGATGACAGCCACATCATCGTGGGCAACGACAACAACTATCCCTTCTCGATGGGGCGGAGCGCAGACACGCAGGACGACAACGAACTGATCCTGCTGGAAGTGGGCGAATTCCTGAAGGCCCGCGCCGAGTAGGCTTCGGGGCCGCGGGATCGCCAGGCCCCTGTCGGTTGTCGACGGTGCCCGGCCATGCGGGTATATATGGGAAAGACGAAGGGCCACCGGATCGCCGGTGGCCCTTGCATGAACAGTGCTTCAGACCAGTTCGGACTTCAGCACTTTCTCGATCTGATCGAGAGGGTGGTTCGTCAGGGTCTTGGGAACCTCGCCCACGACCTTGTCCGACACCTCCTTGTGCAGCTGCTCTCGCAGCTCGGCCAGAACCTTGGGCGCGGCGACCAGCACGATGCGGTCGAACTGACCCTTGTGGGCACGCTCGTACAGCAGTTCCGCCAGGTGATCGGCGAAACGCTCCTTGGCCAGCTGGTGCCAGTCCGTATCCTCATAGGCCGAGCGCCCCGATCCCACGCTTTGATGCTGGCGGCCGGGGCGATTGGCGGATTGTTCGTAATCCGACGGATTGTCCTGCTTTTCGGAATCGAAGACGCGCAGGTCCAGCAGATCCTGATCGCCATGGTTCACCAGAAACAGCGCCTTTTCACCATCGGCCACCAGGACCCAGGTCTTGTTGGTCAGCTTCTCGACGGACATCAGCGGTTCTCCTCGCCCAGATTGGACGTGCCGGGCTTGTGTTCATCGGCCTTGCGGGGGCGGGTGGTGCCCGCGGGCTTCTCGCCCGCGCGCTTCATCTCGTCCTCGCTGCCGATGGCACGCGCCAGGCTGCCGCCTTCGCGCCCGCCATGTCCGGGCGTCTCGGGCGTGTCCTTGCCCAGGATCCGGTCGGTATCGCGGCTGCCGTCCTTCGACTGAATTCGCTCTGCCATGATGTCCTCCGCTTATGGTCTTGCAGGGGATCAACACGTCGCTTCGAATGACAGTTCCGTAGGCAATCAGGACAAGTAGTTGCGAGCGACCGCGATCGCCACCGCCTGGGTCCGCGTCTTGGCCCCCAGTTTGGCGCAGGCCTTCAGCGCCCGCTGCTTGACCGTCGATTCCGCGATACCCAGGTTTTCGGCAGTGTCCGATTGGCCAAGCCCGTCGCGGAAACAGCGCAGGACCTGCAGCTCTCCGTCGGTCAGCGCCGCCCGGTTCGTCACCAGATCGGTCCAGAGCTGGAACCGCGTCTGGGCAAGCGAGATCTCGTCATCGGTGAATTCGCGCTCGGGGTGCGACAGGGTCAGGAAGGACCGCTTGCCCGACACCTTGCGCGAGATCGCGACCCCGTAGTTCAGCCGATAGGCCCGCGCCGCATTCATCACGCCGCGCAGGTCGGGAATCCGCACCGCCGACCAGCGCGCCGCGCCGTCATGGGTCATCGTCCACATCGCGATCGGATCGCCGAAGAAGTAGTTGCGGTCCTCGTAGATGCGCCGCCACGCATCGGGATAGGCGTTGAACAGATGCTCGGGGCCCCGATAGGTCAGGTTGAAGCCCATGATCCAGCCCGTCGGCGCAAGCTCGTGCATGCGGGCGATCTCTTCGTCGAAATTCGGAATCAGGTCGTGGAGCATCTGGCCTCTCGCATGGTCGGGGCGATCATATGTCTTTTCGGACATACTGAAAAGGCAGCCTATTCGGTTTTCACGCGACATTCACGACTGGTGCTACCATCGTTCCCGGACCTTCCATCCAATCAAGGAGACATCGAATGGATACCGGAACCCGTGAACCCAAGCTGGCGACGGCCGAGTTCAGTCGAGACATGGTCGAGACCATGCTCACCTATTTCGACGCCTATGCCGAAGAAGGCGTGCTGAAGATCGAAGTGACGTCCTGGGGGCTGTGGCTGCCCAACAAGGTAACCGGCGGACGCCAGTTCCTGGGCCTGGCCAAGCTGCCCGATTGCATCAAGCAGTAAAGGAGGGAAAACCCATGCAAGACGCACCCATCACCGTCGAACTGATCTGCCTGCCCCGCGACATGCACCGTTTCGACCTGGTCACCAGCTTCTTCAAGCTGCGCAAGCAGATCTTCGTGGACCGCATGTCCTGGCCCCTGCACCATGCCGAGGGGATCGAGTTCGAGCAGTACGACACCTTCGACACGGTCTATGTCATCGCCCATCGCAACGGTCAGGCCGTGGGCGGGGCGCGGCTGAAACGGACCGATTGCAGCTTCGGCGGCGGTCGGGTCGTCTATTCCTACATGATCCGCGACGCGCATCTGGGACTGCTTCCGGGGATGCCCACCAATCTGTGCCACGAGGAACCGCCGGTCGATGCGCAGGCATGGGAACTGACGCGCTTTGCCGCGCTGCCGGTCCCGGGGTTGGCCGAACGCATCCTCGACGCATCGAACGACTATCTGCACGGGATCGGGGCCAGCGACTGCCTGTTCCTCGGGCCGCCGGCCTTCCTGCGGATGGCCAAGCGCCTTGGCTGGACGCCGCAGCCGCTCGGGGACCTGGTGTCGAACGACGACGGCAAGTTCCTCGCCTTCTCCTGTGCCGTCCGTCAGCCGATCGAACAGCAGATGGCGGCCTAGCAGTTCGCCGCCGTCCGCGAAGGGGCCTCGCCCACCGTCAGCCTGCCCGCGCCCAACCGCGCGCGCAGGCTGCGCGACGTTCGGTCGATCAGAACCGTCACCAGCGCCGTCGCGATCAGGATCACGACGGCGCGGTCCATGCGCAGTTCCGCGATGGCATCGTCCAGATAGAACCCGAGCGTGGCGATCCCCAGTATCCCCATGATCGCGGATTCGCGGATGATGATCTCCCACCGATACAGGCACAGCGCCACGAAGCTGCCGAACAGGCGGGGGGCGATTTCCCAGCCCCACAGCGTCAGGCCGCGTGGCGCATCGGCCCGCAGGGTCAGGCCCTGCGCCTGCCGTCCCAGAAGATGCGCGATGATCGCCCCGTTATGCAGCGCCAGCGCCAGGATGGCGGGCAGCATGGACGGACCCCAGATCTGCAGGAACAGGAAGGCCAGCATGTATTCGGGAAAGGACCGCAGCACGACAAGGATCAGGTTGCCGATCCACGCGCCGATACGGCCGGCCACGCGCGGGATGACCAGTGCCTGGCCCGCAAAGGCCACGATCCCGGTCAGGACCAGCGCGATCTGCGCGACGATCATCGTCGCGGCCAGCCCCGGCAGGATCGCGCCCGTCAGCATGTCCCACAGCCAGGGCCACAGGCCCGCGGGGACGCCCTGCCGCAGGGGTGCGGGCACGATGTCGCTGGTCAGGAACCGCCAGAACGCGCCCTGCCCCATCGGCGGCGCGTCGATCCGGGTCAGCAGCACCATCGCCGCCGCGATCCAGAAGATCAGCAGCCGGGGCCGCATCCACCACCTGACCGTGCCGATCAGCGCGATATAGATGATCATCACGGCACCCGCCGCACCGTAATGCCCCTGCCGGAAGAAGGTATCCAGCTGGAACCCAAGGGTCGGCAGGCCCACGAAGCCCAGCACCGCCGATGACCGCAGCCCGCATTCCAGACGATAGAGCGCGTAGCTGGCCATCTCGGCCCGCGCGAGGGGCACCCGCGCCCACAGGAACCGGCTGAGCGGATCGACCTTGGGCCCCAACCAGTCCGAGGGGCGGCGGTCGGCCTCGTCCAAAATCTCGGACATGACCTTGGCGAAGATCCCCGCATAGGGCAGCGCGATGGCCAGGACGCCCGTCCAGGCACCGATCCCCAGCACCTGCAGCAGCAGCAGCGCCCAGAACAGCTCGTGCACGGATCGCAGGGCGATCGCTGTCCAGCGCACGGGACGCATCCCGTAGAAGGGCGACATCAGCAGCCCGGTCACCCCGCCAAGCGCGACGCCCGCGATGGCAAAGCCCACGGTCAGCGCGACGGCCCAGAGGATCTGTTCGATCCCGCCGAAATCGGGCGACAGGAACCCCCGTGCCATGCGCGACAGCGCGGCCCAGGGGTCGTGACCCGCCACGGTCAGGTCGGCAAAGGGCAGCAGGATCGCGGCCAGCGCCGCGAAACCCGCCACCACCGACAGGCGCGAGATCCTAGCGGGCATAGAGTTCCTCGACCGTGGCGGCGTCCAGATCCGCGATGGGCGCGTCGATCAGGATGCGCCCGTGGCGCAGTCCGATCACGCGGGTCGCGAAGGCGTGCGCCAGACCCACATCGTGCAGCGCAAGGATCGCGGTGGGAAAGGCCGCGCGGATCTCCTGCGCCAACACCTCGGCCTGGATGGGATCCACGGCGGACATCGGCTCGTCGCCCAGGATGATCTCGCCCCCGCGAAAGATGGCGCGGGCCAGGCCCACCCGCTGCTGCTGACCGCCCGACAGCCCCTCGACCGCGCGATCGGCCTCGGGGGTCAGGCCGACGCGGGCCAGAACCGCCAGCGCGGCGTCGCGGTCGGCACGGCGCGGACGGATCAGCGTGGCAAGGTTGCGGATCGCCCCGTGATCGTCCAGCCGCCCCATCAGCACGTTGCGCAGCGCGCTCAGCTGCGGGACCAGCGCGGTATCCTGCGGCACCAGCGCCACGCGACGGTCGCCCATCGCGCGGTGAAGCGCCCCCAGCAGGGTCGATTTCCCAGATCCGCTGCGACCCAGCAGGGCCACGCGTTCGCCGGGGCGGACGGACAGGCGGACATCCGACAGCACCGGCGCGCCGCCATGACCGATATCCTGACCGTCCAGCTTCAGCATCAGTCCAGCAGCTCCAGCTGACGGGCCACGTCCTCGATCGGGGCATAGTCGTCATTGGTGGCCGGGATGAAGCCCGTGCGCGGGAAGGCCGCCAGCAGATCCTCGTCCTCCATCCCGATCAGCGCGGCCTGCACGCGATCGGCGAAACCTTCGCCCCAACGCGCATCGACATCGCCGCGGATCGTCCAGTTGTAGTCGGGATAGGGCGGCGTCTTCCAGATGATCTTGGCGGTCTCGATCTCGGGGGCGTTGTCGGCCACGGCCTGATCATAGACGGCGAAGTTCAGCGCGCCGACGTCCCACGCACCCGAGGCGACAAGCCGCAGGGTCTGGCTGTGATCGCCCGAGAAGCCGACGCGCCCGAAGAATTCCTCGGGCGCCTGGCCCGTCGCCTCGCGGATATGGTAATCCGGCATCAGCCGCCCCGAGGTCGAGGTCTTGGCGCCGAAGGTGAAGGACATGCCCTTCGCGGCTTCGGGGAATTCCTCGGATTCGGTCAGGCCGGTTTCGGTATTCGCGATGAAATAGGTGACGAATTCCGCATCCTCGGCCCCTTGGGCGATGGCGCGGGCATCCTCGACCAGCAGGCGGGCCTGCACGCCCGACAACCCGCCGAACCACGCCAGCTGCACCTGGTCGTTGCGGAAGGCCGTGACGGCCGCCGGATAGGATTTGACCGGCACGAACTGGACCGGAACGCCCAGTTCCCCGGTCAGGTATTCGGCCACGGCGTCGAAACGCTCGGCCAGGCGGGTCTCGTCCTCGTCGGGGATGGCCGAGAAATAGAGCGTGTCCTGCGCCTGGGCGGCACCGGCAAGCAGCATGAGAAGGGCAGTGATGCGGGCGATCATCCGGGGAACCTTTCGCTGAATGTCATGGCCCCCATTACCAACCACCGCCCCCGCCCGCTAGAGCGTCGCGCCGTTTTCCTCGACCACCGCCTCCATCGCGACATGGCTGGACGTTCCCAGCACGAATGGCAGGGTCGAGATGCGTTCGGCCATGATCTGGCGGTAATGGGCCATGTCGCGCGACCGGACCTTGATCAGGTAATCGAACCCCCCCGCGATCATGTAGCATTCCTCGACCTCGGGGATGGCACGCACCGCCTCGTTGAAGGCATCGAGCGCCTTCTGCCGCGTGTCGCTGACGCGCACCTCGACATAGGTGACATGGGTCAGGCCCAGCCGCACGGGCGACAGGATGGCGCGGTATCCGGTGATCAGGCCCGCATCCTCCAGCTGCTTGATGCGGATCGCGACGGGGGTCTTCGACAGCCCCACCTTGCGCGCCAGTTCCGTCACGGGGATGCGCGCATTGGCGGTCAGTTCCGTCAGGATGCGCCTGTTGATCGGGTCAAGGATGTCTGTCATGGCTGAAAAATGGCCCTTTTTCGGTCGGAACGACCATCGCATGGCGCATCATTGGTCACAATGCCCATCGGCGCCGGTGTATCCTGCTCCAAAGTTCAAGGATTGCGCCATGAGTTTCGATTCCGCCGCCAAGTTCCAGCCCGAAGCCCCCCTTCTGGCCCGCCTGATCGCCGAGGCCGATCTGGACGCGCCCATGCGCGCGCGCATCTCGGACCGCGCGGCCGACCTGGTCCGCGCCATCCGCGCGCAGTCGCGCCCCACCATGATGGAGGCGATGCTGGCCGAATACGGGCTGTCCACCGGCGAGGGGATCGCCCTGATGTGCCTGGCCGAGGCGATGCTGCGCGTCCCCGACCGCGCCACCATCGACGCGCTGATCGAGGACAAGATCGCGCCCTCCGACTGGGGCCGCCACCTGGGCGAAAGCTCGTCCAGCATGGTCAATGCCTCGACCTGGGCGCTGATGCTGACGGGCCGCGTCCTGGCCGAGGAAAGCCCCGGCCTTGCGGGCACGCTGCGCGGGGCGATCCGTCGCGTGGGCGAACCCGTCATCCGCACCGCCGTCACCCGCGTCATGCGCGAGATGGGCCGCCAGTTCGTGCTGGGCCAGACCATCGAGGACGCGCTGGACCGCGCCCGTGCCCAGCAGGCCAAGGGATACACCTACAGCTACGACATGCTGGGCGAGGCCGCGATGACCGCCGAGGATGCCGCCCGCTATGCCGCCGAATACCGCGCGGCCATCGCGGCCATCGCGAAATCCTGCGACAAGGGCTCGGTCGCGAAGAACCCCGGCATCTCGATCAAGCTGTCCGCGCTGCATCCCCGCTACGAGGTCGCGCAGGAGGCCCGCGTGATGGCGGAACTGGTCCCCGTGGTGCGCGACCTGGCCCGCCAGGCCCGCGCCGCGAACATGGGCCTGAACATCGACGCCGAGGAACAGGACCGGCTGGCCCTGTCGCTGAAGGTGATCGAGGCCGTGCTGCCCGATCCCGAACTGGCGGGCTGGGACGGTTTCGGCGTCGTGGTCCAGGCCTATGGCAAGCGCGCGGGCGCGGCCATCGACAGGCTCTATGCGCTGGCCCAGGCATCCGACCGACGCATCATGCTGCGCCTGGTCAAGGGCGCGTATTGGGATACCGAGATGAAGCGCGCCCAGGTCGAGGGGTTGCAGGACTTCCCGCTGTTCACCGCCAAGACCGCGACCGACGTGTCCTATGTCGCGCTGGCGCGCAAGCTTCTGGGCATGACCGACCGCATCTATCCGCAATTCGCGACGCATAACGCCCATTCGGTCGCCGCTGTGTTGGAAATGGCCGACGGCCAGCCCTTCGAGTTCCAGCGCCTGCACGGCATGGGCGAACGCCTGCACGACATCGTGCTGAAGAACGAGGGCACCGCCTGCCGCATCTATGCCCCCGTGGGCAAGCACCAGGACCTGCTGGCCTATCTGGTGCGCCGCCTGCTGGAGAACGGCGCGAATTCCAGCTTCGTGAACCAGATCGTCGACGAAGAGGTCACCCCCGAGGAGATCGCCCAGGATCCCTTCGACGCGCTGGAAACCGCGCAGGCGCCCGCATCGCTGGTCGCGCCCGACGCGATCTATGGCGAGGGGCGCGTGAACTCGATGGGGTTCGACCTGACCGCGGACGACGTACTGGCCCGGATCGATCAGGCCCGCCGCGTCGACTTTGCGGATGCCGGCCCGATCACCGTTTGCGAGGCCGGCGGCCCGCAGGTGCAGGTGCTGAACCCCGCGACCGGTGCGCGCGTCGCGATGGCCGGTCATGCCGATGCCGCGACCGTCGACGCGGCCATCGCAGCCGCCACGCCCTGGGATGCCGCGCCCGCCGAACGCGCCCGCATCCTGCGCCATGCCGCCGATCTCTACGAGGCCGATTTCGGGCCGATCTTCGCCCTGCTGGCCGCCGAGGCCGGCAAGACGTTGAACGACGCCGTGGCCGAGCTGCGCGAGGCGGTCGATTTCCTCCGCTACTATGCCGCGCAGGGCGAGGGGCGCACGGATGCCCCGCGCGGGCGCATCGCCGCGATCAGCCCCTGGAACTTTCCGCTGGCGATCTTCACCGGCCAGGTCACGGCCGCGCTGATGGCCGGGAACGCGGTGCTGGCCAAACCCGCCGAGCAGACGACCCTGATCGCCGCCCATGCCGTGCGCCTGCTGCACAAGGCGGGCGTCCCCGCGACCGCGCTGCAGCTGCTGCCGGGCGACGGTGGCGTGGCGGGCGCCGCCCTGACCGCCGATCCGCGCATCGACGGCGTGGTCTTTACCGGCGGCACCGACACCGCGCAGCTGATCGCGCGCAGCGTGGCCCGCAACATGGCCCCCGGCACGCCCATGGTCGCCGAAACAGGCGGCCTGAACGCCATGATCGTGGACAGCACCGCACTGCCGGAACAGGCCGTGCGCGACATCGTGGCCTCCAGCTTCCGCAGCGCGGGCCAGCGCTGTTCGGCGCTGCGCTGCCTTTACGTGCAGGAAGACGTGGCCCCGCACCTGATCCGCATGATCAAGGGCGCGATGGACGAACTGCGCCTGGGCGATCCATGGCACATCTCGACCGATGTGGGCCCGGTGATCGACGACGAGGCACGCCAGGGCATCGCGGATTACCTTGACGCCCATCGCGACCGCATCCTGCATTCGATCCCCGTGCCGCAGGGCGGGCATTTCATCGCGCCGACGCTGATCCGGGTGGACGGCATCCAGCAGATGGAGCGCGAGATCTTCGGCCCCGTCCTGCATGTCGCGACCTACAAGGCCCGCGATCTGGACCGCGTGATCGAGGCGATCAACGCGCGCGGCTATGGCCTGACCTTCGGCCTGCACACCCGCATCGACACCCGCGTGCAGGAGGTGACGGACGCGGTGCATGCGGGCAACCTCTATGTGAACCGCAACCAGGTCGGCGCGACGGTGGGCAGCCAGCCCTTCGGCGGCGAGGGGCTGTCGGGCACCGGTCCCAAGGCGGGGGGGCCGAGCTATCTGCCGCGCTTCTATGCCCCCGAACCCGGCCAGCCCGGCACCGCATGGGACCGCGCCGACGTCCCCGCGCGCGTCGCCCGCGCCCTGCGCGACGCCCCCGCAGGCGCCCCGCGCGACGAGACGCTGATGCCCGGCCCCACCGGCGAACTGAACCGCCTGGCATCCCTGCCCCGCGGTCCGGTGCTGTGCATCGGTCCGGGAACCGCTGCCGTCGCCGCGCAGATCGAAGCGGTCGCATCGCTTGGCGGCCAGCCGGTCGGGGCGCAGGGCAGCCTCGATCCGCAGGCCCTGCGCGACCTGCCCGATCTGGCGGCGGTGCTGTGGTGGGGCGACGAGGCCACGGGCCGCAGGATGGCGCAGGCGCTGGCTGACCGCGACGGCGCGCTGGTGCCCCTGATCACGGCCAGGCCCGACCGCGCGCATCTGCGCCACGAACGGCATCTGTGCGTGGACACGACCGCAGCGGGCGGGAATGCCACGCTGCTGGCGGGCTAGGACGGTTTCCGCTGTATTTCCCCCCATCCCGATCGGCATGGGGAAATGCGCGCAGGGGGGCGCGGCATCACGGCCCCCTGCGCGCCGGAATGCGACGGATGCTTGACCTGCGCCGCATTTCGTTCCACCCTGCCCGGACGTCAGGGGAGTCCCGCCAAGGGGACTGAGAGGCAGACGGGGGGAAACCCCGGTGACGCGACCCTTAGAACCTGAACCAGTTGATGCTGGCGTAGGAAGACCGAAGGGCAATTCCGCGAACCTCTGAAACAGGGTGCGGTCCTTTCGGGCCGCTGATGGCCCATGCGCGGGCCGGACCGGTCCGCTTTCTGCCAAGGCTTTCACACTGGCTTTCCGCGACGAGGAGACCCGGAATGAAAGACACGATCCCCGCAATCACCACCGGCCCGCTGCCGGCCTCGACCAAGATCCACATAAGGGGCAGCCTGCACGACATCCGCGTGCCGATGCGCCGGATCGACCTGTCCACCGGCGAGGCGCTGACCGTCTATGACAGCTCGGGGCCCTATACCGACCCCGACATCGCCATCGACATCGCGCGCGGCCTGCCATCCGTGCGCGGCGCATGGCAGCGCGATCGCGGCGATGTCGCCCCCTATGAAGGGCGTGCGGTCACGGATGCCGATAACGGCTTTGCCAAGGGGGCCCGGCTGGTCGCGCCTTTCCCGCAGGCCCGCCCGCCGCTGGCGGCCACGGGCGATCGCGCGATCACCCAGCTGGCCTATGCCCGCGCGGGTATCGTGACCCCGGAAATGGAATTCGCCGCCATCCGCGAGAACGAGGGCCGCATCGCCGGCCATACCCGCGACGGCGACCCGATGGGGGCCGCCCTGCCCGATCTGGTGACCCCGGAATTCGTCCGGGACGAGATCGCGGCCGGCCGCGCCATCATTCCTGCCAACATCAACCACCCCGAACTGGAACCCGTGGTCCTGGGGCGCAACTTCAAGGTCAAGATCAACGCCAATATCGGCAATTCCGCCGTCACCTCGTCGATGGAGGAAGAGGTCGAGAAGATGGTCTGGGCCATCCGTTGGGGGGCAGACACGGTCATGGACCTGTCCACCGGTCGAAACATCCACAACATCCGCGACTGGATCCTGCGCAACGCGCCCGTGCCCATCGGCACCGTCCCGCTGTACCAGGCGCTGGAAAAGGTCGGCGGCGTGGCCGAGGATCTGACCTGGGAGGTGTTCCGCGACACCCTGATCGAACAGGCCGAACAGGGGGTGGACTACTTCACCATCCATGCGGGCGTGCGGCTGCACATGATCCCCATGACCGTGGACCGCGTGACCGGCATCGTCAGCCGGGGCGGATCGATCATGGCCAAATGGTGCCTGCACCATCACCGCGAAAGCTTCCTCTACGAACATTTCGACGAGATCTGCGACATCTGCCGCCGCTACGATGTCAGCTTCAGCCTGGGCGACGGGCTGCGCCCCGGCTCCATCGCCGATGCCAACGACCAGGCGCAATTCGCCGAACTGCACACCCTGGGCGAGCTGACGAAGATCGCCTGGGCCAAGGATTGCCAGGTCATGATCGAGGGGCCGGGCCATGTGCCCATGCACAAGATCAAGGCCAACATGGACGAGCAGCTGAAGCATTGCCACGAGGCGCCCTTCTACACCCTCGGGCCGCTGACGACCGATATCGCGCCGGGCTACGACCACATCACCAGCGCCATCGGCGCGGCCATGATCGGTTGGTTCGGCACGGCGATGCTGTGCTATGTCACGCCCAAGGAACATCTGGGCCTGCCCGACCGCGACGACGTGAAGACCGGCGTCATCACCTACAAGATCGCGGCCCATGCGGCGGATCTGGCCAAGGGGCATCCGGGCGCGCAGCTTCGCGACGACGCGCTGTCCAGGGCCCGGTTCGAGTTCCGCTGGATCGACCAGTTCAACATCGGGCTCGACCCCGATACCGCGCGCGAGATGCATGACGAGACCATGCCCGCCGAGGCCCACAAGGTCGCCCATTTCTGTTCCATGTGCGGGCCGAAATTCTGTTCCATGCGGATCAGCC
Source organism: Paracoccus sp. C2R09 (assembly GCF_018860625.1). Classification (GTDB taxonomy): domain Bacteria; phylum Pseudomonadota; class Alphaproteobacteria; order Rhodobacterales; family Rhodobacteraceae; genus Paracoccus. Next base: position 164,960 of record NZ_JAHKQB010000023.1, read on the forward strand.
ACGACATCCGCGCCGAGGCCGAGAAATCGCGCGGCATGGACGAGATGGCCGAGAAGTTCCGCGAGGGCGGCAAGCTGTATCTGCCCGTCGAAGGGTGACGCCCGTATCCCCCGTGACAGTCATGTCGCGGGGGATACACCCGGCATCGCGCGCCGGAGAGGTTGCATCCTGCCCGATCAGGTATCGCGCAAGGTCGAAGCGGTAGCCAAGTATCGCGCAAGGTCGAAGCAGTAGCATGACTGCCTTTTCCTTGCCGGTCGGTCGCCAGATGCTTCATCGACGACCCATGCCGGGCATCGCGTTCTTCCATCACGGTTGATCAGCCCTGACGCGAACCGCGCGTCTTGCGGCATGGGCGATTACGTCATGCGCCGGGCTGCAGGCGGGCGCGGTCGGCAAAGCGCCGGAAACCGTCGTTCCATCCGCGGATCTGCTGCGGCACCTGACGATGGTACATGCCCAGTTTTCCGGCGTGCGCATCGGCAGCGGCATCCATCTGACGGCGAACCAGAACCCGAGCGTCGGCGGCAGCAAGACCGCGACCCTGCAAAATGGCCTCGACGGGAAGGCGCCCGGCCATTTGGCCACGGAAATCGACATCACCATGCCCGAGGATATAGATGCCTGGAACGATTGCGATGGCAGTTTTAGCTTCGTGCAGGCGGGCTACGACATATCGATGATGGTCGAGGACTGCGGTGCGGCTGTGCCGACGCCGATCGGACCGCTATTTGACGGCCTATGCGGCCTTAGGGACAATCCCCGGCACCGAGGTCGCCGAGGGCATGCGCGGAGGGTAGCGCATGGGTCGAACATACGACCCCGGATGGCGACCGGGGAATACCTGATCGACACCGCATTCGCATTCCCGGACACGATCGCCGTGTCGGCCAATACCGGCGCGCAGTATCATAACCTTGCCGCCGCGATCGCGTCGCCCGAGGGCGATTCCGCCCGCTCTGCCGACGACTTGGCGCGGAATGTGCCCATGGCCGGGCAATCGGCCGGGTCGTCCCAGACCATGGTGATCGGCACCTTCTTTCATGAAGTAATCTGGGGCGGCGTGAGCGACGACCTTCTGATGAGCGGGGGTGATAACGACGACATCGTCCTGGATATCACGGGCGCCACCTGCCACCACATCATGCTGCCCCACCCCGAGATCGTCCGCGCCAATGGCGCCGAGGCCGAGACCTTCTATGTCGGCGCGCAGGACATAGCCTCGCTCAACAACGCGCAGTCGGCCACGACCCCGCCCATCCTGCACTAACCGAACGTTGCCCCGATAACGGGTGCGCGCAGGCTGTCCTTAGGACCGGATGGGCGCCAGCCGCCCCCCGACACAGTAAGAACGCCCGCCGGTCGGCATGATGAACTGACCCCCTGCCCTGTCATCATGGCGCGGCTGCCATTAGATGATCCCCGAAGCACATTTCGGCCAAGGATCACCAGGATGACCCGGATCACCCTTCTGGACGGCGGCATGAGCCGCGAACTTCAGCGTCAGGGCGCAACGCTGCGCCAGCCCGAATGGTCGGCCCTGGCGCTCATGAACGAACCGGACACGGTGCGCGCGGCGCATGCGGCCTTCATCGCGGCGGGCGCGCGCGTCATCATCGCCAACAGCTATGCGGTGGTGCCCTTCCATCTTGGGGATGCGCGGTTTCGGGATCAGGGCGCGGCGCTGGCTGACCTTGCCGGACGCCTTGCACGCGAAGCTGCGGATGAGCGTCCGGGCGTCAGGGTCGCGGGCGCCCTGCCCCCGGCCTGCGGATCCTACATCCCCCACAAGTTCGACCCCGAGGCCGCATCCGGCATTCTGGCGGTGCTGGTGCGGGGGATGGAGCCCCATGTCGATCTGTGGATCGCCGAGACGATGAGCAGCATCGAAGAGGCCACCGTCACGGCCGCGGCGGTGCGTGGCTCGGCCCGGCCGCTCTGGATCTCCTACACGCTGCGCGACGACGCGCGCGCCCGGCAGTCGGACATGCCAGTCCTGCGTTCGGGCGAAAGGGTCGCCGATGCCGTCCGCGCGGCCATCGATGCGGGCGCCGAGGCCGTTCTCTTCAACTGCTCCCAGCCCGAGGTAATGGAGGCCGCGACCCGCATCGCCGCCGAGGTGATCGGGGACCGCGCCATCCCCGTCGGCGTCTATGCCAATGCCTTCGACGATCGCCATGACGAGGATGGCGCAAACGCGGTGCTTGCAGGAACGCGGGCGGATCTCGACCCCGAGGGATATGGCCTTTGGGCGGAACGCTGGATCGACGCGGGGGCGACCCTGATCGGCGGTTGCTGCGGCATCAATGCGCCGCATATCAAGCGATTGGACGACCATCTGCGCCAACGGCACGATCTGGACGGCGATTGATCCAGGGACGACAAGGAAAATGGCGGGGAATTCCCGCCATTTTCGTTTATCATCAATTACTTAACTGACTTCCCCGCGGGGAAGGTCACTCGATCTGGTCCAGCATGGAGGCCACCGCAGCCTCCAGCTTGCGCCGATCCACGGTCGAGAAGTCCCGCGGCAGCCGGATTTCCAGGCGCCCATTCGCGGCGACGCATTTGGCCTGCCCCTGCGGCCTGCGCAGCTGGAAGGTGGTCTTGGCCTTGCCCGCGGGCAGCTTCTCTGCGGCAGGCTTGGACGCCTTGCCGCCCGAGGGCGCTGACGCCCCCTGCCCGGCATAGCGGCGCAGCACCTCCAGCTCGTCGGTGATCGACCGCGTATCCCAGTTCTTGAACTCGGCCTTGATCGCGGCTGCGGTGCCGGGCACCTCGTCCAGCCGCTGTGCCAGCGACAGACCAAGCGCGCGCGGCACTTCCTGGGCATACATCAGCGTCTCGCCCAGCTTCTCGACCAGCGGGATGAAGTTCCGGATATAGCTGCGCTTCTGATAGCCGGCCGACTTGAACAGGATGGCGACCGCCTTCTCGGGGTCGTTCTCGGGGGTCATCGGGTCCATGGCGTAATGCAGGGCCAGCTGCGCCATTTCGGCAAAGGAAATGTCCTTGCGCACAAGGTTCTCGTCCACCATCCGGCGATAAAGATCGTCGAGCGCCTCGCCCTTGGCCGAGATGCCGGCAGGAATGCGGCCCCATTTCTCCGCGTCGCCGGTCTCTTCCAGCAGCCTGCGGAAGGCCGACAGCCGACGCCAGCCCTGGATCAGTTCGTAACGCCCCTCGCCCACCGGCTCGACCCGGATCGGGTTCGACAGGCCGATGTCGCGGATCGAACCGACAAGCTCCTCCAGCTCGAAATCGGCCACGGGGCGGCGGTCGCGGATCAGCTTCTTCGTCTCGATCGCATCAAGCGGGATCATGTCGGTGATCAGCCCTGCCCGCTTCAGCCTGACATGTTCCTGCGCCAGGGCATCGTTCTCGGCCCGGATCTGGGCCTCCAGCTTGGCGCGGTCGCGGCTGCTTTCGGCAGTCTCGACGATGGCTGCGGCCATCGGACCGCGACGGCTTTCCTTTTCCTCCTTCCCCGCGGGGAAGGTCTCCTCGTCATCGACGGGAATGTCGATGTCGAACATGCGGCGCTTGCGGCTCATGCGGCATCCTCCAGCTTGTCCCATGCGGTCAGGACGTGACCGCGAAATTCCTCGTAGGCCTGATCGAAGGTGGCCCGCGCCCGACGCCAGGTCCCGCGCGTCATCTCGCGATAGTCGATCTCGTAGATCGAGGACAGGAACCGTCCCGACTGCTCGACTGCGCGGGTCAGTTCGATCGGATGTTCGGCCATGCGATCGCCGAAGACCTGGGTGAAGGCGTGCAGCATCGCCTGGTGCAGCTCGTTCGAGGGTTCGTAGCGCGTCATCAGGAAGCGCACATCGGTGAACTGCTTGGGCAGCGTGATCTTCCCCGTGGGGAAGGATTCGAAACCATGCGACAGATCCTCGAGCGCCTCGGAGAGCTGGCCGATGAAGCTGGTGGTGGAATCGTATTCCCAGTAGCCCGGACCCGAGGGGATATAGAGCATGTCCGCTGCAAAGACCGCGTTCATCGACTGATAGCCGATCGCGGGCGGGCAATCGAAGAGGATCAGGTCGTAGGCGTCATCCGGCAGCCCGTCGAGAAAGCGCGACACCGCCCCAAAGAACGTCCATTCCGGGTTCAGGTGCCTGTACTGGGCGCTTGCGAATTCGACGAAGGCGGCATTGGCGCAGCTGGGAACGATGTCGATGGTCGGCCAGGCGGTGGACTTGATGAAATCCGCCGGGCGCAACGAACCGAGGCCCATGTCGCGGATCGAGGAGGGCAGCTTGCGTTGGGGCAGGGCGGTCCCGCTCTCGGCGCCCTGCGCGGCGGCGTTCATGCGGTCGGTCTCTCGTTCCAGATCGCGCGCCATGATCCCCCAGACGGTGTGATCCTCACCCACATCCGACAGCCCCATGCTGTGCGATAGCGTGGCCTGCGGGTCGAAATCGACGACCAGGACCCGGTAGCCGTCTAGGGCGGCCGCATGGGCGAAATGCAGCGCCACGGTCGACTTGCCCGCGCCGCCCTTGAAGTTGGCGATGGCCGCGCGGAAGGCGCGCTTGCCTTCGGGCCGCGGCGGCATGAGCGACTTGCGATTGATCCTGATCCTGCGGCGCAGCTCGTTGACCTCGTCCAGGCTGAACCAACGCTGGCGGCCATCCTCCTCGACTTCCCCGAGGGGAAGGTTCGGGTCGGCGGCAAGCTTGCCCCGGAATGTGGACTGGTTGATGCGGAAGATCAGCTCGGACACTTCCCAGCTGGAGAACCGTCGCAGCGTCTTCTCGTTCGACGGGCTGAATGTCTGCCTGCGGATCCAGCCCTGCATCTTGAGTGATTGTGCCTGCAGCTTGGCGAGGTCTTCGTGCGTATACATGGTTTGCCTGTATTTGTAGGACGCAGATTATTTACCGTCTCGCTTTTACGCGGGATTTGCCTTTTTGGCAAAAGGGAAGTTTAGTGTATCAGGCGGAAAGCAGGATCTGCCCAAGCCTCAAGCTGTGCTGGTCGAATCGCCCGAATACCGATGAGCCCGGTCATTGCCCCCGAAAGAGGGACAGGGATCCGCCTGAAACCGATGATTGGGGGACATCAACCGCTTATAAGGTGACATGCTGAATGTCCCCCTATACCAGTTAATACCTATTCTTCATTCTTGATTGGCCATCTGAAGCAACGTTCGCTCACGCTCCCTTGACAGAATCGGCAAACAGGACGCTAATGCCTGCATTGAGGCGAAAGACGTTTGAGGGACGCCAAGATCCCCAGGTCTTCGAAGACAGTGCCGGGCAGACCGGCGGCAGGAGCGGTGATGCAGGTGATCAGGCCCGTCGGCCGGGAATCGGCGGCGAAGAAATATGATATCCTGTCGGCATTGACGGCGCATGGTCTTTCGCGGGACCAGCATCGGCAGCGGTTGGTGCTGCGGCTGATCGCGCTGATCACGACCCGGTACAACTGGCAGCGCGACGAGCTGACGATGGGCCAGAAGGAGATCGCGCGTCTGTGGTGCGTCGACGAACGCACCGTCAAGCGCGACATGGCCAAGCTGCGGGATCTTGGCTGGGTCACGGTCAAGCGGCAGGGTGCGCGGGGCAGGGTGTCCGTGCTGGGGTTGGACCTGGAACGCATCCTGCTGGATACGCGGCCTGCCTGGGACAATATCGGCACCGATTACGTCCAGCGCATGTCGGATCAGACGCAGATCCCCGAACCATCCGCCAATGTCGTTCCGTTCCGAAGGGATGTGCCCGCGCCGGAAGGGCAGGGGGAATGGCCCCGGATCTTTGCCCTTCTGGCCGCCGAGGATCGGGCGCTTGCCGATATCTGGCTGTCGCCCCTGACCGAGATCGGGCGCGACGATGCGGGACGGCTGGTGATGGCCGCGCCTTCGCGATTCCATGCCAGTTACCTGCGGACGCATCTGTCGGTCAGGTTGCAGACGGCGGCCCGGCGGGTCGATCCCAGTCTTGCGGGCATCGTGATCGAGGTCGCGCAGGGCTAATGTTCAACGGTTTTGACAAGTGTTGAACACGGGCGTATTCAACAGTTCAAACGATTGTTGAACATGATGCTGAAACCCCATTCCTCCATCGCTCATGCGGCCTACCACGATCTTTTGCGTTCCCTGCGCGAAGAGGCCGTGGCCGATCTGCGCGGCACGCCGACCCTCGTGACGCGGAACGGGCGCGGATACTGGTATGACAGCTTTCGCGTAGGGGCCGAGGTCCGCAAGCGTTACCTGGGCGAGGACGATCCGCGCATGACCGCCCGGATGGAGGCCGCACGGCAGGCGCGCGAACCGGCCGAGGCGCGGCGCCGCGCACGGGCGCGGCTGGTGCGGCTGCTGCGGGCCGAGAGGTTCCTGGGGCTCGACCCGACGACCGGCAGCCTGATGGCCGCCCTGGCCGGGGCAGGGGTGTTCCGCCTGGGCGGGACGGTGGTGGGCACCCATGCCTTCCGCCTCTACGAGGGCGAGCTGAACCTCGCCCTCTCGTTGGAGCAGACTGCCCAGACCGACGATATCGACATTGCCAGCTTCGAGCGCCTGTCGCTTGCGCTGGAGGATGCGGCCGCGCCGCCGGTGCAGGACGTGCTGCGCGATTTCGATTTCGCGCCGGTGCCCAGCCTGGAACCGGGCCGCACATGGCGCTGGCGACAGACGCAGGGGCAGGCGCTGGTCGAATTCCTGACCCCCGCCTTCGGCGAGGAGGGGCTGCGCGATCTGCCCGCCCTGGGCGTCCAGGCCCAGGCGCTGCGTCACCTGAACTGGCTGATCGCGGAACCGATCCCCGCGGCGATCCCCTATCGCAGCGGCGTGCTGGTCCAGATCCCGCGCCCCGAGCGTTTCGCCATCCACAAGCTGATCGTGGCCGAACGGCGCCAAGGGCAGTCCCGGCTGAAGGCCGCCAAGGACCGCGCGCAGGCCGAATGGCTGATCGAGGCGCTGGCGCGCGACCGTCCCGACGACCTTCTGGACGCGTTGGAGGATGGCCGCGACCAGGGACCGCGCTGGCGCGAGCGGATCGAGGCCAGCCTGCAGCGGATGCCTGATACGGCCGCGCTGTTGCGATCGCTCTAGGCGATGACGACCTCGGTCCCCCAATCGGCGCAGGACCGGGTCAGTTCGCGGGGCAGGGGGCGGTCGGTGAAGACGCTGTCCAGCGCCGAGAGCGAGGCGATGCGCGCAGGCGCGCTGCGCGACAGCTTGGAATGATCCGCCACGAGGAAGCTGCGCCGCGACTGGCGCAGGACCGTCTGGCTGACGCCGACCTCCTGGATGTCGAAATCCAGCATGTCGCCGTCGCGGTCCAGCGCGGAACAGCCGATCACCGCCAGATCGAACTTGAACTGACGGATCGTGTCGGCGGCCAGGTTGCCGACCAGACCGCCATCGGCGCGCCGCAGGCTGCCCCCCGTGACCACGACCTGGCAATCGGGGTTCTGGGCCAGGATGTTGGCGACATTGATGTTGTTCGTCACCACCAGCAGGTTGCGATGGTTCAGCAATTCGCGGGCCACGGCCTCGGTGCTGGTCCCGATATTGAGAAACAGCGAGATGTTCTCGGGGACCTCGGCGGCGCAGGCGCGCGCGATCGCGGTCTTGGCGGCCTCGTGCAGCGAACGGCGTTCCTCGTAGCCGATATTGGCCACCCCCGAAGGCAGGATCGCGCCGCCATGGACACGTTCGAGGCGGCCCGCCTCGGCCATGTCGGTCAGGTCGCGGCGGATCGTCTGCAGGGTGACGCCGAAATGCTGGGCAAGCCCCTCGACGGTGACCTTGCCGTCGCGGCGGGCGATCTCGAGGATCTCGGGCTGGCGGAAGGTTTGCGACATGATGCGTCCCCGTGGCTGTCCCGAATCTGTGCCATGCGGGGCAGGGGCTGGCAAGATGTTCGGTTTTGCGCGGTTTCGCGCATGGCGGCGATGGGGACGGGGTTTATGCATGGTTAAAACGGGTCATGGTTGCTGTCCTGCCACGCGCAAGCCACTGCAGGGTATGGTTTTTCACCAAGCGAACAGGAAGGAACGATGCCGGGTTTCCTTTTTGCGCGAAATGGGTCAGTCTTGTGACCGATCCAGAGACAAGAGGTGGCCCATGTCCGCGCCAGACGACCTGTTCATCATCGGAGGCGGCATCAACGGATGCGGCATTGCCCGCGACGCGGCGGGGCGCGGCCTCAGCGTGACGCTGGCCGAGATGGGCGATCTTGCGCAGGCGACGTCCTCGGCATCGACCAAGCTGTTCCATGGCGGGCTGCGATACCTGGAATATTTCGAGTTCCGCCTGGTCCGCGAGGCGCTGATCGAACGCGAGACCCTGCTGCGCGCGATGCCCCATATCAGCTGGCCCATGCGCTTCGTGCTGCCCTTCCATCCCGACATGCGGTTCGAGAACGACACGCCCACCTCGAAGCTGATGGGCATGGTGATGCCCTGGATGAAGGGCCGGCGCCCGTCCTGGCTGATCCGGCTGGGGTTGTTCATGTACGACAATCTGGGCGGTCGGAAGATCCTGCCCGGAACGCGGACCCTGTCGCTGGACGGCACGCCGGAAGGTGCGCCGCTGCAGGAGCGTTTCCACCACGCCTATGAATACAGCGACTGCTGGATCGAGGATGCGCGGCTGGTCGTCCTGAACGCCCGCGACGCCGAGGCCCGCGGCGCGCGCATCATGACCCGCACCCGCGTCACCGGCGCCGAGCAGCGCGACGGGTTGTGGCATGTCACGGTCGAGGGCGCGGACGGCACGACCCGCACCCATGTCGCGAAGATGCTGGTCAATGCGGGCGGCCCTTGGGTCGGCGACATCATCCAGGGCAAGCTGCGGCTGAATTCGAACGAAGGTGTCCGGCTGGTGCGCGGGTCGCATATCGTGACGAAGCGCCTTTTTGATCACGACAAGTGCTATTTCTTCCAGGGGACCGATGGGCGGATCATCTTCGCCATCCCCTACGAGACCGACTTCACCCTGATCGGCACGACCGACAAGGAACATACGGACGCGGGGCAGAAGCCCGAATGCACGCCCGAGGAACGCGATTATCTGCTGAACTTCGCGAACCAGTATTTCCGCCAGGACCTGACGGCCGAGGACGTGGTCTGGACCTATAGCGGGGTGCGCCCCCTGTATGACGATGGCGCCAAAAGCGCGACGGCGGCCACGCGCGATTACGTGCTGACCGTGGATCAGAGCGCGGGCGCGCCGGTGCTGAACGTTTTCGGCGGCAAGATCACCACCTATCGCCGGCTTGCGGAATCCGCGCTGGAAAAGATCGGCAAGCACCTGAGCCTGTCCAAGGGCGAATGGACGGCGGGCGTCGCGCTGCCCGGCGGCGATTTCCCGGTGGACGGGGTCGAGTCGCTGATCGCGGATCTGCGCGCGGCCCATCCCTTCCTGTCGGATCGGTGGGCACGCCGCCTGATCCGGGCATATGGCACCGAGGCCGCGCAGATCACCGGCTCGGCCAAGGATGCGGGTGATATGGGCGTTTCCTTCGGTGCGGACTTGACCGAGGCCGAGGTGATCTGGCTGATGGATCGTGAATACGCCGCCCGCGCCGAGGACGTGGTCTGGCGTCGCAGCAAGCTGGGCCTGCGCGTGGAGGATGCGCAGATCGCGGCCCTGGACGAATGGATGCTGGCCCGCGCGGGCCGTACGGAGGGGGCTGCCTGAGGCCACACCTCCATCCCTGGGGAGGGGGATGGGCAAGATGACACTGGAACTGCGAGGCGCGGCCAAATCGGTCGAGGGGCAGGTGCATATCCACCCCACCGATCTGCGGCTGGAAAAGGGCACGATGAACGTGCTGCTGGGGCCGACCCTGTCGGGCAAGACGTCGCTGATGCGGCTGATGGCGGGGCTGGATCGTCCGACCGAGGGCCGCGTCTTCTGGGAAGGGCGCGACGTCACCGGGATGCGCGTGCAGGACCGCAAGGTCGCGATGGTCTACCAGCAGTTCGTGAATTACCCGGCGATGACGGTCTTCGACAACATCGCATCACCCCTGCGCCTGATGGGCGTGCCCCGCCCCGAGATCGAGCGCCGCGTCCACGAGGCGGCCGGGATGATGCGCCTGACGCCCCTGCTGGATCGCAAGCCGTTGGAACTGTCGGGCGGGCAGCAGCAGCGCTGCGCCCTTGCGCGCGCGCTGGTCAAGGATGCCGGCCTCGTGCTGCTGGACGAGCCGCTGGCGAATCTCGACTACAAGCTGCGCGAGGAATTGCGGGTCGAGATCCCGCGCATCTTCGAGGCCTCGGGCGCGATCTTCGTCTATGCCACGACCGAACCCGAAGAGGCGCTGCTGCTGGGCGGCAATACCGTGACCCTGTGGGAGGGCCGCGTGACGCAGTTCGGACCGACCGCGCAGGTCTATCGCCGCCCGGTGGATGCGACCACGGCGCGGGTCTTCTCGGACCCGCCGATGAACTTCATCGACCTTGTGGTGACGGGCGGGCAGGCGAGGGCCGACGGGGTCCCGCTGCGGGGCGCTCCGTTCGAGGGGCTGGCCGATGGCAGCTATCGCGCGGGGTTCCGGCCCAACCACCTGATGATCGCCGATCCGGGCGCGGACGCGCTGAGATTCGAGGGCAGGCTGGGCGTGACCGAGCTGACCGGATCCGAGACCTTCATCCATCTGGACCGGGGGCGGGAACGGTGGGTCGGACTGGTCCACGGCGTCCATGACCTGCCCATCGGGCAGATCATGCCGGTCTGGCTGATGCCGCGCCATGTCTATGTCTTCGCGGCGGACGGGGCGCTGGTCACGCCCGCCGCCTATGCCGATGCGGCCTGAGGGGGAAACATGGCACAGATCACGCTGGACAACCTTGCCCATTCCTATCTGCCCGATCCGAAATCCTCGGACGATTACGCCCTGAAGGAACTGAACCACGTCTGGGAGGACGGCGCCGCCTATGCGCTGCTGGGCAGTTCGGGCTGCGGGAAATCGACGCTGCTGAACATCATCTCGGGGCTGCTGCGTCCGTCGCAGGGGCGCATCCTGTTCGAGGGGCAGGATGTCACCGATGCACCCACGGCGGAGCGCAACATCGCGCAGGTGTTCCAGTTCCCCGTCGTCTACGACACGATGACGGTCCGCGACAACCTGGCCTTTCCCCTGCGCAACCGGGGCCGCCCCGAATCCTACGTGGCCGAGCGCGTGGCCGAGATCGCGGCGATGATCGGGATGGAGCATATGCTGGACCGCAAGGCGCGCGGCCTGACGGCGGATGCCAAGCAGAAGATCAGCCTGGGGCGCGGCATGGTCCGCAAGGACGTGAACGCGCTGCTGTTCGACGAGCCGCTGACCGTGATCGACCCGCACATGAAATGGGAGCTGCGCACGCAGCTGAAGAAGCTGCATCACGATTTCGGCCATACGATGATCTATGTCACCCATGACCAGACCGAGGCGCTGACCTTTGCCAACAAGGTGGTGGTGATGTATGATGGCCGCGTCGTGCAGATCGGCACCCCCGAGGAGCTGTTCGAGCGGCCCGAGCATACCTTCGTGGGATATTTCATCGGATCACCCGGCATGAACCTGCTGCCCGCCGAGGTCGCGGGGTCCGAGGCGCGCATTCCGGGCGGCACCGTGCCCCTGGCCGCGAATTACGGATCGCCCCGGGGTCGCCTGCAGCTGGGCATCCGCCCCGAGCATCTGCGGCTGAGCGCGACGGAAGGCCTGCCCGTCACCATCCGCCGGATCGAGGATGTGGGCCGCCACCGCATCCTGCGCGCCGATCTGGCTGGGCACGATCTGAACATCATCGCGCCCGAGGATCAGCCCGTGGCCGAGGGCGCGAACCGGGTCGTCGTCGATCCCGCCAGGATCGGCATCTATGCCGACGACTGGCGCGTGACCGCCGCCTGAGGCGCGAAAGGGGAGGGGGGAGAGACATGGACAAACCCGTCAATCACAAGGCCTGGTTCCTTGTCCTGCCGGTGCTGGTTCTGGTGGCGTTCTCGGCGGTGATCCCGCTGATGACGGTCGTGAACTACTCGGTGCAGGACACGTTCGGCAACAACGTCTTCTTCTGGAACGGCCTCGGCTGGTTCCAGGATCTTCTGGCATCCGAGCGGATGTGGAACGCGCTGGTGCGCCAGCTGATCTTTTCTGGCGTGATCATCGCGATCGAGATCCCCCTGGGCATCTTCGTGGCGCTGAACATGCCCAAGCGGGGCGTCTGGGCCAGCGTCGTGCTGGTCCTGATGTCGCTGCCGCTGCTGATCCCGTGGAACGTGGTCGGGACGATCTGGCAGATCTTCGGGCGCGTCGATATCGGCCTGCTGGGCTACGGGCTGGACGCCTTGGGCATCGACTACAACTATACCCAGAACCCGATCCATGCCTGGATCACGGTGGTGGTCATGGATGTCTGGCACTGGACCTCGCTGGTGGCGCTGCTGGCCTATGCGGGGCTGCAATCCATCCCCGACGCCTATTATCAGGCGGCCAAGATCGACCAGGCCAGCCGCTGGAAGGTGTTCCGCTTCATCGAACTGCCGAAGATGGCGGGCGTGCTGATGATCGCCGTGCTGCTGCGCTTCATGGACAGCTTCATGATCTATACCGAGCCCTTCGTGCTGACGGGCGGCGGTCCGGGCAATGCCACCACCTTCCTGTCGATCGACCTGGTCAAGATGGCGCTCGGGCAGTTCGACCTGGGACCGGCGGCGGCCTTTTCGTTGATGTATTTCCTGGTCATCCTGCTGATCTCGTGGGTGTTCTACACGGTGATGACCAATCTGGACAAAAGGGGGGGCTGAGCCATGGCGACGCGAAGCGCACGCGGCAGTGCGGTGGTGATGACCCTCTATCTGCTGTTCCTGATGCTGCCGATCTACTGGCTGCTGAACATGAGCATGAAGACCAATACCGAGATCACGGGCACCTTCAGCCTGTGGCCGCGGGATCTGACGCTGCAGAACTATGTCACGATCCTGACCGATCCCAGCTGGTACATGGGTTACGTGAACAGCCTGGCTTATGTGGCGATGAACACGGTCATCTCGGTGGGCGTGGCGCTGCCTGCGGCCTATGCGTTCAGCCGCTACCGGTTCATGGGCGACAAGCACCTGTTCTTCTGGCTGCTGACGAACCGGATGGCGCCGCCCGCCGTCTTCGCGCTGCCGTTCTTCCAGCTCTATTCCTCGGTCGGGCTGTTCGACACGCATATCGCGGTCGCGCTGGCGCATTGCCTGTTCAATGTGCCGCTGGCCGTCTGGATCCTGGAGGGCTTCATGCGTGGCGTCCCCAAGGAGATCGACGAGACCGCCTATATCGACGGCTACGGCTTCGGGCGTTTCTTCGTGCGGATCTTCATGCCGCTGATCTCGTCCGGCATCGGGGTTGCCGCCTTCTTCTGCTTCATGTTCAGCTGGGTCGAGCTGCTCTTGTCGCGCACGCTGACCTCGGTCGCGGCGAAACCGATCGCGGCGACGATGACCCGGACGCAAGGGGCGTCGGGGGTCGATTGGGGGGTGCTGGCGGCGGCGGGCATCCTGACCATCGTGCCGGGTGCCCTGGTCATCTGGTTCGTGCGAAACTACATCGCCAAGGGCTTTGCCCTGGGCCGCGTGTAAGGGGGGGAACGCGCATGTCCTGGATGGCCTGGACCCTGCCGACGGGGATCTTCTTCGGCACCATCGCCTGCCTGCTGGTGATCTTTTCGGTCCTTGCGGTCCGTTACCCCGAAACGCCGCGCACCGGCGTTCTGGGGATCGAGACCACGCGGGGCGATCGCCTGTTCATCACGCTTCTGGGCTCGGCCTTCATCAACCTGGCGTGGCTGGGGTTGACGGGGATGCCGCAGCCCTGGGCGTTGCTGGTCTGCCTGATCTGGGCCGCCGCCGTCTTCCGGTGGGTCTGATCGGGAACGAATGCCGGGGCTGGAGGGGCCCGGCACAATGCAGAAGCTTCAAGGGAGGGTAAGATGAAGCTCAAACCGCAATTGGCGACCACCACCGCATTGGTGCTGGCGATGGCCGGCCCCGCGCTGGCCGACATGGAGGCCGCGAAGGCCTTCCTCGATTCCGAGATCGGCGACATGTCGGTCCTGAACCGCGAGGAACAGGAGGCCGAGATGCAGTGGTTCGTCGACGCCGCCGAACCGCTGCGGGGCATGTCGATCAACGTCGTGTCGGAAACCATCACGACGCATGAATACGAAAGCCGGGTTCTTGCGCCCGCCTTTACCGCCATCACCGGAATCGAGGTGACCCACGACCTGATCGGCGAGGGCGACGTGGTCGAGAAGCTGCAGACCCAGATGCAGACCGGCGAGAACGTCTATGACATGTATGTCAACGATGCCGACCTGATCGGGACGCATTGGCGTTACCAGCAGGTCCGCAACATGACCGACTGGATGGCGGGCGAGGGGGCCGATTTCACCAACCCCGATCTCGACCTGGACGATTTCATCGGGCTGGCATCCACGACCGGGCCCGACGACAAGCTGTATCAGCTGCCGGTCCAGCAATTCGCCAACCTCTACTGGTTCCGCCACGACTGGTTCACCGACCCCGAGATCATGGCCGCCTTCAAGGAGGAATACGGCTATGACCTGGGCGTCCCGGTCAACTGGTCGGCCTACGAGGACATCGCCAAGTTCTTCACCGGGCGCGAGATCGACGGCCAGACGGTGTGGGGCAACATGGATTACGGCAAGAAAGACCCCAGCCTCGGCTGGCGCTTCACCGATGCCTGGATGTCCATGGCCGGCATGGGCGACAAGGGCGAACCCAACGGCTTTCCGGTCGATGAATGGGGCATCCGCGTCAACGAGAACTATCAGCCGGTGGGGTCCTGCGTGGCGCGCGGCGGGGCCACGAACAGCCCCGCTGCCGTCTATGCCATCGAGAAGTATATCGACTGGCTGAAGAACTATACCCCGCCAGCGGCAGGCGGCATGACCTTCAGCGAGGCGGGTCCGGTTCCCGCGCAGGGCAATATCGCCCAGCAGATGTTCTGGTACACCGCCTTCACCGCCGACATGGTCAAGGAAGGCCTGCCCGTCATGAACGAGGACGGCACGCCCAAATGGCGCATGGCACCGTCGCCCTATGGCGCCTACTGGGAAGAGGGGATGAAGGTCGGATACCAAGATGTGGGTTCGGCCACGCTGATGAAATCGACGCCGGTCGATCGCGCGCAGGCTGCATGGCTCTATGCGCAGTTCATCGTGTCGAAGACCGTGGACACGAAGAAGAGCCATGTCGGCCTGACCTTCGTGCGCGACAGTTCCGTCCGCCACGAGAGCTTTACCGAACGCGCGCCGAAGCTGGGTGGCCTGGTCGAGTTCTACCGCTCGCCCGATCGCACCCGCTGGTCGGATACCGGTCTGAACGTCCCTGACTATCCGCGCCTTGCGCAATTGTGGTGGCAGAATATCGGGGACGCGTCCTCGGGGGCCAAGACCGCGCAAGAGGCGCTCGACGCGCTGTGCGAACAGCAGGAATCGGTTCTGGACAGGCTTGAACGCTCGGGCGTTCAGGGCGATCTGGGGCCGGTCCTGAACGAGGAACAGGATGCCCAGTACTGGCTGGACCAGCCCGGCGCCCCGAAGCCCGCGCTGGAAAACGAGAAGCCGGAACCGCAGACCATTTCCTACGAGGAACTGATCACCCGCTGGCAGGAATGAGCCTGCCCGCTTGATGACGGAAGGGGCGCGATCCGTTCGCGCCCCTTCCAGATGCCGCAGAAAGGATACCAAGGCATGACCCACATTTTGGCCATCGACCAGGGAACGACATCGTCCCGCGCCATCGTCTTCGACGGCGAGATGGGCATCGTCGCGCAGGCGCAGGAGGAATTTCCCCAGCATTTTCCGCGCTCGGGCTGGGTCGAACACGATCCGGGCGACCTGTGGGCATCGACCGCCGCGACCTGCCGGTCCGCCATCGAGAAGGCGGGCAACCCCGCCATCGCGGCCATCGGCATCACCAACCAGCGCGAGACGACGCTGGTCTGGGACCGCAAGACCGGCAAGCCCGTCCACAACGCCATCGTCTGGCAGGACCGCCGCACCGCCGAGTTCTGCCGAGAGCTTGAGGCCGAGGGCCACGGGCGCATGATCACCGACCGCACGGGGCTGCTGGTCGATCCCTATTTCTCGGCCACCAAGCTGAAATGGATCCTCGACAACGTGGATGGCGCGCGGGCGCGTGCCGAGGCGGGCGATCTGGCCTTCGGCACCGTGGACAGCTGGCTGATCTGGAAGCTGACCGACGGCAAGGTCCATGCCACGGATGCGACGAATGCCGCGCGGACCATGCTGTACGACATCCACAAGGGCCGGTGGAGCACGACGATCTGCAAGCTGTTCGGCATCCCGCAGGCCATGCTGCCCGAGGTGCGCGACTGCGCCGCCGATTTCGGAGAGACGCGGGCCGACCTGTTCGGACGTCCGATCCCGATCAGCGGGGTCGCGGGTGATCAGCAGGCCGCGACCCTGGGGCAGGCCTGCTTCCAGCCGGGCATGATGAAATCCACCTATGGCACGGGCTGCTTTGCGCTGCTGAACACCGGCGACAAGCCCGTCGCCTCGACCAAGCGGCTCTTGACCACCATCGCCTATCAGCTGGACGGCAAGCCGACCTATGCGCTGGAGGGGTCGATCTTCATCGCGGGCGCGGTGGTGCAATGGCTGCGCGACGGGTTGCAGATCATCCGCAACGCCGCCGAGACGCAGCCCCTGGCCGAACGGGCCGACCCGGAACAGAACCTGGTGCTGGTGCCCGCCTTCACCGGGCTGGGGGCGCCCTATTGGCAGCCCGATTGCCGCGGCGCGATCTATGGCCTCACGCGCAATTCCGGCCCCGCCGAATTCGCCCGCGCCGCGTTGGAGAGCGTGGGCTATCAGACCCGCGACCTGCTGGAGGCGATGCAGGCCGACTGGGACCCCGAAGGCCAGCCCGCCCTGCGCGTCGATGGCGGGATGAGCGCCTCCGACTGGGCGATGCAGTTCCTGTCCGACATCCTGGGAACGCAGGTCGATCGCCCGAAGGTGCTGGAGACGACGGCCCTTGGGGCGGCATGGCTCGCGGGGCGGCATAACGGGCTCTATCCCGACCAGGAAGGTTTCGCGAAGGCCTGGGCGCTGGATCGCAGCTTCGAGCCGCAGATGGAAGCAAGGGATCGCGACGCCCGCGTGGCCCGCTGGAAGCGCGCGGTGGATGCGACCATGTCGATCTGAGCGCCCGGGCCGTCGTCGCGGCATCGTGTGCAGGCCCGTCAAATCGCGGGAAATTTCGGGATTGCGTGACGGGCTGCCTCGGGGCAGTTTCGGGGCGCAATCCTGAAGGGACGTTCCCCGATGACTTCCAACGACCCGTCCGCGCCGGTCAATATTCTGCTGGTCGGCGCGGGCCATGCGCATCTTGTGGCGATCCCGGCACTGCGGCGGGCGCTGCCCCATGCGCGCATCACCCTGATCGATCCGGGGTCCGAAGCCGCATATTCGGGGATGCTGCCCGGCGTGGTGGCGGGGCATTACCCGGTGGCCCGGATGATGGCGCCGCTGGACCGGATCGCGCGGATGCACAAGATCCACCTGCTGCGCGCCAGCGTGACGGGCATTGATCCGGAGCGTCGCCTGATCACGCTGATCGGACCGCAGGGTGCGGGGACGCGCAGCTATGACATCGCCTCGGTCGATATCGGGTCGCATGCCTGCCTGGGCGACATGCCGGGGTTCCGCGAACACGGCGCACCGGTCAAGCCGGTCGGGCCGTTCCAGCGCCGTTGGCAGCAGTTTCGCGAAACCGCCCCGCCGCGAAGCCCCGTCGTCCTGATCGGCGCGGGCCTTGCCGGGGTCGAGATCGCCTTTGCCATCCAGCATGTCCATGACGGCCCGGTGACCGTGATCGACAGCGGTCGCGCGCCCCTTGCGGGTCTGCCCCCGCGCGCGGGGGCACTGTTGCGGGGGTCCATGGCCGCGCAGGGGATCGTGCTGGTATCGGGTCGCCGCGTCGCGCGGGTCGGTTCGGATCACGTCGAACTGGATGACGGTCAACGGATCGCTTGCGCCTTTGCCATCGGGGCGGGGGGCGCACGCGCCTATGACTGGCCCGGCGCGACTTTGCCGGTCGACGGTTCCGGCTTCATCCGCGTGAATGCCGATCTGCGCGTCATGGGGCGCAACGATCTGTTCGCCGCCGGCGATTGCGCGGTGCAGGCCAATGCGCCCCGGCCCCGGGCCGGGGTCTATGCCGTGCGGCAGGGGCCGGTGCTGGCCGCCAATATCGCGGCGCTTGCCGATGGGCGGGCGCTTCAGGCGTTCCAGCCGCAGCGCGACTATCTCAAGCTGATCTCGCTTGGGGGGCGGCAGGCGGTGGCCGTCTGGAAAGGGATGTCCATCCGGGGGCGCGCGGCCTGGATGCTGAAGGATCGCATCGACCGCAGCTTCATGGCATCGCTTGCCGATTAGACCCCTCGCCCGTGCGGGCGAAACCGGCTAAGCATGGCGCGACAACGGAAGGAGCGCGACATGAGCCAGAAGGTCATCTTCGATACGGATCCCGGCGTGGATGATGCGCTTGCGCTCTATTACCTGCTGCGCCATCCGCAGATCGACCTGCTGGGCGTCACCACCGTCTTCGGAAACGCCCCGATCGAGGTGACGACCCGGAACGCGCGCTGGCTGCTGCGCGAATGGGGCCGTGACGACATCCCGGTCCATGCCGGGGCATCGGCGACCATGACGCGCGACATGGCGGACGAATCCTTTCCGACGCATATCCACGGGTTGAACGGGCTGGGCGACATTCCCATCGACATGCCCGCGGGACCGGTCAGCGAAACCGCCGCGCGCTTCATCGTGGAAACCGTGCGCGCCAATCCGGGGCAGGTCCGGATCCTTGCCGTGGGGCGCATGACGAACCTTGCGCGCGCGCTGGCGCTGGACCCCGGCATCGCCGGGCTGGTCCGGGATGTCGTCATCATGGGCGGCGCCTTCCGCGTGCCGGGGAACATCACCCCCGCAGCCGAGGCGAATATCTGGGGCGATGCGCAGGCCGCCGATATCGTGTTCGGTGCCAGATGGCCCGTCACCGCGATACCGCTGGACCTGACCACGCAGACCTTCATGGATGCCGCGACGCTGCACGATCTTGCCCGGCGCGGGGGCGAGGGGATGCGCCTCGTGGCCGAGCTGTCGCAGGACTATGTCGGCTTCTATCGCGGCGCGGGCTATGACGGGATGCTGGTGCATGATTGCTGCGCGGCGGTCTTCCTGACCGATCCCGACCTGTTCGCGCTGACCCATGGCGAGGTGCGCGTCGTGGATCGCGGCATCGCCCTGGGGCTGACGATCATGAATCCCGAGGATCGCAAGGGCCCGCCCGCCGATTGGGAGGGGCGGCCCCGCCAGTCCCACGCCCATGACGGCGATGCGGCCGCGATCCTTGCCCGCATCGACGAGGTCTGCACTGCACGCTGAGCAGTCATGCAGCTGTCGCATTGTACACCGAGAGCGAATTCAGAAGGCAGTAAACGAAGTCTAATCTTTCCCGATCACGGGGACTATCTCCCTCTCATCGGAACGGACCTGACCGCAGGCCGTACCCACGACATTCAGGAGATATGACATGAAAACCATCGTTTACGCATTCGCCGCCCTCGCCCTCGCAACCGGTGTCGCACAGGCCAGCAGCCAGGGCCCGATCGACGGTTCCGAACGTGCGGCTCAGCCGACCGTCACCGTCGAAGTCCCCGCAGGTTCGGTCATGACCACCCGCGAACTGGCCCAGGCAGGTCTTGACGCCGATACCCTGGTCCAGGTGACCAAGGTTGCCGCACCGCAAGGCACGGTTGATAATTCGAGCCGCGGCTACTACTAATCCGTGACCGAACAGCCCTGCCTTGCGCAGGGACCATCGGACCGCCCGCCCCGGCTTCGGGGGCAGGCGGTCCTTTTTGCATTTGCGGAGCCTGTCATGGATCTCAAGCCCCTTCGCGCCTTCGTCGCCATCATCGAGGAAGGCAGTTTTGCGGGGGCCGCGCGCAGGCTGGGCATTTCCAAGAGCATGTGCAGCAAGATGATCGCGGATCTCGAGGCCGATCTTGGCGGGCGCCTGCTGTCGCGATCGACACGCGCCGTGAAGCCCACCGCCGTGGGCATCGCCTTTCATGCCGAACTGACGCAGATCCTGGCGCAGCTGGATGCGGCCGCCGAGGCCGTCAAGGCGGCGGGCGAACATCCGGCCGGTCCGCTGAGGATCGCGGCCCCCGTGCAATACACGCTGAAGGTGCTGCAGCCGCATCTGTTCCGTTTCATGGACGATCACCCCGACATCCAGCTGGAACTGGTTCTCGAGGATGGACGATCCGAGATGGTCCGCGACGGTTTCGACGCGATGATCCGCATCGGAGAGCTGGAGGACAGCGCCCTTCATGCGCGCAGGTTGGACGATGCGCATATCCTGCTGGTCGCGGCCCCCGATTACATCGACCGGCATGGCAGCCCGCGCGTGCCCGCCGATCTGCGCGATCACGCCTGCCTGCATTATACCAATCTTCGCGGTCCGGGGACCTGGCCGCTGCGCAACGGAAACGAGGTGATCTATCAGAAGATCACCCCCGCCTTTTCCAGCAACAATGGCGATCTGCTGCGCGCCATGGCCGTGAACGGGCGCGGCATCGCGCTGGCCCCCGGTTTCCAGGTGGCCGAGGATCTGGCCGAGGGTCGGCTGGTGCAGGTCATGGCGGATTACGCGCTGCCGGGTGTTCCGGTCCATGTGCTCTATTCCAGCCGCAAGCTGGTCACCGCGGCACTGTCACGTTTTCTGGACTTTCTGGGTGGGCTCAAGCTGGTCTAGACTGTCCGCGCCATGATGCCGCAGTGTCGTGCCATCCGTTTGCGGCCATGTTCACCACATGGAGGGTCTGGATGTGTCCGTGGAGGATATCGCGATTGTCGGGGCCGGCATAACCGGGATCACCTGCGCCCGGGCGCTTTCGGGCCGCGGGATGCGGATCAGGCTGTTCGACAAGGGCCGTTTCATCGGGGGCAGGCTGGCTTCGTGCTGCACCGGCGACAACATGCATTTCGATCACGGCGCGCAGGGCATTCAATGCTCGACCCCGGAATTCCGGGCCTTCCTGGAAAAGGCGGGGGCGAAGCTTGCGCATTGGTCCATCGGGCCGGGCGACGAATGGTGCATCGGGACGCCGACCATGGTCGATCTGTCGCGCGCGCTGGCATCCGGTCTGGATGTGCTGCAGGGCGTGACCATCGAGAGGCTGCAGCGCGACGACGGGCTGTGGCACCTGTTTGCGGGGAACGACATGTTCCGCGCCCGCCAGCTGGTCCTGGCCATTCCCGCGCCGCAGGCCGCACGGCTTCTGGGGCCTGACCACGCCCTGCACGACCGGCTGTCGGCGGTGCGCTTCAATGCCTGTGCCACGCTGATGGCCGGGATCGACGCGCCGCCGCCCTTCACCACGAGGCTTGGCAGGGGCGCGGTCGCCTGGGTCGCGAATGACGGCGCCAAGCCCGGACGGCAGGGGCAGCGGCTTACGACATGGGTGGCGCAGGCGGATCCGGTGTTCAGCGCGCGCCATGTCGATACGCCCCTGGACGAGCTGGCGCGCATCATGGCGCCCGAGCTTCTCCGCGTCGTCGGCGCTCCCGAAGAGGCGCTGCAGCATGCGGTGGCGCATCGTTGGCGATATTCGCAGGTTTCGGTTCCCCTTGGCGCGCCATTCGTGGCCGATGCCGCGACGTCGGTGATCGTCGGCGGGGACTGGACGCTTGGCCCCTATGCCGAGGATGGCTGGGCCAGCGGTCGAGAGATGGCAGGACATCTTCTGGCGCGGGGCGTGGATGAGCGATGATCCCCGCAGCAGGCCGGTCCCCACGGGGCGGCTGTCGCGCATGGCGCGGATCGGGGGCCTGGCTGGCGGGATGGGCGCGCGGGCAGTGGCGCAGGGTCTGCGCGATCTGGGCAAGGGTCGGCGTCCCTCGGCATCCGATCTGTTCCTGACGCCGGCGAATGCGCTGCGGATGACCGATCAGCTGTCGCGGATGCGCGGCGCCGCGATGAAGCTGGGTCAGCTGATCTCGATGGATGCGGGGGCGGTCCTGCCGCCGGAACTGGCCGAGGTCATGGCGCGTCTGCGTGCGGATGCGGATCACATGCCGCCCAAGCAGCTGCGCGCGCAACTGGATGCGGCATGGGGGCAGGGCTGGATCCATCGGTTCGACCGTTTCGAGACGCGCCCCATCGCGGCGGCCTCGATCGGGCAGGTGCATCGCGCGCGGCTGAAGGACGGTCGCGATCTGGCGATCAAGGTCCAGTATCCGGGTGTCGCCGGCAGCATCGACAGCGACATCGCCAATCTGGGACTGCTGCTGCGCATGCCGGGCGTGACGCCCGCGGGGATCGATCTGCCGGTCCTGATGGCGGAAGCCCGGACGCAGCTGCGGCAAGAGGCCGACTACCTGCAAGAGGCCGAGGCCATGCGCGCCTATGCCCGGCATCTGGGCGACGATCCGGGCTTCATGCTGCCGCGTCCCGTGGAGGAGCTGACCACCAGCTCGGTCCTGGCGATGGATTTCATCGACAGCCAACCCATCGAGGTTCTGGCCGACGCCCCGCAGGAAACCCGCGACAGGGTTGGTCATCGGCTTGCGCAGCTGGTCACGAAAGAGTTGTTCCTGTTCGACCACATGCAGACCGATCCGAATTTCGCGAATTTCCGGTGGCATCCAAAATCCGAACGCATCGTCCTTCTGGATTTCGGGGCCACGCGCGGGTTCCGCCCCGAGGTCGCGCCGCAATACCTGGCGATGCTGCGGGCAGGCCTGTCGGGCGACCGGGATGCCATCGCGGCAGCGGCAGTGGATATCGGGTATTTCCGGGACAGGACCGCCCCCGATCATCAGGCGGCATTGCTGGACATGATGCAGATCGCCTTCGCGCCGCTGCGGCAGGGCGGGGTCTTCGACGTGGCGACGACGCAGATCCCCCAGCAGATCGCGGACTTGGCGCTGGATCTGGCGCGCAGCCGCGCGGCGGCTGAGATGCCGCCGCCCGACATCCTGTTCCTGCATCGCAAGTTGGGCGGGCTGTATCTGCTGCTTGCACGCCTGCATGCGCGGATCGATCTGGACCTGCTGTTCGATCCCGCAACGCTTCAGGCGATGATCGACAGGCGTTAGCCTTCGTTCAGGCGGTCGCCCACAAGGCGATCGATGCGGCGGAATTCATCGGCCATCGCGTGATCCAGCGCCTGCCCGACCGAAGGAACGGCGCCCGGATCCTCTTGCCCGTCGCGGGGCAGAAGACGGTCGGTCATGAAGCCGCGAATATCCTCGCGCGCGGCATCGGGCATGGCGGCGATCAGCCGCGCCAGCAACCGGCGCTGTGCCAGAAGGCGGCCTTCGAATTCGGAAATCTGTCGGTCGTCCATGATGTCCCCCGTTTGATGGCGGCCCCAGACGGCGGGGGCGCGCAAGGGAAATCCCCCGCGCGCCCGAACGGTTCCCGCAAGGCGGGTGGGTCAGCCCTGGGCCTTGGCCTCGGCCCGGCGGGCATGAAGCGCGGGTTCGGTATAGCCCGAGGGCTGGCGCGTGCCCGTCAGGATCAGATCGCGCGCGGCCTGGAAGGCGGGACCGTCAAAGCCCGGTGCCATGGGACGATAGGCCGGATCGCCCGCATTCTGCGCATCGACCTTGGCGGCCATGCGGCGCAGCGCATCCTCGACCTGATCGGTGGTCACCAGGCCGTGTTCCAGCCAGTTCGCCAGGTATTGCGCGCTGATGCGGCAGGTCGCGCGATCCTCCATCAGGGCCACGTCGTCGATATCGGGCACCTTGGAACAGCCGATACCCTGATCGACCCAACGCACGACATATCCCAGGATGCCCTGCGCGCTGTTTTCCAGCTCGCGCTCGATCTGGGCCTGGGACATGGGTTCGGTCGCCAGCGCGGGCGTCAGCAGCGTGTCCAGATCGGGCAGGGGGTTGGCGGTCATCCGATCCTGCACCTGGCCCACATCGACGGCATGGTAATGCATCGCATGCAGCGTGGCCGCCGTCGGGCTGGGCACCCAGGCGGTCGTGGCCCCCGATTTCGGGTGGCCGATCTTGGCCTCCAGCATCTCGGCCATGGCGTCGGGCTTGGCCCACATGCCCTTGCCGATCTGGGCGCGGCCCCGCATCCCGGCAGCAAGGCCGATCAGCACGTTGCGATCCTCGTAGGATTTCAACCAGCCGGCCGATTTCATCCCGTCGCGACCGACGAAGGCGCCCGCCTGCATCGAGGTGTGGATCTCGTCCCCGGTGCGGTCGAGGAAGCCCGTGTTGATGAAGAAGATCCGGTCGCGGATGGCATGGATGCAGGCCGCAAGGTTCGCGCTGGTGCGGCGTTCCTCGTCCATGAGGCCCAGCTTGACGGTATTTGCGGGCAGGCCCAGCACCTTCTCGACATGCGCGAAGATGCGATTTGCGAAATCGGCCTCGGCCGGGCCGTGCATCTTGGGCTTCACGACATAGATCGCGCCGCAGCGGCTGTTGCGGGGACCTTCGGTCTTGGCCAGATCGTGCATGGCGCAGGCGGTCGTGACCATCGCGTCCATCATGCCCTCGGGCGTGGGCTGGCCGTCCTTCAGCACCGCATCCGTCGTCATCAGATGGCCCACATTGCGCACCAGCAGCAGCGCACGGCCCTGCAGGGTCAGTTCGGATCCGTCGGGGCGCGTGAAGACGCGGTCGCCCTGCAGTCGGCGGGTCATGTCCTTGCCGCCCTTGCGGAACGTCTCGGCCAGATCGCCCTTCATCAGGCCCAGCCAGTTGGCATAGACGGCGGTCTTGTCCTCGGCATCCACCGCGGCGACGCTGTCCTCGCAATCCTGGATCGCGCTGAGCGCGGCCTCCATCACGACGTCGCGCAGGCCGGATTTCGATGCCGCCCCGATCGGGTCGGTCGGGTTGATCACCAGTTCGACATGCAGGCCGTTATGGCGCAGCAGGTATCCGGTATCGCCTCCATCGGTACGCGTGCCGATGAAGGCCGCCGGGTCGGCCAGGCGCACGGGCTGACCGCCGATGGTGGCGACAAGGCCCTGATCATCCGCGCCGTACCCCTCGACCGCGGTATGGCTGCCGCCGGTCAGCGGGAAGGTCTCGTCCAGGAAGGCCGCGACGCGGGCCACGACGGCATCGCGGCGATCCGCGTCGAACCCGCCCGAGGGGGCAGGCCCCATCACGTCGGACCCGTACATCGCATCATAGAGCGAGCCCCAACGCGCATTCGCCGCGTTCAGCGCGAAGCGCGCATTGCTGACCGGAACCACAAGTTGCGGACCTGCGAGGGTCGCGATCTCGGGGTCGATATCGCCGTTCTCGATGGTGAAGGGCGCGGGTTCGGGGACCAGGTATCCGATCCGGGTCAGGAAGGCGCGATAGGCGGCGGCGTCCCAGGACTGGTTGCCGCGCGCGCGATGCCAGTCGTCGATCTGGGTCTGCAGTTCCTCGCGCTTGGCCAGCAGGGCGCGGTTCTCGGGGGCGAAGCCGTCGATCAGGTCGGCATAGCCGCGCCAGAAGCGGTCGGCATCCACGCCCGTTCCGGGCAGGACGCGGGTCTCGATGAAATCGGCAAGCTGTGCGTCCACGGACAGGCCGTGGCGGTCGAGGCGTTCGGACATGGTTCCCCCTTCATGGCGCAGGAATTTCCCTTGGCATCCTGTCTAGGGCAGCGCGCGGAACTTGCCAAGAAAATAATGGAATGTTTTTCCATTGATGCGCGGAACATTGCCATGCCGGATCGCATGTCCGTTTTCGCGCCCGGAATGTCGCAAATCGGCAAAACCGCCACGGGGCGCCGATTATCGTGAGGGGGAAGGATGCACCCAGCCAGCAGGAATCGCGCCGCGCCATGACCAATCCGACCCCCACGGCCCAGCTTATCGCGCAGCGGCAGGCGAAGCATTCGCTGCCCCGCGATCTCTATTGCAGCGAGACGACCTATCGCGACGATCTGGAGATGATCTGGTACCGCGAATGGCTGTTCGCGGGGCCCGCGGCCGAATTGCCGAAGACCGGCAGTTTCACCACGATGCAGGTGGGCGAATACCCGGTGATCGTGACGCGGGGTGCGGACGGGCGCGTCCGGGCGTTCCACAATGTCTGCCGTCACCGGGGTCAGCGGCTTTGCGCGACGGCCAGCGGGACGAACCCCAAGCTGGTCTGCCCCTATCACCAATGGACCTACGACCTGGACGGCAAGCTGATCTTCGCCCGCGACATGGGCCCGGATTTCGATCCCTCGAAATACGGACTGAAGCCCGTCCATTGCGTGGACATCGCCGGGCTGATCTTCATCTGCCTTGCGAAGATCCCGCCGCCCATCAACGAGATGGCGGCCCAGATCATGCGCTATGTCGGGCCGCACGGGCTGAAGGATGCGCGCATCGCCCACAGCTCGACCATCGTGGAGCGGGGCAACTGGAAGCTGGTGATCGAGAACAACCGCGAATGCTATCACTGCGGGGGCAGCCATCCGTCGCTGTGCCGGACCTATTCCGACGACCCGTCCATGACCGCGATGGAGGGGCCCGACAGCGCCAGCCCCGAGATCATCGATCACTGGAAGCGCTGCGAGGGGGCCGATCTGCCGTCGCGCTTCGTGCACCATCCGCAGATGCAGTGGCGGCTGGCCCGCATCCCGCTGCTGAACCACGCCGAAAGCTATACCCTCAGCGGCAAGGCCGCCGTTCGGCAGCGCATGGGAACGGTTCCCTTCGCGGATGCGGGGGCGCTGCTGTTCTTCAACTATCCCAACACCTGGAACCACTTCCTGGCCGATCATTCCGTCGTCTTCCGCGTCGTCCCCATCGGTCCGACCGAAACGCAGGTGACGACGCATTGGCTGGTCCACAAGGACGCGGTCGAGGGGGTGGATTACGACCTGGCCGACCTGACCCATGTCTGGATGCACACGAATGACGAGGACCGGATCGTGGTCGAGGAGAACCAGGCGGGCATCCTGTCCCCGGCCTACGAGCCCGGACCCTATTCGACGCTGCAGGAAGAGGGCGTGATCCAGTTCACCGACTGGTATTGCGCGACGATGGCCGAACGGCTGGGCCCGCAGACGATGGCGGCCGAGTGATGGCGATGAAGCGGATGCGCCTGAACTGGTCGGCCGAACCCTGGTCGGACGACGAACAGCTGGAATGCGTGATGGTCACGCCCGAGACGCGGGATTGCGCGACATTCACCTTCCGCGCGCCTTCGGGGGCCTGGTTCGATTATTCGCCAGGGCAGTTCATCACCCTCGACCTGCCGGTTCCGGGCGGGAACGTGCAGCGAACCTATACGATCAGCTCGTCGCCCTCGCGGCCCTTGTCGATCTCGGTCACGGTCAAGGCGCAGCCGGATTCGGTGGGCACGCGCTGGATGCTGGACAAGCTGCGCCCCGGGATGCGGCTGCGCGCATTCGGCCCCGCGGGGATCTTCAGCTTCCATCGGCATCCGGCGCGGAAATACCTGTTCATCTCGGCCGGGTCGGGGATCACGCCGATGATGTCGATGACGACATGGGCCTGGGACCAGCCGCAGGATACCGACATCGTCTTCGTCCACGCGGCCCGCACCCCGTCCGAGATCATCTTCCGCGACCGGCTGGAGCAGTTCTCGTCTCGTGTGCCCGGGGTCCAGCTGCGTTTCACGGTCGAGGAGCTGGAGCCCTATCGGACCTGGCACGGATACCAGGGCCGCCTGTCGCAGATCATGCTGGGCCTGATGGCACCCGACTATCTTGACCGGGAAGTGTTCTGCTGCGGCCCCGAGCCCTTCATGCAGGCGGTGCGAGAGATGCTCGCATCGCTCGGCTACGACATGGACCGCTATCACCAGGAGAGCTTCGGCGCGCCGGTTGCGACCCTTGCCGAGGCCCCGGTGCTGGACGACGTGTCGCCCGACGAGGATGCGCGCGCCCAGGTCGTCTTTGCGGGCAGCGGCGTGGCGGCGGCCTGTTCGGAAACCGACACGGTGCTGGCCGTGGCCAAGCGCGCGGGCCTGAACATCCCCTCTGGCTGCACCTTCGGTCTGTGCGGCACCTGCCGGATCCGGAAACTGTCCGGCGAGGTGCATATGGTCCATAACGGCGGCATCAGCGACGAGGATATCGAGGAAGGCTGGATCCTCGCCTGCTGTGCCAATCCGATGGGTCGGATCGAGGTCGAGGTCTAGTCGATCAGGACCCGGTATTCGGGCTGACCGGCGATGCCTGCCGGGGCGTGGAAGACGCAGCCGTCTTCGGGTGCCGGATCGTCCAGACCCTGCAGGGCCGATGTCGCGAACAGCGTCGTCAGGTCCGGGCCGCCGAAGGCGGGGCAGCTGACATGGCGGGCGGGCATGTCGATCGCGCGGTCGAAACGACCTTCGGCATCATACCGCGCCACGCGCGACGCGCCCCATTGCGCGGTCCAGAAGCCGCCCTGCGTGTCGATCACCGCGCCGTCCGGGTTCAGCCCCTCGGCCGACAGGTCCAGCCATGGCTGGGGGTCGCCCGCGGGCCAGCCATCGGCATCCAGCGCGACGCGCCAGACGGTCGATCTGGCCGTGTCCGCGAAATGCGCCATGCGCCCGTCGGGCGTGAAGCAGATCGCGTTGGTGATCGTGATGTCCGGGAACAACCGCCGGATTTCGCCCTTGTGATAACGCCAGATCGATCCCGCGCCCTCTTCGGCGCTCAGGCCGATCGTTCCGATCCAGAAACCGCCCTGCGGATCGGCGCGGCCATCGTTCGATCGGGTGACGGGCTTGTCGGCCTCCAGCGGGACCAGTTCCTGGCTGGTGCCGTCGCGCAGGTCGAACAGCGACAGCGCACGGCTCGAGGCGACCAGCAGGCGGTCGCGATCCACGATCCCCGCCGCCGAGACGTGATCGTCGAAGCGCCATTCCTGCCGGTCGCTGTCAAGCGCCCGCATGAACATGCGGCGGCCCAGGATGTCGAACCAGATCAGCGCGTCGCGATCCGAATGCCACAGGGCGCCTTCGCCCAGGGCGCATTGGCGGTCGTCGAAGATCATGCTGCGACCTCGTCCCATGCGGCGACCATGCGGCGGGCCTTCTCGGCCACGATCCCGGGGGTGTCGCCCGGCTTGTACATCGACGACCCGATGCCGAATCCCGCGGCCCCGGCCTTGCGCCATTCGGCCATGTTGTCGGCGGACACGCCGCCCACGGCCCAGCATTCGGTGCCCTGCGGCAGGATCGCCCGCATGGCGCGCAGACCCACGGGGCCGATCAGTTCGCCCGGAAACAGTTTCAGCCCCGACGCCCCGGCATTCAGCGCGACGAAGGCCTCGGACGGGGTCATCACGCCCGGAAAGCTGTCCATGCCCGCCTGACGGGTGGCACGGATCACGTCTGCATCGCAATTGGGCGACAGGACCATCCGCCCGCCCGCATCTGCCACGGCCGCGACCTGATCGACATTCAGCACGGTGCCCGCGCCGATGGTGGCATCCTGCCCGAATTCGCGCGCGATCAACCGGATGCTGTCGATCGGATCGGGCGAATTCAGCGGGACCTCGATCCGGGTGACGCCCGCCTCGATCAGGGCGCGGGCGATGGCGGGGGCCTCGGGCGGGGTCAGGCCGCGCAGGATGGCGATGAGGGGTCGTGACATGGGGTCAACCTTCCGATCTGAAGCGGTCATATGCGGCGCTCAGCCCGGCCAGGGTCGCGTCCTCGACCGAGACGCTGCGGGGGGCCAGCCCCTGCGCGCTCAGCGCTTCGGAATAGAGCCGGGCCAAGCTGGATGCGCCGATGATGGTGATGTCGCTGCCAAGCCACCAGGGCTTGGTCGCCGCCAGTTCCCAGCCGATCAGCGTGCCCGACAGGCGCGCGCGGGCGATCTGGGGCGGCAGGTCGCCCAGCAACCCCTCGGCGCGGATCTGAAACAGGTTGCCATAGCCGCGCTCGGGGCGGGCCAAGGCGTCCGATACGGCGGCAAGGAAGGCGGGCATGTCGCATTCGCCGCCCTCGACCGAATGGCGCAGGACCGATTGTCCCGCGATCAGGCCGAAGATCTCGCCTGTCATGACGGATTTGAAGTTGCAGATCTCCTCGGCGGAAATGCGGACCCATTTGGTATGGGTGCCGGGCAGGCAGGCCACGCCGTCGAACTTGGGATGGGCGGCCAGAAGCCCCGCGATCTGGGTTTCCTCTCCACGCATGACATCGGCGGGATCGTCCTGCCGGAGGCCGCAGACGATGCGCACGGGCCGCCCGCCGGGGTCGCCCGGCACCGGCACGAGGCGCGGCGTGGCCGGACAGGGGACGGGGGCATAGGGGGCCTCGGACCAGCCCTGGCGCGACCCGACCATGCCGCTGGCGATGACCGGAACGGCGGGCCAGCCCGCGGTCGCCTCGGTCAGGACGGTGCCGTAATCCCCGGGCGCAAGGCCGCTCATGCCGCGGGGGTCGGTCCGGGCCTCGACGGGCACGCGGCCCGACATGGCCCAGAGCCGCAGGTTGGTCGTGCCCCAGTCGGCGGCGATCCAGTCGATCGTTCCTGTCACAAACGCTCTCCTTCGATGACGGCGATGGACTGCGGGAAGGCGGGCGGCAACGCAACCCCCTGCGCCATGAGAACTGCGCCGGACAGGGTGATTTCCCCCTCGGTCAGCGCGACACGAGAGGTCGCATGCCGCAAGGGCGCCTCGATCAGGCGCAGGCGATAGGTCGCGTCCGCGTCCAGCCCGGTCAGCCGCAGCAGCGGCGGCTGCAGCGCGACGGGCGCGGTGATCTGGGCCGCGAAGACCGCGAAGCGCGACCTGTCGGCGGCCAGCTGCATTTCGGCCAACGCGTCGTCGGGGCGGTCCAGCCGCCAGATGTCGCCCGCCATCATCCAGTCGCGATTGGCCTTCCACCAGGCGGTGACGCGGGTCAGGGTTGCGGCCTCGTCCTCGGTCAGCTCGTGGGGGTCCATCTCGAAGCCCATGTGCCGCTGCGCCGCGGTCCATGCGCGCAGGGCCATCGGCAGGACGCGGTGGCTGGTGTGACAGTCGCGCGGGCCGACATGGCTGCCCGTCGCGCAGGCGGGCAACAGCGATGCCGCGTGATGCTGAATGCGCAGCCGTTCCAGCGCGTCGTTGCTGTCCGACAGCCAGACCCGTCCGCAGCGGGTCAGGATACCCGCGTCGATGCGCCCCCCGCCCGAGGCGCAGCTTTCGAATTCGACGCCCGGATGCGCCGCCCGCAGCCGGTCCAGCAGGGCATAGACACCGCGCGTCTGGGCCGCGTCGGGGAAGGGCGTCAGCCGGTTGTGGTCCCATTTGACGTAATCGATGTCGTTATCGGACAGCACGGCGTCGATGCGGGCGAACAGGTGGTCGCGCACGTCCTTGCGGCTCATGTCCAGGTGCAGTTGGTTGCGGCCCCGGATCTGATCGGCGGGGCCCATGACCCAGTCGGGATGCGCACGGTGAAGGTCGCTGTCCTCGTTGATCATCTCTGGTTCGAACCACAGGCCGAAGCGCATGCCCAAGGCACGCACATGATCGATCAGCGGGCTGAAGCCTTCGGGGTGCTTACGCGGGTCGATGACCCAGTCCCCAAGCGACGAGGTGTCGTCGTCGCGCAGCCCGAACCAGCCATCGTCCAGCACGAAGCGCTCGGCCCCCAGTTCGGCGGCGCGGTCCGCGATGCGGCGCAGCTCGGCCTGGTCGTGGCGGAAATAGATCGCCTCCCACCCGTTGTAATGGACGGGGCGGGGCTGGCGCGCGGGCGGCAGGTGGTCGCG
The DNA here is from genome assembly GCF_018860625.1 of Paracoccus sp. C2R09. Lineage (GTDB taxonomy): Bacteria > Pseudomonadota > Alphaproteobacteria > Rhodobacterales > Rhodobacteraceae > Paracoccus. Next base: position 196,704 of record NZ_JAHKQB010000023.1, read on the forward strand.
GATATGGCGCTGGAACGGGATCGCCGTGCCGTTCAGGCCCTCGTCGCTGCGTGCGACGATCATCTCGGCGGTGGCGAAGGCCGTGGCCGGGGCGCGTTCCGACCCGGTGACATGGCCCAGCTGCAACTGGCGGCGACCCTCGGGCAGGGTTTCGACCACCATGCGGTGACCGCCCGACCAGCCGTAATGAATGGCCAGGTTCTCGCCCCGCGTGTTGGTCGTGCCCTGGGCCGCAAGGATCATGTGCGGCGGATGTTCATGCCCCGAGCGCCCGGTGCGGGCCTCGCGCACCCGCATGCCGTGGTCCAGCACCGTCGTCACCGGTTGCCATTCGCGCGTCCAGCGACCCGCGAATTCGGTCAGCCGGTCCAGATGCGCGGGCAGGGGCAGCGCCCCCGCCGTCAGCCAGTGCAGCCGGATCGGCAGGTCGGATCGCAGCTGCGCCGAGATCGCGACAAGCCCGTGATCCAGCGCGCGGATGGTGAAGTCCAGCGCCAGCCCCTGCGCCTTGTGGCGCAGGGCAAGCGTGCCGCCGTCATGGTCCGCCCCGGCGAATTGCCATTCGGGTTCCAGCTGCGCGCCGTCGGGTCCGAAGGCCACCAGCCCCGGCTGCCCCGGAAAGCTGCGTCGCGCCTCGGGGGCCAGCGACAGGGGCGGCACCTGGTCCAGCATGCCGCCGGTGATGCCCCCGCGTCCCGCCGCGACCATCGCGGCAAGGTCGGTGCCGTCGGGCAGGGGCGCGCCCCAGTAGTGGCAGCAGGCAAGCCCGCCATCCGATCCGAAGACCAGCGTCTGTGTCGGGGTGTCGATACGCCAGAAGCTCATTTCACGGCACCGAGCGTCAGACCGGCGATGAAGTGCCGCTGCATCAGGAAGAACATCAGGACCGGCGGAAGCGCCGCCAGGATCGAACCCGCGCTGACGAGGTGCCAGGCCGCGATCCACTGTCCGTTCAGGCTGTTCAGACCCGCCGTGATAGGCTGCGTGCTGGCACCGGTGGTCAGGACGGTGGCCCAGAAGTAATCGTTCCAGATGAAGGTGAAGATCAGGACCGACAGCGCGGCGATGGCCGGACGCACCAGCGGCATGACGATGTGCCAGAAGATCTGCCACTCGCTCACGCCCTCGACGCGGGCGGCCTCGATCAGCTCCTTGGGCAGCGCCTTGATGAAGTTGCGCATGAACAGCGTGCAGAAGCCCGTCTGGAACGCGATGTGGAACAGCGCCAGCCCGGTGATGCTGTTGTACAGCCCCATGTTCACCGTCAGGTCGCGCACCGGCACCATCAGGATCTGGAAGGGCACGAAATTGCCCGCGACGAACATGAAGAACACCACCATCGACAGGCGGAACCGGTACACGGCCAGCGCGAAGCCTGTCAGGCAGGACAGCCCGACCGCGCCGATGACGACCGGAATGGTCACGCGGAAGCTGTTCCACAGGTATTGCGCGAAGGGCGAATTGCGGAACACGTCCAGATAGTTCTCGAAGGCGATGCGCGAGGGCATGCCGAAGTAGTTGCCCTGGGCCAGGTCGCTCGAAGGCCGGAACGAGGTCAGCGCGACCCCCAGAAGCGGCAGCAGCCACAGGATCAGCATGATCGGCAGGGCGATCTTGTATCCACGCTGCGCGGCAGGCGACAGGGTCTGGATGGGACGGGGAAACATGGGTCAGACCCCTCTCTCGTCGCGCCACATCTTCCAGATGAAGCCCGAAATGAAGATCATCATGATGGCGAACAGCACCACGGCGATGGCCGCGCCGTAACCCATCCGGTAGCCGTATTCCGACAGGGCCTGTTCGTACATGTAGTAGGACAGCACGCGCGACGACCCGAAGGGGCCGCCCGCGGTCATGATCGACACGAGGTCGAAACTGCGCAGCGCGCCGATGACGGTGACGACCACGGCGATGAAGGTCGCGGGACGCAGCTGCGGGATGACGACGTGCCACAGCATCCGCCAGCCCTTGGCACCGTCCAGACGCGCGGCCTCGATCTGGTCGGGTGCGACGGCGTTCAGGCCCGTCAGGTACAGGATCATGCAATAGGCGATCTGCGGCCACAGGCCGGCCGCGATGATGCCGTAGGTGACGAAGCGTTCATCGGCAAGGATCGCGACGCCGTTCCCGGTCACGGCCTCGATCAGGGTGTAGAAAAGGCCGAAATCGGGGGCGTAGAACCACGAGAACATCAGGCCCACGACGACCTGGCTGATCACGAAGGGGAAGAAGAACAGTGACTTGTAGATGCGAATGCCGCGCACGGTCTGGTTCAAGAACAGCGCGATCAGCAGCCCCAGGGGAACTGCCAGCATGTAAAGGACCAGCCAGATGATGTTGTTCTTCAGACTGGTATAGAAGGCGTCGTCCCACCACAGCTCGGAATAGTTGGAGAGCCCGACCCAGCTTGCCTCTCCGATGCCGTCCCAGGAATGGAACGAGATCCAGAAGGACTGGAAGATCGGGATGACGACATAGACGGCAAACATCAGGATGCCGGGCGCAAGGAACAGCCAGGGCGTCAGCTGGTTGCGGCGACGCTTGCGCGGCGCAGGCGTGCCGAAGGTGTCGGGGGTGAGGGACATCTCGTCCTCCGGATGGGGTGGGCGTAAGGGAGGGGGCGGACAGGCCGCCCCCTGTCAGGCATCACTTGCCGGCAAGGCGCTGACGCTGGCGTTCCAGACGATCGAGGATCTGGTCGAGGCGTTCGGGGCGGACCATGAATTCCTGGAAGCCCTCCATCCCGGCCTTGGCCATCTCGGGGCTGGCGTCGCGGTCGAAGAACTGCGCGATCCCGCCCTCGGCCGAGGACAGCATCTCGAAGCCCTGCTGCAGATAGGGGTCGTCGACGACCGTGCTGTCGGCGTTGATCGGCAGCTGGCCGAGCGTCTCGTTCATCTTGGTCTGGACGTCGGCGCGGGCAAGGAAGGCCAGGAACAGCTTGGCATCCTCGGGGTTCTTGGCGCCTGCGGGGATGTGGATGGTGTCGGTGGGCGCATCCTCCGCCCGGGCGATGCTGTCATCGATGGTCGGGAAGGGCATGAAGCCCAGGTTCTCGTCGGTCATGCCGCCATCCTTGAAGGCCGCGACCGCGAAGTTCCCCATGACATAGTTGGCGGCCTTGCCCTGGACCAGGTTCGCCACCGCGTCCTGCCAGTCGATGGCCGCATGGTTGTCGGTGGTATAGGGCAGCACCTTTTCCCAGTTCGCGAAGGCCGCCTTGACGCGATCGTCGGTCCAGGGAACCTCGCCCGAGGTCAGCTGCATGTGGAAATCGTAGCCGTTCGTGCGCAGGTTCACATAGTCGAAGATCCCCGCGATAGGCCACAGCGCCTTGCTGCCGGTGGTCAGGCAGTCGATGCCGGCGGCGTCGATCTTCTCGCAGGCGGCGATGAAATCGTCCCAAGTCTCGATGGATTCGGGGTCCACGCCCGCCTGCGCATAGGCGTCGCGGTTATAGTAGATGCCCCACTGGTAGTAGGTGTAGGGCACGCCCCATTGCTTGCCGTCGATGGTCATCGAGGATGCGGCGGAATGCAGGCTCTCCTCCAGCCCGTTTTCCGCCCAGACATCCGACACGTCCATGAACTGGTTCGCCTCGACGAAGGGGCGCATGCGGTTGCCCGCGTACCAGTTCGCCAGATCCGGCGCGTCGGCCGTCAGGAAGTTGCGGATCGCGGTCTTGTACCCCTCGTGATCGAAGACGTTCACCTCGACCTTGATGTCGGGATACTCGGCCTCGAAATCCGCGATCAGCTGCTCGAACGCCGCCTTGGGGGCGGGGTCGGACGCGTCGGTGTTCATCACCAGCGTCCGCGTCTGCGCGAAGGCCGGTGCGGTCGTGCCCAGCAATGCCGCCAACACCAGTCCGTGCTTAACCTGGAACATGGTCTCCTCCCGAGTTGGTTCCATTATTTGAAACTTGGTTTTGAATATTGAAACTATGCTGCGAATCGACTAGCCTGTCAACAACAGCCAGAGCGGGAGGGGGATCGACGTGACGGCGCATGATCGCGAAACTTCGGACGGGACGGTGGGTCGCACCCTGGCGGTGCTGGACCTCGTGGCCGAATTCGGCCGGCCCGTGCGCTTTGCGGAAATCATGCCGCGCGCGGGCCTGCCCAAGGCGACGCTCTATCGTTTCCTGCAGGTGCTGGCGAACCAGGACATGCTGCTGTTCGACGAGGATCGCCAGACCTATGCGCCGGGCATGCGCCTTGTGCGCCTGGCGCATTCGGCCTGGGCGCAATCCAGCCTGGCGCCCCTGGCCAAGGGCATCATCGACGATCTGGCCGACCGGATCGGGCAGACGGTGCACCTGGCGCAGCTGGACAACGGTGCCGTCCTTTATGTGGACAAGCGCAACGCCCGCCAGCCGGTCGAGATGTTCTCGCAATCGGGCAAGATCGGACCGGCCTATTGCACGGGTGTGGGCAAGGCGATGCTGGCCCATCTGTCCGATGCGCGGCTGGAACAGGCGATATCCCGGCAATCCTTCCACGGGCATACGCCCCGGACCATCACCACCCCCGAGGCGCTGAAGGCCGAACTGGCCCTTATCCGCGACCGCGGATACGCGCTGGACGACGAGGAACACGAGGCGGGCATCGCCTGCATCGCCGTGCCGATCCTGTCGAAATCGGGGCGCATGCTGGGCGCGCTGTCGGTAACCACCACCACCGCCGCCACCTCGCGCGATCAGCTTCTGGCGCTGGCCGGTCCCGTGACCGATGCCAGCGCAGCCATCGCCGCCGCCGCCGAGGCGTGGCGCTTTCCTGAAACCAAGCAATGAGGTCCGCATGTCCGGCGTACAGCTGAACCGCGTCACCAAGGATTTCGGCCCCGTGCGGGTCATTCACGGCGTCGATCTGAAGGTCGAGCAGGGCGAATTCTGCGTCTTCGTCGGGCCTTCGGGCTGCGGCAAGTCCACGCTGCTGCGCATGATCGCGGGACTGGAGGAGACCAGCGACGGCCAGATCCGTATCGAGGATGACGATGTCACCCATGCGGAACCTGCCGATCGCGGCGTGGCGATGGTCTTCCAGACCTACGCGCTCTATCCGCACATGACCGTGGCCGAGAACATGGGTTTCGGCCTGAAGATGAACCGCCATCCCAAGGCCGAGATCCGCGACAAGGTCGCCGAGGCCGCGCGCATCCTCAAGCTGGAACCGCTGCTGGATCGCAAGCCTGCCGCCCTGTCGGGCGGTCAGCGCCAGCGCGTCGCCATCGGTCGCGCCATCGTGCGGGGGCCCAAGGTCTTCCTGTTCGACGAACCGCTGTCGAACCTGGACGCCGAATTGCGGGTCGAGATGCGGGCCGAGATCGCGCGCCTTCACCGCGAGATCAAGGCCACGATGATCTATGTCACCCATGACCAGGTCGAGGCGATGACCATGGCCGACAAGATCGTCGTCCTGCGGGCGGGCCGGATCGAGCAGGTCGGCGCGCCCATGCATCTGTACGACGATCCGGACAACCGCTTCGTGGCGGGCTTCATCGGCAGCCCCTCGATGAACTTCGTGCAGGGGCAGGTGAAGGACGGCCGGCTGGACGTGCCCGCCTTCGCGATGCCGATCCCCCATTCGAACGGCAACCTGCTGGAGGGGCGCAAGATCGAGATGGGCCTGCGCCCCGACGTTCTGAAGATCGAGGGCGACGGGCCCTTCCGGGTCGAGCTGGCCGAGAACCTGGGCGGGATGACCTTCGCGCATCTGACCGCCCCGTCGGGCGAGAAGCTGGTCGTGCAGACCGACAAACGCCTCGACCCGGCGGGCGGTGGCACCGTGGGGCTGACCTTCGACCCTGCGGCGGCCTATTTCTTCGACGCCGAGACTGGGCAGCGCCTGAGATGAGCGATCTGAAGCTTGGCCTTGTGGGTCTGGGGACCATTGCCCGGGCCCAGCACCTGCCCGCCATCGATGCGACGCCGGGCATCGTGCTGACCGATATCGCCAGCCGCAACGCACAGGCCGAAGGCGTGGCGAACCATTCCGATGTCGATGCGTTGCTGGCGGCGGACAGCGTCGATGCCGTGTCGCTCTGCACGCCCCCGCAAGGTCGGTTCGAACAGGCCATGTCGGTCCTGCGCGCGAACCGCCACCTGATGCTGGAAAAGCCCCCCGGTGCAACGCTGTCGGAACTGGAACTGCTGGCGGCCGAGGCGAAATCGCGCGGCCTGACCATCTTCGCGACCTGGCACTCGCGAGAGGCCGCGGCGGTCGATGCCTGCCGCGACTGGCTTGCGGGCCGCACCCTGCGCCGCACCCATATCGACTGGGCCGAGGATGTGCGCAAATGGCATCCGGGTCAGCAATGGATCTGGCAGGCGGGCGGGCTTGGCGTCTTCGATCCGGGAATCAACGCGCTGTCGATCCTGACCGCCGTGCTGCCCGCGCCCGCCCGCATGGTCGGGGCCGAGCTGCACATTCCCTCGAACTGTCAGACCCCCATCGCCGCCGATCTGGTGCTGGATGCGGGTCACCCCGTCACCGCGCGTCTGGATTGGCGCCAGCAGGGCGCGGATATCTGGCAGATCCGCTTCGAGACGGATGACGGCACCGCGATCCTGGCCGATGGCGGGGCGCGCCTGATCGTCGACGGAACCGAGATGCAATCGGGCGGGAACCGCGAATATGCTCGGCTCTATGCCCGTTTCGTCGAACTGGTCGCCCGTGGCGAGAGCGATTTCGACCTGGCCCCGCTGCGCCTTGTCGCGGATGCATTCATGAACGGCCGCACCCACGCGGCACCCGAATTCCAGGACTGAGACCATGAAGATCACCCAGATCGAAACCTTCATCGTTCCGCCGCGCTGGTGCTTCGTCAAGATCAGCACCGACGAGGGCATCAGCGGCTGGGGCGAGCCCGTGCTGGAAGGCCGCGCCGCATCCGTCGCCGCCTGCGTCGAAGAGCTGTCGGATTACCTGATCGGCCGCGACCCGCGCCTGATCCAGGATCACTGGACGGTCATGTATCGCGCGGGCTTCTATCGCGGGGGCGGCATCCACATGTCGGCCATCGCGGGCCTCGACCAGGCGCTGTGGGACATCAAGGGCAAGGATCTGGGCGTTCCGGTCCATGCGCTGCTGGGCGGCCAGCTGCGCGACCGGATCCGGGTCTACAGCTGGATCGGCGGCGACCGTCCGGGCGACACGGCACGCATGGCGCGCGATTGCGGCGACCGGGGCTTTACCGCCGTCAAGATGAACGGCACCGAGGAGATGCAGTTCGTCGATACCCACGCCAAGGTCGATCAGGTGCTGGAGCGCGTTCAGGCCATCCGCGACGAGATGGGCCAGGATTTCGGCATCGGGATCGATTTCCACGGGCGCGTGCATCGCCCGATGGCCAAGGTGCTGGCGCGCGAGCTGGAGCCCTTCCGCCTGATGTTCATCGAGGAGCCGGTCCTGTCCGAACATGCCGAGGCCCTGCGCGAGATCGCCAATCATTGCTCGACCCCCATCGCCCTGGGCGAGCGGCTGTATACGAGGTGGGATTTCAAGGCGATCCTGCAGGGCGGCTTCGTTGACATCGTCCAGCCCGATCCCAGCCATGCAGGCGGCATCACCGAAACTTATCGCATCGCGTCCATGGCCGAGGCGCATGACGTCGCGCTTGCGCTGCACTGCCCGCTTGGGCCGATCGCGTTGGCCGCGAACCTGCAGCTGGATGCGGTCTGCTACAACGCGTTCATCCAGGAACAGTCGCTCGGTATCCATTACAACGAAGGCAGCGACCTGCTGGATTACCTGGTCGATCCGAGCGTCTTCGACTACGAGGACGGTTTCGTGAAGATCCCGCAGGGCCCGGGCCTGGGCGTCGAGGTGAACGAGGATAAGGTCCGCGAGATGGCCGCACAGGGCCATCGCTGGCGCAACCCCGTCTGGCGCCATGCCGACGGCAGCTTTGCAGAGTGGTGATCATGCGCGAGACGCTGAAACTGAATGACGGCTGGACCTTCGCGCCCGGCCATTCCAACCCTGCAGCGGTTCTGGCGGGACAGGCGGTGCGCCTGCCGCATAACGCGGTGGACATGCCGCTGACCTATTTCGACGAGGCGTGCTTTCAGAAGCCCTTCACCTATCAGCGGGTGATCGACGCCGATCCGGCATGGCTGGGCCGCCATGTGCGCCTGCGGTTCGATGGCGCGATGGCGGATTCGAGGGTCTTCGTGAACGGGGTGCAGGTCGCGGCCCATGCCGACGGCTATACCCCCTTCACCGCCGATCTGACCGATCACCTGGGCGACGGCCAGGCGGTGGTGACCGTGCATCTGGACGGGTCGGAAAACCCCGCGATCCCACCCTTCGGCGCGCAGATCGACTATCTGACCTATGCCGGCATCTATCGCGATGTCTGGCTGGAGGTTCTGCCCGAACGGCATCTGACCAACGCGCGCATCCTGACGCCGGACGCGCTGTCGGACGAAAAGACCGTCGTGATCCGCCCCGAGGTCACGGCCCCCGGCCCGGTCCGCGCCCGCCTGCTGGACGGCGACCGGGAAATTGCCGCGACCGAGGGCGAGGGAGAGCTGATCCTGTCGGGCCTGACCGGCCTGCGCCTGTGGTCGCTGGATGATCCGGCGCTCTATACCGTGGAACTGACGCTGCCCGACACGGGCGACGTGACGACCCACCGCTTCGGCTTCCGCACCGCCGAATGGACCCCCGAGGGGTTCGTGCTGAACGGCCAGCCCGTCAAGCTGCGCGGCCTGAACCGGCATCAGAGCTGGGCACATGCGGGCTATGCCGCCGGGCGTCACGCGCAGGAACGCGACGCCGAGATCCTGAAGCGCGATCTGGGCTGCAACATGGTGCGCACCTCGCATTACCCGCAGAGCCCGTGGTTCATCGACCGCTGCGACGAGATCGGCCTGCTGGTCTTCGAGGAGATCCCCGGCTGGCAGCATATCGGCGATCAGGCATGGCAGGATGCGTCGGTGGAAAATGTCCGCGCGATGATCCGCCGCGACTGGAACCACCCCAGCATCGTCATCTGGGGCGTGCGCATCAACGAGAGCCAGGACAATCACGACTTCTATGTCCGCACCAACGCGGTCGCGCGGGAACTGGACCCGACGCGGGCGACGGGCGGCGTGCGCTTCATCACCGACAGCGAGATGCTGGAGGACGTCTATACGATGAACGACTTCATCCTGGACGAATCCGAGGTGCCGCTGGTCCAGCGCCCGCGCACCCCCCTGCGGTCGCAGACCGAGGTGACGGGGCTGAAGGCGCCGGTCCCCTATGTGGTGACCGAATATAACGGCCATATGTTCCCCACCAAGGCGGGCGACCCCGAACTGCGGCAGATGGAACATGTCGTCCGGCATCTGGACGTGCTGAACGCGGCGCATGGCGATCCGAACATCGCGGGCTGCATCGGCTGGTGCATGTTCGACTACAACACGCACAAGGATTTCGGCGCAGGCGACCGCATCTGCCATCACGGCGTGATGGACATCTGGCGCGAACCGAAATTCGCGGCCCATGCCTATGCCAGCCAGAAACCCGCATCCGAGGGCGTGGTGATGGAGCCGGTGACCTTCTGGGCGCGGGGTGAGCGCAATATCGGCGGCGTGCTGCCCCTGATCGTGCTGACGAATTGCGACGAGGTCGAGTTCGAATGCGCGGGCGTCACCCGGCGCGTGGGCCCCGATCACGAACGATATCCGCATCTGCCGCATCCGCCGGTCATCATCGACCACCGCCATATCGGCCCCGAGGAACTGGGCCTTTGGGGGATGAGCTGGCATCCCGGAAGCATCACCGGCCTGATCGACGGCAAGCCGGTCGCGCGGCGCGATTTCGTGGCCGACCCGCTGCCCACCACGCTGCAGGTCGCGCCCGATCTGGACGCCGTCCCCGCCGATGGCGATATCGACCTGCGGGTGATGGTGCGCGCCCTGGATCAGGCGGGCAACCGGCTGCCCTTCCTTGCGGGCAGCGTCGAGGTCACAGTCGAAGGGCCCGCCACGCTCATCGGCCCCCAGGCGCGGCCCCTGCAGGGTGGCACCACGGGGATGTGGCTGCGCCTGACGGGGGATGCGGGTCAGATCCGCATCACCGCCCGCCATCCGCAATTCGAGGATGGGGTCGCGCGGGTCGCGGTCGGTCAGGCGGGCTCGATCTCGTAACGGGTGCGCTGCTGCCAGATGTCGCCCGGACGCAGGATCGCGTTCGGGAAATCCGGCCTGTTCGGGGCGTCGGGCCATGCCTGCGCCTCGAACGCGACGGCGGCGCGGGGGCGGGCCAGCTGACCCTTGTGCGCGGGAATGCCATGGGCCGGGAAATGCCCGCCGTCATAGATCTGCAGCCCCGCCGCCGTGGTCATGACGCGCAGGCGCAGGTCCTGCGACTGCAGGGTCGCGACTTCGCGCATCGGCAGATCGCCATCCGACAGGCAGAAGCAGTGATCGATGCCGTCGCGTCCCAAGGGGCGCGGTTGGCGATAATCGAAGCGCGTGCCGAAAACGGGGGCGGGCGCATCGGGCAGGGGAATGCCCGTTCCGTCCACGGGCAGGTAACGGTCGGCATGGACGGTCAGCAGCTGGTCCCCCGCATCCCCTCCAAGCGCGAAGTATCCGTGATGCGTCAGGCTGCAGGGCGACGGGCTGTCGCAGGTCGCCTGAAGGTCGAAATCCAACGAGGTCCGGCGGCCGTCATCGTTCAGCGTGATCCGCAGCCAGGCCTGCAGTCTGCCCGGAAAGCCCGCCGCCCCGTCGGGCAGGGTCAGCGTCATCATGGCGCTGTCCTCGGTCGTGCGGGTCAGGGTCCAATCCTGCAGGGATGCGGCAGCGGACCCGCCATGCAGGCAGTTGCCGCGATCATTCGCATCCAGCTGGTATGACGTGCCATCCAGATCGAACCGGGCCCCCGCGATGCGGTTCGCAAACCGGCCCACGACGGCGCCCACATGCGCGAAACTGTCCTTGTAGGCTGCGGGATCGGGGTGACCCAGCACCAGCGGGCGGTCGATGCCCTCGACCCGCAGATCCTGCAGGATCGCCCCGAAGCGCAGAAGCCGGGCCCTTGCGCGGCCCGATTGAAGGGTGATCGGTTCCATCGGCACCTCTGTTTCGCCCAGCCCTAGGACGGAGAAGATGCCGACGCAAGATCAGGGCTGCATCGCCTTCTGAAGGCCGGGCAGACTGCGCTGGAACGCATCGCGCAGCGCCGGGGCGAATTCACCCGCGCGGAACTCTCGGATGCCGTTATGCGCGGCACACAGGTTGCGCAGACCGGCGCAGATCTCGGCCAGCTCGTCGATCCAGGCGGTCAGTTCCCGGATGCAGTCGGGATCGGCGGTCAGCGCCTTGGGCATGGTCGGGTGCATGATCAGCTTGTCCTTGCCGAAGACGCGCTTCAACGGGCCGGGGACGGGCAGGATGTTCAGCGTATCGTCCACATGCAGCGACGCGCTGGCCGGGTGCCAGGCCAGCACCGATCCCGCATGCACGCGGTCATTCTCGGTCGTGTGGTCGATGCCGCGCGGCACCGTCAGGACCAGATCGGATGCGAAGATGGCCGCAGCCTCGGGGGTGTCGATCAAGGTGGGCTGCCATGCCAGATCCGGATGCTGGGCACGATGCCGTTCGGTCCCATAGAGCCGCGCCTGCGGAAAGTCGCGCGCCACGGCCTTGCAATGCAGCGTGTGATAGGGATGCAGGTTCAGCACCGCCGTCACGGCGCGGCCCTGATCGGTCAGCGCCATCACCTGGTCGCGGATGTCGCCCGACAGGGGATAGCTGTCCAGCATCACGAATTCGCCCGACCCAAGCTGCACCAGCGATGCGTGCGTCCCGACATTCAGCACCCCGCCAAGGCGCAGATCGCCACGGATGTTCCAGAACCCGTTGCCGAGGTCGATGATCTTCTCGCTCATGTGTCCGTCCTGCCTTATGCGCCCGGGGGCGTGCCGAAATCGCGATCCGAGGGTTGGGGTGCATCGACCTGGGCGCAGATCTCGCGCAGCGCCGGTTTCATGCCCTCGACCAATGTAGGGTGATAGAAGGGCATGGCAAGCAGCTGGGGCGCGGTCGCGCCCGACTGGATCGCCCAGGCCAGGATATGGGCCAGCATGTCGCCCCCCGGACAGCACAGGTCCGCCCCGGTCAGACGACCCTGATCGTCGGCATAGATGCGCATCAGCCCCTCGTTGATCGCCTCGACCTTGGCACGGCCCTGGTCGCCGTAATCGGAACTGCCGCAGATGCGTCCTTCCTCGGGGGCGACGCCGATCACGGCCATGGGCGGATCGGTGAAGGTCAGGGCGAAGGCCGGGCTGCGGTCCGCGGGGCTGATCCGGGGCAGGTTCGCGGCATTGCGCCCGGCCACGGCGCCTTCGGTCGATGCCTCGTGCAGGAAGGGCGCATCGGCATTGGCATCGCCCGCGATGAAGATCGCGCTGTCCCTGCATCGCATGGTGCGGCGGTCGAAATCCGGCATGCCCTTGTCGTCCAGATCCAGCCCCGAATGTTCCAGCGACAGGCCCTTCAGGTTGGGCGGACGCCCCGCCGCGACCAGCACGCGGTCGAAATACTCCTCGCCGCTGTCATCCTCGGATTTCCAGCTCAGGCGCAGGCCGAAGCCTTCGGCACGGGCCTCGGTCTCGACGCCCAGATGCAGATCGACATCGCGGGCAAGCGCCTGTTCCAGCGCGCGACCCACGCGGGGGCAGCGGGCCTTGCCGACGCTGGTGCCATGATCGAACAAGGACACGGCCACGCCCAGACGGGCCATGCCTTGTGCCAGTTCGCACCCGATGGCACCCGCGCCGATGACGGCCAGGCTGTTTGGCAGGTCTTCAATCTCGAACACGGTCTCGTTCGTCAGCATCCGGTCGCCCAGATCCTCGAACGGCCCGGGGATCGCATTCGCCGACCCCGTCGCGATGACAACGGCGCGGGCCTCGACATGGCGCCCGTCCGACAGGATCAGGCGGTTCGGTGCGGCGAATTGCGCCGTGGCGCGCACCATGACGCCTTCGGGCAGGTCGTCATAGCTTTCGCGCGTGCCCTGGACAAAGCGGTCGCGTTCCTCCCGCAGGCGCTGCATCACCGCCGGGCCGTCGATGCGGGGGGTGCCGGGATGGACGCCGAAGACGGGTGCCCTGCGCGCATCATGCGCCGCATGGGCCGCCGCCAGCAGCAGCTTGGACGGCATGCAGCCGGTATTCGCGCAAAGCGTCCCGCGGAATTCCGGATCGATGAGCAGGGTCGAGGCCCCGGCATCGCGCGCGGCGCGTTCGGCGGACATGCCTGCCGTTCCGGCACCGATGACGGCGACGTCGCAACGAAGATCGGGGCTGTCTGGCATGGGGTTCTCCTGCATGAAACTCGCAGGACAACAAGACCGGACAATCTTCGTTCCCCGTCCCGTGCGCAGGTTGCGGCGAAAGGTCGCGCGCGGCTGATGAAGGATGCATCGTCTGCGACGGATATTGACAATCCCGCGTTGCGGGCAGAGCATATGTACACAATTTGTACCAAGCCTAATCGCAAGGGAGAGGGGTCGAATGAATATGGACCTTTCACGCCGCAGTTTCCTGCGGCTGGCGGGTGCAGGGGTTGCAGCCACATCGCTAGGCGCGATGGGTTTCGGCAAGGCCGAGGCGGCAGAGGCGGCACATGTGCGCGCCTTCAAGCTGGCCACGATGACCGAGACGCGCAACATCTGCACCTATTGTTCGGTGGCATGCGGGATCATCCTGTATTCCAAGGGTGACCTCAAGGCGGGCGAGACCGCCGAGCTGGTCCATGTGGAAGGCGATGCCGACCACCCCACGAACCGCGGCACGCTGTGCCCGAAAGGCTCGGCGCTGAAGGATTTCGTGAAATCCGAGACCCGCGCGACCAAGCCCCGGTATCGTGCCCCCGGCGGCGGCGAATGGCAGGACATCACCTGGGACGAGGCCTTCGACAAGATCGCCCGCGCCATCAAGGATGACCGCGACGCCAACATGATCGAGCGGAACGAGATCGGCACGCCGGTCAACCGCTGGACGACGGCAGGTTTCCTTGCCGCATCGGGTTCCACCAACGAGGCCGCATGGACCACCTACAAGGTCGTGCGCTCGATGGGGATGGTCGGCTTCGACAACCAGGCACGCGTCTGACACGGACCTACGGTGGCCAGTTTGGCTCCGACATTTGGCCGTGGCGCGATGACGAACGCCTGGACCGACATCAAGAATACCGACCTCGTGGTCGTCATGGGCGGCAATGCCGCCGAGGCGCATCCATGCGGGTTCAAATGGGTGACCGAAGCCAAGGCCCGTCGCGGCGCGAAGCTGATCGTGGTCGACCCGCGCTTTACCCGCACCGCATCGGTTGCGGATTACTATGCCCCGATCCGTCCGGGCGCAGACATTGCCTTCCTGATGGGGGTGATCCGCTGGTGCATGGAAAACGACAAGGTCCAGTGGGAATACGTCCGCAACTATACCAATGCGGCGTTCCTGGTGAAGGACGGCTTCGGCTGGTCCGAGGGCATGTTCAACGGCTATGACGAGGAAACGCGCAGCTACGACATGGACGACTGGGAATACCAGATCGGCGATGACGGCTTCGCGATGATCGACCCGACGCTTCAGGATCCGCGCTGCGTGTGGAACCTGCTGCGCGAACATGTGGACGTCTATACCCCCGAATTCGTCGAGAATGTCACCGGCACGCCCAAGGACAAGTTCCTGACCATCTGCGAGATGATCGGCGAATGCAGCGCGCCCGACCGCGTCATGACCTCGGTCTATGCGCTTGGCTGGACGCAGCATTCCAAGGGTGCGCAGAACATCCGCGGCATGGCCATGCTGCAGCTGATCCTGGGCAATATCGGCATGATGGGCGGCGGCGTGAACGCGCTTCGCGGGCATGCCAACATCCAGGGTCTGACCGATCTGGGCCTGATGTCGAACCTGATCCCGGGATACATGAACATCCCGCGCGATACGGAAGTCGACTTCGAGACCTATATCGCGGGCAAGGCGAACGCCCCGCTGCGGCCGAACCAGATCAGCTACTGGCAGAACTATCCCAAGTTCTTCGTGTCCTTCCAGAAGGCGATGTGGGGCGATGCCGCCACGGCCGAAAACGACTGGGCCTACGATTACCTGCCCAAGCTGGACGTGCCGACCTACGACATCCTGCGCATGTTCGACATGATGTCCAAGGGCGAGGTGAACCTGTATTTCTGCCAGGGCTTCAACCCGTTCCTCAGCTTCCCGAACCGGGCCAAGCTGCTGAGCGCGCTGTCCAAGCTGAAGCTGCTGGTCGTCATGGACCCGCTGCAGACGGAAACGGCGCATTTCTGGCAGGATCACGGCATCTACAACGATGTCGACATGGCCTCGATCCAGACCGAGGTGCTGGAACTGCCCACGACCTGCTTCGCCGAGGACGAGGGCGCGACCGTGAACTCGGGTCGCTGGCTGCAATGGCATTGGCCGGGCGCGACCGCACCGGGGCAGGCCAAGCCGGATACGTGGATCATGTCGAACATCTTCCTGCGGGTGCGCGAGCTCTATCGCACCGAGGGTGGCGTGTTCCCCGATCCGATCGTGAACCTGAACTGGGAATACGAGGATCCGATGGAGCCCTCGCCCGAGGAACTGGCCAAGGAGATGAACGGCCGCGCCCTGCGCGACGTCTACGACCTTGCCGATCCCGAGAAGCTGCTGGTCCCCGCGGGCGAGCAGGTCTCGACCTTCGCGCATCTGCGCGACGACGGATCGACCATGGCCGGGTGCTGGATCTTCTCGGGGTCGTTCACGCCGGAAGGCAACATGATGGCGCGCCGGGACAATTCGGACCTGGGCGACACGGGGACCTTCCTGAAATGGTCCTTCGCATGGCCGCTCAACCGACGGATCCTGTATAACCGCGCATCGGCGGACATGAAGGGGCGCCCATGGGACCCCGAACGCACGCTGATCGAATGGAACGGCGAAAAATGGGTCGGCTTCGACGTGCCCGACACGGCACCGACGGCCAAGCCCGACGAAGTCATGCCCTTCATCATGACGCATGAGGGCACGGGACGCCTGTTCAGCCGCAAGATGATGGTGGACGGACCCTTCCCGACGCATATGGAGCCCTTCGAGAGCCCCGTGGAAAACGTGCTCAATCGCAAGATGCGGGGCAACCCGGCAGCACGGATCTTCCCCGGCGATCTGGAACAGCTGGGCAGCAGTGCGGACTTCCCCTTCGTCGCGACCTCCTATCGCCTGACCGAGCATTTCCACTACTGGACCAAGCACAACAAGGTGAACGCTGCCTTGCAGCCCGAGTTCTTCGTGGAGATCAGCGAGGAACTGGCGGCGGATCGCGGCATCACCAAGGGCGGTCGCGTGCGCGTCTGGTCCAACCGTGGCGAGATCTGGGCCAAGGCCGTGGTCACCAAGCGGATCAAGCCGATGATCTGCGACGGCAAGCCCGTCCATGTCGTGGGCATCCCGCTGCACTGGGGCTTCATGGGCGCCGCCAAGAAGGGTTTCGGGCCGAACAGCCTGACGCCGTTCGTGGGTGACGCGAATATCCAGACGCCCGAATACAAGGCCTTCCTGGTCAACATCGAACCCGCAGCAGAGGAGCCGGTCGCATGAAGGATACCGCATCTGGCCCGACCACCGCGGTCTCGAACCCGCCGGTCCAGCCGACCGAGGCCTATTTCGACCAGGGTGACATCACCCGCATCTCGGCCACGCGGAACGTTCCGCAGCCGGATCGCGAGCTGACGAAGCTGGCCAAGCTGATCGATGTCAGCAAGTGCATCGGTTGCAAGGCCTGCCAGTCGGCCTGCGTCGAATGGAACGACACTGATCCCGGTGTGGGCGAAAACGTGGGGGTCTATGAAAACCCCCACGACCTGACGCCCGACATGTTCACCCTGATGCGCTTCAGCGAATGGGAGAACCCGGTCACGAACGAGCTGGAATGGCTGATCCGCAAGGATGGCTGCATGCATTGCGAGGATCCGGGCTGCCTCAAGGCCTGCCCGGCCCCCGGCGCGATCGTGCAGTATTCGAACGGCATCGTGGACTTCAACCACGACAACTGCATCGGCTGCGGATACTGCGTGACGGGCTGCCCGTTCAACATTCCGCGCATCTCGGATACCGATCACAAGAGCTACAAATGCACGTTGTGTTCGGACCGCGTCGCGGTGGGGCAGGGTCCGGCCTGCGCCAAGGCGTGCCCGACCCAGGCCATCGTCTTCGGCACCAAGGACGATATGAAGGCCCATGCCGAGGGCCGGATCGAGGACCTGAAATCGCGCGGCTACGAGAACGCAGGTCTCTATGACCCCGAGGGCGTGGGCGGGACGCATGTGATGTATGTGCTGCATCACCGCGACCAGCCCGGGCTCTATGCCAACCTGCCCGAGGAGCCGCGCATCTCGCCGGTGGTCGAGGGCTGGAAGGGTGTCACCAAGACCGCCGGTCTGGCCGTCATGGGCATCGCTGCTGCGGGTGCCGCGCTGCATGGCCTCTTCGCCCGCCCGAACGAGGTCGAGGAGCATGACGAAGTCGAGGCCGATCGTCTGGTCGATGGCCGGGATCCGCAGGATGGGGGGCAGGTCTGATGGCGCGCCCCCAATATTCCGAGAAGGGCGATCACATCGCCAGCCATGAGCCCGTCCGGGTCAGCCGGTATCGCGGCTTCACCCGTGCGAACCATTGGGTGACGGCGGTCTGCCTGATCGTGCTGGCCCTGTCCGGGCTGTCGCTGTTCGACCCGGCGCTGTATTTCCTGACCGGCCTCTTCGGGGGCGGTCAGACCACGCGCTGGCTGCATCCCATCGTCGGCGTCGTCCTGTTCGTCAGTTTCGCGCTGATGTTCGTGCAGCTGTGGCGTCTGAACATGCCCCGGCGCGAGGATGCCAAATGGATGGCGCGGATCGGCGATGTCGTGAAGCAGAACGAGGACAAGCTGCCCGAGCTGGGGAAATACAACCCCGGCCAGAAATTCGTCTTCTGGGGCATGTCCGGGCTGATCGTCGTGCTGATCCTGACCGGCATCGCGATCTGGGAACAGTTCTTCCCGGGGCTCGTGTCGATCCCGGTCCGGCGGATTGCCGTGCTGATCCACGCGCTGGCGGCCGTCGCGATCATCCTCGTGTTCATCATCCACGTCTATGCCGCGATCTGGACGCGCGGCACGCTGCGTGCGATGACTCGGGGAACCGTGACAGGTGGCTGGGCGTATCGCCATCACCGCAAATGGCTGCGAGAGCTTGCGGCCCGTGACAACAAGGGTCCGGCGGAATAATCCGCCGACCCCACCCCGTGGCCGGTCGGCCCAGAGAGGATCATGACTTCCACCGTTCAACCCGACCCGACGGTCATTGGCGGCGTCCCTCAGGCGCCGCTTGCCTTTTTGCCGAACCCCGCGCGCCTTTTCGGCACCCGTGCGCGGCGCTTCGAATTCCTGTCACAGCACAGCGAGAACTTGGGCCCCTATCTTGAATTCCTGGGCCGGCTGGTCGCCCTGCAGGATCGCATCGCGCGTGACCTGCCCCAGGTGACGCCCCTCCCGCGCGACCGGATCGAGCTGGCCCGCGAAAGCCGCATGCCGCCCATCGACCGCGCGAAGCTTGCGACCGATCCCGATCTGCACATTCTGCTGGACCGCGTCCTGTCCGAGGCCCAGTCGATCGAGATGCCCGAAGAAGCGCGCCTTGCCCTGTCGGCCGTGACGGCGGCGGGCGTCGCCGACCGACATTGGCTGGTCGAGAACCTGCTGGCCGACCAGATCCCCGAAGACAGCGTGGCGCCGCATCTGTTCGTCGCCTTGGCCGTGCAATTGCACCTGTCGCGGCTGGCCGCGACGCTGGATGCCGATGCGCTGGTCCCGATCCGCACCGGGGTCTGCCCGTCCTGCGGGGGGCGTCCCGCGACATCCTCGATCACGACGGTCGGGCAATTGGAGGGCGTGCGCTATGCGACCTGCGCCTGCTGTCAGACCCGTTGGAACGAGGTTCGCGTCACCTGCCTCTGTTGCGGTTCGAACGAGGAAATCTCCTATCGCAGCGTCGAAACCGCCGAGGCGACCGTGCGCGCCGAGGAATGTGCCAAATGCGATCACTGGGTGAAGATCCTGACCCAGAGCAGCAACCCCAGCCTGGAACCGATCGCGGATGATGTCGGATCGCTTGGGTTGGATCTGCTGATGAAAGACAAGGGCATCGCCCGCGGAGGCTTCAACCCGTTCCTGGCGGGGTTCTGATGCAGGGCTTCCGGGCCCTTCCCTCGGTCGATCAGCTGCTGCAATCGGATGCGGTGGCAGCACTGATCGACGAACATGGGCGGCAGGCGGTGACCGCCGCGGCCCGGACACGGCTGGACGCCGCCCGGCAGGCGATCCGCGACGGGGCCGACGGTGCGGCGCAGGCGGCGGCGCTGCCGCATCTGATCGGTGCCGATCTGGCCGCCGCCGCCGCAACGGCCCTGCGTCCGATGCTGAACCTGACCGGGACCGTGCTGCACACCAATCTGGGCCGCGCGATCCTGGCCTCCGAGGCGGTGACGGCCGCTGCGACCGCGATGGCCGCCCCGCTTGCCCTGGAATTCGATCTTGCTACCGGCGGGCGCGGTCAGCGCGACGACCATCTGCGCGGGCTGCTGCGTGAACTGACCGGGGCCGAGGACGCGACGATCCTCAACAACAACGCCGCCGCCGTTCTGATCGCCTTGAACACCTTCGGGCAGGGTCGGGGCAGCATCGTGTCGCGCGGGGAACTGATCGAGATCGGCGGCGCCTTCCGCATGCCCGACATCATGTCCCGCGCAGGCACCCGTCTGGTCGAGGTCGGCACCACCAATCGCACCCATCCCCGCGATTACCAATCCGCGATCGACGCGGATACCGGGCTGATCCTCAAGGTGCATACGTCGAACTACCGGATCGAAGGCTTCACCGCCGAGGTCGAAGCGCCCGCGCTGTCGCGCATCGCGCGCGAGGCCGGCGTCGTTCTGCTGAACGATCTGGGGGCGGGGTCGCTGGTGGATCTGTCGCGATGGGGCCTGCGCCGCGAACCCACCGTGGCCGAAGCCGTGGCCGAGGGTGCGGATCTGGTCACCTTCTCGGGGGACAAGCTGCTGGGCGGACCGCAGGCGGGCTTCATCGTGGGCCGCCGCGAGTTGATCGCAGAGATCAATCGCAATCCGCTGAAGCGCGCGCTGCGCCTGGACAAGATCCGCATCGCCGCGCTCGAGGCCACGCTGAGGCTCTACCGCGATCCCGACCGGCTGGCCGAACGCCTGCCGGTGCTGCGCATGCTGTCGCGACCCAAGGCCGAAATCGCGGCCCAGGCCGCACGGTTGCAGCCGAAGGTCGCCGCGATCCTGGCGGACTGGGGCTTCGATGCGCAGGTTTGCGAGTGTCAGAGCCAGGTCGGATCGGGGGCGCTGCCGACCGACACGATCCCCTCGGCGGGGTTGCGGCTGACCGGGCAGGGGGGCGATGCCCCCGACAGGCTGGCGGCACGGCTGCGCGCGCTGCGGCACCCGGTGATCGGGCATATCCATGACGGGGCGCTGATCCTCGACCTGCGTTGCCTCGGCGCCGACGATGACCTGATCGGGGCGCTGAGCGGGCGATGATCGTCGGGACGGCAGGGCATATCGACCATGGCAAGACGGCGCTGGTGAAGGCGCTGACCGGCACCGATGCCGACCGGCTGGCCGAGGAGAAGGCCCGCGGCATCACCATCGATCTGGGGTTCGCCTATGCCGATCTGGGCGGTGGTGCGATCACGGGCTTCGTCGATGTGCCGGGCCATGAGCGGCTGATTCACACGATGCTGGCAGGGGCCGGCGGGATCGACATGGTGCTTCTGATCGTCGCCGCCGATGACGGGATCATGCCCCAGACGCGCGAACACATTGCCATTCTGGACCTGCTGGGGATCGAGCGGGCCATCGTCGCGCTGACCAAGTCCGATCTGGTGGACGACGCGCGGCGGGGGCAGGTCACCGCGCAGATCGCGGATGCGCTGGCCGGCACCGCGATGGCCGGGGCACAGGTCATGGCCGTATCATCCGTCACCGGTGCCGGGATCGACGCGCTGCGCGCCGCCTTGATCGCCGAGGAGGATCGCACCGCCGCCCGGGCCGATGCGCTGCCATTGCGCATGTCGGTCGATCGCAGCTTCACGCTGTCCGGCGCGGGCACCGTCGTCACGGGCATGATCGTGCAGGGGCAGGTCTCGGTCGGGGATCAGGTCGTGGTCGGCCCGGACGGGATCGCGGCGCGCGTGCGCGGCATCCATGCCCAGAACCGACCGGCATCCGTCGGGATTGCGGGACAGCGCTGCGCGGTGAACCTGTCGGGCGAGGGGATCGCCAAGGATGCGATTCACCGCGGCGACATGGTTATGGCCCCGGAACTGCTTGGCCCCACCGACCGGATCGATGCCTGGCTGTCGGTCCTGCCATCCGAGCCCAAGCCCGTCGGAACCTGGTTTCCCGCACGTCTGCACAGTCACGCCGCCGAACGCGGTGCCCGGATCGTCCCCCTCGGCGATCCCATTTCTCCGGGTCAGGGCGGCCCGGTCCAGATCGTGCTGGACCGACCCATCGCGGCCGCCGTGCAGGACCGCTTCGTGCTGCGCGACGTATCGGCCAGCCGGACCATCGGGGGCGGACGTTTCCTGGACATGCGCCCGCCCGCGCGGCGCAGGCGCACGCCCGAACGCCTTGCATTGATCGATGCCGCGCGCCTGCCCGAACCGTTGCAGCCGATGCTGGACATTGCCCCCGTGGATCTGCGCGTCTTCTTTCGCGACAGGGCGCTGCCGATGCCGGGGGACATTCCGAATTTCGCCGGGGTGGCGCTGTCGCCGTCGCATCTTGGGGCGCTGCGTCACCAGCTTCAGGAACAGCTGGCGGCGTTTCACGAGGAAAACCCCGACATGCCGGGCCTGGGACGCGAACGTCTGCGGCTGTCGATGTCGCCGCGCCTGCCCAAGGACGCGCATCTGGCGTTTCTGCGGGCCGAGGCAGCCGAGGGGCGCGTCGTCCTGGACGGTGCCTTTCTGCGCCTGCCAGGCCACTCGGTCCGCCTGTCCCCCGAGGATGAGGCGCTGTGGGTCCGCGTTCTGCCGGAACTGACGGGCGACCTGCGGTTTCGCCCGCCCCGCGTGCGCGATTTCGCGACCGAATTCGGCGTCGATGAACGCGAACTGCGCCGCACGATGCGGCTGACCCAGAAGCTGGGACTGACCGATCAGATCGCCAACGACCATTTCTTCGCGCGGCAGGTCACGGTCGAGATGCTGGCGATCCTGCGCGATGTGGCCGAAAGCTCGGACGATGGCTGGTTCGCGGCCCCGGCATTCCGGGACAGGCTGAACAACGGGCGCAAGGTCGCGATCGAGATCCTGGATTACTTCGACAGGATGGGTGTGACGATCCGGCGCGGGGACATGCGCAAACTGAACCCGCACCGGCTGGATCTGTTCGGATAAGGCGCTTGCAAAGCGCGCGGGGCTTGGCCATCAAGGCGGCCCCGCATGCCGTGTGGGTCATGGAAGGGAATCGTCCCCGGTGGGGCGGCCGGACTTCAAATCCGGTTGGGGCAGCGAGCCTGTCCCGGGTGGGTTCGACTCCCATTCCCTTCCGCCAATCACCAGCGCAGCCAGTGTCGTCCCAGAATGGCCCCGACGGCCGTGGCGATGGCGATGCCGATCCCGTACCAGGTGACGAAGAACAGCGGGTTGTCGTCTAGGCAGTGCAGGGCATAGCCGGCAGCCGCGCCCGCCCCCGAGGCCAGACCGATCAGGGCGCCCGTCAGGGTGGGACGCGTCGTGGCCCCCCGGCGCATCAGCGCGGTGCCCACGATGATCGGCGTCAGCGACAGCGCCGTGATCGAGGTCAGGCAGGTGGCGATCGAGACACCGATGATCCGCTGCGGGATCATCGAGACGGGCGTTCCCGCCATCGTCGCAAGATAGAGCGCGACCGCGACCGCGATGGGCAGGGCCAGCAGCCACAGCGGCGGATGGGCATCGGGACGGGCCGTCAACATGGCGGCAGGCAGCGCGATCGCGGCAAGCGACAGCGGGATCGCCGTCTTGGCCAGCGTGATCGGCGTCGTCAGGGCCTCTGCCAGGTCGGGGCGCAGCCCGGTGGTGAACAGCAACGCGAATATGCCGATGGCGACCAGCCCGACGATCTGCAGGGCGATACGGGACATGCGCAGCCGGGGCGGCGCAGGCATGGCCGCAAGGCTGGCGATCAGGTCTTCGGTGGTTTGTCTGTGGCTCATTTCGTCATCCTCTCGGCGAGGGAACTCAGGCGTTTCATTGCACGGTGCATCGTGACCCTTGCGGCGCCGGCGCTTATGCCGACGCGTTCGCCGGCGGTTTCGGCGTTTTCTCCTTCGATGGCGATCGCGCGCACGATCTGTGCGGATCGCTCGTCGATCTGGCTCAGCATCGCGGCGGCATCGCGCGCGGCCATCGGTTCGTCGCTGCGATCCTCGGGCAGGGTCTCGGCGAATGTTTCGATCGGGACATGGACGGCCGAGCCGCGTCTGCGGAAGGCATCGACGATCTTGTGGCGCGCCACGGCATAGAGCCACGGCCGCACGGGGCGGTCCCCCTGCCATGTGCCCCGTTTCAGATGGACGGCCAGCAGAACCTCCTGCAGGATATCCTCGTGTTCGTCGGGGCCCATCGTGACGGCCCTTGCGCGGATGATCCCGCGAATGACCGGTGTGATCTGCATCAGGAACCGCGCGAAGGCAGCGCCGTCACCCGCGTTTGCGGCCGTCAACAGCCTTTCCCATTCACCCTGCGGTTCCAGTGCCACCTCCCGTTCGTCAGCCAAGCTTCTGAGCAGGATACCGCCTATTGCAGGCAGGGGGCAATGCCGGGGGGGCGCATATGTATCCATGAACGCCATCACTTCTCCCTCAGCCGGGGTTCGGGGCGCGGTCGGGCGCCCTGCAGAACCGGCCATGATGCCGCTTCGATCAGCGCCGTGTCGCCATGGCGGACGCCGAAGGCGGGCCGGGCGGAATGCCCGGGATCAGGGCGCGCGGGGAAGGGCAAAAGGGGCTGAAACATGGCAACGACCTTGACGGTGGGGCGGGCTGAACGGCGGCGCGGGCAAGAGGGTCCGTCTGGTCAGACGGGAACGCCGCGCAGCGGCCGGTTGTCCGGGCGCCTCGGCCCTAGGGCATGTTTCGGGAATGCGGCATTCGCGCCCCTGAAACATGCCGTCCCCGGCATGGCGGCACCAAGGTCGGATGGGGTCGTGCAACGGGTCATGATATCCTCCTTGGCAGGTGAAAAGGACGATCCTGCGCCGTCCTTCCCCTGCCAGTTCGAGGATATCGAACCGTTCGTTACGGAGATCACGCGTTCGTGATCAAGCCTCGGCCAGATGGCGCAGGATGCGGCCGTAATTCTCGGTCCCCTGCGCACCGGTCACCAGGTGCTGCTGCATGAAGACCATCGCGGGCACGCCCGAGATGCCGTGACCCGTCCAGAACTGCTGCTTCTGGCGCACATCGTCCGCCATGCGTTCGTCCTGCAGGACGGCCAGCGCCTCGTCCCGGTCCAGCCCGGCCTCGACCGCCGCATCGCCCAGCACATCCAGCTGCGACACGTCGCGGCGATCCGTGAAGAAAGAGGCGAACAGCGCCATCTTCACCTCGTGCGCCTTGCCCTGTGTCGCGGCCCAGTCGATCAGCTGATGGGCGCGGAAGGTGTTCACCATCCGCATGTCGGCGGCATAGTTGAACTCGAATCCCAGCTCGGCCCCCAGATCGGTCAGGCGATGGCGCGAGGCTTCGGATTCCTCGATGCTGGTCCCGTATTTCTCGGCGATATGCTCGCGCAGGTTCTGCCCCTCGGGGGGCATGTGGCTGTTCAGCTCGAACGGGTGCCAGTGGATATCGACGGGAATGCCCGTCTCCTCGGATGCGCGCGCCAGCTGGCGATAGCCGATCACGCACCAGGGACAGACGACGTCCGAGACGATATCGACGCGGATCGGTGTTGCTTCGGTCATGGCTTCCTTCCTTGTTCAGTCCCCCAAACTAGGCACGACGTTCGAACCTTTCCAGAAGCGCGACCAGATCCCGGAAGCGTTCGCCCTGAATCAGCACGTGATCCTGCATGATGCGACCGGCTTCGGCCTCGTCCCCGTCGCGGATGGCATGCGCGATGCGGCGATGTTCGTCCAGCGACGTGCGGACCCGGCCCCGCGCCTGCAGCTGACGCCGACGATAGGGCTGCAGGATCGCCTGCAGGCGCAGGGTCTCGACCTCCAGAAAGGCATTGTGCGCCGCGTGATATATCGCCTGATGAAACTCGGTATTTTCGGCATAGTAGCGGTCGCTGTCGCCGGCATGGGCGGCGGTCTCGCAGGCCATGAGGCTGGCCTGGATCCGCGCATGGTCCTGATCGTCGGCGCGTCTGCAGGCAAGGCGGGCGCAGAAGCCCTCCATCTCGGCCATCAGTTCGAACCGCTCCATCAGCTCTGTCACGCCCAGCTTGGCCACGAACGTGCCGCGCTTGGGCTGCACGATCAGCAGGCCGGATGCCTCGAGCGCCTGGAGCGCCTCGCGCACGGGGGTGCGCGAACAGCCGTAATCGGCCGCGATGGCTTCCGGATCGATTCTGTCGCCAGGCTGAAAGCGTCCGTCGACGATGTCGTTTTCCAGCGCCAGCCGGATGCGTTGCGCGGTGGGCAGGTTTGTCTTCATGCGATGTCTCTGTCCTTGCTGCCCATTTCACCCGGCATTGCCGGTTTTGTCCATTCCGATGCTTGTTATATACAACATGACCGTTCAGGTGTATATCTGAGGTGAAGGGAGAATTTTCATGGGTAAGCAGAGACTGACCTTCCTGACCGATTTCGTCGAGGCGATCACCCGCCGCAAACGGGCGGGCGAAGCCGAGACGCTGAAGGCGCTGGCACATCCGGCGCCCGAACGGCTGATCGCGGCCTGCAGCGTGCTGATGGGGCGGATCGGCGATGCCTCCAGGGTGGCGGTGGCCGAACAGGCGCTGGCGGCCTATGCCGAGTTGTCGGTGGACGAAAGGCGCGTCTTCTTCGCCCATCTTCGCGACGATTACGGGGTGGATGCCGATGCGATCCGGAACGCCTATGCCGCGTGGGACGCGGGCGGCGATGCGGTCGCGGTGGCCGATCTGTTCCGCGCCGTGGAACCTGCGCGCCAGACGCTGCTGCGCCGTCTGAACCTTGCGCCCGGTGCCACGCTGCAGCTTGTCCGCATGCGAGAGGACCTGCTGAAAGCCATCGCCGACGATCCCGCACTTGCCCCCATCGACGAGGATTTCGCCCATCTCTTTGCATCCTGGTTCAACCGGGGGTTCCTGACGCTGCGCCGGATCGACTGGGCCTCGCCTGCATCGATCCTGGAAAAGATCATGCAATACGAGATCGTCCACAGGATGCAGGGCTGGGACGACCTGAAGCGGCGCCTGGCCGACAACGACCGCAGGCTCTATGCCTTCTTCCATCCCGCCACGGGCGAGGAACCGTTGATCTTCGTCGAGGTGGCGCTGACCCGCGGCATCCCCGATGCCATCGGCCCGATCCTGACCGCCCCCGAGGCGCGCGATGCGGTCGAGGCCGACACGGCCGTCTTCTATTCGATCAACAACAGCCTTGCCGGGCTGAAGGGCGTGTCCTTCGGCAATTTCCTTATCAAGCAGGTGGTCGCGGTCCTCAGCGCCGAACTGCCGCAGCTGTCGCGCTTCGTCACGCTGTCGCCGGTGCCGGGCTTCGCGCGCTGGCTGGAACGGCAAACCGACGATCGCGCCGGCGAACTGGCCCTGGCGCTGAATGCGGGCACATGGCGCGACGATCCGGATGCCGCGACGGCCCTGCGCCCAGAGGTCGAGGCCGTCGCCGCGCGATACATCGTGCAGGAAAAAGGCAGGGGCGGGATGCCCGCCGATCCGGTCGCGCGGTTTCACCTGGGCAACGGCGCCAGCGCCCACCGCCTGAACTGGCCCGCGGACCTGTCGGACGCTGCGGTCAGAACCGCGCACGGGCTGATGATCAACTATCTCTATGAACTGCCGCTGATCGAGGCCCGACACGAGGGCTTCGTCCGGGACGGCACCGTCGCCCATGGCGAACAGCTTGCCGTCGCCCTGCAACGATAAGAAGGAGAGGAGGCCTTCGATGCAGACCATCCATGAGCAATTCATCCAGACGGCCGAACTGCTGGAGGGAAAACCCCTGTTCCAGCGACCCGGCCTGCCCGATATCAGCTTTGCGCAGATGCGCGAGACGGTCGAACGCATGGCCGGCGCGCTGACCGGAATGGGCGTGACGCCCGGCGACCGCGTGGCCGTTCAGGTCGAGAAATCGCCCGAGGCCATCGCGCTGTACCTGGCGGTGCTGCAGGTCGGCGGCATCTTCCTGCCGCTGAACACGGCCTATACCGGCCCCGAGATCGACTATTTCCTGGGTGATGCCTCGCCCCGGATCTTCGTCTGCGATCCCTTGGTGGCGGGGGATCATGCCCACCGCGCATCGGATGCATTGCGGGTCGAGACGCTTGGCGCGGATGCCGACGGCACGCTGATGGACGCCGCCCGCAGTGCCACCCCGCGCGAGGATCGCGTCGAATGCGGCCCGTCGGATCGTGCCGCGATCCTCTATACCTCGGGGACGACGGGGCGGTCCAAGGGTGCGGTGCTGACGCATGGCAACCTGACCTCGAACACCGAGGCGCTGCTGGAATGCTGGCGCTTCACCGCGGATGACCGGCTGATCCACGCGCTGCCGATCTTCCATACCCACGGGCTGTTCGTCGCCGCCAACATGGCGCTGACCGCGGGCGCGACGATGGTCTTCCTGACCAAGTTCGACCCGGAACAGGCGATCGACCTGATGGACCGCGCGACCGTCCTGATGGGCGTGCCGACCTTCTACACCCGCCTTCTGAAATCCGATCGCCTGACGCGCGAGGCGACCGCGAACATGCGCCTGTTCGTGTCCGGTTCGGCCCCGCTGCTGGCCGAGGATCACCGGGCCTTCGAGGAACGCACCGGCATGAAGATCCTCGAACGCTATGGCATGACCGAGACCTGCATGATCGCGTCGAACCCCTATGACGGCGATCGCATCCCGGGCGCGGTGGGCATGGCGCTGCCGGGCATCGCCATCCGCGTGACCGACCGCGAGTCCGGCGCGCCGCTGCCCGACGGGCAGATCGGCCTGATCGAGGTGAAGGGCCCGAACGTCTTCGAGGGTTATTGGAACATGCCCGAGAAGACCGCATCCGAGTTCCGCGACGACGGCTTCTTCATCACCGGCGATCTGGGGCTGATCGGCGAGGACGGATATCTGCGCATCAGCGGGCGCGACAAGGATCTGGTCATCTCGGGCGGGTACAACGTCTATCCGAAGGAGGTCGAGGAGGCGCTGGACGCGCTGCCGGGCGTTCTGGAAAGCGCGGTGATCGGCCTGCCGCATCCCGATCTGGGCGAAGGGGTCACGGCGGTGGTCGTGCCCAGGGGCGATGCTCAGCTGGACCCCGAGGCGCTGCGCGACGCATTGGCCGACAGCCTTGCGCGCTTCAAGCAGCCAAGGCGCGTGATCCTGGCCGATGCCCTGCCGCGCAACGTGATGGGCAAGGTCCAGAAGGCGGAACTGCGCCGCACCCATGCGGACCTGTATTCCGGTGTGGATGCCTGAATGACGGACCCCGGCACGCGCGGCGGAGGAGGTCGCGCGCACCGGGGATGACAGAAGAGAGGGAGGAGAGAAATGATCATCTACGGAGTTGCGGCCCTGGCCGCCTGCCATCTGGTGGGCGTCATCCTGGGCGATCTGCTGGGCGACCTTCTGGGGGTCCAGTCGAATGTGGGCGGGGTCGGTTTCGCCATGCTGCTGCTGGTCGTCGTGACGGACCGGATGCGGCGTGCCGGTCGGCTGCCCGCCCTGACCGAGCAGGGCGTCCTGTTCTGGAGCGCGATGTACATCCCGATCGTCGTGGCGATGGCGGCCAATCAGAACGTCGTGGCGGCCCTTGCAGGCGGCCCCGTCGCGATCGTCGCGGGGGTGGGCGCGACGGCCGTCTGCCTGGCGATGGTCCCGGTCGTGGCCCGCGTCGGCGGCCGCGAAGCACCGCTGCCGCCCCTCATGCCGCAGGAGGCATGAGCGATGGAGGACATCATCGGACTGATCGAGAAGAACGGCCTCGTCTTCGCCTTCGTGGTGGTCGGCGTGATCATGTGGCTGTCCTATCAGCTGTCGGACCGGCTCAGCGCGGGTCGGTTGCACGGATCGGCGGTCGCCATCATCATCGGGCTGCTGCTGGCCTGGATCGGCGGGCGGGTCACCGGCGGATCGTCGGGCCTGTCGGATGTGCCGCTGTTCGCGGGCATCGGGATCATGGGCGGGTCGATGCTGCGCGACCTGGCCATCGTGTCCACCGCCTATGGCGTGGATATCCGCGAGATCCGCAAGGCCGGGACCGCCGGCGTGCTGTCGCTGGTTCTGGGCATCGCGCTGTCCTTCGTCGTGGGCGCGGTGGTGGCGGCGTCCTTCGGCTATACCGACGCGGTCAGCATGGCGACAATCGGGGGCGGTGCCGCGACCTATATCGTCGGGCCTGTGACGGGAACCGCGCTTGGGGCCAGTTCGGACGTGATCGCGCTGTCGGTCGCGGCGGGGCTTCTGAAGGCGGTTCTGGTGATGATCGGCACGCCCTTCGTCGCGCCCCTGATCGGGCTGAACAACCCGAAATCGGCCATGGCCTATGGCGGGCTGATGGGGACGACCAGCGGCGTGGCGGGTGGTCTTGCGGCCACGGACAAGCGGCTGGTGCCCTATGGCGCGATGACGGCGACCTTCTATACCGGCCTCGGATGTCTGATGGGGCCGTCGGTCTTCTACCTGTTCCTGCTGCAAATCACCGGCGGCTGAGGAACCGGACCCCGGTTCGACGTGTTTGCCAACGGCCCTTCCCCGTTCCGGGGCGGGGCCATCGGGATGGAACGAAAGGAATGCCAATGCGCCTGCCGCTGATCGCCACCGCCATGACCCTGATGGCCGCACCCGCCTTTTCCGATGACGGCCCCGACGACTGGATCGTCAAGGACAGCCCCCATGACGTCGTGACGACCGCCGACAACCTGGAGGCCGCGATCGAGGGAAGCCCCGCCAAGCTGGTCACCCGCGTGGATCATCAGCGCTCGGCCGAGGCGGCGGGGCTGGAAATGCCCGGCGCGACTGTCCTGATCTTCGGCAATCCCGAAATCGGAACGCCCCTGATGAACGCCGATCCGCGCGTCGCCTACGACCTGCCGGCCCGGGTGCTGATCTGGGACGACGAGGGGCAGACCAAGATCGGCTACATGGATCCGGACGAGCTGGAGGACATGTACGACCTCGATGCAGCCGAGGAATCGCTGGAGAAGCTGGCAGGCGCGATGTCGATGCTGACCGACAAGGCGATCGAGGATTAAGCGACGCCTAGGGGGTGCCGCCGAAATCGGATCGGCGGTGCCCCTCGACCATGCGGGCAAGACCTTCGGGGGCCAGAACCTCGACCAGGTCGCCCCACTGATACAGATGCCACGCCATCTCGAGCCAGCCCGAGGCGGTGAAGCGCACGATCAGGCTGCCATCCGCGCATCGCTCCATCGTCTGCCGTGGATGAAAACGGAACCCCGACGCGCGTTCGGCCGCCGAGGGCACGAAGCGCCAGACGACCTCTCCGTATTCGGTCGGATCCTGCCAGACACCGAAGGACCGCGCGGCGAAATCCGACAGCACGAAATCGGGATCGAGGGCGAAGCTTTCGTCCAGCACCGTCGCGCCCGTGATCAGGTCCATCCGAAAGCTGCGCATGCCGTCGGGCTTGTCGATATCACGCGCCACCAGATAGGTCCGGTGCCCCAGCAGGACACCATGCGGTTCCAGGATCCTTTGCTTCGCATCGTCGCGATAGAACACCTTCAGACGGAACGGTCCGCGCAACGCCTCGATCATCGCATCGAGAAGGCTGCTGTCCAGAAGGCTGCGCGGGCCGGGGCGCGTCACCTCGGCCAGGGATGACAGGACCGCCTCGGCATCCGCTTCCACACGCGCTGCATTCGGTCCGGGCAGGCGTGCCAGCAAGCCCGCGCGCAGATCGTCCAGCGCCTTGGCGTGGCGCATCCGGCCCGCATCGCGCGCATGCCGCGCCGCGATGTCCAGCGCCTCGATCCCGGTTTCGTTCGACAGCTGCAGGCGGTCCGATTGCGGATCGACCAGACGCCAGCGTCGCTTGCGGTCGGGGCCATCCGTGTATTGGACATTGGCGAAGGTGGTTTCCAGCGCGGCGGCCATCCGCTGCGCGGTGCGATGGGAAACGGCGAATTCGTCCATGATGTCTTCGAGAGCCACGCCACGTCGGCGGGCCGCCGCCATCTGCGCAAGCTGGACGAGGTCGCGTGCCTTGGAAAACGACATGAGCGAAGCCCTGAAATGATTGTACTAATGCGATCGTCGAAAATGACCCTGACAGGGTTTGTCACCCGCAAAGGCTAGGACTGGACATGCCACCTGTCGAGGTGATTCCCCGTTTTCCCGTCGTGTTGGTAAATGGTGCGGGGGACGTCATCGGCGGGCCGGTCGGGTGTGGTGCCTGCAGGGCCGGGCGCGTCTCGGCGCGCCCGGCATATTGACACGAAGACCTTTCATCACGAAAGGCGGTCCGATCCGGTTTGCGATCGGGCCGCCTCATTCATCCGGCACAAGAGGGACATTCCATGCGCGATCTGGACGGACGCATCCTGTTCTCGGCCAGCGACCTGATGCGGTTTTCGGGCTGCGCCCATGCGACCTCGCTGGACCTCGCGCATCTGCGCGGAAACGGGCCTCGGCCTTGTGCCGGCACGGATGACGCGGCCCTGCTGCAGGGACGGGGCGACGCCCACGAGGCTGCGCATCTGCAGCGGCTGCGCAAGGAGGGCCGACAGATCACCGAGATCGCGCAGGGCAGGCTGGCCGACAATGCAGAACAGACGCGGGCCGCCCTGGCCCTGGGGGCCGAGGTGGTGTTCCAGGGGGCATTCCTCGACGGCAACTGGGGGGGATGGTCGGATTTCCTAGAACGGGTCGAACGCCCCTCGGCGCTTGGCGATTTCAGCTACGAGGTCGCCGATACCAAGCTGAAGCGCAGCCCGCATCCCAAGCATGTCCTGCAACTCGTGCTCTATTCCGATCTGCTGGCGCGCATCCAGGGCGTCGCGCCCGAAATGGCGCATGTCGAACTTGGCAGCGGCGAAAGGGCCAGCCTGCGCCTGACGGATTACGCCCATTACGCCC
Organism: Paracoccus sp. C2R09; assembly: GCF_018860625.1. Lineage (GTDB taxonomy): Bacteria > Pseudomonadota > Alphaproteobacteria > Rhodobacterales > Rhodobacteraceae > Paracoccus. Next base: position 229,011 of record NZ_JAHKQB010000023.1, read on the forward strand.
GCGCGATGCGCGACCGGCTGGAGGATTTCGTCGAACGACCGCCCCAGACGCGGCCGGTGCCTTGCGCGGATTGCGCGCTCTGCCGTTGGGCCGATCACTGTCAGGGGGTGTGGGACCGGACCGACAGCCTGTTCAACGTCGCAGGCATCACGCGGTCGCAGGTCAAGCGGCTGGAGGCCGCGGGGATCGACAGCATGGCCGCGCTGGCCACCCATGACGATTCGGTGCGCGGCATCGCCCCCGAGACCTTCGACCGCCTGAAGGCGCAGGCGCGTCTGCAGCATGCCCGCAAGACCGGCGCGCCCTGTCACGAGCTGCGCGCCCATGTGCCCGGTCGCGGCTTCGATCTGCTGCCGCGCCCGTCGCAGGGCGATCTGTTCTATGACATCGAGGGCGATCCGCATCACGAAGGGGGTCTCGAGTATCTGCACGGGGTTCTGGATGCGGGCGGGTTCCAGGCGATCTGGGCGCATGATCACGCGGCCGAGGCCGATGCGCTGACGGCGCTGCTGGATCTGTTCCGCGATCGGATCGAGGCCGATCCCGATGCGCATATCTATCACTATGCCCCCTACGAGGTGACGGCCCTGCGCCGCCTGACGGCCAAGTACGGGCGCGGCGAGGCATTCCTCGACCGGCTTCTGCGCGAGGGGCGCTTCGTCGATCTCTACTCGGTCGTGCGTGGTGGCCTGGTGGCATCCGAGGGGAACTACTCGATCAAGTCGATGGAGCGGTTCTACGGCCAGGAACGCGCGGGCGCGGTCACCACGGCGGGCGGTTCCGTGGTGGCCTATGAACGCTGGCGCGAGACGGGCGAGGACGCGATCCTGTCCGAGATCGAGGATTACAACCGGATCGACTGCGTCTCGACCCGGGGATTGCGCGACTGGCTGCTGTCGATCCGGCCCGAACGTCCGTGGCACGAAACAGGCCCCGACGCGAGCGCGCAGGAGGATGAGGACGACGCCGAGACCGATACGCTGCAGTCCATGCTGGATCGCGCCGATCTGACGGCCGAACGACGGCAGATGCTGTTCGATCTGGGCCGGTTCCACGAACGAGAGGCCAAGCCGGCCTGGTGGGCGATCTTCGACAGCCTTGCACAGGAAGACGACGCCCTGATCGACGGCCTCGATACGCTTGGGGGGCTTCGCGCCACCGGCCCCGCCGAACCCGTCGCCCGATCCGTTCGCCGCAGCTACCGATTTCCGTGGCAAGACAGCAAGCTGCGGGCGGGCAGCAAGGCCAGCATCCCGGACCCCGAAGGCGGCATCGCCAGCGTCACCATCGAGGATCTGGACCGGCGCAATCGGATCGTGACGCTGAAGATCGGCAAGGCGCGGGCGCATCTTCTGGCAGACCGGATGGGGTTGCATCCCGACCGCCCGATCAGCACCGATGTCATCGCGGATGCGGTCAGGGACGTGATCGCGGATCAATGCGGTCCGGTCGCCTATCGCGCGGTGGACGACCTGCTGGCACGGCGCGCGCCCCGGCTGACGGGTGGCGGGCCGATCCTGCCGCCCGGCGATGTGGTCGCGGGCACGGTGGCCGCGGTGAGCCGGATGGATGAAACCGTGCTGCCCATTCAGGGCCCGCCCGGCACCGGCAAGACCCATATCAGCGCCCGCGCGATCGTGGCGCTGGTCCGCGACGGTTATCGCGTCGGCGTGGCGTCGAACAGCCACGAGGCGATCCGCAACGTGCTGATGGGCTGCCTGAAGGCGCTGCCCGAGGATCTACAGATCGACATCCTGCACAAGCAATCGGGCGATGACGGCTATCCCACGGGTTGCCCGGTGCGTCGGACGAACGACAATGCCGAGGCCGCCGACAGCGGCGATATCGTGGGCGGCACGGCATTCTTCTTTGCCCGCCCCGAGAATATCGGTCGGTTCGATTGGCTGTTCGTGGACGAGGCGGGGCAGGTCGGTCTTGCCAACATGGCGGCGATGGGGCGCGCGGCGCGCAACATCGTCCTGGTGGGCGATCCGCGCCAGTTGCCGCAGGTGATCCAGGGCAGTCATCCCGAACCCGCGAACCTGTCATGCCTGGAATGGGTGTTGGGCCGCGACGCGACGATCCCCCCCGATCGCGGGATCTTCCTGGGTCAGACGAGGCGCATGCATCCTGCCGTCAACGGCTTCATCTCGGCCCAGGTCTACGAGGGCAGGCTGACGGCACATCCCGATACGGCGCGGCAGGGGGTTCCCGGCACCGCATTGCCCCAGACCGGCGCATGGTTCGTGCCGGTCCCGCATGACGGGAACGCCCAATCGGCCCCGGAGGAGGTGGCCGCGATCACCGCCGTCTGCGCAGACCTGATGGCGGGGCGATGGCAGGACCGCGACGGGACATCGCGACCCCTGCGGGCATCCGACATCATCGTGGTCGCCCCCTACAATGCGCAGGTGAACGCCCTGCGCGAGGCCCTGCCCGAGGCGATCCGGGTGGGCACGGTCGACAAGTTCCAGGGGCAGGAGGCACCCGTCTGCCTGGTGTCGATGACCGCGTCCTCGGCCGAGGAGACCCCGCGCGGGATGGAGTTTCTCTTTTCGCTCAACCGGATCAACGTCGCGGTGTCGCGGGCCAAGGCGCTGGCGCTGATCTTCGGCGCGCCCCGGCTGCAAGAGGCCCGTTGCGACACCGTCGATCAGATGCGGCTGGTTAACACGCTCTGCGCCTTGCCGAAGGTTCCGGGGCGCTAGGCCCCGGAGTTGCGCCACCAGTCGATCACCGATTGCAGGTGATCCTGCCCTTCATCCACGGGCAATCCGGCCAAACGGGCAAGCAACTGCGGATCGGCGTCGGGATGCCCGTCCAGCAGGGTCGCGTATTCCGCCAGCGGGATCTGATCCGCATGCCGATCCGTCCCCTCGCGGAAAGGCAGCCTTGTGGCGCGTTCGCCCGGCCACAGGAACTCGGCCCGGCCCTCGCGGTGCAGATGCGCGGGTTCCATCGCCGATCGCACCCGATCCTGGATCCGATCCCCGGCGCGCGGCCAGCCATGTGCCGTCGCGATGCGGGCCGCCAGCCGGTCAAGCGCGATGGGCGCCTCCTCGGCCAGGATATCCGCGATGATCCGCGTCAGGACGGGCTGATAGCCCGCCTCGAAGAACCGCTCGGGGTCGGGGGTGACGCCGCCCGCATCCGCAGGCGCGGCGCCGGTTTCGGCCTTGCGCGCCGCGCGACAGGCGCGGTCCCGGGCAAGGTGTTCCGACAGCGCCTCGTGGATGCGGTCGGCAACCGCCCGCGGATGGCGGAACCAGTCGGTGGACCAGACGCGCAGGATGGTCCAGCCCAACCCCTCCAGCACTGCTTGGCGGACCTTGTCGCGGTCGCGCGCGGTGGCCGATCCGTGATAGGTCGCGCCGTCGCATTCGACACCCGCCAGATAGATCCCCGCATGATCGGGATGAACGACGCCCAGGTCGATCCGGAAGCCCGACACACCGATCTGGGGCCGCAGCTCCCATCCTCGTGCCTCCAGCGCCGTCATCACGGCGGCCTCGAACGGGTTCTCGACCGGCCCTTCCGACCCGGTATCCTGCGCAGGCAGCGCAACTGCGCCGCGTTCCGCATAATCGAGGAACGCCTTCAGATGGCGCACCCCCGTCGCATTCGTCCGGGCAAGGTCGATCTGTTCGGCCCGGATCGAGGCGAAGACATGCAGCTCGGCCCGGGCACGGGTCACGGCCACGTTCAGCCGTTTCTCTCCGCCCGTTCCGTTCAGCGCGCCGAAGGCCATCGACAGCTTGCCCGCCTGATCGGGCCCGAAGGTGATCGAGAACAGCATCACGTCGCGTTCGTCGCCCTGGATGTTCTCCAGGTTCTTGACGATGACGGGTTCCTCGCGGGCATCCTCGAAGAACCATTCCAACTCGGGATCGCGGCGGCGTTCCTCGTCCAGCAGGTCGAGGATCAGCGCCTGCTGTTCGGCATTGAAGGTGATCACCCCAAGCGTCGGGCGATCCGCCTCGGGCAGGGTCAGCCATTCGGTCAGGCGCGACACGGCCATCGCGGTGATGGCGCGGGCCTCGACCTCGTTCCGCCGGTCCTTGCCGCGGCCATAGGTGCCGTTCACGGGATGCAGCCGCACGGCCTTCGACTGGGTGCGGGGCGAGGGGAAGGTGATCAGGCGCCCGCCATAGTAGTGCCAGTTGGAGAAGGCGATCAGCGCCTCATCCCGGCTGCGGTAATGCCAGTCCAGCTGCTGCATCGGCACGCCCGACGCCGCGACCTCGTCCAGGATCGAGGGCAGGTCGCGTTCGGTTTCGGGGATGTCGTCGGTGTCATCCTCGACCTTGCCGAAGAAATTGGTGGGCGGCAGCTGCTTGGGGTCGCCCACGATGATCGCCTGACGTCCCCGTGCTATGGCCCCGATCGCGTCCCATGTGGTGATCTGGGACGCCTCGTCGAAGATCACCACGTCGAAGGCCGTCTGGCCCGCCGGCAGATATTGCGCGACCGACAGGGGCGACATCAGCACGCAGGGCGCGAGCTTGGTGAAGGCGTCGGGCATCTGCGCGATCAGCGAACGGATCGGCATGCTGGGGCGCTGCAGGCCCAACTGGTGCCGAAGCGTGCCCAGCTCGGACTTGCGCGGGACCGCGTCGCGCGCGGGCAGCCCGTGGCGGATGCGTGACAGGATCTGTCCGGCGGCCATCTGCGTCGCGGCGCGGTCGAGGTCGCGGAAGCGTGCGATCGCATCCTCATGCGCCCAATGCGAGAAGCCGCGAAGGACAGGATCGGCGTCCAGCGCATGGGGCAGCCACCATGCGGCATAGGCATTGCGGAAGGCATCCTCGAGCGGCTGCTCGATGCCGCCACCCTCCAACACCGCGACCAGCGGTGACAGGCCCGCCGCCATCGCCTGCGCACGCGCGGCGTTCCAGCGGGTCCAGTCGGGCAGATGCTCGCGCGCGGCGTCGATGGTCTCCAACTGCTCCAGCAGGCGGGGCAGCGGCATCGTCAGCGGATCGCTGCCGGCGGCTTCGGCGAATGGTCGGGCGGCGTTGCGGAAGGTGTCCTCGGCAACGGACAGGGCGCGGGCGGCCGCATCCTCGCCCGCCGCCATGCGGCGCAGGGCAAGGTGCCAGCGGTCTTGGTCGGCGACATGCGGCGCGATACGGACGGCGGCCTTCAGAAGCACCACCGCCGCGTCGGCCTTGCGGCGAAGATCGGCGGGATCGTCGGCGATATCCCTGAGGGGGCTTGCGTCGATGACCGCCCGGTGGCGCGCGATTTCCGCAAGCGCGGGGATATCGGTTTCAGGATCGACCGCGCCGCCCTGGGCATAGGTCTGCAGCAGCTTGCGCAGGCGGCCCATCGCCAGCGCCGACATGGGCCAGATCCTGGTGCGGGCCATGCGCCAATCCTGATCCAGCCGGTCCACGGGGATGGGGGCGTCGGGCGCGTAATCCCCCGCCAATCGACCCCGCGCCGCATTCCGGGCCTCGATCGCGCGGGCCAGATCCTCGGCCTGGGCGCGCAGGGCCGAGGCATCGCGGTCGATGGCCCAGCCAAGATCACCCCCCTGCGATGCCGCGCGGGCCAGGTCCGCAAGCGCATCGGGGCCGGTATCGGGCTGCAGCCCGGCCTCGTGGATCAGCGCCTGCCGGGCCGCGTCCAGATCGCGCGCAGCGACCCGCAACGCCTCCGCGGTTTCGAGCAGGGTGGCCTGCCAGCCGAAGGACCAGTCCTGCGCGCCGATCAGCGGAAACTCCGGCAGGTCGCGCACGATCCGATGCGTGCGGCCCAGGGTCGCCGCGATCTGCAGCATCCGCTGGAAGCTGGCCTCGTCATGCGCATCGTGGTTGTCGAAGCGCAACCGCAGCGACGGATCGGCATTCAACGACCAGCCGATGGCCTGGAAGATGCTGAAGCCCTGTCGCCCCTTGGCATGCAGCGCGGCGACATAGGCGTTCAGTTCCTGCCGCGTCATGTCCAGATCGGCGGTCACGCGGGTCCATTCGGCGTCGCTGCCTTCGGATGCGCGATCCCAGCTGCGGCCCAGCTGGGCCATGACGGCCTTGCGGTCGGCCTTGTTCGAATGCAGCTCCAGCACGGCATCGCCCAGGCCGTGCGCGTTCAGGCGGCGATGAACGACGTCCAGCGCGGCGGATTTCTCGGCCACGAACAGGACGGTGCGTCCGGTCGCCAGGCACTGGCTGATGATGTTGGCGATCGTCTGGCTCTTGCCGGTGCCGGGCGGGCCGATCAGCACGAAATCGCGCCCCTCTTGCGCGGACAGGACCGCGGCCAGCTGGGAACTGTCGGCGGGCAGCGGCGCGAACAGGTCCTGCGGCGGTAGGCGACGGTCCACGTCGCGCGGACCGGCAAGGCCCGGATCGCCGTCGGGCAGGAAGGGCGTTTCGGGGTTGTCGACCAGGTGACGGACCAGCGGGCTGTCGCGCAGGCTGTCGGCGCGTTCGGCCAGGTCCTTCCACATCAGGAACTTCGCGAAGGAGAAGGTCGACAGCGCCGCCTCCTCGACCAGCTCGAAGCCCGGAACGTCGCGGATGCGGGCGCGCATGGTCGAGAAGATGCGCGTCACGTCGAAGCCTGCCTCGTCGCGGGGCAGATCGCCTTCCAGCTCCGGGATCTTCAGGTCGAAATCGCGCTTGAGGAACTCCAGCAGCGTCGTGTTGAAGCGGATGTCGTCCTCATGCGCCTCGATCAGGAAATCCGATTGCGCGGAGCGGCGGGTCAGCCGAACCGGGATCAGCAGCAGCGGCGCGCGGTAGCTGCGGCTGTCCTGCGCGGTATTCTTCCACCGCAGGAACCCCGCCGCCAGGAACAGCGTGTTCGTACCCCCCTCCTGCAGGTCGCTGCGCGCCTTGCGATAGAGGTCCAGCAGCCGTTCCTGCATGTCCTTGCCCGCAAGCGGCACCGCGATGCGGCCGCGCGCGAAGGCATCGTTTGCCATCTGGTGCAGGATGGCGGCATCCTCGGGCAGGCCGTCGCCCGCCATCGCCTCGGGTCGGATGCCCTGGCCCTGTGCAAGGCGGTCCTCCAGCGCGGGAATGTCGGGGCAGACGAAGGGCAGGGTCTGGCGCGTGTCGCGGAAATTCAGCAACCGGTTGCGCAAGGACAGGTCCAGCAGCTTGCGCTGCCAGCGCGCGATGCGGTCGGCGGCGTTCCGGGGGGTGTCGTCCGCGATGGGGCTTGCAGGCATCATGCCCGGCGGCAGCGGACGGGGCAGGGCTGCCGGCGCCACGGGGGCGTCCGGATCCGTATCCTCGGGCGGGCGGTGGCTGGCCATGGGCCGGATGCGGGCGGCACGGGCACGGCGGATGTCCAGCGCCTGCAGAAAGCCGTGTTCGTTGCGTTCGGCCACCAGATCGCGGCCGGCCGCTGCGGCCTCTTCGAAGGCGATGGCGGGGCGCCTGGTCAGGTGGGTGGTTTCCAGCATCACCAGTTCGCGCGCATCGACCGCCTTGCGCACGGTCATCACGTCGGGTTCCGCGATGCAGCCGAAATCCGCATCCGTCAGCCAGAAGCCGGCCCATGCATGGCCTTCCGCGAACAAGATCACGGGGTTCAGGCCCGCGGCCTCGAAGCACGAGGCAAGCAGCACGGCGCTGTCGAGGCATGTCGCCAACCCCTCGGACCGGATGCGGGCCGGGTCGCGCAGCTTCTGGCCCTGCAACTCGAACGAGGTGGGCGGCAGCGCGTAGCTGAGACCCCAGGCCGTCAGCGCCGACCAGATCGCGCCGGCAAGCATCCAGGGACGCCCGGGATCGCCGCTGCGATAGCCGTCGATATCGCCGGGCTCGCCCACCGCCTCCAGAAGGCGCGCGGCGTCCTTGAGGACAACGGCCACGACCGCGTCGTTCGGCGACACATGCGCGGCCAGCAGCGGGGCCATGGACAACCCGCCCCATTCGTCGCGGGCCAGCATCTCGACCGGGCGGGCGGCTTCCGCGATCAGCTCGTCGCCCCGATGGACCTGCAGGACGACCTCGCCCCATTCGGCCTCGTTCAGGCCCGAAAGATGCGCGGTATCCAGCGGCGTCTCGGCCTGCGGCAGGACGACGGTGGCGCCCGGTGCGATACGGTCGATGCGGAAGCTGCGCGGACGCATGACGGCGGGGCGCGTGGTCACCGTGACCTCCAGCGCCTCCAGCGGCGCGTCCCCTTCGTTCGTCAGCGCGACCCGACGCAGGATCGCGGGCCCGTTCTGGGACAGGGCAAAGTTGATCCGGTCCACCGGTTCGAGGTCAAGGGCGACTGCGGGGGCAGCGCCTTCGGGGCTGAGGTCTTCCAATTCGTCCAATCCAAGGGGTCGTCGTTGCCTGATATGCGATGCGTCAGGAAAGCCGATATCGCGCAAGGGGATGCATGGCGTTCTTCATGCACTTCCCGTTGCGCCCGTTTCTATATGTTGTATTGCTCGACTGCATCCTGCCATAGATGCGATCACGATATGTTCCGGGTCAAGTCGAAAGTTTCCCGCGGCGGTCAACCCACCGTCAGTTGGCGGGCATAGGCGGCCGCATGGCGGTCGTCGACGGCGCAACCCCGGATCAGCCAGTCGAAATGTTCGGTGAGGGCGGTCACACGCTGACGTTCGCGCAACGAAAGATAGAACTTGCCCACATAGATGATCGCAAGGCTGTTTCCGAAGACGGTCGTGGGCGCGCTGAAGGCGCAGCGCTTGTCGAACAGATGCAGTCGCAGGCGCGGGAACAGGACGTCGCACTGATCGGCCAGAAACGCCAGCTGGTCACGACGCAGCCCCGCAGCCAGCCCCGCGTAATAGCCGCTGCCTTCGGCCAGGGCGCGCAGTTCCTGCACCGGCATCGCGATCTCGTAATCGGCCTCGCCGGTGCGGACCCAGTCGTGATGGCTGCGTGCGGTCCCCTTGATCTGGGCGATCGCCTCGGGGGGAAGGGCCGCGTATTCCCAGTCCAGCAGTTCGGGGGTCTTCAGCATTTCGGGCAGGGTCGCGGGAACATGCCGGATCTTGCTGCCGATCGCGGTCTGGTGCCACTCGATGATCTGGGCATCGGCCGCGTCACGCTCGGCCGGGCTGAGGCCCATGGCCGAGGCGAGGATGTCGCCCGCAAGCTCGGGGCGGTTGGTCAGCCCCAGCAGCCAGTCGAGGCTGACCCCCAGGGCCATCGCCATGTCGGCGGCAAGCTGGGCATTGGGCAGGCGGGGCGCATCGCCCTTGAGCAGTTGTCCGATCGTCGAACGATCGACCCCGGTCGCGCGGGCCATCGCGCTTTTGCTGATGGCGCGATCGGCCATCGCCTGCTGCAACCGGGTGCGAAAGATCAGATGTCGGTCACGGCTGGCCATGCCGCAACTATGCAGATCAAACGCAACAAGGCAAATTATTTGCAGCAAATTCACGGAATTTCGGCACAGGGCGGGTTCCGATAAGGCGGATGGGATGACGATAACAGGAGGAATGCATGGAGACGCGGCGACGTATCGCCCTAAAGGCGGTGACATGGCAGATCATGGGTTTCGTGGTGATGACGGCCATCGGGTTCGCCTTTACCGGGTCGGTCCGGGCGGGCGGCGGGATCGCTGTCGTCGGTGCGGTCACAGGCTTTCTGTGCTATTTCGGGCATGAGCTGGCCTGGTCGCGCATCGGATGGGGCCGAAGGTCGCAATGACACGGCCGTGACCGCCGGCCCGCTTGCCGCAAACCGACGGTTGGCATACGAATCATGGGGATGAGCCATCCGGGCGTTCACCTTCCGCTGCACTCCGCGGATCTGTCGCAGGACAGGCTGCGCAAGGAGCTGCGTCCCCTCGGCCTGCATCCGGCCCAAAGCTGAGCGTTGACATCAGAAGGACGCATCCATGTTCCGAACCAGCCTTGCCGCAACCGCGCTTGTCATGACGGGCCTGCCCGCCATGGCGCACGAGACCGGGATCGACCGGATCGCGGCCTTTTTCGAGGGCGCCGATATCGTCAGCGGTCCGTCCGAGGTCGAATGCACCCTGTCGGGCGGGGCGACGACCAGCTGCTTCCAGATCACCGTGCGCCCCAATCCGCCCGACTACACGCCCGGGCCGTGGTGCCCGACGAATATCGCCGACGATGCCGAGAAGGGCGGCATCTGGTTCCTTGATGGCAAGGCCGTGGAAGTGGATGGCGATTTCATCGCGAACCTTGCCGAAACCTATGGCGATACGGAATGGCAGCTGTTCGACAAGGACACGGGCGAGATCCGTTTCACCGGCACCCTTGAGGCCTGCGAGGCGGCCGCGCGTCCCGACGTGGACCCGGACTACCAGAACTATTGCGTGCAATGTCAGCCGGAATACCTGCCCGAGGATGCCAGCGTGACCTATGTCATCCCCATGCATCCCGAACCGGCCGATGAACCGCAGCCCACGCAGATGGGGTCGGGGGTCGCGCTGAACGGCGTGCGGCTGGACGGGCCCGCGCCGCTGGATGCGATCCTGGGCGCACATACCATCGCGCCCTTCGACGATTGCGGCGGGCATGTGAACACGCATGTCGGGTATCACTATCACGCGGTGACGGATTGCCTGGAGGGTGGCCAGGCGACCGTCGATGCGGGGGCCGGGACGTTGGCGGAACATGGCGGGCAGATCGGCATCGCCATGGACGGCCATCCCATCTTCGCGCATCTGATGGCCGACGGGTCCGAGCCTGCGGATCTGGACGCGTGCTTCGGCCACGAGGCCGAGGGACTGCCATATCATTACCACGCGGGGGCTGCGGGTTCGAACCAGATCCTGGGTTGCCTGAAGGCGCAGACCGGCTGCACCCTCGAGGAAGAGGGCGGCACCTGCGATGCCAGCAGACGCCGCGGTCCGCCGCCCCGGTGATCCGGCACGATGGCCGGCAGCACGGGCCGTTCCCATCCGGGGGCGGCCCTTTTTCATAGGCGCGATGCGGCAACGCCAGCAGCCCCTCTGGGTGAAAACGCATTGCTTCATCTGTGCGGCGAACTGCCTCACGCTGGACGGGACTGGAAATGTTCTCGCGGAAGGGCGCTGCATCACATGAAAATCGGCTTCATCGGATTGGGCAATGTCGGCGGCAAGCTGGCCGGCAGCCTGTTGCGCAACGGCTTCGACGTCACCGTCCACGATCTGGACCCCAGGCTGGTTGCGGCATTCGTGGCCAAGGGGGCGAAATCGACCACGGGGCCGGCCCGGCTTATGCGGGATTGCGATGCCGTGATCACCTGCCTTCCCTCGCCCGCCGCATCCACCGCGGTGGTCGAGGAGATGCTGCCCGAAATGGGCCCCTCGAAGATCTGGATGGAGATGTCCACGACCGATCAGGCCGAGGTTCAGCGCCTCGCGGCCCTGGTCAAGGAGCGGGGCGGTGCGGCGATGGAATGCCCGGTTTCGGGCGGTTGTCACCGCGCGGACACGGGCAACATCTCGATCTTCGCGGGCTGCGACCGCGAGACGTTCGAACGCATGCTGCCGACGCTGGCCACGCTCGGGCGCCGCGTGCTGCATACCGGGGATATCGGCACCGCATCTGTCCTCAAGGTGATGACCAACTATCTTGCGACGGCGAACCTGCTGACCTGCTGCGAGGCGCTGGTGACGATGAAGGCCGCGGGCATCGACCTGAACACCACCTACGAGGCCATGAAGATCTCGTCCGGGACGTCCTTCGTCCACGAGACCGAGAGCCAGGTGATCCTGAACGGATCGCGCGACATCTCGTTCACGATGGACCTGGTCAAGAAGGATATCGGCCTGTTCCAGAAGATCGCCGAACAGGCGGGCGTGCCCTTGGAGATCAGCCCCCTCATGGTCGAGATCTTCGACGACGGCATTTCCCGCTTCGGGGAACGCGAACTGTCGCCCAACATCATCCGCCGCCTGGAAGAGGCCACCGGCCTGTCGATCACCGCGCCGGGCTTTCCGCCCGAGCTGGTCGATGACGAGCCCGAGGAGCGCGGCTACGAGGTGATCCCGACGGGCCTGTCCGCCCCCGCCGGATTGAAGCCCGCATCCCCCGCCCTGGCCGAGGGCTGATCATGCGCGACGCCAATATCGACCACTGGACCGAACGCGCGGATCTTGCCGCCAGCTTCCGTTGGGCCGCACGGCTGAACATGCACGAGGCGGTGGCCAATCATTTCAGCCTTGCGGTCAACGATGAGGGCACGCGGTTCCTCATCAACCCGAACCAGGTGCATTTCTCGCGCGTCAAGGCGTCCGACCTGCTGGTGCTGGATGTGAATGATCCGTCCGTCATGGATGCGCCGAACGCGCCGGATCCGACCGCCTGGGGGCTGCATGCCGCGATCCATCGCGCCTGCCCGCATGCGCGCTGCGTCATGCACACGCATTCGATCTGGTCGACGGTGCTGGCCTGCCTGGCCGACAGCCGCATGCCGCCGATCGACCAGAACACGGCCACCTTCTTCAACCGCCACGCCATCGACAACGAATTCGGCGGCGTGGCCTTCGAGGAAGAGGGCGCACGCTGCGCGACCCTGCTGTCCGACCCGGCCACGAAGGTTCTGGTGATGGGCAATCACGGCGTTCTGGTCGTCGGCGACGGGGTGGCGGATGCCTGGAACCGGCTCTTCTATTTCGAACGCGCGGCCGAGACCTATATCCGCGCGCTGCAGACCGGTCGGCCCCTGCGCGTCATGTCCGACGAGATCGCCGAGAAGACCGCGCGGGAACTTCAGGACTATCCCGGCCAGGCCAGGGCGCATCTGACCCAGCTGCGCGCCATCCTGGACGACGAGAACGACAGCTATGCCGACTGAGACGAACTGCAAGGGATCATTCCTATGACCGAGACGAGCTTCGAATTGCATGACAAGGGCATGGTCGTCGGCCTGCCCGAAGGCCAGCGCTACTTCAACTACTACTGGCTGCGCGACGCCTGCCAGTCCTGCATCGACCCGCAGACGCGCGAACGCGTGTTCGATGCCTCCGAACTGGCGCAGCCGCCGCGCGCGACCTCGGCCATGGTCGAGGGCGAGGTGGTGGTGATCGGCTGGGCGGACGAGGCGCAGGCATCCCGCGTGCCGCTGGCGCTGCTGCGCGATGTCGCGGCCAACGGACGGGGCGCCGATCCGGCCGATCTGCCGCGGCGCCTGTGGTTCAACGACCATCTGCCGCGCATCGCCCGCGTGTCGCAGGATGACGTGACCGGCACCGAGGAAGGCCGCGCCCGCCTGGCCCGCGCCCTGATCGAGGACGGCATCGCCATCGTCACCGGCATGGAGAAATCCGAAGGATCGCTGCCCCGGCTGGTCAACGCCATCGGTCCGGTGACGCCGTCCGCCGAGGGCCTGTTCTTCAACGTGCGGGTCGAGATCGCGCCGACGAACCTGGCCTTCACCGCCGGCCCGCTGGAGATGCATACCGACCTTCCGGGCGAGGAGACCGCGCCGGGCGTCCAGTTCCTGCACTGCCTGGAAAATACGGTCGAGGGCGGCAATTCGCTGTTTCTCGACGGGGCGGCGGTCGCCGAGGCGCTGCGAGAGGAGGATCCCGAGGCGTTCGCGCTGCTGGCGGGACACGACATCCCGTTCTTCTACCGCCACGACGACTGGGATTACCGCGCCCATCAGCGCGTGATCGAGACGGATGTGGACGGGCGCGTCACCGGCGTCACCATCTCTCAGCATCTGCAGGACAACATGGACCTGCCGCAGGATCTGCTGGACGACTACTATCCGGCCTTCGTCAAGTTCATCCGCATGATGAAGGAGGATCGCTTCCTGCTGCGCTTCCGGTCCGAGGCGGGGAACTGCGTGGTCTTCGACAATCACCGCATCGTTCACGGTCGCGAAGGTTACGTCGCAGACAGCGGCAGTCGCCACCTGCGGGGCTGCTATACCGATCGCGGTGCGCTTCGGTCGACCTATCGCGTGCTGGCGAAGAAGGGTTTCGACGGCGAGGCCGAGATCCCCGCGCGCCAGGCCCAGGGCTGAAGGCCGCGCCCGGCCGCAGATTGCAAGGGCACGGCGGGGCGCCCCACCGTGCCTTTCGTCCTGCCCCGTCCGATTGCCCGGCCCCGCCCCCATGATCAGGGGCGGGGCCTTTTGTCAGAGCGCAAAGGGCGGCTGCGATTTCAGTTCGAGATAGTCCTCCAGCCCGAAGCGACCGCCCTCGCGACCGATGCCCGAATGCTTGAACCCACCGAAGGGCGATCCGTAATCGGCATCCCTGCCGTTGATATGGATGCCCCCCGCCCGCAGACGGCGCGCGACGCGGCGGGCGCGATCCTCGTTGCCGGTCTGCAGATAGGCCGCAAGCCCGTATTCGGTGTCGTTGGCCATGGCGATCGCCTCGTCCTCGGTATCGAAGGGGGTCATGACCAGAACGGGCCCGAAGATCTCCTGCCGCCAGATCGCCATGTCGGGGGTGACATCCGCGAAGATGGTCGGGCGGACGAACCAGCCGCCCTGCAGCTCGGGCGCCAGCGCGTCCGGGCGGCCAGGCCCCCCGACCAGCAGCGTCGCGCCCTCGTCGATGCCCTTGGCGATCATCGCCTGCACGCGGTCGTATTGCAGCCCGTCGAACAGCGGTCCGATATGGTCGCCCGGTGCCAGCGGATCGCCCACCTGCTGCGCGCGGGCCGCGTCGCGCGCGATCTGGACGGCACGGTCGTAGACGCCGCGTTCGACCAGCATCCGGGTCGGTGCGTCGCAGGACTGGCCGGTATTGTAGAAGCAGGTCTGCACGCCCTCGCGGATGCGGGTTTCCAGGTCGCAATCGGCAAAGACCAGGTTCGGGGACTTGCCGCCCAGTTCCAGCGTGACGCGCTTGATCGTGTCCGCCGCATCGCGCGACACCGCGCTGCCCGCCCGGGTCGATCCGGTAAAGGACATCATCGCCACATCCGGATGGCGCGACATGGCGGCGCCCACGGTCGGCCCGTCGCCATGAACCAGGTTGAAGACGCCCGCCGGGTATCCGGCCTCGTGGATGATCTCGGCATAGATCTGGGCGGACAGGGGCGTATGTTCCGACGGCTTCAGGACGCAGGTGGACCCGGTCGCAAGCGCCGGGACCACCTTCAGCGCGATCTGGTTGATCGGCCAGTTCCAGGGGGTGATCAGACCGCAGACGCCGATGGGTTCGCGGGTCAGCCTGTCGCCGTTGGGCAGCGTCTCCTCTTCCTCCAGCGCCTCGAGCGCTGCGATGAAGGCGTTCAGATGGCCCAGCCCGCTATCGGCCTGAACGTCGCGCGACATGGTGATCGGGGCGCCCATCTCGGTCGTGATCGCATGGGCCAGGTCGTCCATGCGGGCCGCGGTGATGCGGGCCATGCGGCGCAGCAGGTCCAGCCGTTCCGCCTTGGACGTCATCGAGAACGTCTCGAAGGCGCGGCTGGCGGCAGCGACGGCGCGATCGACATCGGCCGCATTGCCAAGCGTCAGCGTGCCCACCCGCGAATTGTCGCGGGGGGTCAGGATCGGCATGGTATCGGTGCCCGCAGGCACGACCCATTCGCCGCCGATATAGAACTTGTCGATATTGATCATGTCGGTCCTTTCAGGGCGTCACATGCGTCTCGGTCATGCCCAGATGCAGGTCGCTTCCCTGCCAGGGCATCGCGGCGATGGCCGCATCGTCCAGCTCCAGCCCAAGGCCGGGCGCGGTCGAGGGGATGATGTAGCCTTCGTCCCATTCGATCCCGCCCTTGACTCCGGACATGTAGGGGCCGTCGAAGGTCCCGATGCTTTCAAGGATCAGGAAGTTCGGCGAACAGGCCGCGATCTGGATGTTCGCGGCGGCCACGACTGGCCCGCAATAGAGATGGGGCGCGATCTGGGCCTGGCGTGTCTCGGCCATGCCCGCGATCTTCTTGGCCTCCAGCAACCCGCCGACGCGGCCCAGGTTCATCTGCAGGATCGAGGCCGCGCCCGCTTCCAGCACGCGCGCGAATTCGTATTTCGTGCACAGCCTTTCGCCCGCCGCGACGGGGATCGAGGTGAAGGCCGCGACCGCCGCCATGTCGGCGGGGCTTTCGGGGGGCATCGGTTCCTCGAACCACAGGGGATCGTAGGGTTCCAGCGCGCGGGCCATCCGCTTGGCCCCCGACACGGTGAACTGCCCATGCGTCCCGAACAGCAGGTCGGCCCGGTCCCCCACGGCGCGGCGGATCTCGCGGCAGAAGGCGACGCTGCGGGTGATGTCCTCGCGGCGGGGCTGGTGGCCGTCGAAGATGCTGTAGGGTCCGGCCGGGTCGAATTTCAGCGCATTGAATCCCTGATCGACCATCTTCGCGGCGACCTCGGCGGCCATGTCGGCATCGTTGTAGACATTGGGCGCATCCGGGTCGGGATAGACATCGCCATCCGCCGGATAGATGTAGCTGTAGCTGCGCAGCCGGTCATGGACCCGCCCGCCGAGAAGCGCATGGACCGGCTTGTCCGCGGCCTTGCCCAGGATATCCCAGCAGGCCATCTCGAGGCCGCTGAAGACGCCCATGACGCTGACATCGGGGCGATGGGTGAAGCCCGCACCGTAGACGCGGCGGAACAGCAGCTCGATATTGGCCGGATCGCTGCCCGCGAACTGGCGGTCGAACATGTCGCGGGCCATCGCGCAGCAGATGTCGGGGCCGAAGGTGGCGTTGTAGATCTCGCCCACGCCGGTGATGCCGCATTCGGTCGTCAACCGGACGAAGATGAAATACCGGCCCCCATGGCGCGGGGGCGGGTTTCCCATGACGAAGGTTTCAAGCGTCTCGAGGCGCATCGCGCTGCTCCTTGTGCGTTGTCGGTTCTCAGCGGGCGTCCTGCAGGATCATGTCGGCTGCGCGCATGGCAAGCATCATGACCGGTGCATTGGTGTTGCCCGAGGTTATGTTGGGAAAGGCCGAGGCGTCGACCACGCGCAGCCCGGCCACGCCGTGAACGCGCAGGCGCGGATCGGTCACGGAATTCGCGGCGTCGGTCCCCATGCGGCAGGTGCAGGTCGGGTGATAGACGGTGGCGGCCCGGTCGCGGAAATCCTGCAGCAGGTCGTCATCGTTCATGGCCGGGAAACGATCATCCTTCGGCGCCGTGGTGACCGAGGCCAGCGCCGGGCTGGCCGACAGCTGGCGCACCAGCCGGCTGGCGCGTATCGCGGCCTGACGATCGTATTCGGTCCCGAGCGAGTTCGCGTCGATCATGGGCGCATCGCGATGGTCCGCGGACCTGATCCGGACCGCGCCCCGGCTGGTCGGGCGACAGGGCTGGCCCGACAGGATGAAACCGCCCGCGCGGTCCATGACCACCGCCCCATCGGTCGTGATCTCGTAGGATGCCGGGTTGCAGAACAGCTGGATGTCGGGGCGTTCGACCTGCGGGGCCGACCTGACAAAGCCGCCAACCTGGTTCACGGGCACCGCAAGCGGGCCCTTGCGGGTCAGGACATAGCGGATGCCCGCCGCGATCCGCCCCCGCCTGCGACCCAGCCCGTGGTTCAGGGTCCTGCGATCGGTCGTGAACTGGTGGGTGATCGCAAGATGGTCCTGCAATCCTTGGCCCACCTTCGGCAGATCCATGCGCGGCGCGATGCCGTGGCGGCGCAGCAGATCGGCAGGCCCGATCCCCGACAGCTGAAGGATCTGCGGGCTGTTGATCGCACCTGCCGACAGGATGACCTCTTGGCGCGCATGGACGGTCCGGGTCGCGCCCTTGTGATCATAGGTCAGTCCGGTGGCGCGGCGGCCGTTGAATTCCAGCTGCGTGACATGGGCATGGGTCACCATGCGCAGGTTCCGGCGGCGGAGGGCAGGGCGCAGGAAGGCATCCGCCGCCGACCAGCGCCGCCCCCGCCAGACGGTGCTGCGGTAATATCCGATGCCATCAGCCGCATTCAGGTCGTCGCTTGGCGGATGGCCCGCCTGTCGCGCCGCATCGAGGAAGCGGCCCGAGAACGGGTGCATCTGGTCGGACAGATCGCCCACGCGAACGGGTCCGCCGCCGGGTTCCTCCATGATGCGATAGGTCTCGTGGACGGCATCCCAGTCCCAGCCCGTCGCGCCGGCGGCGGCCCAATCGTCGAAGTCGTGGCGCATCCCGCGCATATAGGCCATCGCGTTGATCGAACTGCACCCGCCCACGACCCGGCCGCGCGGCCAATAGGATGCACGGCCCGACAGCCCTTCGTCGGCCTCGGTATGGTATCCCCAGTTGAGCGCGGGATTGGCATAGTTCACCGCATATCCCACAGGCACCTTGACCCAGAAACGGGCATCGCTGCCGCCCGCCTCCAGCAGCAGGACGCTGTGCCTGCCGCTTCGCGTCAACCGGTCCGCCAGCACGCAGCCTGCCGATCCGGCACCGACGATGATGTAATCGTAGCTGTCACTGACCATGGCCGCTGCCTTGATGTTGCCTGCGCGTTGCACAGGAAGACAGCAGATGCATTTCAACGCAAACAATGCCTTTGACCGCAAAGACCTCATTTGTGTTTGGCCAGCCGCGGATCCATGATGGGCGAATTCCCCGAGGCGACGGATTGGCCATACGATGCGCAAGCTGCCCCATGTCACCTGGCTTCGATCGTTCGAGGCGGCGGCCCGTCATGCGTCCTTCAGTTCGGCCGCGGACGAACTGAACCTGACCCCCGCAGCGGTCAGCCAGCAGATCCGGTTGCTGGAACAGCATCTGGGCATCCTGCTGTTCCGTCGCCTTGCACGGGGGGTCGAGCTGACGGATCTGGGGCAGGCCTATGCATTGCCCGTCCGCAAGTCCTTTGCCGAGATGCAGGTCGCGACCGACGGGCTGTTCAGCGACCAGCGCAAGTCGGTGGTCCGCGTGCGGTCGTCGATATCATTCGCCGCGCTGGTGCTGGCACCGCGCCTGTCGGATTTCCGAAGCGCGCATCCGGGGATCGAGATCGAGCTGTCGACCACCGTCTGGGCCGACCGGATCGCGGGCGCCAGCATAGATCTGGACATCCGGTACGGCGAAGGGGATTGGGCGGAACAGAACATCCACCCGCTGACCACCGCGCCCGCGACCGTGGTCTGCCATCCCGACTATGCCGGGGCCATCGCCGATACCGATGCGCTGCACCTGGCCGAGATCGTGCAGATCGTCGGATCGGAAACGGATTGGGACAGGCTGTTCGAGGCGCAGGGGATCGGATCGGCCCGTCCGGCCCATTGGATGAAGGCGGATTCGTCTCTGATCGCGATGCAGATCCTGTCGGGCGGACGGGGTTGCGCGTTGATCAGCCGAAGCTTCGCGGCAGATGCGCTGGCACGCGGCACCCTGGTCGCGCCGCTGCCCGTCGAACTGCCCATGGCCCAGAGGTTCTTCGTGGTCGAACGCGACGATCTGGGCAGGCGCGAGGATGCGCGGATCTTCATCGACTGGATACGCGAACAGACATCGTGACCGGCTGCGGGAATCGAAACGGGGCGGGAAATACCCGCCCCGTTCGTCTGTTCGATCGTTCGGTCAGGCGCGGAATTCGTTCTGCTGGCGGCTTGCCAGGCTGACGATCACGATGGCCGCGAAGGCCGCCACGAAGCCCGGGATGATCTCGTAGATGCCCGGTCCGCCCATGAAGGACCGGTTCAGCCCGAGGCTGATCCAGGCGATCACCACGGCGGCCCCCGTCACGAGGCCCGCCACCGCGCCCGAACCGGTCATCCGCGACCAGGTCAGCGCAAGGATGATCAACGGACCGAAGGCCGCGCCGAAGCCCGCCCAGGCATTGGCGACCAGCCCCAGCACCTGGCTGTCGGGATCGCCCGCGATCAGGGCCGCCACGATGCCCACCGCCGCAACCGCAAGGCGGCCGATATTCACCACCTCGCGCTCGGACGCGTCCTTGCGCAGGAACAGGCGATAGAAATCCTCGGCCAGGGACGAGGACGAGACGAGCAGCTGACTGGAGACGGTGGACATGACCGCCGCCAGCAGTGCGGCGAACAGGAAGCCCGTGACCAGCGGGTGGAACAGCAGGTCCGACAGGACGATGAAGATCGTCTCGGCGTCATCGACGACAAGGTCGTTGCGGACGGCATATGCCCGTCCGAGGATGCCGACACCCACCGCACCCAGCAGCGAGATGCCCATCCAGGCCATGCCGATATTGCGCGCGGCCGCGACCTCGCGAACGGTGCGGATCGCCATGAAGCGGACGATGATATGCGGTTGCCCGAAATATCCGAGGCCCCAGGTCACCGCCGACAGGAAGCCCACGAAGGTCAGTCCGTTCGTCAGCGACAGATAGTTCGGATCGAAGGTGGAAACGGTCTCGGCGGCCTGGGCGAAGCCGTCGCCCTTACCCAGCCAGAGGATCATCGCGGGCATGATGATCAGCGCGATCATCATGATGCAGCCCTGCACGAAGTCGGTCAGGCTGACGGCCAGGAAACCGCCGACCATCGTGTAGGCCATGACCACCAGCAGCGTGACCCAGACCCCGGTCAGGTATCCGCCGTCGAAGGCGCTGGCGAACAGCTTGCCGCCCGCGACCAGGCCCGATGCCGTGTAGACGGCGAAGAAGACCACGATGATGATCGCCGAGACGATCCGCAATGCCTTGGCCTTGGTCGGAAAGCGGTTTGCCAGGAAGGACGGGATCGTCAGCGCGTTGTCGTATCGTTCCGTCTGTTCGCGCAGCCGCGGAGCGACGACGATCCAGTTGATCAGCGCGCCCACGAACAGGCCGATGCCGATCCAGGCCTCGACCAGGCCCGTGGCATAGAGCGCCCCGGGCAGGCCCAGCAGCAGCCATCCGCTCATGTCGGATGCACCTGCCGAAAGTGCCGCGACCGCGGGCGGCAGGTTTCGGCCGCCCAACAGGTATTCCTCGCTGCTGGATGTCGATTTGCGGTATGCATAGAAGCCGATGGCAAGCATCAGCAGGAAATAGGCAGCAAGGCTGACCCAGACGCCAGTCTCCATGACGCACCCCCCTTATGTATTGCGTTTGGACCGCCATGCGGGGCGGCCCTTGATCTGCACCTTATGTAACAGCTTCGTGTTCGATGCAAAGGGAGGGGCGGGAAGGAAGGCGGGCCCGAGGATCGGACCCGCCAGATGCGATCAGTCGGCGCCGCGCACGTCGAATGCCGCGTCGGGGTCGGGGCGGATGACCTTCTGGATCGCCCAGACGGCGATGCCGCCCCCGATGCCGATGAGGTCGGTCACGATCCCGCCCTCGATCATGAACAGCGCGACGACGCCCAGGACCAGGCGCAGCCACCAGACCATGCGTCCACCCATGAACCAGCCCTGGACCGCCGCCGACAGCAGGAAGACGCCGACAATGGCCGTGAAACCCGCGCGGATGATCTCGAGCCAGGTGCCGTCCATCAGAAGGGCCGCGTTGTAGAAGAACATGAACGGCACGACGAAGGCGGTGATCCCGATCTTGAAGGATGCAACCGAGGTTGCCATCGCATTCGCCCCCGAGATCCCCGCCGCGGCATAGCTGGCCAAGGCCACGGGCGGGGTGATCGCACTGACCACCGCGAAGTAGAAGACGAAGAAATGCGCGGTCAGCGGCGGGATGCCCAGATTGGTCAGGCCCGGTGCCACGACGCTGGCCGCCACCGCATAGGCCGCGGTCGTGGGCATGCCCATCCCCAGCAGGATGGCGATGAACATCGCGAAGAACAGGGCCAGCAGCTCGGACGCGCCGGCGATCCCCAGCAGCAGCGACGAGAAGCGCGCGCCCACGCCGGTCAGTGCGATGACGCCCACGATGATGCCCGCGCAGGCGCAGACGGTGATGATCTGGATGGACATGATGCCCGCCAGCTCGAACGCCTTGCCGATGGCGCGCAGGCCCATCCGATGCGGCGTCAGCCATGACACGACGGCCGCCGACAGCGTGGCAAGGGTGCCCGCCCGGATCACCGAATAGCCCATGAACAGCGCCGCGATCAGGATCACGATGGGCAGGAACAGGTAGACCTGCCGGACCATGTTGCGGAACTTGGGAAGCTGATCCTCGGTCATGCCGCGCATGCCCAGTTTCGCGGCCTCGAAATCGACCATGAAGTAGATCGAGACGAAGTAGAGGATCGCGGGGATCACCGCGGCCAGCGCGATGTCGGTATAGGGAATGCCGGTGATCTCGGCCATGATGAAGGCGCCCGCACCCATGATCGGGGGCATGATCTGCCCGCCGGTGGATGCCGCGGCCTCGACTGCGCCGGCGGTGGTGGGACGATAGCCCACCTTCTTCATCAGCGGAATCGTCAGCGACCCCGTCGCCACGACATTGCCCGCGGACGTGCCGTTGATCATCCCCATGAGCCCCGAAGCGAAGATTGCGACCTTGGCGGGACCGCCGCGCGAACGCCCCGCGGCTGCGAAGGCGAAGTTCACGAAGTAATCCCCCACCTTCGATGCCGACAGGAAGGCCGCGAAGATGATGAACAGGATGATGTAGGTCGAACTGACGGCCGTCGTCGGCCCCAGGATCCCCGCATCGGTATAGACTTGGCTGAAGAAGCGTTCCCAGCTGATCGCGGGCGAATTGAGGAAGCCCGGCATGTATTGCCCGGTGAAGACATAGGCCAGGAACACGCCCGAGATGATGACGAGCGCAAGGCCCGCGACGCGGCGCGTCAGCTCCAGCACCAGCGCGACGCCCGCCAGCGCCGCCATCGAGATGCCGATGGGCGCGAAGGGCGTGCCGGTCGAATTGCGCATCAAGGTCCCGTAGATCGTGATCAGATAGACCGCGACCGCGACCGCGCAGATGCCAAGGACCACGTCGGGCAGCGCAAAGCCGTCCCGCCTGCGGCCGTGGAACCAGCTGAGGACGATCCCGCCGCCCGATGCGACCAGCAGGGGCAGGCCGTACCACCAGATCTCGCGGAAGCGGATGCCGGGGTCCATCCCGTTCCACATCGTGCCGCCCGCGATATCCGTGGCAAAACCGATCGCTGTCCCGAGCGAGATCAGCGCCAGCACGCCGAACGCCATTGCGGGCCAGTTCAGCCAGCGCGTCTCGGCGTCGTCCTCGTCGGGGAAGCTGCGTCCGGCGAACAGGACGAAGCCCAGGAACAGCGCGCCCGCGACGTGGATGATGCGGAAGTTCCAGGTCTCCATCGGGAAGGTCGGCAGGAAGGGTAGGTTCAGCCCCGTCCAGTCGCGGATCGAGACGCCGTTCAGCGCCGCCATGTGGAATGCCGCATAGAGCCCGGCGAACCAGGCCACGGCCATCAGGCGCCAGCCCGCGAAGTCGCGGCGATTGGCCTCGACCGGTTCCTCGTCCACCCCTTCCGCGATCACGCCGCCGCCTTCGGCCAGGGTGCTGGCCTCCAGCTCGGGGTGGGTCGCGTGCTTTTCTTCATCTTGTCGCGGCATCGATACTTCCCTGTGGCACGTGGCCTTTTGTTGATAGCGGAACGGGCCGCCGGCTGTCGCCGCGGCCCGCTTCGTTCGCAGTCCCGTCGCGCGGGCCTATTCGGCGGAATGGACCATGTCGTCGGGGATCTCGGCGCCCGCATTCTCGCGGAACCAGCGCGCCGCGCCCGGATGCCATTTCATCACCTTGTTCTTGTCCCAATGCTCGGGCAGCGTTTCCTTGGCCGAACCGTGGATGTTCACCATGCGCGCGTTGTCCGACATCACGATGTCGGTCGCGGCATAGATGAAGTCCTCGGGCAGTTCGCAATTGGCGATCGCGAAGTTCCACATCGCCACCGACTGCATGTCGCGGTCCAGCGTCGAATAGGTCGAGGCCGGGATCATGTATTCCGCAACCGGGAATTCCTCGATGATCTGGGCCTCTTCCTCGTCGGTGAAGTCGATGAAGTTCACATCGGCCTGCACCTCGATCTGGCTGATGGCCGGGGTCGGGATGCCGACGGCAAAGGCCACTGCGTCCAGAAGCCCGTCCTGCAGCTGTCCGCCCAAGTCGTCCCAGCCGCCGTTGCGACGTTCGAAGTTCACGCCCAGGGCTTCCAGCATTG
Source organism: Paracoccus sp. C2R09 (assembly GCF_018860625.1). Lineage (GTDB taxonomy): Bacteria > Pseudomonadota > Alphaproteobacteria > Rhodobacterales > Rhodobacteraceae > Paracoccus. The sequence continues at coordinate 252,883 of NZ_JAHKQB010000023.1, forward strand.
CCGGGAAATAGGTGTCCGAGGTAGAACCTGCCGGACCGAAGCCGATCCGCGCGCCTTCCGGGATCGATTCGACCGAGGTGATCCCCGACGAGGACAGCGCCGCCATCGAGAAGGGCGTCTGGTACATCGGGAACATCGCGCAGGCATTGGTCATCTGCAGGCCGGGCGCGATCGGGTTCGTGCCTTCCAGCGATTCACGCGCGGGGCCCATCGTGGTCATGCCGAAGGCCGCATCGCCCGTATGGACCAGCGCCATGTTCTGCATCGGCCCGCCGGTCACCTCGCCGCCGCCGGAAATGCCCAGCTGGTCGCCCACGAGGTTCGCCCAGCCCGAGCCGTAGACGAAATAGGTGCCGCCCTGCGATGCGGTGCCGACGGTGAAGCTGTCGGGCCAACCGCTGCGGTCCAGATCGGCGTATTTGTCGTCCTGCGCGAAGGCTGCCGTCGCGCCGAATGCGATCACGGCGGCGATTGCTGTGGTGTTTCTCATCGTCATCCTCCCCACGGGCATGCGTTCCTGTGCTGCCCCTGTCGGCAAGAAAACGCTAACACGGCGCGGAATTCCACAATTTTCTGTGAAAAAGCGGTGATATGGGGCGCGTAACGCTGCGGAACTTCCGCTGCGTCACGGAAGGCGTTGGGTCGGGTCGCCGAATGCGGGTGCGGGCTGGTCGGGATGCACGGTCGCGGTGATGGGTGTCTCCATCGCGGCAGGGGTCCAGCGTTCGCCCCGACCGTTCGTCACGCGGCCGCCGATCTCCTCGATCACCAGCGCGCCCGCCGCATGGTCCCAGGGCTTCGTCAGGGGCGAGACCATGAATTCCGCGTGACCCCGCGCCATCTGCCGGTATTCGTGGCAGGAACAGGCAAGCGTGTTCACCCGGGCGAATGGCGGGAACGCCGCAGCGACGCCGGCACGACGGGCCTGGGGATAGAGCGCGAGCGAGACGAAACCGCGCGATCGTTCGATGGCGCGCGCACCACCCTGCGCCAGCCGGACCGGGTCGCCATCGGGCCTGCAATACCACGCGCCACCCCCGCGCCGCGCCATCACCCAATCGTCCAGAACCGGATCATGCAGCAGGCCGAAGACCGTCTCGCCCCGCTGGACGATGGCAAGGATCACGCCGAAGGTCGCAAGGCCGGCGGCGAAATTCGCGGTCCCGTCCACGGGGTCGATGATCGCGGCCAGCGGCGCCTGCCCCAGCCCTTCGAGAATGGCAGGATCCGCCGAGGCCGCTTCCTCGCCCACGATCATCGCACCCGGCAGAAGCGCCCGGATGGCCCGGGCGATCTGCGCCTCGGCGGCCGTGTCGGCCTCGGTCACGAGGTCCTCGGGGCCGGTCTTGGTCGCGATGGCGGTGGGCGGCAGGTTGCGGAAGCGTGGCATGATCTGATCGCGTGCTGCATCGCGGACGATGCGGATCAGGGCGTCTTCGGTCGCGGGCGAAAGGGGCATCGGATCACCTGTCCTTGGGTGCATCCGGTCTTAGCGCGGGCCGGGATCGGACGGAATGCCCCCGATCGACAAGGGCGGGGTGGTGCCGCTTTCCTCCAGGTGCCAGCGGGCTGACCAGCGGTCGCCCTGTCGGTCCAATGTCAGGAAGTTCCGCTCTGCCGCATAGCGGTGGCGCTGGCCGGGCAGGGGCTTGATGCGGATCGGATGGTCGGGCAGGGGGTCCTCGCCCAGCCAGGACAGCATCCCGAGGAATCGCGCCCATCCCTTGGGCGGCGCGCGATGCGATATGCCCGATGCCACAAGCTGATGCAGTTCGCGACCGCCGCCCAGGCCCATGACGGCACGGGTGGCCAGATGGATCTCGCCCGAAAGGGCGGTGACGTGGTGATCGCCGGCCCTGCACATGTCGCGGACCACGCGCAGGATGCGGCGCCATTCCGTGCGATGGGCGCGGCTCTGCCACTGATCGCGCAGGTCATCCTCGTATTTCTGCATGCTGGGGATGGCCATCATCACGGTTTCCAGCAACGACATGCGCGGCCCCAGCAGGGGCACGCTGGACATCAGCATGGTGTGGCCGGTCGCAGGCTTTGCTGCCTCGGTCTCGATCATGGCCCAGCCGCCGGGGCCCATGATGCGGTGCCGGTCGCGTTCGCCGCGCAGGTCCGGGGCCAGGATGCGCAGCCCGCCGGCGGTCACCGACCACCCCAGATGGGCGCCCGTGGGGTCGGCGAAACGCGCGGGCAGGTCGCCCGCCACGCAACCCTGCTGGAACAGCAGAAACGCCTCGGTCGCGGTTTCGAACAGCACCTGCCCGACCTCGGATCGGGTGCGGGTTTCGCGCAACGATCCCCAGCCATCGCAAATGTCGTGATCGTCCCACTGCATCAGCGATGGCACCCGGGCCGACAGCCATGCCAGTTCCGGCGCGGCATAGAGCGCGGCATAGCGCGCGAAGAAGCGCTGGCGCAGATGATGCCGCAGATCGGCAAGCTGCGCCGCATCCGGGGCCTCGGGAACGCTGTCGGGCCAGTCCTCGCTCAGCGGGTGACCATGCGTCACCTCGTCGGCATAGACCTGATCGCCGCCATGCAGCAGCAGGGCGAAGGGGGCGCTGTGGTGTTCGTCGCGCAGGCGGGACCACATGGCGTTCCGCTCGGACCCCTCGCGGTCCATGTCGCCGACCTCCTCGCCGTTGCACGAGACATAGGCCAGTCGCAGATCCCCCGTCAGATCGCCCGCGACCGCAAATTCGAACCCGCCCCAGCCATAGGTCGAGCTTCGGTCCGACGGCAGGGCGAAGCGCGCGCGCCAGATTGCGGCCTCGTCGTAATCGGCGATGCGGATCGGCGCGACCGGCCCCGAAGGCAGGTCGATCGGACCGGGTTCCTCGTCCAGGGGCGCGATGAACAGCGCAGAGAGATGCATCCGGCCATCCGACAGGTCGTCGAGCAGCAGGATCGGGCCGAGGGTCTGGGTGATCGGATGGGACATGCCGATCAGTTAAGTGCCGCACGGGGCCGCTGCAATTCGCAAAACCGCGTTTCGCGGGGAATTGAGGCGCGGCCCCGGACCGTCTCAGCGCAGTGTCAGGTTGCCGATGGCCGCACGGATGACGCTGTCGGTATCGTCGCTGTCGCCCGAAACGGCCAGCCCGATCAGCGCGCCCTTGCTGCCGCCGAAGGCGCGGGCGTAATCGGCGGGCAGATCGACGGATTCCCCGTGCGAACCGGTCCCGGCCTGCCGCAGCGGGATCGTGACGCCCTGTCCCTGCGGGCCATAGGGCGAGGGCAGGACCTGACCGCGCGCATGCTGCCCGCCCCAGGCGTATTGGATGATGCGGACCTGATCGTTGCCCAGCAGGCTGCGGATGTTCGCGCCCTTCAGCCCCGGCGCCGCAGCCTGCGGGACGAACACGAAATAAAGCGACAGGTTGCGGTCGTCGCCCCCCTTGCGCGACAGGTCGGTGGCCGGCACCGACTGCTCGACCGTCCAGTTCCACGACGCGCCGCCGGCGTTCCAGTCGGCCTCGGGGACGCGGGTCCACGCGATCGAGACCGAGCCGTCCGAAACCATCGAGAGATTCGCCCCGAAGCGATAGTCGTTGGTGCTGAACAGCGACAGGCGCTGTTCCTGCCAGCCGTTCGCGAAGCTGACGGGCCCGGCCATGGCCGCCTGCCCGAGGGTGAGAAGGATCGCTGTCGGAATGGCAAGACGCATCGGGTAATCTCCTTGAACTTTGACCGGTCGCCCGTCCATTCGCAGCGGATGCGCGAAACGCACGGGCGATCACGTCGTTGTGATCATCCGCTCAGATCTCGACGATCTTTCCGGGGTTCATGATGTTCAGCGGGTCGATGCTGCGCTTGATCTGGGCCATCAGGTCAAACCCTTCGCCATGTTCGGCGCGCATATAGGCGATCTTGCCCGAACCCACGCCATGTTCCCCCGTTACCGTGCCGCCCAGTTCCAACGAGACCATGTTGACCTGGCCCGCAAGCGCCTTGGCGCGGGACAACTGGTCCGGGTCGTCCTGATCGATCAGGATCGACAGGTGGAAATTGCCGTCGCCCACATGCCCGACCAGCGGCGCCGTCAGGCCGGAGGCCGCGATCAGTTCCTTGGTCCGGGCGATGCATTCCGCCAGGGCCGAGATCGGGACGCAGCAATCGGTCAGCACGGCCGCGCAGCCCGGCGCCAGCGCCTTGGCGGCGTAATAGGCGTTGTGACGCGCCTCCCACAGGCGGGTGCGATCCTCGGTCCTCGTGGCGGTGCGAAATCGGGATGCGCCGAATTCCCCGGCGATCGCCTCGAAGCTTTCGACCTGTTCGGCGACGCCCGCCTCGGTGCCGTGGAATTCGAGGAACAGGTGCGGCTTCTCGGGCAGTTCCAGATCGGGGTTGTAGATGTTCATCCCCCGCATCTGCATTTCGTCCAGCAGCTCGATCCGGGCCATGGGCAGGCCGGACTGGATGGCCAGGATCACGGTGTCCACGGCCGCCTCGACGCTGTCGAAGGCGCAGGTGGCGGCCATGATCCGTTCGGGCGTCCCGAACAGGCGCACCGTCAGTTCGGTGATCACCCCGAGCGTCCCCTCGGACCCCACGAACAGCCGCGTCAGGTCGTACCCGGCCGAGGATTTGCGCGCCCGGCTGCCGGTCCGCACGACGCGCCCGTCGGGCAGGACCACCGTCAGCGCCATCACGTTTTCCCGCATGGTGCCATAGCGCACGGCATTCGTCCCCGAGGCCCGCGTCGCGGCCATCCCCCCAAGGGTGGCATCCGCGCCGGGATCCACCGTGAACATCAGCCCCGTCGCGCGCAGTTCGGCATTCAGCTGCGTCCGCGTGACGCCCGGCTGGACCACCGCATCCAGATCGCGTTCGTTGATGGCGATGATCGCGTTCATCTGGCTCAGGTCGATGCTGACGCCGCCCTGCAGCGGAACGACATGACCCTCGAGCGACGATCCGATGCCGAAGGGCACCACCGGGCAGCGATGCCTGGAACAAATGCGCATGATCTCGGAGACTTCCTCGGTCGAGCGCGGGAAGACCACCGCATCGGGCAGATGCGGCACCGCATAGGCCTGATCGCGCCCATGCAGATCGCGGATCGAATCCCCCGTGCTGAAACGATCGCCCAGGGCTGCGCGAAGTTCGTCCAATGCGTCCTGATGGTCTGCGGTTCCGGTGGTCATGGTGCTTTTCTCCTTGGTCGCCTGTCGCGGCTGGTTCACGCGACGTGCGCGACAGGTAGAGATCGCTTGGCCACCGGATGCAAGCCCGGTCTGGGCCTGTCAGACCACGGGACCGAGCTGGCGGGCGTCCCGCCGCAGATCGCCCTGCCGATCCGGAACGCGGCGGGTGGCATGGACCACCAGCCCATGGATCGGGCGCCCGCGATCCTGTCGCAGGATGGCGGGGGTCAGCCGGGCCTCGAAGCCCGCCCGGTCCAGCAGATCGGCCAGGTGGGGGGCGGCATGGGCAAAGCGGCGGCTGGGGCGCAGGACATAGGCCTCGGGGCCGTCATGGGCCTCGACCGTGAAGGCGAAACGCCCGCCCGGACGCAGCGCCGATGCGACCCAGCCCACGATCTGTTCCAGCGCCCCCAGATAGGCGAAGACATCCGCGGCGGTGATCAGATCCCAGGCATCGCATTGCGGATCCAGCGCGGACAGATCGGCCTTGCGCAGATCGTCATAGATGTCCTTCGCGGCCGCTTCCCGCAGCATCTCGGCCGAGATGTCCCAGCCTTCCAGCCATTGGCAACCGCGCAGATGGATGCCCATCAACCCGGTGCCGCAGCCAAGGTCCAGAACCCGCCCGAGCGGTCCGGACAACCCCTGCGCCAGCAGTTCGGGCGCGCGGTAATCCAGCCTGTCCACCAGCGATTCCTCGAAGCCCGCCGCATATTGATCGAACAGCGTTTCCACGAAGGCCGACGGCATGCTGTCGGCCAGCGACCGTCCCCGCAGCAGGTCGAGGCACAGCGCCGCGCCCAGCCGGTCCTCGGGGTCCAGCCGCAGCGCGGTCTCGAACGCCTCGCGGGCGGCGGGCAGATCGGCCTTCATGCGGATCTCGCCCAGGCGGAACCAGCCCGCGACCCAGTCGGGCCGCAGGTCCAGCGCCTGAAGATAGATTTCGGAGGCTGCCACGGGGTCGCCCGGCAGCAGGGCTTCGGCATATTCGGCACGGCGATCGGCGATGAGATCGCCCGACGACAACGAAAGGAACGACATGATGGGCTTTTCGGGAAAAGAGGCGGTCGTGACGTGACCGCCGATGCCGTTTATGCCGTTCCGGGGCGGCGTCAAGACGTGACGCACGGGCGCGTCAGCGGGCAGCACCCGGCGGCAGGTTCGCCCCGACCGAGGCGAGGTGATCGCGCATCAGGCGGACCGCCGTATCCGGGCGGCGACCCTCGATCGCGCCGATGATCGCATCATGCTGGGGGAAAGCGAAATGGTCCTGCGGAGGGCGGGTGGACCGGCGCTCGACATTCCACAGGACCGCGCGCTTGACGGTGTTGATCTCGTTGAACAGGTGCATCAGCAGCTTGTTGTGGGCCGCCTGCGCGATGGCGTTGTGCAGGTTCGTGTCGGCAGCCTCGTACATGCGCCAATCGGCGGCCCGTCTTGCCCGTTCGGCCCAGTGGCGCAGCCTGTCGTGATCCTGCACCGTGGAATGCAGGGCGGCCAGTCGCGCGATCTCGGGTTCGATCGCCATGCGCGCTTCCAGCAGCTGCACCGGGCGGGCAAGGTCGCGCAGATAGGCCAGATCGCCCAGGTTGTGGACCGGACGCGCCCCGAGGAAAGTGCCCCGCCCGACATGCCGCCAGATGAGGCCGTCCCCCTCCAGCACCTGGAGCGCCTTGCGCAGTTCTGCCCGCGTGACGCCGAATTCGGCGACAAGCGCACGTTCGGGGGGCAGGCGGTCGCTGTGGGAAAAGCCCGCTTCGGCCAGGAACTCCCGCAGCCTGCGAACCAGATCGGCGGTTTGCCCTGATGCTTCGCCCAATCCCGGCATTGGTCATATCCCCTAAATTCCTGCCGAAATGCGCAGTCCCCGCGTCATTCAGCCATTTCCTTGCGACCAATGCAATGATTGGTTTCAACACGACGGCCCCATGCGTGGCTAGGCTGTTCCCCAAGGACAGTTTGTTTGGGAGGACAGAATGCGACTGGCGACACTCAGGATCGGGCCGAAGACCGAAGGGGCCGTGATCGACGAGGATGGCAACGCCCATCTGATCGGCATGTCGGTCATCGATGCGGTCGCGGGCGGGCTGGCGAAGATCGGCGATATCTCGACCCTGCGCATGGTGCCCAGGGGCAGCTACAGCCTGGCGGCCCCGATCCCCGCACCGCCGAAGAACATCTTCTGCGTCGGGCGCAACTACATGGAACATATCGCCGAAGGCGACCGTGCGCAGAAACGCGACGTGGGCGTGACCGAGGTGCCGGTCTTCTTCACCAAGCCCCCGACCGCGATCACCGAGCCCGACGGGGCGATCCCGATCTTTCCGCATGTCTCGACCAATATCGACTACGAGGTCGAGCTGGCGGTGATCATCGGCAAGACCGGGCGCGACATTCCCGCGGAACGCGCGATGGAGCATGTCTTCGGATACACGATCCTGAACGACATTAGCGCGCGCGATGTCCAGCGTCTGCATGGTGGCCAGTATTTCAAGGGCAAGGGGCTGGACGGCTCGGCCCCGATGGGCCCCTGGATCGTCACCGCCGACCAGATCCCCGACCCCCATGCCCTGCAGATCCGCTGTTCGGTCAACGGAGAGGTCCGGCAGGACGGGAACACCCGCGACATGGTCTTCGACATCCCCACGCTCATCGCCTCGCTCTCGGCGGGGATGACGCTGGAACCGGGCGACATCATCGCCACGGGCACGCCCTCGGGGGTCGGCTATGCGATGGAGCCGCCGCGATATCTGCGTGACGGCGACAGCGTCACCTGCGAGATCGAGGGCATCGGACGTCTTGCCAACACCATGCGCGACGAGGGCCGCGCAAGGCTGAACGTCGCCTGACAGGCACCGCCCCGACGCGCGGAGGAGGCGCGGACGGGCGGTCATCATCAACGAATGGGAGGAAGAACATGTTTGCCAGAAAGATGCTCGGCACCGCCGCCGCCATCGGGATGATCGCGGCTTCGGCCTCGGTCGCGATGGCCCAGGACCTGCAGCAGATCACCTTTGCGCAACCAAGCGCGTCGGCCATCAACTCGTTTCCCGTCTTCATCGCCATGGGCGAGGGTTATTTCGAGGATGAGGGTCTGGACGTCCAGGTCGAGACGGTGAACGGATCGGGCGCGGTCCTTCAGGCGCTGGCGGCGGGTCAGGCCGAATTCGGGCGCCCCGGCCCCGGGCCGCTGCTGACGGCACGGTCCCGCGGGGTCGATGCGGTCTTCGTCTACAACACCGCCGCACGCGCGAATTTCGGCCTGATGGTGCAGGAGGACAGCACGTTCCAGACGCCCGAGGATCTGTCGGGTCAGGTGATCGGCACCGGCACCGCCGATGGCGCCGAAGTGGGCTTTGCCCGCAATGTCATGAGCGGGTCCGGCCTCGAGGCGGGCGAGGATTACACGCTGATGACCGTGGGCGACGGCGGTCCCGCGACGGCGGCCTTTTTGCGCAACGAGATCTCGGCCTATTCGGCATCGGTCGCGGATGCCGCCGTGCTGGTCCAGCGCGGCGTGGCCCTGCGCGACGTGACCCCTGACGAATTCGCCCGCTTCTTCGGCAACGGCATCGTTACCATGAACGAGACGATCCAGTCCGATCCCGAACTGGTCGAGAAGTTCCTGCGCGGCGTCCATCGCGGGATGATCTTCGCCATGGACGAGGCCAACCGCGAGGCCAGCCTCGACCATTTCGCCGCTGGTTTCCCGCAAGAGATCGAGGATCGCGACTTCGCCTCGGCGCTGTTCACCGCCGTCCGGTCGAAATCCGTGCCGGTCGATCCGGAATCCAGCATGGGCTATATCCCGCCCGCCGTCTGGGCCGAATGGCAGGACAGCCTGATCGCCAATGGCGACCTGTCCGCACCGCTGGACGATCTGGATGCCGCCTTCACCAACGAATTCGTGGACAAGATCAGCGCGGAGTTCGAGTGATGGCGGCGCTGGCAAGGAAGGTTGAACCCATCCGCGGATCGTCCGACGCCGAGACGGTCTACGAGCTGACGGGCGTCGGCAAGACCTATGCCCGCAACCGCGTCCGCGCGCTGGAGGGGATATCGCTGTCGCTGCAGCGGGGCAGCTTCTCGTCGGTGATCGGGTCTTCGGGCTGCGGGAAATCGACGCTGCTCAAGATCATGTCGGGGCTGACCCCGCCATCGGCAGGACGGGTGACGATCAACGGCCAGCCCGTGATGGGTCCGCGCCGCGACATCGGGATGATGTTCCAGCACGCGACCCTGTTCCCCTGGCGGACCACGCTGGAGAACGTGCTGCTGCCCATCGAGATCCGCGACGGCAAGGCCGCGGCCCGCAAGGCGCGGGACCGGGGTGCCGACCTGCTGAAGCTGGTGGGACTCGAAGGGTTCGAGAACGTCTATCCCAACGAATTGTCGGGCGGCATGGCGCAGCGCGCGGCGATCTGCCGGATGCTGGTCACAGAACCCGACATGATCCTGCTGGACGAGCCTTTCTCGGCGCTTGACGAAATCTCGCGCGATTTCATGAACATGGAACTGCAGCGGATCTGCACGGAAACCAATGCCACGGCGTTCCTCGTGACCCATTCCATCGCCGAGGCCGTGATCCTGTCGGACCATGTCTATGTCATGGCGCCACGTCCGGGCCGCATCGCCGAGGTGATCGAGATCGACCTGCCCCGGCCCCGCACGCTGGACATGATCACCACGCCGCGCTTCGGCGCGCTGGTCGAACGCATCCGCACCCGTCTTGACCAGGGGGATTTCTGATGACCGAGACACATGCCCATCAGCCCGCCGACACGATCTGGCAGGAAAAGGTCAGCCTGCTGGACCAGATCCCGCGTGCTGTGCAGCTGGCCTTCGTGGCGATGGTCTTCATCGGCTTCTGGCAGCTGCTGACCATGTCGGACCTCGTGCCGCCGATCATCCTGCCGACGCCGCTGGAGACCCTGAACGACATGATCTTCGTCGGGCGCAACATCCTGACGGGGGATTACATGGCGGTCTCGCTCTGGACCACGGTGCGGACGGTCCTTTACGGCTATGCGCTGGCGATCGCCATCGGGCTGACCCTTGGGATCGTCGTGGGCGAGACCTCTTTCGGGGAACGTGCGATCATGCCCTATCTGGTGGCGATCGACACGATGCCCAAGGTGGCCTTCGCGCCCTTGTTCGTGGCCTGGCTGGGCTTCGACATCGACAGCAAGGTGGCGCTTGCGGCCTTCATCGCGACCTTCCCGATCGTGGTGGGCACCGCCGCGGGGCTGCATGCACCCGATGCGAATGCGCGGATGCTGTTCAAGACGATGGGGGCCACGCGGTGGCAGACGCTGGTGAAGATGAAGATCCCGACGGGCCTGCCTCAGATCTTCACGGGCCTGAAGATCGGATCGGTCGGCGTCATGGCCGGCGCCATCACCGGAGAGTTCCTGGGCGGCGGCAACGGCTTTGGTGAGCTGATCCGCGTCGCGGCATCCCAGTTGAACACGCCGCGGGTCTTCTCGCTGATCCTCTATCTCAGCTTCATCGGGCTGGCGCTGTTCGCGGCGACGGCCTGGGCGCAGCGCGTGCTGATCTTCTGGCACAAGGAACGCGCGATGGGGGAATAGGCGATATGCCCGGCGGGTCGATGACCCGCCGGGCGGGCGTTCAGTCGAGGTTGGTCCAGTTCCCTTCGGCGCGGATCAGCTCGATGATCTGCTGATACTGGGCCCCTTCGCGGAAGGTGGGGTAATCCTCGTGAGGCTCGCCCCGGATGTCGCGGGTGAATTCGCGGGCCAGATAGTGCCAGCACTGCTCGGTCTCGCCCTTGGTGTCGGGGATGCGGGCGGCGATGTCCTCCGGCAGTGGCAGTGCGTGCCACTTGCCCGATTTGTCGAACAGATGCAGCTGACCGCTGCCGTAATGCCCCTCGACATAGATCGCGCCCTCGCGCCCGTAGAAGACGATGTGATCCTCGTGGAAACGCGGCACCAGCCCGCCATGCCTGAACAGGACCGAGACGGGCTTCGACGCAAGCGCGCTTTCGATCCGGGCCATGACGGTATAGGACCATTCGACATTGCTTTCGCCCCATTCCAGCGTCGGATCGTTCAGATCCTTGGGCATGAAGTCGCGCCGGGTGGCGAAATTGTGGACGCCCTTCACGATGGGCGCGCGTTCCAGATCGTCGCGGACCTCGCCCATGACCGACAGGATGCGGTCGCCCAGCACCGACGCCACGATGGACAGGGTATGGGTGAAGTTGTTGTTCAGCCGTCCCCCGCCATCTTCGCGGCGGTGCGACCAGCCGAAGGGGATCCCGCGTTCCAGGTTGAAATGCGAGATGCATTCCACCTCGGTCGGCTCACCGATGGCACCTTGGGCCACCAGCTGCTTGGCATGCAGCACGCCGGGGGCATAGCGGAAGCTGGCGGCATAGGCGGTCTTGACGCCGGCCTTCTGCGCCAGGCGGTGCAGTTCGGCCGCCGTGTCGGCCGTCGCGGTCATGGGCTTGTCGCAGAAGACATGCGCGCCATGCGCGATGGCTTGCTTGATCGGGTCGTAATGCGCCCCGCCCGGTGTCGCGATGGACACGATGTCGGGGTCGCAGATGCGCAGCGCCTCGGGCCAGTCGGTTCCGGCATGGGGGATGCCCAGCTTCTGCGCGATCTCGTCGACGACATGGGGGGTGCGCCCGACGATCCCCGCGATCTCGGCGCCGGCGGCGCGGAATGCCTGTGCGTGACCTTCGGCGGCAAAGCCCGTTCCTGCGATGAGTACCTTCAATTCCGTTTCCCTTGCATTGTTGTCGTGGATGTCAGGCCCGCATTCCGCTGGCCTTGTCGAAGACGTGGATCCGGTCGGGGTCGATCCCGACCTCGATCGCACTGCCCGCCTGCAGATCCAGCCCGCCTTCCAGGACGGCCATCATCGAGATCCCGTCCATGTCGAAGGTGACATGCGTCTGCGCGCCGGTCGGTTCGACCAGCGTGATCCGACCCGGCAGCGATGCGCCGCCCGGTCCCAGTGCCAGGTGTTCGGGCCGCAGCCCCAGCACGACGGCCTGGCCCGCCTGCAGGCGGTGATCCGGCCCCAGTCGCAGCACCTGGCCATTGGCCAGCTGCGCCATCGGCCCGGTATCGGACGGGACCACCGTCGCATCGATCATGTTCATCGAGGGCGTGCCGATGAAACCCGCAACGAACAGGTTGCGGGGCCGGTCGTAGAGCTCGATCGGGCGGCCCACCTGTTCGATGTTCCCGCCGCTGAGGATCACGACGCGGTCGGCCAGGGTCATCGCCTCGATCTGGTCATGGGTGACATAGATCGAGGTCGTCCTGACCCGCTGGTGCAGCGTCTTGATCTCGGACCGCATCTGGACACGCAGTTTCGCGTCCAAGTTCGACAGCGGCTCGTCGAACAGGAAGGCCGCGGGGTCGCGCACGATGGCGCGGCCCATGGCGACGCGCTGACGCTGCCCGCCCGACAGCTGGCCGGGCTTGCGGTCCAGCAGCTTGTCCAGTTCCAGAAGGCGCGCGACCTCGGCCACCTTGGCGTCGATCTCTTTCCGGCGCAGCCCCGACAGCTTGAGGTTGAAGCCCATGTTCCGCGCCACCGTCATATGCGGATAGAGCGCGTAGTTCTGGAACACCATCGCGATGTTGCGTTCCCGCGGGTTCATGTGGTTCACGACGCGCCCGTCGATGCGGATCTCTCCGTCGGTGGCGGGTTCCAGCCCCGAGATGATCCGCAGCAGGGTCGATTTCCCGCATCCCGACGGGCCGACCAGTGCCACGAATTCGCCGTCCTCGATATTCAGATCGACGCCGTGGATGACCTCGACCGCGCCGAAGGCCTTTCTCAGGCCGGTGATCTCAACTGAAGCCATCTTCCCCTCCCATGATGTTGCGATTGCCGCGCGGCCCGTCCTCCTCAGGCAAGCTGCGCGGCCCTTTCACGTCTGATTTCCTGAAGCAGGGGTTCCCCGTTCAGGAAGCGGCGGACCTCCTCGACGGCAGACATGCCCTGCATCCGGTAGGTGTCGGTCGTATGCCCCGCGCAATGCGGCGACAGATAGGCGTTGGGCAGCATGCGCAGCTCGTCTTCCTGCGGCAGCGGTTCCGCATCGAAGGTGTCCAGCGCCGCGAAGATGCGTCCGCGACGCAGCTCGGCGGCCATCGCGCCGGGCCGGATCAGGCCCGCGCGGGCGGTGTTCACCAGCAGCGCGCCCTGCGGCATGGCGGCAAGATGATCGGCGGTGATCATGCCGCGGGTCGCGGGCAGGTCGGCGGCATGCAGCGTGACGACATCGCAGTCGCGGAACAGGGCCTCCAGCCCCATCGGCACGACGCCCAGTTCGCGTGCCTGTCCGGCATCGAGGAACGGGTCATGCACCGCGATCCGGCAGCCGAAGGGGCGCAGCAGATCCAGAACCAGCCGACCGACATAGCCGAGGCCCAGGATCCCCACCTGCCGCGCCCCCAGAAGTCCGCCGGTATTTCCGTCGCGCAGGGCATCCCAGCCGGTGCCGTCGCGCATGCCTGCATCCATCACGCGGTGGCGGCGCAGATGTGCCAGGATCTGCGTCAGCGTGAACTCGGCCACGGCGCGCGCGATGACGGGTGCCGCATGGCTGACCCGCAGCACCCCCGATTGCAGCGCATGGTCGATGCCCAGGCGCCTGACCGATCCCGCGGAATGCGACACGAAGCGCAGCCCCCCTCGTGGCGACCAGGCCGAGGCGGGGATGACCGGGCTGCGCCATCCGGTGATCACGGCAGGCATGTCGCGCAGGACCGGGGCCAGATCGCCCGTCAGTTCGGCATCCGACAGGATGACGGGCCGTGCAAAATCCGACAATGCCGTCATCACGGGCGGGGGCATCACGCGGTCGCGCATGATGCGCGGCATCAGGATGGCGACATTCGGCAATGCGCTGTCATCGGTCATGGTGCCCGGTTCCTTCTGCGATCAGCGTTGCGACGGTTGGATCGTCAGTTCGGTGACATGTGCCCGCGGCGGCAGCCGCATCACGAACATGCAGGCATCCGCGACATCCTGCGGCTGCAGCGCCCGGGCCCGCATCTCGTCGGTGGGTGGCGTGGGACGTTGCGCCAGAAGGGGGGTGTCGGTCATCCCCGGCATGATGACCGTGGCGCGGATGCCGTTCTGCCATTCCTCTTCGGTGATGGCATGGGTCATTGCCAGAACGCCTGCCTTCGTCGCCTGATAGGCCGCCCCCGAGGCATCGGGTTTCCTTGCCGCGGTCGAGGAGATGTTGACCATCAGGCCGCCACCACGCGCCCGCAGCACCGGCAGCAGGATCTGCGCCAGGTTGAACGCGGCGTTCAGGTTCGCATCGATCATGCCCGCCCAACTGGTCGGCGTCAGGTCCCCGAAGCTGCGCCGGACGATGTTCACGCCGATGGTATTGACCATCATGTCCACCCCGTCGATCTGCCCTTCAAGCGCGCGGGCCAGGGCATCCGCATCGGCGGCGTCCGCCAGCACCTGCCGCACCCGTCCCGGCCCGGCATCGTCGACACGGGCGGCCGCTTCCGCCATGCGGTCGGCATTGCGGCCCAGCAGGATCAGGTCTGCCCCGGCCTGTGCGGCGGCGATGGCCGTTGCAAGGCCCATGCCGCTGCTTGCGCCTGCGATCAGGATGGTGCGGCCCTTCAGGTCATCCGAATGGTTCATGTCGCGACGGCTCCGGTTTCGCGCGGCCTGGCTGCCGCATGGGCGGTGGACGACCTGACGGTCAGTTCGGGGCGCAGCTCGAGATAGCGGTTGGGGATCTCTCCCTCGGCCTCCAGCGCGTCGATCAGCTTGGCGACGACCAGCTGCGCCATCCGCTGCAGCGGTTGGTGAACCGTGGTCAGCGGCGGTGACATGACCTTGGCCAGATAGATGTCGTCGAACCCGATGATCGAGATGTCCTCGGGCACGCGGCAGCCCATCTCTCGGGCGCCCGACAGCGCGCCGATGGCATACATGTCGTTCACGCAGAAGACTGCCGTGGGCGGGTCGTCCAGCGTCAGCAGCTCGCGGATGGCGGACCGTCCCAGCTCGGCCGCCTGGCTGTCGCCAAAGCCGGTGGCGGTCCGGCCCAGCCACAGAAGGTCCTGATCCAGCGCCAGCCCCGCGCGGTCCATCTCGGCGCGCAGGCCCTCCAGCCGGGCGATCCGGCTGGCCGTGCCGATCGGCCCCGAGATGAAGCCGATGCGGCGATGCCCCAACCCGATCAGGTGCCGCGCGGCCATCCGTGCGCCCAGTGCCTGATCGACGCTGACCGAACAGGCCAGAAGGTCCTGAATGCCCTGCGTGTTCCGGTCGAAGGCCGCGATGCGCATTCCGCGTTCGGCATGCTGGCGCAGATGGTCCAGCGACACCGGGGACGACCCGAGGATCACGCCCCTGATCCCCGAACCGTGCAGCGATGTCAGATAGCTGTCCTCGGCCTCGGGGTCGCGCTCGGCATTGCAGATCAGCACCTGATAGCCGCGCTCCTTCGCCTCCTTCTCGATCATCTGCGAGGCATTGCCCCAGAATGGGTTCGCGACCGAAGGCACGATCAGCCCGAGCGTGCGGATCTGTCCCGATTGCAGCTGTCGGGCAACGGCATTGGGGGTATATTTCAGCTGCGCGATGGCGTCCTGAACGCGGCGCAGGGTTTCCGCGCCCATCTTGGCGTGCCGCCCGTTGATGACGTTCGACACGGTGCTGACCGACACGCCGGCCTTCTTCGCAACGTCCTTGATCCCGGCCATCTTCCCCATCCCCCCGATCGGATCACCATGCTGCAAGGTGATACGTTACACCAACTTAAACGCAGGTCGTGCCGGATTGCCAGTCCCGATCCGCATCCGAGATGACTTTCTGTTTTTGCGTGACGGATCTTTCATATCGCGATGTTTGCACGCCTTCCGGCCGCGGCGTGGCCGCTTGCGCAGCCTGCAAGACGGCGAATGAATCGTTCGACAAAGGTGAAACGTTGCACTACGCTTCGATTCGGAGGATGTCCCCGAGGGGAGGCCGGTCTTCGGGTCGGTATCGGGGCATATGCGTCACAGCCATGGGAGGGGACGATGACGAGATCCGGATCACGCAGGCATTTTCTTGCGCAGGGCGCGGCGGCCATCGGGGCCTTCGCGATCCATGTCGGCCCACGGGGGGCAGGCGCGCAGGGGGTGACGAATGTGCGCTTCAGCGGCTTTGTCGAATCCGAGGAGCAGCTTGCCACCACGCTGAAGGTCCTGAAGGCCTACGAGGCGAAGAACCCCGGCGTGCGGATCATGCCTGAATTCTCGAGCTTCCGGTCGTTCACCGACAAGCTGGCGACCGAGGCGGCGGGCGGCAATGCCCCGGACATGTTCAGCGTGAATGTCGATCTGCTGGCGGAATATGCTGCGCGGGGCGTGCTGGCGCCGCTGACCGACTGGATCCCCGATCCGTTCGACCTGTCGGGATACCAGGATGGCAGCGTCTTTTCCTGCACCTATGACGACAAGATCTTCGCGATGCCGAACGACGCGATCGCGACCGCGATGTTCTACAACCCCGCCAAGTTCGAGGAGGTGGGCGTCGCGATTCCCGACAAGTTCTATACCTGGGAACAGCTGAAGGAGACCGCGGTCGCGCTTGGCCGGGAACATGGTCGCGGCTTCTGGGGGATCGAGGATGGCGGCGGCAACAACCTGCCCTGCGACATCTTCCTCCGCGCAAGGGGCAAGTCGCTGTTCACGCCCGAACACACCATCGGCTTCACCCCCGAGGATCTGGCCCAGTGGTTCCAGTACTGGGAGGACATGCGCCAGGAGGGCGGCGCGCCCCCGGCCGACGTGCAGGCGCAGGCGGGCGACAATTCGGCATCCCTGGGGATCGTGCGGGGCCGGGCGGCCATGCTGGTCCAGACGACCGACAGTTTCGTGGGCATCGGGGCGCTGATGGACGAGCCGCTGGAGCTGATGATGATGCCCAACGGCTTCGAGGGCGGCGAGATGCGCAATCACCACTACGATTACGCCGGGAACTCGACCGGGATCTGGGCCAATGCCCCCGACAAGGACCTGTGCGTCGACATCATCCGCTTCATGCATTTCGATCCCGAGGGGGTCGAGCTGTATTACGACGGCAGCGGCATGATCCCCGCATCGACGGCGGGGCTGGAGAAGTTCGGCACCAGCGGGACCGAGGCCGAGAAGAAGCTGGTCGCCTATCTGCGGATGCTTCGGGAAGATCCCGCGCCGTCGCGGCGTCCGGGCGTCGGTGGTCTGGGCGGCATGTTCCGCCGCGCGAACGAAGCGGTGGCCTTCGGCGAGGCAAGCGCGCTAGAGGCCGCGCAATCCGTCGCCACCGAGATCGAGCAGAAGCTGTCGGCCCTGAACGGCTGACCGGCCGGGACGGCCCACGGACGGACCGGATCCCCCGCCGGGGTCCGGTCGCCCTGCAAGGAGTAGGCACATCATGCGCAGCACCAGGAACCTGAAGAAGCGGCAGAACGGGGTGGCCTTCCTGTTCCTGTCGCCTTGGCTGATCGGCTTCACGCTTCTGACATTGGGGCCGATCCTCGGATCGCTCTACCTGTCCTTCACGGATTATGACCTGTTCAGCAAACCGGAATGGACGGGGCTGGACAATTACGCGCGGCTGATGGGCGGCGATCCGCGATACCTCCAGTCGTTGAAGGTCACGCTCGGATACGTGCTGTTCTCGGTCCCGCTGAAGCTGGGCTTCGCGCTGTTCATCGCGCTGATCCTGAACCGCGGGCTGCGGGGGCTGGGGTTCTATCGCTCGGTCTTCTACCTGCCCTCGCTTCTGGGGGGCAGCGTGGCGGTCGCGCTGATGTGGCGGCAGATCTTCTCCTATGACGGGATCATCAACCATTTCCTGTGGACCTATCTCGGCTATGACGCGCCCAGCTGGATCACCAATCCCGACTATGCGCTCGGGACGCTGGTGCTGCTGGCGGCATGGCAGTTCGGGGCACCCATGGTGATCTTCCTGGCCGGGCTGAAGCAGATCCCGCAGGACATGTACGACGCCGCGGCCATCGACGGTGCGCGTCCGGTCCAGCAGTTCTTCTTCGTGACCATCCCGCTGCTGACGCCGATCATCTTCTTCAATTTCGTCATGCAGACCATCGGCGCGTTCCAGGCCTTCACGCCGTCCTACATCATCTCGGACGGGACGGGGGGACCTGCGGATTCGACGCTGTTCTACACGCTGTATCTCTACGAGCAGGCCTTCACCAATTTCGAGATGGGCTATGCCTCGGCCATCGCCTGGGTGCTGGTCGCCATCATCGCCGCCGCCACGTCGGTTTCCTTCCTGACGGCGAAATACTGGGTGCATTACGGGGACGAGGGCTGATGACCGACATGACCGACACCACGACGCTTCGGGCCGAACCCGCCATTCGCCCGGTCAGGCCGCGTGCGCGACTGTGGATGCATGCCTTCCTGATCCTTTTCGGGATCGTCATGCTCTATCCTCTGGTCTGGCTGGCCGTCAGCTCGTTCAAGCCGTCGGGGATCATCTTTTCCGATACCAGCATCATCCCGCGGCATTTCGAATGGGAAAACTATGCCCGCGGATGGGCCGGGGTGGCGGCGCCCTTCAAGACCTTCTTCCTCAACAGCTTCGTCATCTCGGGGCTGGCGGTGATCGGGAACTGCCTGTCCTGTTCCTTCGTGGCCTATGCCTTCGCGCGGCTCGATTTCAGCTTCAAGAAGCCCCTCTTCGCGCTGATGCTGATGACGATCATGCTGCCCGTCCATGCCACGCTGATCCCGCAATACGTGCTGTTCAACGCCTTCGGCTGGATCAACACGATCCTGCCCATCGTCACGCCCAAGTTCCTGGCGGTCGAGGCGTTCTTCATCTTCCTGATGATCCAGTTCATCCGCGGCATCCCGCGCGAGCTGGACGAGGCCGCGGCCATCGACGGGGCCGGTCCGATCCGCATCTACTTCGCGGTGATCCTGCCGCTGATGTCGCCCGCACTGGTGACGACGGCCGTCTTCTCGTTCCTGTGGACCTACGAGGATTTCCTGTCGCCGCTGATCTACCTGACCTCGATCGAGAATTACGTCGTCCCGCAGGGGCTGCGCCTGCTGCAGGCCGCGCGGGGGTCCAGTTCATGGGGGCCGATGCTGGCGATGTCGCTTCTGTCGCTGGTGCCGATGTTCATCGTGTTCTTCGTCTTCCAGCGCAAGCTGATCGACGGGATCGCAACCACGGGGCTGAAGGGATGACGATGACCCACGCACCTTCCGTCACGGTCTTTACCAAGCCCTGGACCGAGCCTCTGGAAACGCTGGCCCCCAAGCTGGCCCGGCTGGGCTTCGAAGGGGTCGAACTGGCCGTGCGGACCGGATACCAGGTGGCCCCCGACCGCGTCGCCCAGGATCTGCCGGCGGCGGTGCGGCTGCTGGCGGATCACGGGCTGGCGACCCCCAGCATCGCGGGCGATATCGACGCGGCGACAATCGCGGCCTGCGGCGAGGCAGGGGTCCGCATGATCCGCATCTGCGCGCCCATCGACATGGGGATCGGGTATCGCGCTTCGGTGGACCGCTATCGCGCGTCCTTCGACCGGGTGCTGCCGATGCTGGAACGGGCGGGCGTGTGCATCGGCGTGCAGAACCATTCGGGCACCCATGTCGCAAGCGCGGTGGGGCTGGCGCACCTGCTGGAACGCTACGATCCGCAGCTGGTCTGCGGGGTGCTGGACATGGCCCATTGCGCGGTGGACGGCGAACCCGTGGACATGGCCGTCGATATCGCCTGGCCGCTTCTGAACGGCCTCGTGAACTTCAAGTCGGCCTGCCATCTTCGGGCCACCGGCCCCGAGGAGCAGGCCCGATACGAGGTCCATTGGACCACCCACGACCATGGCGGCTATGACTGGGCGGATCTTGTGGCCGCGCTGCACGCGCGCGGTTACCGGGGCAGCTTCTGCATGCCCGCCGAATACAACGCCCAGGCCGGCCGACACGGTCAGCGGATGGGCGACGACGTGATCCCCATGCTGACCCGCGATCTGGCGCATCTGCGGATGCTGCGCGACCGGGCCTGGGGAACAGCCACGCAGGACAGGGCATGAAAGCGGCAGGAATGAGAACGGGCAAAAATCTGATCATCAGCGACGTAAGGGTCATCCTCTCCAGTCCGGGGCGGAATTTCGTCACGGTCAAGATCGTCACCGAAAGCGGCGTCTTCGGACTGGGCGACGCGACGGTGAACGGACGCGAGATGGCGGTCGCGACCTATCTGCAGGAACATGTCGCGCCCTGCCTGATCGGGCGCAATGCCCATGACATCGAGGATATCTGGCAATACCTCTACAAGGGCGTCTACTGGCGGCGCGGTCCGATCAACATGGCCTGCATCGGCGCGGTCGACATGGCGCTGTGGGACATCAAGGGCAAGGCGGCCGACCTGCCGGTCTTCGAGCTGCTGGGCGGGCGAAGCCGCCGCGCCATCGGCACCTATGCCCATGCGACCGGCAACACGGTCGAGGATACGCTGGCCCGCGCCGAGGAACTGATGGGGCAGGGCTTCGCGGCGATCCGGCTGCAATCGGCGGTGCCGGGCATGGATGGCAGTTACGGCGTGCTGGGCGACAAGAAGGACTATTTCGAACTTCAGAGCGATAGGCCCCTGCCGCCCGAACATCCCTGGTCCACGCGCAAATACATGAACTCGATCGAGGAGCTGTTCCGCGAGGCGCGCGACCGGCACGGTCAGGACATCCAGCTGCTGCACGACGTCCACAGCCGCCTGACCCCGATCGAGGCCGCGCGGCTGGGCAAGATGCTGGAACCTTACGACCTGATGTTCCTAGAGGATGCGGTCGCGGCAGAAAACCAAGAAAGCTACCGCATCATCCGCGATCACACGACGACGCCCCTGGCGATCGGAGAGATCTACAACACGATCTGGGACTGCAAGGAGCTGATCCAGAACCAGTGGATCGATTACATCCGAACCGCCGCGACCCATGCGGGCGGCATCACGGGCCTGCGCCGGATCGCGGATTTCGCGGCCCTGTTCCATGTCCGCATTGCCCCGCACGGCGCGCCCGACCTGTCGCCGATCTGCTTTGCTGCGCAGTCGCATGTGGATATCTGGGCGCCGAATTTCGGCATCCAGGAATTCGTGGGCTTCGGCAATGCAAAATCCGACGAGGTCTTCTCCTACGACCTTCGGTTGGAAAACGGAATGATCCATGTCGGCGACAGCCCCGGACTGGGCGTCGATTTCGACGAGGAGGCCGCAGCGCGATACCCCTACAAGCGATCCTATCTGCCGGTCAGCCGGCTCGAGGACGGAACACTCTGGAGCTGGTGACGGTTCTTGTAACGACAATACGGACAAGGTGAGAATATGACTGAGAAATTCGGCAAGACCGACCTGGAAACGACCAAGATCGTCTATGGCTGCATGGGCGGGGCCGGTGCCTTCGGGGCGCAAGAGGAAACCGACAGCATCGAGGCCCTGCGCGAGGCCCACGAGGTGGGCATCAACTTCTTCGACACGGCCGAGGCCTATGGCAATGGCTACAGCGAACAGCTGCTGTCGCGTGCGCTTGGCGACAAGCGGGACGACATCGTCATCTCGTCCAAGGTCGCGACGCAGAACCTGGCGCCCGACGACATCATGGCCGCCTGCGAACGCAGCCTGAAGAACCTCGGGACCGACCGCATCGACCTCTACATGCTGCACTGGCCCAATCGCGAAGTTCCGCTTGCCGACAGCATCGGCGCGCTCAAGACCCTCAAGGATCAGGGCAAGATCCGCTGGTATGGCGTGTCGAATTTCGGGCGCGACGATCTGAACGATGCGCTGGCGCTTGGGGACGTGGCCGTCGATCAGCTGCCCTATCACCTGTTCTTCCGCGCCATCGAGTTCGAGGTCCAGCCCATCTGCAAATCGGCCAACGTGCCGATCATGTGCTATTCCTCGCTTATGCAAGGGCTTCTGGCGGGCAAGTACCGTTCGCTTCAGGATTTCCCAGTGGACCGCGCGCGCACGCGCATGTTCGATCATCGCAAATGGGCCGATGTCGTCCACAAGGAGGAAGGCGCCGAAGAGGCGGGCCAGGAACTGCTGGATGCTCTGTGGAAGATGGTGGACGAGACCGGTCTCTCGATGGAGGAGCTTGCCGTCGGCTGGCTGAAATCGCGCGAGGCCGTGGGCGGTGTCATCGTCGGCACCCGCAACGGCGCGCAGAGCCGCGGCCTGAAGAAGCTGCTGGACGTGCAGCTGGATGCCGATGTCCTGGCATCGCTGGACCGTGCATCCGATCGCCTGAAGCAGGAACTGGGCGCCGATATCGACATGTGGGGCAAGGGCCGCACACGCTGATCCGACGCGGGCCGTGCCCTTCGCGGTTGCCTTCGGCGCCGCGTTGGGCATCCCTTGGGCCATGGCCCCGGCGATATCGTTTGCCGGGGCGTCCCCAATGCACGGATCCGCCATGATCGATCTCTATACCTGGACCACCCCCAATGGACGCAAGGTTTCCATCCTTCTGGAGGAACTGGGCGTCCCCTTCACCGTCAAGCCGGTCGATATCGGCAAGGACGAACAATTCGCCCCCGATTTCCTGAAGATCGCGCCGAACAACCGCATCCCTGCCATCGTGGATCACGAAACGGGCGTGCATATGTCCGAGAGCGGGGCGATCATGCTGTATCTGGCCGACAAATACGGCCGTTTTCGCGCCGAGGGGCAGGAATACTGGCGCATGGTCGAATGGCTGATGTGGCAGATGGGCGGGCTGGGTCCGATCTGCGGCCAGGTCCATCACTTCGTGAAATACAACCCCGGCAAATCCGCCTATGCCGAGGACCGTTTCGGCACCGAGGCGCGCAGGCTCTATCGCGTGCTGAACGATCGTCTGACGGGCCGGGACTATGTCGCGGGCGACGGGGCCGGGATCTATACCGTGGCCGACATGGCGATCTGGCCCTGGATATCGCGCCATGAATGGCAGCAGATCGATCTGGCCGATTACCCGGCCCTGCGCGACTGGTATCGCGGGATCGCGGAACGTCCCGCCGTCCAGCGCGGCTATCACCTGCCGCATTTCACCGCCGATATTCCGACCGGCTGACGCGACAGGATTCGCGTGAATCGGGGCGGCGCCGTGCCGCCCCGTTGTTACCGCATAAGCTTGGCTGCCAGCGTCTGGATGCCGGGATCGGATACCTTGGGCACGACACGATAGGCGGCGTTGACGAAGCAGAAGATCGCAAAGCCGACCAGCCCGAGGCAGATCCCGAAGACGAGCGCCTGCCCATAGGCCTGGTTCGACAACCACGAGAACGCCTCGCCCGTGCCGCCTGCCTGCTGCGGATCGGCCTGCCATGCCGCGAAGCCGAACAGCATCCCGATGATGCCGATGACGATGCCATGCGCGATCAGCCCGGCCTTGAGGATCGGGTTCCACCGCGTCGTGAAATGGTTTGCCCGCAGATGCTTGCGATATTCGTTGGTCAGCCCCTGGCGCATGTAATGCCCGCCCGCGCCCAGGATCAGCAGCGCCACCAATCCAATGATCCATCGCCCGCCGGGCCATCCCATGACGGTGCCGACATGGCCGGAAATTCCGGAACCCTGACCCGAACCGCCACTTCCGATGATCAGCGATACCGCCAGAATGCCGATGCCCAGATGGATGGCACCCGTCACGACCATTCCGATCCGCGCGACGATGCCCTTCGCCTCGCTGCCATAGGCTTCGAGGTCGAACCACGCATCCAGAACGCGCCACAGCGCGTAGGCGAACATGCCTGCCGCGATGATGGCCAGCAGGATGCCGCCGCCCAGGCTGTTCTCGACCCATCCGAATGCGGACGAGGTGTCCTGGGCCTGCCCCCCGCGCCAGATGGAATAGAGCGACATTCCGGCCACGACGGCATAGACGAGCCCCTTGCCGGTATAGCCCGCCCGCATCAGGGGCACGGCCCATTTCAACTCTTCCTTGCCCATATCGCTCCGTTCCTGCTGAGTTCCGGTGCAGAGGGTATCGGCCTTCGTGGCACGGGCCTGTCCCGCCCGCTTCGAAGGCCGCCCGCGCACCTGATGACGCCGACGAACGTGCAACCGGCAAGGTGCGTTCCTTCGGGTATCCGGGCGGATGTTGCCTTCGCTTCGAAGGGCGGAGAGTCATCGCCGCTGTTGTGCAGGGAGCGTTCGGCCCTTCACAGCTGTTGGCACCCGGGCGATCCCGCGCGGATTCGGCCCATGGACCCGGGCGACAATCTTCATCCAATGCGCGACCTGTGCGGTAGACCCTGTTGCGAAGATGGGCACCGATCCCGCGATACCGCGGTAGGTGTGCCGCGCGTCGCGCCGATCGGCGACCGACCAGGGGGATCCAGTCGAGAGCGACGTTCGGGATTGGCCGGCGGCGTGCCCCACTTGGCAGGTGTCGCATGCCGACGCAGATCCTGCGCCGCATTCTGTTGAGGCGGGCTCTGGCGACACTGCTACGAAGCGCAAGCTCCGCTTCGGTCGAAGCGGTGGGCTTGGACCCGTCATGCATCTTTGAAACGCCAGGTCGCGACATTGAACGATTACATGTCTGTTCAGGCGGCCCGTCACGACGCTAGGGCATACGGGTTGAATGCCGCGCAGGGTCGCGGGCAACTGCCATATCGGTGAACGCCTATTGCTGCAACCAAGTCGTCTTCGGCCCTCTGGCGGCCGCGCTGACTAGGTATCTGGTTCAGGCCAAGCGCATCCGATTCCGCCCCCAGGACAAGGCGATCGTGATCATGGCGGCTAAGGGTCCTCGGCCCTCTGATGACGGATCTCGCTTGGCCCAATTGTGTGATGCAGATGTCGAACATTCTGAGGTAAGGCGCATCCGACCCGGCTTTCATCTGCCTTGTGAACGAAAGGGGCGCAGGGATCTGATTGCTTTCGGCCTCCTATGCTCCCCCCCCCCCCGCGGAACAACATCCGTCCTCGCGATCTCCATTCGTGCCGACGGATCGAGCATCCGGGGTTGGCGGATCTGACAGCGCCCTGCGGGACGCGGTCGTTTGCTCCGACATGGGCGAACAGATGGACCGCCTTTGTCGGGCTTGAACAGAAACCGTGGTGGAGTTTGGGGCGTAACGTCTTCGGATATGGTCATTGCGGGCAGTACGGTCGTCACCGTTCCTGACAGTCATGTCGCGAATATCGCGATCAGAGGTGGACGGGTCATGAACCGAAGGCAATCAGGCATATCGATGTCACGGGTCCTTCCATGCGAGCCCGACCTGCATGGCCATCTGGATCAGCCGACCCTGGGCGGGACGATGGTGGCGGACGGATTGGCAGCCGAAGCCCGCTCGGGGGCAGGGGGGGCGCGACCCGGTCAAGCCACTTCGAGGAACGCGGGCGAGCCGGATGAAGCTTCACGCCAAAACCTAACTGCAGTATATCGTGCTAACCCCCGCGGTCTGGATACGGATCTTGGAAGCCCCGCGGGACCGAACGTCCGCCCCCCGTTTTGAAGCGATCCGCGGAGGTTCGCGCCGCCATCCAGCACTTCGTGGCGCCGACCGGCGTTAAAACCCGCGCGGCACCATGAGTTCGATCAGTGTCCCGGCCGGGGCATCGCGGCCTCCAGTGCATCGGGGGTGACGCTCAGGGTTTCGGCGACAGCGTTCATATCGGCGGTGGGGCCGCCTGCAGCGTCCAGCGTCTCGCGCAGCAAGTCGGCATCGACACCCAAGGTCCGGGCGATCGGGTCGAAATCGGGCTGGCCGCCATGTCCGCCATGCCCACCATTACCGCTTGCCGATCCGATGCCGCCCGCCGCGGTCGTCGAGAAATTGTCCCGCGCCACGCTACCGACAAGGCAGGTCGGCAGGTTCGGGAAGCTGTCACGGGCGTGATAGTGATAGACCGGCTCGCCATCCTCGGTCGTGGGGCCCATGTGGCCGCCGCATTCGTCCAGCCCATCGGGGGTCGTGCCGTCATGTTCCAGCGTGCCGAACATCGCGAAGCCGTCGAAGGCGAAACCGAACTGCGCGGTCGGATCCTGTTCGACATTCGCGCATGCGGCATGGACCTCCTCGGCATCGTAGATCGCGTCGAGATCGGTCGCCGTCGCATGCCAGTGATACCAGCCGCCCGGGTCGATATGCCCGCCGCACGTGTCGAGCGCGGGCATGTGGCCCGTATCCAGCACCGAGGGCGCATCCGCGAAGATCGGCACGCCGTCCAGCGCGATGCCCACCTTCGCGACCGTCCCGAGATCGCTCGGCGTTTCGGCCATGACCGGATCGACGGGGATCAGCACGGTCATCTCGACCTCGGGGTCGGCGGTCGCCTGGATGCATTCGTTCGCTTCGGTCGGGCCTTCGGTCCTGATGTCGAAGCTGTAGACCTCGCCCGATTCATCGAAGAAGGTATAGCCCTGATCGGCCAGCATTCTCAGGAAATCGCCGTCGATCCGATACAGCCCGGCCTCGTCGCCATCCCAGTGCCAGATGCCGCCTTCATCCTCGATCGTTGCCGGGCAGAAGGGGCCGATCCGAAGGTCGTCGGGCTGATGCTTCACCACATAGCGGGCACATTGGGCGGCCTCGCCGGATTCGAGCGTGCAGTCCACGATCTCGGCCGGTGCGGCCAGCGCGGTGTCCTGAACCGAATCCGCATCGGCATGGACCGCATGGGCGCTGCCATGGGCGAAGGCGCCCCCGGCAAATGCCAGACAGCCCAAGGCCGAGAGGAGAAGGGTCCGCAATGCCGTGCCGGGATTCGGGGTCATGCGTGGGACAGAAGACATGTGAAGCTTTCCATTCATGGCTGGTCGCTTTTCGGGATCGGCGCCTGTGCCCCCGGGTTGCCCGGATGGGAAGAAGGGCATAGAAGCGCCCGAACAATTGGTAAGGTGCCTAACTAAATGGCCGTGAAAGAGCAACCCCCGGGTTTTCACCTTCTGGCGCATTCGGCCCATCTGATCGAGGACCGGCAGCGCAGGATGCTCAGGCCCTTGGGTCTGCACGCCGGGCAGGCGCGGGTCCTGCATGTTCTCAGCGACAAGGGCGAGGCGTCGCAGCGGATGCTGGCGGACCAGTTCGACGTCTCGGCCGCCAGCATGAGCGAGATGACCAAGCGCCTGATCGCCAACGGGTTCATCCAGTCGCGCCCCAGCCCCGAGGATCGACGGTCCAGCCTACTGTCGCTGACGCCCAAGGGCCGCAAGCTGGCGCAGAAGGTGTTCCAGGTCTGGCGCGAACTGGATGAACTGATCGCGGACGCGATCGGAGCGGAGCGGGCGGGCCGGCTGTTTGCCGACAGCATGGCCCTGCGCGACGCCTTGGGCGGACGCGCGCCGGGGCGCGACGAGGCGAACTGAAGCAGGGCGCTATCATGGCGTCCCGATGATGCTTGCGCCTGCCCGATCAGGGGCGTGCCGGATTGCATCCGCCGCCCTGTGCGTCCTGAGCGCTACCGGGTCAACGTAGATGAGGCGCCCTATAATGTTTCAAGCGGGTGTGGTTTCCGTCCGAATCCGGTTCGTATTGCCAGCCGCTCTCCCGGCTCCAGTTCCACCATTCTGCGGCCAACGGGTGATTTTCGCCGGGCAGCGGGTCATGCCCGACCCCGGGTTTAAACGAAGAACATCGGTCTGTTCGGCCGGATCGGCGCGACTGTCACCTGCAGCCTAATGTCATGCTTGGCGATGCTGTTCGGATTGCCCCGCTTGGCAAAGGTGTCGCTCAGATCGTTCGCGATCCCGGGTCATCGAATCCGCGCATCCGGCACAGGATCTCCTTGTCGCAGACTTGGCCTGCCGACGTGTTCGTCGCGGGCAGATGCTACTGTGTTGCGCGACCAGCCAATCACGATGGTCATGTCTCCGGTATCGGGGGACCAAAACCGTGCCGACGTTCTGTGCGAAGCTTTCGGTAAAAATGCCGGCGGAAGACAGGGCGATGGCGGGGTGGCCTGATATCGTCGACGATACGCTTGGCCAGCCGGACCAAGGAGCATGGTCCATGTGGAAACGACCGGCATCGCCTATCGGCCCGTCACCCGTTCGAGGCCCCACGACTAACCGACTGAGAGATGACGGCGATCTGCTCGGGCTGCCTGCGGGCTTGGATCAGTCACAGGGGCGTGTGGCTGTCCACGCGCGCCTGTCCCTTCGTCGGGCTGTGCTTGCTCCCGGGGCGATTGCCGGGCGCGGGTCAGCCGGTCTGCAGTGCCATCGCCACTGCCGCGCGGCAATGCAGTTCGGTCGTCGAGTAGAGCGGCAGGCAGGCATCGTCCGGCCCCAGCAGCAGGGGAATCTCGGTGCAGGCAAGTGCCACGCCCTCGGCGCCCCGCGCGGCGAGGGCGGCGATGATCCTGCCATATTCGTCGCGGGTGGCGTCCAGGAAACGGTCGTTCACCAGCTCGCGGTGGATGGTGTCGTCGATGATGGCGCGGTCGGGCTCGGTCGGGATCAGCGTCTCGATGCCGTGATCCGCGAAGATCGAGGGATAGAAATCATCCTCCATCGTCTTTCGCACGCCAAGCAGGGCGACGCGGCGGCAGCCCTGCGCGGCGATGGCGCGGGCGGTCACTTCGGCGATATGCAGGAAACGCAGCGCGACCGTCGGCGCGATGCGTGGCACGAAGCGATGCGCGTTGTTGCAGGCCAGCACGATGAACTCCGCGCCTGCGGCCTCGAGTGCGCCTGCGGCATCCGCGATGATGGCGCAGGCGGCATCCTCGTCGCCGCGACCGTGCATCGCGTCCAGGTAATCCTGCCGGTTCACGCTCTCGATCACGATGCGCGCGGATGTGGCCCCGCCGCATTCGGCCTGGATCAGCTGGTTCAGACGCCGATAATATTCCGCGGTGGCGACCCAGCTGAGCCCCCCGATCATGCCGATCTTCTTCATGCCGCTCCCTCATCCTTTTGCGGGTTCCGTGGGGCCAGGGCGCATATCGCCTCGTGCTGGCTCAGATAGACGTGACCCGTCAGCTCGTCCAGAAAGCGGCAGCAGCGCAGGCGGTCCATGACCGGCCCCTTCACCTCGCTCAGATGCAGGCGGATCCCTGCATCCGACAGGCGGCTGTTGATCGCCTCGAGGGATTCCAGCGCCGAAAGGTCGATCTCGTTCACGGCGGGGAACATCAGGACGACATCCGTCAGGGCCGGGCGTTCGGCCACCAGCCCCGCCAGCCGATCCTCGAGGAAGCGGGCATTGGGGAAATAGAGGCTCTCGTCCACGCGCAGGGAAAGGATGTGGGGATGTGTCTCGACCTGATGGCGCAGGACATTGCGGAAATGCTGCGTGCCGGGAACGCGACCGACCACTGCCATATGCGGCCGCGACGTCTTGTAGAGATGCACGAGGATCGAGGTCGCGACCCCCGCGCTGACGCCGGTCTCGACGCCCGCCAGCAGGGTCAGCAGCATGGTTACGGTGACGGCGGCGAAATCGGCGCGGCTGAAGTTCCACGCGCGGCGCAGGATCGACAGATCCACGAGGCTTGTCACGGCCACGATGATCGTCGCGGCCAGCGTCGCCTTGGGCAGCAGCTGCACCAGGGGCGTCAGGAACAGCGCAGCCAATGCCAGCCCTGCTGCGGTGAAGGCGCCCGCTGCGGGCGTTCGGGCCCCTGCATCGTCGTTCACCACAGACCGAGAAAAGCCGCCCGTGACAGGGAAGCCCCCGGTGAAGGCCGCCGCGATGTTCGCACCGCCCAGGCCGATCAGTTCCTGATCCGGGTCGATGCGCTGACGCCTGCGCGCGGCCAGTGTCTGCGCGACCGAGATGCTCTCGACGAAGCCGATGACCGAGATCAGCATGGCCGGCACGACCAGCGCCGACAGCAGATCGGGCGAGAACGAGGGCATCGTCAGCGGCGGCAGGCCACGCGGCACGTCCCCCACCAGCGCGACGCCCCGGTGGCCAAGGTCGAAGGCCCAGACGGCAACGGTGGTCGCGGCGATCGCCAGGACCGGGCCGGTCCGGGCGCCCAGCTCGGCCATCCGGCGAGGCAGGCCGATGCGCTGCAGGAAGGGTCGCAGACCGCCACGCGCCCAGAACAGGAACGCGGTCGTCGCTCCGCCCAGGATCAGGGTCGGAAGATGGATGCCGGGCAGGTTCCGTGCAAGCTGCGGCAGGATCTGGGGCAATGTCTCCCCGTCCCCCGCGAGGCCCAGCAGATGGCGCAGCTGGCTGGCCGCGATCAGGATGCCGCTGGCCGACACGAAGCCCGAGATCACGGGATGGGACAGGAAGTTCGCAAGGAAACCCAGCCGCATCGTCCCCAGGGCCAGCAGCATCAGCCCCGACATCAGTGCCAGCGACAGCGCCGCCGTTGCATAGCCCGCGATCCCCTGCGCCGCGGTGTTTCCGACCGCCGCCGCCGTCATCAGCGATACGACCGCGACCGGCCCCACCGCCAGCGCACCGCTGGTCCCGAAGATCGCATAGACGAGGATCGGCGCGATCGAGGCATAGATCCCGGCCTCGGGCGGCAATCCCGCCAGCAGCGCATAGGCCAGCGATTGCGGGATCAGCATGATCGTGACGATGGCCGCGGCCATCAGGTCGCCGCCCAGATCGGCACGGTCGTAGCGCCGCCCCCATTCCAGGATCGGCAGGTGGCGGGACAGGGCAGGGGGCTTCATCGCGATGGGGTCCGGTTTCCTTGGAACGGGGATGGCGCGGGCCCGTCAGTCGAAACGGTTGACCGGCAGCTTGAGATAGCTGTGGCCGTCATCCTCGGCCGGGGGCAGCCTGCCGCCGCGCAGGTTGATCTGCAAGGCCGCAAGGATGCAGTCGGGCAGGCGCAGCGTTGCATCGCGCTTGCGGCGGCGTTCGACGTAATCCTCGCGCCGGGTGCCGTCGCGCACATGGATGTTGTTCGCCCGGTGTTCGGCCACGGTCGCCTCCCATTGCGGTTCGTCCCGGTCCTTGGTGCCGTAATCGTGACCGACATTCAGCCGCGTCTCGGGGGGCAGGGCCAGGATGGCCTGGATCGAATCCCACAGCTCTTCGGTGTTGCCGCCCGGGAAATCGGACCGCGAAGTGCCGGCATCGGGCTGCATCAGCGTGTCATGGACGAAGGCCGCATCCCCGCAGACATAGGTGATCGACCCGAGCGTGTGGCCCGGCGACAGCATCACCGTCACGGGCAGATTGCCGATCTTGAATGTCTCGCCATCGGCGAACAGATGGTCGAAATCGCGTTCGGGGTCGAAGGCATCGGGCAGGTTGTAGAGATCGGCCCAGATCCGCGCGATGTCGGGCAGACGTGCCCCGATGGCATTCGGTGCCCCGGTCCGCTGACGCAGATGCGCCGAGGCCATGACGTGATCGGCATGGGGATGGGTGTCCAGAACCCATTGGACCGTCAGGTCGTTCCTGCGGACCAGATCCAGCACCTGGTCCATGCTGTCGGTCGAGAAGCGGTAATTCTTGGGGTCGAAATTCCAGACCACGTCGATCAGCGCAGCCTGCCGCGTCTCGGGATCGGCGCAGACATACTGGATCGAACCGGTATCGGGTTCGTAGATGCCCCAGACATCGGGGCTGCCCGACCCGGATGAAGGGGAATGACGGATGACGGGGGATCGAAGCGGTTCGCTCATGCTTGGTCGTTCCTTCGTGCCGGTGTCATTGACAGGGTGTCGCCCCTTGAAGCTAGGGGCAAGCGCAAACACATTCAAGTATGTGAATGAAAAAACGCCCGAACACGACGTTATCGTAT
>NZ_JAHKQB010000022.1 GCF_018860625.1 Paracoccus sp. C2R09
TCGTTAATTTTCAAAGCCAGAAGATGACAGTTGCGGCGAGAGCGACGGCGGACAGAAAGACCTTCGGGCACCTGTCGTAACGGGTCGCAACGCGGCGCCAGTCCTTGAGCCTGCCGAACATGATCTCGATACGATTGCGCCGCTTGTAGCGGCGTTTGTCGTATTTGGCGGGCTTGCCTCGGGACTTCCGGCCAGGAATGCAGGGCGTGATGCCCTTGTCCTGCAAGGCTTCACGATACCAGTCGGCGTCGTAGCCCCGATCGGCCAATAGCCATTCGGCCTCGGGCAGATTGCTCAGCAGAGCCGCCGCGCCGGTGTAGTCGCTGACCTGGCCGGCTGTCATGAAGAACTTGATTGGGCGGCCGTTCGCGTCCGTGACGGCATGCAACTTGGTGTTCATGCCCCCCTTCGTCCGTCCAATCAGCCTGCCACGCCCCCCTTTTTCAACCGCAGGCTCGAAGCTGTGCGGTGCGCCTTGAGATACTTGCGCAGGCTCACTCGAACGCATGGCGTTCGCCTGCTCACATCGATCATCACTGTCTTCCGGTCGGCGGCTTCGGAAGCAAGTCCCTCCATCATCCGGGCGAAAACACCCATGTCGCTCCAGCGCTTCCATCGGTTGTAGAGGGTCTTCGGTGGACCATATTCCGGCGGCGCCTCGGACCAACGCAAGCCATTACGATTGATGAAGATTATCCCGCTCAAGACCCGCCGATCATCGACCCTCGGCTTGCCATGGCTCTTTGGAAAGAACGGCCGCAGCCGCGACATCTGCTCGTCGCTCAACCAGAAAAGATTGCTCATCATGCCCCTCCCATCAGTTCGGGAGCGTGAATCACGCCGGCAAGGTGGTCGCAAGCCGATTAATGGGTCCTGACCCTAAGAGGGGCTGGACGCGATGAGAGGTTTCTGGCTGGCCTGTTTCCAGGGGCCGGCGCAGACGAAGCTGCTCACTCGAAAAACGGGGCATCTGCAGTTGGGGGCTTCTGCCGCTTTAGCTTGCTTCTAGAATTACCGTCAATGGCAACCGAGGCATTTCCCGGGAGGAGAGATGATCCTACGATCACCGTCGAAGGTTCCGCGCCCGTTCCGAACTGTCTGTTTCGCGAACCCTTGGGTCAATTCGGCATGTTCGTAAAGAACTACTTAGCACGGATCCCGCAACATGCTCGTCCGCCTATAGTATCATTTTGCAACATATGCGTCCGTCCATATTAGCGGTGTAGTCAAGGGCTGTATTTCGGCGGCACCCTGATCTGGAACATTCCGAAGCCAATTTTCCGTATCGGGATTTGGTCGCGTCACATGGCTGAACTCACGGCATAACTCTCTTTGACACGGGTTCAGAAGAAGGCGTTCAGGGGTCCCAAACCGCCATTTCGCCTGATGAGTATTTTAAATGTTGCCTTGGTATAGTTCAATTTAACCTGTTAAAATTTGGCCAAAGAACTTGCATTGGATGCCCAGATTTCCAGTATCTGGAGCACTGTACGGCTGAGCGAGGGCAAGGATCATGGACGTTGGTAGAGGCGCCAGGGTGACCAAGTCAGATGGTGAAGCAACGGCGCAGCGGGGATACAGCAAGCTGCCCTACCTCATACGGGATGAGATCGAGGATTTGCACCTCTCATTGATCGAGCGGGCGAAGGATCTGGTTGCCGAGTGCCATGCGTTCCTCGATGCGGAGTACAAGGAACGCAGGTTTCAGACGCTGCCGATGACCATGTCCGCCCGCCAACGAAAAGACCGTTTTGGGCCAGTGATCGTCTGGGTTCGCATTAGTTTGACAAAGCGCAAGCTGCAGAACGGGTCATTCAACAGGTTCACCACCGAGATCCCGGGACGGCGCTATCACATGTATCCTCGCTCCACTTTCCGCTCCTTCAGGGATGCCGATATCATCGAGAGGCTTGTCAATTTCGAGAGCCGTGCTGCGGTCATTCGACGTCAGACGAGTCATTGGAACAGCATCATCCGATCTTCGAAATCCATCATCGACGATTGGGAGAACGGCCGATGAAAGGTGTTTTCTCCCGGTTCTTCGCGACGGGGAATGTCCCCCGGAACAGTGAGGAACAGGTGTCGGAACCTCTGCATCGCATGCCATCAAGTGACGATCATCCGGACAATATTATCGCTACGCCCAGACCGGAAACACTCCCGCCAGACATCCTTCACCCAGACAAGCAAGGCATCGAATTTATCAGCGCTGAGCAGCTTCTGCATGGCAATCTGAGTGTCATCGAGCAGGTTCTCGACAGCTTCACCGACAAGAAGTTCATTGAGGATTTCGACAAGCGCATCGTCGATTTCATCCGCCGCACAGCCTATTGGATGGGCCCGCTCCCTGCCTCGCGCAACAGCCATCACAACACTCGCGGGGGCCTCTTTGCTCATTCCCTGGCGGTGGGGTTGGCGTCTTTGAACATGGGCATGTCGCGCAATGTCACTCTCGGATCGACGCCGCGCAACCGTGATGCAGATAATCTCGCATGGCAGCTAATCACCTTCATCGGCGGAATGCTTCACGACATCGGTAAGATTCATGGCATCGGGCGCGTCCATGCCTATGCCGTCAAGCCTGACCCGGACAGGGCGGGTCGCTTCATCTCGCAATCGGCACCGACATACTCGACGGTCTGGGAGCCGACCGTCCAGTCATTCGAGAGCTGGGCAAAAAACAACCGGGTCCTCAGCTATTACATCGACTTCGATATCAAGGATCTGTTTCCGCCCCAGGATTACACGCAGAGATACCTTCTGGCACTTGTTCCGCGACCCGTGCTCGCATTTATCTACTACTCGAACCCATTCATCCGCCAGCAGTTCGAAGACTTCATCCGCAATCCGAACGCTCCAGCCAAGACGCCGATCTTTGCGGTCGTGCAGGATGCCGACCATATCGACGTGGCGCGTGCACAGGATCCGCGCCGTCTGCCCGGATCGCTGGAGCTCGGCACATTGCTCATGAGGCGCTTCTCGGAGTTCTCAGCCGAGATGACTTGGAACCTGCCTAGTTCGCCTTTCCTCTATGCGCATACCCAAAAGAGGGTAGGGGAGGAGCTGCGCTACTACGGCTTGCCATATTTCGTAGCCTCCGAGGTGAATGTCCTACAGTTCGAAGAATACGTGATGACGCGTCCCATGTTCGGGATCTCGATCGACACTTCGCGTTTCACCGAGATCGTCTTCAATGCCCTTGAGACGCAGCAGGTCATGCACAGGACCATCGAGGGCCTGCTGCCTGCACAGATGCCGGACCCAGACCTGGCCGAGACGATCCCGGCTTCGACGGCGCTTCTGCGCTTCCGGCCGCGGCAGGCCAAGAGCATCAGCCTTGGCAAGAACGCGAATGAAGATGCGCTGATCTCCCTGAATGTCATCCCGCTCAAGCTCCGTGTTCCACCCATGGTCATGATCGACGCACCTACGCTGTCATTCACGGAGACGCCTTCACCCGGTTCCGCGGCTGTCCTTTCGGTGAGCTGCGAGACGGATGGATTGCAGCCCATCGATCATAGTTTGCGCCATGATCCGACCTACATGGACAGCTTCAAGCGCGCGCTCGCGGAAGCCGAGCGCGAGGGTCGATCCGTAGCCGAATACCCGGACATGTCGCCGGAAGAGCAGGCCGAGATCAAAACGATGGCGGCGACGGTCAAGGAAAAGGTCGAACGCTCCAAGGCACAGCAGCAAAAAGCCGGCACCGCCCGGGGCGGCGGCCGCAAAGCCGTCTCTCTGGCTGCTTTGCGTGACGCTGAAAACATGCCGCCTCCCGCTCCCGATGCATCCGGGCCGGCGGTTCCCGAACCTCGAGCCAAGGAGGCTCTCGCCCAGCCGTGCGCGCCCGTAAGTGCATCTCCCGAGGATCCCGCTTGGCTCAGGATGTTCCACGAGATCGCGAAGGCGGCAGAGGGCGACCATGGTTTTGACGATCGGGAAGCATGGGCGGCCGTCTGGCTCTATTTGCGGGATAATCCGCAGAACACCGCATCCGCGATTACGCTTGGGAGCGGCTATCACGGGATCAGAGCCGCAACCCTCAGCTTGAACCTTCGTGCTGAGATCGGCACGGCCCTGCGAGCTGCAGGGCTCCATATCCGGCTGCTCAACATTTTTTGGAGAAGCGAGGGGATCACGTCCGAGCATCCTCGCTTCGGACAGTGGTTCGAGCTGGCCACCGATGAAAAGTTCCGGCCCGTCTTCCGGCTCAATGCGAAAGCCTGCGCGCGGATCAAGGCCATGGATGCAGCATCGGGTGAGCTTTCCGGATGAGGATCACCTATGATACCGCTTTCCGGCCCAACTACGAGCTGATGCTGGCGCTCAACTGGCTCATCTGCGGAATTCTCTGCGCGCTCGTCCTGATCTTCTCGCTGGAGTTCCCCCTGCAGCTGGTCGCGACGATGACGGGGGGCTTTTTCGCGATCGCTCTCTACCAGGGCGCCTTCGCGCGAAAGCGCTTCGACCGCCTGCAGAAGCTCCAGCGACAAGAGCGGAATTTCCTGACCTTGGAGGAGATCGCCGAGTTCACCCGAGATGATGGCCTGTTCCTTGGGCGAGGGTTCGATTGGACCATCTCGCATGCGCAACAAATCTCCGATCTTTATCTCGATCCCGAATTGCTTGCCTCGATCAAGGCGCGGCAACAGGGGGCCACTTTCCTGCATGGCGTGGGCGCGGGGGATGAAGCGCCGATCTACTTCGCGGATGACGAGAGCAGGGGGCATGTGCATATCATCGGATCGACAGGCACTGGCAAGACGCGCCTCATCGACCTCATCGCCACCCAATGCGCCCTGCGCGGTGAGCCTCTGCTGGTCATCGACCCCAAGGGAGATCAGGAGCTGAAGAACAATATCGAGGCTGTCTACGCCCGTCTGGGGCGGCAGCGCGATTTCACGTTCTTCCACCCCGCCTATATCGACGAAAGTGCAGCGATCAATCCGCTGGCTTCTCGTCAACGTAGCTCTGAACTGGCCTCCCGCCTTGCCGCTGTCATTCCGTCCTCGGCCAGCGGCGACGTGTTCAAGTCCTTCTCGCAAAACGCGCTGAACGGCATCTTCTTTGCCGTCGAGATGTCCAAGACCAATCCGACGATCATGGATGTCCAGCGCGCGCTCTCCGAAGGGTTCGCGCCGCTCTGCATCCGCGCCCTGGAGGGCTGGGCCTACGACAACGCGCTGCTGCCCGATATCCGGGATGCCATGAGCCGCGCCCAGCCTCGCGGCGGTATCGAGAAGAAGGCGGAGCTTGCTGCCCTGTTCTATCAGAATGTGAGCAGCCGGGACCGGACGCTGGACAGTGCAGAGATGAACAACTTGATCTCGCTGCTGCTGCACGACCGCGACCACTTCAGGAAGATGGTCTCATCGCTTGTACCGGTCGTGGGCAAGCTCTGTGCGGGTCCGCTCGCAACGCTGTTCTCGCCAGACCGCGAAGCAGGGCGCATGCCCAAATCGGGACGCGTGATCTCGCTCAGCCAGGTCGTGGACAACCGGGGCGCCTGCTATATTGGCCTCGATACCCTGTCCGATCAGGATGTCGGCCGCGCGATCGGTCAGATGATCATGGCCGATATCGCCTCCCTGATCGGCAAGAAGTACAATTTTGGCCGCGATGGGGGCTTCATCAACGTCATCGTGGACGAAGCCTCCGAGGTCGCCAACGAGCAGCTGATCCAGCTTCTCAACAAGAGCCGCGGTGCAGGGGTGCGCATGTTCGTCGCGACCCAGACCCTTTCGGATTACGAGGCGCGCACCGGAAGCAAGGCGATGGCAAACATGCTGATCGGGAACATGAACAGCACGATCATGCTGCGCACCATCGACCCCGATACGCAGAAGGCCCTGGCCGAGCGGCTGCCCGAGGTTCCCATCCAATACGTGATGAAGACGACCGGATCCTCCATGGGGGAGAAGTCCCATACCGGTGCATTCGCCGTGAATCATGGCGAGCGTCTGATGAAGGAAGACAAACCCATCGTTGCACCCCAGAGCCTCGGAGACCTTTCCGATCTGGAGTTCTTCGCGGTCTTCGCCCGCGGCAATCTGGTCAAGGGGCGGCTGCCAATCCTCATTGCACCCGATGACAGCGGCCACCTGCCCGAACCGACGCATTTCTCGGAGCAGCTTTTCGAGGACCCCATCTCTACCGATCCGTTCTTCGCCCCGGACAACCGACAGAGCATGATCGTAGCGGACACGGCCGGGAAAGCCGGCGTGGGCATCGACGGGAGTAAGGTGGAAAGGCCGGAGATCATCATTCCCGAGGCACGAGACGAAGCACCGCACCGGCCTCAGCGCAAGCGCTTCATGCCGCTCATCAACTGGGTCGACGTGCTGCCCGGGTTTCGACCGGAAGATCCGCTCGTCGAGACGAGGCCCGATCCCTATGCCGACCTGATCAGCCGCCATGAGCCCTATCCGGGCGATGAACATTCCATTCTCGACGACCATCCACCATCAGATGAAGAAGATAGGATGGACACGCTTTTTGATGATCAGACCTGTTAATGATATTGCGCCACCGCAACCTCTCTTGTTATCTCGATGGCAATCATCAGGATGCGGGGAGAGTATATGCAGGCTGCGCCGCCGGCCGACAGGGAGATATTCGGGGCAGGAGGCTACCGCGCCTACGCAAACGCTCTCCACCGACATCCGATCTCCTGCCATTCGTCGATCGGGAAGGCGGACAGCCGGGTGTCTGCCCTGGCTGTCTGCAACTGCGGGCTGCTTCGCACGGCACGAGATGCCGGCCATGATCCGCAATGCAGCCTCGATACCGCCCGCAATGCCATTCTCCGGGACCATGACCGACTTTGTGGGATCGAACATGTTATCGTGCAAGCGCTTGGTGATGAGGAACTGGACCTGCTTTTTGCATCTCTTTGCGTGACAAAGCGTGATCTGCGACATGCCATGCGGTCCCATCGCGCCCGACATCATCCGCATTTCCGGTTGACTGCTTCGACGCTGCTTGCTCTGCAGCAATCCGGTCCCCATACCGCAATGCTCGTCTCGACAATCTCTCAGGCGGCGGCTCTGGACGCAACCGATGCCTGAGCAACAGACGAGCTATGACAAGCTGTTTCCGACGCAGATCTTCTTCTTCGTCGCCCTTGTCATGCTCATAAACATGGCGATCGTCACGCTGGCCTATTCGTTCCTCTGGGAGGAGCCATTTGCGCGCGTGCTGCAGCGGGAGCAAGCCTATCTCGAACGGACATTGAGCGTGGATGCGACGACATCTGCAAAATTTACCGGTGATAGCCTTTATGACGCAATGCTTGTTGATACCGGCATCGAGCGAATGGTCTATGGAAGCTTCGACAGCAATGCCGGCGATATCGCCAGCCAGGTGCTCGGTCAGACGCAAGCCGCGGGCCGGATCCTCGACAACCTGTTCGACTACATTCTGCTTCTCTGCCACCGCTTCAGCTTTTCCCTGATGACACTTGCCTATATCGCCTTCCTGATCACCGCCATCTTCGTCCATGCCGTGATCATTCGGCACAGGAAGCGCTACGAGTTCGGTGATACGCCCTTGCTCATGAATCTTTGGGCGAGGTCAAGCTTGAGCTACGCGATCCCGTTGACCTTCCTCATATGGTCGCTCCCCTTCGCACTCCATCCGCTCGTGCTGATTGCCAGCATCGTGGCCTGCGTCTGCGGGTTGCTGTTCTGGGCTTTCTCGATGCCAAAGATCGCCTGATGCCGAGAAGACATGACCTGCCCCCTGCGGG
>NZ_JAHKQB010000001.1 GCF_018860625.1 Paracoccus sp. C2R09
AGGGAAGGTTAGCCGAAAACTCCAGTTTCAAACGGTCCAGTTTTCAGGGGGCAGAGCAAGTCCATTGGTGATACGCGCGCTGGATGAGCCCGTTGAGGATCGCAGGGTGGGCGATTGACCCTCCTTCCGAGGGGGGCCATAGTCGCAGAAGGCGAAAAGCCGGGGTTTCGGGAGATGATCGAAGAGCTGCCGAGTATCGTCATATTGGCCAAATGTCGGCGGGACGCAATCGGTAGCCACTCCTTCTCCAACGGAATCTGCTGCGCGGAAACGAATAGAACTTGATGCTAAAAGTTGTCGAACAGGATGGCACAAGCCATGGCCAGGACGGATCAGTCCGCCATGGACAAGAAGGCAAGCAATGCCGCTATCCAAGCAATCAAAATGGAAGGCGCTATTGCCTTCATGCGCGACGGTGATGTCATCCGGTGCCCCGAACGCTGAGCCCGTCTTACAAGGAAAGGCTCCGGTAAGGCCCGATCGTCTCTCGACGATCAACAATGCCCTGTCGGTCGGCAGTAAGCTGTCATTTACTGGCGGCTTCCTCGTCCTCGTCTGGTATTGCATATCCGAGGGCATCAGCTTCCCTGTTAAGAGCGTATCTCAGGCAGTAAGCACCTTTGCCGTCTCTTTTGTTCTGGTCATGCTAATCGGTGTGCTGACAGTTTACAGCTATATCGTTATTCAGCCTGTACTGTTCATTCGAGATGGCGTTCAGAGACGGAAAAATGGCGGGCGTTTTTGGGTCGCAGGTTTCGACGCTTAGTTTAAGTTTGCAATCGGATTATTATTTGGATCACTTCTGATAGCGGGAGTGGCAATGACTTGGCAGTCAGTTGACGGTCCAGATTTGCTTTTGGGTGCGGTTGCGATCTGTGGAACTGGAGTGATGCTACATCTCCTTGTTGAATCGCCGAACGGATCTCGCCCAATCGAATTTATGATGATGGCACCCGTGATCATCTTGCTTCTGCTAATGATGGCGTTTGGGGGATCGCTTATTACGAGCTCGATGATAGCTTTGGGCATCCGCTCAAAGCCGGGCCAACTGGTCACCATCACCTCAAGTTCTCATGAGCAAATTCAGGCGCTGGCTACTGCAGAGGCTCTTACGGTAAAGGCCGAGCAGATCGACGAAGACCAATGGCTTTATCCGACAGCAACCGTGCTTTGGAGCGGGCTGGGCGGGCCAGCCACAGTCAAGTTCGAAGGCGAACGCCATGATTTGCGCATGACCCTGCCCGAGGCCGACATACGAATTTCATCAATTGAATTACGTAGAGAAATGCCAATCATGGCGCCATTCGCGAGAACTGTTGATACCAACCCTGCCAGCCAATGATTGCGCTGCCTTGGGCCTGATGAGTTTGTCGTTGCCGGTACCACGGCCGGTAAGAGAGGTCATGGCGCAATAGGCCCAATTCGCGCGCAGAAACCGGCTGTTTCCGTATGGGGCGCGGTATCTGACTGATGCGCGGGCGGAGGCATGATATTGACAGGTTTGCCATCCGACCATGGCCGGATGGCAGAGTATGCCGCCAGTAAGCATGCACACGCGGTCCATTCGATTTTCATCAAGGCAATGAGGCAGCATTCTTCCGGTGCTGCTTCAGCTCATGCAATCTCAGGCAGATGCTGCGTTTTCTGTGTACCAGCCGATGGCAGTTCGCGCATAGCATAACAAAGCCCTTCAACGGGACAGTCTGAATTCCTCCGGTTTTGAGAATAGGGACGACGTGGTGGGCCCGGTCAGGTTCCTGGCGCTGCGTAAGCAGCCGCACCAGGGTCACGGTGCTTCCTTTTCAGCAAAGCGGCTTTTCCTCGGCACGTCCGCTCCTACCAGGTAAGCAAGATCTCCACTGAACCAAGGGGCGTTCCCGGAGGGCAGGTCGGGGACTCGACAAATGTCGGGTCCTGCGAATAACAAGAACAAATAGTGAACAGGTGGGGCGATGAGACAAGGAGTGCCAAGGCAGATCATCAGCATGTGGTTTCCCCGGCTGTCATCGGACCGGGCGCTGCGGGGGTGTCGGACGGATGGACCCTTCGCGGTGACGTCGAAGCGGAACAATGCGGAACGCATCCATTGCCTGAACCAAGCGGCCGAGGTGGTGGGGCTGCATCGTGGGATGAGCTTTGCCGATGCGCGCGCCTTCTGCCCCGAACTGGTGAGCAGGCCCGGATGTCCCGACGCGGATGCGCGTTTTTTGGAGGCGCTGCGACGTCATGCGACGCGCTATTGCCCCTGGGTGGGGCTGGATGGATCGGACGGCCTGGTTCTG
Organism: Paracoccus sp. C2R09; assembly: GCF_018860625.1. GTDB lineage: Bacteria > Pseudomonadota > Alphaproteobacteria > Rhodobacterales > Rhodobacteraceae > Paracoccus. The sequence continues at coordinate 2,283 of NZ_JAHKQB010000001.1, forward strand.
GACATCACGGGCTCGGTCCATCTGTGGGGTGGACCGGAGGGGCTGCTGGCAGAAATGCGCGACTGGGCCGGGCGTGCAGGGATCGAGCTGGCGACAGGTCTGGCGCATTCGCGCGGGGCGGCCTGGGGGCTTGCGCGCTTCGGGCGTCCGGGCTGCGGGATCGCGGATCTGCCGGTCGAGGCGCTGCGGTTGGATCAGGGCGATATCGTGGCCCTGCAGCGGCTGGGCATCCGGGACGTTGCGGGGCTGCAGGCGGTTCGGCGCGGGCCCGTGGCGCGGCGGTTGGGGCGGCAAGTGCTGATGCGGCTGGACCAGCTGACAGGCGATCTGCCCGAACCCGTCACCCCGAAGGCCGAGGCCCCTCATTTCGGCATCCGTCTGACCCTGCCCGAACCGATCGGGCTGGTGGACGATCTGCGGATGGCGATCGAAAGGCTGCTGGACGGGCTCTGTGACAAGTTGAAGGCGCATGAGGCCGGGGCCCGACAGGTGACCGCGATCCTGCGGCGGGTGGATCACGGCAGCCAGGAGATCGCGCTGCGACTGGCCACGCCCATGCGCGATGCGCAGGCCATCCTGCCCTTGTTCGATCTGCGCCTGGGCGAGGTCGATGCAGGCTTCGGGATCGACCGGGTCAGGCTGGTGGCCGATCAGGTCGAGCATCTGCCGCTGCGCCAGATCGGCGGGCTGGCCGAAGGTGCGGACAATCTGGGGGTGCTGATCAGCAGGCTGGGCACGCGGCTGAGCCTGGAGGCCGTGCAGCATTTCGCGCCGGGTGACAGCCACACGCCCGAACGGGGCTTTGCCGTCCTGCCGGCGGGGGGGCACCCGGTCCTGCCGCAGATCGGTCCCCCGCGCCCGGCCCGGCGCCCGCGTCCCATCCGGCTGTTCGCACCCGAGCCGCTGGAGGGAAGCGGCAATGCCCCGCCCGCCCGGTTCCGCTGGCGCGGCGTTCCCGTGACGGCCGAACGCGCCGAGGGCCCCGAGCGGCTGACCCCCGAATGGTGGCGCGAAGACGTGGCCGTCCAGCCCGGTCTGCGCGATTACTGGCAGGTGGAAACGGACGAAGGACGGCGCCTGTGGCTGTTCCATGCCCCGCGCGAGATGGCGTGGTTCGTGCAGGGCGAATTCGGATGACGGAACTGGATGCCAAGGGAACGGGTGTGTCCGCCGAGGGTAAGGCCGATCCGACGAAAGGTCCGGCGTCCGGCAAGGGGCCGCGCCCGGCGGGGCATCGAGCCCCGCCGGGCGCGCTCGGGGGCGATGCCCCCTCGGGGGGCTATGCCGAACTGTGTGTCACGACGAATTTCACGTTCCTGCGGGGCGCATCGCATCCCGAGGAGCTGATCCTGCGCGCGGTCGAGCTGGGGCTGGCAGGCATCGCCATCACCGACCGCAATTCGCTGGCGGGCGTCGTGCGGGCCCATTCGGCGCTGAAGGCGCTGGAGAAGGAGGTCGTCGAAGGGTTGCGCGTGCGTTCGACCATCCGCATCGACACCTCGTCCCGGCAGGAGGTGGGCAGGGCGGTGGACCTGCCACGGCCCGTGGCCGAAAGCCTGCCACGGCTGATCGTGGGATGCAGGCTGGTGCTGCGCGACTGCCCGGTCGAATGGGTCGCGCTGCCCACGGACATCGCCGCCTATCGCCGCCTGTCGCGACTGCTGAGCATCGGCAAGCAGCGCGCGCCCAAGGGGGAATGCCACCTGGACCTTGCCGATCTGCAGGAATGGTGCCGGGGCATCATCCTGATCGCCCTGCCGCCAGATGATCTTGCGACTGCCGAAGGCCCTGTCCTGCGGATGCAGCGACGGTTTCCGGGCAATGTCTTCCTGGGGGCGGTTCCGCGCTATGACGGGTCGGACAGGGCATGGATGGCCGCCTGCGCCCGCATGGCCTTCGCCACATCGGCCCCGATGGTCGCGGTGGGCGACGTGCTGATGCACCGGGCCAATCGCAGGCAGCTGGCCGATGTGCTGACCTGCCTGCGCCATGGCATCACCATCGACGAGATCGGCACCCGTGCGCTGCCCAATGCCGAACACCGCCTGAAGGGCGCGCGCGACATGGGGCGGCTGTTCGTGGATTATCCCGCCGCGATGACCCAGACGCTGCGCATCATGGCGCGTTGCCATTTCGACCTGTCCCAGCTTGCCTACAACTATCCCGACGAGATCGCGAAAGACGAGACCCCGCAGGCCCGCCTGGAGCGGCTGGTCCACGAGGGGATCGCCAACCGTTACCCGCAGGGGCCCGGCCCGCGGGTCCGGGCGCTGGTCGCGCGCGAGCTGGATCTGGTCGCGGACCTGAACTATGCCGCCTATTTCCTGACGGTCCACGACATCGTGGCCGAGGCCCGCCGTCGGGGCATCCTCTGCCAGGGGCGCGGATCTGCCGCCAATTCGATCATCTGCTATCTTCTGGGGATCACCGACGTGTCGCCCGACATGATCGGCATGGTGTTCGAACGCTTCATTTCCAGGCACCGCGGAGAGCCGCCCGATATCGACGTCGATTTCGAACACGAGCGCCGCGAGGAGATCATCCAGTGGATCTATGACCGCTATGGCCGCCACCGGGCGGGGCTGTGCGCGACGGTGATCCATTTCCGCAGCCGCGCCGCCATCCGCGAGGTGGGCAAGGTGATGGGCCTGTCCCAGGACGTGACCGCGCGGCTGTCGGGCGACATCTGGGGGCTGTCCAATGGCGGGGCCGACCCGGACCGCGTGCGCGCGCTGGGGCTGAACCCCGACGATCACCGCCTGTCGCTGACGCTGGGCCTGATCCGCCAGATCGTCGGTTTCCCGCGCCACCTGTCCCAGCATGTCGGCGGCTTCGTCATCACGCAGGACCGCCTGGACGAGATGTGCCCGATCGAGAATGCCGCGATGGAGGGGCGCACGGTCATCGAATGGGACAAAGACGATATCGACGCGCTGCATATCCTCAAGGTGGACGTGCTGTCGCTGGGGATGCTGACCTGCATCCGCAAGGGGTTCGACCTGCTGCGCCGTCACGGTGGCCCGGACCTGACCCTGCATTCCGTCCCGCAAGAGGACGCCCCCACCTATGGGATGCTGCAGCGCGCCGATGCGGTGGGCGTCTTCCAGGTCGAGAGCCGTGCGCAGATGAACTTCCTGCCGCGGATGAAGCCCGCGACCTTCTACGACCTGGTGATCGAGGTGGCCATCGTGCGCCCCGGCCCGATCCAGGGGGGGATGGTCAAGCCCTATATCCGCCGCAGGCAGGGGCTGGAGGCCCCCGAACCCTTCGGCCCCGAACTGGAAAAGGTGACGGCCAAGACGCTGGGCGTGCCGCTGTTTCAGGAACAGGCCATGCAGATCGCCATCGTGGGGGCCGGATATACCGCCGAAGAGGCCGACCGCCTGCGCCGTTCGCTGGCATCCTTCCGGCGCATGGGGACCATCGGCGAACATCGCGACCGCTTCGTGCAGGGGATGATCGGCAACGGTTACCCCCGCGAGGTGGCCGAACAGTGCTTCACCCAGATCGAGGGCTTTGCCGATTACGGCTTTCCCGAAAGCCATGCGGCGGCCTTCGCGATGCTGACCTATGTCTCGGCCTGGTTCAAATGCCACCATCCGGCGGTCTTCGCCTGCGCGCTGCTGAATTCGCAGCCGATGGGCTTCTATGCGCCGGCCCAGATCGTGCGGGACCTTCGCGATCACGGCATCGAGGTGCGGCCGATCTGCGTGAACCATTCCGAATGGGACTGCACGCTGGAACCCCGGCATGACGGGTCGCTGGCGCTGCGGCTGGGCTTTCGCCAGATCAAGGGTTTCCGACAGGAGGATGCCGACTGGATCGCGGGCGCGCGCGGCAACGGCTATCCCGACCCCGAGAGCATCTGGCTGCGGGCGGCCATCGCGCCCAGGGTCCTGGAGCGGCTGGCCGAGGCCGATGCCTTCGCGGGCATGGGGCTGGGGCGTCGCGACGCGCTGTGGCATGCCCGCGCGATCAGATCGCCCAAGCCCCTGCCGCTGTTTTCGGACCCGATGGACGGAGAGGGCATCCGAGAACCCGAGACGATCCTGCCCCATATGCATCTGGGCGAGGAGGTGGTCGAGGATTACGTCTCGACCCGGCTGACCCTGCGCGCGCACCCGATGGAGCTGCTGCGCCCGCGCCTGACGGGGCTGACGCGCAACGACCTGCTGGGGCAGGGGCCGCTGCGCACCGTCTCGGTCTGCGGGCTGGTCATCACCCGGCAGCGGCCCGGCACGGCATCCGGGGTGATCTTCCTGACGCTCGAGGACGAGACGGGCGTGTCGAACGTGGTGGTCTGGCCCAAGGTCTATGAACGCTTCCGCCAAGAGGTGATGGGCGGCCGCCTGCTGCGCGTCACGGGCCGCATCCAGCGCGAGGGGATCGTCGTCCACCTGATCGCGGACCGGATCGAGGACATGTCGGACCGGCTGGTCGAACTGGGTCACCCGCTGGAGGCGCAGGTGGGGCAGACGCTGTCGCAATCGGACGATGCGCCCCGCAAGGGCCAGCATTCAGGCCGGGGAAAGGGTGCCCCGGCCATGCATCCCAGGGACCAGGCGCGACGCCTGTTCCCCAGTCGCGATTTTCACTGAAGGCGGCGCAGCGTGTGCATGATGCCGCGGATCTCGGCCAGGCCGCGCAGGCGCCCGATGGCCGGGTATCCGGGCGCACCGCCCTGCCGGGTCAGGTCGTCCAGGATCTGGTGGCCGTGATCGGGGCGGAAGGGCAGCTCGACTCCGCGCGCCTTCTGGATGCGCAGTGCCTCGGCCACGATGGCGACCATGTCCACGTCGCCCTCCAGATGCGCGGCCTCGTGGAAGGACAGGCCGTCGTCTTCGCGCAGCGTCGCGCGCAGATGCAGGAAATGGACCCGGTTCCCGTGACGCGCCAGCATGGCGGGCAGGTCGTTGTCGGCCCGCACGCCATAGGATCCGGTGCAGAAGGTGAAGCCGTTGGCAGGGCTGTCGTCGATGCCCGCGATGAAATCCATGTCGTCCGCCGAGGACACGATGCGGGGCAGACCGAACAACGGGCGGGGCGGATCGTCGGGATGGATCGCCAGGACGACCCCCGCTTCGGTCGCGGCGGGCAGGACATGGCGCAGGAAGGCCGCAAGGTTTTCGCGCAGCGCGTCGCGGTCGATCCCGTCATAGGTCGCAAGCCGCGCGCGGAACTGATCCAGCGTATAGCTTTCCTCGGACCCCGGAAGCCCTGCAAGGATGGTGCCGGTCAGTGCCTCGCGGTTGATGCCGGGGGCCCGGCGGGCGGCCTCGGCCACGATCTCGGCCGGGTGGTCGGCATCCGCGCCGGGGCGTTCCAGCACATGGATGTCGAAGGCCGCGAAATCGGCCGCGTCGAAGCGCAGGCAGCGCGCCCCGTCGGGCAGCTCATGCGCCAGCGAGGTCCGGGTCCAGTCCAGCACCGGCATGAAGTTGTAGCAGACCGTGCGGATGCCGCATTCGCCCAGGTTGCGGACCGATTGCGCCCAGGCATCGGCATGGGACTGCCAACCGGGGGCCGCGGTCTTGATGTCCTCGTGGACGGGAATGCTCTCGACGACGTCCCAGGTCAGACCGGCTTCCTCGATCATGCGCTTGCGGGCCATGATCTCGTCCACGGGCCAGACGGCGCCGTTGGGCAGATGGTGCAATGCGGTCACGATGCCCGTCGCCCCTGCCTGCCGGATATCGGCCAGCGTCACCGCATCGTTCGGCCCGAACCAACGCCAAGTCTGCTTCACTTCAATATCTCCGTCAAATCAAAGCGCCTGCCGGGCGCGTGCGGTCGAGAAAAGATAGCCGTCGAAGGACGGATCGTCGGGGTCGGACAATTGCATCAGCGTCGCGCTGACATTGCCGATATGGTCGCTCATGGCCTTGCGGGCGCGCATGCTGTCGCGGGCGCGCAGGGCGTCCAGGATTTCCTGGTGATCGTCCAGCCAGCGATTGCGATAGGCGTGATCGAAGATGCGGCTGTGCAACTGCGCCCACATGCGGCTGCCGCGACGGCGGTCCCACAGGTCGGTCACGGTGCCGACCAGCACGCCGTTCTGCGTCGCCTCGGCGATCAGCAGGTGAAAGCGTCGGTCGCCCGAGTAATCGTCGCTGCCGCCCTCGATGTTGCGGCGTTCCTGGTCCAGCGCATCGCGCATGGCGGTGATGTCGGCCTTGGTCACGGTGGCCGCGGCCAGACCGGCGACCGCGCTTTCGATCACCATGCGCGCCTCCAGCAGCTCGAACGGGCCGATATCGTCGACCGACACGGTCGCGGGGGCCGCAGGCTCCATCAGGTAGATCCCCGAGCCCTGGCGCACCTGCACCAACCCCTCGACTTCGAGCATGATGATCGCGTCGCGCACCAGGCTGCGGCCCACGTCCAGGCGCAGCGCGATCTGGCGTTCGGTCAGCAGGCGGTCGCCGGGGCGGAACCCTTCGGCCCGGATCAGGTCGCGCAATTCGGCGGCGACATCCTGGTATCGGCGCTGGGGGGTGACGCTCATGCCTTGCCCGCCGCCCGCTGGGCATAGAAATCGGCCAGGATGGCGAAGGCCTGCTTGCGGGTGGTCTTGTCGGCGGCGATCAGCCCCTTGCGGTTCCAGCCACGCTGGAAGATGCCCTGACGCCGTTCGGTCCGGAAATCATAGAGGATCCAGGGCGACATGCCCTTGACGTAATCCAGCTTCGACAGCGTCGCGATCTGCTTGCGATAGATCTCGGCCTGGTAGGCTTCCGAGAACAGGCCGGTCTTGGGGCCCTGCGGCGTGATGTCGGCATCCGCGCCGGTTTCGGAAATCACCACGGGGCGGTCGGGGTCGGAATTGCGGCCGATCTTTTCAAGATCGTCGAAATCCTCGTCGTACCAGCCGTAATATTCGTTGATCCCGATGATATCGAGATGTTCGGCCAGCCTGTCCTCGATCTTCAGCGTGTTGTGGTTGATCAGGCAGGCTGCCGCGATCAGGCGGGTCGGGTCCATCCTGCGGGCCAGCGCCGCCAGGTCGGACATGAAGTCCAGCCGTGCGTCCGTATCGGGGTTCTCGTTGCCGACCGACCAGATCACGACGGATGCGCGGTTGCGGTCGCGGCGGACCAGCTCGGCCAGCTGGTTGCGGGCATCGGCCTGCGTGGCGGGATTGGCGAAGTCGATCGCCCAATAGACCGGGATCTCGGCCCAGATCAGGATGCCACGCTCATCCGCCATGCGCGAGGCGTCCTCGTGATGGGGATAATGCGCCAGCCGCATGAAGTTGCAGTTCAGCGCCTTGGCGTGGTCGAAGCGGCGGGTCAGGTCGTCGTGGTTCGTGACCTTGCCCAGCTTCTCGTCGTCTTCGTGGACCGCGATGCCGCGCAGCCAGATCGGGCTGCCGTTCAGCAGGATCTCGGTCCCGCGGCGTTCGATCTGGCGGAAACCCACGCGGTCCGTCACGCGGTCGGGGCCCGCGGTCAGTTCGACGTCATACAGATGCGGGTCGTCGGTGGACCACAGACGCGGTTCGGCCGGGATCTCGACCACGGCGCGGCCATCGGTCAGGGGGATCGTGCGGTCGATCAGGCCCTCGATGCGCAGATGCGCCTCGGTCGCGCCCTCGACCTCGATCTCGGCGCGGATCAGGTCGTAACGGCCCGGCGCCAGCGTCACGAACAGGTCGCGGATGACGGTGCGCGGGGTGCGATACAGCGATACCTCGCGGTAGATGCCGCCATAGTTGAACCAGTCGGTGTTCTGCATCGGCAGGCGGTCGGGGCGGCGGCGGTTGTCCACGAACAGCATCAGCCAGTTGCGGCCTTCGCGGACGTGATCCGTCAGTTCGACGAAGAATGGCGTCGAGGCCCCCAGGTGGTTGCCCAGATATTCGCCGTTCAGGAACACCTTGCAGTCATAGCTGGCAGCCCCGATGCGCAGGAACAGCCGGCCGTCCGGGTCGGGTTCGATATCCAGCGGGCGCGTGTACCAGGACCCGCCTTCGAAGAAATACCAGCGGTCCTGCAGCATCTGCCAGTTGGACGGCACCGGCACGGTCTCGCCCATATGGGGATCGTAGTCCCAGGGCTCGATCCGGTCGGCGGGATCGCCGGGCTGCATGGCGAACCATTTCTGGCGCAGCCCGGTATCCAGCAGATCGACGCAGAAGTTCCAGTCCCCGTCCAGCGATCGCGCATCGCGCCCGCCGGTGAAGATCATCCCCTGCGCCGTCAGATCGCGCCTGTCATAGGCGCGATCATAGGCTTCGTCATGCAGGGCCGCCAAGGCATTCTCGGCCAGATCCGAACGTTCGAGCATGGCGTCCCCCCCTTCCTTATTCCGCCGAGGCGCGGATCTGTTCGATCAGCTCGCCCAGTTCGGGATTGGCTTCCTTCGCCTCGTCGTACATGGGCTGCACGGCCTCGATGAAGGGGGCCTTGTCCACCTCGTGGATCTCGACACCCATCTCGGACTGCGCCTCCTCGATGGCGGCGTCCGAGGCCTCCTTCCAGGCGGCGGTATGGGACACCATCGAATTGTAGGCGGCCGTGGACAGGGCTTCCTGTTCTTCGGCGCTCAGCCCGTCCCATGCGCAGTTCGAGATGAACACGACCGAGGGGATCAGCGTGTGCTCGTCCAACGAGAAGTGCTTGGCGACCTCGCCATGGCGGGCGGTGGTCAGCGCGGTGGGGTTGTTCTCGGCCCCGTCCACGACGCCCTGCTGAAGCGCGGAATACAGCTCTCCCCAGCCGATGGGCGTGGGGTTGCCGCCCAGCAGTTCGACCATGCGCACCGCCGAGGGGCTGGGCTGGACGCGGATCTTCATGCCTTCCAGATCGGCGGGCGAGTTGATCGCCTTGTTCGTATAGAAGGACCGCGCACCCTCGGTATAGTAGGCCAGCCCGTGGATGCCGTTCTCGATGCCGGATTCCAGGATCCGCTTGCCGATGTCGCCGGTGATCACCTTGTCGAAATGTTCCTCGCTGGCGAACATGTAGGGCAGGTTGAACACGGCATAGGACGGCACGAAGGCTTCCAGCTCCGCTGCGTTCGAACGCGCCATGTCCAACGAGCAGTTCTGCACCTGTTCGGTGGATTCGCGCTGCGTGCCCAGCTGGCCGTTGGCATAGATGCGGATCTTCAGATCGCCGCCCGTGGCCTCCTCGACCTCGTCGGCCATCTTCTGCATCGAGATGTGGACGGGGTGGTCCTCGGGGTTGTTGTGGTTCAGGCGCAGGGTCTTGGCCTGTGCGGCGGCGGTCATAGTCAGCAGTGCAAGCGCGGTGCCTGCGGCCAGCTTGGTGGCGATCTTCATCCCTATCCCTCCCGATAAGATGCGCGGCACCGTCGGGTGCCCGTGAATGTCGTGGCGTGATTTGATCCGCCAATCCGGGTTCTTGTCAACCAGTTTGATAAATTGGTTGACCACTTTGATCATGAGGTTCATCTTCCCGCCATCCAGAGGAACCCTGCGGGAGGAGCGCGCAGCATGACCGACAGAACCCTTCGCCACCCGAGGCCGGCATGAGACGGGTCGCGGATCTCGTGCTGCGCAGCGGCATCATCCTGGCCTTCGCCGTGCTTCTGGCCTGTGTCAGCTGGCAGGTGATCAGCCGTTACGTGCTGGGCACGCCTTCGACCGTCACCGACGAACTGGCGCGCTTCATCTTCATGTGGCTGGCGCTGGTCGGCGGGGCCTTCACCTACGGGCAGGGGCGTCACCTCGCGATCGATTTCCTGCCCATGTCGGTCAAGGGCCGCAAGCGGCAGGCGACCGAGGCCGCCATCACCCTGCTGATCGCCGCATTCGCGCTGATCGTCATGGTCTGGGGCGGGTCGCAGCTGGTCCTGAAGACGCTGGCATCGGGGCAGATCTCGCCGTCGCTGCGCGTGCCGATGGGCTGGGTCTATGGCGCGGTGCCGGTCGCGGGGGCGATCATCACGGCCTATGCGGGGGGCAACCTGCTGCGCATCGCGCAGGGCGAGGAGATCCTGAAGCCCGCCGACGAACTCTCGGTCGAGATGGCCGACACCGAGGAGAGCAAGCGATGAATTCCGCCGCAATCGTCCTGTTCGGCAGCTTTGCCGCGATGATGGTGCTGGGCGTGCCCATCGCCTTTTCCATCGGTATCTCTGCGGCGCTGACCTTCCTGCTGTTCATGTCGTTGGACCAGACGATCTTCATCGTCGCCCAGCAGATGGTGTCGGGTCTGGACAGCTTCACCCTGCTGGCAATCCCCTTCTTCATCCTGGCGGGCAACATCATGAACCGGGGCGGCATCGCCTTGCGCCTGATCGAGTTCGCCAAGGTCCTGGGCGGTCGCCTGCCCGGCGCGCTGGCGCATTGCAACGTCATCGCGAACATGATGTTCGGCGCGATATCGGGGTCGGCCGTCGCATCGGCTGCCGCCGTGGGGGGCGTCATGGCGCCGCTGCAGCGCAAGGAGGGATACGATCCGGCATATTCGGCCGCGGTCAACATCGCCTCCAGCCCGACGGGCCTGCTGATCCCGCCCTCGACCACGCTGATCGTCTTCTCGCTGATCACCGGGGGCACGTCGATTTCAGCCCTGTTCGTCGCGGGTTACCTGCCGGGCATCCTGCTGGGCCTGTCGCTGATGGTCGTCGCGGGCATCATTGCCAAGAAGCGCGGATACCCGCTGGCCCTGCGCCCCAGCATGGCCGAGGTCCGTCACCGCACGCTGGACGCGATCCTGCCGCTGGGCCTGATCATCGTCATCATGGGCGGGATCATCGCGGGCATCTTCACCGCGACCGAGGCCTCGGCCGTCGCCGTCATCTATTCGCTGTTCCTGGCACTGGTCTGGTACCGGGAACTGAAGCTGTCGGACATGCCGCGCATCTTCCTCGAAAGCGCGATCACCACGACCATCGTGCTGCTGATGATCGGCACGTCCATCGCGATGTCGCGGGCCATGGCTTACGGCGACATTCCCTTCGCGCTGTCGGACTGGCTGCTGTCGCTGTCGGACAACCCGATCGTGATCCTGCTGATCATCAATGCCGCGCTGCTGGTCGTCGGCACCTTCATGGACATGACGCCCGCGCTGCTGATCTTCACGCCGATCTTCTATCCGGTGGTGCAGGATCTGGGCATGGACCCGGTCCATTTCGGCATCATGATGACGCTGAACCTGTCCATCGGCATCTGCACGCCGCCCGTGGGATCGGCGCTGTTCGTCGGCTGTTCGGTCGCGGGCGTTCCGATCCAGCGGGTGATCCGCCCGATGCTGCCGCTCTATGCCGCGATGATCGTGCTGCTGCTGGCCGTGACCTTCATCCCCGAAATAAGCCTGGCGCTGCCGCGCTGGCTGGTAAACTACGGTTGAGATCATGAAGACCCTCAAGGACTGGACCCTGCAGGGGCGGGACGGCGCCGCCGTCACCCTGCTGACCGATGGCGGACGCCGGATGCGCATCGCCGTGCTGGAACGCGACCTGATCCGCGTGTCGCTGACCGGGCGGGACGGCTGGCGGCTGGGGCGCAGCTGGTCGGTGGCCCCGAACGGCGACGTGCCGTTCGAAGGACGCTCGCGCGACGATCTGACGGGCTTCTCCTGCCCCGATTACGACCTGTCGGACACGGATGAGGGGCTGGTGATCGACACCGGCACGCTGCGGCTGCAGGTGCTGCGGCCGCTGCAACTGGTCTGGCAGGCCAAGGTCGGGGACGAATGGCGCGTCTTCGCCAGTGATCGCCCGACAGGCGCCTACATGGCGGGCATCCGCGATCATGCGCATGGTCATTTCCTGCGCCGCCATCCGTCCGAACAGGTCTTCGGGCTGGGCGAGAAATCGGGCGACCTGGAACGCTCGGGCCGCCGGTTCGAGATGCGCAACCTGGATGCGATGGGCTATGACGCGGAACGCACCGATCCGCTGTACAAGCACATCCCCGTCACGCTGACCCGCACGCCGGATGCGGGGTCCTTCTCGGTCTTCTACGACAACCTTGCCTGCTGCTGGTTCGATCTGGGGAACGAGCTGGACAACTACCACGCCCCCTATCGCGCCTACCGGGCCGAGGACGGGGACCTGGACTACTACATGGCCTGGTCGCCGGATCTGGCGGGGCTGACGCGCAGGCAGGCATGGCTGACGGGCGGCACCGCCTTCATGCCGCGCTGGGCGCTGGGGTATTCCGGTTCCACCATGAGCTATACCGACGCGCCGGACGCGCAGGCGCAGGTGCAGGGGTTCCTCGACCGGATCACCGAACACGCGCTGCCCTGCGACAGCTTCCAGATGTCGTCGGGCTATACCTCGATCGGGCCGAAGCGGTATGTCTTCAACTGGAACACCGACAAGTTCCCCGACATCGACGCCATGACCGCGCGTTTCGCGGATGCCGACCTGCACCTGATCGCCAACATCAAGCCCTGCATGCTGCACGATCACCCGCGTTACGCCGAGGCCGCATCGGCGGGCCTGTTCATCCGCGACAGCGAGGCCGACCGGCCCGAGATCTCGGTCTTCTGGGACGACGAGGGGTCGCATCTGGACTTCACCAACCCCGCGACCATCGACTGGTGGAAGTCCAACGTGACCGCCCAGCTGCTGGAACACGGCATCGGGTCGACCTGGAACGACAACAACGAATACGAGATCTGGGACCGCGCCGCGCGATGCCACGGCTTCGGCGACCCGATCGACGTGGCGCTGATCCGTCCGCTGCAGCCGGTGCTGATGACGCGGGCCTCGCGCGATGCGCAGGCAGAACATGCGCCGCATCTGCGCCCCTACCTGATCAGCCGTTCGGGCGCGCCGGGGATCCAGCGCTATGCCCAGACCTGGACGGGCGACAACCGCACCGACTGGAAGACGCTGCGCTACAACAACCGCATGGGGCTGGGCCTGTCCATGTCGGGGATCTTCAATATCGGCCATGACGTGGGCGGCTTCTCGGGGCCGCGTCCGGGGCCGGAACTGTTCCTGCGCTGGGTCCAGAACGGCATCTTCCACCCGCGTTTCACGATCCACAGCTGGAACGACGACGCGACCGTCAACGAACCCTGGATGTATCCCCGGATCCTGCCCCATATCCGCGCGGCGCTGGCATTGCGGGGGCAGCTGATCCCCTATCTGTACACGCTGAGCTGGCAGGCCACGCAGGACCATCAGCCGATCCTGCGCCCGACGCTGGTGGAATACGAGGGCGACCCGGCCTGTCACGCGGAATGCGACGAGTTCATGCTGGGGCCGGACCTGCTGGTCGCCACCGTGATCGAGGAGGGCGCGACCACGCGCCGCCTGCATCTGCCCGACAATGGCAGCGGCTGGTGGGATTTCCACACCGGCGCATTCCATCGGGGCGGCCAGACGATCGAACTGCCGGTCGATCTGGGCAGCATGCCGCTGTTCGTGCGCGCCGGTGCCGCGCTGCCCCTGTCAGGGGGCTGCGCCCGCGCCAAGCCGGAAACCGACACGACCCGCCGCATCGCGCTGTTCCCCGCGCCGGGCGATTACCGCGACCGGGCGATGCTCTATGAAGATGACGGGGTGTCGGTCGATGCGCTGGCCGGCAACAACTGCCGCCTGCTGATCGAGACCCGTGCGGATGCGGAGGTGATCGACGTCACGATCACCGCCCATGGCCCGTTCCGCCCGTTCTGGCCCGCGCTGGACCTGTCGCTGCCCGATGCCGAAACCCGCCCCCTGCGCGTGAACGGCCAGCCCGTCACCCGCATCGCGTTCGAGGATATTCCCCATGCAGATTGAGACCCTCGCCCCCGCGCATGACCGCAAGGGCCTGCGCCCGCGCATCCTGCATATCGGCTTTGGCGCCTTCGCGCGGGCCCATCAGCTGGTCTACCTCGATCAGGTGCTGGCGGATGGCGGCGATTGGGGCGTCATCGCCTGCCGCCTGAATTCGGGCGTCGAGGATCTGGACGCGCTGGACGCGGCGAACGGCGTCTATCACGTGCTGGAGGCCGACGATCGGGGCATCGTCGCGCGGCCCGTCGGCGCGGTGGTGGGTTCGGTCCATCCCGTGCGCGACGGGATCGCGGCGGTGACGGGGCGGATCGCGGACCCGGCGCTGGCGATCGTTTCGCTGACCATCACCGAAAAGGGCTATGCGCTGAAGGGCGACCGCCTTGACGCCGATCACGCGGGCATCAAGGCCGATCTGGCGAACCCCGATGCGCCCCGCACCGCCATCGGCGTCATCGTCGCGGGTCTGCGCGCACGCCGCGATGCGGGGCAGGGCGGGCTGACCGTGATGTCCTGCGACAACCTTCCCCATAACGGGCGGCTGGCCCGCGCCGCCGTCCTGGACTATGCGCGGCTGCTGGATGCCGATCTTGCCGACTGGATCGAGGCCAATGTCCGCTTTCCGGCCACGATGGTCGACCGCATCGTGCCCGCGCTGAACGACAAGGCGCTGGCGCTGATCGAGGATGCCACGGGCCGCCCCGATCCGAACAGCATCCTGACCGAACCCTTCCGCCAATGGGTGATCGAGGACGACTTTGCCGCAGGCCGTCCCGCATTCGAGGATGCCGGCGCACAGATGGTCCGCGACGTCGCCCCGTTCGAGGAGATGAAGCTACGGATGCTGAACGGCAGCCATACGTTCCTGGCCTGTCTTGGCCAGCTTGCGGGATGCGAGACGGTGTCGGATTGCATGGACGACAGGGTGCTGCGCGATGCCGCCCGCCGCCTGATGCTGACCGAACAGGCGCCGACGCTGCGCCCGCTGCCAGGCGTGGATATCGCGGACTATGCCGACCAGCTGATCGCGCGCTTCGGCAACAGCACGTTGCAGCACCGGACGGCCCAGATCGCCACCGATACCAGCGCCAAGCTGCCGCAGCGCCTTGTCGCGCCCGCCGCGGCGCATCTGGCAGCCGACCGCGACTGGCCGCTGACCGCGCTGGCCATCGCGGGCTGGATGCGGCTGGTCCGACAGACCGTGGATGGCGGCGGCAGGCCCGCCGATCCGATGGCGGACAGGCTGGCGCAGGTGGTGGCCGATACGCAGGACGGCGGCGATTACGTCACCGCGATGCTGGCCCTGACCCAGGTCTTCCCGGTGGAACTGGCCGCCGATCCGCGTTTCTCGGCGCCCATCGCCAGCGCCTATCTGAACATCGCGCGGACCGGTGCCCGGACCGCCATCGCCAATGCCATGGGGGCAGCATGACCGAGTTTCTGGGACCAGACTTCCTTCTGGACACGCCCGCCGCGCAGCGCCTCTATCACGAGGTGGCGGCCGATCTGCCCATCGTCGATTACCACAACCACCTGCCCCCGTCCGAGATCGCGCAGGACCACCATTGGGACAATCTGGGGCAGCTGTGGCTGGCGCATGACCACTACAAGTGGCGCGTCATGCGGTGGGCCGGCATCCCCGAGGATCTGTGCACCGGCCCCGCCACCGACCGCCAGAAATTCGACGCCTTCGCCCGGGCCATGCCCGCGCTGGTGATGAACCCCGTCCACCACTGGTCGCATCTGGAGCTGTGGCGCTTCTTCGGGCTGGACGGGACGGTCCTGTCGGCCCAGACCGCGGACCGTGTCTGGGATGTCGCGAATGCGGCGCTGCCGGGGCCGGATTTCGGCGCACGCGGCCTGCTGCGCCGGATGAAGGTGCGCTTCGTGGGCACGACCGACGATCCGCTGGACGATCTGGCCCATCACCGTGCGATGCAGGGCGATCCCGAGCTGGTCGTGGCCCCCAGCTTCCGCCCCGATGCGGCCTTCAAGGTCGAGGATGAGGGCTTTGCCCCCTGGATCGCGCGGCTGGCCGAACTGACGGGGATCCGGATCGACGGCTTCGCACCCCTGATGCAGGCGTTGATCCGGCGGCTGGACGTCTTCGTCGATCATGGTTGCCGCGCCGCCGATCATGGCATCGAACGGCTGGAGGCCGGCCCCGAATGGTCCGAGGATCAGCTGACCGCCGCCCTGACGCGCCGCCTTGCGGGCGAGGCGCCGACCACCGAGGAAGCCGCCGCGATCCGCTCGGCGCTGTTCGTCGGGCTGGGGCGCGCCTATGCCGAACGCGATATCGTCATGCAGCTGCATATCGCGCCTTTGCGGAACAACCGCCAGCGCCTGCTGGACCGGGTGGGCCGCGATGCCGGGGCCGACAGCATGAACGATTTCGGCATCGCGCAGCCGCTGAATGCGCTGCTGGACCGGCTGGACCGGACCGATCAGCTGCCGGAGATGGTGCTCTATTCCGTGAACCCCGCGCATAACGCGGTGCTGGCGACGACGGCGGGCAACTTCCAGGACGGATCGCGTCCCGGCAAGGTGCAGGTCGGCACCGCATGGTGGTTCAACGACCAGCTGGACGGGATGGAACGTCAGATGACGGACCTGGCGCAGATGGGCCTGATCTCGACCTTCCTTGGGATGCTGACCGACAGCCGATCCTTCCTGTCCTTCACGCGGCACGAATATTTCCGCCGCCTGCTGTGCCGCATGCTGGGGCGCCAGTTGCGCGACGGCCTGCTGCCCAACGACGATGCCGCGATGGACAGGCTGGTCCATGACATCTGCTGGGGAAATGCCGCGCGCAGGTTCCTTCCCGCCGATCGGCAGGGCTGAGAGGAACCCGTCGCATCGGGCCGTGTTGAGGGCAAGACAGTCCGAGGAGACGCCCGATGCGACACAAAGACAGCCTCATTCCCTTCCTGATCGGGGCGACCAGCGCGTTGCTGATCCGCCAGATCTGGGTGGCAAGCCTTCGCACCGGTCCGCGCCGCGACCTGATCGTGCGCGATGCCGGACCCGACCAGATGCGCGATGCCCCGCAGGACTGGGATATCGTCGACGAGGAGATGGACGAGAGCTTTCCGGCCAGCGATCCGCCCGCGAATTACTGAACGGACAGGCCGGGGAACCGCACCGGGGCTGCTTGTATTGCCGCCGCGGGTGGGTCCGTCTGCGTGAATGCGGTCAGGTGCCTTCCCGCTTGTCGCCGTGTCGTGGTAGCATCCCGGGTGCGGGGGCGTCGGTATCGCCACCATGACCGGGATCGTCGATGGTCAGCGGCAGGCGGCACCGTATCGCAATGCGGCCTCGGTTGCCTCTCGGATGGCACGCAGCGGGTGGCGCACCTGCGGGGGCAGGGGCATGACCGCGCCGCGCGCGCCATATCCCCATTCGGCCATCGCCGCTGCCTGCGCGGGCGTCATCTGGCCATAGGCGTAATCGCCGTTCCCGTCGCGGACATCCTCGGCGGTGTCGCCTGTCGGCAGATCCACGAAGGCCGCCAATGCGCGGCGATGCGCATCGGGCCTTGCGACCAGATCCTCGTATCGCAGGACCATCGCGGAATGCAGGTGTTCCAGATCCTGCGCGACCTGCCGATGCGCCGCGATCCAGTGATCGATCATCGCCGCCTCGGGCATGTCCACCCATTTCGATACCGCCGCCGCCACCGCCTGGGGATGGCGGATCACCACCACGAATTGCGACAGCGGGAACAACTGCTGCAGCAGCCGCATGCGGGTCAGGTTCACGGGCGATTTCTCGACCCGCCAGTGGCCCTGATCGAACCAGGGGGCCCAATCGGTCTCGATCCGCTGGCGGGTCTCAAGGCGGTCCAGCGCGCAACCCTCGATCAGGTGCTGGGCCGGGTCGGTCGCGAAATGCATCGGACGTCCGTGCTGCGCGGTATGCGCGATGCCCCCCTGCAGGTAGACGCCCTCGTTTTCCGGCACGGGCGCGTCGCGTATCGCGGCCATTCCGGGCAGGGCCGCGATCAGCCGCGCCGTCAGCGATGTCCCCGACCGATGCAGGCCGCCCACGAAGACGTAGCGATGGGGAAATGCGTTGGCATTCATCAGGATGCTCCGGACTGATGTAAATTATATCCCCCGGGGGGGAACCGCATGCGGTGCCGGTTTCGTTATCTGCGCAGTGGGGAAACCTCCCGAAACCTACAGACCAAGGCGGAAAAGTCCATGCGAATCATGCATGTCGCACTTGGCGGCTGCCTTAAGGCGCCGCCGGTCAGCTATGGCGTGACCGAAGATACCGGCGGACATATCGCCTATGTTCTGGGGGCGGCCCGGGCGCAGGCGGGGCGTGGGGACGTGACCTCGGTCAGCATCGTGACGCGGGCCTTTTCCGATCCTCGGCTGGATCCGGTCCATGCACAAGAGGTCGAGGAGATGGGGCCGCGCTGCCGCATCCTTCGACTGCGCACAGACGACATGCGCTATCTTGCCAAGGAGGCGTTCGAGGCCGAGCTTCCGGCCCTGACGCAGGCGTTCCTGAACCTGTTGCGCGATGGCGACCTTCCCGACGTGATCCACGCGCATTTCGCCGATGCTGCCGTCCTTGCCCGCGCGGCATCGAAGGAATTCGGCATCCCGTGGGTCTATTCCAGCCATTCGCTGGCCCTGGACAAATGCCGCGCCCAGGGCGGCAATCCCGATCCCGCCATGTCGCGCCGGATCGACCGCGAGGCCGCCGCGATCCGCGAGGCCGGCGCCATCATCGCATCTTCGCGGGACGAGGCCGAATGCCAGATCCCGGCCTATGACGCGGCATCCGAAGGGCGCGTGCATCGCATCGGTCCGGGCATCACCGCGCCGCATCTTCGCGATACCGGGCCCGCACAGCGCCTGATCGCGCCCTTTCTGCGCGATCCTTCCAAGCCCATCCTGCTGGCGGTGGCACGACCCATCCGCAAGAAGAACCTTGCCGCCTTGCTGCGCGCCTATGCGGGCGATCCGGGACTGCAGGACCGCGCGAACCTGGTGGTCGTCGCGGGCCTGCGCGAAGGACTGCAGGGCGGTTGCCCCGACCAGGACGGCATCGTGACCGAGCTGTTCGACCTGGTCGATCGCCATGATCTGTGGGGCAAGGTGGCACTGCCGCGCCGGCACGACCATGACGAGGTCGCCTCGCTCTATGCCTTGGCGGCGCAGGGGGGCGTCTTCGTGAACCCGGCGCTGCACGAACCCTTCGGCCTGACCCTGATCGAGGCCGCACAATCTGACGCGCCCGTCGTCGCCACCTGCCGAGGCGGGGCCGCCGATATCGTTGCAAGCCTGAACTGCGGCGAACTGGTCGAGCCGACCGATCCCCGCGCCATCGCGGCAGCGGTCACCCGGCTGCTGGACGACCCCGAAACCCCCCGCAAGGCGCAAGAGGCCGGGCGCATCGCGCGGCGCATCTACAGCTGGGACCGGTGGGCCGATGCCGCGCAGCGCGTCTATGCCGGGTTGCGCGTCGCGGCACCTGCGATCCATCGCCCGCATGCGATGCTGGCAAGTGATATCGACGGCACACTGACCGGTTGCCGCGACGGGGCTGCTGAATTCACGGAATGGGCGCGGACGCGCGATCCGGGCATGGTTCTTGCGGTCGCCACCGGCAGATCCGTGGTCGAGGCCCGCCGCGTCCTGCGCGAATGGCACCTGCCGATGCCCGACCTGTTCATCACCTCGGTCGGGTCCGAGATCTGGCGATGGGGCCGCGACGGTGCCTTGCGCCCCTGTGGCGATTACGCGGCCATGATCGGCGGCGACTGGGATCGCGACGGGGTGCGGGCCGCGCTTGCGCCCCTTGGGCTGACGGCGCAGCCGGGGCACGACCAGCGGGCGTTCAAGCTGAGCTTCTTCGGGAATGTGCATGATCGCGACCGGATCGGCACGGCATTGAAGCGTGCCGGGCTGCGGGCGCGGGTGATCCTGTCGCATGACCGCCTGATCGACGTGCTGCCGCGAAATGCGGGCAAGGCCGCCGCCATCCGGTTCGAGGCTGCGCGGATGGGCATTCCCGCGGATAGCTGCATCGTGGCGGGCGACAGCGGCAATGACCTGGACATGCTGCAGGGCTTCGCCTCGGCCATCATCCCGGCCAATGCATCGCCCGAGGTCGCATCGGTCCGCGGCGCGTGGCGCAGCGAGCACCCCCATGCGGCCGGCGTGCTGGACGGGCTGGACCGCTTCGGCCACGGCCCCGGCATCCTGATGGCGGCGGAGTAGGGCGATGACACGTCCCATCGGATATTTCGTGCATCACCAGGGGCGCGGCCATGCTGAACGCTGCGCGGCCATCGTCAACGCGCTGCCGGAAACGCGCCCCGTCACGATCTTCTGCGCCCGCGACGACATCTTCCCGCCCCTGCGCAAGGGGGTGGAAATCCGCACCATTCCCAGCCTGTTCGAGGCCCCGGAGGCGTTTCCCGCCACCGACTGGATCGCCACGCCCGATACGCTGCATTGCGCGCCCGTCGGCTGGTCCACGATCCGACAGGCGATGGCGATCATCACCGGCTGGTTCCACGAGGCGGACCCGGCCCTGATGATCTCGGATGTCAGTGCCGAGGTGGCGCAGCTGGCCCGCATCTGTTCGGTCCCGCATGCGAAGGTGCTGCAGCACGGCGATCGCAGCGATCCGGGGCATATGGCGGCCTATCGCGGGGCGGCGGGGCTGCTGGCACCCTTCCACGCGGATCTTGCACAGGACGATTGGCCGGGCTGGATGCGCGATCTGATATTCCATGCGCCGGGTCTGGGCGTCAGGCAGGCCATCCCGGATGCCGCGCAGGCGCGCAAACGGTTGGGCGTGCCGCCGGGCAGGCAGCTTGCCGTCGTGATCTCGGGCGGGGGTGGTAATGGCTGGGCCGATGCGCCCTTCGGCGTGGCCGCGCGCACATTTCCCGAAATGGACTGGATCGTCATCGGCAAGATCCAGCGCGACTGGCATGCGACCCTGCCCGCGAACCTGCAATTCGCGGATTGGGTGGACAATCCGCTGGATTACATCGCCGCCTCGGATGTCATCGTGTCCTCGACCGGGAACACGACCTGCCAGCAGGTGCTGGCCTCGGGGCGCCCTTGGATCGCGGTGCCGGAATGGCGCTATTTCGATGAACAGGTGAAGAAGGCCGAGACGCTGGCCCGCGCGGGCGCGGCGCTGCATCTGCCATATCTGCCCGCCTCGGCGCATCGCTGGCAGGACGCGATGCGCAGCGCCATCGCGACCCACGATCCCGACACGCAGCGCCGCCTTGCGGGGCAGGGCGCGCCCGGGGCCACCGCGCGGTGGCTCGAATCCCTGATCGACCGCATCTGGCACCCCGAAGGCCAGCCGGTCCCCAACCCAGAACCCAAAGAAGGAGAGCCTGATGGCCACCGTCTCAGCCCTGACCATCGCAGCGGGTCGTTCCGAGCATCTGGCGAACGTCGTCCGGGGCTTTGACGCCCAGACCACCCCGCCGGCCGAGCTGGTGATCGCGGTCATGCAGCCTGAACCCTATGCCGACCTGCCCGAGGTGTCCTTTCCGGTTCGTCAGATCATGATCCCGGTCGCGGACGGGAACCTGCCCCTTGCGGCCGCGCGGAACACCGCCGCCCGCCAGGCGGTGGGCGACGTGCTGGTCTTCGTGGACGTGGACTGCATCCCGGCACCCGGGCTGATCGCGGAATACGCGGCGGCGGCCGAACCGGGGCAGGGGCTTTTGATGGGCGAGGTGATGTATCTGCCCGATCAGGCGGAACGGGACGGCATCGACTATGCCCTGTTCGACCGGCTGGGCGTGCGCCACTCGGACCGTCAGGCCCCCCCGCCCGAGGGCAAGCGGGAATGCAACGACTATCGCTGCTTCTGGTCGCTGAACTTCGCGATCCACCGGCAGGACTGGGACGAGGCGGGCGGCTTCGACGAAGGCTATGTCGGCTATGGCGGCGAGGATACGGATTTCGGTCGCATCCTGCACGAAAAGGGCATCGCGATCTGGTGGCTGAAGGGTGCGCGGGTCTATCACCAGTATCACCCCCATTGCATGCCGCCGATCCACCAGGTGCCCTCGGTCGTGCGGAACGCGGAATATTTCGCGTCGAAATGGGGCCACCGCACGATGGAGCATTGGCTGCATGCCTTCCGCCTGCTGGGCCTGATCGAGAACACGCCGGAAGGGCTGCGCGTGCTGCGCGAACCGAACGAACGCGACTTCGCGCTGTGCCGACAGGAACCGCACATGCCCTATGCCAATACGCGCCGGGTCCTGGACCGCATCCAGGGGATCACCGGCAAGGATCGCAACGACCCGGCCCGCGTGGCCCAGGTCGAGACCGCGCAGGCGGATCTGCTGACGGCGCGGGCGGTCTGATCATGTCGCTGCGGATCGCCGTCATCGCCCATCTTCGCCATCCCATCGCCGCCCCCTTCATGGGCGGGATGGAGGCCCATGCCTGGCATCTGGCCCGCGGTCTGCAGGACCGGGGGCACCAGGTCACGCTCTATGCGGCGGGGGACAGCGATCCGCAATTCGACCTTCGCCCGATCATCGGGCGGCATTACGACCAGGATTATCCCTGGCACGATTTCCACGGCACCGATGTGCTGAACGGTGTGCTGGACGATGCCTTTGCGCGCTGCGTGACGGCGCTGGACGATGGCGGGCACGATGTCGTCCACAACAACAGCCTGCACCGGTTTCCGCCGCGCCATGCCTTTGCCAACCGCATGCCCATGGTCACCTCGCTGCACGTCCCCCCGTTCGAGGGCCTGCGCCGCGCGGCACAGGACAGCGCTGCACCCTGGTCGCGATTTACCGTCTGTTCGCGGCAGCAGGCGGGTTTGTGGTGGCCCGCAGGCACGCCCGACGGCGCCGATATCGTGGGCAACGGCATCGATCTGCGGTTGTGGCCCTTTCGTCCCCAAGGCGATGGCAGCGCGGTCTGGGCGGGGCGGATCACGCCGACCAAGGGCACGCATCTGGCGGCGCAGGCCGCGCGCATGGCGGGTGTTCCGCTGACGATCTTCGGCGTGATCGAGCATCGCGACTATTACAACGACATGGTGCGTCCGCTTCTGGGCGGCGACATCCGGTATGGCGGGCATCTGCAGGGCGGCGATCTGGCGACCGAGATGGGCCGCGCCTCGGCCATGCTGTTCACCCCCCAATGGGAGGAACCCTTCGGCCTGGTGGCCATCGAGGGCATGGCCTGCGGATTGCCCGTGGCCAGCACCCGCATCGGGGCCACCGACGAGGTGATCGGCGATTGCGGGGCCTTCGCCGCGCCCGACGATGCCGAAGGTCTGGCCCATGCGCTGGAACAGGCGCTGCAGATCCCCCGCGAACGTCCCCGCGCACGGGTCGAGCGGCTGTTCAGCCTGGAACGCATGCTTGATCGATACGAGGAGAACTACCGCGCCGCGATGGATGCGGCGCGGTCGGGGATCAGTGCGCGGGCGTCATGAAGGGCGCGATCCGGGCCTCGATCGCGTCGATCACCGCGCGCGATCGGGCGGCATTCGCGGCCTCGGGATGGGGATTGGCGAACCGCCGCGCGTCATTGTCGTAATAGCGCCCCGAGGCCTCCGCGAATTCCTCCGACAGCGCGGCACGGACAAGGATGTCCACGCCGATATTGATGTCGTTCCCTGAAGTGCCGAACCCCTCGCGCACCATCGTCGTCGCCAGAAGCGAGCCCGGATTGACGGCGATGGACAGCGGGCCGTCGAGATGGGCCGCCGCGAAGCAGCTGCTCCAGATCGTCAGGGCCAGCTTGCTCTGGGCATAGGCCTCCATCGGCTGCAGCGGATGCCTTCCGTTCATCGCATCGATATCGACCGGGGCCTGTGCTGCCGATGACAGGTGGATCACGCGACCACCGCCGGGCATCCGGGGGGCCAGAAGCCGTGTCAGCAGGGCAGGGGCGAAGCTATTGACGACAAAGCGACGATCCAGCCCGTCCGGGGTGATCGGGTCGGGAATGCGGAACACGCCCGCATTGTTGATCAGCACATCCACGGGGTCGATCCCGCGGGCCATGGCGGCGACCTGGCCCAGATCCGACATGTCGGCCAGCGCCGTCTGGACCGAGACGCCGGTGCGACGCAGCTCCTCGGCGGTGCGGACCAGCTTGTCCCCGGACCGGCCATGGACGACAAGGTCGTGGCCGGCCTCGGCCAGGGCTTGGGCGGTCGCGCGGCCCAGCCCGTCGGTGGCTCCGGTGATCATGATGGTCATGGCATCGCTCCTTCGTGGAAATGCGGCAGCACCTCATGGGCCAGCCGGTCGAGTGTCCCGTTCGTGTCCGCGCGGTTGAAACGCAGGTTCAGCGCGACATGGTTCACGCCAGCGGCCCGAAGATCCTGCAGGTAACGCAGCAGGAACCTGTGCCCGCTGCGAAAGCCCAGATGAATGGGGCTGGGTCCTTCGTCTGGATCGGCGGCCAGATCCACATAGAGGGGTTGCAGCACCGGCTTGGCGGGCTGACCCGCCGCCTGCAGGCTGTCGCGCCAACCGGCCAGCACCTGCGCCTGCGATTGCCCCGGCCGGGGATAGGTCATCCAGCCATCGGCATTGCGCGCGATCCAGTCGGGGGACTGGCGACTGGACCCCGTGACCATCAGCGGCAGGCGTGGCCCCGTGGGTTTCGGCAGCATCTCGATCCGGCCGTCGCTGCGCCCGAAGCCGTTGTCGATGCGGGGGCCGGGCAGGCCCATCGCGCGGATATAGTCGAACGCCTCGCGGAAGGCCCGGTCGCGTGTCTCGAAGGACTTGCCCATGGCGGGAAACTCTTCGGGGCGGTCGCCCGAGGCCACGCCCAGGATCAGCCGCCCGCCCGACAGCGCATCCACGCTGGCGGCGGCCTTGGCGACATGGGCGGGATGGCGCAGGGGCAGCACGATGCTGGCCACCCCAAGCGCGATCCGCGATGTCCGCGCGGCCAGGTAGCCCAGGTAGGTGAAAGGATCGAACAGCTGCCCCGCATCCCCGAAGGACGGCACCGCGAAGGGCACGTCCCGCAGCCAAAGCGCGGCGAAACCTAGGGATTCGGCCAGGATCGCGCGATCCAGATGGCCCGTCATGTCGGGGATCGGGCCGTCGTCATAGCGGGTGATCGGCAAGACCAGCCCGACGGACAGGCGGCCTGCCTGAAAGGTTGCGTCGAAACCGCGATTGATCTGGTCGAAGGGCGTGTGGGAAAGGTCGCGCATGATCTCAGCCTTCGGAAGTGGGGGCACGAAGGAAGACGCCCGCAATCGGTCGGTGATGGCCGACAGTCCGGCGCGCCCATGCGGCCGGCGCCTGACGGACGGCCATGCGCGCCGCGTATCGCCCGCGATGACCCCCAACGCATCGCTGCGCCAGGGGGCCGTGATTCGCGGCCCGGGCATTGTCGGGCGCGGTCACGTTCAGTGCGGAACCTGCGGTCATGGAATATCCCTTCACGGTCGCGTTCAAAGGCCCGGCAGGACCTGCTTGCCGATCACGCGACCCGATTCCTGGCGGCGATGCGCCTCGGTCAGGGTCGCGGGGGTCAGGCTGGCGGCACGCTCGGTCACGGTCGATTGCAGGCGCCCGTCATCCAGCATGGCGGCCACCCGGTTCAGAAGATCCGCCTGCGCGCTCATGTCGGCGGTTTCGAACATCGAGCGGGTGAACATGAATTCCCACGATACCGTCAGCGCCTTGGGCTTGGCCGCGGCCATGTCCAGCGTTTCTGGGTCGTCGATCAGGGCGACATGCCCGCGCGGGGCGATCAGGTCGATGATGGCGGGCCAGTGCTGGTCGGTCGCGGTCAGCGCGGCCACGTAATCGGGCACCAGCCCCAGTTCGCGCAGCTGCGCGCCCAGATCGCCCCGGTGGTCGGTGACGTGATCGGCCCCCATGCGACGCACCCAGTCCTGCGTTTCGGGGCGCGAGGCCGTCGCGATGACGGTCAGCCCCGTCAGTTGCCGGGCCAGCTGGATCAGGACGGAGCCGACGCCGCCCGCACCGCCGATCACCAGCAGCGTGCGCCCTTCGGCCCCGCCCTCGGGGATGCGGAAGCTGTCGAACAGCATTTCCCATGCGGTGATCGAGGTCAGCGGAAGGCCGGCGGCCTCGGGGTGATCCAACGAGGTGGGCTTGCGTCCGACGATGCGTTCATCGACCGCGTGATATTCGGCATTGGTGCCGGGGCGCGTGACATCGCCCGCATAGAAGACCTGATCGCCGATGGCGAAGCCCGTCACCTCGGCGCCGATCTGTTCGACGGTGCCCGATGCGTCGAAGCCCAGAATGGCCGGACCATCCTCGGGGGATCGCGCCGCGCGCAGTTTCACGTCCACCGGGTTGACCGAGATGCCCTGCACCCGAACCAGCAAATCGCGCGGGCCCGGAACGGGGCGCTGGGCCGCGATCTCGCGCAGCGCGCCTTGGCCATCCAGCGGACCTGCCTTGTCATATCCGATCGCCTTCATTCGTGTCGTCCTTCCGTCGCGTTCGGGCAGTCTTGCCCTGTCATGCAGAAGATACTGTGCCGGGAGGGCGAATAAACCGGGCCGCAACTGATTTCAGAATTCGGATTTCCGGGATGGTTCGTGTCGGATATCTCCCCGAATGCGTCTGGAACAGCGCCGGGGGCGGTCCGCCTTCGCCCATGCGGTCGATGACATGACCGAAAGCCCGACGCGGGTGCGGACGGTCATTCGATCCGGTCACGGGCACGGCATCGCTGCAATGCCTCGCATCATGCCCGGGGCTGCGCGGGCAACCCGGGTCGCATCTCGGTCCCCAAGCTTGACCGGCATCAGCGGCGACGCCCCTATCTAACGCACGGAGACGAAGTGCCGAAACTGGCCTGGGGATACTGTCCAGACCCAGCTTCAAGAACCAGAGGCGGTTGGGTCGATCCCACAAGATCGGCGTGCCCCCGGTTCATCAGCCATGGCACAGGTTGGAACCTTCGCGTGAAAAGCGGGCAGCGCGGCGCGAACGAAGCGACGCAGCGTAACATCCGGGCCATAACCGAAGCCGAACGCCAGGCTGCGATACTCTCCATCCCACCGCGGTTACCGGCCTTCGCCTCAGGGGCGATAACTCTGCTGCAGATGCTTCTGATCGCCCCTACCGGCAACTTGTGATTTATTTATGCAATCGCGGCGCTTGGCACCTATTCGATGCTGTTGCGCAAGGTAGGATTGGTCGAATCCCTGATGATCGCGGTTCTGTTGTCCTTCGTCGTCATCCAGGCGGTGATCCGGGTCGATTTCCCACGCGGGATCGAGGCGCTGCTTTGGAACATAGGTGTCCGGGGGCTTTTGTTCTTCACGCTCGGCTTCGCGTTCTCCGAAACGCTCACGCGGCTCGGCAACCGCAGCGCATTGGACTGTGCCTTGGGGCTGCTGATCTGGGCGGCCGCGTATTACACGCTGAAGAACATCGACATCAGCAGGACGACGTCGCAGATGCTGCTGGGTGTGCCCGCCACATTCGGCGCCGTCTATGCGCTGCGGTATTTGATCGCTCGCCTGCCGGCGATGACGGCGCTTCTGGGAAGGCTGGGTCGTCGGTCGCTTGAGCTGTTCCTGACGCATCAGTTCTTCATCGGCGTGGCATACATCGTGCTGAAGCCGGTCCTTCCATATGTCTCGGCCCTTACCATGCTGGCTTTGACCTCGGGCGCCGTCCTGTTGCTGTCGTATCTTGCGGCATCGGTCCTGCGCAGACTGCCCGGAAACATGCTGTTTTCCGTGCCGGCGCTTGGCGGTCGAGGGAGTGAAGGCCCGCCATCCGCGGAGGTTTCATCGACCCGAACCTTCGCAGGGCCGAGGTCGGGCATTCCGAACTGAAGATCGACCTGTTCCCGCGTGGCGGCAACATCAAGCCGGCGCTGGACGTGCTGACTGCTCAGGGAGGTCTGGCCGGACGGCACTGACGATTTGGCATTGGGTAAGGGCGCGAGGCTGATCCATCACCCGGTTGCACGTTTTGGCATCGAAGATGACGGGCCGGAGCTGTCGGGGGCCGATCGACCACTAATGTGCAGCGGCTTTGCGTTTTCAACTCGCGGAAACCATTATCTGCGCATGAGAGTCCGCGGGGCCCGTCCGGTTTCCCGCGCAAGGTCCAGGGATCCCCTGCGTGTGCACCGAAACGACCCGCAAAACAGCGGTGTGGGCAACAGCGACGCGCGCGGCATCGGATTTCTATGGGGGAAGGGAATGCGGCTGATTCATCGAAGATAAATCAATACAACGCATTGCAGAATGATGGTGGCGGAGACGAAGGGATTCGAACCCTCGAGACCCTTTCGGGCCTGCACCCTTAGCAGGGGTGTGCCTTCGACCACTCGGCCACGTCTCCGTCGACCCGTATATGTAAGCTGTTCGGGGGTGACAAGAGGCGAATCAGACTGAATCGGCTGTTCCGTCGCAAAGGCCCGGGCGGGCGGGCGCGGGCCGGGTCCGAACCACCGTGGCGTCAAATCTGGAATACAAGATTTCCGCCACATCTGCTAGGCTGCAGGGATGCCCGGCATCTGGCGCTGCCCGCTTGTGCCAAATATAAGCCCGAGGGCACGAAGGGAAACGAGATCATGACAGGGATTCAGCACAGCGCCGATCGCAAGAGCAGCGTCGAGACGATCGTCGGGCAGCTGCGATCCGAGATCCTCTCGATGCGGCTGCTGCCGGGGGCGCGCATCTCCGAACAGGACGTGGCGGACCGGTTCGGCGTTTCCCGTCAGCCGGTTCGGGACGCGTTCAACCGGTTGGAGAGCATGGAGCTGATCGTGATCCGCCCCAAGCGCGCGACCGAGGTCAAACGCTTCTCGATGGCCTCGATCGAGAAGTCGCGCTTCATCCGCGCCGCGGTCGAGGAGGCCGTTCTGCGCCAGGCTGCACTGGCCTGCACGGTCGCAGACGGTTTTCTCCTGGACGCCAACATGGCGCTGCAACGCAAGGCGCTGGCCGAGAGGAACCACCCCGATTTCGCGCGCCTCGACTACGAGTTCCACCGGCTGATCTGCCAGATCGCAGGCCGCCCCTATGCCTTCGACGTGATCTGCGCCGAGAAGCAGAAGGTGGACCGGCTGTGCCTGCTGAGCCTGTCCAAGGAGGATCGGATGCAGCAGCTGATCGACGATCACCTGGCCATCGCCGACGCGATCAGGGCGCATGACGCCCAGGCCGCGGCGAAGACGGGAATGCTGCACCTGTCGCGGCTGGACGAGACGATCCGCACGATCAAGGCCACCAGCGGCGCCTATTTCGAGCCTGACGAAACCCTCCCTGAGGATGCCGCCGCGGCGATCGAAATTTAACTTGTATTCCAGTTCGGCTGCCAGCATTCTCATCTGACCGATCGCGGAAGGCGCCGGAGGAGAGGGCGTCGTCGCGATCCAAGGGAGGATAACGATGACTGTCAGAACTTTTGCATTGAACACCACGGCCGCGCTTGGCGTCGCCATGCTGGCCACGCCCGCGATGTCGCTGGACCTGCGCGGCTGGAACATCCATGTCGAGGACTATCCCGTCTCGATCGCCATGGAAGCCTTCGTCGAGGAGGTCGAGGAGAAGACCGGCGGCGAGATCACCGGCAAGGTCTTTCACAACGGCGTGCTGGGCGATCAGCCCGACGCGATCGAGCAGGTCCGCCTGGGCGTGATCGATTTCGGCGAATTCAGCCTTGGGCCGATGGGCCAGTCCGTGCCCGAGGCCAATGTCGTCTCGCTTCCGTTCATCTTTTCCAGCGTGCCGAAGATGTACGAGCTGATGGACGGCGAAGTCGGCGCGGCCATCGGCGAGGGGATGAAGGCCAAGGGCATCATGCCCCTGGGCTGGTACACGGCGGGTGCGCGGTCCTTCTATACCGCCTCGCAGCCGATCGCGGCCCCCGAGGACGTCCAGGGCCTGAAGATCCGCGTCATGAGCAACGACCTGTTCGTGGACATGGTCGAATCGATGGGCGGCAACGCCACGCCCATGGCCTTCGGCGAGGTCTATCAGTCGATCAAGACCGGCGTCGTGGACGGGGCCGAGAACAACCCGCCCAGCTATGAATCCACCGCCCATCACGAGGTCGCGAAATACCTGTCGCTGACCGAGCACCTGATCATTCCCGAATGCCTGTGCATGAGCCTGAAGACCTGGGAGAAGCTGACCCCGGAACAGCAGGATGTCGTGATGGAAGCCGGCCGCAACAGCACCGAGATGCAGCGCCAGCTGTGGGAGGAGCGCGTCGCGGCCAGCCTGGACACCGTCCGTTCGGCAGGGGGCGAGATCACCGAGGTTGCCGACAAGGCGCCCTTCCAGGAGGCGATGGCCCCCGTCTACGAGGGCTTCCTGGAGGAGAACCCCGATCTGACCGAACTGGTCGAGATGATCCGCAACGCTGAATGACGGCATCCGGCGCGGGCCTCCACCCGCGCCGGACCTTACCGGACAACCTTCATGAACCATGAAACGACGAATCCCGACGGGATCGAACGCGCCCTGGCGCGGATCCAGCAGCTGTGCATCCTCGTGGCCTCGGTTGCGCTGGTGACGCTGATCCTGACATTCGGCTGGCTGGTCTTCGGCCGCTATGTCCTGAACGCGACCCCCACCTGGGTCGAGCAGTTGGCCCTGCTGCTGATCTGCTATGTCGCCTTTCTGGGCGCGGCGGCGGGCGTGCACGAGGATACGCATATCGGCGTGACCCTGTTCCGCGACACCCTGCCCATGCCCGCGCGCAAGGGGCTGATCATCGCGGTCGATCTGTCGCTGGCGATCTTCGGGGCCGTCATGCTGATCGCGGGCATCACGCTGATGCGTTTCGGCTGGGACACGCGCCTGCCGATGCTGGACGTGCCCGAAAGCTTCCGCACTCTGGCGATCACCTCGCTCGGGGGGCTGATGATGCTGTTCGCGGGCGCCCGCGCCATCCTGCGCATCAAGCGGTTCCGCAGCTGGTCGCCGGACGATTTCATCAAGGAATACTGAACGTGGGTCTTCTCATCCTTCTGGGCGCATTCGCCTTCGGCGTGGTGGCGGGCGTTCCCGTGGCCTTCGCCATGGGCATCGCCGCCGCCTCGGCCTTCTGGTACGAAGGCTTCCCCATGCTGATCACCTTCCAGCGGGCGACGGCGGGCATTTCCGTCTTCTCGCTGCTGGCGATCCCCTTCTTCGTCTTCGCGGGCGAGATCATGCTGCATGGCGGGATCGCCCGGCGGCTGGTCAAGCTGGCATCCGCGCTGGTGGGCCATCTCAAGGGCGGGCTGGCGATGGTCAACATCTTCTCGTCCATGCTGTTCGGGGGCATTTCGGGTTCCGCCGTGGCCGACATCTCGGCGCTCGGATCGTTGCTGGTGCCGGTGATGAAGGAGCGCGGCTATCGCACCGATTTCGCGGTGAACGTCACGGTCACCTCCTCCATCGCGGGGATCGTGATCCCGCCCAGCCACAACATGATCATCTTTGCGGTCGCGGCGGGCGGCGGCATATCCGTATCCAAGCTGTTCCTGGCGGGGGTCATTCCGGGCATCCTGATGTGCCTGTCGCTGGCGGTCGCGGCATGGATCCTGTCGGTGCGCCACAACTACCCGGCCGAACCCTTCCCGGGCTGGCGCGTGGTCGGTCGTGCGGCGCTGGACGCCGTTCCGGGCCTGATGACGGCCGTGATCATCGTGGGGGGCACGCTGTCGGGCGTCTTCACCGTGACGGAATCGGGGGCATTCGGCGCGATCTATGCCGTGCTGCTGACGGCCTTCTACTATCGCAGCCTGAACTGGCAGGGCTTCTGGATCTCGGTCACGGGGGCGGTGCGGACGACGGCGATGGTGATGGTGCTGATCGCCTTCGCCAGCAGCTTCGCCTATCTGCTGGCGCTGTATCAGGTGCCGGGGCTGCTGAGCGATCTGCTGCTGTCCATCTCCGAGAACCCGCTGATCATCCTGCTGATGATCAACGTGATCCTGCTGATGCTGGGCATGATCATGGACATGGCCGCGCTGATCCTGATCTGCACGCCGATCTTCCTGCCCATCGCCAAGGATCTGGGGATGGACCCGGTGCAGTTCGGCATCATGCTGCTGATCAACTTGGGGATCGGGCTGTGCACGCCCCCCGTCGGAACCTGCCTGTTCGTGGGCTGTGCCGTGGGGCGGATCAAGCTGGAACAGGCGATGCGGTCGATCTGGCCGTTCTACCTGGCCATCTTCGTGGCGCTGATCCTCGTGACCTATGTGCCCGCGGTCTCGCTCTGGCTGCCTTCGGTGCTGGGCGACTGAGCCGACCGGGCCATCGGCTTGCCATGGGCAGGCCGATGGCCCAAGCATTCCGCCATGACCTGAGGGGGGATGCATGGATATCGAAAGCTTGCGGCAGCGGATCGTCCCGCTGCTGGACATGCCGGGGCGGCGCTTCGTCGCCATTGCCGGGGCGCCCGGATCGGGCAAGAGCACCTTGACCGAGGCATTGCGCGCAGGGTTCGAACAGACCCATCCCGGCATCGCCTCGATCCTGCCCATGGACGGCTTCCATTACGACGATGCCGTGCTGCGCGACCGGGGCAGGCTGGCACGCAAGGGTGCGCCCGACACCTTCGACGTGGGCGGGCTGGTATCGGTCATCCATCGCCTCAAGGGCCCTGAACCGGAGGTCGCCGTCCCTGTCTTCGACCGCAAGCTCGAGATCTCTCGCGGGTCGGCACGGCTGATCGGGCAGGGCGCGCGGTTGATCCTGGTCGAGGGGAACTATCTGCTGCTGGACATGGCGCCCTGGACCGCGTTGCGGGACATGTTCGATCTGACCGTGATGGTCGATGTCCCCGAGGCCGAGCTGACCCGAAGGCTGCGCCGCCGCTGGAAGCGCCACGACATTCCCGCAGATCGCATCGACGACAAGCTGGACGGCAACGACCTGCCGAACGGGCGGCTGGTGCGGGATCGCAGTCGGAACGCGGATACCGTCATTCGCTGGCAGCGCTAGGCGTCACGCGGGACGGGGCCGCAGGTGCCGCGGATCTCCAGCCGGGCGGGGACTTCGGTCACGGCGGGGGGCATGTCGGGATCGGCGATGCGTTCCAGCAGGACACGGGCCAGCTTGCGCCCCAGCTTGCGCGGGGACACGGTCATCGTCGTCAGGGGCGGCATCGCCAGCGCGGCTTCCTCGATATCGTCGAAGCCGATCACCGACATGTCGCGTCCCGGCAGCAGCCCGTCGCGGTTCAGCGCATGGCACGCCCCAAGCGCGATCATGTCGCCGTTGCAGACCACCGCCGTCACGTCGGGATGGGCCGCGCGCAATCCGCGCATCGCCTCCATCCCCGCGACGCGTCCGTCGGGCGAGGGCCAGATGACGGGCCGGCCGCCGATATCCTCGATCACGCGGCCATAGCCTGCCAATCTCTCTCGGCGGACATGCGACATGCCGGACCCGCCCATATAGGCGATCCGGCGATGGCCCAGATCGACCAGGTGGCGCGTGGCCGTGGTCGTGGCCTCGGCGTTGCGGATGCCCACGTGATCGAAGCGCTCCGAGGCCGGGCGAAGGAAGCTGACCGAGGGGATGCGATGGGCCGCCAGCAGGTCGATCGTGTCCTGCCCGGTTTCCAGCGCGGGCACCCACAGCAGGCCGCCGCGACCGTGACGGATGAACGCCTCGAGGTGGCGCCTCTGGCGTTCGGCATCGTCTTCGGCATCCAGGATGGACACGAGATACCCTTCGGCCTCCAGCACCTCGACCGCCCCGCTGACCACTTCGGCATTGAAAGGGTTGGCCAGCATGTTGATGACGAAGCCGATCTCCTTGTTCTCGCCTGACCGCATCGAGGCCGCGCGCGAATTGGGCACGTAATACAGCTTCTTGGCGGCCTGCAGGACCTTCTTGCGCGTCTGTTCCGAGATGCGTCCGGTGCCGCGCATGACCTGGCTGACGGTCGGGACCGATACGCCTGCCTCCTGTGCGACGGTTTCCAGCGTCGGTTTCTCTGCCATCTG
This sequence comes from Paracoccus sp. C2R09, assembly GCF_018860625.1. Classification (GTDB taxonomy): domain Bacteria; phylum Pseudomonadota; class Alphaproteobacteria; order Rhodobacterales; family Rhodobacteraceae; genus Paracoccus. Next base: position 35,939 of record NZ_JAHKQB010000001.1, read on the forward strand.
TTCCTGCCGATATTGCTGTGTTCGTTATATCAGGTCGAACCCCGGTATTCCATCGCCTTGCACCTGCCCCTGCAGGGTTTGGGGGAATAATCGGATCAGGAAAGGTTGACAGAAGATATAACGCTATATCACACTGGCGTCAGTTCGTGGCCGAGTCGCATCCTGCGCCGCCGCGAACCACGGCGCGCCCCGAGGGAGAAGGGTCGCCCCGTCGTCACAGGGGAAACGAGGGCCGCAGGCGCGGTTCCGATCAAGGGGAGGGAAGACCGATATGACCATGTCCACCAGGATCGCCGCCGCGGCATCCGCAATCACGATGATCGCCGCCATCCCGGCCAGCGCCGAGGTGCTGTTCTGGTCCACGCAGGCACGCCCCGCCGAAGAGGCACAAGCCATGCGCCAGGAGGTGCTGGGCGGCTTCGAACCCGGCGTCGATTACCAGCCGAACGAGGACGGCCCCTGGCTGACCCGCCTCCAGGCCGAGGACCAGGCCGGTTCCGGTTCGATCGGCGTGCTGGGCGCGCTGCATGGCAACTTCTCGGCCATCGATCCCGACAAGCTGGTCGATCTGGGCGACATGGGCATCACCGCGTCCAGCGAGACGTTCAACAGCCTGGCGAAACTGGGCACCGACACCGCGCAATACGTCCCCTGGATGCAGGCCAGCTATATCATGGCGGCCAGCAGGCAGGCGCTGGACTATCTGCCCGAGGGCGCCGATATCGACGCGCTGACCTATGACCAGCTGATCGAATGGTCCGCCAATGTCCACGAGGCCACGGGCGAACCCAAATTCGGCTTCCCTGCCGGTCCCAAGGGCCTCAAGCACCGCTTCTTCGAAGGGTATCTCTATCCCTCCTATACCGACGGGGTCGTGCGCACCTTCGCATCCCCCGAGGCCGTCACGGCATGGGAGAAGTTCTCGGAGCTGTGGGAGCATACGAACCCCGCCTCGACCAACTTCTCGTTCATGCAGGAACAGCTGCTGTCGGGCGATGCCTGGATCGTCTTCGACCATACCTCGCGCCTGGCGCAGGCCTTCAACGAACGCCCCGACGATTTCGTGGCCTTCCCGGCGCCCGCCGGTCCCGCGGGTCGCGGCTTCATGCCCGTGCTGGCGGGCATGGCCATCCCGGAAACCGCGCCCGACAAGGACGAGGCCCGCGCGCTGGTCGAATACATGATGACCCCCGAGGCGCAGATCGCGACCCTCAGGGCCACCTCGTTCTTCCCGGTCATCGATGTCGAACTGCCCGACGATTTGCCCCCGGCGGTCAAGGCGGCGGGCGATGCGGTCGCCAAGATGTCCGCGGCCGAGGATGCCAATCCCGGCCTGCTGCCGTCGGGTCTGGGCGACCGGGGCGGCGATTTCGACCGGGTGTTCAACGACACGTTCGAACGCATCATCCTGGCGGGTCAGCCCATCGAGGCCGTGCTGCAGGATCAGAAGACCGCGCTTCAGCGCGTGATGGAGGAGACGGGCGCACCCTGCTGGGCCCCCGACGCCCCGTCCGAAGGTGCATGCCCGGTCGAATGACCGCCCGCGCCTGATCCCGAAAGACGATACCGTCCGGGCGCATCCGCCGCCCGGACATCCCCCCGACAATCGCATTCGTATGGCATCTGCGCCGTGAAAGGAGCGGACGATGAACGCTCGGCTGTTACCCTATCTGCTGATCCTGCCGGTCACGCTGTTTCTGTGCGTGTTCTTCCTCTATCCGTTCATCCTGGTCGCACAGCAGGCCTTCTCGAACGGGGGCGAGGCATCGCTGCAGAACTTCCGCGACGTGATCGGCTACTGGAAATTCCCCATCTCGCTGCGGAACACCTTCCTTCTGGCGATCATCGTCGTGCCGATCCAGCTGGCGCTGTCGCTGCTGATGGCCACGATGGTCAGCAAGATGAAGAAGGGCCGCGACCTCGTGCTCTATGTCTGGACGATCCCGCTTGGGATCTCGGACCTGGCGGCGGGGATCATCTGGCTTGCCATCTTCGAGCAGTCGGGCTTTCTCAATTCCATGCTGGCAGGGGTGGGCGCGGTCGATGCGCCGGTGAATTTCCTGTCCTATCAGAACACCTTCATCGTGTTCCTGGCGATCATGCTGGCCGAGATCTGGCGCGCGACCGCGATCATGCTGGTCATCATCGTGGCGGGCATCGGCCTGATCCCCAAGGAATATTACGAGGCCGCCGAGGTCTTCGGCGCATCGCCCTGGAAACGCTTCGTCAAGATCACGCTGCCGCTTCTGCGCCCCTCGCTGCAGACCGCGCTGATCCTGCGCGTGGTCCTGGCATTCGAGGTCTTCGCGGTGGTGGCGGCCCTTGGCGGCACGCTGTTCCCGGTCCTGATGGGCGAGATCTACTCCTATCAGTTCGACCTGCAGAACGGCGGTAACGCGGCGGCGCTGGCGCTGATCGTGCTGGGCATCTCGCTGGCCTTCACCCTCATCATCCTGCGCGCCCTGCGTGTCCCGAAAGGAGCCACGATATGACCGCCGTCACCGATACCCGCAAGGCCGGGCGCTGGCTCTATGTCGCGTCGGTCGGGCTGCTCTGCGCCTGGGTGATCATCCCGCTGTATTTCCTGCTGATCAACACGCTGTCCTCGCCCGAGACGGTGAACAGCTTTCCCAAGCCGTTCATCCCGGAATTCGACCTCGGCTCGTTGCAGTTCTTTGCGGGCTTCCAGGGGATGCTCGTCGCGCTCAAGAACTCGGTCGTGGTGGCGGTCTTGACGATGATCATCTCGATCAGCATCGGGGCACCGGCGGGATACGCGCTGTCGCGCTTCGATTTTCGCGGCAAGGAGGTGTTCCGCCTGCTGATCCTGCTGACGCGCGCCTTCCCACTGCCGCTTCTGGCGCTGCCGCTGGCGGTGCTGTTCATCCGCACGGGGCTGGACGACACCGCCGTCGGGCTGGCGCTGGTCCATACGACGCTGGCCATTCCCTTCGCGGTGCTGATCACCTTCTCGCTGTTCTCGGGCATCCCGATCGAGCTGGAGGAAGCCGCCTGGACGCTTGGCTGCACGCGCTTCACCGCCTTCACCAAGGTCGTGCTGCCGCTGATCCTGCCGGGCATCGCGGCCTCGGCGATCTTCGCCTTCGTGATTTCCTGGAACGAGGTCTTCGCCGCCGCGGTGCTGACCATCGAGAACCGGACGTTGCCCGCCTTCCTGCTGCAGACGCTGGCGGAATCGCCGATGCACCTGAAATTCGCGGGTGGCTTCATCCTTGTCGTGCCGGCGCTGATCTTCATCTTCGCCGTGCGGAAATACCTGTTTGCCATGTGGGGCATCGCGAACCGCTGATCCGCGGTGTCGCCTCAAGGGAGGAAAGACTATGGCAGAGATCCAGATCAAGAACGTCGCCAAGAATTTCGGGGGCTATCAGGCGCTCCATGACATCGACCTGACGATTTCGGATCAGGAATTCATGGTGCTGCTGGGCGCGTCCGGCTGCGGCAAGACCACGCTTCTGCGCATCGTGGCGGGGCTGGAGACGGCCACCACCGGCGAGGTGTGGATCAACGGGCGGCGCGTGGACCACCTGCCGCCCAAGGAACGCGGCATCGCGATGGTGTTCCAGAACTATGCCGTCTTCCCGCATCTGACCGTGTTCGAGAATATCGGCTTCGGCCTGCGGATGCAGAAGATGCCCAATGACGAGGTCAAGCGCCGCGTCGAACGCTGCGCCAGCCTGATGCATATCGAACAGCTGCTCAAACGCTACTCGGGGGAATTGTCGGGCGGTCAGCGGCAACGCGTCGCCGTGGCGCGCGCCCTGGCGATGGAGCCGGACGTGATCCTGATGGACGAGCCGCTGTCGAACCTGGATGCGCTGCTGCGCCTGGAGATGCGCGCCGAGCTCAAGGGCGTCCTGGCCGACAGCAAGACCACCGCGATCTACGTGACCCACGACCAGGTCGAGGCGATGAGCTTGGCCGACCGCATCAGCGTCATGCACCAGGGCCGCATCGTCCAGGCCGCCAGCCCGATCGAGGTCTATCGCAACCCCGCCGCCGAATTCGTCGCGGGCTTCATCGGCAACCCGCCGATGAACTTCCTGCGGGCCGAGGCTGCGGGCGCGGGCAAATGGAGCGTCGCGGGCCAGACCGTCGACGGCCCCGCCGCAAGCGGCCCGCTGCAATACGCCATCCGCCCCGAGGATCTGCGCCTGTCCGACCAGGGCCTGCCCGCACGGGTCAAGCTGGTCGAACCCCTGGGCGCGCATCTGCAGGTCACCTGCGACGTGGACGGCACCGCCATCCGCGCCGTGCTGGACAGCGACCTGACGCTGAAGCCCGGCGATGCGATCCACCTGGCGCCCCAGCCGGACCGCGTCCGCTGGTTCGATCCGAACACCACCAAAGCCGTTCAATGAGGCGCGACATGTCCGACACCCGGATCCAGGATGCCTATGCCATCCTGAAGGAAAACGACCGCGGCACCTATACGGTGCCCACCAAGGGCCTCTATCCGTTCCAGTGGAACTGGGACAGCGCGCTGTCCGCGCTCGGCTTCGGGCATTTCGACGAGGATCGCGCCTGGACCGAGATCGACACCCTGTTCGCCCATCAATGGGATGACGGGATGGTCCCGCACATCATCTTCCATGTCGAGGATGACGGATATTTCCCCGGGCCCTCGGTCTGGCAGACGGGGCGCGATGTTCCGACCTCGGGGATCACGCAGCCGCCGGTGGCGGGCTTCGCGATCCGCAGGCTGTACGAACGGGCAGGGGACAAGGCGCAGGCCGCCGCCCGTGCCCGTCCGCTGCTGGCCAAGGTCGCGGCCTGGCACGACTGGTTCATGCGCTGCCGCGATCCGCAGGGCACGGGACTGGTCGCGATCACGCATCCATGGGAATCGGGCCGGGACAACTCGGTCGACTGGGACCGCGCGCTGGCCCGTGTGCCCACCGAAGGCGTCACCCCCTTCACCCGCCGCGACACGCAGCACGCCAATCCCGACCACCGTCCGACGCAGGCGCAATACGAGGCCTATATCGCGCTGGTCGAAGGGTTCCGCGCGCTGGACTGGGACAATTCCCGGCTGCATGACGCGTCGCCCTTCAAGGTCGTCGATCCGGGCTTCAACGCGATCCTGATCCGGTCGGCATCCGATCTTGCCTGGCTGGCCGAGGAGTTGGGTGAACCCGAGATCGCCGCCCGCCAGCGCCAGATCGCCAGGGCGGGCCTGGATGCCTTCGACAGCCTGTGGTCCGACGCGCATGGCCAGTATCTGTGCTTCGACCGCGTGTCTGGCAGTTCCGTGGACAGCCTGTCGGTCGGCGGTCTTCTGGCGGTCTTCGCACCCGTGCCGGATGCCCGCGCCCGCGCCATCGCGGCCCGCATCGCCGATCTGGGGGAACGCGCCCGCTACATGGTGCCCAGCCATGATCCCGATGCGCCCGAATACGATGGCAAGCGATACTGGCGCGGTCCGCTATGGCTGATCGTGAACTACATGATCGCGGACGGGCTGCGGGTCGCGGGTCAGGACGCGGTCGCCGACCGGATCGAACGCGACAGCCTGTCGCTGATCGACAGCGGCGGTTTCGCGGAATATTACGATCCCATCACCGGCGAGGCCTGCGGCGGTGGCCGCTTCACCTGGACCGCCGCCATGATCATCGAGTTCCTGACGAGGCAGAGCGAGGACGCATGAAGGCCCCACCGCGCGATTTCCTGACCGGGCTGTTCCATCGCGCGGTCGAGGTGGCCGATCCGATGGCCGTGCTGGCCGATCATCTGCCCGAACGGCCTGCGGGACGGCTGGTGGTGATCGGTGCGGGCAAGGCCAGCGCCCGCATGGCCGAGGCGGTCGAGGCCCATTACGGCCCCTGCGAGGGGCTGGTGATCACCCGCTACGGCTATGCCCGCCCCTGCAAGGGGATCGAGATCGTCGAGGCCGCGCATCCCGTGCCGGACGCCGCAGGAGAGGTCGCGACCGCGCGGCTTCTGGAACTGGTCGCGGGGCTTGGTCCCGACGATCAGGTGATCGCGCTGATCTCGGGCGGGGGGTCCGCGCTGCTGGTCGCTCCGACCCAAGGCGTGACCCTGGACGACAAGATGGCTGTCAACCGCGCGCTGCTGGCATCGGGGGCGCCCATCGGGCAGATGAACGTCGTCCGCAAGCATCTGAGCCGCGTGAAGGGCGGTCAGCTGGCCGCGGCCTGCGCACCGGCGCGGCTTCTGAGCCTGCTGATATCGGATGTTCCGGGCGATGATCCGGGCCAGATCGCGTCCGGCCCCACCGTGGGCGACAGCAGCACGGCAGCCGATGCGCGCGCGATCGTGCAACGCCACGGGCTGGACCTGCCGCAATCGGTGCGCGACGCGCTGGACCGCCCGACCGGCGTCGTGGCCCCGGACGATCCGCGCCTTGCCGATGCGCAGACCCGCATCGTCGCCGCGCCCTCGGCCTCGTTGCAGGCGGCGGCAGAAATCGCGCGCGAGGCGGGACTGGATGTGCGCATCCTGGGCGATGCGCTGGAGGGCGAGGCCCGCGACCTTGCGGCGGAACATGTCCGCATGGCGAAGTCGCTGCAGGGGGACGCCCCGATCCTGCTGCTGTCGGGCGGCGAATGCACCGTCACGCGTCGCGGCGACGGGGTGGGCGGTCCGAATGCCGAATACGTCCTTGCCGCGGCGCTGGAACTGGACGGTGCCGAGGGCATCCACGTCCTGGCCTGCGACACCGACGGCGTGGACGGCGCGGCCGAGGTCGCGGGCGCATATGCCGGTCCCGACACGCCGCGCCTTGCGCGGGATGCCGCCCGCGACATGCGTGCCGCACTGGATGCGAACGATGCGCATGGGTTCTTCGGGGCGATCGGCGGGCAGGTCGTCACCGGCCCGACGCTGACCAATGTCAACGATTTCAGGGCGATCCTGATCCTGCCCCGCGCCTAACCGCGCGACGCGCTGAGCCCGCCGCCCTTCAGCCGCCGCAGCGACAGATCCAGCTTGGCCTCGGCCTCGCGGATCTCGCGCAGGGCCTTGCGCAGATATTGCAGATGGTCATGCGCGGCATCGCGTGCCGCATCGGCATCGCCCGCCACGATGGCCGCGGCGATGGCCATGTGCTGATCGCGCAGGATGTCGCGGACCTGCGGTATGGTGAACAACCGCTGGCGGTTCTGCAGCACGTCCGAGCGCAGGCTGCCCGACAGCGCCCGCATGATCTGCAGCAGCACCAGGTTGTGGCTGGCCTCGTAGACGGCGACATGCAGGTCCGCATCCGCCTGCGCCTCGGCATCCGGTTCGTTCCGGGCATGGGCGGCCTCGATGGCCTCGATGCAGTCGCGCAGGCGCTGGCGGTCGATATCGGTGGCCCGGTTCGCGGCCATGGCGGCGGCCTCGCTTTCGACCACCTCGCGGAATTCCAGGTAATCGTCGGCGACCTCGGCGCGTGTCAGCATCTCCATCAGCGGATCGCGCAGTGCCCCGCCCAGCTGCGCGACCTCGACCCCGCGTGCGCGACGGGTCAGCAGCCCCCGATCCGTCAGCATCCGCAGCGCATCGCGCAGGGTGGGGCGCGACACGCCCAGCCGTTCGGCCAGATCGCGTTCGGGCGCAAGCTGTTCGCCCGGCGTCAGCGTCCCTTCCAGGATCAGCTGCTCGATATGCTGCGCGGTCTGCGCTGCCGCCTTCGGGGGGCGGCTGGGCGAGTGGTCGTCCATGGGTCACCGGTCCGTTTCCGCCGGAAGGATAGCTTACCTTGTGTCACGCCCGCAACGTCATCACGGCAAGCTTGACTCGCATGGTAAAGTAATCTTACCAAAGGGAACGTCCGGTCTGGGAGGTCCGGGCGTTCGGCATGCGGGCCGTCCGGGGGGTCGGTCCGCGCCATTCACGAGGGGGAGGGGGAGTTCCCGATGTCCAATGGATTGCTGGCGCTGCTGGCGTTTCTGCCGATCATCACGGCGGGGGTGATGCTGATCGGGTTCCGCGTGCCCGCCAAATACGTGATGCCGCTGACCTATGCGATCGCGGTGATCGTCGCGGTCGCGGCCTGGGGGGTCAGCGCGAACCGCATCGTCGCATCGACCTTGCAGGGCCTGCTGCAAAGCGCGGGCCTGCTGTGGATCATCTTCGGGGCGCTGCTGCTGCTGAACACGCTGAAGCATTCGGGCGGCATCGCGACGATCCGCGCGGGCTTTACCGCGATCAGCCCGGATCGGCGCGTGCAGGTGATCCTGATCGCCTGGCTGTTCGGATCGTTCATCGAAGGGGCGTCGGGCTTCGGCACGCCCGCCGCGGTCGCCGCGCCGCTGATGGTGGCGGTGGGCTTTCCGGCCATGGCGGCGGTGGTCTTCGGGATGATGATCCAGTCGACGCCGGTCTCCTTCGGCGCGGTCGGCACGCCGCTGATCGTAGGCGTTCAGACGGGTTTGGACCAGGCGACCATCACGGGCGATCTGACCGCCGCGGGGTCGGACTGGGCGTCCTTCTTCCACGTCATCACGTCCGAGGTGGCGATCCTGCACGCGATCTGCGGCACGCTGCTGCCGCTGTTCCTGGTCATGGTCATGACCCGCTTCTTCGGCCGCGACCGGTCCTGGTCCGAGGGGCTGTCCATCGCGCCCTTCGCCATCATGGCGGCCTTCGCGATGACCGTGCCATACGTGTTGGCGGCAGTGTTCCTGGGGGCCGAATTCCCGTCCCTGATCGGCGGCCTGGTGGGGCTTGCGATCATGACGACGGCGGCCAGGCGCGGGTTCCTGGTGCCGAACGTGCCCTGGGACTTTCCGCCGGTGTCGGAATGGTCGCGCGAATGGTTCGGCGCGGTCGAGGTCAAGCTCGACAGCCTTGCGCGGCGGCAGATCCCGCTGGCGCTCGCCTGGGCACCCTATGTGATCCTGGCGGTGGTGCTGGTCCTCAGCCGGACGGTTGCGCCCTTCGGCGACCTGCTGAAATCGGCCAACATCGTCTTTCGCGGCATGATGGGCGAGGAAGGCATCAACGGCGATTTCTCGGCGCTCTATTCGCCGGGCGGGATCCTGGTGATGGTCTGCCTGCTGACGGTCGCGATGCACCGCATGTCGTTCCGCGGCTTCCGCGAGGCGGTGGGCGAAAGCACCGGCACGCTTCTGGGCGCGGGCTTCGTGCTGATCTTCACCGTGCCGATGGTGCGGGTGATGATCAATTCGGGCGTGAACGCGAACGACCTGCAAAGCATGCCGGTCGTGGTGGCGGAATGGGTCTCGGCACAGGTGGGGGCGGTCTATCCGTTCTTCGCGCCGGCGGTTGGCGGCCTCGGCGCGTTCCTTGCCGGGTCGAACACGGTCAGCAACCTGATGCTCAGCCAGTTCCAGTTCTCGGTCGCCGAGGGGCTGGGGATCAGCTCGGCGCTGATGGTCGCGGGCCAGTCGGTGGGCGCTGCCGCGGGCAACATGATCGCCATCCACAACGTCGTCGCCGCATCCGCCACCGTGGGCCTTCTGGGCCGCGAGGGCGCGACGCTGCGCATCACCATCCTGCCGACGATCTACTACCTGTCGCTGACGGGGCTGATGCTGTGCATCGGCTTCTACGTGCTGGGTATCGGCGATCCGCTGATGGGCGGCTAGGATAACGGGGCGGGGCGCCGCGGTGCCCCGCCCGCAACCAAGCAAGGGAGAGGTCGGATGTCCTCGATTTCGATGCCCCGGCCGGATGCGGCGATCATCGCGAAGAAGGACCGCATCGTCGCGGACCTGACCCGTGCGCTGCCCGCCGATACCGTCATCTCGGACCCCGAGGAGACGCTGGCCTATGAATGCGACGCGCTGACGGCCTATCGCTGTCCGCCGCTGGCCGTGGTCCTGCCACGCACGACCGAGGAACTGGCCACTGCCATGCGCATCTGCCACGATCACCGCGTGCCGGTCATCCCGCGGGGCGCGGGCACATCGCTGGCAGGTGGCGCGCTGCCCACCGCCGACAGCGTCGTCATCGGTACGATGCGCCTGAACGACGTGCTGGAGATCGACACCGCCAACCGCTTCATCCGCGTGCAGACGGGTGTCACCAACCTGTCCGTCAGCGCCGAGCTGGAGCCTGCGGGCTTCTTCTATGCCCCCGATCCCTCGTCCCAGCTGGCCTGCACCATCGCGGGCAATATCGGGATGAATTCGGGCGGGGCGCATTGCCTGAAATACGGCGTCACCACGAACAACCTGATGGGGGTGCGCATGGTCCTGGCCGATGGCCGCATCGTCGAACTGGGCGGCCCGCAGCCGGGGGGGCCGGGGCTGGACATGCTGGGCCTGATCTGCGGATCGGAAGGCCAGCTGGCCATCGTGACCGAGGCGACCCTGCGCATCCTGCCGCGCCCCCAAGGCGCGCGCCCCATGCTGATCGGCTTTGCCAGCCCGGAAATCGCGGGCGAATGCGTGGCCCGCATCATCCGTTCGGGCGTGCTGCCTGTCGCCATCGAATACATGGACGAGGTCTGCCTGCGCGCGGTCGAGGATTTCGCCAAGGCGGGCTATCCGCAATGCCCCGCCGTGCTGATCGTCGAGGTCGAGGGTTCCGAGGACGAGATCGCCGACCAGATCGCCCGCATCCGCGCCATCGCGGATCAGCTGGACCCGGTCGAGTTCCGCACCAGCCGCAATGCCGACGAATCCGCCGCCATCTGGAAGGGCCGCAAGTCGGCCTTCGGCGCGATGGGGCGGCTGGGCGATTACCTGTGTCTGGACGGAACGGTGCCGGTGTCGCAGTTGCCGCACACACTCAAGCGCATCGGAGAATTGTCGGTCGAACACGGATTGGAGGTTGCGAACGTCTTTCACGCGGGCGACGGGAACATGCACCCGCTGATCCTGTTCGACGCCAACACGCCGGGCGACCTGGAACGGGCCGAGGCCTTCGGCCGCGACATCCTTGCGCTGTGTGTCGAGGTGGGTGGCTGCCTGACCGGCGAACATGGCGTGGGCATCGAGAAGCGGGATCTGATGTCCCGCCAATACGATCCGCAGGACATGGCCATCCAGATGGAGATCAAGGACGCCTTCGACCCCGGCTGGCTGCTGAACCCGGCCAAGGTCTTTCCGCTGGAGGTTAGCCAGCCTCATCGCGACCGCGCGGCGGCCCGCGCATGACGCCCGTGCTGACCCCCGCATCCGAGGCCGAGCTGTCCGAGATCCTGACCGGCCGCACCACCCCCCTGCGCATCAACGGGGGCGGCACCCGCCTGCGCCCCGACGGGCCGGGCGACGCGCTGACCACATCGGCCATCAGCGGCGTCGTGACCTATGAACCGGGCGAGCTGACCCTGATCGCCCGCGCGGGCACCCCGGTCCAGCAGATCGAGACCATGCTGGCCGCCGAAGGACAGGCCCTCTCGTTCGAGCCGATGGACCATCGCCGCCTGACGGGCCTGTCGGGCGATCCCACCATTGGCGGCATCGTCGCGGCCAACGTGTCCGGTCCGCGCCGCATCCTTGCGGGGGCCTGCCGCGATCACCTGCTGGGGGTGCGCTTCGTGGACGGGCAGGGGCGCATCCTCAAGAATGGCGGGCGGGTGATGAAGAACGTCACCGGCATGGATCTGGGCAAGCTGCTGGCCGGGTCGCACGGCACCCTGGGCATCCTGACCGAGGTCGCGCTGAAGGTCCTGCCCATGGCCGAAAGCAGCCGCACGCTGGTCATCGGGGGCATCGACGCCACCCGCGCCGTGCAGGATTTCGCCACCGCGCTGTCCACCCCGTTCGAGGTGTCGGGCGCGGCCTTCCATGACGGCACTGCATGGCTGCGGATCGAGGGGCTGACCGCGCAGGTCGCCTATCGCACCGACCGGCTGACCGCGCTGCTGGGCCGCGACCGCGTCGAGATCATCGAGGATGAGGACAGCCGCAGCCTGTGGCGCGACCTGCGCGACGTGGCACATTTGACGGGCGACGATCCGGTCTGGCGCATCCTGTGCAAACCCTCGGAGGGGCCGGCCATCGCGGACCGGCTGGGCGGGCAGTGCGCGCTCGACTGGGGCGGGGCGGCGGTCTGGTATTCGGGGCCGAAGGATGCCGCGACGGTGCGCGCGGCAGGCGGACATGCCATGCTGGTCCGCGGGCAGGGCGCGGTCTTCCCGCCCGAGGCGCCCGTGGTGGCCGAACTGTCGCAAAGGCTGCGGCGCACCTTCGATCCGGCCAACATCCTCAATCCCGGCCTGATGGGGGACTGACATGCAGACGAATTTCACGCCCGACCAGCTGGCCGATCCCGCCACCGCACGCTCGAACGAGATCCTGCGGTCCTGCGTCCATTGCGGTTTCTGCACGGCGACCTGCCCGACCTACAAGGTGCTGGGCGACGAACTGGACAGCCCGCGCGGCCGGATCTACCTGATCAAGGACATGCTGGAGAACGGGCGCGTCCCGGACGAGAAGACGGTCAAGCACGTGGACCGCTGCCTCAGCTGTCTCAGCTGCATGACGACCTGCCCGTCGGGGGTCCATTACATGCACCTGGTCGATCATGCCCGCGAATATATCGAGGAGAACTATCGCCGCCCCTTCGGCGACCGTGCGCTGCGCTGGCTGCTGGCGGTGATCCTGCCCTATCCGGGACGCTTTCGCCTGGCGCTGATGGGCGCACGGCTGGCGCGGCCCTTCGCGCGCCTGATGCCCGATGCGCGGCTGCGGGCCATGCTGGACATGGCCCCGGCCCGTATTCCCGCGCCCAGCCCGAACGACCGCCCCCAGAGCTTTGCGGCGGCGCCCGCGCGGACACTGCGGGTGGCCCTGCTGACAGGCTGCGCGCAGCGGGTGCTGAGCACCGACATCAACGATGCGACCATCCGTCTGCTGCAGCGCCACGGCTGCGAGGTGGTGATCCCCCGGGGCATCGGCTGCTGTGGTGCGCTGACCCATCACATGGGCAAGACCGACCAGAGCCATGCGATGGCCGCCGCCAATATCCGCGCCATCGCCGCGGAAATGGACGGCGATGGGCTGGACGCCGTCGTCATCAACACCTCGGGTTGCGGGACGACGGTCAAGGATTACGGGCACATGTTCCGCAACGACCCGCTGGCAGGCGATGCGGCCCGCGTCGCCGCCATCGCGCGCGACATATCCGAGGTCATGTCGGATATCGGCCTGCGGGACGCGACACATGCCGATCCCATGCGCGTCGCCTATCACGCGGCCTGTTCGTTGCAGCACGGTCAGCAGGTCAGGTCCGCGCCCAAGGATCTGCTGCGGGCGGCGGGCTTCGATGTGGTCGAGCCGCGCGACGCCCATATCTGCTGCGGATCGGCAGGCACCTACAACCTGATGCAGCCCGCGATTTCGGGTCAACTGAAGACGCGCAAGGTTGCAACGCTGCAGGAAACCGCCCCCGATGTCATCGGCGCGGGGAATATCGGATGCATGATGCAGATCGGCACCGGCACGGGGATCCCCGTGGTCCACACGGTGGAACTGCTGGACTGGGCCACGGGCGGACCCCGCCCCGCCGCACTGAGCGATACGAACACCACAAGGAGAACCGCATGAAGACCGTCACCCGCTTGGACCTGAACGATGCACGCGCGCTGATCGCAGGCGCCGCCGCCCATGCCGAGAAGATCGGCGTGCCCATGTGCATCGCCATCACCGATGACAGCGGTCACCTGATCGCCTTCGAACGGATGGAGGGGGGCAAGATCACCTCGGGCATCATCGCGATCGACAAGTCCTTCACCGCCTCGGCGGGCAAGAAGGCCACGCATGACATCGGCACCGCATGTCAGCCGGGGGCCGCGGCATATGGCATCAACACCTCGATCGGGGGGCGGTTGATGGTGGTGGGCGGCGGCCTGCCGGTGATGCATGACGGGCAGGTCGTGGGCGGGATCGGCGTGTCCTCGGGGACGCCCGCGCAGGACCGCGAGGTCGCGCAGGCCGGGATCGACGCATGGGCCGCATGGGCCTGATCGCAGGGTCCGCGGGCATCCGCATCTGCCCCATCGGGCAATGCGGATGCCCCGGTCCGCGCGTCGCCATGTCCCGGATTTCGACGATCCGCTGACCCAACGGAAACCAAATGCGCGGTTGGGACGGCGTTTCCGGCCCATGCCCTAGGAAGGGGGTGTGCCCGACGAATCGGGCGTGGAAATAAGAAGGACATGAAGATGTCGAAAAAGACCTTTGCCGTATTCGCGATCATGCTGCTGGGCGCCGCAGGTGCCGCCACCGCCGACGAGGCCCGCCGCGGCGATCGCGCCCCCGATCCGGCGCAGGTGATGCAGCATCTGGACACCAATGGCGACAAGCGCATCAGCAAGAAGGAATTCACCGACGGCGCGCCCAAGCAGCGCGAAACGTCGCAGCGTGGCGAGCGTTCTCAGCGTCCGGCGAATGCCGACGATCGCGAGCGCCCCAAGCCGGAAGACATGTTCAAGGCGATGGACCGCAACAATGACGGCTTCCTGAGCCTGCAGGAACTGTCGCAGCGTCCGCCGCGCCCCGCGAACTGAGCCCCGGCGGCCCGTCACGGTCGCCATCAACAAGGAAAGCCCGGCCCGCAGATGCGCGGCCGGGCTTTTCGGTCATCCCCGTGGGGCCGGGATCAGGCCTTCAGCGCAGCCTCGCGGGCGATGCGGTGGAAGTCGGCGCGGCTCAGGTTCAGGTCCAGCAGTTCACGGTCGCAGATGCTGTTCAGCTCGGCCATGGTGGTGCGATAGGACGCGGTCTGGCGGCGCCAGGTCGAAAAACGGTCCCACAGGCGGCGGGGCAGGGTGAAGCTGCTGGCGGGAACGGCGGTCTGGTACATGCTCATCATCATTTCCTCTGTTTCGGCGGGGTGGTCGGTCGCCGATGTCTTGTGACAGGGGATATATGGGCGATGTGCATCCGGACAACGCACATGAACGAATAGCGGCCTTCGCGTCAGTGCATGGGCCCGCGCGCCGGGGCGCGACGTCACCCCATGCCCGCCATGGTGTTCGGGGGGTCGCGGGGTATGCTGCCGGAAATGCCGCAGAAGGGCCGCGCCATGACCGACAGCCAGTTCACCCCCATCCCGCAGATGCAGGCCGAGGTCGCGCGGCTGCGCGCCGCCTTCGACAGCGGCCGGACCCGCCCCCTCGAATGGCGGCGCGCGCAGCTGCAGGCGATCCTGCGCCTGTTGAAGGAACGCGAGGGCGACATCATTGCGGCCATCCATGCCGATCTGCGCAAGGGGCGGCTCGAATCCTGGATGGCCGAGATCGCGCTGATCCGCACCGAGGCGAAGCACGCGCTGCGCCATCTGAAATCCTGGACCGCAAGGCGGCGCGTGCGCACGCCCATCGCGGCCCAGCCGGGGCGGTCCTGGGTTCAGCCCGAACCCCTGGGGGTGGTGCTGTGCATCGCCTCGTGGAATTTCCCGTGGCAGCAGACCCTGCAGCCCATGGTGGGGGCGCTGGCGGCGGGGAACTGCGTGCTGGTCAAGCCGTCCGAGCTGTCCTCGCATTGCGCCGCTGCCATCGCGCGGCTGTTGCCGGAATATCTGGACCCCGAGGCGGTCGCCGTCGTGCAGGGCGGCCCCGAGGAGACGGGCGCACTGCTGGAATGCCGCTTCGATCACATCCTCTATACCGGGGGCGCGTCGGTGGGGCGCATCGTGATGCGGGCGGCGGCGCAGCACCTGACGCCCGTCACCCTTGAGATGGGCGGCAAATGCCCCGTGATCGTGGACCGCACCGCCGATATCGCCCTGGCCGCGCGGCGCATCGTCTGGGCCAAGGGACAGAATGCCGGTCAGATCTGCATCAATGCCGATTACGTCCTGGTCCATCGCGACCGCGCCGCTGCCCTGACCGGGGCGCTGGCGGCCGAGTTCCGGCGCGCCTATGGCGCCGATCCGCAGATGTCGAAGGATTACGGGCGCATCGTGAACGAACGCCATTTCGACCGTCTTCAGGCGCTGCTGTCGCAGGGCCGGATCGTCCAGGGCGGGCGCACGGATCGCGGCGATCTGTATATCGAGCCGACCATCGTCGCGGATGTGCCCGGGGACGCGCCCCTGATGCAGGACGAGATCTTCGGCCCGATCCTGCCCATCGTGGAATGGCAGGACGAGGACGATCTTGCGATGCAGCTCAAGGCGCATGGCAAGCCGCTGGCGCTCTATGTCTTCTCGCGGGATCAGGGGTTCCAGGACCGGGCGCTGGACCGTTTCCCGGCAGGCATGGTGGCGATCAACGACCTGATGATGTTCGCCATCGTGCCCGGACTGCCCTTCGGCGGGGTGGGGGGCAGCGGAATGGGGGCCTATGGCGGGCAGCAGGGGTTCCGCTGCTTCTCGCATATGAAGCCGGTGCTGCGACGCGGATCGCGCATGGACATCGCGGCCCGCTATGCGCCCTATTCGGGCCTGAAGGAACGCATCATGCGGCTTGCACTGCGCTGAGGGCCGCCCCCTCGCGGTCCAGTTCGGCCAGCAGTTCGCGCCCCTCCTCGGTCCATGCCGGGGCGGGCAGATGCTCCAGCCGCTGCAATGTCCGGCGCAGCGAGGCCTGCCCCAGGATCGCGGCCGAACCCGCCAGCTTGTGCGCGGTTTCGCGATCCGCGGTTTCCAGCCCGGGCGCATCCTTCAGCCCCGCGACAAGGCCCGCCAGTTCCCCCTGCAGATCGCGGATATGCCCCGCGAAGGCGTCGCGACCGAAGCGGGCGATGAAATCGGCGGCGGTATCCTCCTCGGCCGGGGCGGGTTCGGCCGGGCTGATTTTTTCGGCAAGGCGGGCAAGGTTGATGGGCTTGGTCAACATGTCGTCGAACACCGCAAGGATCCGGTCGCGATCCTCCTGGCCCGCATGGGCGGTGATTGCGATGGCGCGTGCGCCCGACGCCTGCACGTTCAGCGCACGGATGCCCGCCAGCGTCTCCAGCCCGTCCTTGCCCGGCATGCTGATGTCCAGAAGCAGCAGATCGAACCGGCTGCCCGCCGCAAGGGCGATCCCCGTATCGCCGTTCTCGGCGCTTTCATGGGTGCAGCCCAACTCGTCCAGCATATGTTCCAGGATCATTCGGTTGACGGCGTTGTCCTCGACGATCAGCACATGCAGGCCGCCTTCGATATCGGGCAGGGGCGCGGGCTTGGCGCGCGCGCGGACGGGGGCCACGCGGGGCAGGGGCGCGCGGATGGTGAACATCGTGCCCTCGCCCTCGATGCTGTCCACCGTGATGGTGCCGCCCATGTTCTGGACCAGCTTGCGCGTGATCGCGAGGCCCAAGCCCGTGCCCGGATTCTCGCGCGCGTAATCCGTGTCGATGGTCATGAACTCGTCGAAGATATGGGGCAGCTCCTCCTCGGGGATCCCCAGGCCGGTATCGGCGACGCGGAACTCGACCATGGCGCCGTCGTCCACGCGTTCGACCTCGACCGAGACCGAGCCGCCGCGCGTGAACTTGATCGCGTTGCCCACCAGGTTCACCAGGCATTGCTGGATCGCGCGCTTGTCGCCGCGCACGCTGCCGGTTTCCTGCCCCAGATAGGCCGTGTCCAGATCGTTGCCCCGTTCCAGTGCCGCCGGACGCAGGCTGTCCATCAGCCCCTCGATCAGTTCCTGCAGATCGAACTCCTCCTCTCGGCGTTCGGCCCGGTCGGCATCCAGCCGCGACAGGTCCAGCACCTTGTTCACATGCGACAGCAGCAATTCGCCCGAGGTGCCGATCGCGGCCAGCATGCGCTGCTGGCGCGGGGTCAGTTCCTCGGACCGGATCAGTTCGAGCGACCCCAGGATGCCGTTCAGGGGGGTGCGCATCTCGTGGCTCATGACGGTCAGCAGCTTGGTCTTGGCCTTTTCGCCCGCACGGGCGCGGTCGCGGGCATCGCGCAGGTCCTGTTCGGCGGCCAGTTCGGCGCGGATGTCGCGGGCGAAGGCCACGAAGACCTCCTGCCGGTTCGACAGCGCCGCCGAGACCGAGATCTCGGCCGGGAACACCTCGCCCGACCGGTGCATCAGGCGGATGCGCTGCCGGCCCTTGCCGACCAGCTGGGATTCGCCCGTCTTGCGGTAATGTTCCAGCCTCTCGATATAGTCCTGCCGTTCGTCATGGGGAATGGTCAGGTCCACGATGCGCTTGCCGATCACCTCGCTGCGGGAATAGCCGAAGATCGTCTCGGATGCGCCGTTGAACTCGATGATGCAGCCGCGCGTGTCGATGACGAAGACCGCGTCCAGCGACGAGCTGATGGCCGCCTCGAAGCGGCTGCGCACGGTCTCGTTCTCGAAGGCGATGCGGGTGGCGCGACGATGGACGCGCTGCAGCACCGCAAGAGAGATGATCAGCCCCGCGATCAGCACGAGCGCGGTCGCGGCAAGTTGGCGCAGGGTTCCCATGATCTCGACCCTGCGCTGATCGGCCGATTGCGCGAACAGCGGGATGCCCGCAAGCGCCAGCTGCCGGACCTCGGGGGCCAGGCTCTCGGCCCGGTCGATCAGATCCGGGACGGCCGCGATCAGGTCGGCGTCGTTCCCGTCGATCAGCGGCACCGAGCTGTCGAGGAAGTCCTGCACCGTTTCGAGCGATGCCGCGACCTTCGGTTCTGCCCGAAAGCGCACGAAGCGGCTGCTGGTGGCAAGGGTGTTGACCCGTCCGAAGAAGACGTCGAAGCGGCGGCGCAGGTCGGAGGGATCGTCCAGATCCTCCTCGTCCACGTCATGCATGGCCAGGATCATGCGGAACAGTTCGACCTCGGTCTGGGACAGGGTCCAGCGCACATCGTCGAGCGGCGCGGTGGACAGCCGGTCCAGGCCCTGCAGAACCTCGCGTGACAGAAGGACGGTCTGCGCAAGGCAGGCCACGAGGGCCGCGATCCAGAGGAAACCCGTCCATTGCTGCCGGAGAAGGCCCTGTCGCTTGCTGTCCTGGGTCATGCGTCCTCTGCCGTCGGGTCGGGTTGCAGGGGCATAATGGCGATCCGCCGAACATAGCGCGAGGGGGAAACGGCCATATCCGACGGACAACCCCAGTTTGCGTCGTTGGGGTGACAGTTCAACTGCGCATCGGTATAACCATATCACCGAAGGATCAGGTCCGCGCGCAAAAGGCTGTCTATTGACAGGCGAATGCGATGGGCGGAAGGTTTGCGGCAATCACAGGCGCGGCCTTCGGGGCGGGGCCGCACATGCGAATGGACGGGCGAAAAGTTGCAGAAAATCATCACAGTCATCCGGGCCGCAAGGCATCTTCGCGCAGCATTCCGGGGTCGGAACTGATGCGCGTCCTGCTGGCCGACGATCACGAGATGGTTCGCGACACCATCGCCGCCTATCTGCGCAGCGAAGGGCAGGCGGTCGTCACCTGCGTACCAGATTTCACCGCCGCCGCGCGCGCCATCGGGGCCGATCAGCCCTATGATCTGATCCTGCTGGACTTCACCATGCCGGGAATGAACGGGCTGGACGGGCTGAAGCGCGCGATCGAGCTGTCGGGCGACACGCCCGTCGCGCTGATCAGCGGCACCGCGCCCACCCGCATCGCGATGGAGGCCGTGGAGATGGGCGCCGCGGGCTTCATCCCCAAGACGCTCGGGGCCAAGTCGCTGGTGAATGCCGTGCGCTTCATGATCATGGGCGAGACCTTCGTGCCCGCCTCGGCCCTGGCCGAGGGCGAGGAGGAGAACGAGACCGAGTTCGTCCGCCAGCTGAGCCAGCGCGAACGCGAGGTGCTGTTGGGTCTGTGCCTCGGCAAGGCAAACAAGGAGATCGCGCGCGAGCTGGACCTGCAGGAGGTCACCGTCAAGCTGCATGTCCGCACGCTCTGCCGCAAGATCGGCGCCAAGAACCGCACGCAGGCCGCCGTCATCGCCAAGGAGGCGGGCTTCGCCTGATCGCGGCCCCGGCTGCCGTCACTCCTGTTTGCGCAGCGCCGCCTCCTGGTCGCGCAGCGTCGGGCGGGCCCATGCGCCATCGGCGCCTTCGTGATGGGCGCCGCGTCCGCGCGAACGCAGCTCCTCGGTCTGTTCGTCCATCAACGCCCGCGCGCGATCGCGATAGGGGGCGTTGCGATGGTTCGGCACCTCGGGGTCATAGAGATCGGCCAGTTCGCGCATCGACCTGCGGTTCTGGTTGACGAAGGTCCGCGCCGTGCGTTCCGCCTCGAACGGGTGCATTCCCAGGGCTTCGAGGGTGGATCGGCCCGCACGCACCGCGCTGTCGAACGTGTCGCGGATGATGTCGCGGCAGCCCGCGCCCCATAATTCGTAGACATGGCTGCGGTCCAGCGCACGGGCGACCACATGGATATGGGGATGATGCTTGACGACATGGCGCACCATTTCCGTCGCGCGGTTGCGGTCGTCGATGGCCACGACCAGCAGGCGCGCATTCTCGATCCCCGCCGCGTGGAGCAGGTCGGGCCGGGTCGCATCGCCATAGAAGGCGCGCACCCCGAAGGCCCGCAGCGCCTCGAGCTGGTTCGAGGAATGGTCCAGCACCGTCGTTTCATGCCCCGAGCTGAGCAGCATCCGGTTCACCACGCCGCCGAAGCGCCCATGGCCCGCGATGATGACGTGCCCCGGCTGGTCGATATCGTCCGCCGCGCGGGGTTCGGCCGCGTGATATCGCGGCAGCACGACACGGTCATAGAGGATGAACAGCCCCGGTGTCAGCATCATCGACAGCGTGACGATCAGCGTCAGGCGCGGCGCGATGTCGTCGGGCAGGATCGCCCCGGCGGTCGCGAAGCTGATCAGCACGAAGCCGAACTCGCCCGCCTGCGCCAGCGACATGCCGAACAGCCAGCCCTGTTCGTCGCGCACCCCGAAGACCCATGCCAGGAACAGCAGCACCCCGGCCTTCAGCGCGATCACCCCCAGGGTCAGCGCGGCGATGGTCAGCGGTTGCGCCGCCAGCAGGCCGAAATCGATGCCCGCCCCGACGGTCATGAAGAACAGCCCCAGCAGCAGGCCGCGGAACGGGTCGATATCGCTTTCCAGCTCGTGCCGGTATTCGCTGTTGGCCAGCACCACGCCCGCAAGGAAGGTGCCGAGGGCGGGCGACAGCCCCACCAGCGTCATCAGCAAGGCGATGCCGATGACGAAGGCCAGGGCGGCGGCGATGAACACCTCTCGCAGGTTGGCATGGGCGATGAAGCGGAAGGCCGGGCGCGTCAGGTACATCCCGCCCGCCACGACCATGCCGATGGCCGCCAGTGTCGCAAGCCCGGTCTGCCAACCGTTCAGCCCGTCGACCAGCGACAGCGACGCATGGGCATCGCCGCCCTCATGGGTGACATGCTGCGTGGCCAGCAGCGGCAGCAGCGCCAGCATGGGGATGACCGCGATGTCCTGGAACAGCAGGACCGAGAAGCCTGCCTGCCCGCCATCGCTCTTCATCAACCCCTTCTCGTTCAACGTCTGCAGCACGATCGCGGTGGATGACAGCGCGAAGATCAGCCCGATCGCCAGCGCGACCTGCCAGATCGACCCCAGGGCATAGGCCGCCGCCGCGATCAGCGCCGTGGTCAGCCCGACCTGCAGGCCGCCCAGTCCCAGCAGCCGCATCCGCATCGCCCAGAGCAGCTTCGGCTCCAGCTCCAACCCGACGAGGAACAGCATCATCACCACGCCGAATTCGGCGAAATGCTGCACCTGGATCACGTCCACGCCCAGAAGCGTCAGCACCGGGCTGAGCACGATCCCCGCGATCAGATAGCCCAGCACCGATCCCAGCCCCAGCCGCGACGCGATGGGCACCGAGATGACCCCGGCCAGCAGGAACAGAAAGGCGGGCAGCAGGAATTCGGTCATGCGGTCAACCCTTTCTCAGGGGCAGTGTATCATGGAACAGCGCATCCGCCGCGGTCGCGCGATCCATGTCCAGGTTCTCGTCGCGCAGGCCCGCCAGCAGGGTCGCGAAGCCCCGCGCGTGATCGGCGGGATCGCCATGCAGCGCGTCGTGGCGGACATAGGGGGCGGCAAAGCGCATCCCGGCCAGCCGTGCCGTCTGTTCGAACGGGGTCAGGAAGGTCCGCAGGGGAAAGTTCTGATATCCCTCGGGGCCGAAAGCCTCGGCCGGGGCCGAGGTCGACACGGCCAGCAGCATCGTCCGCCCCGCCAGCCGGTCGCCGCCCACCCCGTAGGCGAAGCCGCGCGACAGGACCAGGTCGATCCATTCCTTCATCAGCGCGGGACAGGAATACCAGAAGATCGGGAACTGCATGACCAGCACGTCATGCGCCTCCAGCCGGTCCTGCTGGGCCTTCACGTCGATCTCGTATCGCGGGTTCTCGGCATAGAGATCGACGCTGGTGACATCGCGCACCCGGCGCGCCGCGCCCCACATGGCCGCGTTGATCCGCGACGATGCCAGCCCGGGATGGGCGAAGATGTGCAGGATGCGGGCCATGGGCGTCCTTTCGGGCAGGGTCCTGCCCTGAATGCGCCAGCGGTCGCATCCTGTCCAGACCGCGAAAGATTTCGGATTGCCCGAACGATATGCCCGGATGCACAGTTCACTTATGTCAAGGGAACCGCCGGCGCAGGTCGCGGTTTCCCTGCAGGCCGCTGCGGCGAGGGGGATTTTCATGCAGGCGTTGCGTTTCGTTTCAACGATTTGCCGGACAGGTGCGGATTGAGCCCGCGTTGGGGGGCGCGTGCCGATGACGGCGCGTGGCGGTTCGGTCTGTGGGCACCCGACGCGGGGCAGGTGGACCTGATGCTGGAAGGTCGGCCCCTGCCCATGCAGGCGGCGGAAGGGGGCTGGTGGCAGCTGCGGACGGATGCGCCCGAGGGGGCGGAATACAGGTTCCGACTGAACGGCACGACCTATCCCGACCCGGCATCGCGGCTGCAGGCGGGGGATGTGCACGGGCCTTCGCGGCTGATGGCGTCGAAGCCCGCACCGCGCGGTCCCGTGCGCGACTGGGCGGCTTCGGTCATCTACGAGATGCATGTCGGCACCTTCACCCCCGAGGGCACGCTTGCGGCCGCGGCCGGACGGATGGCGCATCTGGCCGATCTGGGCTTTACCGCGATCGAGCTGATGCCCCTTGGACAATGGTCGGGGGACAGGGGCTGGGGCTATGACGGGGTGCTGCCCTTCGCGCCGCACCCGGCTTACGGCACGCCCGACGACCTGCGCGATCTGGTGATCGCGGCGCATGATGCGGGCATGACCGTGATCCTCGATCTGGTGATGAACCATTTCGGCCCCGAGGGGGCCTATCTTCACGCGACATCGCCGGCCTTCTTCGATGCCGGGCGGATGACCCCCTGGGGCGCGGCCATCGATTTCGCCCAGCCTGCGGTGCGTGAATTCTGGATCGACTGTGCCTGCCACTGGGTGTCCGAATACGCCATCGACGGGTTGCGACTGGATGCAGTGCACCAGATCGCCGGGCCGGGCGCGCGCGATTTCATGCGCGACCTGTCCGCCGAACTGCACCGGATCGCGCCCGTCCACCTAATCACCGAGGATGAACGCAACGAGCCCGACCTGCGCGAGAATTGCGGCTATGACGCCAGCTGGAACGACGACTTCCATCATGCCGTCCATGTGGCCCTGACGGCCGAGGATCACGCCTATTACACGCCCTTCGCGGTCGATCCGGTGGGCGATCTGGCCCTGGCGCTGAAACGCGGTCATGTCGAGGAAGGCCAGCCGCGCCCCCCGCGCGACGGCCTGCGCGGCGCATCCTGCGGGCATCTGCCGGTGACGGGCTTCGTCAATTCCGTCCAGACGCATGACCAGGTGGGCAACCGCGCCTTCGGCGACAGGCTGCTGGCCATCGCGGACCCGGCGGGCGTGGCCGTGGCCTATGCCCTGCTGCTGACCGCGCCCTACATCCCCATGGTCTTCATGGGCGAGGAACGCGGCGCGACCTCGCCCTTCCTGTTCTTCGCCGATTTCACCGGCGATCTGGCGCAGGCCGTCCGCAAGGGCCGCGCGGCCGAGTTCCCCGAGGTTGCAAGCCATGGCGACACGGTCCCCGATCCGCTGTCGCCCCGGACCTTCGCGCAATCGAAGCTGGACTGGACCGACGGTCCGAAGGCCCGCGAATGGCAGGACCTGACCCGCCGCGCATTGCGGTTCCGCCGCGATCACGTCCTGCCGTTGATCCAGTCGGGTCGCCTGTCCGCCGATGTCGCGCGGACGGGCGATCGCGCCCTGCTGGCCGATTGGCGCTTTGCCGCGGGTCGCCTGCGGATCGCCCTGACGATGGGACAGGCCGGGGGCGATCCGCTGCCCGGCGCGCAATTCGGCCTCGGCCACATCGGCCGGGATGCCTTCGCCATTTCCGCAAAGGTGGACCCAGCATGACGATCCCCAATTCGACCTATCGCCTGCAACTGCGCAACGGGGTGGATTTCGCCACGGCGCAGGGGCTGCTGCCCTATCTGCGGGACATGGCCATATCGCATCTGTACCTGTCGCCGATCTTCGCCGCCCAGCCCGGATCGACGCATGGCTACGACGTGACCGACCCCACCGCGATCGAGGCCGAACTGGGCGGCCGCGACGGGTTCGAGGCGCTGGCCCATGCCGCTCGCGATGCGGGCATCGGCATCATCATCGACATCGTGCCGAACCACACCGCGTTTTCCCCGCATAATCCCTGGCTCCATGACGTGCTGCGCCATGGGCGGAACAGCACCTATGCCTCGGCCTTCGACATCGATTGGGATGCGGGGCCGCTGGTGCTGCCCTTCCTGCCCGATCCGTTCGAGATCGTGATGGAGCGGGGCGATTTCGCGGTCGAGGGCGACGAATGGGTAATGGGCGATCTGCGCCTGCCCCTGGCGCCGGGCCCGCGGGCCTCGAACCTGCGCGACGTCCATGCCACCCAGAACTGGCGGTTGGTGCATTACGAACGCGAACGCGACAGCATCACGCATCGCCGCTTCTTCAACGTGACCGGCCTCATCGGCATGCGGGTCGAGCGTCAGGACGTGTTCGACCTGACCCATTCGCTGATCCTGGATCTGGTGCGGCAGGGGCTGGTGCAGGGCCTGCGTGTCGATCACATCGACGGGCTGGTCGATCCGGCGGGGTATCTGGACCGCCTGCATGCCGCAGCGCCCGATACGCCGATCTGGGTCGAAAAGATCCTTGTCGGCGACGAGGTGCTGCCCCCCGAATGGCCCGTCGCGGGCACGACCGGATACGAGGCCGCGCGCCTTTACGCCCGCGCGCTGACCGACGCGCGGGGGCTGCACGATCTGGACCGGCTGTGGCGCGACGCCAGCGATATCGACGAGGGGTTCCCCGATGCGCTGCGTGCGGCCAAGCACGACATCCTGGACAATGAACTTGCCGCCGAACGTCGCCAGCTGATCGCCCTTGCGCGCGATGCCCTGTCGGCCCGTCCCGAAGGCACTCCCGGCCCCGAATGGCTGCGCGAGGCGGTGACCGCGCTGCTGGTCGCGATGCCACGCTATCGCAGCTATGTCGCGCCGGGCGGGGTGGGGGATGCCGATCGCGATCTGCTGCGGCAGGTTGCGGACCACGCGGCACGGGGTCTGCGTTCGCGCACGGTGATCGACGCGCTGACCGATGCGCTGATGACGCCCTGCGCCTTCACGCAGCGGTTCCAGCAGGTGTCGGGCGCGCTTCTGGCCAAGGCGCAGGAGGATACGGCAGGCTTCCGCTGGACCCGCTATCTTGCCGCCAACGAGGTCGGTGCCGAGCCCGACGAGGCGACGATCACCGACGACCGGGCCACGGCCTTCCTGCGTGCGCGGGCCTCGTCCGAGATGAACCTGACCTCGACCCACGATACCAAGCGGTCCGAGGATTCGCGGATGCGGCTGGTCGCGATCAGCCATCTGCCGCAGGAGTTCATGCAGCTCTATCGTGCGGCGGCGGCGCTGCCGCAGGCGGTGGACGTGCCGGGGCGGCGCATCTGGTACGGCGTGCAATCCGCGCTGGCGATCCACGGTGCGCCCGATGCCGATGCCCGGCTGTGCGCGCATCTGGAAAAGGCCATGCGAGAGGCCAAGCTGCGCAGCTTCTGGACCAATCCCGACGAGCTGGCCGAAGGGCAGGCCAAGGCGCTGACCTCGGCGGTGCTGGACAGCTGGCGCGACGCGCCGCCCGCGCTGGAACAGCTGCTGGCGCGCGCCGATGCGCTGGTTCTGATGCAGCTGCTGATGAAAATGCTGACGCCGGGCTTTCCCGACATCTATCGCGGGACCGAAAGCCAGCTTCTGGCGCTGACCGATCCCGACAACCGCCATCCCGTCGATTGGGACGCCCTGCGCGGGGCCACCGATACCAAGGCCCGCTGGACGCGCGATCTGCTGCATCTGCGCCGCGACCGGGCGGCCTTCCTGAAGGACGCGGATGTGCGGCTGGAACGCGACGAGAACGGCATGCGCATGATCCGCAGCCTGGACGGCCGGACGCTGACCGCCTGCATGGCGCGGGAAATGCCCGCGGGCGATGCGATCCTGTCCTGGCAGGGGCAGAATGGCGATGTGATCGCCCTGATCGAAGGCAGTGCCGCGACCGGCTGATTGATAAACAGCAACACGCGGAACGCAGACGCCTTCCGCGTGTTTTCTGCCTGTCCGGCAATTCCGACCGCCGGACGCTGCTTTTACCTCGATACTCATCCAGACAAGGATCATCGCCGTGTCGATCACGCACCGCATCCCGGCTGCGACCGGATATTCCGTGGCCACCATCCTGCTGGCAGGTGGCAAGGGCACACGCCTTGCCGATCTGACCGCGTCCGAGGCCAAGCCCGCGGTGCATTTCGCCGGGCGCAACCGCATCGTCGATTTCACCATGGCGAACTGCGTCCGCTCGGGGCTGGACCGGATGATCGTGGCCACGCAATTCGCCCCTCGCACGCTGCACGACCACCTGCCCGCGCGTTGGGGTGGCCATTTCCGCGATGGCGGACTGGTGCTGGCCGACGGGCAGGGCGCCTATGAGGGGACCGCGGATGCGGTGCGCAGGAACTGGGACGCGGTCGAGGCTTCGGGCGCAAGCCATGTGCTGGTCCTTGCGGCGGATCATGTCTATCAGATGGATTACCGCCCCATGATCGAGGCGCATGTCCGTTCGGGCGCTGCCGTGACGCTGGCCGCCGATGTGGTCGATCAGGCGCAGGCCTCGGGTTTCGGGGTCATGCATGTGAACCGCGAGGGGCGCATCGTCTCGTTCCTGGAAAAGCCCGCGAACCCGCCCTCGATCCCGGATGAACCCGGGCGTTCGCTGGTGTCCATGGGCATCTACGTCTTCGATACCGCCTGGCTGCGTCAGGCGATGATGGATGGCGACGGGATGGATTTCGGCCATGACGTGGTGCCGCTGGCGGTGCAGGCGGGGGATGCCATGTCCTATCGTCTGCCTGCGGGTGCGGCGGGGCACAGCTACTGGCGCGATGTCGGCACGCTGCAGGCCCTGCGCCATGCGCAGATGGATTTCCTGCGCGATGCGCCTGCGCAGCTGCCCTTCCCCTCGGCCGTGTCGGATTGGTATCTGGGGCATGGCAGCATCGCCATGCCGGGGGCGACCGTATCGCCCCGGGCGCGGTTGGTACGGTGCATCGTGGCGCCGGGCTGCCACATTCCCGCCGATCTGGTCGTGGGCGAGGATCCACCCGAGGATGCCCGCTGGTTCCGGCAGGGCGGCGACACGCTGCTGATCACGCCTGCCATGCTGCGCCGTCGCGACGCGTTGCGCCCGCGCCCCACCCATGTCGCAGCCGGGATCAGGCGGCATGCGTGACATGATCGGCAAACCCGCATTCGACAGGACCGTCCTGCGCCCCGATCTGCTGGGCGCGCAATATCTGGGCGACGGCACGAATTTCGCGCTGTTTTCGGAAAATGCCAGCGCGGTCGAGCTGTGCCTGTTCGACGAGACCGGCACCGAGGAACGCCACCGGCTGATGCTGCCCGAAATGGAGGGCGGCATCTGGCACGGCTTCCTCCCGGGCGTCGGGCCGGGGCAGGTCTATGGATACCGGGTCCACGGCCCCTATGCCCCCGAACAGGGGCACCGCTTCAACCCGAACAAGCTGCTGCTGGACCCCTATGCGCAGGAACTTCGGGGCCAGATCCGGTGGGACGATGCCCTGCACGGGTACCGCATAGGCGAGGACGACCTGACCTTCGACGAACGCGACAGCGCGCCCTTCATGGTCAAGGGTGTGGTCGCGGATACCGATTTCGACTGGGAAAGCGAACGCGCGATCCGCACCCACTGGAAGGACACCGTCATCTACGAGGCCCATGTGAAGGGCCTGACCCAGATGCATCCCGGCGTTCCCGAGAAGCTGCGCGGCACCTTCGCGGGGCTGTCCTCGCACGCGGTGATCGAGCACCTGCACCGCATCGGCGTCACCGCGATCGAGCTGCTGCCGGTCCATGCCTTCGCCAATGAACGCTATCTGACCGAGAAGGGGCTGTCGAACTACTGGGGCTACAGCACGCTGTCCTTCTTCGCGCCGCATTCGCCCTATCTGAAATCGGGACAGATCCGGGAAATGAAGGAGGCGATCCGCCGCTTCCACAAGGCGGGGATCGAGGTGATCCTGGACGTGGTCTACAACCACAGCTGCGAAGGAAACGAGCGCGGTCAGACCCTGTCCTTCCGCGGGATCGACAATGCCAGCTACTATCTTCTGTCGCCCGAGGCACCGCGCCACAGCTTCGACACCACCGGCACGGGAAACACGCTGAATGTCGCGCATCCGATGGTGCTGCGCATGGTCATGGACAGCCTGCGCTACTGGGTCGAAGCGATGCATGTGGACGGCTTCCGCTTCGATCTGGCCTCGACCCTGGGCCGCGAGGCCGAAGGGTTCGAACGCCACGGGTCGTTCTTCAACGCGCTGCGCCAGGATCCGGTGCTGTCCGGCGTCAAGCTGATCGCCGAACCCTGGGACGTGGGCGAGGGGGGCTATCAGGTCGGCGGCTATCCCTGGCCTTTCCGCGAATGGAACGACAAGTTCCGCGACGACACGCGCGCCTTCTGGCGGCGCGATCCGGGGCTGGTGCCCGCCATGGCCGAACGTCTGTCGGGATCGCCCGTCCAGTTCGATCACAGCCATCGTCCGGCCACCAGCAGCGTCAATTTCGTGGCGGCCCATGACGGCTTCACCCTGTGGGACACGGTATCCTACAACGACAAGCATAATGACGCGAATGGCGAGGACGGTCAGGACGGGCATGATCACAACCTGTCCGACAACATGGGGATCGAAGGTCCGACGGACGATCCGCAGGTCGATCAGTCCCGCAGCCGCCGCGCCCGCGCGATCCTTGCCAGCGTGATGCTGTCCCAGGGCGTACCCATGCTGCTGGCCGGGGACGAGATGGGCAATTCGCAGGATGGCAACAACAACGCCTATTGCCAGGACAACCCGATCTCGTGGCTGGACTGGGCGAATGCGCGCGACGATCTGACCGACGCGGTCGCGGCCTTCGCGGCCTTCCGGCGCGAAGCCGACCTGTCGCGGCCGCGCTTCGCAGTGGCGGATGCCGATCTGCAGGATGCCCGCCCGGTGGTCGAATGGCTGCATCCGGCAGGCCGCCCGATGCAGGACGACGACTGGAACGACGAGAACATGAACGTCACGGCCATGCTGCGGCGAAACCCGAATGGCGATCAGGTGTTGATCATACTGAATGCCGGCGACGATGGGGAATTCACCCTTCCCGACGGCAAATGGACCTTGTGCCTGGACAGCGCGGCAACGCCCGTCCGGTGCGACCAGGATGTCAGGGGCAGCGTGGCGCTGCCGTGGCAATCGGTGCTTGCCCTGCGCTGCACAGCAGAGCCGGGCGGCGAAACAGCCATCTGAGGACGGAGGCAGAGATGGAAACGGAACGTGAAGAACTGATCAAGGCGCGCGCACATCGGATCTGGGAAGATGCCGGGCGCCCCGAGGGGCACGAACAGGCGCATTGGCAGCAGGCCGAGGCCGAACTTGCATCCGAAGAAGGCGGTGTGACCCGCCCGGGCACCGGGTCGGAAACCCCGACCGCGCAGCCCATGTCGGATGTGAACGACACGCCGGGCACTGAATCCGGCGCCCCGAAGAAGCCGGGCAAGTAACTGCAAGGGCCGTCCCTCAGGGGCGGCCTTTCGCATTCAGGGCGACGACCGGACCGCCCGCCGCCCTTGCATCCTGATCGTCATGGGTGACCATCAGCGCCGGAATGCCGGCATTGCGCAGATGCGCGAAGGTGAAGCCGCGGATCTCGTCCCGCAGCGTCGCATCCAGCGCCGAGAACGGCTCGTCCAGCAGGATCGCCGCAGGTTCCGCCAGAAGCCCCCGCATCAGCGCCGCGCGCGCCGTCTGTCCGCCCGACAGGGTGGCAGGGTCGCGATCCGCCATGCCTGCAAGGCCCGCATCGGTCAGCGCGGCCTCGATCCGCGACCTGCGATCCCGGTGACGACGCGGCATCCCGAAGCCGAGGTTCTGGCCGACGCTCAGATGCGGGAATAATGCGGATTTCTGGAATATGATTCCGATATTGCGCTTCTCGGGGCGTTCCCGCGTCACGTCGCGGCCGTCCAGCACGATCCGGCCCGCCATTCCAAAGCCTGGCGCCAACTGACCCCCGATCGCGTCCAGCAGCGTGGACTTGCCCACGCCCGACGGCCCCATGACCGTCGTGACGCACCCCTTGGGCACCCGCAGGCTGAGCGGATCGAACAGGTGGGTGCCATCCGGCAGGGTCACGGCAAGATCGTTCAGTTCCAGCATGGCGTCATGCCCCTCTCAGTCCGCGGCGGTTGCGATGCAGATATGCCGGTATCACGAATGCGATCAGGAAACCCAGCAGCGGCAGCGCGGCCTGCATGGTCGCGACGACCCCGGTGACGCGCCTGTCGGATGATGCGGCAAGGGTCACGGCCTCGGTCGTCAGGCTGGGGATGCGACCCGCGCCCAGGAACAGCGTGGGCAGGTATTGCGCGACCGACACGGCGATGCCGATGGCCGCCGCCGTCAGGATCGGGCGCAGCATGACGGGCAGCCTCATCGCCAGAAGACGCCGCCACGGGCCTGCGCCAAGCGCCGAGGCCACGCGCAGATGTTGCGGATCCATCGCCCGCCAGGGATCGGACAGCGCAATCATCACATAGGGGAAGACGAAGATCACATGCCCCCAGACGATCAGCCACAGGCCGGGGGCAAGCCCTGCCTGCAGTGCGGCGGTGTTCACGCCATAGAGGAAACCGATCTGCGGCAGCAGCAACGGCACGAAGATCGCGGCCTCGGCCCAGGGTGCGCGACGCCCGGTGCGGGTTTCGCATTCCAGCCAGGCGATGGCGGCGATCAGGGCGATGGCGGTGCTGCCGCCTGCCAGCAGCAGGGTGTTCCACAGGGGTGTCGTCCAGCCGTCCAGCGACCGCGCCCATATCCGGAACGAGGGGTCCTGCGGCAGCAGATCGGGAAAGGGCCAGCGCCAAGCGACCGACCACATCGCCAACGCCGCCATCGCGGCAAAACCCGCAAGTGTCGCGGCAGTGGCGGTCCAGCGCAGCCCCGCCATCACAGGTCCGGCCCCCGGCGCGGGCGCCCCGCGCATCACCCAGGCACCGCCAAGGGACGCGGCGACGCGTTGGGTCAGCAGCAGAAGCCCTGCCGCCGCACCGACCAGGGCCAGCTGCACAAGGCTGCCGGCAGATCCGGCCAGAAGCCGCGACAGGTCCGGATCGGCATAATCGCGCGTCAGCAGCACCGCCAGCGTGGGCGGGTTCGACGGCCCGAGGATCAGCGCCACGTCCACCACCGACATGGAATAGGCAAGGACCACCAGCACCGGCAGGCGCATCAGCGGCCAGATCTGGGGCAAGATCAGCGCCAGCCACAACCGGCCCTCGGACGCGCCAAGGGCACGCCCCGCGCGCAGGTGGCGCTGCAGGGGGATCTGCGCGCAGGCCCCCATCATCATCAGCAGAAGAAAAGGGAATTCCTTGACCGTCAGCCCTGCGATCAGTGACAAGCCGAACGGATCCCCGATGCTGGCGATGTCGGGCGGGCGGTCCCAGCCGACGACCGGGGCGATCGCCCGCGCGATCCAGCCCGAAGGTGCCATGACGAAGGCCAGCCCGATGGCCAGCGCGGCATGGGGCATCGCCAGAAGGGGCGCAAGCAGCCTGCCGCCATGCCCCCGCCGGGTGATCGCCATGGCGCTGGCCAGCGCCAGCGCGAAGGACAATGCCGTAGCGGCGGCACCGGTGAACAGCGACAGCCAGACCGCGCGGCCGATACCCGGCGTGGCGGCCAGCGCCCGCAGCGGCGCAAGGTCCGGGCCACGGGCACCGATGGCCGGCAGGTGGCCCATCGCGGCAAGCGCCGTCTGCCACAGCCCCGCCCCGATCGGCAGCAGAAGCGCGGTCAGGATCAGCGCCGGAAGAATCCGGGCGGGCAGGATCCGGGCGGGCAGGGTCATCCGCCGTGGCGTTCCGCCCAGTCTTCGGTCAGGCGGGTCATCCAGCTTGCATCGGGTTCAGGCAGCGTCGGCCCCAGATCCTGCAGGTCGGGCAGGGCGGGCGCGGTGGGCAGTGCCTCGAACCGGGCCCGCGCCTCGGCGTCCAGCCGTTCGGGATCGAGGACCGAGAACGATCCCAGCACCTCGATATTCTGCATGTGGACCTGCGTTTCGGGCGCCAGAAGGAAATCCGCCACGACCTCGGCACCTTCGCGGTTGGCCGCGTTGAAGGGGATCGCCACGAAGCTGACATTCCCGATCGTTCCGCCTTCGGGCACGAAGACCCGCGCGGTTTCCGGCAGCAGCCCCTGTTCGACCTGCGCGGCGGCTGCGGCGGGGTCGAAGGACATGGCGATATCGACCTCTCCATCCGCCAGAAGCTGCTGCAGCACGGATTCGTTCTCGGGGAAGGCGTCGCCGCCACGCCACATGTTGGGACGCAGCGCGTCGTACCAATCCCACAGCGCCGCGGTCTGCGCGGCATAGGCTGCGTCGGTGACGGGGGCCTGCAGCGCCTGCCGGTCGGGGGCCAGTTCCAGCAGCGCCTGCTTGAGGAAGGTCGCACCCATGAAGTTCGACGGATCGGGATGCGTCATGCGCCCCGGATGGGCGGCGGCCCAATCGACGAAGCCCGCCATGTCCGCAGGCGGTTCCGGCACGCGTTCGCTGTCATGGATGAAGACGAAGCGGGACAGGCGCCACGCGCTCTCCATCCCCTCGACCGGGGTGGTGAAATCCAGCGCGGCCGGCGCGCCCTCGGACAGGTCGAGAAAGCGCGCATTCGGCAGGTCGTTCGCGAAGGGGCCGTGCAGCAGGTCCTGGTCCTTCATCGCGGCGAAGTTCGGGCCGTTGATCCAGATCAGGTCCACGGACCCGCCATCGGTCCGGCCCGCCGATTTCTCGGACAGGACGCGGGTCACGGCCTCGGCGGTATCGGTCAGCTTCACATGGACGACGGACACGCCGAAGCGTTCCTCGGTCTGCTGGCCGACCCAACGGATGAAGTCGTTGGTGCGCTGATCCCCGCCCCAGGCGTTCCAGTAGACGGTCTGCCCGCGCGCGGCCTGCAGCGTTTCGGTCCAGTCGGCCAGCGCGGGCGTGGCAAGAACGGCAAGGGCCATGGCAAGGAAGGATCTGCGCTGCATCAGCGGCTCCTGTTGTCGGGGGCGAAGGCGATCCAACCCTGGTGCCAGCGAAGGACGGTGGTGACGGTGCAGGCGGCCGCGAACAGCGTCGCAAGGAAGGGGAAGGCCTGCGGGAAGATGCAGATCAACGCAAAGAGGGCGATGGTCTCGAACCCCTCGGTCAGGCCGCCCAGATAGTAGATGCCCTTGGAGGGAAAGGCGGCGGCGGCCTGCCCGCGCTTGGCGGCGATGGCGGCAAAGGCAAGGAACGACGACCCCGTGCCCACGAAGGCCGCGATCAGCAGGGCCGCGGGCAGGGCGTTCGCGACCGGGTCGTAGATCGCGAAGCCCAAGGGAACCAGGGCATAGAACAGGAAATCCATCGCGATATCCAGAAATGCGCCCCGATCGGTGGGCCCCTGGATGCGCGCGACCGCACCGTCCAGCCCGTCCATCAGCCGGTTCGCCGCGATCAGCGCCAGTGCGACCAGGCAGAAGCCGGACGCCAGGGCCACGAAGCCCAGAAACCCTATGGCAAAGCCGGCGATCGTCAGCTGGTCGGCCCTGATCCCGCGCGCCGACAGGTATCGCGCGGCCGGGGCCAATGCGCTGCGCTGCGCGGGCAGGATCAGGGCGTCGATCATCCGCGCCTCCAATCGTGGAAACGACGTGCGATATCGGTCAGGCGCGGGTTCACATGCGCCCGGCGCCATTGGCCCGCGACCGATTTGTTCGCCTCGGCCAGGGTGGGATAGATGTGGATCGTGCCCAGGATCTTGGACAGGCCCAGCCCGTGCTTCATCGCCAGCACGAATTCCGCCATCAGATCGCCCGCATGGACGCCCGCGATGGTCGCGCCGATGATCTTGTCGCTGCCCTTGCGGGTCAGCACCTTGACGAAGCCCTTGGTCGCCCCGTCCGCGATGGCGCGGTCGGACCCCGACAGGTCGAAGCGCGTGACCTCGTAGGGGACGCCCTGTTCGCGGGCCTCGGTTTCCGACAGGCCCAGGCGCGCGATCTCGGGGTCGGTGAAGGTGGCCCAGGGGATCACCCGGTCGTCCACGCGCGAGGCGCGGATATCGCCGAACAGCCCGTTCACCGCCGCATAATAGGCCTGGTGGCTGGCGGTATGCGTGAACTGCCAGGGGCCCGCCACGTCGCCCGCGGCCAGGATGTTGGGGTGGATCGTCTGCAGATAGTCGTTCGTGTCCACGGTCTTGTCGGTGCCGATGCCCAGTTCCTCGAGGCCGATGCCCTTGAGGTTCGCGGCGCGGCCCGTAGCGGCGATGATCTCGTCCACGCGCAGGGTCCGGGTGCCGTCGGGGCCCTCGACCTCCAGCCAGGGGCCATCCTCGTCGCGGCCCGCGCGGACGGCCTTGTGGCCGGTCAGGACCTCGATGCCGTCATCGACCATGGCCTCGGTCACCAGCTCGGAGACCTCGGGATCCTCGCGGCCCAGGATGCGGTCCGACATCTCGACCTGGAAGACCTGCGCGCCAAGGCGGCCGAAGGCCTGTGCCAGTTCGGTCCCGATGGGGCCGCCACCCAGGATCGCCATGCGCGCGGGCACATGGTCGCGGTCGCGCAGCGCGCCCCACATCGTGTCCGAGGTCAGCACGCCCGCATCCTCGAGCCCGGGAACCGGCGGGATGATCGGGCGCGCGCCCGTGGCGATGACGATGGCGCGCGATGTCAGCTTGCGCGTCGAGCCGTCGTTCATCGCGATCTCGACCGTCCAGGGGTCGGTCAGGCGGCCGCGGCCCTTCAGAACCTCGACGCCCAGCCCTTCATAGCGTTCGACGCTGTCATGGGGCGCGATGGTGGCGATGGCGCCGTGGACGCGTTCCATCACCGCGCGGAAATCGACCTGCGGTTCGGTCGGCGCGATGCCATAGCTGTCGGCGCGGCGCATGGTACGGGCGACGGCGGCGCTGCGGATCAGCGATTTCGACGGCACGCAGCCGGTGTTCAGGCAATCGCCGCCCATCTCTCCGGCCTCGATCAGAGTGACCTTGGCCTTGGTCGCGGCGGCGATATAGGCGGTCACGAGGCCCGCGCTGCCGCCGCCGATGACGATCAGGTTGCGGTCGAAGGATTTCGGTTTCGTCCACTGGCTGTTCTGCTTGCGGCGGCGGACGATGCCCACGATGGCCTTGGCGATC
Source organism: Paracoccus sp. C2R09 (assembly GCF_018860625.1). Classification (GTDB taxonomy): domain Bacteria; phylum Pseudomonadota; class Alphaproteobacteria; order Rhodobacterales; family Rhodobacteraceae; genus Paracoccus. The sequence continues at coordinate 71,583 of NZ_JAHKQB010000001.1, forward strand.
CAGGGAAAGACGGCCAGAGCCGCGAAGGACGCGAGGATCCGCGGGGACACGATGCCCGACAGGCTGTCCAGGCTGGCAAGCTGCGTGCCCGCGTTCACGTAGACGGCGGTGCCCGCCAGCATGCCCAGCTGGCTGATGCCCGCGAAGGTGCGCAGGCGCATCGGCGTCAGCGCCATCAGCAGGTTGACCGCCACGAAGGGCAGGACCGGGATCAGTCGCAGCGAAAACAGGTAGAAGGCACCGTCACGCTCCAACCCCTCCTCGATCCGGCGCAGGCGGTCGCCGAAGCGCGCGCGGACCCAGTCGCGCAGCAGGTGCCGCGCCACGAGGAAGGCGATCGACGCCCCGATGGTCGATGCGAAGGACACGATCACCAGCCCCTGCCAGAAGCCGAACAACGCGCCCGCCGCCAGCGTCAGCCACACGGCCAGCGGCAGCGAGAGCGCAGTCACCGCGACATAGACCCCGAAGAACCCGGCCAGCACGGCCACGGGGCTGGTCTCTCGAAGGGTCTGGACCCGGTTCAGCTGGGCGCGGATGCCGTCCAGCGTCAGAAGGTCCCCCGGCAGCAGGAACGCGACGATCAGGATGCCGACGGCAAGCGCGGCGAAGATGAGGGGGCGTGACATGTGCTCGGTGGATCCTTTGTTGCAGGTGTTGCCCTGCTATTCGCGGGAAGGGGACGGATCGTTACACCACAGCATCGCGGCAGTGCGCGCGACGGATTGCAGCGCAATCGGTTTTTCACCTGCGCGGGCCTGTGTCATCAGCCCCCGCGCGGTCGCGGCGACCACGGGGGCCAGGGCTTCGGGTGCGGTCGCAAGCGTTCCGGGCGGAAACCGTCGCAGGCAGGTCAGGATGGCATCGTCCATCTGATGCAACCGCCTGCGGAATTCCTGCCGCAGGCCCAGATCGGCGCCCGCGGCCTCGGCCAGGACGCAGGCCACCAGGCAGCCGGGCGTCCGGGGATCGGCGGTGCCCAGATCGATCACCGCCAGCAGGAAACCTTCCAGGACCTTCGCGGGCGGTCCGGGACGTTCCAGCACGCGCAGGACGGCCGGAACGCGCAGCCGGGCGTATCTGTCGATCGCCGCCATGAACAGGCCGCGCTTGTCGCCGTGATCGCGATAGAGGCTGGCCTTGGGAACGCCCATCGCCTGGGACAGCCGCGCGACCGATGCCCCGTCATAGCCCTCGGCCCAGAAAAGCTTCATCGCCGTTTCCAGCGCGGCATCCGGATCGGTCCGGCGCGGGCGACCGGATTGGGGGGCTGTCGATATCATGGAACCGGAATAGCAGACCGACCGTTCTCAAATCAACGATGCCAACGATCGCAAGACCCCGAATGCCCCCCTTCACCGACTGCAGTTCAATCCGGCCAGCGATCCGCGATGGCCTCGGCCATCTGGGTCAATGTCGTCGTGCACAGAACGGGTTGCGGCACGCCCGGCGCGGGCAGGGGGGCGTTCGCCCCATGCGTGACCAGCGCCCCGTGCCCGCCAAGCGCCTGCAGCCCCAGCGTATCCCATGTGTGGCAGGCCACGAGGCACATGTCCTGAACCTTGCAGCCAAGGCGTTCGGCGACCATCCGGTATGTCTCGGGGGCGGGTTTGAAGCGCCCGGTGGGCTGCACGCTGAAGCGTTCCTCGAAGTAGTCGGCGAGCCCCGCGCGGGTCAGCCCGTCCGGCCCGTCCGAGGGGGGCGAATTCGTCAGCGTCACCATGCGGAAGCCCCGGTCGCGCAGCAGCGACAGCGCGTCTGCCGCGTCGTCATGGGCGGGCATGTGGCCGATGCCGTGGCGCAGTTCGGCCAGATCGTCATCGCCGATCGCGACACCCCTGATGTCGCCCAGCATCTGCAGGACGCCGCCTGCAAGGCTTGCGAAATCGCTGCCGACGCCCGCGATGGTCAGCGACTGGGAATAGAGCACGAGCTGCGCGAACCATTCGCGCATCGCGGCGCCGTCGCCGAAGATGCGCGCGAAGATCGGCGCAAGGCTTTCGAGATCCAGCAGCGTTTCGTTCACGTCGAAGACGAGGACGGGGCGTTCGGACATGGCATGACCTCCGGTAATTCAATCGGGATCAGCCTGCACCCTGCCACGTGGCGATACCAGCACGCGCGGCATCACTTCCACCTGAAGGAGCTGAAATGACCCATCAAACCCCCATGCCCGGAACCCAGGCCCCCGCAATCGAGGCGAAGGACGCCTCGGGGCAGCCCTTCCACCTGCCGGCCAGCGCCGGGGCCAAGATGTCGGTGGTCTTCTTCTATCGCGGCGTCCACTGCCCGATCTGCAAGACCCAGATCGAGGAGCTGTCGAAGCGTCAGGGCGATTTCCGCGAACTGGGCGTCGATGTGGCGGCCGTGTCGATGGATGACGACGACCGTTTCGCCCGTCAGCAATCCGAATGGGACCTGGGCGACCTGCCGGTCGGCCATGCGATGTCGGAGGCCTCGGCCCGCGAATGGGGTCTGTTCATCTCGGACAAGGCGCAGGACAGCGAACCCGCGCGTTTTGCCGAACCGGGCATCGCGGTGATGTATCCCGACGGGCGGATCTATTCGCTGTATTACCAGAACGTGCCCTTCGCGCGTCCGACGCTGGACGACCTCGTCAAGGGGCTGGGGTTCATCCTCAAGAAGGATTACCCGATCCGTGGCACTGCCTAAGGTTTATCCCGGCTGCCCAAAGGTTCGGCCGGCTATCCTTACGATAACCCCTACACCCATATGCGCCCCCGGCCTTTTCGGGCCGGGATGCGTATCATGCATCCCTGAACCCCGCCCGACGCGGCAATCGCCGCCCGCATAGAAGGAGGTAGGGATGAGCATCAGAATACTTCTTGCGGACGACCATGCGCTCGTCCGCGATACGGTCGGGACCTATCTGTCCGATTACGGGCAGGGCCAGGTCGTGGCCGCTTCGGATATCGAGGGGGTGAATTCGGCGCTGCAGGGCGGCGAATTCGACATCCTGCTGACCGATCTGCATCTGCCGGGCCTGGGCGGAACGCGCGGGATCCGCGAGCTGGTGCGCCGGGTCGCGCCGATGCCCGTGGCCGTGATGACCGGCTCGGCTCCCCCGAATGCCGCGCGCGACGTGATCGATGCGGGTGCGCGCGGGTTCTTTCCCAAGACCCTGACGGCAAGGTCGCTATCGGCGGCCATCGCCCATGTCGTCGCGGGGCAGATCTTCATGCCCTATGACGCCGCGGCACCGACCCATCATCAGATGCCCGACGCGAATGCGCTGTCCACCCGCGAGACCGAGGTCCTGAATGGCCTGTGCAAGGGCAAGTCCAACCGCGAGATCGCGACCGATCTGGGGCTGAAGGAAGTGACCATCAAGCTGTATGTGCGCACGGTCTGCCAGAAGCTGGGCGCCAAGAACCGCACGCAGGCGGCGCTGTTCGGACGCGATCGCCTGACGGCCTGATCCCCGCGACCACTGCGCCAATTCCGCAACGTCCCGTCACGGGGCGTTCAACGGGGCTTGGCTGAAATTCACTTCTGCGATAGGTGCGGCCCCGAAGCCAGCCAACGGTCGATACCGCAGCCAGCCATGCGACATAACCGTTGGAGGAACGCATGGCCGTTTCGCGCCTTGCCGCAGGGCTTCTCTGTGGCGTTTGTTTCCCGCTGTCCGTCCTCGCGCAGGAACCGGTCATGCTGGAAGGTATCGTGTTGACCGCCGAGGAACAGGCTGCCTTGGGCCGGGTCGAGATCGGGGCCGAGCGCCTCGAGGATGTGGCGAGCGGCAGCCTCGACGACGTCTTCGCCGAGGAACCGGCCGTGTCGGTCGGCGGTGGCATGCCCCTGACCGAACAGGTCTTCGTCAACGGCATCGACCAGCAGCAGCTGGCCGTCAGCGTCGATGGCGCCCCCCAGAACAACAGCCTGTTCCACCATACCGGCACGAACGTGGTCGATCCGGGCCTGCTGAAGGCCGTGCGCGTCGATCCGGGCGTCGCGGGGGCGGATGCCGGCCCCTATGCGCTGGCGGGCAGCATCGCCTACGAGACGAAATCGGCCATCGACCTGCTCCAGCCGGGTCAGAGCTTCGGCGGCAAGGTCGTGACGGGCTATGCCGACAACGGCAACACGGCCACGGGCGCGCTGACGCTCTATGGTCGTCAGGGGCCGGTCGATGCGCTGGTCTATGTCCGTCGCGACAGCGGTGACGATTACGAGGATGGCGCGGGCAACGAGGTCGCCAATACCGGTGCCGACCTGAACAGCGCCATGGTCAAGCTGGGCGCCGATCTGGGCGACTGGCGTGCAGAGCTGGGCCTGACCCGGATCGAGGACGACGCGCTGCGTCCCTATCGCGCGAATATCGATGGCGTCTTGGGTGGCACCAACGATCCCCGCCGCTACGAGCTGATCCAGACCACCGAGACGCTGAGCCTGAAGAAGGCCAATGACGGTGGCCCGTGGAACCCGGAATTCCGGCTGTCCAAATCGGAAAACGAGGTCAACACCTTCGATCTGGCGACGGACGGGGAAACCGATCCGGACTTCAACCTCGGGACGGCCTCGACCGTGTCGATGGTGGCGCAGAACGTCAACGAATGGAACGGGATCGAATTCACCACCGGCATCGACGTTCAGAACCGCAAGGGCGTCTATGACGGCCAGTATGGCGGGACTGATTACGGCTTCCGCGAGGATACCCACAATACCGGCATCTTCACCCAGGCGCGCGGCAGCGTGGACCGGTTCGATTTCGGTGCGGGCCTGCGCTATGACTGGAACGAGTTCACGGGTGCCAACGGTCAGCAGATCGACACCGACGGCGCAAGCGTCAATGCCAGCGTGACCTGGCATGCCACGAACGAGCTGTCCTTCTCGGGGGCCTACAGCTCGGTCTTCGGCGGGGTCGGCCTTGCCTCGGTCTATGACCTGTGGACGAATTATGCCGATGACGGCGCCTATGACGATCTGGAGGCGGTGCGTGCGCAGAACGCGATCCTGGGCGTCGCATGGGAACGCGGCGGCACGGTTCTTGGCGGCGATCTGTTCAGCACCAAGCTGAACAATGCGCGCAAGTATCTGGGCACCGTCGATGCCGAAACCGAGGGCTATCGCCTGTTCGTGTCGCAGGAATGGCAGGGCGGTTCGGCCTCGCTGCGCTATACCGACACCGATGTCGAGATCGACGGTTCGGGCACCACGACCTTCTATCTGCGCGATCTCGGCATGATCCCGGGCCGGATGCTGACGCTGCAGGTCAAGCAGGACGTCACCCCCGAGATCCAGCTGGGCGGCATCGTCGAACATGTCTTCGAAGAGGACGGGCAGGGCGACGCGACCAGCGATCTCGACCGTTATACCGTCGTGGACGTCTTCGCGGAATATGCGCCCGCGCAATACGAGAACGTCACCTTCCGCGCCGAGATCGGCAACCTGTTCGACCAGGACTATGTCGACCGGGCCAGCTATGGCGGCGATTACGACAGCGTGCTGGGTCAGTCCGAGCCGGGCCGCACGATCGCCATCTCGGCCAGCGTCAAGTTCTGATACGGATGCGATGACAGGAAGGCCCGGCAGAGCGATCTGCCGGGCCTTTCGCGTTCCGGCCTTACGCCGCGATGGTCAGTGATTGTCTTGCGCGGCGCAGATCCGCGGCCATGCGCGCCGCGGGCTTCGGTCCGAACCATTCGAGCGACGCGTCGAGGCCGCGCAGATGCGGCAGGACCTGATCGTAATCCACCGCGCCCTCGTGCAGGGGGCAGATGCCCGTCCTGTCGCCATTCGCATCGTGGATGTTGCCGGGGCGAAAGACCGTCAGCTCGCGCGCCGAGGTCACGTTCTTCAGATGGGCGTGAATGACATGCCCGTCCAGCGCCCGCAGCGCGACCAGCGGATCGCAGCCCGATTCCCAGACATGCAGCACGTCCAGATTGATGCCGACCGCCGGATGGTCCAGCGCGTCCAGCAGATCCGTGACCGGCCCCAGCCCGTCGGCCAGGGTCTGGGGATGGGTCTCCAGCGCGATGCGGATGCCGTGATCCGACGCGATATCGGCGCATATACGCAGATCGCGGATGATGCGGGCGCGGTGATCGGGGCGGACCAGCGCACTGTCGGTGCCGCCCGCAAACAGGCGCAGGCGGTCCGCGCCCCAGTCGCGGGTCAGCGCGACCAGCGCGCGGGCGTCCAGCACATCGAAGCCCGCATCGCCCACGGGCAGATAGCCCGCCAGCATCGGCACGCGGGGGCGCCGTTCCAGCGCGGCCCATTCATCCGCCAGCGCGCGGGCGTGGGGTGCCCAGATCTCCAGCCCGTCGAAGCCTTCGCGGGCGACATATCGCGCCAGATCGGCGGCGCTGACCTCCAGGTGACGGAAGGCCACGGAACATGCGTGGATCCTCATGCCGTGCCCCCCAGCCAACTGGCATGCCATTCGGCGACGGTCGTCTTGATGCCGCGTTCCAGGTCCGAGAGTTCCACCAGCATCCGGCGCAGGGCGTCCAGATCGTCGCCCCCGCGCGCGAAGGCCACGGCGCGGCGGTGCAGCGTGTTCAGCCCGCCATGCAGCGCCGCGATCCGGTCGCAGCATTCCTCGAAGGCGGCGTGGTTCGCGCCCTCGATATCGCCGAAGATCGCCAGCGCGTGTTCATAGGCGTATTTGCGGATCGCGATGACCGGCAGCTCGCGCAGGGCGGGTTCCAGATCGGCGCGGGGCAGGCGGGTCGCATGGGCGTCGATGATCGCGGCCAGGGTGTCGATCAGCGGCAGGTCGTCCGCGCGGAAGGTCGCCGCGAAGATGGCGGCGATGTCGTCGCGCGATGCGGGATGGGCATCCGCATTGTCGAAGGCGAAGCCGCCCGCTACGCTGTCGCGCAGGAAGGCGCGGCGCAGATCGCCCGCGGGGATCAGCCCCTCCCACCGGAAATCGGGGTCGCGCATCAGCCAGATCGAGGGGTCGTCCGAAGGCTCGATCAGGGCGTAATGCGGAAAGGGATCCTGCGCGAACTTGTTGTCCCGCTGCGGCAGCAGGAACATGTCGATCATCGGCATTACATAGCGACCGGGCCGCCATTCCGCGATCAGCCGGTCCAGCCGGGCAAGGTTCGCCTGCTTGGGCGCCGCATCGTCATGCCAGCGTTCGACCGTCACGCCGAACAGCCGCTTCATCCAGCGGCAGTAGAAGTCGTGGTCGATATCGTCGGCGTGATAGGACAGGCGCATCCGGTCATCGGTCACGACCTGCCCATCCCACAGCCCGACATAGAGCGGGCGGTGATCGATCCCGCCGCGATCCTTCAGCCCCTGGCAGAAGCAGCTGACGACGCAATGGACCTTGATGTCGATCGGCTCCTCCTCGGCGGGGGTGGCACCCGACAGGGCCTCGGCCAGGGCGCGGATGGTCAGGCCGGGGGCGCGGTCGAAGGTGTCCTCGGCCATCTCGATGCCGGCTTCTTCCAGGTGCAGCATCAGGGTCATCAGCTGCACGCTGTCCAGTCCCAGGTCATGGCCCAGCCGCGCCTCGGGGGCGAAGCGGTCCATGCGCGAACAGGCCATCGGCCCGGCAAGGATGCCGCGCAGGGTTTCCGTGACGGTTTCGGGGTTGGGAATGGGGCGGGGGTCGGTCATTCAGGCCTCCTCGAACAGGCGGGCGGCAAGGTCGCGGCGGGCGATCTTGCCGTTCGCGCCACGCGGCAGTGCGGGCAGGTGGACGATGCGCACGGGGCGCTGGCGGGGGGACAGGGCGCGGTCCAGATGGGCGCGCAGCGCGTCCTCGGATGCGGTGCCCGCGAAGGCCAGCGCCGGACGCTGGTTCGTGTCGGGATCGGGGATGGGGAAGGCCACGGCGTCGTCGATGCCGGGGCAGGACATGGCCGCGGTCTCGATATCGGCGGGGTGGATGTTGAAGCCCGCGACATCGATCACCTCGGCCTCTCGGCCAGCGAAGACCAGATGGCCGCGGCTGTCGATCACGCCCAGATCGCCCGTCGCGATGTCGTGGCCATCCGCGGTGACGATGACCGGCGCGGGCGTGTCGCTGCCCGCTGCGATGCGCAGATGGGGCAGGGGGGCGCCCATATCCTCGGGGGTGCGGGGGTCGGCAGCGATGGCGCAGCAGCCGGCCTCGGAACAGCCATATTGCTGGAACAGATGCACGCAGGCGCGGCGCAGCGCATCGAACCACGGGCGCGGCAGCACCGTCCCCGAGGACATGGCCGCATGGATCCCGCCCTCGCCCGCAAAGCGCGCCAGCACGTTCAGCAGCGGCGGCGCGGCATAGAGAACGGGCCGGTCCGTCGCCGCCAGCACCCGCAGAATGCGGCGCGGGTTCGCCCCGTCGATGACCACCGGCACATGGCCGCGCGCTTGTCCGACCATCACCCCCGCGATCAGCCCGTAGCTGTGGGTGACCGATGCCGCGATCACGGGGGTCATGTCGGCGGCCTCGGGGAAGGCGCGGATATAGGCGTCGATCTCGGTCGCGATCCGGGCCCAGCTGCGTTCGATGATCTTGGGGGTGCCGGTCGTGCCAGAACTGGTCTGGATCAGCACGCCGCCCGGCGCATGGGGGGCGTGCTGGTCCAGCACGATGATGCCCTGATCGGTCACCATCCGGTTGCAGCCCGACCGACGCGCCAGCGCCAGCGCGGCAGCGGGCGGCGTGTCGGCGGCGATCGGGTGGCAGGACGCCCCCGCGGCGCGCAGCTGCAGGATCGCGGCCAGCGCGCGTGCCTTGTCGGACAGGTGGACGCCGATGCGGGCACGGTCGGGGTCCAGGCCGCTCAGCATGTCGGGCATCTCGACCTCGGAGGGGTCGATCAGGCGGTCGTCGATGCGGAAACGGGTTTCGGTCATGGCGTGGTTCCTTCGGAGCGGGTTCGGCGCCGGGTGCACCCCTTCGCGGCCCAGAAGGCGCAGGGCGAGGGATTCGGCGGGAATATGGCGGGCATCGGTGGCGTAATCGGGCAGGGCGGGCAGGGCCTCGCGCGTCAGGGCCCAGAAGCGATCCTCGGGCAGGCGGCCCGTGCGGTGCAGGGCGTCGGCGATTTCCGAAAGGACGTGGACGACCAGGCAGTCCATCACCAGGGCGCGCAGGTCGGTGGCATGGCCCATGCGGTGATATTCGCCGGGCTCCGCGCCGTCGAAGACCGGGTCGATCGCGGCTAGGTCGGGCAGAAGGTCGGGGCGCGCCAGCAGTTCGGGCACGTATTCCAGGCTCTCGCTGAAATCGCGGGCGATCAGGCGGACGGGCCAGCCGTCGCGCATCTGGACGGCAAGGTTCTGGCCATGCGCCTCGAGGCCGATGCCGTGATGGCCCATCAGGTGCCAGACAGGGCGCAGCAGGCGCAGGAACTGCGCGATCCATGCCGTGATGCCATGCTGGCGCAGCCACGGGTCGATCAGCAGCCCGCCCGCCCCGTCGCCAAGCGACAGCGCGCTGACGGGGACGACATCTTCGGGCGGGGCCTCGCGCCGGATCGCGGCCAGCCTGCCGCCAAGCGCATCGGGCCGCATGATGACCGAGCCGTGTTCGCGCAGGATCGCCAAATCGGCCAGCGCCGGATCGGACGCCACCACCGCGCCCAGCCAGTCCGAGATCGCGGGCGCGACCGCCACGGACCAGGGCAGCAGGTTGCGCAGCGACGAGGTGACGCCCACCGCCAGCGACATCTTCAGATGGTCGCGCCCGTCCAGCGGTGCCAGCGTGCGCAGCGATGCGGTCGCCTGCATGTCGGGGCCGTCATCGGGCAGCAGTGTCAGGCTGCCATCCGCGATCATGGGGGCAAGGTCCGCCTGCAGGCGCTGCCATTGCCACGGGTGGACCGGGATCGCGCCCGCCGGGGCGAAGCCCTGCGCCACGTCGGTTCCCTGCCTGATCGCGCCTTCAGCCTGCAGCCACAGAGGTCGGATCGCGCGACCGCCCTCGGCGCCGAAGGCCAGGTTGTCGGCATCCGAAAACCCCGTGCGCGACTTGAAGCAGGGGTGATAGGGGTGCCCCTCGATCAGCGCGGATTCCAGCGCGGGGCCGCGCAGCAGATGGCGGTTCGCGGGCGTGGCACCCGCCTGTCGCAGAAAGGCCGCGCTGCGTCGCGCACCGTCCAGAAGCGCCGTCGCGTCATGTCCTGCGGCCCGCAATGCACGGTTCAGCAGGCCGAAGGTCAGGGGGGCGCCGCCCTCGGTCACCGGATCGGCCAGCAGCCTGACCCGGCCCGTGGCCTGTATGCGATGGGGCGCGCGGATCTGGACGCCGCCCAGGACCCAGCCGCCGCGCAGGGGGTGCAGGATGCCCTCGAAGGCCAGGGCCTCGACGGTCTGGCGCAGGGTGCGGGCTTCAGGCGACATCGACAAGGGCCTTTCGGGGTGCGAATGCGGGCAGGGGGTTGGGCACGCGAACCTGCGGCGCGCGTTCGCCGGGGATCAGCAGCTCGTCCACGCCGCCCAACTGCGTCAGCAGGTTGCCCTTGGCGGGCAGGTGGTCGTCGCGCAGCCAGCGGCGGATCAGGCGCGCGCCGTGGCCGGGCAGCGTATCCGCCAGGTCGGACAGGTGCCGCGCCAGCATCCGCAGGGCATCGTCTTCGCAAAGCAGGCGGTCGGCCGCCATGCGGTGGATCACCCCGAAGACCTGGTTCACGATCAGGGTATAGGACAGCGCATCCTCGGCCTCGGGACGGGCATAGGTCAGCTGCGGGATCGCCCGCATTTCAGGCGTGGCCATGTCGCGCACGACATAGAAGCCCTGGTTGTCGCGATAATCGCAGCGCATGGGCAGGCCCTGCGTCAGATCCAGCAGCGCGTTCTGCTGATGCGCCTCGAACGCGATACCCGTCCGGTCATAGAGCCGAAGGAGCGGCGCCACCGCGCAATCCAGATAGGCCGCGAACCAGTCGCGCGGATCGTGCCCCGCGACCATCCGCGCCAGCAGCGATTCCTGTCCGGGCAGGGGTGCCGCGCAAAGACCCGCGACCTGCATCACCGCGCCGCCCGACCAGGGATTGCGACGCAGGATCACCTCGAACCCGCTTTCGGGGCCGTCGCCCTGCAGGGTGGCCCAATGCGGGTCCGTGACGATGCGCATCGGCCCGAAGGCGGGCAGCGCCTCGACCATGCGGGCCATCAGCGGGCCGGTCAGCAATTCGTGGCGCTTGTTGATGCGCTGGCTGTTCGTGATCGTCACCGGCAGGGAGACCTTGACCTGCCACGGGCTGTCGGGATGCCACAGCGTGCGGACAGAGGACGTCGCGACCCATTCCGGTCCGACCGGCCCCAGGTCGCGGATGTGCCGCGCCAGTTCCGATGCCCGCAGGCGATCCCATGTCAGCGGGTGGGCGGGCAGCAATGCGCGCCCGGCTCCGGGGTCGATGTCGAAGCCCGGCAACTGCCGGATCGCGGCAGTGTCGGTCGCGCGGAAGATGGCCGCATCGACCGACAGCGCATGCAGGCGGACGCGGCCCTGCCAATCGGGGGTCATCGCGCGTTCCTCGGCATCGGTCATGCCGGTCAGCGCCTTGGGGCAGGGATGGATCCAATGCCCGAACCATGTGGCCTGTTCGGCCCCGATGAAGTCGGCCGAGGGCAGCTTGCCCGCGCGGACGGCCAGGATCGTTCCCATGCGAAGGCGGCTGTGTTCGATGCGATCCGCCAGCAGGTCGGCCTGACCCGGCCAGCGATCGCGGATCGCCTGGATGCAGATCCGCAACGCCTGGTCCGCGCTGATCGTGCCGGTGCCAAATCGGCATTCGCCGACAGGACCCGGACCGCAGCGCGACACGGCGCGATCGACACGCAAGGCGCCCAGGACGGCGGTGTCGCCCTCGGCCGTGACAAGATCTGTTTCGCGATGAAGGCAGGCAAGCAGCGCGCCAAGGCTGGCGCGGGCTGCCGTATCGGGGATGGTCATGCGGGCCTCGGGCAGGGTCGGTCGGAACCGATGGAAAACGTGGGCTCGCATGATGCTGGCTGCGGGTCGGATATCTTACCCGATCAAAACAGTCAACTTGTGGTGGCAAGGGCGAAACCGCCCCTGCCGCATTCGGTGTCGGATCAGAATTCCTGCGAGGTCGGACGCAGGACGATTTCGTTGATATCCACATCCGTAGGCTGTTCGATCGCATAGGCGATGGCGCGGGCGACGCTGTCGGCGGGGATCGCCTGTTCGTACAGCTTCTCGACCGCCTTCGCGCTCTGATCGTGGCTGGTGCCGTATTTCAGTTCGGATTCGACAGCGCCGGGCTCGATGCTGGTGGTGCGGATATGTTCGCCCACCTCGGCGCGCAGCCCGTCGGTGATCGCGCGGACGGCGTATTTCGTCCCCGAATACACGGTGCCGCCTGGGGCCGAGACCTTGATCCCCGCGACCGAGGACAGGTTGATGAAATGCCCCGACTGCTGCTTGCGGAACACCGGCAGCGCAGAGGCGATGCCATAGAGAACGCCCTTGATGTTGATGTCGATCATCTTGTCCCATTCGTCGACCTTGGTCTCGTCCAGGGGGGCGATGGCCATCAGGCCCGCATTGTTAATGATGACATCCATGCGTTCGAAGCGGTCGACGGTGCGGTCCACCATGGCCTGAACCTGCTGGCGGTCGGTCACGTCGGTCTGGACGACCTCGACCTCGGTTCCCTTGGCACGCAGCTCGTCGGCGATGGTCTCCAGCTTGTCCTGACGACGGGCGGCCAGGGTCAGTTTCGCGCCGCGCTCGGCCAGGTGACGTGCGGTGGCCTCGCCCAGGCCGCTGCTGGCGCCGGTGATCAGGACGACCTTGTTCTCGATGCTCATCTTCGTGCCTTTCGGAATCGTTTTCGCGGTTCGGTTCAGCATGTCGAACGGGCGCGGCAGGCGGATGGGTCCATCACGGGATCGCGTGTCTGCACAGACATTCCCCATTCGCGCCGGTCACGGGCAGGCAGCGCGCACAAATATCAGCCATTCGAAGAATACGGCGACATTTCCGCCACGCGGTTTTTGCGCGCGGGCAATTTTTTATCAAACAGTCAAAAAAACGGACAGCAGGAGACGTGACATGGAAATCGGCATCTTCCTTCCCATCGGCAACAACGGCTGGCTCATTTCCGAGAATGCCCCGCAATACAAGCCGACCTTCGAGCTGAACAAGGAGATCACCCTGAAGGCCGAACAGCACGGCCTCGATTTCGTTCTGACCATGATCAAGCTGCGGGGCTTCGGCGGCAAGACCGAATTTTGGGACCACAACCTCGAAAGCTTCACGCTGATGGCGGGGCTTGCGGCGGCCACCTCGAAGATCAAGCTGTTCGCGACCGCCGCGACGCTGGTCATGCCCCCCGCGATCGTGGCGCGCATGGCATCGACCATCGACAGCATCTCGGGGGGGCGCTTCGGGGTGAACCTGGTCACGGGCTGGCAGAAGCCCGAATACGAACAGATGGGCATGTGGCCCGGCGACGAGTTCTTCGGCACGCGCTACGGCTATCTCGAGGAATACGCCCAGGTGCTGCGCGACCTGTGGGAAACCGGGTCCTGCGACCTGAAGGGCGAACATTTCACCATGAACGACTGCAAGCTGTCGCCGCAGCCGCAGGCGGACATGAAGATCATCTGCGCGGGATCGTCCGATGCGGGGATGGAATTCTCGGCCAAGCACGCGGATTACAACTTCTGCTTCGGCAAGGGCGTGAACACGCCGCAGGCCTTCAAGGCGAACCCGGAACGCCTGATGGAGGCGACCGCCAAGACCGGCCGCGACGTCAAGACCTATGCGCTGTTCATGATCATCGCAGACGAGACCGACGAGGCCGCCCGCGCCAAGTGGGAACATTACAAGGCCGGCGCCGACCAGGAGGCGCTGGAATGGCTGGGCCTGCAGGCCGCAAGCGACACGAAATCGGGCAAGGACACCAATGTCCGCCAGATGTCGGACCCGGTATCCGCCGTGAACATCAACATGGGCACGCTGGTCGGATCCTACGAGACCGTGGCCCGGATGCTGGACGAGGTGGCCGAGGTGCCGGGCACCGGCGGCGTGCTGCTGACCTTCGACGATTTCGTCAAGGGCGTCGACGATTTCGGCACCCGCATCCAGCCGCTGATGAAATCCCGCAACCCCGTCAAGCTGGCGGAAACCGCATGAGGACCAGCATGGAGATCACCGCAACCCCCGAGAATGTCAGCTTCGATCCGTCCGAGACCGCGCTGATCGTCGTGGACATGCAGAACGGCTATGCCACCAAGGGCGGCTATGTCGATCTGGCGGGCTTCGATTTGACCGGCGCGCGGTCCTGCATCGACAATATCGGCAAGGCGATCAAGGCCAGCCGCGATGCCGGCGTGCAGGTCGTCTTCCTGCAGAACGGCTGGGACCAGGGCTATTCCGAGGCCGGCGGCCCGGCATCCCCGAACCTGGCCAAGTCGAACGCGATGAAGACCATGCGCCGCCGTCCCGAATTGTGGGGGCAGCTGCTGGCCAAGGGCGGCTGGGATTACGACATCGTGGACGAATTGCAGCCGCAGGAAGGCGACCTGCTGGTGCCCAAGCCGCGCTACTCGGCCTTCTTCAACACCTGGCTGGACAGCGCGCTGCGTTCGCGCGGCATCCGCAACCTGGTCTTCACGGGCATCGCCACGAATGTCTGCGTCGAGAGCACGCTGCGCGACGGCTTCCACCTGGAATATCACTGCCTGATGCTGGACGACGCCACGCATCACCTGGGCCCGCAATACGTGCGCGACGCCTCGGTCTACAATGTCGCGACCTTCTTCGGATGGGTGGGCATGACCGGAGATTACTGCAGCGCGATCACCGCAAACCAACAGGAGAGCACGAATGCCTAAGACCCCGATCATCCCCGAAGGCAGCGGCAAGCCGCTGGCACCGTTCCTGCCGGGCGTCCTTGCCGGCAACACCGTCTTCGTGTCCGGCACGCTGCCCTTCGACAAGGAGAACAACGTCGTCCATGTGGGCGATGCGGCAGCCCAGACCCGTCACGTGCTGGAGATCATCAAGTCGGTGGTCGAAAAGGCCGGCGGCACGATGGACGACGTGGTCATGAACAAGATCTTCGTCACCGACTGGGCGAATTACGGCGCCGTCAACGAGGTCTATGCCGAGTATTTCCCCGGCGACAAGCCTGCGCGGTATTGCGTGCAATGCGGGCTGGTCAAGCCCGACGCCCTGGTCGAGATCGCGACCATCGCGGTGCTGCCGGAATGAAGTATCGGCTGGAGGCATGCGGGCGCGAGGGCGCCCGCACGCTGGTCCTGTGTTCGGGATTGGGCGGGGCGGGCGGCTACTGGTCGCCCCATCTGGGCGCGCTGAAGGCCATGGGCTTCGATCTGCTGATCTATGACCAGCGCGGCACGGGCGCGAACACCGAGGCGCTTGGTCCCACCACCATCGCGGACATGGCCGATGACGTGCTTGCCGTCTGTGACGCGGCCGGGGTGGACCGCTTCGATCTGCTGGGCCATGCGCTGGGCGGGCTGGTGGGCTTCGATCTGGCCTGCCGCCCGGACAGCCGGCTGGACCGGCTGGTCGCGATCAACGCATGGGCACGGATCGACCACCATACCGCGCGCTGCTTCGACATCCGCATCGCCGCGCTGGACGGGCAGGGGCTGCCCGCATTCGCGGCGCTCCAGCAGAACTTCCTCTATCCGCCGTTCTGGATCAGCGCCAATCCCGACCGCATCGCCGCCGACGAGGCGCATGCGGTCGAACATTTCGCCGGACGCCGCAACCTGATCGCGCGCATCGACGCGCTGCGGGGCTTCGCGCTGCCCGATTGGCCGCAGGACGGTCCGCGCGTACTGCTGCTGGCTGCGACCGACGATGCGCTGGTCGACGTGGCCCAGAGCCACCGCCTGGCCGCCCTGATCCCCGGCGCGCAGCTGATCGAATATCCGCAGGGTGGACATGCCCTGAACATCACGGTCCAAGACCGTTTCGAACATGATCTGAAAGGTTTCCTGACCGATGACCGATAACACGACGCTCGATGCGCCGCTGACGCAGGCCGCGCTGGACCAGCTGTTCTACGAGGCCCGCAGCCAGAACGGCTGGCAGGATCGCCCCGTCCCCCCCGAGATGCTGGAGAAGCTGTGGGAGATGGCCTCGCTCGGGCCGACCTCGGCCAATTGCGAACCGGGCCGCTTCATCTTCC
This sequence comes from Paracoccus sp. C2R09, assembly GCF_018860625.1. GTDB lineage: Bacteria > Pseudomonadota > Alphaproteobacteria > Rhodobacterales > Rhodobacteraceae > Paracoccus. The sequence goes on from NZ_JAHKQB010000001.1 coordinate 87,695, forward strand.
TGACCACCCCCGAGGCCAAGGAACGCCTGCGCCCGCATCTGTCGCGCGGCAATACCGACAAGACGATGACCGCGCCCGTGGTCGTGCTGGCCGCCTTCGATACCGAGTTCTACGAGAAGCTGCCGCAGCTGTTCCCGCATGGCGATGCGCGCAGCTGGTTCACCTCCAGCCCCGACCTTGCGCACGAGACCGCGTTCCGCAACGGGACGCTGCAGGCGGGTTACCTGCTGCTGGCGACGCGCGCCCTGGGGCTGGATGCAGGTCCGCTGTCGGGCTTCGATGCGGATGGCGTCAATGCCGAGTTCTTCGCCGAAGGCACGTGGAAGGTGAACTTCGTCATCAACCTGGGTTACGGCGATCCCGCGAAGGTCTGGGACCGCCTGCCGCGTCTGCCCTTCGCCGAAGGCTGCGAGGTGCTGTGATGGAACAGGCCGATTTCCGCAACGCCATGGCACGGATGGCGGCGGGCGTGAAGGTCGTGACCTCGGACGGGCCGGCGGGCCGCACCGGGTTCACGGCCACGGCCGTCTGTTCGGTCACCGACACGCCGCCGCGTCTTCTGGTCTGCCTGAACGGGGGGTCGTCCTCGCATCCCTTCGTGACCGGGAACGGGCGCTTCTGCGTCAACGTCCTGGCCGAGGGGACCGAGGATGTCGCCACCGGCTTCGGCGGGGCCCTGCCGCGCGAGGAACGATTCACCCGCGGGTCGTGGTCGCGGACCGAGAATGCCCAATGGGCGCTGGACGGTTCGGTCGCCAGCTTCGACTGCGTGATCGCCGAAACCTGCAACAGCGGCAGCCACACGATCTTCATCGCCGATGTGATCGGCTGCCGGACGGGCGATGCGGCCCGCCCGCTGATCTATGCCGACCGCGTCTTCACCACCATCGCAACGGAGCCCGAGAATGCTTGACGCCAATGCCGCCCCCGCCCGCTATGCCTTCGTCAAGGCGAACTGGCATGCCGACATCGTGTCGCAATCGCTGACGGGCTTTCGCGATGCCATCGGCGAGGGCGCGCAGATCGATGTCATCGACGTTCCCGGCGCGTTCGAGATGCCGCTGATGGCCAAGCGCCTGGCCGCGACCGGCAATTACGACGCGGTCATCTGCGCCGCGCTGGTCGTCGATGGCGGCATCTACCGCCACGATTTCGTGGCACAGGCCGTGGTCAGCGGGCTGATGCAGGCGGGGCTGGACACGGGCGTCCCCGTCCTTTCGGTATCGCTGACGCCGCATCACTTCCAGGAAACGCCCGAACATACGGGATTTTTCCGCGACCACTTCGTCCGCAAGGGCCGAGAGGCCGCCATGGCCGTCCGCCAGCTTCAGTCCGTCACCGCCTGACCGACGAAAATACCCGCTTGCGGCAGCGGGCTTGAACGGGGCATTGCACCCCGCACCAACAGGAGATCCCCAATGGCCGTCACGGAGACGATCGAGAATTCCGGGCCCGTCCGCGACGGGCTGATCGAGGAATCCATTCTGCCCACCCAGCTGAACCAGCGTCCGATCTCGATGCTGGGCTATGCGTGGATGTTCGTGGGCATCGCGGTGATCATCGCGGGCTACTCGCTCGGCGCGTCGGGCGTCGCGGGGGGCGTGCCCCTGGCCACCGTCATGCTGACCATCTTCGCGGCCAACCTGCTGATTGGTGCGATCATGGTGCTCAGCGCCGATATCGGGACCGAGCACGGCCTGTCCTTCGCCGTCTATCTTCGCGCGCCCTTCGGCCTGCACGGGACGCATCTGCCCGCGATGACGCGGGGGATCGTGGCGGCCGCGTGGTTCGGGGTGCAGACCTATCTGGGGGCGCTGGCGCTGAACGGGATCGGCGAATATTTCCTGGGCTTCGACAACTGGGTGGTCTGGTACGTGGCCTTCGCCGTCCTGCAGGTCGCCAACACCGCCACCGGCATCAAGTCGGTCGAGCGTCTGGCCGCCCTGGCCGCGCCGGCCATCATCGCGATCTCGATCTGGATGTATCTGAAGCTGGAAGGCATCGCCCAGACCGAGGGCATCAACATCTGGAATTTCGACGCCACGGGCGAGATGACACTGGCCGTGCTGTTCATCGCCAACCTCGGCTTCTGGTCCACCCTGGCCATCGACATCCCCAACCTGACCCGCTTCGTTCGGACCGAACCGGGGGCGCGCGGCTTCTTCCGCCGCAACCGCGGCATCCTGCTGGGGCAGGTCGTGGCATTGCCGGTGACGCAGGCGCTGATCGCGGGGCTGGGGGCCGTGTCCTTCATCGCGACCGGCAACTGGAACCCGGTCGAGGTCATCCAGGGCGAAGGGCAGGGCCTGTCGCTGATCGTCCTTCTGGTGCTGGTCGTGCTGGCACAATGGTCCACGAACAACTCGGCCAACCTGATCCCCTCGGCGCTGACCTTCGTGAACCTTGCGCCGCGGGTCATCAACTACAAGATCGCGGTGGTGCTGGCCGGGATCGCGGGCACGTTGTGCTTCCCCTGGGCGCTTCTGGACAACCTCTTCGTGTTCCTCAGCTATTGCGGGGCGTTCCTGTCGGGCATCGGCGGGATCATGATCGCGGATTACTATGTCCTGCGCCGCCGTCGCCTGAACGTCCCCGACCTGTACCGTGCGGATGGTCAGTTCCGCTATGTCGGGGGCTTCAACCCGGCGGGGCTGATCGCATGGATCGTGGCGGGCGCGATCGCCATCGCCATGTCCGATTACAGCTTCGTCATCGGCTTCCCCCTGGGCTTCGCACTGTATCTGGTGCTGATGTTCACGCTGGTGCTGCCGCGCTTTCCGCAGGCCGAACGCCAGCCGGGGGCGGGGGATGCGTTCCTGGCGACCTCGGCCGGCTGCAGCTGGGTCCACCTGGGCGAGGGGCGCTTCGACCGCCAGTCCGCCGCGAAGACCGCCACCGCTGCGGGCCGCGAGGATCTGTAACCCGCATGATCGGGGCGGTTCGTGCGCCCCGACAAGCTGACACCACCCTGCGACCGGCCCCCTGGGGTCGGTCGTCTGCGTTGGGGACGGCCATGACGGACCGACATGCGTCCCGTGCCTCTGATCCGATCGGAACACGATTCCCTGAATGATACCCCCAGTGATACACCTTGACAGCATGCGGGGCCGGACCACGGGTCAGGCTTACCTAACTGTTAAAAGTATAGGCTGCAGGTTTTTTCGTATCATCCAGTGGTGGAATTCTGCACCCCTGCGGGTGTATTGGCGCCGCGTTAATAAACCTGAGAATGTATTTCAATTCGGCATATCGGCATAAATCCCAAGATATGCAGTCTGCGCAATTGTATGCGCAATAATGAAAATTTTAGCTATTCCGGCCCCTTATTGGGTAAATCATATCGCGGCAATACGGCTCTACTTTCGGTTGTTATCAAACTGCCGATGAAATATGCGCATCGCGAAAATATATATTGTCAGGCCGCGTCAAACCGTCTCACAGTAAAGTCATATCTGAATACAAACGTTCCTGAAGTTCGAGGGTCCGCAGGTGCCCGTCGACATTTTTGCCCGCATTTTGTGGCGCAAGATCAATCCCATATGCGCAGGTGATCCCTGCCGGTGGGGTGGTCGATGGTGGCCGGGTATTTATTAGTGAGGGAAGTAGAATGGCCGTCTCCAACGATTTTTCCGCCAGTGAACTTGATCTGAATGGCCAGGTTGCCATCAACAGCCCCACGGCCCTTGTCTGGGGCGTCGACGGCAGGCTCTATGTCACCGAGGTCGATGGCGACGTGAAGATCCTGACCGTGGCCTTCGGGGACAAGGACCCTGCCGATGACGATCCGACGGCCTCCTTCCATGTGACCGCGGCCGAGACGGTGGGCCTGGTCAAGGCGATCCAGAACCACAATGACGACGGCTCGATCTCGACCGGCAGTCAGCGCCAGGTGACGGGGATCGACGTGACGCCCCAGTTCGACGCGGATGGCAACCCGGTCATGATCGACGGCAAGCCCGCGGTGGTGATGTATGTCACGTCCTCGGACAGCCGCATCGGCGCGGGCGGCTCCGGCAACGATGCCAACCTGGACACGAATTCCGGCGTCATCACCCGGCTGGTCCAGACCGAGGATGGCTGGGATGCCGTGGACATCGTCCGCGGCCTTGCCCGGTCCGAAGAAAACCACGCCACCAACGGCCTCGAGGTGATCCAGGAGATCGATCCCGATACGGGGATGCTGATTTCCGAACGCATGATCGTGGCGAATGGCGGGAACGCCAATACGGGCGCCCCGTCGAACAATTTCGCGGGCCAGCAGGAACAGCCGCTGTCGGCGGCGATCCTGGAAATCGACCTGGACGAGATCCGCGCCATCGAGGCGGCCGATGGCCTGAAGCTGGATAACGGCCGGGCCTATGTCTACGACCTGCCGACGCTGGACGATCCGACCCGCGACGGCGACGATGCGAACGATCCGTTCGGCGGGAACGACGGCGTGAACTCGGCCAAGCTGATCGCCGATGGGCCGGTGCAGATCTATTCGGCGGGATATCGCAACGCCTATGACGTCGAGGTGACCGAGGACGGTCGCGTCTGGACCTATGACAACGGTGCCAACAACAACTGGGGCGGTCGCCCGGCGGGCGAGGATTCCGACGGCGACACGGATTCGACCGAGGCCGCCGAACTGGCCGGCCCTCCCGAGGGCTATATCGCCACCAACCTCTTCGTCGAGGACAACAGCGAGATCGCGGGCAACTACAACCCCCAGAACTGGGACCAGATGCACGAGATCACCCGTTCGGACGACCTGAACGGGCGCAGCCTGTCGGCGGGCCTGGGCGGTGCGCTGACCTATCAATGGGACCACCCCGATTTCGACGAACCGCTGACCCTGGTCTATGGCGGGCACGCGAACCCGACACGGGCCGAAGGGTCGCGTGCAGGGATCCTCTATACCCCGACGGCGGGGGTGGACGGGGCCAAGCTGATGGTCTCGAACCTGGATCGCGGCGATGGACGCAGCGACTTCCTCGACGTGGTCGAATGGTTCCAGGAAATCGGATATACCGATGCCTTCATCGCGAATACCGTCGTCGCGCTGAACCCCGGCACGCGCTATGCCGATGAATTCGTCGCGGGCTATACCCTGCCGACTACCACGGGCGTCTATTCGCTGGTCGAGGATGCATCGGGCCCGGTCGGGCTGCCTTCGGACATCGCCGAGATCGTCCACCAGGTGAACGAGATCGAGGGCGATTACCGCGAGCCCGGATTCACCGACGGGGCCATCGACACCGGCAAGGGGTCGGTCAACGGCCTTGCGGAATACACCTCGTCGATCTTCGACGATGCGGGGCAGGGCACGATGCAGGGCGCGCTGTTCGCCGCATCCCTGAACCAGGGCCAGTATTACATCATCGGCCGGGACGAGGACGGCATCGTCCAGACCGCCACCACCGCCGATCGCACCGTCGCCGCCGACAAGGGCTTCGTGCAGTCGGGCGGCGCCCCCCTGGGCGTCGCCTCCATCGGGGACGACCTGTCGGCCTTCGGCAACAACGCGGCCTTCCAGGGGTCGATCTGGGGCGCGATCTACAAGCAGAACGGTCCCGTCATCGAGATCCTGCAGCCGGGCAATGCCGATACCAACCCGCTGCTGGGCGTGAACTTCTATGCCGGGCAGGAACCCTTCGACCCGGTCGACAACGACCTGGACGGCGTGGACCATCTGAACGACCCGTTCGAATTCGACGCCGATAACGGCCTGGAACTGACCGCGGGCGAGCGGTTGGAGCTGAACTTCAGCCAGGTCGATCTGGCCGCGAACCCCGAATTCTCGGGGACGATCGGCGATACCGGCCTGCTGGGCGCGGCGCTGGACGGGACGACGCCCAACCGCGATGCCATCACCGAGGCGGACGGCGCGGCCCCGGCCGATCGGATCGACGGTTTGTTCGACAATGCGGGCAACATCATTCCGGGCGGGAACGCGCCCATCCTGCAGATCAAGGACGTGCAGGACGGCACCGCGATCGGGGCCGCCAACACGCTGCGCGACGGGCTGCACACGGGCGTGCGCATCGCGGACGACGTCCAGCGCATGGTGGCCGAGGTCGATATCGCGAACTGGTGGAACGACCAATCCGGCGGCGGCCGCATCACCGGGCTGACCTTCGGCGACGGCACGCAGTCGAACTTCATCCGCTTCGTCTTCGGCGATATCGGGGGGCAGCTGGGCCTGGAACTGGGGGTCGAGACGGGCGACAGCTATGCGGTGCTGGCGACGGTCACCGATGCCGATTTCCTGACAGCCCTGACCGATGGCGATGCGGGCACGCTGCGCGGCAAGCTGGTGACCCTGCAGCTCGAGATCTCGGATATCGGGGGGGATTACGCGATCTCGGCCCGCTACAGGGCGGGCGAGGGCGCGTCCTTCACCGAGGTCTCGGTGGATGCGGCGGTGCCTGCGGGCGTCCTGCGCGACGTGCTGGACGGGACGCATACCATCTCGGACGGGGATACGACGCTGCCTTCGGGTGCCGCGATCGGGATCGTGGCCCAGAAGGATGACGGCGTGTCCTTCACCGCCGTCGATTTCCACGAGATCCGCATCGAAGGCTTCGGCAACGAGATCGAGGTTTCCGACGCCTCCGCCGCCAATGCCCAGACGGGCACGGCGGGCACCGACACGCTGATCTATACCGGCGACGACACCGCGCCCGTGACCCTGCAGCCGGGGGTCGAGAATATCGACGCCAGCGGCACCACCGGCAGCTTCGCGATCACGGGCAACGACCAGGCGAATGTCGTCACGGTGGGCGCAGGCGCAAACACCGTCACCACGGGCGCGGGCGCGGATGTCGTGCGCGGCACGCTGGCCGATCTGAACGGCGACATGATCACCGACTTCTCGAACGAGGATGCGCTGCTGATCGAGGGCTTCAGCTCGGCCGATATCGACGAGATCGGATATTCTTCCGGATCGCTGGTGCTGACGATCAACGGTCAGCAGATCACGCTGGACGGCGAGAACTTCGCCGATACCACCGACGAGGATGCGGCCGACAGGGTGAACCTGACCGACACGGCGGACGGGCTTCGCATCACCGCACGCGCGCCCCTGGAACCGGTGGTCGCGATCAATGCGGGCGGCACGGGCACCTTCACGGGGACGCTGCGCGATACCACCCTGACCTTCTATGGCGACGAGGGGGGCGCGGTGGACGGGCCGGGCTTCACGACGCCGGGCGCCACCAAGGCCTATCCCTCGGGCGGGCCGGGCGGCTTCGATTTTCCGGGGACCGATCTGGACCAGCTGCTGGGGACCGAACGGTCGAACGGCAGCGCGTTCGGCTATGACATCCCTGTCGCCAACGGCACCTACCTGATCGATTTCATCTTCGCCGAGATCTATTGGGGCGGCGGGTCCTTCCCGGGTGGCGGCGGCGATGGCAGCCGGGTCTTCGACATCAATGTCGAGGGACAGGTCGCGTTCACCGATGTGGACATCCATGCCGAGGCCGGCGGCAACGGCATCCAGCTGGTCAAGACCTACGAGGTCGAGGTCACGGACGGCACCCTCAACATCGAGATCCCGCCCGCATCCTCGGACCAGGGCAAGCTGTCGGGCATGGTCGTGTGGTCGACCAGCGGCGCCTATGTCCCGCCGCCCGACGCCATCGCGCCGGTGATCGAGGATATCTCGTTGGAAAATCCGCAGAACTTCGGTGACGGCGACCGTGCGCTGACCGTCGTCCTGACCGACGAGACGGGCTTCGACATCGACGATTTCGCGGGCCTCGACGGATCCGAGATCACCTTCGACGGCATCACGCCCGATGCGATTTCCGCGCCCACCGTCGCGCTGTCGACGAACGGGATGACCGCCACGCTGACCTATCAGGTCACGGGCGAGGGCAACGCCTGGGTCGATGGCACGACGGGCACGATCCAGATCGATGCGGGGGCCTTCAGCGATGCGGGCGGCAACGGGACCGCGGCGGCTTCGGCCGGGTTCGTGGTGCAGTCGAACCTGGATGCGCTGGTCCGCGGCGAGGTGCTGCGCGCGATCAATATCGGCACGACCGACACGACGGCGGCCACGAATCTCGGGGGGGATCCGCTGGATGGCGGTGCGGTGGACAACAACCGCTATGGCGGGGCGATCGCGGCGGACAGCCTGATCACCGACGCCTTCGGCAATCCCGTGGCCTTCGAGGCCGACAACGCCGCCTATCACAGCTCGCCCAAGGCGAATGGCGCCTTGAACGCGAATGTGGACGGGCAATCGGGGTCCACCGGATCGAATGCGGGGGGGATCGACCTGGACGGGTCGGCCTATCACACCTATCGCGATTCCACGGCGGGCAGCTGGACCTCGACCTTCGACGGCTTCGCGAACGGCACCTATGTGGTCGAGCTGCATTTCGCGGAACTGTTCCAGACGGCGGCGAACACGCGGGTCGGTGACTTTACCGTCAACGGCGTGGTCTTCGGCGACGATTACGATGCATTCGCTGCGGCCCAGGGTGGCGCGGGCGCCGACAAGCCCAGCTTCATCCGCAAGGCGGTGACCGTGACCGACGGCACCATCCAGGTCCTGGTCGACGATGTCAGCGCGGGGCAGCCCGGCTACAGCGCGATCGTCGTCTACGAGGCGCTGGATCCTGACCTGCCGCCGACCCTGTCGGTGGGCGACATCACCGTGGTCGAGGGCGAAACCGCCGAGATCACCATCACCCGCCTGGGCGATCTGTCCGAGGCGGTGACCGTGGACGTGGCGCTGACGCCGGGGACCGCGGATGCCGCCGATATCGGCGCGGCCTCGGCGACCCAGGTGACCTTCGCCGCGAACCAGACCGTCGCGACCATCACCCTGCCCATCATCGACGACGACGACGAGGAGGGTGCCGAGACCATCGGCGTCACCCTGTCCAACGCCACGGGCAGCGCGGTCATCGCCAACGGCACGGCCACGATCACCATCGCCGCCAGCGACAGCGGCATCCAGGCCCCGGTCGGCACCACCATCTTCGAACTGGACTTCGAGGGCGGCGAGGGCGAGGCCATCGCGATCGGCGGCTTCGACGGCACCCTGGGCGACGAGGCGCTGACCCTGGACGAGGCGACCTCGCAGGTCACCGGCGGCAAGCTGGTCGTCCAGACCGCCGAGGGCGACATCAATGACGGGGCCGACAACGGCAGCATCAACGACTTCACCAAGACGGTCGATCTGAGCGATCCGGCCATGACCGAGATCTACCTGACCTCTCGCTTCGACAATCCCTTCACCGAGGATGTGCTGATCGCGCAGGGGATCACCGACGGGCGGCTGCCGAACTATGCCCAGCAGGGTCTGGTCTTCGGCACCGGATCGCAGGCGGCGGCCAACATGGTCAAGCTGGTCTGGGGTGCCGTCGCCGCCGGCGCAGCCGCGCCGGACGCGATGGGCGTCCAGATGTGGAGCAAGGCCGGCGGGTTGGACCAGAAGGTCCTGCTGGCCGACATGCTGGCCGAAGGGCTGGACCAGTTCGACGTGGCATCGGTGGAAATGAGCCTGGTGATCGACAAGGCCGCTGGCACCGTGGGTCAGTACGTGACCCTGTTCGACGCCGCCGGCACCATCATCGGCGGCGTGCGCCCGGTGGCGACGGCGGGCTTCGCGACGGCCGCGCCCGTGGGGATGCCTGCGGCGGTCCTTGCGAACCTGACCTCGACGACCGAGGCCACGCATGTGGGGGTGACCTCCAGCGACAACAGCATCGGGGAAGGTGCGTTCACCAGCTTCGAGGCGTCCTGGGACTTCCTGCGCCTGTCCTCGCCGCAATATGCGGGCGGGCCTGAACCCGATGCGGACGGACCCACCGCCAGCGTCTCGATCGAGGCACCTGCGCTGGACGCCGATCCGATCGTCGTCAGCGTCGCCTATGCGGATGCGTCCGATATCGATCCCGCGACCATCGATGCCGGTGACGTGGTCCTGACCGGACCCACGGCGCCCGGCGCGGTCACCGTCGCCTTCGATGCCGAAACCAATGTCGCGACCTACAGCTTCGCGGCCCCCGAAGGCGGCTGGGCCGAGGGCGAATACGGCGCGACGGTCGCCGCGGCCGAGGTCGCGGACCTGGCTGCCAGCCCCAATGCGAATACCGGTGGCGAGAACGCCATCGCCACGTTGTCATTCGAGGATGAACCAGTGCCAGAGTACACAGCAGGCGAAATCGCCCTTGCGATCAATGCAGGCGGCCCGGCCATGACCATGGAAGGCATCGCATTCGAAAGCGGGCAGGGCGCGACCGAAGGTCCGTTCTTCGGCGGCCTGATCTATACCGATCCGAGCACCGGATCGTCCGGGAACGGCCCGCAGCCGATCTTCGACGGCACCGTCTACAAGACCGAGATCAACGGCAATTCGGATGGCGACTTCACCTTCTCGGCGGCGGTCGACAGCGAAAAGCTGTATTTCGTCGATCTCTATCTGGCCGAACTCTATGCCAGCCAGCCGGGCCAGCGGATCTTCGACGTCTTCGTCGAGGGCGGGGCCGAGCCGGTGCTGAACGATTACGACATCCTTGCCGTGAATGGCGGCGACATCAACAAGCCCGTGGTCGTGCGTCTGGCCACCCCCATCGCGCCGGGCGAGAACGGGCAGATCGACCTGTCCTTCGTCGCGGTCACCGATCGTGCCAAGGTCAGCGCCATCGTCATCCGCGAGGCCGTGCCGGTCGGCCCGGATACGCTGATCTCGGTCTCGGGGCCGGGCGAGGTGCTGGAAACGGGTGACGGGGCCGACCAGATGGTGGCCTTCACGCTGACGGCCTCGGATGCGGCGCTGACGGGCGACGTGGACATGACGGTGCAGGTGGATGGCGTCACCTCGGCGGTGACGGTCGCCTTCACGGACGGCGTCGCGACCTTCGAGGTGGCGGTCCCGACCGACACCCGCTGGAACGGCGCCGAAGCGGTCGCCTTCGAGGTGATCTCGGTCGAGAGCGAGGGCATCTCGGTCGATGCGGGCGCTGCCGCGGCCACGGCCACCGTGACCGAGGACGATCCCGCCGACAGCCACGATCTGTCCGATGCGTCCGATCCGGTCGTCGCGGGCGATTATTCCGACGACCGCCTTGCCCCCAGCGATATCGGCGCGATGCAGCAGGGCGAGAACATCCTCTATGCCACGCAGCAGGGCGATGCCGAACCGGGTGCGCGCGATCGCGACTACATCACCTTCGAGGTGCCCGAGGGCATGGTGCTGAGCGCGCTGTTCCTTGACGGATACGTCACGACCGAGGTCGCGGGCCAGGCCTTCATGGGGCTGCAGGTCGGCAATGCGGTCACGGTCGATCCCCTGACCGGTGAACCCGACGCGGGCAGCGAGGGGCTGCTGGCGGGCATTGTCTATGGCGATGGCAACCTGAACGGCGATCTGCTGGAACTGCTGGCGGCGGGCGACCCGAGCGATGCGCAGGGGGCCGATTTCCCCGGCTTCGACGGGGTGCTGACGGCGGGGACCTATACGCTGTGGCTGAACCAGGGCGGGCCGTCGACCAGCGTGACGCTGCGGGCGGTCGTCGAACCGGCCCCGATCGCGGCGCTGTCGCTGTCCATCGGCGATGCCACCGTGACCGAGGCCGAGGGCGCGTCGCTGGACTTCGCGATCACCACGGACCAGCCCTTCACCGGGCAGATCGAGCTGACCTTCGACACCGCGACCGAAACCGGGCTGACCCAGATCGTGGACATGACCGACGGGGCGGGCATCCTGTCGCTGCCGGTTGCCGATGACGACGTGGATGACGGTGACGAACAGATCGACCTGACGATCACCGCGGCCGTCGACCAGGCCGCCGCCGATCCGGTCGCGATCACGCTGGCCGATGCGGTGGCCGTCGGCACGATCACCGAGGATGACGGCATCGATCCTGCCGATATCGACGGCGACGGCATCCTGAACCAGGACGATCCCTTCGCCTATGACGCGTCGAACGGGATGGACCGCGTGCTGGGCGAGGGCGTGACCTTCCGCCAGGACTTCGACACCGATACCGACGATGTCTTCGAGGCAGGCTTCACCGGCATCATCGTCAATCAGGGTCTGGACCCGGCGGGCATGTCGGCCGACGACCCCTATGGCGACCGCACGACCGAGGGCACCAGCCTGGTCGAGGATGGCGTGCTGAAGATCGAATCCAGCGAAACCGACCTCTATGACACGGGCACCGGGGCCAGCAACACCGTCAAGGACAACTATCACTCGGGGGTGGATGTCTCGGATGTCGACAGCTTCACGATCGAGGGTCGGGTCCAGGGCGGCTGGCTGGGCACGGTCCCGCAGCAATACGCATCCTTCGGGATCACGGTCGGCGCGGGTGGCACGGACGATTACGTCAAGTTCGTGATCAGCGGGTTCCAGACGACGCCGCGCTTGCAGCTGTCCAATGAAAACAGCCTGACCGGCGCCAAGGAACAGAACATCATCCTGGCGACCCAGGACCCCGAGATCGTCGAGGAGGATATCGCCTCGGTGATCTTCCGGATCGAGGTGGACAAGTCCGGCGACGCGCCCAGCCTGACGGCGACGGCGATCCTGCTGGACGCGTCGGATGCGGAACTGGCGACGATATCGACCGGGCCGCGCGCGATCGTCGGATCGCTTGCCGCCGCAATGGAAGGGAACAACCCGCTGACCGGGGGCACGGGCGGCATCGCCTATGGCGTCTCGATCACGGATTGGTCGAACGGGGCGGGCAACCGCTTCACGGGCGAATGGGACTATCTGGAGATTTCGGGCCCGGAAGCAGCCGATGCACCGCCCGTCGTCGATCAGGGCATTGCGCCCCAGGCGATCGACGAGGACGCGCCCTTCAGCTTCGTCATTCCCGAAGATGCCTTTGCCGATGACGGCGGAGCGGCGAACCTGGTGCTGACCGCGACCCTTGCGGGCGGTGGGGCATTGCCCGACTGGCTGGTCTTCGATCCGGAAACCGGCAGCTTCAGCGGCACGCCCGAACAGGCGGATGTCGGTCAGATCACGGTCGAGGTGTCCGCAAGCGACGGCGTGAACGCCCCGGTCGCGACCCAGTTCACGCTGGACGTGACCGAGGTGAACGACGCACCGACCGCAGCGCCCATCGATGCGGGCAGCGTGGCCGAAACCGGCGCCCCCGTGGCGATCGATCTGCTGGAGGGTGCGGCCGACAGCGACGGCGGCACCCTGGCCGTGGCCAATGTCACCGCGACGGCGGGCGATCCGGCACAGCCTGTCACCGTGACCCAGGTGGACTCTGTCTTGACGGTCGATCCCGCACAATTCGCGGATCTTCTTGCCACCGGCGAAAGCGTGTCCGTGACCGTTGCCTACGAGGTGACGGACGGGCAAGGCGGTGTCACCGCGAATGTCGCGACCCTGCTGGTCGAGGGGCTGGACGGTCCCTTCACCTGGTATGTCGATGCGGATGGCGACGGATACGGCCTCGACGATGCGGCGACGAACCAGACGGGCTATGACCAGCCCGACGGCACGGCAGCGCTGGCGGGCGATGCCGATGATGCGGACGCGACCGTCTATCCCGGCGCACCCGAGATCGAGGACGGCAAGGACAACGACCAGGACGGCGAGATCGACGAGGGCTTCGACGAACCCGCCGAGGTGACGCCGATCCTGTTCCAGGCGGGGGATCTCAGCTCCTATGACCGGCAGGACAAGAACCCCACGGGGGCGGCGATCAGCGGCGATGGCAGCACGCTGACCCTGACCGGCAACACCTGGAAGAAGCTGGCCCTTGCCGAGGCCGTCACGGTCGAGACGGGCAGCGTGCTGCGGGTGACCTTCTCGTCCGATGTCGCGACCGAGATCTCGGCCGTGGGCCTGGATACCGACAGCAACCTCGATACCCTGCCGCAGGCGCTGTTCACGCTGGCGGGGACGCAGGACTTCGCACAGGGCGATCAGACCTACGACACCTATCAGGTGGGCGACGGGCCCGTGACGTTCGAATTGTCGCTGGATGCCTGGGCGGGTGAGACGTTCCAGTATCTCGTCTTCGTCAATGACGCGGATTCGCTGAACATCGGCACCGCGAACGGGGTCTTCTCGGATGTGGCCATCGTGGGGCCGGGTGCGGTGCCCAACAGCGCGCCGGTCGCCGTGGCCGACAGCCTGACCGCGACCGAGGATACCGC
>NZ_JAHKQB010000024.1 GCF_018860625.1 Paracoccus sp. C2R09
ATACGATAACGTCGTGTTCCGCGAAGGAATGGTGATCCGCCGGCGGCTTGCTGCGTTCGGGCCGCAGCGCCCCCCAGACGACTGCGCGCCTGACGCCGTTCAGCGCATCGAACAATGCCAGCAGCAGGCAGTTGCCCGTGGCCTGCGCGATCAGCCGGTGAAATTCATTGTCGGCGGTCTCGTATTGCCGCCAGGTGGCCGCGGCGCGCGTTCGCGCGACGCAGGCATGCAGCGCCTCGACATCCTCTTGCGTGGCGTTCAGCGCGGCCTCGCGTGCCAGCATCGGTTCGATCAGCAGGCGGGTGCGCATCACCTCGGCCGGGTTGGTCATGCGGTCGATCTGGGCAAGGCCCGGAACCTCGACCCGGCGGGCGCCGACAAAGGTTCCCTTGCCGACATGCCGCCATAATTGCCCCTCTGCCTCGAGCGTCGCAAGCGCCTTGCGCAATTCGCCGCGCGACACGCCGATGGCATCGCACAGCTCCCTCTCGGCCGGCAGCTTCGTCCCCGGTTCCAGATCATGCCGCGTCAGCCATGCGCGCAGCTGCACCAGCGCAGCCTGCCGCGGACCGGATTCGGGATCCTTGCGGCGGTCGATGCGCGGATCGGGATCTGCCTTCATGTCGTTTTACCAATTCGTATCATTCACGCGATACTAGGAGCGGTCTGAAACACTGGCAACCATAATAGGCAGAAAAAAACGGGTGAATTAGTTGTTGACCGGATAACCAATGCGCATCCATGATCTAACCAATCCGGAATCGGTTACCGGAGGGGGATCATGAAACCGCTTTGGGAGGGGCGATGACATGAGAGGAGACAATCTGACAACGACGAATTTCGGGACCTGTCTGATCGGCAGCATTGCCGCCGCGATGATGGCGACCGCTGCGGGTGCGGAAGGCACGCCGATGCGGGTGGCGATGGGCGACATCGCCTCGGTCGAGACCTTGGGACTGCTGATCGCGATGGAGCGGACCAGGGAACGCGGCGTGCCCATGGACATCACCTTCTTCAATTCCGAGGATGTCGCGACGCAGGCCGTCGTGGGCGGGCAGGCCGATATCGGCGTCGGCGCGCCCTATGCCTTTATCCAGAATTCGAAGGCGCCGATCCGCATGTTCTATCGGATGAGCACGCTGCAGTTCTTTCCGGTGGTCAATACCGAATTCTACCAGGATTGGCAGGATCTGGACGGACAGGAGGTGACCGTCCATTCGCGCGGTTCGGGGACCGAGGCGCTGATGCGCCTGATGGAGGCGCAGCACGACATCAGCTATTCCGCGATCAGCTATGTTCCCGGTTCCGAGGTGCGGGCAGGGGCGATGCTTCAGGGGGCGGTCAAGGCCACCATCGTCGACAGCTCGGGGTTTCGGCTGCTGACCGAACAGGGCAAGGGTCGGTTCGAACGTCTTCCGCTGGACGGCGTGAACGCCACCGACGAGGCGCTTTACGGCAACGCGGATTTTCTGGACGACCGCGAGGCCGATGTCGAGGTCTTCATCGAGGAGCTGTCGCGCACCTGGACCGAGATCAACGACGATCCGACGATCGTGGCCGAACTGCGGACCCGCTACGACCTGCTGCCGGACCTGCCCGAACAGGCGGTGGCCGGGATCACGCCCTATTTCGAAGGCGCCGTGAATGACGGCATGCTGCCGACGCGCGCGACGGCCCCCGAGGACGTGATGGACGATCTCCGGTTCCTGTCCGCCGCCGGTCAGGTCGAGACGCCGGGACCGGATACCGACCCCTCGGCCTTTTGGGATCTTGACCTGCTGACCGCCGCGGCAGACTGACCGCCGACACTGCACGGGTGGCAGCGCCACCGCCCTCTGATCCGCGATCCGGCGGGCAGAGCGAACGCGCCGGAGCATGCGACCAGCGCCCCGGTGCCCGAACGCAGGGTGAGCTTACATGACGACAGCCAATCCCTCTATTCCTACATACGGACTGCAATCGGGCCTGGGGCTGCGCCTCTGGCATGCGGGACTTCACTGGAAGATCCTGTCGATCGCGGTCTTCGCCCTGATCTGGCAGATGACGGCCATGTCGGGCTTCAACTTCGCATTCCCGACCTTCACCGCCACCATGTCCGCGCTGTGGTCCATGATCGCGGACGGCTCGATGGGCGCGGCCTATCTGCGCACGATGGAGCCGCTGGTGATCGGGCTGACGATATCGCTGAGCATCGGCATCAGCGCGGGCGTGGCCATGGGCCTGCGCGCAAGCGTCGAATGGGTGACCCTGCCGCTGTTCATCGTGATGCAGGCCGCCCCGATGGCGGCGCTGATCCCGCTAGTGACCTTCGTCTATGGCATCGGGCTGACCTCGAAGGTGCTGGCGGTGGTGATGCTGGCCATGCCGGTCATCGCGATGAACTGCTACAAGGCCGTGCGGAACGTGCCGCCATCCATGGTGTCGATGTGCCGGTCCTTCACGGGCAGCCGGATGCAGCAGGTGACGCAGATCATCCTGCCCGCTGCCAGTCCGATGATGTTCGCGGGCCTGCGGCTGGGCGTGGCCGAGGGCTTTTCGGGCGTCGTCCTGGCCGAGCTGCTGATCACGCCCACGGGCATCGGCGATCTGATCACCTATCACCGCTCGGTCGCCAATTTCGCCCATATGTATGCCACGATCGTGTCGATCGTGTTGTTCGCAATCCTGGCCGTCAGCCTGCTGCAATGGCTGGAAGGTCGGTTGTTCCATGCCGAGAGGAGGGGAAACTGATGCAACAGCTTGCCATGCCGACCGAAGCGACCCACGTCCCGACCACCGTCGTGCGCGATCCCATCGTCGAGATCCGCGGCATATCGAAGATCTACGGCTCGACCGTGACGGCGCTGCAGGACATCAACCTGAAATTCGAACGCGGCCATCTGACCAGCCTTTTGGGCCCGTCGGGCTGCGGCAAGACCACGCTGCTGAAGATCGTGGCGGGGCTGCTGCAGCCGACATCGGGGCAGATCCTGGTCAACGGCAAGCCGGTGACGGGACCGGGCCGCGAACGCGCCTTCGTGTTCCAGGATTTCGCGCTGATGCCCTGGGCCACCGTTCTCGAGAACGCGGCCTTCGGGCTCAAGATGCAGGGCGTCGCAAGATCCCTGCGCGAGGATCGCGCGCGCCATTACATCGCCGAGGTGGGGCTGTCGGGTTTCGAACAGAAATACCCCCACGAGCTGTCTGGCGGGATGCGTCAGCGCGTCGGGCTGGCCCGTGCCCTGGCCGTGAATGCCGACATCCTGCTGATGGACGAGCCGTTCTCCGCGGTGGACGAACAGACCCGCCGCAAGTTCCAGGAGGATCTGATGCGCCTGCGGGAGGTCGAGAACAAGACCTTCCTGTTTGTAACCCATTCGATCGAGGAGGCGGTGTATGTCTCGGACCGGATCGTGATGCTGTCACCGCGCCCCGGTCGCGTGTCCGAGATCATCGACCCGCAGATCAGGGCCGACATCACCCCCGACGAGCTGCGCCGCGACGAGGCCTACCTAGATACGGTCGAGCGCATCTGGACCGGCATCAAGAAATACGTGGAGTAGGGCCATGGTCGTTTTCGGATATCATGTCCCCAAGATGCCATCGCTGCTGGTCTGGGTCGTCCTGTGGGAAATCATCGGCAGGTTCGAACTGGTGATGCTGTTCCCGCCCTTCACCCAGGTGCTGGCCTCGATGGGCGAGGTCGTGACCTCCAGCAGCTTCGCCGAGGCAATCCGCATCACGCTGCTGTCCTATGTCGCGGGGATCGCGCTTGCGCTTGTCGTGGGGATACCGCTCGGGTTCCTGATGGGGCTGGTGCCCGCGGCCGACCGGATGCTGAACATGTGGGTGAACACCTTCCTGTCGGCGCCCTTGTCGGCGCTGGTTCCGGTCTTCATGATCCTCTTCGGCTTGGGGACGCCCACCGTGATCGTGACGGTCTTCATGTTCGCGGTCTGGATCATCGTGCTGGATACGCGGGCGGGCGTTCGCCATATCACGCCGTCCCTGATGGAAATGGCCGAGAGCTTTCAGGTCGGGCGGATCGAACGGGCGCGCATGATGGTCCTGTCGGCCCTGCCTGAAATCCTGGCCGGGGTGCGGCTTGGAATGGTGCGCGGCGTCAAGGGCGTCGTCATCGGCCAGCTTCTCGTGTCGATCATCGGGGTCGGCGCGCTCTTCTCGCTCTACCAGCAGAACTTCCTGATGGCCCATTTCTGGGCGCTGGTGGTCATTCTCTTCACCTGCGCGCTGACCCTTGCCGAACTGGTCGCGCGCCTTGAAAAACGTGTTCAATACTACGCAGGAGCAAGGAACTGATGCCCAACGATATCTTCAAGCCCGCCGATTACGTCATCGCGCCCCCGGCCACCGCGACCCTGCCGGTCGAGGGCAGCGACCAGCTGTTCCCTGTCAACCGGGTGTTCTGCATCGGTCGCAACTATGCCGCCCATGCGGTCGAGATGGGCCACGACCCCGACCGCGAGCCGCCCTTCTTCTTCTTCAAGAGCCCGTCGAACCTGACATCGGACGGGACCTTCCCCTATCCCTCGCGGACCGAGGACGTGCATCACGAGATCGAGCTGGTAGTCGCCCTGTCCAAGGGCGGAACCGACATCCCCGAGGACCAGGCGCTGGATCATGTCTGGGGCTATGGCGTGGGCCTGGACATGACGCGCCGCGACCTGCAGGGCCAGGCCAAGAAGATGGGCCGCCCCTGGGAGGTCGGCAAGAGCTTCGAGAAATCCGGCCCCTGCGGGCCGCTGGTCCCGGCCGCGAAGATCGGGCATCCCGACAGCGGCGCGGTGACGCTGGACGTGAACGGGGAACGTCGCCAGACGGGCGATCTGAACCAGATGATCTGGAAGATCCCCGAGATGATCTCGGAGCTGTCGCGCTTCTTCGATCTGCAGCCGGGTGACGTGATCATGACGGGCACGCCCTCGGGCGTGGGGCCGGTGAACCGGGGCGACCGGCTGGTGGGCCATGTCGAAGGCGTCGGCACCCTGACCGTCGACGTGGTCTGACGCGGACACCGCAACCACCCGACAATGAACCTGCCGGGACGCCCGATGCGTGTCCCGGCAGGTCGTCATCCGCGGCGTCATACCACGCGGCGCTGCGTCGAAACCTTGCGTTGACTTCACCCGTGGCGGCATCTATCTCCGCGCCCTTCCGGGTGATGGGGTCGCGCATATGGCAAAGATTGGGATGGGCCTCGGGCTGGATTTCGGGACGTCGAACTCGGCCGCGGGGCATGTGGTGGACGGGCGAACCCGTCTGATCGAACTGGAGCCCGGTCGCTCGACGATGCCGACGACCTTCTTCTTCGATCAGGAAACCCGCCGGACCCTGATCGGCGAGCCCGCGAACCGCGCGTTGCTGGACGGGGTGGAAGGGCGCTTCATGCGCGCGCTGAAGCGTGTGCTGGGCACCAGCCTGATGCATGAACGCCGCCAGATCCTGAGCGAGCGGGTGACCTTCGTCGATATCATCGGACGCTTCCTGGCCGAGATCCGGACCCGCGCCGAGGCCGAAACAGGCATCGCATTCGATCGCGTGCTGTCCGGCCGGCCCGTCGTCTTTCACGGCGCCGACGACCCGCGCGAGGGCAGGGCCGAGGAGGATCTGCGTCAGTGCTATCTTGCCGCCGGGTTCCGCGATATCCGCTTCACGCCCGAGCCCGAGGCTGCGGCCATCGCAAGCGGTGCGCTTGACGAGGCAGGTCAGGTCAGCCTGATCGTCGATATCGGCGGGGGCACGTCCGACTTTTCGCTGTTCACGTCCGGCCCGGACGGCGTCCGTATCCTTGCCAATCACGGGGTCCGCATCGGTGGGACCGATTTCGACCGCTCGATCAGTCTGGACCGGGTCATGCCGATGCTGGGCAAGGGCACCGAATTGCGCAAGCTCATGGGGCCGGGGACCTCGCCGGTTCCGAACGCGATCTTCAACGACCTTGCGACATGGGAAAAGATCCCGTTCCTCTATACCCCCCAGAACCGCAAGCTTGCGGCCGAGATGGAACGCCTTGCGCATGCGCCCGCGAAGCTGGCGCGTCTTGCCACCGTGCTGGAACGCGAGCTTGGCCACGATCTGGCCTTCGCGGTGGAGCGTGGAAAGATCGCGGTCAACACGGGGTCGGATGACCCGAACATCCTGCTGGATCAGATCGAACGCGGGTTCGCGATTCCGCTGAGCGTCGATGCCGTCGCCGACAGCCTGTCGCGCCATGCCGAGGCGCTGTCCGATGGCGCGGACGAGACCCTGCGCCTTGCGGGCATCGACCGCGATCAGGTGGGCAAGGTCGTCTATGTCGGCGGTTCCAGCCTGATGGGGATGGTATCGGACACCATGCGGCGCAACTTCCCCGCGGCCCGGCATTCCTTTGCCGAGGTCTTCACGGCGGTCGCGGACGGTCTGGCGATCGCCGCGAACGACCCGAGGCTGGTGGATTGGGGCTAGGCCGGTCGTGAACCGGTCCGCCCGGACCCGGCAGAGGCGCGGACCCGAAGGCCCGCGCCCATCTGTCAGTCCGCCTTGCCCTTGGCGGCGGCGGGAAGTTCGATGTTGATCTCCAGACTGGACATGTTGTCGCCGCGATCCATCCGGACCTCGACATCCTTGTCGTCGATCGGCACGTGCTTGCGGATGGCCGCGACGATGTCGCGCTGCAGCATCGGCAGGTAATCAGCCTCGGCCGCGCCGCTGCTGCTGCGTTCATGCGCCAGAAGGATCTGCAGACGATCCTTCGCGGTCTGGGCGGTCTTGGGCGGGGCCTTGCGGCGTGCGAAGCTGAACAGGCTCATGATGCACGCCCGAACAGCCGCTGCAGGAAGCCCGGTCGGCGTTCGCCGTCCATGCGCATCTCGACCTGCTTGCCGGTCAGACGCGCGACGGCATCCTCGTAGGCCTGCGACGCCGCCGAAGGTCCGTCCAACGTTACGGGCGTGCCCACGTTCGACGCCTTCAGGATCGCCTTGCTTTCGGGGACCACGCCCAGAAGCGGCACGGCCAGGATCTCGAGCACGTCGTCCACGGTCATCATCTCGCCGGTATTCACGCGGTCGGGGTCGTAGCGGGTGATCAGCACCTGCGCCTTGATCGCCTCGGCGCCGTCGGTCTCGGCCCGCTTGGTCTGGCTGCTGAGCAGGCCCAGCACGCGGTCGCTGTCACGGACCGAGGACACCTCGGGGTTGGTGACGACCACGGCCTCGTCCGCGAAATACATGGCCATCTGGGCGCCATGCTCGATGCCCGCGGGGCTGTCGCAGATGATATAGTCGAACTCGGTCTTCAGCTCGTTCAGGACCTTCTCGACCCCGTCCTTGGTCAGCGCATCCTTGTCGCGGGTCTGCGACGTGGGCAGGATCGACAGCGTTTCGACACGCTTGTCCTTGATCAGCGCCTGCTTCAGCTTCGCATCGCCCTGGATGACGTTGATGAAGTCGAACACGACCCGGCGTTCGCAGCCCATGGTCATGTCCAGGTTGCGCAGCCCCACGTCGAAATCGATCACCACCGTGCGGAAGCCCTGCTTGGCAAGGCCCGCCGAGATCGCCGCGGAAGAGGTCGTCTTGCCGACGCCCCCCTTGCCCGAGGTGATCACGATGACCCGCCCTAGCGGCGGGTTTGTCTTGGCTTCGGTCGTCATGCGATCACCTCCATTCGTAGCTTCTCATCCTCGAGATAGATATGCGTGCAGCGCTGGCGGGCCGCATCTTCAAGCAATTCGTTCGTCTTGTACAAGCCCGCGATCGCAACCAATTCCGCGTTCAGGCTCTGGCAGAAGATATGCGCGGTCTCGTCTCCGTGGCAGCCCGCCATGGCCCGTCCGCGCAGGGGGCCATAGACGTGGATGTTGCCCGCCGCGACCAGTTCCGCCCCCGAGGCGACCGAGCCGATCACCGTCAGATCGCCCTGTTCGGCCACGATCATCTGGCCCGACCGGACGGGCGAATGGATGACCTTGTTGCGCAGGGGTGCGGGTGCCTCGGCCTGCGGTGCGGGCTGAGCGGCTGCAGGCGCGGGCCTGCCCGGGCGCGGTTCGCGGGGCAGGGGGGCATCGCGGCCCGTTTCCACCGGGATGAGACCCAGGGAACCCAGGAGCGCTTCGTCCATGTCGGCCGCATTCTCGACCCCGAAGACGCGGAAGTCCCGCTGCCTCAGGTTGCCGACCAGCGCGCCCAGGGCGTCGGCCTCGCGGAAGCCCGGGGCGTGCGAAAGGTTCAGGACCATGGGCGCACCCGCGAAGAATTGCGGCGTGCGGTTCAGCTGTTCGTCCAGCTGCGCATAGAAGCCCTCATCCGCGATGCTGCTTTCGATGCGAAGGGCCAGGGCCGTCAGGAAGCGGCCCCGTACCTGGAACGCCCCGACGCTGGCCGGCCCTTGGTCATTCCGGGTCCGGACGGTTCGATCTGACAACTCGACACTCTGCTCCTGCTTTGCGGCAGATCGCGGCGCATGCCACGCTGCTCTTGTTTGTTACCCCCTTCTCATGAACGGGGCGCGGACGGAAGACATCCAGTGAGAAATTGAGCAGGAAGCCGCCATCGTTGCAGCCCGGATCGGGATGCGCGGTCGTTAACCGCAGCCGATATGCGACCCGCCCTGGGGGCATGGCGCCCCGCGACGGCATTCGATGCACCCGTCCCGATGCCGTGGCAGGGCGCCTGCGTCGGAACCCTGTTTGCGGGACCGGCCATCATCCGCGTTCCGAATGTCGATCCGCAATCATCCGCCAAATCAACGGTGTCGCTCATCTTCTGAACCGCTCAGTCTTGCATCGCGTGCAAAGCTGGGGCATAGGATCACGCGTTCCTGATCGGTTCGTGAACGCACGGCCCGGATCGGTTCCGCAGCCAGCAGATGCCAGCAATCCAAAGCTTATTCCCCCGTTCCGGACGAACGGGGTCAGCCCGAGGTTGCCATGAACAACACCCTTCGTTTCCTTCTTGCAGGCGTGTCGTCGCTTGCCATCGCCACGCCATCCATGGCGCAAGAGGTCATCCAGCTGGAAGAGATCGTCCTCTCGCTTGTCGACGAGGGGCGCGAAAACATCGAGGCCACCGGCGGGACGGTCATCGACGCCGAGGATCTGCGCGCGCTGCACCCCCAGGACGTGTCCGACCTCTTTGCGCGCGAAAGCACGGTCACGGTCGCGGGCGGCGGCGGGCCCGCCAAGCGCATCCATGTTCTGGGCATGGAGCAGTCGAACCTGGCCGTCAGCGTCGACGGCGTCCCCGAGGTCGACACGAGCTGGCACCATACGGGTTCCGCCGTGATCGATCCCGCCTTCCTGAAGGCGGTCGAGGTCGAGAGCGGCGCGGCATCGGCCGATGCGGGCTTCGGTGCGGCGGCGGGTGCCGTGCGATACGAGACGGTTTCGGCGCATGACATGCTGAAGGCGGGGCAGAATGTCGGCGGGCGGGCCAGCCTGTCTTACGGGACGAACGGGCAGGGCGCCTCGGCAAGCCTTGCATCCTACGGGGCGGCCAACGGGTTCGACTGGCTGGTGATGCTGCACAAGCAGGATGGCGACGACTACGAGGATGGCGATGGCGACACGATCCTCGGGACGGCCCCCGCGACCGCGGGCGTTCTGGCCAAGCTGGGCTACGAATTCGAGACGCACCGGCTGGAGCTGGCCTATCAGCGCGACCAGGACCACGCGGATCGTACGATCAAGATGAACCTGGGGCTTGCGGACGACACGACCCTCTATCCGATGGACGTGACGACCGATCGTCTCAGCCTGACCTATACCAGCACGGCACCGACGGCGGCATGGGACCCGAAGGTCCAGTTCTACGTCTCGAAGTTCGATTATGACCGTCCCGATTACGTCGAGGACGGCGCGAATGGCGACATGCGCCTGGAAGAGGAACAGTTCGGCGGCAAGGCCGAGAACCGCTTCGAGCTGGGCGGCGGCACGATCACCGCGGGCGTCGATTTCAACCAGCACGATTACCATGTCGACAGCTATGGCGACAATCCGACGCGCAACTTCCAGACCACTCAGCTGGGCAGCTATGTCCAGGGCCGGTTCGAATTCGGCAACGGCTTCGATCTGTCCACCGGCGCGCGTGCCGATTACATGCGCTATACCGACTGGAACAACGAACGCTTCTCGGATGCGGGGATGTCGGCGAATGCCACGCTGTCCTACGAGTTCCGTCCGGGCTTCGAGGTCTTCGCGGGGGCGTCGCGGACCTTCATGGGCTACGACCTTGCCGAATACGGCTATCTGCATGCCCGTGCGGACGGCTTCGTGACCGATCCCGATTTCGAGGCGTCGAGCGCGCGCAACGTCAAGGTCGGCTTCAACGCCGATACCGGCCCCTGGCAGTTCGGCGTGACCTATTTCGACACGCATATCGACGACATGCCGGAATATGGCTGGACCGATCTGGTGCTGAGCAACGCCTATGACCGCCGCTCCGAAGGCTATACCCTGAACGGGTCCTACAGCTGGGGCGCTGGTCGTGTGGGCATGACCTTCACCGACGTCAAGACCACCGAGAACGGCGAGGAAACCCTGCCGAGCAGCGGCTCGTTCGTGCCCGTGGGCAAGACCGCGACCCTGTTCGTCGACCAGGAATTCGAGCAGTACGACCTGAAGGTCGGCGGTTCCATCGCCTGGGCGGGCAGCCTGGATGGGGACGACTGGGGCAGCTTCTACGAGATGGATTCCTATACCGTCGTGGACGCCTATGCCGAATGGCAGCCCGAGCGGCTGCGCGGCGCGACCCTGCGCGTCGGTGTCGAGAACCTGTTCGACGAGACCTATTTCGAGCGTTCGAGCTATGCCACCAGCTCGGCCCGCGGGGGGATCGACCCGATCTATGCCGAAGGCCGGACCTTCACCATCTCGACCTCGGTCGATTTCTGATCACGACCCCACCCCGGCGCATATCCGCGTCGGGGTGGGTGGCGACCGGCCGATCCCGCCGAACCTGAAAATAAGGGTTGGCCCATCGTCACGGCTTGGTGCAACGTGACGACATGAACCCCGTCACCCCAGCCATGCAGCGGACCGAGGCCATGCCGGGCGACCCGGCGTCCTGGCTGAATGCGCAGGCCGGGCTTGCCGGACAACTGTCCCGCTCCACCCGAGAGCTGGGCAGGTTGGAGGCGACGATCGCCGCATTGCCGGAAGCCGAGGCCGAAGGCGCACGAATGCGGCTGGCCCTGCTGGAGGTCGAGGCGATGCTCTGGTCGCAGGGCATTGCCCTCTCGCGGGACGAGATCGGGCGCGATCTGATGGATGCCCGCGCGGATTCCGACCCCGAGGCGCTTCGGATCGCAAGATGGGCGCTTCGTCGCCTGACCGGGCGGGCCGATCTTGGCGATCTGGCTGCATTTCTGGGGATGCACGGAGCTTCGCATGCGAACCCGGCATTGCCGTCCCTGCGCGCGAGGGGGAAGGATTTCGACGATGCCGCAGCCATGTTCGCCTGCGGGGTCGACGCCATCACGGGGCTGGAACCGATCGCCCGCGGCCCTGCGATCCTGATGCTGTGGCGGCAGGCGGAACTGTCCCCTCCGGCCGAGGTGGTCGAACCCGCGGTGTGGTCCGCACGGCACATGGCGCTTGACGGCGGGGCGATGCCCTTCGTCCCGCTTGGGCAGCACGGGCGGCGAACATGGCCTGCATCGGGTCCGGTGGCGGACCGCCTTGCCGCGCATCTGGCCGCGGCCGAGGCAGGCGCTCGGGATGCGCGCATCGCGATCCTGCAGCTGCAGGCCTGGGCAGCCCGCGCCCGTGCGACAGTCGTCCGAAATGACGGGGACAATGCCCACCGGGTCATCGGGGCGCTGCTGGCCCGTCCGCTCGTATCCGCGATGGAGGTCGAGGCGCAGGCCGGTGTCAGCCGCTCGACCGCGATCCGCGTGCTGACACGTCTGCAGGACGGCGCCCTTCTGCGCGAGGTGACGGGCGGGCGCCGCTTCCGCCTGTGGACGGTGGCCGCATGACCGACGATGCCGACAGGCCGAACCTGACAAGCCATACCCGACAGGCCGACTGGCGCCGCGCCAATCCCGCGAAATACAGCGCGCATCTGGCCGTGCAGAAGGCGCTTGCATCGGGCAGGCTGAAGCGCCTCACCTGCGAGATCTGCGGCAGTGCCAAGGTCGATGCGCATCACGACAGCTATGATCGCCCGCTGGAGGTACGCTGGCTGTGCCGCAGCCATCACGTGCGGCTGCATACATGCGGAGAGGACATGTTCCCGATCAGGGGTCGAGGGGCAAGTTGACTTGCCTTCGCCGGAAGGCGGTATGGTCCTGGTCCTGGTCCTGGTCCTGGTCCTGGTCCTGGTCGTGGGGGCGAGGGTCGCAAGCGTCACGCGACACGGGCTGGCTTTCGATCCGTGCCGTTCGGTGAAGCATGTGCAGGCCTAACTTGAAGGCTCTTTTCGAAAGGTCAGACAGATCACCCGTGATCTTGTTATTGCCTCGGGCAATGGCGGCTTCGAGTGGTCATGAGCCAAAGGCTCTGTTAATGAGCAAGGGGTCAATCTCGGGATTGCCAGCTTTGATAGGGGAGCCGGTGTGTTCGCTGCAGCCGGTGCAGCACATACAGTTTGCCACGCCTGTGCGGTCATACCCGGGCGAGCTGCAAAAGTTTACGACTGCATGTTTCGATACTCTCATCCTTTGAGGGCCGTAATCGTGCGCATGAAGAGTAGGTGACCTGTAGTCTTTATATTATGCGCTGATTGGAAGCAGGTCGAGTACGGCATGATTGCTGATATGTTGGAACGCTGCCACATTCAGCTGCAACGCGGCGACAAGCAGCGGGGACTGTCGGCGCGTGGTGTCGGTCGCACGGGTCTGCAGGGCAACGCACAAGGGTACCTGCCTTATCCCTCCCGCGACCGTGCTGATCTTTCTCCGCCTTCCTTCGCCAGACAGTATTCGCACCGGTTCTGATATGACAGGCGCGATCGACTGTAACGCGTGTGAATGCCTTTAGAACCCGCGATGCAAGGCGCCTTTATCTGGGGTGTCACACCCTATGAATCGTTATCGTTTTCGTGCGTTACTGTTGCGGTTCGGGGCTCGGGAGTTCTTTCCAAGGTCGCGCGGTACGGCCGCGGCGGTTGTGAAATCGCTGATGCTGATCGGTATGGCATTCTCCAGTGATCCGCCAACGGCAATTCCTCGAGTGCCCCGCCGAGGGCGCGGGTGTCGCCAGATGGCCGGATCATGCCCCGGCCACGGGCTCCGTCATCTGTCCATGGTCGCGCGCATGTCCCTTTCCCGAAACATCGCGGCGTGGCTGCTGGTGTCCGACATCGACTTTGCTGCAGCGCATCTGATCCAAGCTGCAATGGGCTTCTGCCTGCTGACTGGAACGATGCTAGTGGCGGTTCAACCCATGCATGGTGTCGTTCCGAGGCCTGGGCAGCATCATCGCCCCAGCCCCCGTCCGCAAAGGAAGATAGCCTTATCTGGTTGCTGCAGTCGCGCGGGTGATGTCGTGATCGGCGGGTGAGTGGGCAGTGGCTCTGCGTCGGACAAGGATGAGCACTGCGCCGAAGGATGGGCCTGTCCGATGCCGCGCAGGCCCCGTACGGGGCGGCGAAGGTTATGCTTTCGATCACCACAGGGGCCTCAGCCCCCCGGCGGACGCCCAAGAGAGGAACGCGCGATGAACTCGGCCGGGAAGCCGATCGAGCGCGGCTGCTGTCCGGTCTCGATCCACTCCAACAGGGCCTGGCCCGCGGCCTCGCCCATGCGGCGGTGGGGAACGCGAACGGTGGTCAGGGCAGGGCTGACTGCTGTCGCAAGCTCTATGTCGTCGAAGCCCGTGACCGAGACGTCGCCCGGGATCGACAGGCCCATCGCCCGTGCCCCGCGCATCGCACCCGCAGCCAGCACATCGTTGCCGCAGATGATCGCAGTCGGACGATCCGGGCGCGACAGAAGACGGATGGCTCCGGCCTCTCCGTCGTCCAGGGTATAGGGCAGCGCCACGATGTCGCCGGGGTCAAGCGTGATGCCTGCGCGGGCAAGTTCCTCGGTCACGCCCTGCAGGCGGGCACGGGCGCGGTCGTTCCCCTCGATCATGCCAGTAAGAAGGGCGATCCGGCGATGCCCGGCAGCCAGCACGTTTCGGGCCACCTCCGATGCGGCGGCGGCATTGTCGAAACCGATGGTCAGATGCGACGACGCCCTGGGCGCCGACCACAGCAGCGCGAAGGGCACGCGGCGCGATTCCAGGATGTCATAGACTTCGGGCGGGCGTTCGCTGCCGATAAGGGCGATCCCGTCCACCCCGCGCGCCAGCAATGTGCGCAACTGCGTCTGCTCTCGCATGGGCGAATACTGGGAACTTGCGACCAGCAGCATCACGTTTCGTGCCGCAAGGGTTTCCTGCAGCGCCTGCACGGCCGTGGCAAAGATCGAATTGGCCATCGTCGGAATGATCGCCCCGATCGTGTTGCTGCGCCGCGACGCCAATGCCTGTCCGCCGAAATTCGGCGTATAACCCAGGACGGCGACCGCATTCTCGACCGCAAGGCGGGTTTCCGTCCGAACGCGGTCGGGCGAATTCAGCGTCCGCGACACGGTGGCGGTCGAAACGCCTGCAAGACGTGCCACATCCTCGAGGGTCGGCACTTTTGGGCGGTCATTCCGCGGCTCCGTATCGGCACCCATCAAACATACTCCATAACGCCGCCAATATCGTATGTAAGCGCTTGCATCACAAGATGTAAGCGCTTACACAACAAATGACGTAGCGATTCGAACACGGAGGAGGTGTCGATGAGCAGTTCGGCAATCACGGCCTTCGCGATCTCGGGCCTGCTTTTTGCAAGCTTCGTGGCCAACCTGCTGATGGGAGCCGGCGGGACGGTCCTTCTGGGAAACGTGGGGGAGATGCTGCTGATGGCAGCCGCCGCGACCGCCTTTGCGGTCGGGACATTGATAAGCGAGGCAAGACAAAAGACCTGAACGAAGTTCCCTTGGGAGGGGGAGGAACGATGTTTGATGAAAACGACGAAATCGATCGGCGTCATGCGACACGCCGCAATTTCCTGAAGCTGGCCGGAACAGGTAGCTTTACCGCCGCGGTGCTGGCGGGGGCGGCAGGCACCCTTTGGTCCGACAGCGCAGCCGCCCAGACGGCGAACGAGGAACAGGAACGCGAACGCGCCGCCGAAGAGGTCATGACGCTTGCCACGGCCTATACCATGTTCGCCGATCGCAGCTATCCGATCATGCAGCTGGACATGAAGGAGAACGTCCAGAACCTCAGCGGCGGCCGCATCTATGTGAAGCTGGCCCCGGCGGGGCAGCTCGGCTCGGCCAACGAACTGGTCCAGAAGGTGCAATCGGGCACCATCCAGGCGGCCCAGCACTCCATCGCGAATTTCGCGCCCTACGCACCGGTCGTGGACCTGATCAACCTGCCCTATCTGTGCGGCAGCAACCAGCGCTTCGTCAATCTCGTGCGGTCCGACCACTGGACGACCACGGTCCATCCGCAGATCGAGGCACGGGGCTTCAAGCCGCTGTTCTATGCCATCATCGATCCGCGTGGCGTGGCCTTGCGCAACAGCATCGACAAGCCGGTGCTGACGCCCGAGGACATGCGCGGGATCAAGTTCCGCGTTCCCGGCTCGGAGATCATGCAGACCTATTACCGCATGGTCGGCGCGAACCCGACACCCATCGCCTGGGGCGAGACGCCCTCGGCCATCCAGCAGGGCGTGGCGGACGCGCTCGATCCCTCGACGGGGGCGCTCTATGTGTTCGGGTTCAAGGACATGCTGAGCCACGTCACCTTCACGAAGGCCGTTCCGGACGCGCAGGTGTATTCGTGCAACCTCGAATGGTTCGAGGGGCTGCCCGACGATCTGCGCGAGGCGGTCGAGTTCGCGGCCCAAGTCACCGGCGACCAGAACCTTGCCAAGGTGCCTGCCGCGCGCGGTTACGCCATGGCCGAGCTGCGCCGCAGCGGCGTCGAGTTCCATTCGCTGGATGACGACCAGATGGCGCAGTGGAAGGAGGCCGGCGGCTTCCAGCGTTCCGAATGGGACGCGACGAAGACCCATCTTGCCGGATCCATGGCCGAGTTCGACAAGCTGGCCGAGGCCGCGTCCACCGACGGGCGTGCCTATGTTCACGATACGTGATCGGTGGCGGTCGCGCTGACAGGCGCGACCCTCGGCTTCTTTTCGGCAAACGAAACCTCGCAGACGACCGTCTTCCGGCGGCCGGAGGAGAACCATGTTCCAAATCCTGGACCGGAATATCGAGCGTTGGGCGCTGCTCGTGTTCTATCTGATGCTGGTCGCGACGATGACCATCGAAGTCGTCCGCCGGGAGGTCTTCGCCTATTCCTCCATCTGGGGAGAGGAGGTGGTGCGCTACAGCTTCATCTATCTCTGCTGGATCGGTGCGGCGGCGGCCGTGCGCGAACGCGCCCATATCCGCATCGACGTCATCCTGAACTATCTTCCGCCACGCGGGCGGGCGCTGATCTACATCTTCGGCGACCTGGTCACGCTGGCGCTGGCCCTGCTGGCGCTGTGGCTGGCCATCGACACGGCCGAGATCTCGTGGAAGTTCGGTTCGGTCAGCCACGGGCTGCGCATCTCGATGGTGTGGTTCCTGATGGCGGTGCCGATCGGCTTCGCGCTGATGATCTTCCGTCTTTTCCAATGCCTCGGTCGGGACCTGCGCGATCTGCGCCTGGGCAACCCCGTCTACGAAGGCGAACGCCTGTTCGAGTGAGGTCGCAATGCTCTGGCAACAAATGGAACAGGGTGCGGTCGCGCTGGACTGGACCTTCTATCTTCCCGTCGTCGTCTTCCTGGGGCTGGTGGCGCTGGCGGTGCCGGTCTGGGTCGCGATCGGATCCGCATCGGTGCTCTTGCTGCTGACATCGCAGGTGCTGCCCCTTTCACTGGTCGGTGAGGGGCTGTTCTCGGGGATCGACCACTTCGCATTGACCGCGATCCCGCTCTTCATCCTGACGGGCGACGTGCTGGTGCGCACCGGTCTCAGCCGCAAGTTCCTGGACGTGGCCGAGGCGCTGACCAACTGGACGCGCGGCGGCTTCGGATCGGCCACGGTGCTGGTCTGCGGGATGTTCTCGGCCATCTCGGGGTCGGATGCGGCCGGGGCCGCCGCAGTCGGACGCATGACCATCGCGCGCCTGGTCGAAAGCGGCTATCCGCGCCCCTATGCCTGCGCGCTCGTCGCGGCGGGGGCCTGCACCGGCATCCTGATCCCGCCCTCGATCGCCTATATCGTGATCGGCTTGGTCCTGGGGATCTCGGCCTCCACGCTGTTCCAGGCGGCACTGATCCCCGGCGTCATCATCCTCGGATCGATCCTGCTGACCAACACCATCGTCAACCGTCGCCATGCCTACGAGTCCGGCAATCCGCTCAGCCTTTCGGAATGGCTGGCCAATCTTGGCCGGACGATCGCAAGGGGCTGGTATGCCTTCATCGTTCCGGGCGTCATCTTCTGGGGCATCTTCAGCGGGCGCCTGACCCCGACCGAGGCGGGCGCCACGGCCGTCACCATCACCATCATCCTGGGTTTCATCCTCGGAACGCTGAAACTGTCGGATTTCCCCTCGATGATGGTCAGTTCGGCCAAGGTCAACGGTGTCATCGTGCCCATCATCGCGATGTCGCTGCCGCTTTCGCAGGCCTTGTCCGCGATGGGGGTGCCGCAGGGCTTCGTTCATACCATGACCTCGATCAGCAACGAGCCTTGGGTGATGATCCTGTGCATGATCGGCATCCTGATCCTGGCAGGCTGCGTGATGGAAACGACGCCCAACATCGTCATCCTGGCACCCCTGCTGAAGCCCCTGGCAGACAGCATCGGCATGAACGACATCCAGTTCTGCGTGATGATGATCACGGCACTCGGGGTGGGGTTCATCACGCCGCCCCTGGGGCTGAACCTGTTCGTCGTGGGCGGGCTGACGGGGGAATCCATCCTCCGCATCTCGGCACGCGCCGTTCCCTTCGTCCTTTGCATGCTGATCGTCGTTCTGCTGATCGCATACCTGCCGGTCGTCTCGACGCTGATGCTTCCTGAAAACCTGAAATGAGAGGGTCAACATGTCCGTCACCTATCTGAAGAAAGCAGCCCGCCAATCCACGACCGATGCCGGCGAGACCCGCCAGATCGTTCAGGACATCCTGGCCGAGATCGAGGCCGGCGGCGAAGACGCGGCGCGCAGATACGCGCAGAAATTCGACCGCTACGAGGGCAACATCGTCCTGACCCGCGACGAGATCGACGCGGCCGCCGCCCAGCTGAGCCAGCAACTGAAGGACGACATCCGCTTCGCCCATGACAACGTGCGTCGTTTCGCCGAAGCCCAGAAGCAGACGATCAGCGATTTCCAGACCGAGATCCAACCCGGCCTGATCCTTGGCCAGAAGGCGATCCCCTGCAACGCGGCGGGCTGCTATGCCCCCGGCGGGCGCTACAGCCATGTCGCATCTGCGCTGATGACGGTCACGACGGCCAAGGTTGCAGGCTGCGGCAACATCTCGGTCTGCTCGCCCCCGCGTCCGGGGGTCGGGCTGAACCCGGCGATCGTTTATACCGCCGATCTGTGCGGGGCGGATCAGATCCTGGCGCTTGGGGGCGTGCAGGGGATCGCCGCGATGGCCTTCGGGCTGTTCGGGCTGCCGCAATCCGACATCCTGGTGGGGCCGGGCAACCAGTTCGTGGCCGAGGCCAAGCGCCTGCTGTTCGGTCGCGTGGGCATCGACATGTTCGCAGGTCCCACCGACAGCCTGATCCTGGCCGATGGCAGCGCCGATCCCGAGATCGTGGCATGGGATCTCGTGGGGCAGGCCGAACACGGCTACAACTCGCCCGTCTGGCTTGTGACCGACGACCGCGATCTGGCGCAGAAGGTCATGGCCCGCGTGCCGCAACTTATCGGGACCCTGCCCGAACTGAACGCCCGGAATGCCACCGACGCATGGCGCGACTATGCCGAGGTGATCCTGTGCGACACGTGCGAGGAGATGGCCGCGACCTCGGACAGCTACGCGCCCGAGCATCTGACCGTGCAGGCGGACGACCTCGACTGGTGGCTGAACCGCCTGACCTGCTATGGCAGCCTGTTCCTGGGCGAGGAAACGACCGTGGCATTCGGCGACAAGGCTTCGGGGACGAACCACGTCCTGCCGACCTCGGGGGCCGCGCGCTATACCGGGGGTCTGTCGGTCCACAAGTACATGAAGCTGGTCACCTGGCAGCGTGCCACCCGCGACGGCGCACGGCCCATTGCCGAAGCGACGGCGCGCATCTCGCGGCTCGAGGGGATGGAGGGTCATGCCCGCACCGCCGACATCCGGCTGGCCAAGTACTTCCCCGACGAGAGCTTCGACCTGAGCGGAACCGAGGTGCCCGCATGACGGCGACCCTGTCAGTCGAAGGACGGATCGCCTGCGTGACCGGGGCCAGTTCGGGCCTGGGCCGGACGATCGCGCAGTCCCTGGTCCGGGGTGGGGCACGCGTCGTCAGCGTCGCACGGCGCAAGGCCGATTGGTGCGACGGGACGCGATCCCGGGCGATTTCGGCCGACCTGTCGGATCTGCAGGGCGTGCCCGACATCGCGGCCGAGGTGGCGGATGTCTTCGGACCGCCCGACATCCTCGTGAACGCGGCGGGGATCAACACCCGCCAGCCCGCGGACGAGGTCACCTTGGATGGCTGGCTCACCACGCTGGACCTGAACCTGTCGGTGCCCTTCTTCCTGGCGCAGGCGATGGTTCCGGGAATGCGGGATCGGGGCTGGGGGCGCATCCTGAACTTCGCCTCGCTCCAAAGCGGGCGGGCATTCCACGGTGGGATCGCCTATGGCGCGTCCAAGGGGGGCATCGCCCAGCTGACGCGTGCCATGGCCGAGGCCTGGTCCCGCGACGGGATCATGGCCAATGCCCTGGCGCCGGGATTCTTCCCGACAGAGCTGACGGGCCCCGTCTTCGGCGATGCGGATCTGGCCGCGCGCAATGCCGCCCAGACCTGCATCGGGCGAAACGGCAGGCTGGACGATATCACCGGCCCCGCGATGTTCCTGTGCTCGGACGCGTCGGAATACGTCACCGGGCAGATCCTCTATGTCGACGGGGGGTTCACCGCGAAATGAAGGCCATGGTCTATACCGGCGTGAAGCAGCTCGAATTGCTCGATCTGCCCGATCCGCGACCCGCCGATGGCGAGGCGCTTGTCCGGGTCGAGGCGGTGGGCATCTGCGGTTCCGACATGCATGCATGGGCGGGACATGACGACCGCCGCCCCGCTCCGCTGATCCTGGGCCACGAGGCCGCGGGCACGGTGATCGAGGGGTCGATGCGCGGCTGCCGCGTTACGGTGAACCCGCTGGTCACCTGCGGCGATTGCCCTGCCTGCCGGGCGGGACGCGACAACCTTTGCGGCACGCGGCAGATCATCTCGATGCCACCGCGCGAAGGGGCCTTTGCGGAACTTCTGGCGATCCCGGAACGCAATCTCGTGGTCGTGCCGGATCACGTGACGATGGCGGTCGCGTCGCTGACCGAGCCGCTGGCCTGCGGGTGGCATGCGGTCCGTTTGGGTGCGCGCGCGCTGGATATTCCGCTGAACGAGGCGCGCTGCCTCGTGATGGGCGGCGGTGCCATCGGCCTGGGCGCGGCGCTGGTCCTGCGTGCCATGGGGGCAGGGCACATCTTCCTGGCCGAGACATCGGCGCCGCGGCGCAGGATCGTCCAGATGCAGCGCGGGATCGAGGTCTTCGATCCGGCGAAGGATCCCGCGCCACGCGACATCGATCTGGTGATCGACGGCGTGGGGTTCGGGGCCACCCGCGCGGCGGGCAGCGCGGCGC
This sequence comes from Paracoccus sp. C2R09, assembly GCF_018860625.1. GTDB lineage: Bacteria > Pseudomonadota > Alphaproteobacteria > Rhodobacterales > Rhodobacteraceae > Paracoccus. The sequence continues at coordinate 20,846 of NZ_JAHKQB010000024.1, forward strand.
TGCGCCCGGGCGGCGTCTTCATGCATATCGGGCTGGGGGATACCGGACCGGGGTTCGATATCCGCCGCGCGACCCTGCAGGAGCTCAGCTTCATCGGGACCTATACCTATACCGCGCAGGATTTCCGCGATACCGCGCAGGCGATCTTCGACGGCAGGCTCGGGGCGCTCGATTGGGCCGAAACCGCCCCGCTGACGGATGGCCCGGACGCATTCCGACGCATTGCCGAAGGCCGGGTCGCGGCCCCCAAGATCACCTTGCTGCCGGGCGATCAGTCCAAGGTCACGCGATAGCTGAAGCGATCGGTGCGATAGAGGCTGCGGCGACGCTCGATCGGGCGGCCCAGGATATCGAAGGCAAGGCGCTCTACCTGCAGAAGGGGGGCGCCTTGCGCGATTCCAAGGGCTGCGGCCTGGTCGGCATCGGCCACGGTGGCCGTGATGCTTTCCTCGGCCTTCAGCACGATGCAGCCATAGCTTTGCTGATAGAGGATATAGAGCGCGCTCGGCAGGGGTGCGCGGTTCTCCAGACCCGCGAACAATTGCGCAGGCACGACCGAGGTCTCGATCGTGCTGTTGGTGCCATCCATGCTGCGGATGCGCGCGATCTCGTAGACGGTCTCGGGCCGCTCGAACAGGGTCGCGCGTTCCACCTGCGTCGCGGCGCGCTGGACGATCTTCTCCTCGACCGGTTCCGGGCTGACGATCGCGCCGTCCCCCTCGCGCAGGCGGAAGAAGTTGAAGAGCGAGCTTTCGGGGGTTCTGGCCGTCACGAAGGTGCCGCGCCCCTGTTCGCGACGCAGGATGCCGTGCTGTTCCAGCATCATCAGCGCCTTGCGCGCGGTGCCCTGCGATACGCCCACCTCGGATGCCAGCTGCATCTCGCTTGGCAGCATGCCGCCCGCAAGCAGTTCACCCGACGCAATTCGCGCCACGATCGTGTCGATCACCTTCTGATAGAGCGGCTGTGCCATCGCTGATGCAAATCCCCGAATTCGTTTCCCCCGGATACCACGCCCGGGCATCGCTGCACAATACGTGTATAACTAGTCTTGTATAAGAGTAGTTATATCTGTTATTACCCGAGTCAGGGAAAGACACATCGAGGAAAGGGAGGAGATCCTTTGAGCAATCCGCAACTTCTGGTCCACGACCACGAGGACAATGTCGGCGTCGTCGTCGTCGAGAACCTCGCCGCGGGCACCGACATGCTGTGCGTGGTCACCGCAGACAATTCGGATTTCCGGCTGACCGCCAAGGCCGACATCCAGATCGGCCACAAGGTCGCGCTGAAGCCGCTGAAGGCCGGGGATACGGTCATGAAATACGGCGAGGACATCGGCAAGATGGTCGGTGACGCCGAGGTGGGCGCGCATGTCCACACCCACAATTGCAAGACGAAACGGTGGTAAGCATGGCCCTGGATATCAGCAACACGACCGTCAGCGCATGGCGCCGCGAGAACGGACGCGTGGGCGTTCGCAACCATGTCGTCATCCTGCCCGTCGACGACATCTCGAACGCGGCCTGCGAGGCGGTCGCGAACAACGTCAAGGGCACCCTTGCCATCCCGCATGCCTATGGTCGCCTGCAGTTCGGCGAGGATCTGGACCTGCATTTCCGCACCATCATAGGGACGGGCGCGAACCCGAACGTGGCCGCGGTCGTCGTCATCGGGATCGAGCCCGAATGGACGAAGGTGATCGTCGATGGCATCGCCAGGACCGGCAAGCCCGTCACCGGCTTCTCGATCGAGCAGAAGGGCGATTTCGAGACGATCCGCCAGGCCAGCTGGCAGGCCAAGGAATATGTCCACTGGGCGACAGAGCTGCAGAAGGAGGATTGCCCGATCTCGGAGCTGTGGGTCTCGACCAAGTGCGGCGAGAGTGACACGACCACGGGTCTGTCCTCCTGCCCGACGGTGGGCAACATGTACGACAAGCTGCTGCCGCACGGGCTCTATGGCTGCTTCGGCGAGACTTCGGAAATTACCGGCGCCGAACATATCTGTGAAAAGCGCGCGGCGACCCCCGAGGCTGCGGCGAAGTTCAAGAAGATCTGGCAGGCCTATTCCGACGACGTGATCTTCGCCCATCAGACGGACGACCTGTCCGACAGCCAGCCCACCAAGGGCAACATCCTGGGCGGCCTGACCACGATCGAGGAAAAGGCCCTCGGCAATCTCGAGAAGATCGGCAAGAAGTCGAGCTATATCGACGCGATGGGCCCGGCCGAAGCGCCGTCGAAGGGGCCGGGGCTGTATTTCATGGACAGCTCGTCCGCGGCCGCGGAATGCGTCACGCTGATGGCTGCGGGGGGATATGTCATCCACACCTTCCCGACGGGCCAGGGCAACGTGGTCGGCAACCCGATCGTGCCGGTCATCAAGATTTCGGGCAACCCCCGGACGCTGCGCACCATGTCGGAACATATCGACGTGGACGTGACCGGCGTTCTCAGCCGGGAACAGACCATCGACGAGGCGGGCGATGCATTGATCGACATGATCGTGCGCACCGCCAACGGTCGCGCGACCGCCGCCGAAGCGCTCGGGCATCGCGAATTCTCGATGACCAAGCTCTATCGCAGCGCCTGATCGCGCAAGGCGCCGCCGGCCCTTTGAGGAGGGGGCCGGCGGATGCCCCAAGGCGCGGGCGGTATCGCTGCCCGCGGTCTCATAACGGGAGGAATGGACATGTTCGGAACGACGAAGCTTCGTCGCCTGATCGGTGCTGCCGCGACCATCGTCGTGATGCAGGCCCCGGCGGCATTCGCATGGCCCGATGGGCCTGTGAACTACATCATCCCCTTCAACGCGGGCGGCGAGAGCGACATCACCGCGCGTTACCAGCAGCCGTTCTTCAGCAAGGTGACGGGCCAGGACCTGATCGTGCAGTATCTGCCCGGCGCGGGCGGGGCTCAGGCCTGGTCGGGACTGAACGGATATGCCGGCGACGGCATGACGATCATGGGGACGAACCTGCCCCATATCGTACTGCAACCCATGCTGCAGGATCCGGGCTATGCCACGGACGACATCACCAACATCTACATGTTCCATTTCACCCCCGATGCGCTGCTGGTGCGCAATGACAGCCCCTTTCAGACCGTGCAGGACGTGATCGACGCGGCGAAGGCCAATCCCGGTGGCGTGATTGCCGGAGGGACGGGGACCAATTCCGCGAACCACGTTGCGAACCAGGTCTTCGCGAACCGGACCGGGACCGAAACGACCTACATCCCCTATAGCGGGACGGGGTCCACGGAATCCGGTCTGCTGGGCGGAGAGGTCGACATCCTGTGGGGCTATACCACCGTGGCGGCGCGGCAGGCGGACGCGGTTCGCATGTTGGCGGTCGCGACCGAAGAACGCCACCCGCTGTTCCCCGACGTGCCGACCTTCCGCGAACTGGGCATCGACATGGTCGGTGGCGCGTATCGTGGCATTGCCGTGCCGTCCTCGACCCCCGAGGATCTGCGCGAACAGCTGTCCGACACGATCGCCGCGATCAATGCCGACCCCGAATTCCGCGCGCGGATGGAGGCTGACGGCTATGCGATGGCAGACGTTCCCTATGCCCGGATGGGTGAATTCATGGCCGAACGAAAGGCCGCCTATGAAGAGGTCGCGCGCCAGCTGAACCGCCAGGACTGACACCGTCCCGAGAATGCGGCGCCGCCCGGTGCCGCATCCGAAGACCCAAATTCATTCCGTTCATCGGGGGATATCATGGCGGATCCGATCGGCATCTTTCTGACGGCCCTCAGCCCGGTCAATGTCGGGCTGGCATTCCTGGGCGTGCTGGCGGGCACGGTGATCGGCGCCCTGCCGGGCCTGTCCGCGACCATGGCCATCGCGGTTCTCGTACCTTTCACCTTCGTCATGGACCCTGCATCGGGGCTGATCATGCTGGGGGCCATCTATACCGGCGCGATCTATGGCGGGGCCTTTGCCGCGATCCTGGTCAACACGCCCGGCACCCCATCGGCCATCGCCACGACCTTCGACGGCTTTCCGATGGCCAAGCGCGGCGATGGCGACCTGGCCGTGACACTTGCGACCATCGCCAGCGTGGTCGGCGGACTCGTGGGGGCGATCCTGCTGATGACGCTGTCGCCCAGATTGGCGACCCTGGCACTGGCCTTCCAATCGACAGAGTATTTCTGGCTGGCGATCCTGGGTCTGACCCTGATCGCCACCTTGTCGCAGGGCAATGTCGTCAAGGGCATGATCGGTGGAATGTTCGGCCTGTTCCTGTCCATGATCGGCGTGGCGGTGATCGGCGGCGACGTCCGCTTTACCGGCGGAATGCCCTTGATGCTGGGTGGGATCGACATCGTCGCGGCGCTGATCGGGCTCTATTGCATCCCGGTGCTGATCGGCATGGTGGCGGGCGAGGGGCAGCACCTGGAGCCCGCCCCGGCACGCGGGTTCCGGCTGTTCGAGGCCCTGGGCATCGCGCTGCGCGATTGGGTGAACCTGCTTCGGTCGTCTCTGATCGGGACGCTGGTGGGTATCCTGCCGGGCGCGGGCGGATCCATCGCCTCGCTCATTTCCTATGCCGAGGCGCGCCGGGCGTCCCCTCGCGCCGAAGCGTTCGGCAAGGGTGAGCCGGGCGGCCTGCTGGCCACCGAGAGCGCGAACAACGCCACCGTCGGCGGCGGGTTCATCCCCACCCTGGTGCTGGGCATTCCCGGAACACCCCCCGATGCGGTGATCATGGGGGCGCTGATGGTCCAGGGCATACGGACCGGGCCTGCGCTGTTCCAGTCGGGCGACGGCACGGTCTACGTCTTCATGACGGGGCTGCTGGTCGCGACGCTGCTGATGCTGCCCACGGGCCTGGTGGTTGGGCGCTATGCGTTCCGCTTCATCGCGAACGTGCCCAAGGCGATGCTGGTCCCGCTGATCGCCTACATGACCATCGTCGGCAGCTTTGCCATCCATGCCAACCCGCATGACGTGCTCGTCATGGTCGTGATGGGGCTGATCGGATGGACAGCCGCGCGCGGCGGATATGGCGCATCCCCCATCGTGCTGGGCCTGGTGCTGGGCCAGATCGCCGAACAGGGTTTCATGCGTGCCTGGATGATCGGCGGCGCCAGGGGCGATTTCATGGGCCAGCTGCTGCTGAACCGTCCGATCAGCTGGGGGATCGTCGCGCTGATCGCCGCGACCCTGTGCCTGCCATTGTTGCGGCGCAGGCGGCAGGGGCAGCTTGCCGATGTGGCGCCCCGACAAGGGGGCGACGTTCCGGGACTGGTCGGAGCGCTGGTGTTCCTGGGGCTTGCGGTCTGGATGATCCTGCAGGCAAGCCGACTGGGGGCGATGGCGGCTGCATTTCCGCTGGCCGTGGCAGTCGTGCTGGCGGTGCTGTCGGTCGTGCAGGCCGTGCGGTCGGCGCGGGGCGGTCCCGCCCCGACGCTGGCCCCCCCATCCGACGATGCGACCGGCCGCGGGCTTGTCCTGGGCGCGACGATGCTGGGTTGGGCGCTGCTGTTCCCGCATCTGGGCATGTTCACGACCTCGATCCTGGCCTGCATGATCCTGACATTGACCGGGCAGTTCGGTCGGCTTGGCCTCGTGCGGCTCTGCCTCTATGCCATGGGCGTCCTGATCATGGTCGGCGCCTTCTATCTGCTGATGGTTAGGGTGCTGAACATACCCATGCCCACCGGCCTGCTTCCCTGATGACCCTCGAAAGGAGCGACATGTCACGCATCGTTATTTCCGAATTCATGGACGAGGATGCAGTCGTCCGACTGACGGGCGCGACCTCTACCGCCTACCAGCCCGATCTGGTCGACAGACCGGACGACCTGCGCCGCACCATTGCCTCGGCCGAGGTGCTGATCGTGCGCAACCGGACCCGCGTGGACGCCGCGCTGCTGGATGCCGCGCCGGGGCTGCGCGCAGTCGGTCGACTGGGCGTGGGCCTGGACAATATCGATCTGCCTGCCTGCAAGGAGAGGGGCATCACCGTCTGGCCCGCGACCGGGGCAAACGATCTGGCGGTCTGCGAATACGTCATCACCACCGCGATGATGCTGTTGCGGGGGGCATATCTTGCAAGCGACCGCGTCGCGGCAGGGGAATGGCCGCGTCAGTCCCTGATCGGCCGAGAGATGTCGGGGCGCGTCATGGGGCTTCTGGGCTTCGGATCCATCGCGCGACAGGTCGCGGGCTGCGCAAGGGCGCTTGGCATGCAGGTGATCGCTCATGATCCGCATCTGCCCGCGGGGGATCCTGCCTGGGCCGCCGCGACCAGCGTAGGCTTCGAGCAGCTGATGGAGGGTGCGGATGTTCTCAGCCTGCATGTGCCGCTGACCTCGCAGACATGGCATGTCATCGACCGTGCCGCCCTTGCGCGGATGCAGCCGCGCGCCGTCCTGATCAATGCCGCACGCGGCGGCGTGGTGGACGAGGACGCGCTGGCATCGGCACTGCGCGAGGGGCGCCTGGCCGGTGCGGCACTGGATGTCTTCGAGACCGAGCCGCTTCAGGCCGAGGCCGGGTCGCGGCTGGCGGGCATCGATAACGTGATCCTGACCCCGCATGTGGCAGGCGTGACCGAGGAATCGAATGTTCGCGTCAGCAACCTGATCGCGGACAAGGTGCTGGCTCATTTGAAGGAAAGGGTCTGAAGCATGGCGAACCTGACCCCGACAGAGGCGCATGATCTGGTCGTGCGGACGCTTTTGCGATGCCGCACGGCACCGGCCAATGCAGCCGCAGTGGCCCGCGCACTGGTCGCCGCCGAAGAGGCCGGCCAATCCGGTCACGGCCTGCGCCGGTTGCCCGCATATGCTGCGCAGGCCTTCAGCGGCAAGGTGGACGGCATGGCGCAACCCGTCCGGAACCATTCGCGGCCCGGGGCGCTCGGGGTGGATGCACGGGGCGGCTTTGCCTATCCGGCGCTGGATGTGGCAGTGGAATGGCTGACGGCTGCCGCGCCCCGGCAGGGCATTGCCGTGGCGGGCATCGCCAATTCGCATCACTGCGGCGTGGCGGGTGTCACCGTTCAGCGTCTGGCCGATGCGGGGCTTGTCGCGATGATGTTCGCCAATGCCCCGGCCGCGATGGCCCCCTGGGGTGGCAGAAGGCCGCTGTTCGGGACGAACCCCATCGCTTTCGCCGCCCCACGGCCCGCCGGGAAACCCTCGATCGTGGTCGACATATCCCTGTCGAAGGTGGCGCGGGGCAAGGTCATGGCGGCAGATCAGCGCAACGAACCGATACCCGAAGGCTGGGCGCTGGATCCCGAGGGGCGGCCCACGACGGACGCCGGTGCGGCACTGGCAGGAACCATGCTGCCCATGGGGGATGCCAAGGGCACCGCGCTGGCACTGATGGTCGAGCTGCTGGCGGCCGGGCTGGTCGGCGCGAACTTCGCGCATGAGGCGTCGTCGTTCTTTACCGCGGAAGGGCCGCCGCCGGGGGTGGGGCAACTGATCCTGGCCATCGATCCGGGCGCATTCGGTCCGGGGGCGACCGCCCATGTCACGGGCATCGTTCGCGCACTCGAGGGACAGGAACAGATGCCTCGGCCCGCGGATGCGCTGCAGCGTTTCGACGACCTGGCCTCGGCGGTCGAGGGCGATCCCGGGGCACGGCTGCCCGGTGCCCGCCGGACGCAAATGCGGCAGGACGTTGCCCGGAACGGCATCGAAATCGACGATGCGCTGCTGGCTCAGATCGCGGCTGCCGGTTCGAAGGCGTCGGTGGGGGCATGAGCGCGGGCTTCGACATGCCGACGCCGAACAGCCTCCTTGTGCAAGGTCGCGCGCTGTTGCCGGGCATCGCGGTATCCGTGCTTGTGGCGATCACCGCGCAGTTCCTGTCCGAACATTACGGCGCACCGGCCATGCTCATGGCGCTTCTGCTGGGCCTGTCGCTGAACTTCCTGGCCGAGGACGGAACCCGGACGGTCCGAGGCGTCGAATATGCGGCCAAGTCGGTTCTGCGGATCGGGGTGGCATTGCTGGGCGCGCGCATTTCGGCGCAGATGCTGTCGCAGTTGGGGCCGGGCATGATCGCCCTCGTGATCGGCGGGGTGGTGTTCACCATCGCGTTCGCCCTGCTGGCGGCGAAGATCATGGGGCGCGGATGGCGTTTGGCCCTGCTGACGGGCGGATCGGTGGCGATCTGCGGGGCATCGGCCGCCATGGCCATCGCCGCGGTCCTGCCGCGCACGGACAAGTCCGAACGCAACCTGGCCTTCACGGTCCTCTCGGTCACGCTGCTGTCGACGATCGCGATGATCCTCTATCCGCTTCTGGCCCGCTGGCTGCAGTTCGACGCGCTGGAATCGGGGGTGTTCCTGGGCGGGACGATCCATGATGTGGCCCAGGTCGTGGGCGCGGGATTTTCAATCAACCCCGAGGTCGGGGAAACCGCGACCCTGGTCAAGCTGATCCGCGTGTCGATGCTTGCCCCAGTGGTGCTGGTGTTTTCGATCGCGATGCGGGCGGGCGGCCTTCAGGGTGAAGGGGAACGTCCGCCCCTTCTGCCGCTGTTCGTCACGGGCTTCCTCATGCTGGCCGCGCTGAACACGATGGGGCTGATCCCGCCAGCCTTGGCCGCATTCTGCGAAACTGTCAGCCGTTGGGCGCTGCTGGTCGCGATCGCCGCGGTTGGGATCAAGACATCGCTTGTGCGGATGCTTGATGTCGGCGGAACCGCAATCGCGTTGATCGTGGCCCAGACCGTCATGTTGGCTGTCTTTGTCGTGACGGGTGTCCGGTTCATCGGCTAGTGAAGGGGAAAATGGGGCGGACCGAGGCCGGCTGCGGGACAAGTCCGACCCCACCCGATCGGCGACTTGTCCCGCATGTTGTCTCCGGTATCGTCCTTCCGGTGGCAATGCCCGGGCGATCCGGGCCGATGGTCCGACGGATTGCGGCAATCGCGGGGTCGGTTCATGCCTTGGGTCCGCATCTGCCGATGCCAGCCAAGCGTCGGGTTTTTGCGACCGAGACCACGGTATGAAGCCGACCCCGCGTATCCGCCCGTTGCGGATCAATCCAGCCGGATCGCCTTTCCCTCCTGCCAGGACTGCGTGGCTGCATCGGCCAGCAGCTGTGCGCGCAACCCGTCATCGATGCCGGGCAGAATCGCCCCTCCGCCCGCGACCCCTGCCACGAAATGCGCCATCTCGGCACGATAGGCCGCCTCGTAGCGTTCAAGGAAGAAATGCTGCGCCGGGGCCCTGCGGAAACCGCCCGCATCCGCAAGCTCGACCGTGTTTTCCAGCATGTTTTCGGCGCGCAGCATGCCCTTCTGGCCATGCACCTCGATCCGCTGATCATAGCCATAGCTGGCGCGACGCGAATTGGTGATCTGGCAGATGCGGCCGCTGGCGGTGGTCAGGGTCACCGCGGCCGTATCCACGTCGCCCGCCTCGCCGATGGCGGGATCGACCAGCGATGCACCGACGGCATAGACGCTGACGGGTTCCTCGGCCAGCAGGAAGCGGGCCATGTCCAGGTCGTGGATCATCATGTCGCGGAACAGCCCGCCCGAGCTGCGCACATAGCCGATCGGCGGGGGCGAGGGGTCGCGGGACTGGATGGTCACGATCTCCACGGGGCCGATCTCTCCGGCGGCGATGCGGGCCCGGACATTCGCGAAATTCGGGTCGAAGCGGCGGTTGAAGGCCGTCATGAAGGGCACGCCCGCTTCCTGAACGACCTTGGCGCAGGCGCGGATGCGGTCCGCGGACATGTCGACCGGCTTTTCGCAGAAGATGGCCTTGCCGGCGCGGGCAGCGGCATGGATCAGATCGAAATGCGTGTCGGTCGGGGTGCCGATCACGACCGCATCGACCTGTTCGCTGGCGATCAGCGCGTCGGTCGTCATCACCGTGGCACCGGTTCGTGCAGCCAGCGCCAGCGCCGCCTCGGCGCCCGCATCCGCGACGGCCGACACCTGCACGCCTTCGATCTGGCCTATCGATCTTGCATGGACCTGTCCGATCCTGCCGCAGCCCAGAAGTCCGATTCTCAGCATCTCATGCTCCCTTGAAGGCCCGCAGGATGCTGCGGGCGGCGGCCACCATGGGCTCGTGCGTTTCCGAAAGTATCTGCACCCGGTCGAAGCGGGCGGGGTCGCGGTCGATGGCTTCGCGCAGCGAACGCCCGAAGGCCATCCGAAGCTCGGTCCCGATGTTGAACTTGCAGATGCTGGACCCCTGCGCCAGCGCGCGGCGCTGCGCGATGGGCACGCCCGATCCGCCATGGATCACCAGCGGCAGATCGGTCACCGCTTCGATGGCGCGGATACGATCCTCGTCCAGCCCGCCTTCGTGATCCTGCTGCAGGTGAACGTTGCCGACCGATATGGCCATCGCGTCGACGCCGGTCTCGCGCGCGAAGCGGGCGGCCTCGGCCGGATCCGTCCCGGACGATCCGTCGCCCCCCGAATAACCGACGAAGCCGATCTCGCCCTCGCAGGATATGCCTGCTGCATGGGCCATCTCGACGATGCGGCGGGTCTCGGCGATGTTCTCCTCCAACGGTTTGCGCGACCCGTCATACATGACCGAGGTGAAGCCGCAATCGATGGCCTGACGGCATTCCTCGGCGGTATAGCCGTGGTCCAGATGCGCCACGACGGGCACCGAGGCATTCTGCGCCAGGTGGCGGAACATCGCGCCCAGGACCGGCAGGGGGGTATGCGCGCGACAGCTTGGCCCGGCCTGCAGGATCACGGGGCAATCCTCGGCCTCGGCGGCGGCGACGAAGGCGCGCATGTCCTCCCACCCCAGGGTCACGAGGCCCGCCACGGCATGGCCCTGCCGCAGCGCCGGTTGCAGCACGTCGCTGAGTGTCACGAGCGTCATTTGAACCTGCTTACCATGTCCATGATGCCGGGGATGGTCTTCAGCTGATGTGCATGGGTCGGCTGGAAATGCTGCTTGAGGCTGCGCTGGCTGAGACCGCCCAGGATGGTGAAGTAATACATCTGGTAACCCGGAAGCACCGCGCAGGGGTGATAGCCCTTGTCCAGGCAGATCGTCGATCCGTCCACGATGTGGTAGGCATCGCCCGGCTTGCCATCCTCGCGCTGGAGCATCTGCACCCCCGAGCCGTAATTCGGCTTGAAGCGGAAATTGTAGGTCTCGTCGTGGCGGGTCTCCTCCATGCTGCCATCGGCGGCCTTGCGGTCGGTGTCGTGCTTGTGGCTGGGAAAGCCCGACCAGCCGCCTTCGCCCACCGTGAACAGTTCCGAGACCAGCAGACGCCCCACGCGGTCATGGTGGTTCGCGCCCAGGATATGCTTGATCTTGCGGTGGGTCTTGGTGTCGTCGGACCCGTATTGCACCACGTCCAGATCGGGGGCGCGCACGTCGAAGGGTTCCAGCACCCGGTCGTATTTCGCCCCGGCGATGAAAACCTCGGCCTTGGGCGACTTGCAGGTCAGCCGGACCTTCGCGCCGACAGGGACATAGACGCCTTCGGGTTCACCGTCCCAGACGTCCTCGGTCCGGTTGCCCAGATCGGGGAAATGCGCGCCGTCGACCGTCACGTCGACGGTGCCCGTGGCGGGGACGACGCAGGTCTCGTAGCCGGGCACGGCATAGTCGAATGACTGGCCCTGCGTCAGCTTGACGATGTTGAAGTAGTTCAGCGGCACCAAGGCATCGTCGACATCGACGATGGGTTTGTTCCGGTTGTCATGGGGGGCGATATGCATGGGTCTTCCCTTCAGCAATCCGTTGCGCCCGGATGGGCGGCAAGAAATTCGTTCAATCCTTGGGTATCGGGCATGGCGGGTGCGCAGCCGGGCCGCGACACCACGATCGAGGCGCAGGCCGAACCGCGCAGGACGGCCTCGCGCAGGGGGCGACCGTCGGCGATGCCCGCCAGAAGTCCGGCCATGAAGCTGTCGCCTGCACCATTGGGCTTGATGGCGGTGACGGGAAAGATGCCGGTCCGGATTTCCTGCCCGTCGGCGAAGGTGATCGCGCCTTCGTGGCCCATCTTGTAGATGACCAGCTTGCCCTGGGCCGCCAGTTCGCGGGCCTTGGCCAGCCCCTTGTCGATCCCGCCCGCCATGAAGCCGAACTCTTCGTCGTTTCCGACGATCATGTCGCTTTCGGCCCCGGCGCGGGACAGGACCTCGGCCGCAATTTCCGGCGAGGGCCAGGAATACGGGCGATAGTCGATATCGAAGATCACTGGCAGACCGGCCTCGCGCGCCTTGGCAAAGGCGTGGAACGTGGCCCCTCGGGCGGGTTCTGCGGCAAAGACCGTGCCTGCCGTGATCAATGCCCCGAAATCCGCAAGGTCGACGCGATCGACATCCTGCGCGGTCACCTGGAAATCAACGGCCCCGTTGCGATAGATGACGTTCTGGAAATCCTCGATCCGGCTTTCGTACACCGCCAGCGACAGGCGGTATTCCCCGCCCACCACCTGGAGATACCGGGTATCGACCCCGTAATGGCGCAGGCGGTTGGTGGCAAAGCGTCCGACCGCATCGTCGGAGACGCTGGTGACCAGCGCCGCCCGGCAGCCCAGCTTGACCAGGCCCGCGCAGATATTGGCGGACGATCCGCCCAGATCGGCCTGAAAGCTGTCCGCGTCTTCGGATTTCACGCCCGGGGGCGTGGCGAACAGGTCCATGCCCGCGCGGCCGAAGACGACGAAACTGCGCTTGGCGATGGCATCCAGCAGGGCCTGCATTACACGCCCTTCCGCTGGTTGGCTCGACCGGATTCCCATTCCAGATGCGCCTCGCGCACCTTGTCGTTGTCGGTGACATGGGGGGTGCCGACCTCCCACCAGGCGTGGCCCTGCTTGGTCCAGCCTTCATAGGCATCGACATTCATGACGATGACATAGGTCTTGTCGCTGGCCTTGGCGCGCTTGAAGGCCTCGGCCAGCTCGGCTGGGTTCTCGACCCGCTCGGCAGTCGCCCCCATTGACGCGGCATGGGCCGCGAAATCGACGGCAAAGGGCTGCGTCACGGTCGGGCAATCCGCGATCAGGTTGTTGAAGCTTTCGTTGCCGGTGTTGTTCTGCAGCTTGTTGATGACCGCGAAGCCGCCATTGTCCAGCAGCATCACGATCAGCTTCCTGTCGCTGAGGACCGAGCTGTAGATGTCCGAGTTCAGCATCAGATAGGATCCGTCGCCGCAGAAGGTGATCGTGTCGCGATCGGGTTCCTGCTGGGCCTGCGCGATGCGCGCCCCCCATGCGCCCGCGATCTCGTAGCCCATGCAGCTGAAACCGAATTCGACATCGACCGTGCCGGTATCCAGCGTGCGCCAGTTGGCGGTGACCTCGGCCGGCAGGCCACCTGCCGCGGCCACGATCCGGTCGCGGCTGTCGCACAGCGCGTTCACCACGCCGATGGCCTGTGCATAGCTGTTCGGGCCGTTCCCGGCGCGGGTATTCTCGGCCACGTAATCGTTCCAGGTCGCGCGTTCGCCCTTGGCAAAATCCACCCAATCGCTCGGGGCGCGGTATCCGTCCAGGCCCGCCTGCAATGCCTGCAGCGACAGCTTCGCGTCGCCCACCACGGGCAGGGACAGGTGCTTGCTGGCATCGTGACGCGCAGCATTGACCGAAACGAAGCGGGCATCCTGCGCAAAGGCCGTCCAGGAGCCGGTAGTGAAGTCCTGCAACCGCGTGCCGACAGCCAGGATCACATCGGCCTTGGCGGCGATGGCATTGGCGCTGTCCGAGCCGGTGACGCCGATCGGCCCGATATTCAGCGGATGGCTGTCCAGCATGTTGGCGCGGCCCGCGATGGTTTCGACCACCGGGATGTCATGCGCCTCGGCCAGGGCCGTCAGCTGTGCGACCGCGCGCGAATATTGAACGCCCCCGCCGGCGATGATCATCGGGCGTTGTGCCCCTGCAAGCATGGCCACGGCGTCCGCGATCTCGGCCTCGTCCGGGGTTTGACGGCGAATGCGATGGACCTTCTTTTCGAAGAACACCGTCGGATAGTCGTAGGTCCAGCCCTGAACGTCCTGATGCAGCCCGATGAAGGCCGGGCCGCAATCGGCCGGGTCCAGCAGGGTCGCCAGCGCATTCGGCAGCGATTGCAGGATCTGCGCGGGATGCGCGATCCGGTCCCAGTATCGGCTCACCGGCTTAAAGGCGTCGTTCACGCCGAAGGTCGGGTCGTTGAAATTCTCCATCTGCTGCAGGACGGGGTCGGGCAGGCGGGTGACGAAACTGTCCCCGCACAGCATCAGCATCGGCAGGCGGTTCGCATGGGCCAGCGCCGAGGCCGTCAGCAGGTTCGACGTGCCCGGCCCCGCCGATGCGGTGCAGAACATGAAGCGTTGCCGCAGCCATTGCTTGGCATAGCCTGCAGCGGCGAAGCCCATGCTCTGTTCGTTCTGCCCGCGATAGAGCGGCAGTTCCTTGCGCATGTCGTTCAGCGCTTCGCCAAGGCAGGTGACGTTGCCATGCCCGAAGATGCCGAAGCCGCCCCCGCAGATGCGATGTTCGGTCCCGTCGATCTGGATGTACTGGTTCGCCAGCCAGCGGATGATGGCCTGCGCGGTGGTCAGGCGGATGGTCGATTGCGTCATGATGCCGGCCTCGTGGAATTTTGAAGGCGTTGGTGATTGCGTCTTGCGGGTCGTCGAATCTGACGATACTAATTTTGCAACCGGTTGCAATTTGATTTTCGGAGGAGGGGACGAAAGTTGCGCGAAATCGGAATTGGAGTTCTGGGCGGCGGCTACATGGGCAAGGCGCATTCGGTCGCAATGGCGGCGGTGGGTGCGATCTTTGCCACGACGCTGCGCCCGCGATTGGAAATGATCTGCGCATCGCGCCCGGACAGCGCGGAGAGGTACCGACGCGAATACGGCTTCGCCCGCGCGACCGCGGATTGGCGTGAACTGGTCCAGGATCCGAAGGTCGAGGCCATCGTGATCGCCACGCCCCAGGAAACGCATCGCCAGATCGCCGAGGCGGCCTTCGCGCTCGGCAAGCCCGTCTTTTGCGAAAAACCGCTTGGCGCCGGGCTCGAGGACGGCCAGGCGATGGTCGCGGCGGCCGAGGCAAGCGGCCAGGCGAACATGGTCGGCTTCAACTATATCCGCACCCCTGCCAGTCAATATGCACGGCAGCTGATCGCGGACGGGGTCATCGGCAAGGTGACCATGTTCCGTGGCGAACATACCGAGGATTTCTATGCCGATCCGCAGGCCCCCGCGACCTGGCGTACGACGGGCATGGCCAATGGAACGATGGGCGATCTGGCGCCGCACATGATCAACGGCGCCCTTGCCCTGATGGGGCCCATCGCCAGCGTCATGGCCGAGGTCGAGACCGTTCACGCCACCCGACCGGGCGGCGAGGTCACGAATGACGACCACGCCCAGATGATGGTGCGCTTTGACAGCGGCGCGATGGGGCAGATGTATTTCTCGCGCATCGCGACCGGTCGCAAGATGGGCTATGCCTATGAAATCACGGGCACGAAAGGTACGATCCGCTTCGATCAGGAAGACCAGAACGCGATCTGGCTGTACCGGATGGAGGGGGACGAGGCGACGCGGGGCTTCACCAAGATCCTGACGGGTCCGGCGCATCCCGATTACAAACCATTCTGCCTGGGGCCGGGCCACGGGACCGGATACCAGGACCAGATCATCATCGAGGCACGCGATTTCCTCAAGGCGATCGAGACCGGGCAGCCGGTCTGGCCGACCTTCCGCGACGGGTTGGAGGTGACGCGCGTCGTCCAGGCCGCCCTGCGATCCGCCAGCGACCGTCGCTGGATCGACATTCAAGACATCTGATCATCGGAGAACACCAGATGAGCATTCGTATCGGAAACGCGCCCTGCAGCTGGGGTGTGGAATTTGCCGGCGACCCGCGCAATCCCGACTGGCGCCAGGTGCTGAAGGAATGCGCCCAGGCCGGCTACAAGGGGATCGAGCTTGGTCCCGTGGGCTTCATGCCCGAAGACCCCGCGATCCTGGCCGGTGCCTTGGCGGAACACGATCTGCAGCTGATCGGCGGGGTGGTCTTTCGTCCCTATCACGACCCCGCCGCGTGGGACGAGGTGCTGGATGCCACCCACCGCACCGCACGCGCGCTGAAGGCCCATGGTGCGCAGCACATGGTCCTGATCGATTCCATCTCGCCCCGCCGCGCCCCGACTGCCGGGCGCGCATCCGAGGCCGAGCAGATGGACCGCGCCGAATGGCAGGCCTTCCGCGACCGCATCGCGGAATCCGCCCGCATCGGCACCGAGGAATACGGCCTGACGGTCGGCATCCACGCCCATGCCGCAGGCTTCATGGATTTCGAGCCCGAGCTGGAGCGCCTGCTGGACGAGGTCGATGAGAAGATCCTGAAAATCTGTTTCGACACCGGCCACCATTCCTATGCAGGCTTCGATCCGGTGGCCTTCATGAAGCGTCACATCGACCGCATATCCTATATGCATTTCAAGGATATCGATCCGAAAGTGAAGGCCTCGGTGATCGAGAACCGCACCGGCTTCTACGACGCTTGCGGGCAGGGGATCTTCTGCAGGCTGGGCCAGGGCGATGTCGATTTCCCGGCGGTCCGTCAGGTGCTGCTGGATGCGGGCTTCGAAGGCTGGTGCACGGTCGAGCAGGATTGCGATCCGACCATGGACGTCACCCCCATGGAGGACAGCCGCGCGAACCGCGAATATCTTGAATCAATCGGCTTCAACTGAGGGGCAGGCCATGACGAAACTGAAATGGGGCATGATCGGCGGGGGCGAGGGCAGTCAGATCGGCCCGGCACACCGTCTGGGCGCCCTTGCCGACAGCCGCTTCGAATTCGTGGCGGGCGCGCTGGATCACCGCCCCGAGGTCGGGCGCGAATACGCCACCCGGCTGGGTATTGCCGCCGACCGCGCCTATGGCGGTTGGCAGGAAATGCTGGAAGGCGAGCGAAATCGCGACGATCGCATCGACCTGGTAACAGTGGCCACCCCGAACGCCACCCATTTCGAGATCACCAAGGCGTTCCTCGAGGCCGGCTTCAACGTCCTGTGCGAGAAGCCGATGACCATGACCGTCGAGGAGGGCGAGGAGATCGTCGAGATTGCCCGGCGAACTGGTAAGATCTGCGCCGTCAACTATTGCTATTCGGCCTATCCGATGGTCCGGCAGGCCCGCGCGATGGTTCGGCATGGAGAGATCGGCAAGGTTCGGCTGGTCGTCACCAATTTTAGCCACGGCCATCACGGCGATGCGACTGATGCCGACAACCCGCGTGTGCGCTGGCGCTATGACCCGGCGATGGCGGGGGTGTCTGGTCAGTTCGCCGATTGCGGCATCCATGCCCTGCACATGGCAAGCTTCATCGCCGACGATCAGGTTGAACGACTGTCGGCGGATTTCGCCTCGACCATTCCCAGCCGGGAACTGGAAGACGACGCCATGGTCAACTTCCGGATGGAGGGCGGAACGGTCGGGCGCCTATGGACATCCTCGGTCGCCATCGGGCGGCAGCACGGCTTCGACATCCAGGTCTTCGGCGAAACGGGCGGCCTGCGTTGGGCATCCGAACAGCCCAACCAGCTGATCTATACCCCTGTCGGCGGCCGCACGCAGATCATCGAGAAGGGCGAAGGCGGGCTGCACGAGGATGCGCAGCGCCTCAGCCGGGTGGCCATTGCGCATCCCGAAGGCTTCCCCCTGGCGGTCGCGAATATCTATTGCGACCTGGCAGATGCCATTGCGGGCCATGACCGTGACGGGCTGCCGCTGGCCGCAGATGGGGTGCGGTCGATGGCGGCGGTTCATGCCGCCGTGGATTCGGCCAAGCGTCAAGGCGAATGGGTCGAGGCGCGTCCTTCGATCTTTCGCTGAACGACAGGCGGCCCTTCGGGGCCGCCGTCAACCCCGATCGGGCAGGGGTCGCAGCGTCTTCCGTTCGACGATGTTGCAAGGGAACAGCCGCGCCTCGGGATAGCGGTCGGGATCGTCCATCGTCGCCACCATCAGCTCGATCGCGGAATTCACGATCTCGCGGATGGGCTGCCTGATCGTCGTCAGGCCGATATTCTCCCAGCCCGACATCTCCATGTCATTGAGGCCGATGATGCCGATATCGCCGGGAACATTCAGCCCGGCATCCGCGATCGCCGAAATGGCACCGATGGACAGAACGTCATCCCCGCAGAAATAGGCCTGCGCAGGTTTCCCTGACAGCAGGTGCTGCATCTCGTCCCGGCCGGCCTCGAAGCTGTAGGCGCGGGCGTGGCTGACGCTGGCCTTCACATGTGGATGCGCGGCAAGTTCCGACATGAAGCCCGCCTGGCGATCCTGGGTCGAGGTTGCCGCCGCCGGGCCGCCAAGAAACGCCACATCCGAATAGCCGCGCGCAAGCAGCGTTCGCGCCGCCATCCGCCCGCATTCCATGTTGTCGATCCCCACCACATGCACGTCGGGGGTGCTGGAATATCGCCCGAAAGCGTTCACCACCGGAACCCCCGCGGCCCGGAACGCCTGCGAGAATTCGGGCGGCAGGGTGGAAGAGGCGATCACCGCCGCATCGACCGAATATTGACGGAGCATCCTGACCGAGTTCGCGGGCTCTGCCTCGTCGGTCAGGTTGACGAGCAGCGGGCGGAGACCACGGGCCTGCAGGCCGCGCGTGAACTGGTCGAAGACGGTCAGGAAGATCGGGTTGTGGAAGTTGTTCGATACCAGCCCGATCATCCGGGTCCGGCCCGTCGTCAACGAGGACGCCAGCGCATTCGGGCTGTAGCCCAGTTCCTTGGCGGCACGTTCGACCTTGCGCCGCGTCTTGTCGCTGACCGAAGCGCCGGGCGTGAAGGTCCGCGAAACAGCCGACCGACTGACGCCCGCACGTTCGGCGACCTCCTTCAATGTGACGACCATGACGGCTCCGCTGCGGTTTCGCATTCCGTTATCCCGATAGTGCAGGATTGGACATTAGTTTTCGCAGGGCGGTATTGCAACCGGTTGCAAAGTGACGTGACGTATGGTTTCATCAGGACAGGAGGAAAGGCCGAAAGCCTTGCTCGCATGACGAATCTGGGAGGGTTCAATGAAGAGAACGGTTCGCACGCTTCTGATCGCCGCCGCGATCGCCCCCGCTCCGCTGGCCGCCATGGCCGAGGGCGAGAAATACATCCTTGTCAGCCATGCCCCCGACAGCGACAGTTGGTGGAACACCATCAAGAACGGCATCGCCCTTGCGGGCGAGCAGATGGATGTCGAGGTCGAATACCGCAACCCGCCGACCGGCGACATCGCGGACATGGCGCGCATCATCGAACAGGCCACGGCCTCGGGGCCCAACGGCATCATCACGACGCTGGCCGATTTCGACGTGCTGAAGGCGCCGATCATGGATGCGGTTGCCTCCGGGGTCGACGTGATCATCATGAATACCGGAAGCGCCGAACAGGCCCGCGAGGTCGGTGCGCTCATGTATGTGGGCCAGCCCGAATACGACGCGGGCTTTGCCGCAGGCCAGCGCGCCAAGGATGACGGCATCGGGTCCTTCCTTTGCGTGAACCATGCCATCCAGCAGCCCACGCTGGCGGAACGCTGCCAGGGCTTTGCCGACGGCCTGGGGGTCGAACTGGGATCGTCGATGCTGGACAGCGGCGCCGACCCGTCCGAGATCAAGAACCGCGTGCAGGCCTATCTGTCGGCCAATCCCGATACCGACGCGGTCCTGACCCTCGGGCCCGTGTCGGCGGATCCGACACTTCTGGCACTGGACGAGATCGGCCTGGCCGGAGACATCTATTTCGGCACCTTCGACCTGGGCGAGGAAATCGTGAAGGCGATCAAGTCCGGCGTCATCGAATGGGGCATCGACCAGCAGCCCTTCCTGCAGGCCTATCTGCCGGTCGTGATCATGACGAACTATCACCGCTACGGCGTGCTTCCGGGCAACAACATCAATGCGGGTCCGGGTTTCGTGACCGCCGAAGGCCTCGAGAAGGTCGAGGAATTCGCCGGCGAGTACCGCTGATACGCGATCCTTCGGGCGCCCGATCCTCGGGCGCCCGTCCCAAGGTCCAACATACTACAGGAGCGCGCTGATGGGCGACGCAGCTGCAACCCCGCCGTCCCAGGACGAGCGGATCAAGGAAATATCGGCCCTGCGCCGCGCGCTGATCCGGCCCGAGTTGGGCGGAATGGTCGGCACGGTCGCGGTCTTCACCTTCTTCCTGCTGTTCGCCTTCGACAGCGGCATGTTCAACAGCCAGGGTGTAATGAACTGGGCCGTCGTGTCGGGTCAGTTCATGATCATCGCCGTGGGTGCATGCCTGCTGATGATCGCGGGCGAGTTCGACCTGTCCGTCGGCTCCATGATCGGCTTTGCGGGCATGATCGTCGCGATCCTGGGCGTCACGCTGGACTGGCCGATGTGGCTGGCGATCCTGACGACCTTCGCGCTCTGCGTGGCCATCGGGGCGCTGAACGGCTGGATCGTGGTCCGCACGGGGCTGCCCAGCTTCATCGTGACGCTGGCCTTCCTGTTCATCCTGCGCGGATTCACCATCTTCCTGCCGCAGCTGATCGAGCGGAAGACCATCATCGGCGGCATCCGCGACGCGGCCGAAGGCGACTGGCTGGGTGCGGTCTTCGGCGGCAAGATCCTGGGCGGACTGTTCGTCTGGCTGGGCGATATGGGGCTGATCGGCGTCTTCGACCGGGGCACCCGCGCGGGACAGCCGATGGTGGACGGCATCCCCATGCTGCTGGTCTGGGCACTGGCGCTGATCATCTTCGGCCATGTCCTGCTGACCCGCACGAAATTCGGCAACTGGATCTTTGCCGCGGGTGGCGATGCCGAGGCGGCACGCAATTCCGGCGTTCCCGTCAACAAGGTGAAGATCCTCATGTTCATGTTCACCGCCTTCTGCGCGACCGTCTTCGCGGTCTGCCAGGTGATGGAGTTCGGCTCGGCCGGTGCGGATCGCGGCCTGCTGAAGGAATTCGAGGCGATCATCGCGGTGGTCATCGGCGGCGCGCTTCTGACGGGGGGCTACGGTTCGGTGATCGGGGCCGCGCTCGGGGCGCTGATCTTCGGGGTGGTCCAGCAGGGGCTGTTCTTCGCGGATGTCGAAAGCTCGCTCTTCCGGGTGTTCCTGGGCGTCATCCTGCTGGGTGCGGTGATCCTGAACACCAATATCCGCCGCATCATCACCGGAGAACGCTGATCATGACCAGATCCACGACACCGATCATCCAGATGGCCGGCATCGAGAAGCATTTCGGCAGCGTCATCGCGCTGGCAGGCGTTTCGGTCGACATCTTTCCGGGCGAATGCCATTGCCTGCTGGGCGATAACGGCGCGGGCAAATCGACCTTCATCAAGACGATGTCCGGGGTTCACAAACCCACCCATGGCCAGATCCTGTTCGAAGGCGAGCCGATGCATTTCAACGATCCGCGCGATGCCATCGCCGCGGGGATCGCGACCGTTCACCAGCACTTGGCGATGATCCCGCTGATGTCGGTCAGCCGCAACTTCTTCATGGGCAACGAGCCCGAGCGCAAGGTCGGCCCGTTCCGCTTCTTCGATCACGAACGTGCCAATCGCGTGACGATGGAGGAGATGCGCAAGATGGGCATCAACCTGCGCAGCCCCGATCAGGCCGTCGGAACCCTGTCCGGGGGCGAACGCCAGACGGTCGCGATCGCCCGCGCGGTGCATTTCGGGGCGAAGGTGCTGATCCTGGACGAGCCGACAAGCGCGCTTGGTGTGCGGCAGACGGCCAATGTGCTGGCGACGATCGACAAGGTGCGCAAGCAGGGCATCGCGGTGGTGTTCATCACGCATAACGTGCGACATGCCATGGCGGTTGGCGATCGCTTCACGGTGCTGAACCGGGGCCAGACCCTCGGGACCGCGATGCGCGGTGAGATCACGCCCGAGGCATTGCAGGACATGATGGCTGGCGGTCAGGAGCTGGTCGCGCTTGAAGAAAGCCTGGGCGGAACCATCTGAACCATGTGACAGCTGCGGGTCGGGATCTTGCTGCTGCGGGAACCCGGCCCGTACGGCGTTTCAGCATCTGCCCACGTTTCGATAGCCAGTCGATACCGACGATCTGGCTGGGCTAGGGGCGGCATGCTGCGAACCCTGACCCCGTGCCGCGTCAACCGCTGCCATAGCGGCCCATGAACATCTCCACGCAATCGGCGATCACAGCATCCGCGTCCCCATCCGGTTCGGCCCCCATCAGGAACCGTGGCCAGACGAGGAAATGTTTCACCATCGACAGAAGCTGGTTCGCCGCGAATGGCGCATCGGCCCGGCGCAGCGCGCCTGCCTGCATCGCCTCGTCGATCAGGCGCGCGATCGGGGCGTCCTGCAGCGCGGCCCGTTCGAAGAACGCCCGGGCAAGGCCCTGATCGCGCAGAAACTCTGACAGAACCAGCCGATTGAGGGCCATGTAGCGATCCCCTGTCAGATGGGTGACGTAGTCGCGCAGTGCTTGGACCAGTTGGTCGCGAACGGGGCGGGTGGGGTCGTGATGCAGGCTGGGCATCGCGGCCATCTGGTCCAGCAGGATGTCGGTGATCGCGCTGAACAGAAGCTCCTTGCTCTCGAAATGCTTGTAGAGCGTGCGCTTCGACACTTCTGCCATCTCGGCGATCCGGTTGACCCTTGCCGCAGCGAAACCCTGTTCCTGAAACTCGCGGATGGCAGCGTCCAGGATATCTTTTCTTTTTACCTCAGTAAGTTTCATCGGATCTCGCTGGTTCGGGCGTCAGAATGTAAACAAACGGGTTTACACGATGCTTTCGGATGCCTTATGTAAACACCACGGTTTACCATCAGAGCGTTGTCGAGGCCATAGGACATGACCATGAAATTCAGGACCCCGGCGATCTGCGCTCTGGCGGCATCGCCGCTGTATCGCGACGGAAACGACGGCATCGTCGACAGGTGCACCGCACTGGCGCCGCGATCCCCGCATGACCTGCCGATCTCCCGACGCGGGCAAAGCCTGCCTGGCAGTATACCCGGCTAAGCGGCGCCAAGCAGCAATTACCGCGGTCGCGACCCGAGCGGCCGGCTTGATGGACAAGAGAGAGACGATAATGACGAAGATGCAATTCGGCCCCGGTGGCTGGACCCCGGACAGGATCGGCTCGCTTGCCGGCAAGACCTATGTCATCACCGGCGCGAATGCGGGGGCCGGGTTTCAGGCCACGCGCATCCTGCTGTCGAAAGGCGCGCGGGTCGTGATGCTGAACCGCAGCGCAGAACGCTCGGGCGCGGCCATCGACGAACTGAAGGCCGAGTTCGGTCCGCAGGCACAGGTCGATTTCATTCGCATGGACCTTGCAGAGCTTGGAAGCGTCAGGCAGGCGGCGACAGAGCTGCTGGAGATGCTGCCGCAGATCGACGCACTGATCTGCAACGCGGCGATCGCCCAGGTGCCCGCGCGCAGCCTGACCAAGGATGGGTTCGAGAGCCAGCTTGGCACCAACCATTACGGGCATTTCGTTCTTTGCGGGATGCTGTTCGACAGGATCGACGCGTCGATGGGGCGCATCGTCGTGGTCGCAAGTCTCGGATACCGGATGGGCCTGCGCACGATCCGCTTCGACGACATGCACTGGGAACGCGGTTACGGGGCGAACACGGCCTACAGCCAAAGCAAGCTGGCGCAGATGATGTTCGCCTATGAACTGCAGGACCGGATCGGGGCGTCCGGTCGCAATGTCGAGGTCCTCGTCTGTCACCCCGGCTCGTCCGCCACCTCGCTGATCAGCACCAGCGGCGGGCGTCTGACGCGTCTAGTTTGGTGGTTGATGACCAAATCGCCGATGGTCCAGAGCGCCGAGCGCGGCGCATTCCCCGAGGTGATGTGCGCGACCGAGGACGGGCTGGAACCCCGCGCGCTGTATGGTCCGACGGGACGAATGGAGTTCGTCGGCCCGGTCGGGCGCGGGACGCTGGAACCCCATGCCCATGACAAACCTGTCATGGTCCGTCTCTGGGATCGATCCGAGGCGGATACCGGCTTCACCTGGTCCATCTGATCGCCCGGCCCGCCGACGCATTCCCGGGGAACGGGGCTGCATGCATCGCGTTCCTTGAATAAAGGGGGTGCGCGGGCATGACAAAAAATGGCCAACTTACGGATATCGCGGACGAACTTGCGGATGCGGCCCGGCAGGGTAATGATACGGTCCGGGTCGGGCAACTGATCGACGCCCTGGATGCACGGGGTTATGGCCCGGCCTTGGCGGTGCTGCCACTGGTCGGGATCAGCCCGATCGCCGGGATCCCGGGCTTTCCCACGGCGCTGGCGCTGATTCTGGCCATTCTGACTGTGCGATTGCTGCTGGGCCATGACCATTTCTGGGCGCCGGACTGGCTGCGCCGACGCACGCTGGATGCCGACAAGGTGCAGAATTCGATCGGTTGGCTGAAACCATTGTCGCAGCGTATCGATGCAACGCTGCACGATCGGCTGGCGTGGATGGCGGGGCAGGGTGCGCGCAAGGCCGCCTGCGTGGTCATCCTTGCGCTGCTTCTGGCGGTTCCGCCGCTGGAGCTGCTGCCTTTCGCGGCGGCGGGACCCATGCTGGTGGTCGCCGTCTTCGGGCTTGCGCTGCTCTATCGCGACGGACTGCTGATGGTGCTGGGCTTCCTCGGGGCGGCGCTGGTCGGCGGCATGGGCCTGTGGGCCGCCTTCGGGGGGTGATGGCCGTCGTCGTGATGACCACCTAACGAAGGGGTCGTAAGGTCAGGGCGGTCGCCGCGATCACCGCGATACTCAGGGCGATCTTGGTGACCGGCTCCATCGTGCCTTCGATCAGGATGGTATGGGCAACAGCCGAAGGTGCTGCGAAAAGGGTCAGCCCGCGATGGATCATGCGCCGGATGCGCAAGGTAGCCACCCGCAGGCGCGGTGTCAGGACCGCCGCCGCCAGGATCGCGCACAGCCCAATCATTCCCCAAAGCGAGAACGGCGTCGGCGATCGGAACAACAGCACGTCGATCACGTCCGGAGGGCTGGTCACCCACAGCCCCGCAACATGCAACAGCACCGCAGCGACCAGGGCGGGACCGACAAGCCGGTGCATCCGCCGCCCCCGCGCCGGGTCGATCCCAAGAATGCGCGGGGCGGCTGTAAGCAAAGGCTGCGGAAGCATCAGCGCCAGCGCCGCGATACCCGCAAAGCCCGCCATCTGATAAACAGGACCTCGCCAGGTCAGAAGCGGGCTGAACGCAGCCGCCACGATAGGCGCGATCATCAGAAGCGCCAAAGCGATCCGGGCAGCCCGGCGGATCAGGCGGGAACCAGCACGAAATCGGCGTGAAGCCCGGTCGCATCCGCGCTGCGCATCACGGGACGAAGGAACACCGTCTGAAAGTCGCCGCTGTCATAGGCCAGATGCCCGTGCGGCTGACCGAACGCAGGCACGATCTGCGGCATGTCCATGGTGAAACGGCCATTCGCATCGGTCAGCGTCGCCCCGTGGCTTGCGGGGTCGCGCTCATGCCCCTCGGTCGTATGCGCCCAGATCTGGATCCGCTGGTTCGGAAGTGCTGCCCCGTCACCCGCGCGGCGGACGGTCCCTGTCATCGTGAACCCACCTCCGCCAATCCGCTGCAGGATGGGTGCCCCGGGAATGTAATTGTTCGATCCGCCCCGCATGCTGGGCGTCGGCGCAAGGCCCTGCGCCCGTGCAGGAACGATCCATGTCGTCACGGCAAGCCCGGCCGCTGCGGCGATAAGCCCTCGGCGCGTCACAGGTCTGGTATGCATCATCGCGGACCCCCTTGGACATCATGTCATTCCGAAGCGTCTGGAAAACAGGATCGGGCATCCGGGCCCACCTGCCAAGCATGAACGGGGATCGTTGCCGTTCACGTTTCTGCGCGCGCCGCAGGCGACAGCAGCTTGCCGAACCATCCCCATTCGTGATTTCCTTCGTCCGAAGAAGGAGATGCGGCAGTCCATGTGCACCGTGCTGGGAAGAACGCCGGGCCATCCGCATGCGAAGGCTCAGGAATGGTGGCCACCCCCCGCGGGTGGCCCGATCCGGCATTCCTGAACTCATTCTTCGGAGATACACATGACAACCACCCTTGCCACCGGGGCCGAGGGCCTCGAGATTCGTTGGGCCGACGGCACCTGCGGGATATTCCCCTATATCTGGCTGCGCGATACCGATCCGGCGGGCTTCCACCCCCAGACGGGCGAGCGGACCTTCGACCTGACCGCCGTCCCGCTTGATATCGCGCCGACCCATGCCACCATCCAGGGCGACAGGCTGCAGCTGACATGGCCGGGCGCGGAAACGCCCAGCAGCTTCGCGCTGGACTGGATCAGGGCCAACCGCCCGGGCAGTCCGCGCCACGATCCGGCCGATATCCCGCTGCTGGCATGGCGGGCGGATCTGGGGGCGCAGGGCGTGCCGCGCCACGAGGCGGCGGCGATCACAGGCTCGGATGCCGGTCTTGCGGATTGGCTGGTCGATACCCGCCGCTATGGCTTGTCCATCGTCACGGGGCTGGCCGACACGACCGATGCGGGGATCGAGGTCGCCCGTCGCGTGGGCCATCTGCGCGAGACGAATTTCGGCCTGACATTCGAGGTGATGTCGAAACCCGATCCCAACAACCTGGCCTATACCTCGGACGCGTTGCCGCTGCATACCGACCTGACCAATCAGGAGCTTCCGCCCGGCTACCAGTTCCTGCACTGCCTTGCGAACGAGGCAGAGGGCGGCGGCTCGACCTTCTGCGACGGGCTGGCCGTGGCGCGCGATCTGCAGGGCCGCGACCCCGAGGCGTTCGAGATCCTGTCGCGCGTGACCGTGCCCTTCCGTTTCCAGGACCGCGATACCGACATCCGGTCGCGCAAGGCGGTGATCACGCTGGACGGACGGGGCCATATCTCCGAAGTCTGCTTCAATGCGCATCTGGCGGACATCCTCGATATCGACGCGGCCACGATGCCAGGGTTCTACCGTGCCTATCGGATGTTCATGCAGATGACGCGCGACCCGGCCTACGGGATCGCACTGCGGCTGGGCGCGGGTGAGATGGTGGTCTTCGACAATCGCCGCGTCATGCATGGCCGCGAGGCATTCGATCCCGCGACCGGGTTCCGCCACCTGCACGGCTGCTATGTCGATCGCGGGGAATGGGACAGCCGCATTCGCGTGTTGGCGCGCGACATGGCCTGAGGCTTCCACGCGGTCCGGTCGCCGGCACGCCGATGCGGTCAGGGGCAGACCATGCCCCTGCGCATGGCTGTTTTCGCTTGCCGTTCATGCGTCGGCTGTCCAAGAACGGCAAGATTCCGATGGGCGGGGGACAAGGCATGACAGGGCAGGAACCGGACAAGGCGGCGAACAGCCCGCTGCCCGATCAGGCCGATTGGGAAGAGCGATTGAAGCAGGCCCGCGCGCAACGCGCGAAAGTGCTTGCCGAAAGAGAGCGCGCGGCGGGTAACCCTGCCGCGCCCAATCGCCCGCACGCCCCGAAGAGGTCTTCTCCCTCGGGTGAACTGTCATTCGAAAGCAAGCTGAAGGCCGCACGGACTGCCCGGGAGAAGCTGCTGGCGGAACGGGAAACGCCGGATGTGCAGGCCGTGGTTTCCGACACTGCCCCGCTCGGTCCCGAAATCACCAAGGCGGAGCCGCCTGATGCGACGTGTTCACAGGATGCGGCGACCGCCCGCCCTGATCGGCCATGGTTCCAACGGCTTCCCAAACGCGGCCTGCGATACGCTGCGGTCGGCATTGCTGCGGTATCGGTGGGATGGGCGGTCGTGCTGCTTCCATGGCAAGTCCACGAACCAGTCGACCGAACCGCTGCCATCGCGCAGCTTGCCTTGCCCGCCGATCTGGACCTTGTCGTGGTCGCGAAGAATGGTAGCGACGATGTCCTGCGCGGCATGGTCGATGCGGATTACGAATTGCGCGCGACCAATTTCAGCATCGCCAGATCCAGCGTCGAATATTACAACGCCCAGGATATGGGCGCCGCGACGGCCCTGGCGGGGGCATTGAATGCCGATCTTGTCGATCTTCGCGGCTTGCTGCCCGGCCAACCGCCAAGTCGGATATTCGTCTATCTGTCGGACCCTGCGGACTGATCCAGGGCGATCGGCTCTGCTTCGTCGCTGCTGTCCAATATCATCCGGACGACGACCTCGCCGGGGGAAATGCCGGCGTCTGACTGCTGCATCGCATTGCCGCCCGACAGCCCGGGAAGGAAGCCCGCAATATCCGTGGCAAATGTCATATCGCTGTCGAAACCATAGACGATGGCGCTGGCATCCTGATCCGGGTCCCGATCGTCATAGGACACCACGATCCCCGACCGTTCCAGCGACGAACCCATGCGCTGCACATAACCCGCAGCCCTGCGGTCGGCTGATCCGACCTGAAAACGCACGCGCCGGCCGGGCCCCTTCACCACCGGCTGCCCCTCAAGGTCCACCCAGTCCGAGGAGGCGTAATCCCGCGCCGTCAGCTGGAGAACCCGAACCCAAGCGCTCTGCGGTCGTCTTTGAAGGGGCATCGCGATTGCCGTGGTTTCGGCTTCGGCGCTTGCGATCAGGTGCCCGGTGGCAGTGTTCACAACTTCGACCCGGTAGCGGCTGCCCTCGGGTCCTGGCCCCGAGGCCCATGCCACGCGCGCAGATGGGGCCGCGCCTTCACCAAGCAGCAGGACCTGCAGGATCGTCGGGGCCGCCAATTCGGTTGCGGATGCGGGGGGCGATGCCGCCAAGGCATCGGCGGAAGACGGGATCGCATTCGATGCGCGTTGCAACCAGGCCGAGGCCACGCGCGCATTCGCAGGAACGCCGTCGCCGGATTGGAAGATCAGGCCAAGGTTGTACTCTGCCCTTGCGAAACCATCCAGTGCCGCCATGGAATACCAGCCCGCCGCGGCGCGTTTGTCCACTGGCGTGCCGATGCCCGAATCCAGCATCACGGCCATGTTGAATGCGGCCTCGGGATGACCCAGAAGCGCCGCCTTGCGATACATCTCGAAGGCCGCTTCTCGATCCGGCGGCCCTGTCAGGCCGAAATCCAGCAGGTTTCCCAGTCCAAGCAGTCCTTCAGCCGAACCGGATGCCGCCTCGGCGGTCCAGATGGCGCGGGCTGCGCCCCAATCGCGGTTTGCATAGGCTTCCTGCCCCGAGGAATAGGGTTGTGCAGCGGCAATCGTGCCATTGGCAGCAATGCAGATCAGCAGGACGCTGCCGAGGATCCTAGCGCCAGTTGATAAGAGCCGTGCGATTGTCCGCATTTGCGACTCCATCGGGTGTGGGGACGGGAAGCTCGCTGTTTCCACGGCCAAGGATCTGCAGCCGCTCGATCGGGATGCCCCTGGCGACCAGCTCGTCCGCCACCGAACGGGCCCGGCGGATCGACAGGTCGAGGTTCTGCGACGCGTCCCCGACCGTATCGGCGCTGCCTGTCACGATCATCACGACCGGGTTGCCATCGCGATATAACCGCGAAGCCTGGTCCAGGGTCGCAACCTGATCATCCCTGATCGCGGCAGTTCCAAGGTCGAATAGGATCTTCAGGCCCGCCTGGTCGGGGTCCACGCCTGCCGGCACGGCCTCCTGCGCGGACACGGGCAGCGCCGCGCAGGAGAGGGTTGCGGCAAACAGTACGAATTTCAGAAACATTGGTAACATTCCACCTGGTAAAAAAATCCAAAATCCGAGACGCGTTGCATGTAACTTTGATAAAGCAGGAATCAATTACGCGCGCCTGGAATTAATTCTGAACCGTGTTTTCGGATCAATTCAAGGGGGCGAATTCTTGAGTGCTCGTTTTTTATGCGGCTATATATCCCTTAACTGGATTCAACACATTCATTAACAATTTAAACGTGCGTTGGCATGCCAAATATCAAGACCGATCGCGGGCAGGGTCTGCAACGCCCCCGGGGGCGTTGCGATCATCGTGCATGTCAGGCGTTCCGGCGCTTGCCCATCACGCCAAGCCCCCCGATGGCCAGGACCAGCATCCAGGCGGCGGCGGGCAGGGGAACCGGTGCCGGCTGCGCGCTCAGCGTCTCGTATCGGATGCCGTTGGCGGTCCCTTCGGCAAAGCCGGCCCAATAGGTGTGATCGCCGGTGAAGTTGCCCGCGTCATCCACGGACCAGATCCCGTCGCTGCCGTTTGCCGTCAGCTCCAGGTACTTGTCCATCACCGATTCACCCTTGAGCTCCTTGTTCAGCCATGCGGTGATGAAGTGCTGGCCGACATTGTTCATGAACACCGTGTCCCAGACGTCGTCGGTGTAATGGTTCGACACGCCCGCGGCATAGCTTTCCTCGGGGGCCGGGATCGGGGCGACCGTGTTATGCCCGCCGCCATCGAAGGTCAGCAGCGCGCGATCCACGCTGGTCGCGCCTTCCCAGATCTTGCGGACCCCGTTTTCGTAACCCGATACGGTATCGTCGGACCCGGCCATGAACAGCATCGGAATCTCGATCCCGGCAAGCCCTGCGGCATCCCACAGGTTGTAGTTCATACCCCAGGGGCCGATGGCCACCGCGGTCTTGATGCGCGGATCGGGCAGCGCATCATGCGTTTCGCTTCCCTCGGCGTGGATATCCAGCGCGCCGCCGGGCGCAAAGCCCAATGCGCCTTCGCTAAGGCCGCCGCCTGCAGTGACGACCGTGCCGTAACCGCCCATCGAATACCCGATCAGTGCCGTATTGTCGGTATCGATCATCCCGGCCAGATCCTGGCTGCTGTCGCCGTTGATCTTCGCGATCTCGTTCAGCACGAATTTCTGATCGAGGGAACGATTGACCAGCGTCGAGGCGAAAGCGCCCTGATCGTTATAGGTCGAATCCGTGTGATCGATCGAGGCGACGACATAGCCTTTCGAGGCGAGGTTCTCGGCCAAGTGGGACATCAGGAACCGGTTGCCGGGATAGCCATGCGACAGGATCACCAGCGGGAAAGAAGGCGAAGCCGCGGGCGGTGTCGCATCGCGGATCGCGCGCCCCTCGAGCGTGATCTCGGTGATGCCGTCGCGTAGATAGGTGTTGAACGAGGACGCGCCGATGGAATCCGTGGCCGCAGGATACCACATCTCGAATGTCAGGGGCCGGTCATAGGTCGGCAATGGCGCCGAAGGCGAAGCCGCGTCGATCGCCTTGATGTCGATCTGGTTCGGATTGACCACGTCGAACTGGCGCACGCCCACGGTGTATTCGCCATAGGCGGCAAGTTCGGGGGCATCGGGCGATTGCCCGTCGATCCTGTTCTGCGCCGCAAGCGGCGTTGCCGCCAGCATCGCGAACATCGCGGTTGTCAGGCTCAGGTGTTTCATTGGCTGATATCTCCGGAACTCGGCGCCTTGGAAAAGGCTGATGTCGTCATGAAATCCGTCGCCCGCCTCGGTAGGACTGCCCTGACCGAAGCGGGTTGCATGCATTGCAATTCGGATATTGACGCCGGTAATCATGGTTAACAACAAAATGATGACCATGCCGTGATCGCAGAAGAATATGGGCCCCGTCGGATCGGGAGAGGAACGAGAAATTAACTATACCTCTAGTTGTGGTTCTAGAATTATTCACCGCCAACTTACGATGTAACATCACGAAAATTATTGATTACTAATTTTAGGTTGTTTGAAATGCAGCGCTACTTCCTCAGGTTGTTCTTCGTCAGATTGTCGAAATTCGCTCTGCTAGAAACGGTTCTGCTCCACGGCAATGTGGCGCGAGTCGACCTTGAGGCGGGCTGCCGCATCCCTAGACGAATAAGTTCGATCTTGGCCCTGCCGACCGGCCTGTCCAGCTGCCGAAGCAGAAGCTTGATACCAAGCCGCACTGGCGTCACAACTTGGGCGGGCCAGTCGGCGATGTCCTTACGCATCGGAAACCCCTCGGCCTGCTTACGAAACGCTGTCGGGGCCCTGACCGAGACGCGCGACAGCGCCTTTGGCAGTCAGACGCGCCACATCGGCTCCTGCCCATGGGATACCGACGAGATCAATCCTGACGCGAATAACTTGCGCGCTATGCAATTAAATTTGAATTAAAGTCTATGTTATGCGCATCTCTTACTGGTCGACAGGCCGCAGTCCGTCGATGATTTCGGAAACGCAGGTTGGTGCCCGCTGATGTTCGTCAAGCTTCCCTCTTACATGAAATGTCCCATGACCCCGCCCGGATGCGGCGTGAAGTGCCGTGACTCAATCCCTCTCGTTGCATCGGCCAGAACATGGAAGCGCTGCTGACGGTCGCCCGGCAGGGGCCGTCGGCTGCAGGTCTCTGCAAGCCGCGCGCAGGATCCAAGAAACAAGGGGAGGCTTAGATGGTTACGGTCGCAACAAGCCAGATTTATGCATATGACGGAAGCGTGGCCAGCCTGCTCGGGCTGGACGTCGCGCCGTTCTTTTCGCCGGTATCTGCAACGATCACGGATGCAAACGGGGAGCTGTCCCAAGGCGATACGACGACAGTGTCAATCGATGGCGGCGCGACAGAGGCGCTGATCTTCGAGCAGGCCGGTACGGTGTCGGCGGTGCTGGGGCTTGCAGGCACCAGGCCGATCGCGATCTTCACCGTGGCCTCGGATCCCGACACAACCTACGTCTATGCGCCAGAGGGATTGCCGACCCTTCTCGGGGCCACGGTGGTCTATTCCTACAACGTAAGCCCCACGAATACACTGTCATTGCCCACCACGACCCCCGGCATCGTGGACGGTACCGATGGTGATGACATCATGGGGGTCGGCTACGAAGACAGCGACGGCGACGAAATCACGAACGCTGGTGGGTTTTTCGGTCCCAATGGCAATGACGTCATCGACGGCAAGGCGGGGAACGACTCGATCAGCGCGGGTTCCGGTAACGACAGCGTCACGGGCGGCACGGGCAATGACACTCTCCTCGGGCAGGCTGGCGCCGACACGCTCGATGGGGGCGAGGGCAATGACAGTCTCTCGGGGGGGGAAGGAGCCGACAGCCTGATCGGAGGCGCCGGGAACGACACCCTGATCGGCGGCGATGGTGCCGACATCATGAACGGCGGCGATGGTGACGATCTGATCCTGGATGGGGCAGGGAACGACACGGTCCTGGGTGGCGACGGCAACGATATCTGGCGCGCCCAAAGCACCGATGTTGGAAATGATTCCGTCAGTTTGGGGGCGGGCGACGATTATGCCGAGGTCGGCTATGTCACCCCTGCCACCGGCACCGATGTGCTGGACGGCGGGGACGGACAGGATACCATTTCACTGGGCAGTACCGCATTTCCGTCCCTTGATCTGAATATCACCCTCGACGATGACGGGACCACTTCGGGGCTCAATTTCTACAGCACGATCACGAACTTCGAACATGTTCGGGGCAGCGATGGCATCAATGCCATCACCGGCAACGTGCTCGATAACGAATTGCTGGGTCTTGCCGGCAACGACACGCTGATCGGCAATGCCGGCAACGATACGCTCGATGGCGGCGCGGATAACGACTCGATCGACGGCGGGGCGGATGACGACCTGATCACCGGCGGAACCGGGAACGATACCCTTACCGGCGGGACGGGGAACGACACCTTTTCCTATGCTGCGGGCGACGGCAGCGACACGATCACCGATTTCAACGCCAGCGGCGCGACGGGCGACTTCGGCGATGGGGACAACAGCAACAACGATTTTCTGGATCTGTCCGGGTTCTACGACGACATCGATGAGCTGCACGAGGATTACGCGGACGATGGAGTTCTGAACCAGTCGAACAGCAGCACTGTCGATTACAGCAACAACAGTTCCTTCAGCGGCGGCGGGATCACCTTCAGCAATATTCTCGGCAGCGATACGGCCTCGATCGAGGCGCTGCTGAACCTGGAGACCACCGGCGTGGTCTGCTTCGCGCGGGGCAGCCTGATCGACACCGATCAAGGTCCGCTTGCCATCGAGGCGCTTGAGGCGGGCGATTTGGTGAAGACCATGGACCGGGGTTTCCAGCCGCTGCGCTGGATCGGCAGCCGAAGGCTGGACAAGCTGGATTTCGCGCGGAACCCCAAGCTTCTGCCCATCCGGATCAGGGCGGGTGCCTTGGGCAACGGGCTGCCGGCATCTGATCTGACCGTTTCGCCCCAGCACCGGATCCTCGTGCGCTCGGCCATCGCGATGCGGATGTTCGGAGCGCAAGAGGTGCTTGTGCCGGCCAACAAGCTGCTGACGGTCGATGGCATCGACATCGACGAGGCGGCAACCTCGGTCGAATATTTCCACATGCTGTTCGAGCAGCACGAGATCGTATTTGCCAACGGCGCGGCGAGCGAGAGCCTGTTCACCGGCCCCGAAGCGGTGAAATCCCTGACGCCCGAAGCGCGGCGCGAGGTGTTCACCCTGTTCCCAGAGCTGGCCGATCCTGCATTCTCGTCCAGGCCAGCGCGGTTCATCCCCGCGAGGGGCAAGATGATGAAGAAGCTGGCGCAACGCCACCAAGCCAACGCCGTCGCCGTTTGCGGCTGAAATGCCAGATTGCGGCATTACCGGTTGAACCGATGCTTGACCCGTCGGGAAATCTGACGCGTATGATCGGGCCATGCTGCGTTGGCGCAGTCGGATCCGTCCGCATCAGGTCGCCGATCTGAATGCTGCAGTTCGCATGCTGTATGGTGAGAGTGTGGTGGCGATGCGCTTGGCATGGTGCGGCTACCTAGAAAGCCGTTCGTTCCATAACCCGGATTATATTACTTTGGTTTGGGGAGCGATGGATCCCATCCGGAACGAAACATGCGATCATTGCATCATGCAGCAACCGCGGCAGATCTGTACATAGCCCGCATATGGGCCTTGGTTAACAGTCGCAGGTTCAGCGACCGAGCCAGATAGGTCTCCTTCGCAGGCCAGTATGCGCAGCCCTGTCGACAGCGGAACGTTCGAAACGGACCGAGAGTTGAAGTTCGCAAGGGTATTATCAGGCGCTGAAAGAAGAACCGCACAGTCGCCAAAACCCACCCGACCAAGTTTTGGTCGAATTGATACCGCCCCCCGCCGCCCGGTATCACCGAGGCCGGATCCGGACCGATATCGAGCATGATACCTGCTGCCAGCTATCAGCCCTTATCCATGCCCGTGACCCCGTCCGGCTTAGATCAGTCCGATCGCTCTCATCCGGCGCATGACCCGTGTTTCGTTGTGCAGCTGCCGCGAATATGTCAACGAGGCCCGGATCGCGGCGCGGCGCGAGACCCTTTGGCGGGATCGCCCGGCGCGGTCCGGAACTTCGACCCAGTTGAACTGATCTGCCGCGTCGGCACTCTCCAGGGCGGCCAGCGCCTTCAACCAAGCTTGCACGATATGTTCCGCCCCCCGTCGCGCTGCCTCGGGCACGTTCTCGGGGGGCTCCAACCAAGGGTTGGTATTGATCTCGAACACCTGCGAACGACCGCCGATCATGGCATAATCGGCGCGCCCGTATTCGATGCCGGCAGCGTCGAAGGCCGCCTGCAGCGCGGCCATGTCGGTTTCGCTCTGCAGGAAGTCCAGCTCTCGCTCGGGCGTGGGGACCGTCCCGGGATCGTCGTATTCACCCTTGCAGACCCACTGCCTGCTCTGATCCAGCGCCGCGGGGAACAAGCTGTCCTGCACGCGCATATAGGACCGCTTTTCGTGAAAGCCCCACTCGTTCCGTGCATCGACATACTCGGTCACGGTGAACTGATCGCCCGAACGCTCCTCGGGGGAAAGCTTGGCGATCGCCTCCTCCAGCTTGGCCGGGGAATCGATAAGGTCCGAGCGCGGCCCGTCGTGATCGTCCAAGCGACGCAGGAATACGGGGAAACGGAACTCGTGCGCCGGGGTGGTGATGGGCAACATGCGGAAATCGTTGATGCCAGCCTCGTGCAGGCGGCGCATGATATCCAGTCTGCTTCCGATCTGCCCGGGCAGGTTCAGCATCCGGCATTCGGGACAGATCTGACGCAGGGCGTCGATACGTTTCATGACGGCGGGCAGCTGTGCTGCCGTCAAACGCTCGATATCCGCGAAGACATAGGTCGTGCGCGGCAGCCTTCGCCAGCTGACAAGCTCGTCATAGTCCATGATGACGATCCGGCCGTGCAAAGCGTGGTCACGCGTCTCAAGAACGTCCCGGATCGCATATTGATGTTCGTACGTGGCAACAAAGGTAATCATCGACAATCATGCTCTGGGCTTGCGCAACAACGCTATTAAATCTTGAAAACAGGATTTGCACGTTATGCATAGGGCGAGAGGGTACGTGACAATTCCAGTAATAATGATCATCGAAAGATTAATCAAAGAAATGTTCTCGTTCTGACCTCTAAAATAAAAAATGATAATAAATGCAGCCATAGCGAGTGCGGCAAGCCAAATACGGGTAATTCGGAACAGCGCGGCTGCAGGGATGCGCCGCAGGACCCATCCGGCATAGCCAAGCGCCACCAGCGTCGTGCTGATCTCGTAGGTCATGAAGGCGATCGGCGCCGCCATATGCCCTTCCAACGAGGCGGCCAGCAGGAACCCGGCCACCATGGAACCCAACCCGATGATACTGCCCACCAGCCCGTATTCGGGCCGCCCGAGCGCCGAATAGGACGAATAGTAGAACCTCAGCGGCAGCGATATCCCGACCGAGACGCACAGGATCTGCGCAAGCGACACGGCCTCGTCCCAGCCCGGACCGACCAGCATCGGCAGAAGAACCGGCGCGCTGGCCGCCAGGCCGACAAAGGCGGGAACCGCGACCACGGCAACGCCCGCCGCGATATCACCGGCCTTGCGGACCAGCATCGGCGGGTCGCCCTGCAGCCGCACCAGCACCGAGAATGCAAGGTTGTGCCCGACCCCCATCAGCGCCATCCGCAGCGGGTCCACGATACGCAGGGCGATGTTCAGTTGACCCAGTATCGTGGCCCCGAAGAACGCATTCACCATGAAGCTGAGAACCGCTGGCGCGGCTGACGTGACACCCACATCGGCAAGGTGCAGCCAAGAAAAGCGGAATATCTCGCGAAAGCGTTCCCCGTGCCAGCGCACGGGTATCCAGATGCGCTGCCGACGATGATGCAGGAACAGGACCGACAAGATCGGATAGAGGACATTGGGCAGCAATCGCTGCAATATCAGCGAATAGACCCCCCAACCGGCCATTGCGGTCGCGATCGAAACCGCCGATGCGATCACCGTGCTGAGCCCCTGGCAGGCTGAAATCTCGACGAAACGGCGCGACCTGCGTGCGACGGCCTTCGACACGGCCCCTGGCCCCTGCCACAGCAGCAGCAGGCTGGAGAGGATGAGGGCGATCGCGAAGCCCGGCGCATTTGCCCAGTGCTCGATCAGGGGACCGACCACCACCGAAAGGCCGATCGCGACGACCGTCAGGATAATCGATGCAAACAGCGCGGTTTCAAGATGCGCGGTCTTGAGGCGACGCCGCTGGCTGAGAGATTCCTCGAAGGGCAGCCCGATGAACGCGCCCATGATCGTGTTCACCCCCAGCACCAGGGCTGCAAGCCCGAATTCGGCAGGCGACAATATTCGGGCAACCACGATCGTGCTGATCATCTGAGCAGCAAGCCGGATGACGGCGTCTGCCGTCGAGGCTGCGATCCATATTCTAACCATCGGTATCCAGCATCATCATTGTTTAACTTCCCGTTCCGCGGCAAGCTGACGACCGGATGCCGCCCGGCACCTGGAAATCGTCTGTTCGGAACCAATCATCGGGCCGGTTCGCGGCCCTGCGGGGATCCCATGCATGCAACAACTTCCCCCCATAGCGGACGGCCCTCGGCTCTGAGCCTCGCGCGATATGCCTGCAGTAATCCTATGCGGGCCCTTGGGCGCAAGGCGTATCGTCGCCTGCCTACGGCATTGACGCTGGCTGCCCTGCTGTCGGGCACACCCGCGCTGCCCGATCAGGATGCCGAGACCGGCGCACCGATTGCGGGGCTTGCCGTGGGGCTGGACGCCCTGCGCTGGCAGTCGCACACATCGCTGGTGGCCGAGTTCATGGATTACCACCAGTTGGGTCTGCGCTGGCTTCGAACCGACCTCAACTGGGCGTCGGTCCAATCTGCGGGTCCCGACAGTTACGATTGGCGGGACATGGACCGCATCGTCGCGATGGCGCGGATGCATGACATGAAGGTGCTGCCGGCTGTCGGGTCCTTGCCCGACTGGGCCTGGACCACCGACGCCGATGGCCGGAAAATACGCGACGCGCGGGCCTTCGGCCGTTTCATGCAGGCGGCGGCTGAACGTTATGCGCCGCAGAACATACATGTATGGGAAATCTGGAACGAACCGAACCTGCAGGGCCCATTCCCCCCGCATCCCGATGCTTCGGCCTATGCCGCCCTGTTGAAAGAGGCCGCAGCCGCGATCCGCGACACGGATCCTGGCGCGATCGTGCTTCTTGGGGGTCTGGCCGCTGTGATGGTCACGGATCTGGATGGCGATCCTGCCGCGATTTCGGCGCTCGATTTCCTGGAAACGATCTATGCCGAAGGCGCCGGCAGCAGCTTCGATGCCGTCGGCTTTCACCCCTATACCGGGACCGCCCTGCCCGATCCATCGGATCCGCAAAACGGCTGGGGCCTGATGAGCGGCCCGCTCCGGGATATCATGGCGGCAAATGGGGACGGGTCCAAGCCGATCTGGGTCACGGAATACGGTGCTCCGACCAATATCGGCGGCGGCGGCACCTCGCATGACGATCAGGCGCGCATGTTGGGATCTGCGGCCGATTTGGCGCAGCGTACCCCATGGATCGACGCACTCTTCTGGTACAGCTATCGCGATCTGGGCGACGATCCGCAAAATCGCGAGGACTGGTTCGGCCTGATCGATGCCCAAGGCCATCCGAAGCCTGCACGGGCAGCTTTCGAACGTATTTTGCTGCAACTGCAAAAGGTCAGGTGACGTTCGGTCACCCGTTTGCGCCATCATGCGCGCGACCGACGATGGGCGATGTGTTTCCCCATATCTTTCAGCAAGCATTCACACATTAGGATTTGTTTAATCATCTTGTCCGATTCGATTTGCCTGCTGTAAGGCGTCCGGTTTTCCCTACCATTATCTCAGGGGGCAGCCATCGGAAATCCATGCTATTTGCCACCAAATGCTGCATCTGCAGCATTGAAAGAGCATGAAACCGCCGAAGGGCCGTGGCCCCCATTAACAGATTCCGGCCTTTTCCTCAATGATATCAGTATAACCAAGCGCGATACTGGTCCATTTCATCTGTCGGTTGTTTTATTCAGGTTTGAACAACCTGATTGATATTGGTTAATTGTTTTCAATTCTTCGCATTTTTACGACTGCACAGCTTTTGGGGTACCATGGCGATGGAAAAATATGATGAGCTTTCCCTGTTTCCGAACAGTGGTTCAGCTGCCATCCTGACCGAAGCGGGCGGCCAATCGACCCAGATCTACTCGCGTCATGCCAAACGAATGGTGGACCTGGGAATTTCCGTCGCGGCGCTTCCCATATTTCTGACTGTATTGCTTGTTCTGGCGACAATCATTTTCTTGTCCGACCGTCGAAAGCCGATTTTCTCCCATCGTCGGGTCGGCAAGAACGGCAAGGTCTTCGGCTGCCTGAAGCTGCGCACGATGGTCGTGGGCGCCGAGGATATCCTGCCGGAACTGCTCGAGGCCTGCCCCGAACGCCGCCGCGAATGGGACGAGACGCAGAAGCTGACCGACGACCCGCGGATCACCCGCCTGGGGCATTTCCTGCGCAAGACCAGCCTGGATGAGCTGCCCCAGATCCTGAACGTCCTGCGTGGCGACATGAGCATCGTGGGCCCCCGCCCGATCGTCATGGACGAGCTTCCGCGCTATGGGGAACATGCGGATGCGTATCTGCAGCTGCGGCCGGGTCTGACCGGCATGTGGCAGACCACGGGCCGCAACGACGTTTCCTACGAGGAACGCGTGCGCATGGATGTCGAATACGGACGCAATCTGCGTTTCTCGACCGATATGCGGATCGTCGGAATGACGGCGATGGCGATGCTGCGCAAGACCGGGCGTTAAGCCCGGTTCACCCGTTCCGGATCGCGCGATCCTGTCTGCCGCCATGGCAGAGGGCGATCCCCACACCCAGGGCGATCCACCCCCCGAAGAAACGGAAGCTGTCGATACTGGCGCCCAGCATCAGCCAGCCGGTCAGCGTCATCGCGACCGCCAGGTTCAGGCGCCCGAAATATGTCTCTCCGTTCGCGCGGGATAGACAGCCCAGCAGGACCGGCAGGATCATCGCCAGCCACAGCAGATATCCCGCGATCCCGGTTTCCGCCAGCAGTCGCACATGCAACGAATAGGCCGGCGGCCAGGCCAGTCTGACATCCGCCGAACTCGAATAGCTACGAACCTCGTAGCTGCGCAGATCCTCGGCGCGGATATGATAGGGATAGTTGAAGCCGTATTGTCCCAGACCGACCCCCAGCAGCGGGCGTTCCTCGAACATCGAGATGCCGGCCCGGATGGCCGCCAGCCGGGTGACGTTCGACACGTTCTCGGTCACGCCCGGGGTCGGGTCGATCAACCCGTCCATGCTGCCGTATCGCACCAGGTTGCTGCCCTTTTCCATGACCGAGGACTGCACGCTCGGGATCAGCATCATCGTCAGGGCAAGCACCCCCGCGGCGGTGGTCATATGCACGATGATGTCCTTGCGATGCCGAAAGAAGCCCGCAAGGAACAGCATGAACTGGATGCCGATCACCAGCATTCCGGTCCGCGACTGCAGCAGCAGCACAAGGATCGCGACAGTGGCCAGGATCAGCGCGACGCGTCCCCTGCCCCCGCGCGTCATGGCAAAGGGAAAAATGAAGGTCAGCATGACCGCCCCCCAGGACGCTTCGAATGCCGTCATCCGCAGCCGCTCGGGATAGAAGCTGTCCGATCCCGTGTGGATCAGGGCTGACAGGGCCCCGTGGACCTGGCTCAGGACCGGAAGCCCCAACCAGGATGCGAATTCGAAGAACCCCGTGACCGCCATCACGCCAAGCGCGATCATCGCACCCCGCGTGACGACCGGCAGCGCCCCCCGGATCGCGAAGTTGTAGAACATCATCGTGACCAGCGGCCCCAGGGCGACGGCCATGGATTGCGTGATGACGCGGCTCATCCCGGATCTGCCCTTGTACCAATCGGTCGAGATCTGGTCGAAATTCACCGCGACACCCAGAACGATTACCGCAAGCAGCGCCAGTGTCAGAAGAAAGAATGTCTTCGGGATCGCGAAACTGCCCGGCCTCGCCAGGAAATACAGCATGGCGAATGGAAGGACATAGACGAAGGCGTCGTTCGCCATCTCGCCCACGGGCAGCAGCGGTCGAATGTCGTTGAAGATCGTGGCCACGACCAGCGCAATGACCAGCGTCGCGGTGGCAGGCCGCGTTCCGGTCGCAGCCCTCACTATTTCCAGGCCCTCTTCTTGATCGCCGTTAGCCAGTCGAAGGGAATGACCATGAAGATCGCGGTGCGGGCCAGTCCCGCCCATGAGTGGATATCGGCAGGGGCGAAGTTGTCGCGCTGGATGCGGAATCTGGACACCAGGTTCCGCTTGCGCTTCGCCGCGGTCGTGCCGGTATCGCTGACGATGTATTCGGTCAGCACCTCGGGGATGTTGGCCAACTGCCAGCGCTGCCCCATCCGGATGAACAGATCGTAATCCTCGGCCGTGCGATAACGGTCGGAATAGAGCCCGATTTCGCGCAGCGCCTCGGTCCGGATCATGATCGTGGGATGCAGCAGCGCCGGGACATAGCGCTGATACCGCATGATCGCGCCGTGATCGGTCGGAAATCGCAGCGTGAACAGATATCTGCCATCATCGTCGACACAGCGCGCCCAAGTGCCCACCATTCCGGTTTTCGGGTTCGCCTGCAGGAAATCCAACTGGCGGGCAAACCTGCCCGGCAGGGGAAGATCGCCACAATCCAGACGCCCGACAAAGGCGTGACCGCGTTCCAGGATCAGTTCCAATCCCGCATTCAGCGCGTGTTCGATCCCCTGGTTGCGGTCCAGCCGGTGCAGGGTGACACGATGATCGCCATACTGGGCGTCGCAGTGGATCGGCTGGGGCGAGCCGTCATCGACGACCACGATGTCGAACGGGTCATCGAACCCGGCCAGCACCTCCAATGTGCGGATCAGGCCGTGCTGATCGCGAAAGACCGGGATCAGGATGCAGAGCTTGGGCAGGTTCATCTTACGCATTCCCCCGCTGCCGCCGCCGCCATGCATCGCGCAGGATGGCAAGCGATGCCCCTGCCAGGAAACCCGCCACCAGGCCCAGCACCAGGATCACCGGCTTGGCATTGAACCCCGATGGTCCAAGCGGCACGACCGCGGGCGCGAACAGCTGGACGGTCAGTTCGGGCGATCCGATGCGGCTCTGGATCTGTCGGTGTTCCAGAAGCATCCGCTCGTAGACCGCAGCCGTGGCCTCGACCTCGCGCTCGGCCTCGCGCTGTTCGGCATAGATATCGGCGCTGGTATCGATCGCCTCGTCCTGCTTCTGCCCCGTCAGCGTCTCGAAGCGCATGGATTGCAGGCGCACCCTTTCGCGTGTCGCCTGCGCACGGCGTTCGGCCTGGCGCAGGTTGTTCGTCAGCTCCTCGATCTCTCCGTCCAGATTGGCCAGCATCTGACGATAGAGTTCCAGCCGCAGGTCCGATCGCAGGCGCAGATACCCGTCCGCCACGGCATTCGCTACCGCCGCCGACAGCTCCGCGCTTTCAGAATTGTAGCTGATCTGAACGACATAGGAACGTCCGCTGTTGCTGACATCCAGGTTGTGCGAGATCTGGCGGATCAGCATGGCGCGACGAAGTTCCTCGTCATCGGCGGCCTCGGGCGGGAACTCGACCGTGGCGGTCAGTTCCTCGCGCAGTTCGGGCGACAGGGTGTCCAACGCATGCCCTATGGCCACCGGCGTCGAGATCGTCTCGACGATGGTGGCCGTCACGGAATCGTCGGTGACCGTTGTGGCCTGTGTCTCGTCCAGGGTGACAAAGCCCGACTTGTCCGCATCCGAGATCAGCTTGGCCGTCGCCGAGTAGCTGTCGGGCATCATCTTCGCGACGCCGAAGGCCCCCGCGCCGCCCAGCACGGTCAGGGTCACGACCAGCAGCGGGCTGCGCCGGATGGCGCCGAACACGTCGGCCAGCGTGAATGCCCCCCGTGGCCTGGTCGTGGGCGCGTCCGCCGGAAAGCTGGAATAGTTCATCATTCGGTTCCTTGCACCCTGCCCGCCGCCTGCTGCGAAGCCCCGACACCCGATATCGGGATCAGGGGCGCAAGGGCGTCCGGCAGGTTCACCTCGATCATGTCGCCGGGCCGCAACGGACGGTCCATTTCCGCGGCTACCGGCTCGCGGGCGCCCCCACCCGCAGGATAGAGCGTCACCTGCGCGATGTCGCGTCCCGCATTGCCCATCTGCGCAAGCTGCGCGCGAATGCCTTCGAACCGCGCCCGAAGCACCGCAACGGATGCCTGCGTTTCTCGGATCTCCTCGCGCAGCGCGGCCTCGCGGCGGGCGTCGAAGCGGTCGATCTCGTGCAGGACGGCTTCGCGTTGACGTCGCACGTCGGCGATATGCGCGGCGGTTTCCGCGCGGTTCCCCCGCAGCGTGTCCAATGTCCGGTATTCCTCGGATACGCGGGTCTGCGGCGTCAATCCACGGTCCTGCATATCGACATAGCGCGCCACCTCGGCGGACTGCTGATCGACCAGCGCCTGTTCGTGGCGGCCCTGCTGGACCAGCTGCTCGATCCGTTCGGTCACGATCCCCAGGTCGCGCTGCAGATAGGCGCGCTGCGCCTCGTCCTCTTCGCGCGCGGCGACAAGCTGCGCCTGGACCGAGGCAAGGACCTGTTCCGATCCGGTCCCGCCAAGCCCCCGGACATCCGGCAGCACCGGCGTGGCATCGCCGTTCAGCTGCGCCTCGGCGCGCGCAAGGACCGCCTGCCTGTCGCGCAGTTCGGCCGCCACCGCGTCGCGTTCTCCGCGCAGACGGATCACCTCGTCGATCTGCGGGCGCAGTGTTCCCAAGCCGCCGGCAAGGGCGATCGCATGCCGCACGGTCATCCCGCCCTCGTAGGGCACGGCGCCGGGACTGCCCACATCGCCGCCGACGACAACGGGGCGGACGGCGATGACGCCCACGGTCACCTGCGCGTCCAGCATGATCTCCAACCCGGCCAGACGACGTTCGATATCCGCGGCGACCTCGGGGGCGGTCATGCCCGACACCTCGACCTGCCCCAGGGGGGGGAATGCGATGCGCCCGTCGATATCGACCACAAGCTCTCGGGTCATCTCGGGGACGCGAAAGATGTCGATCCTCAGGGTCTCACCCTGCCCGATCCGGTATTCCGCCTGCGCAGGCATGGCCGCCGCGACGATGGCGCCCAGGATCAGTGCAGGCATCCGCAGAGGGCTGGCAAACAGGGCATGTCCCAGCATCTCATGCCCCCTGCATGGTTGGCGGCGTGCCCTGTTTGCCCGATTTCGCATCATCGCAGAATGCCTGCGCCCGCGCATCCAGATCGCGCCAGCGGTCCAGTTGCGCGGCCAGTGCCGGATCGACCGCGGCATCCGCCCCCGATTTCGCACGATACCCCCGCCGCATCCGGGCATA
This sequence comes from Paracoccus sp. C2R09, assembly GCF_018860625.1. Classification (GTDB taxonomy): domain Bacteria; phylum Pseudomonadota; class Alphaproteobacteria; order Rhodobacterales; family Rhodobacteraceae; genus Paracoccus. Next base: position 65,463 of record NZ_JAHKQB010000024.1, read on the forward strand.
GAGCGCGGGCCCTGCCAACATGCTCAGCGCCCTCCGCGCCGTTTCCCGCGGCGATACCGGCGGCACGAGACTGCGGGCCAATGCCACGAACGCCTCTCGGTTTCGCCCGGAATCCGCAAGGCGCCAGACCCGATCCTGCAGGTGATAGCCGCTTTTTGCGGCCGCTGACCAATCCCCGGATTCGCGCCGATACCATGCATGGGATCTGTCCGCGGTCTCTCGGCCGTTGGTCAGGCGCGTGGGACTGGGGCTTTCCTCCTTGATGACGCCGGGCTCGGGGTCGACCTGAAAGGACGCCCCCGCGCGATCCAGCCGCATCGCCAGATCGGTGTCCTGGTTCACGCGCAGTTCCTCGTTCCAGGGGCAATCCAGCACCATCTGGCGTGGCATGTTCAGCATCGAGGTCTGCACCCGCCCCATGTCGCGATAGGCGTAATCGACAAGCGTGCTGCCATCCCGCCAGGGAGGTTGATAGGGGTGACGGATCTCTCCGTCGATATGCAGCAGCGCCGCGCTGATCAGGACGGTCTTCTCGGTTCCCGGCTGCGCAAAGAAATCGCGGATCCGGTCGTGGCGCCCCGGCATCCAGACATCGTCCGAATCGAGGAAGCTGACATGCGTCCCCGTGGCCTCGCGCACGCCGCGATTGCGCGCCGCGCCGCCACGCATCCGGACGGGCTGTCGAAAGATGAGGACGCCTTCTGCCTGCAGCCGCCCGTATTCTGCGGACAGATCGGCCTGTGAACAATCGTCGACCACGACGATCTCGGCCTCGGGACTGTCGTCGCGAACCGATTGGACCGCGCGGACCAGCGATACCGCGCGGTCGAGGTTTGGGATCACGACCGAAAGCTTGAACTGATCGAACATGTGAATCGAAACTCGCTACTGCTTCAGGCATCATTAACCGATATCTGGATTAATTCCAGATTGACATGCAAGCCGCCCGCACGATTTAAGATGAATGCCCAAGATACGACCTGCGAAAATACCCGCCGTGATTGTATCTGAATATGAACAATAGCCTTTTCGCTGCATTGCAGCAAAAATTTGCAGAAATGTTATGTGCAGGGATATGTGAATGCCCGACGATTTCGGTGGCCAGGATCGGATTGATGCGGGGTTGCCGTATTTTTCGATCGTGATTCCCGTATTTAACCGTGCGGATCGAATCGGGCGGACGATCGATTCCTGCATTGCGCAGCGTTTTGCCGATTTCGAGATTATCGTCGTCGATGACGGTTCGACGGACGGAACGTCCGATCTGGTCGAGGCAATGCAAGATATCCGCATTCGCTGTATCAGGCAGGCAAATGCGGGCGCGTCCGCCGCGCGCAACAAGGGGGCGCAGGAAGCAGGCGGAAGCTTCCTCGCATTTCTCGATTCAGATGACGAATTCCTGTCCGAAAAGCTGGCCAGCATCCATGACGCGATCCATGCTGATGGCGATGCTGACGGAACGGTCTGGTACTCCCCTCTCTTCTTCGACCGGGGCGAGGGGAACCGGATGGTCAAGCCGCCGCGCCCCATCGGTGATGATGAACCCGTGGGGGACTATCTTTTTGCCGATGACGGGCTGATGCAGACATCCACGCTCGTGGTGCCGCGCGCGCTGTTCCTGCAGGTGCAGTTCGACCCGACGCTGCGCTGCCTCGAGGACCTGGACCTCTGCCTGCGCCTGGAAGAGGCGGGGGCCAGGTTCCGCATGGTCCCCGAGCCGCTGGTCACCTGGCATGACGACACGCCGGTGGGCAGGCTGAGCTATACCACCTCGACCGCCGAACTGCGCGAATGGGCGGATATGCAATCGGACCGGCTGACGCCGCGGGCCAGGCGGGGATACCTCGCGCGGTTCCTGGCACCCCAGATCCTGCGCAGCCGACCGCTTCAGGGGGCCTCGATGCTGGCGGCGGCGGTTCGTCACGGCAGTTTGACGCCCAAGCGCGCCGCGATGCTGCTGGCACGGGGCGGCGCGCCGGGCCTGTATGGCCGGTTGCGCGACCGCCTGACCCGGGCACGCAATGCCTGAGGCCTCCCGCAAGCCCGCCCATGTGGTCCATGTCACCGAGGCCCCTCTGGGGGGGGTCGTGTCCTATCTGGACGAACTGCTTGGCGCGCAGCTGCGGTCGGACCCGGACATGCGGATCGACCTGATCACGCCAGAGATCAACCGCGACGCCCTGTCCGATCTGGATGGCGACAATTTCCGGATGATCGCCTTCGATTACGGTGGCAGGTCACCCCTGGCGCTGATGAAGCTGGCCGCGACGACCTTGCGCCATGTGCGCCGAACCCGGCCGGACATCCTGCATATCCACTCGACCTTCGCCGGGGCCGCGATCCGCGTGCTGAAGCCCCTGATGCCGAAGCGCACCCGCGTCATCTATTGCCCGCATGGCTGGGCCTTCGCCCGCACGGGGTCCGGCCTGTCACGCCGGGGCTTCGCGGCCATCGAACGCGGGCTTGCGCGATGCTGCGACAGCATTGTCTGCATCTCGGACCACGAACGGCGCGAGGCCGGAGCCCATGGCATCCCGTCGGACCGCCTTGTCGTCGTGGAAAACGGCATCAGCCCGCGCGCATCCGTTTCGACCCCGACTGAACGCCAGGGAACCCGCCGACTGATCGCCTTTGCCGGGCGCTTCGACCGGCAGAAGGGTTTCGACACCTTCCTCGATGTCATGCGCCAGCTGCGGGACGAGGCAGACGCCATCGCCATCGGCAGCATCATCACGTCGAAGGGCGACATGCCCGAAATTCCGGACAACGTGCAGATCCTTGGATGGCAGAGCCGCGCGGCGGTGTTCGACCTCTATCGCCGCGCGGACCTGCTGCTGGTTCCGTCGCGGTGGGAGGGGTTCGGCCTTGTGGCCGCCGAGGCGATGCAGGCGGGGACGGCAGTATTCGCCAGCTGTGTCGGCGGACTTCAGGACATCGTGCTGGACGGGGAAACCGGGCGCCTGTTCGAACCAGACGATGCCGCCGGGATCGTGCGGCTGATCCGCATGGCCTCGGATGACGACCTGACGCGCTTCGGGCGCAATGGGCGCAACCGTTACCTAGCGCGCTATACTGCGGAACGCATGGCCGCTGATATGGCAGCGCTCTATGCGGCATTGCTGCGGCAGGATGCCGGGCACCGTGACGCCCGACATCGGTTTCAGGAATGACCCGTCAGAGGATGAAATCCGCTTCGCTCAGGTGATGCTGACCTTCCAGAACGATGCTGATTTCGAACCCGGCACCCTTGTTGACATTGGCCTGCACATAGGTCCGGTCGTTCGCCGCGTCGACATAGACGCCCAGATCGCCCGCATCCTTCAGCCAATCGGACCCGATGAAGTCGAAATCCTGTTGGCCCGCGCTGGTCGTATCCGCATCGATGGCCGACAGGTCGATGACATCGCCATCCTCCCAGTCGCGGATGTTGTGCCACATTCCGGCCCGGTCGAAGACGAAGCTGTCGGCGCCTGCACCCCCGGTCAGCGTGTCCTGCCCGCCGCCGCCGCTCAGCACGTCGTCGCCATCGCCGCCCTGCAGGCGATCGTTCCCGTTGGTGCCCGTGATCGTCACGCCCGCCGAAACCGGCTCGACCGCGGCTTCCTTCTCGACGGACTGCGCCTCGGGCTGATCCTCCGCCTCGGTCACCGACGCGACTTCAGACGGGGCCGGGGTCGGGGCCGGCGAAACCACCTTCTCGGATTCCACGGCATTGCCCAGTTCGGCAAAGACATCATAGGCCGCGCGCGTGTTTCCGTCGCCGTCCCGAAGACCGAAACCCGGTTCGAAATCCGAATCCTCGTACGAGAACCACATGATCGGGCCGGCCCAATCGCTGTCCTGGGCAAGCTCCACCGCCTCGCGCAGCATCTCGGCGGCCTCGGCTTCGGTCACGGTCACGCCGCTGCCCTCCGTCTTGGCGCCGAATTCGGTGATCCAGACCTGCTTGTCCGCGTCACCCTCGGCGATCATGGTATCGCGGATGCCGTCCTCCATGATCTGCCAGCCGTTCCACGCCTTGTCGCTGCTGGGCATCAGGGGGAAGCTGTAGGGGTGGTATCCGACCGCGTCGAAATGATCCTGGCCCCCGGCATCGTAGATCTGCTGCAGGTAATCGACCGCGCCCCACATCCCGCCTCCGGTCGAGGGAACGGCGGCCAGACCGCCGGTGATCACCACATCGTCCGCATCGACCGCCTTGATCGCGTCATAGGCCTTTTCCAGCACCTTCGCGTAATCGTCAGGGGCGATGCCTGCCTTGTTCTGCTCGTTCAGGATCTCCCAATGGTCGACCGTGGTATCGTAGCGTTCGGCGGCTGCCGCGGCAAAGCGGCCGAAGGCCTCCTGATCGGCGGCGGTGGACAGCGTGTCGCCGACCCAATCGGGCGTGTTGTTCAGCACTGCCGTGATCGCAATGCCGCTTTCCTCGATTGCGCCGAAGACGCGGTCGACCAGGGTCCAGTCGAAGCCGCCATTCTCGGTCGGCTGGACAAGGCTCCAATGGATGTCGAGCCTGACCCAGTCCACCCCCAGTTCGACATAGTCCTGTAGCTCGGCCTCCATCTCGGCGGTCGAATTCCCCAGCAATTCTCCGAACGGAGTGGCAAGGCCCAACTGGCCCGGCGTGATATCGATTGGCATGCGCTGCTTTTCCTCAGGTCGTTTTCATCTGGCCGAGCCACCTAGCGCGTCGCCCCTTAAGAGTCAGTAAAGCCTGGCCCGCAGCGGCGGCATGCTGCCGAACCGCCGGCGGATTGCCGCGCAACCATGGGTTGTATGCTGCAGGAAGGACAGCTTGACATCGCGATCTGCCGCCGTGGACACGCCTGCCGGCATGTTCACTGCGCCACCAGATGCCCTTCGCCCATGTCGCGCAGCGGCACCGATGCAGGCCGCGTGCCCATCGGATGGATCGGCGACGGGATCTCTCGGGGTGGGGATGGCACCCGCATGCCCCTCTGCGCGGGATCCGGGACGGGCACCGCGTTCAGGATCCGCTTCGTATAGGGGTGACGCGGATCGCCGAAGACCTGGTCGCGGCTGCCCATCTCGACGATCTGGCCCAGATACATCACGGCGACGCGGTCGACGACATTCTCGACCACGGCCATGTCATGGCTGATGAACAGATAGGACATGCCCAGCTCGGCCTTCAGTTCCTCCAGAAGGGTCAGCACGCGCGCCTGGACCGACACGTCCAGCGCCGACACGCTCTCGTCGCAGATGATCAGCCTAGGTTTCAACGCCAGCGCCCGCGCGACGCAGATCCGCTGCCGTTGCCCGCCCGAGAATTCATGCGGATAGCGGGACATCTGATCGCGCGTCAGGCCCACGCGCTCGAACAGCTCGGCGGCGCGCGCCTGTCTTGCGGCATGATCGCCGATCCCATGGATGAGCAGCGGTTCCGCCACGGCATCGCCGACCTTCATCCGCGGGTCCAGCGCGGCCATCGGATCCTGGAACACCATCTGCATGTCGCGGCACCCGGCCTTGCGCGCCGCGCGCGAGGATCTGTCGATGACGGCACCCTGAACCTCGATCCGGCCGCCATGCGGAACCAGACCGGTCAGCGCCTTCGCGATCGTGGATTTCCCGCAACCGCTCTCGCCCACCAGGCCGAAGGTCTCGCCGGGGCGGATGTCGAAGCTGACGCCGTTCACCGCATGAACCTGATGGGTCGGGCGTCCGATCAGGTTCGCCCCGATGTCGAACCGGACCGAGACATCGGTCAGTCGCGCGACGGGCTGCGGCGTTTCCGGCGGGGCCGGCATGGCGCGCAGCCTGCCCGCGCCCAGACGCGGCACCGCGGCCAGCAATTCGCGCGTATATGATGCGCGCGGCGCATCGAATATCCGGGCGGTCGGGCCGCTTTCGACCATGCGCCCGGCCTGCATGACGACGACCCGGTCGGCGGTTTCGGCCACCACCCCCATGTCATGGGTGATCAGGATCACCGCGGTGCCGGTTTCCCGCTGCAGGTCGCGCAGCAGATCGAGCACTTCTTGCTGGACAGTCACATCCAGCGCGGTCGTCGGCTCATCCGCGATCAGCAGCGCGGGCCGAAGCGCAAGGGCCATCGCGATCATCACCCGCTGACGCATGCCGCCTGACAATTCGTGCGGATACTGCCCCATGCGTCGTTCGGGTTCGGGAATGCGGACCTGGCGCAGCGCCTCGGTCGCCGCCTGCCGGGCCTTGCGCCGCGACACGGGTTCGTGCGCGCGGATCGCCTCGGTCAGCTGGGTGCCGATGGTCTGGACCGGGTTCAACGAGGTCATGGGTTCCTGAAAGATCATCGCGATACGCGACCCGCGCATTTCGCGCAGCCGGGCTTCGGACAGGGCGCCCAGATCGGTCCCGTCCAGCAGCATCTGCCCCGCGCTGACCGTCACGTTGTTGGGCAGCAGCCCCATCAGCGCAAGCGATGTGATCGACTTGCCCGACCCGCTCTCGCCCGCGATGGCCAATGTCTCGCCCGGATGCAGGTCGAAATCCAGATCCGCGACGAGGGGACGCAGAACCCCCCTGTCGCGGACCGAGACCGTCAGCCCGCGCACCGACAGAAGCGGCGCCTTTCCTTGATCCGCCACGCTCATTCGAAGACGGACCGCGGGAAATAGAACGAGACGACCCAGTTCGGCATGTCCACGATTTCCGAGATCCGCAGATCGCCGCAGGTGGATACCAGCATATAGGCATCGACCGCCGCCATCCCGTGCTGCGCGCAAAGCAGATCGACCATCTGTTCGACCGCCTGCCTTGCACCCGTCATCAGGTCGGGGCCGATGCCGGTGGTGACCTCGTATCCCTTGGCATCCAGATGGCGCGTGACGGGTCCGGGCGTGGTGAAGCGCGGCATCTTCAGGTTCGCGCCCTTGACCAGGTCCAGCGTCAGCGTCACGTCCATCGGGCTTTCGATGGCCGTTCCGCAGACCTCGCCATCGCCCTGTGCCGCATGCGTATCACCGACCGAGAACAGTGCGCCCGCGACCTCCACCGGCAGATACAATGTCGTTCCCCTGGCCAGATCGCGGATATCGAGGTTTCCGCCCGTGCGACGCGGCGGGACGATGGAATGCAGCCCCGGTTCGGCCTGTGCCACGCCAATGGTCCCGGTAAAGGGCTTCAGGGCCACCTTGCCATGTTCCCCCCACAGCGCGGGGGTCAGGGTGTCGGCATCGTATTTCCAGATGGTCAGCGCAGGATCCGTGAACTGATCGGCCAGAAGGCCGAAGCCGGGGATGTTGGCGGTCCAGCCCCAGGCGCTGCCCTCCTGCCGGCGGGGCGCGAAATGATCCAACGTGATCTTCAGCGCATCGCCGGGCTCGGCCCCATCGACATGGATGGGGCCGGATACCGGGTTGATCTTGCTGAAATCCAGCGCGGCGACATCCGCCACCGTGCTCGACGGGCCAAGCTGGCCCGCCGATGAATCCATGCAGTTGAACAGGATCGTCGATCCCGGCGCGACCGTCTCGACCGGGGCAATGGAATTGTCCCAGCCGAAATGATGCTGCGCGCCGTGGATGGTATAGTTGCAGTGCTTGCACATGGGTCTTACTCGGTCACATAGACGTAATCGTAGTTCACGGGGATCGAGACCGGATCGACATAGAGCGCGTCATCGCCCCCCATGCGCGCCGATTTCATCGTATAGCGCTGTTCGTTGAAGACGGGCACCCAGGGGGCTTCGGCCATCACGTTCTGATAGACCTGCGACCACATCTCGAGCCGCGCGGGGTCGGACGGATCCATCATGCTGTCGGCCTCGGTCGCCATGGCGTCGATCTCCTCATTGCAGAACTTGGACCAGTTCCAGCCACCGTCCCCGGTTCCAGCACATCCGAGGATCGGGCCATAGAAGTTTGAAGGATCAGGGAAATCCGCGATCCATGCCATGCCGCCCGACCAGATCATCGGTGCCTCGCCCGCGCCGCCGGCCTCGATCACATTGGCCTGGGCCAGGCTGCGGATCTCGACATCGACGCCGATGCCCTTCAGGTCCTGCTGGATCGCCTGGGCGATGCGCGGGTTGGGATCGGTGTTCATCACATAGAGCTGCGTGGTGAAGCCGTCCTCCATCCCGGCCTCGGCCAGCTTGGCCTTGGCGGCCTCGGGGTCGTACGCAAAGCCCTCGAACCCTTCGGTATAGCCCGGCATCGAGGGCGGCAGAGGCTGGTTGGCGGGAACCGCGCGACCGTTGATGATCTGGACGATGCGCTCCTTGTTGATGGCCATGTTCACGGCCTCGCGCACGGGCAGCTGGTCGAAGGGCGCCTGTGCGACGTTCAGCGTGATATAGCCGGTATGCAGCTGGCCGCCCTCGACGACGCGCGCGGCCTGGTCGGGATCGGCCATCACCTCTTGGAACTTGGCGGGAGGGATGCCGTCGCCCGGCACGTCCACCTCGCCCTGCTGCAGGCGCAGCAGGGCGACGATCGGCTCCTGCCCCACCTCGAAGGTGACGCCGTCCAGATAAGGCACGCCGTCGCGCCAGTAATCCTCGTTCCTCTGGAATGTCAGGCGCTGGCCGATGGTCCATTCGCCAAGGCTGAAGGCACCCGTTCCGACGGGGTTCTTCCCGAAATCAGCGCCGAATTCCTCGACCGCCTCGCGGGGGACGACGGATGCGAAGTTCAGCGCCATGACATGCAGGAAGGTCGCATCGGGCCGCGACAGGGTGATGCGCAGGGTCAGCGGATCGACGACCTCGACGCCGGACAGGCCCTCGGCCTCGCCCGCCGTCACGGCATCGAAGCCCGCGATCGAGGCGAAGAAGCCCGCGCCGGGGGATTGGGTTGCGGGATCGGTCACGCGGTCCAGCGAATACTTCACGTCCTCGGCCGTCATCTCGCGGCCATTGTGGAAGGTCACGCCGGAACGCAGCGTGAAGGTGAAGACGGTGCCGTCCTCGGACACCTCGTAGCTTTCGGCAAGGCCCGGACGCAGCTCGGTCGTGCCGGGAACATAGTCCATCAGCCCGTCGAACAGCGACTTGATCATCGACCAGTTCTGCCAGTCATAGCCGATGGCCGGATCCAGCGTGGCCACGTCGTCCTTGTAGGTGACGGTGATCGTGCCGCCCGGCGTCGCATCCGGGTCGGGCGCATAGTCCTGTGCCATCGCGGGCAGCGCCATGACGCCCATCAGCGCCGAGGAAAGAAGCAGTTTCTTCATCTTGGTTTTCCCTGTTGGTTTGCAGTCGGTTGCAGTCACCGCATCTTGATGCGCGGATCGATGAGGGGGGTGACTATATCGGCCAGCAGGTTGCCCAGCACGATGGCGGTGGCCGAGACCATCGTGACCCCCATGATGATCGGAATGTCGACGCGCTGGATCGCCTGCCATGCAAGCTGCCCGATGCCGGGCCAGCCGAAGACGCTCTCGACGACGACCATGCCGCCCATGAAGATGCCGATATCGATCCCGATCATGGCGATGATCGGAAGGATGGCATTGGGCAGCGCATGGCGGAACAGGATGCGCCCGCGGGTCAGGCCCTTGGCGCGCGCGGTGCGGATATAGTCCTGGCGCAGGACCTCGATCATCGAGGACCGCATCATGCGCGAATACCAGCCCGACCCCATGATCCCCAGGGTCACGGCAGGCAGCACCAGATGCGCGGCCGTGCCATAGCCCCCGATGGGGAACCAGCCCAGCTGCACCGCGAACACGTAGAGAAGCAGCAGGCCCACCACGAATTGCGGGGCCGAGACGGCGACGAAGCTGGTGACCATCAGGCCCTGGTCCAGCGGGCGCCCGCGCCAGATCGCGGCGATCACACCCAATGTCAGGCCGATCGCCAGCTCGCACAGGATGCCCCCCGCCATCAGCAGAAGCGAGGCCGGCAGCCGCGCCGAGATCAACGAGGACACCTCGGTCTTCTGCAGGTAGCTGCGCCCCATGTCGCCCTGCACCAGCCCGGCCAGGTAACGCCCGTATTGCACCAGCATGGGTTGGTCGAGCCCCAGCTGCGCGCGGATATTCTCGACCGTCTGCTGGGTCGCGGAACGCCCCGCGATCTGGCGCACCGGGTCGGCCGGCAGCACATAGAGAAGCACGAAGGTGATGAAGCTGACGCCCAGCAGGATCAGCACCGCCTGGACGATGCGGCGAAGAAGGTATCCGGCCATCAGTCGCGTCCCCTCTGGGTCGGGTCCAGCACTTCGCGCAGCGCATCGCCCACAAGGTTGAAGGCCAGCGCCAGCAGCAGGATCGCGGCGCCCGGAATGAAGACCAGCCAGGGCGCGGCCTGGAAAAAGGTCTGGTTCTCGAAGATGATGTTGCCCCAGCTGGGCGTCGGCGGCTGCACGCCCACCCCGAGGAAGCTGAGCGTCGCCTCGAGAAGGACCGTGACCGAGATCCCGAGCGTGCCCCACACGATCAGCGTGGGCACGAGATGCGGCAGGATGTGGTGGAACAGGATGCGCCATTGCGATGCGCCCAGGGTGCGTTCGGCGGCGATGAATTCGCGCTCAGACAGGCTGGTCGTCTCGGTATAGACCACGCGCGCTGTCTGCACCCAGTTCACCAGCGCGATCACCATGGCCACGATCCACAGCGACGGCTGGAAGATCGCGGCAAGGCAGATCGCCAGCAGCAGCGCGGGAAAGGCCATCATCAGGTCGGTGAAGCGCATCAGCACGGCCCCCACCCAGCCCCGGACGAAACCGGCGGTCAGGCCCACCAGCGTGCCGATGATCAGCGCCGTCCCGTTGGCCACGACCCCGATGATCAGCGATGTCCGCGCGCCATAGAGGATGCGGCTGAACAGGTCGCGGCCCAGCAGGTCGGTCCCCATCAGGAACTGCGCGTCGGGCGGCATGGGCGCGCCTTGCAGGGTCAGCCCCTCGAACAGCTGCTCGTCGGGGCCGTAGCGCACGATCCATGGGGCGAAGATCGCACCGCCCAGGACGATCGCGATGATCGCCAGGCCGAACAGCGCCAGCTTGCGTCGCATCAGCCTGCGCATCACCCCCGCGGGGGCCACGGGCGCACGCGCGGGGATATGGGCCGTGTCAGCCATTGTCCTTCTCCTCGGTGGGTGTGGCGGCATCGGCCACGATGCGTTCGGCGGCGTCCTCGAAGCTGATGCGCCAGGCCATCGCCATCGCCCGCAGCTGGGCATAGGCCGCCTCGTCGGACTTGCCGCGCGCCGCCAGCATTGCGACCGCGCGCACGACGGTCTGGCGCTGGCCCAGCCTGCGGCGCAGGCTGTCGATGCTGTCGGCCATCTCGGCGCGGGCGTCGAACGTGGCGCGGGCGATCAGCAGCGCGGAATAGACGCCCCCTGCCCCGACGGGCTTCAGGATCTGGGCATCGGCCCCGAAATTCATCAACCATTCGATCCGGCCCGGCGCCTCGGATCCGATCAGCGCGATGGTCGGCATCGGGGCATCGCCGCTGTCCCAGGGAAATTGGTCGTCATGGGCGGTATCGACATCGATGAAAAGGTAATCGGCACCGCGTGCGGCCGAAGGCAGGTCGGGCCAATGGTTCTGGACCTGCAGACCGATCACCCCAAGTTGGCGGGTCAGCGCATCCACCGCCGGATGGGGACGGTGCAGGATCGCGGCCACGGCCCCGGCCAGATCGGGGATCTGAAGCCGCCGGGTCACGTGACCACCCGCAATCTGGCCCGCGGGGGTTTTCGCGGTTGAGTCAGATAGGGATCGCCGTCGATCGGTTCGAGCCGGCGCAGCGGGACGAAGCTGCCATTCTCGATCCGGGCGATGACCACGGGCAGCCGGACGTGATGCGTGCGCCGGTCGATGCCCATGCACGCCGCCATCTCCTGGGCCAGAAGCGCGGTCAACGGCAGATCCTCGGCCCCCGGACGATGTGCCAGCAGCCGTGCCAGCATCCTGACCGAGGCATAGGCCGTCAGTTCCAGCGACGACCCGAAATCGCCCGCGCCAAGATCCGCCTTCATCCCCCGGAACCACGGACCCGCCGCCAGCATGCCCTCGGATGCGGCGCCCATGGCGGGCAATTCGCATTCGGTCAGGTTGCAGGACAGGACCGGGCAATTGCCCCGACCGAAGAACGGATCGCGCTGGCGCAGGACCTGCATCGCCTGCAGGAAGGCGTATTGCGACGGTCCGATCAGCTGGTTCAGCACGAAATCGGGCCGCAGATCGGCGATCTCCTCGACGATGCGGGTCAGTTCGGTCGAGCCGAGCGGGACGTAGCGTTCGCCCAAGACCGCCCCGTCCGCGCGCAGGATGATCTCTCGCGCAAGGCGGTTCATCTCCCAGCCCCAGATATAGTTCGCGCCGGTCAGGTAGCCGCGCGTGCCGTGCTGTTCGAACACGTAATCCAGAAGCGGAACGAGATGCTGGTTCGGGCAGGCATGGGTATAGCAGACCCGGTCCGAGGCCTCGAAGCCTTCGTGCGGGACGGGATACCACAGCGCGCCATCCAGCCGCTCCAGGGTCGGGATGACCTCCTTGCGGCTCCAGCTGGTGGTGCACCCGACGATATGACGCGCGCGCCCCTCGCGCAGGATCTCGGCACAGAGGGTGGCATAGGCATCGACATTGCCCTGCGGATCGCGGACCACCGGGCGGAAGAAGATATCCAGATCCCGATCCCCGTTCACATCCGCGATCGCGCGCATGGCACCCGCATGGCTCGCCTGCCCCAGAAGGCTGTAGCTGCCCGAGCGAGAGAAGAGAATTCCGAGATCGATCTGTCGTTTCACCCTGAGCCTCGAACGAATAAAGCCCCGGATCCGACACCGTTGGAACGGCGCGGATCGCGGGGCTCGAATGCCTGTATCTTTCGACCAGACTGTCCGAGGGCGACCCCGGGTGTCAACAATTCGTCATGATGAATGTAAGCCCAAGGGGGGTATCTGCCTGATATTCGGGCAGCGCGGTCCCGGCATCACGATCATGGCTGTTCCACCCGACCGGCCCAAGGGCTAGAACCCGCATCATGTTGCGACGCCTTGCCCCCATGTTCACGCCCGCGGCCATCATCGCGCTGTCGCTGCTGACGTGGCGAAGCGCGGCGCCGATGGGGGCGGCGATGCTGGTCGTGCTGCTGCCACTGGGCTATGCGCTGTTCGCGGCGCATGCGCGGATCGCCCGGCAGACCTATCGCGCCCTGCAGGACAGCGTCTGGCAGGAAACCTCATGGGGCCCGCGGATCCTGACCGGTCGGATCGGGGCTGCATCCGGTGCCGCGGTCTTTGCCGCCGTGACGATCACCCTGTTGGCCTTCGAAGCCATGACCGCCCGCGGATCCGAGTTCTGGGTGCTTCCCTTGGGGGCCGTGTTGGCATCCGGCATCTATGTGCTGGCACGACACCGGTGCGGGCGGCACCTTCGCGACCCGTTCGACCGACGGATGGCGATCGCGCTGGCAACCGTGATCGGAGCCGCGCCGATCATCGCGCTCAAGGCCGCCGGTTTCTATTACATCACCGCCCATCCGCCCGAGCTGCTGACGGCGGGGCTTCGGGATCTGCCCGGTATTGCGCTGGCCCGGATGCCCGAGGTCGGGATGCCCCTGCAGGCGGCCTTCTTTCCGCTTCACCTGCTGGAGACGCTGAAGCTGTGGATCGCGATCGACAACACGCAGCATCGGTGGCTTCCGGCGGTGGTCAGCATCGATGCGGCGCTGGTCGGGATCGTCGGCGCGCGCGCCGCGGCGGTGCTGACGGATGGCGTCCTTGCGGCCCGCTCCTCGCCTGATCGCCGCAACCGGCCTGTGCGCATCTTCCGCGGGACCATGGCCGTGCTGATCACGATCACCGTGGCGCTGCAGCTTGTCGCCGCGCAGCGCGCGCATGACCTCTCTGGCAAGGGTATCGCCATCGGCACGGCCAGGGCCGCCAGGCTGGAGGAGATATTGCGCACCGCCGCGGACGACGCGGCCGGTGCCACCGGGCAACAGCTGGAGCTTCTGGTGGACGAGGCTTTCCAGCCCGTCTTCGACAGGATCCCCGAATTCCTGAACCTGCATTACAGTATTCGGGGCGAATATGCCGAACTTGCGGCGGTGGCCGCCAGACAGCTCGACATGGATGTCGAAAACATGCTGACCGCCGGTCTGCCGGACCATGTCAGGAATGCCGCCGATCAGGCCGACAGCATCTTTGCGCAGCAATACGCCAAGGCCCTGCAGGTCGATATGGAAGCCATATGGGACGGCGTCGATCCCGGAGCTGTCATCGCCGTGGTGCTGCGCGATGCGACCCAAAGGGCAGCCCTGACCAAGCCTGTCGCCGCAGGCGTCGGATTGGCCGGGGGTGCGGCGGTCGGAATGCTCGGCCGGACCATCGCCAAGAAGGTGGGCACCCGGATCGCCGCCAAGGCTGCCACCAAGGGCGCGATGAAGGGCGGTTCGATCCTTGCGGGCGCCGGAACCGGTGCGGCGGCCTGCGCCCCTGCCGGTCCGTTCGCGCTGGCCTGCACGGCGATCGGCGGCGCGGCCGCATGGGTCGCGGCGGACATGGCCATGATCCAGCTGGACGAGGTTCTGAACCGAGAAGAGTTCGAGCTCGAGCTGCGCGAGGTCATCACCGAGCAGAAGGCCGAAACCCTTGCGGCACTGCAATCGGGCCTGCGGCAGAAGAACCGCGATCTGCACAGGGTGGCGCCGCAACAGACGCGCGATCTGATCCTGGCGCAATTGTCCGAAGACCGCCGGATGGCCACCTGCACCGAGGCGCGGCAGCTGACCGGGAATTATGCGATCATCAACGACCGTCTTGCAGCACGGACCTCTCCGACCCTGCGGGCCTTTCAGGCTGACCTGAGCCGCGCCGTGAACGATCCGGTGCTGGGTCCGATGGCACAGGAGATGCGCAGGCAGATCGACGCAAATGCCCTTGTCGTCCAAGTCTCGGGGATGACGCTGACGGGCAATTTCCGCTTCGACGACCGCGCCGACCGGGATGTCACCGGCCTGATCGAACTGGGCGGGCACAGCTTCGACCCGGAACGCGGGGTCGCGTCGCGCGAAGGCTTCGCGTTCGACCTCATGCCGGACCTTACGCTTCATGCGGGACGCGATCCCGGCGTCAGCGTCGCCCTGCAGCAGCACCTGCGCATCCGCTCGGACCGCTTTTTCGGCGCGACCGGCGGGATCAGCATCGACGACCAGCTGAAGGACAGCTCGGGCCGTGCCGGGTCGCTGGCCTTGCCCCTGCAGTTTCGCCGGGATCCGGACGCCGCCGATCTGGCAGGGACGAATGCCCCGGACGGCCCGGCGGCGCCCGCCACGCTGACGCTGCAGGTGACTGCCGTGCCGCTGGCCGAACCCCTGCCCCCGATTGCCTGCGGCGACCGGGTCGCATCAGCCTCGTGACGGTCGTTCCGGATCGACCTCTGCCCCGGGCGACATCGCCTCGGTCGCCATAAGGCCACCGCCCAGGATGACCTTCCGGCACAGCGTCAGGAACTGGTCCCGCTCCTCTTCGGTCAGGACGCCGAACACCTCGGACTGGCGCTGCAGCACCCTGCCTTCGATCCGCGCCAGCACCCGGCGGCCTTCTTCTGTCGGATAGAGCTGCTTGGCACGCGTATCCGCATCGCTCGTCTCGGCGGTGATCCAACCCCGTTCACGCAGCAGCGTCACCGCCCGGCTGACCGAATTCTGCGGGCGCGGAAACAGCAGCTGCACGTCACGCGCCAGCAGCCCCGGAAACCTGACCACGGCATAGAGCGTCGACCAGGCGTGGACCGGCATCCGATAGGTCTTTTCGAAGAAGCGGTTCGCGACCTGGTTGTTGGCCAGCACGATATGGCTGACCGCCATCAGGTATCGCAGCTCGGACGCGAAGGTCTCGCGCAGGATCTCGTCGGCCTCGTATCGCAATCTGCACCCCGCAATTCCGCGAACCCTCATTGGTAATCACGCGCCCGTGCGGTTGCAATCTTTCGCGCAGCGGACCCCTGGAATGCCGCTCCTTGCGAATAACATCCATTTGGATGTAACTATCGGCCCGAACGCCCAATCCCCCAGTCCGGAACAGGAAACCATGCCCCAACTTGCCGCCTTCGCGATCCTGACGCTGATCCTCTTCATCGGCGATATCGCCGCCACCCGGACGCGGTCGCGCCTGCCGTCGATCTTCGTGGCGGCGGTGCTGTTCCTGGTCGGCTACTGGACGTTCTTTCCCGAGGATATCGTGCAGGTGGCGGGCTTCGGCACGCCGATCGTCTATCTGTCGATGTATCTGCTGATCACCAACATGGGCACGCTTCTGTCCTTTGCCGAGCTTCGCCGCCAGTGGCGGACCGTCGCGATCGCGCTGGCGGGCATCGCGGGGATCGCGGCGATGCTGTTCACCGTGGGCCGGCTGTTTCTGGATTACGAGACCCTCGTGGTGGTCGTCCCACCCCTGACCGGGGGCGTCGTCTCGTCGCTGATCATGTCCGAGGCCGCCGCGAATGCGGGTTTCGAAAGCCTCGCGGTGCTGGCGATCCTGATCTACGTGATGCAGGGCTTCGTCGGATATCCGTTGACATCGTGGATGCTGCAGCGTGAAGGCCGTCGCGTCCTGGCCCTGCACCGGCAGGGCCGCTGGACCGGCGCGGCGCAATCCGCCCCGGCGCCCAAGGCAGGGCCTGCCTCGATGCCGTCGATGTTCCGCAGGCTGCCCGTCGAATACAACACGGTCTATTTCCAGCTTTTCCGCCTGGGCTTCGTGGCCTTCCTCGCCTGGGGCGCATCGCAGCTGATCGCGCCCTATTTCGACGTCAGCCCCTTCGTTCTGTGCCTTGTGGCAGGGGTGATCGCATCCTCGGCAGGGTTCCTAGAACGCCAGCCCCTGCAGCTTGCCAATTCCTTCGGCTTCGTGATCATGGTGCTGATGCTTTTCATCCTGGGCGGCCTGAACCGTGCCACGCCCGAGATGCTGCTGGACCTTGCCGCGCCCATGTTCGGTGCGATCGTCCTAGGCATCGCGGGGATGTATGTCCTCTCGTTCGTCGCGGGCAAGCTGTTGGGCAGCACCCCCGAAATGGCCTTTGCATGCTCGTTGACCGCGCTTTACGGTTTCCCGGCGGATTACGTGATCACCAACGAGGTGGTGAACGCGTTGTCGGATCAAGAGGATGAGCGCGCCGTCCTGTCGGCGCATATGCTGCCACCCATGCTGGTCGCGGGCTTCGTGACCGTCACCATCGTCTCGGTCCTTCTGGCCGGCATCTTCGCGGGGCTTCTGTGATGACCTTTCATGTGAACGAGAAACGCGTCCAGGCGATGATCGAGGACATCGCCGCCTTTACGGCCAGTCCCGGCAAGGGGACCACGCGGCTGACCTACAGCCCGCAGCACCGCGACGCGCTGGATTACCTGCAGGGCCGCATGCAGGAGGCGGGGCTTGCAACGCGCATCGACGCGGTCGGGAACCTGTTCGGGCGGCTCGAGGGCAGCGATCCGTCGCTGGCCCCCGTGCTGGTCGGGTCCCATATCGACAGCGTGCCGAACGGCGGGGCCTTCGACGGCCCCGCGGGCGTCGTCGCCGGGATCGAGACGGCCTTCTGCCTGCGCGATCAGGGTATCCGCCCGCGCCGTCCGGTCGAGTTCGTCGCGATGATAGAGGAGGAAGGCGGCCGTTTCGGCGGCGGTCTGCTGGGATCACGTATCCTGACGGGTCAGGTCGGGGCGAACACGCTTGGCGGCATGTCCGATGCAAGGGGCATCACGCTTGGGCAGGCGATGGAGGGGTTCGGCCTGAACCTGGCCGACGCGCCCGCGGCCGTGATCCCGAAGGGCGGCATCCATGCCTTTCTGGAACTGCATATCGAACAGGGGCCGGTGCTTGAACGGACGGGCGATGCGGTGGGCATCGTCACCTCGATCGTGGCACTGTCGCAATTCGAGGTGCGCATCACCGGCTCGGCGGGCCATGCGGGCACAACCCCCATGCCCGGGCGGCGCGACGCGCTCGTCGCATCCGCCGGCGTCATCGCGGGCCTTCCCGAGCTCTGCCACGGGATCGACCCGCGGGCCGTCGTCACGGTAGGCCAGCTGGAAGTGCAACCGGGCGGGGCGAATGTCATTCCCGATGCGGCAACCTTCAGCATCGACATGCGCGCACCGGACGCGGCCACGGTGAAACGGATCAAGACCGCCATCCGCGCCCGTCTGAGCCTGCTGGGCGACGCGGGCTTTGGCGTGAATGTGGCCGAACTGCTGTCGGTGCCCGAAACCCCCATGTCGGACGAGATCCGCGAACGCCTGATCGCCGGCGCTGAAGGATGCGGGCTGGCCTGGCGCGACATGCCGAGCGGTGCGGGCCATGACGCGATGGTCCTGTCGCGGATCGCACCTGTCGGGTTGATCTTCGTGCCCAGCCGGGGCGGGATCTCTCATACCCCTGAGGAATGGACGGATTACGACCAGCTGGCCCGCGGGATCGAAGTGGTCTTTCGCGCCACGAAATCGCTGGCCGAATGATCATCGCCGCGCCCTGTTCCGACCGGGCGCGGACCCGGACGTGAATGTGAACGGTCACGCAGGAATTGCGTGCTAGGATTTCCGCATTCACCCCGACGGAGATCCAACGATGACCGAAGCAACCACGGCACGCCGGCTGACGGCGGCGGATTTCGACCAGGAATTGCTCGACCTCTACGACTATTACGCGCATGGCAAGATCTCGAAACGAGAGTTTCTGGACCGTGCCGGGAAATGGGCCGTGGGCGGGCTGACCGCCGCCGCGATCCTCGGCACACTTGCGCCGAATTACGCGCTGGCGCAGCAGGTGGCCGAGGACGATCCCGATATCGCGGAGTCCGAGATCACCTATCCCAGCCCCGACGGGACCGGCGATGTCGGCGCATATCTTGTCCGGCCCGCGCAGTTCGACCCCGAGAATCCGCCCGCGGCCGTCCTGGTGATCCACGAGAACCGCGGCCTCAACCCCTATATCCGCGATGTGGTCCGCAGGTTGGCCAAGGCCGGTTTCGTCGCGATGGGTCCGGACGGCCTGTCGTCCCTTGGCGGGTATCCCGGCAGCGACGACAAGGGTCGGGAAATGCAGGCGACCCTTGATCAGGCGGCGCTGCTGAACGATTTCTTCGCGGGGTTCGAATACCTGACGCAGCTGGAGGGCACGAACGGCAAGGTCGGCGCGACGGGCTTCTGCTATGGCGGCGGCGTGGTGAACAAGCTGGCCGTGGCCTATCCCGAGATGGCGGCGGGGGTGCCCTTCTATGGCGCGGCGCCCAGTGCCGAACAGGTCGCCGCGATCGAGGCCCCGCTGATGATCCAGCTGGCCGCGCTGGACCAGCGCATCAACGCGATGTGGCCCGACTTCCAGAAGGCGCTGGAACAGAACGACAAACGCTACGAGGCGCATATCTATCCCGGCGTGAACCACGGTTTCCACAACGATACGACCCCGCGATACGACGAGGCCGCGGCCAGGCTGGCCGAGGAACGCATGGTCGCGTGGTTCCGCACCTACATGGCGGCCTGACCGGGGGGCGCCCTATCGCGCCCGCCCTCAGTCGGGCGCGATGCAGCGCACGCTGCGATCCGGTCCCATGCGTTCCAGCGGCGGGCGCGCGGCGGAACATTCCGGCATGACCTTCGGGCAGCGCGTCGCGAAGGGGCAGCCCGGGGGCGGGTTCAGCGGGCTGGGCAGGTCCCCCTTCAGGATGATCCGGGCATCGCGATCCCTGCGCGAGATGTCGGCGCGTGGAATCGCACTGATCAGCGCGCGGGTATAGGGGTGGTGCGGATGGGCGAATACTTCGGTCGCGGGGCCCTCTTCGACGATGATGCCCAGATACATGACGCAGACGCGATCCGCGATGTGCCGCACCACGCTCAGATCATGCGAGATGAAAAGATAGCTGAGGCCAAGCTCGCGCTGCAGCCGCAGCAGCAGGTTCAGGATCTGGCTCTGGATCGACACGTCCAGCGCGCTGACGGGTTCGTCGCAGATCACCAGCCGGGGCGACAACGCAAGCGCACGGGCGATGACGACCCGCTGGCGCT
Organism: Paracoccus sp. C2R09; assembly: GCF_018860625.1. Taxonomy (GTDB): domain Bacteria; phylum Pseudomonadota; class Alphaproteobacteria; order Rhodobacterales; family Rhodobacteraceae; genus Paracoccus. The sequence continues at coordinate 85,428 of NZ_JAHKQB010000024.1, forward strand.
GGCCCCCCGACAGCGCGGTCGGACGCCGGTCGCGCTGGTCGGGGTTCAGGCCGACCAGGTCCATGAGTTCATCCACCCGGCGGCGCACCCGGTCGCGCGCCCAGCCATTGATGACCAGCGGTTCGGCGATGCTGCGCGCGATCGACATGCGCGGGTTCAGCGCCGACACGGGGTCCTGGAACACCACCTGCATCTTCTGCCACAGCGCGCGACGTTCCGCGCCGGACAACAGGCCCAGATCCTGCCCCTCGAACAGGATGCGCCCTTCGGTCACCGGCGCAAGCCCAAGCGCGGCATTCCCCGTCGTGGACTTGCCGCATCCCGATTCACCCACGACGGCCACCGTCTCGCCCTCGTGGATCCGCAGGCTGACGCCGTCCACCGCGCGGGTGACGGCTGCCGGGCTTCCCCATCTGCCGCCCCTGCCCGGCCAGTGCACCTTGAGATCCTGAAGTTCCAGCAATGGGGTCATGTCATGCCCTCGGACAGGGGGTGAAAGCAGGCCACGCGATGCGGCCCATGGGACAGGGCGGGCGTGGCATCGCACTGTGCCGTGGCCCGGTCGCAGCGGGTCTTGAAGCGGCAACCCTCGGGCCAGTTCCGGGGGCTGGGAACATTGCCCGGAATGGCGAACAGCTCCTGCTTGGGCGGGTGGTCCAGGCGCGGGATCGTGCGCAGCAGCATCGCGGTATAGAGTGGCTGGGCTGGCCGAAGATCGCTTCGACACGGCCCTGTTCGACCACGCGGCCGCCATACATGACGCAGACGCGGTCGGCCATTTCGGCCACGATGCCCATGTCATGCGTGATCATCAGGACGGCGGTGCCCTCTTCCCGGGCCAGATCGCGGATCAGGTCCAGGATCTGGGCCTGGATCGTCACATCCAGCGCGGTCGTCGGTTCATCCGCGATCAGCAACCGCGGCCGAGAGATCAGCGCCGCGGCGATCATCACCCGCTGACACATGCCGCCCGACAGTTCGGCAGGCAGCTGATGCGCCCGGCGTTCGGGATCCGGGATGCCCACGCGGCCCAGCATCCGCACGGCCTCCTTCGCGGCCTCGGACGGCGTCGCGCGGCCATGGACGATCAGGCTCTCGGCGACCTGATCGCCGATGGGCATCAATGGGTTCAGCGACGACACGGGCTCCTGGAAGATCATCGCAAGGCCGTTCCCGCGCAGCGCCGCCATGTCCCGACCGCCCGTGACATGAACCGGCGCACCGTCGAAGCGGATGCTGCCGCCGGTGACGCGAAGCGCCTCGGGCAGAAGCCCCATGACCGACAGCGCGGTCAGCGACTTTCCCGACCCGCTTTCGCCCACCAGGGCCACCACCTCGCCGGGCCGGACGTCCAGCGTGACGCCATCGACCAGCTGCAGCGATCCGGCGGCGACCGCAAGATCCGTGACCTCCAGCAGGCTCATGTCGCGGCCACCGCGGCGGCCCAGGGGCTGACCGGATGCGCGGCACCTGCCGCCGTGCCGTCCGCGCGACCCGCCTGAACCAGGGACGGGATCGCGAACTGCACCGGATAGACGGTATCGTCCGTCAGCTGCACAGGGTGATGTTCGCTGATCGCGGTGGCCACATCCGCCGCCGCACGGCGATCCACCAGGATCGTGGCCGTGCTGGCATCCATGCGCGGGCGGGCGACCGCCATTTCCGGGCTGTCGCCCCGGTCGATCAGGTGGGACAGGATCTGAAGCACCGCCGGAAAGATCTGCCGCCCCCCTGCCGCACCAAGCGCGATCTCGGGGCGGCCGTCGCGTAGGGCGATGACCGGCGACATGTTGGCCAGCGGCTTGACCCCCGGCGCGATCGAGTTCGGCTGCCCGGGGCGCGGATCGAACCACATCATGCCGTTGTTCATCACGATATCGGTCTGCGGCAGCACGACCTTGGACCCGAAGCGCGACAGCAGCGTATTGGTCAGCGACACCATGTTCCCGGCCGCATCGACGACCGACAGATGGCTGGTGCAATCCTCGGTGGCGGCCGCGTGGCCCATCGTCGTCAGCCGGTGTTCATAGGCCCTGCGGCAGGCCACCGCATGGGCGGCCGATTGCCGGGCATCGGACATGGCGGCCATGTCGCGATCCTGCAATTCGGCCAGCGCATGCAGAAGGCTGGGCCCGCCCGACAGGCCCGGGATGACGCAGACCTGCCTGTCGCGATAGGTCTGGACCTGCGGCTTCTTCCATTCGACGCGGTAATCGCGCAGGTCGGATGCCGTCAGCACCGACCCGATCTGCGACAGATCTTCCAGGATCAGCGCGGCGGTCTCGCCCTCGTAGAAGTCGCGCGGGCCGCGTTCGGCCAACCGGCGCAGGACCGCCGCCTTGTTCGGCATCGGCAGCAGCTTGGCCGATGCCGTGTCCGGGTGCGGCTGGCGGATCTCGGGGTTGAGGAACAGCATCGTCGCCGCGCTGTTGCCCAGAAGGTTCGGGCGGTCGATGGCGAAGGCCAGATCCGCGAACCAGTCGACCACCATCCCGCGTTCCGCGATCTGGACGGCCGGTGCCACGACATCCGCCCAGGACATGGTCCCGAACCGTTCCAGCCCGGCGGCCAGTCCCGCCACCGCGCCCGGCGTGCAGATCGAGGTCCCGCCAGAAATGTTGCGATTGTCGCGCACGGCGGGCCAGTCGAACCAGTCGCCATCCGATCCGCCGGCCAGGGGATAATCGGCAGGATCGGTGGCCAGCGGCGATCTCAGGTTGAAGTCCAGGGCATCCACCGTTCCGTCCGCCGCGCCATGCAGCAGGAAGCCGCCGCCGCCGATCCCCGACAGCCACGGTTCGACCACCGACAGGACGAGGGCCGCGGCAACCGCGGCGTCCATGGCATTGCCGCCCTGCGACAGGATGCGGGCGCCGGTCTCGGCTGCCTCGCGGTGCTGGGCCGCGACGATGCCGCGCGTGCCGGTCGCCTGCGGCTTGCTCAGCGACCAGGCCTGCGCGACGCCACGGGTGGCTGCTGTATCAATCATCGGATGATCCCTTGGAACTGTGAACGGGAAGCTGCGTCAGCGCGTGGCGGGGCCGTTCGGTCAGGCCGCGATGGTGGCGGGCCAGATCCCCGCAGGTGGCGACCCAGATGTCGGGGCTGTCCACGATCTCTCGCCACAGATCCTCGAGCATGTCGATCCGCGCAGGCCGTCCGCAGATCCAGTCGTGGACGGTCATCATGAACAGCGTGCCGTGGCGACGGGCCGAAGACAGCTCTGAGGACCAGCCTTCGCCGATTTCCAGATGCGAGCGCGGCGCGCGGTCGCCCGCGCCCAGGAACTTGAAGAAGATCGCGTCGTCGATATCCCACCGGACCGGCAATTCGGTCACGCCTTCGATGTCGTAGGGAACGTCGTCCCCCATCAGCGAGGAATCCCACAAATCCAGCCGCCGCAATTCGCGCAGCATGTGCGGCGTCATTTCCCATGCAGGGGACCGAAACCCGGTGGGACGCTGGCCGGTCTGGGCCACGAAGACCTCGACCGAGGCCTCCAGCGCGTCGGTGAACTGCTGGTCCGAGATGTCGCCCACCTGTTCGTGCCAATCGCCATGCAGCGCGACCTCGTGGCCGCGTTCGACCAGGCCCGGCAGCAGGCCGGGATTCTCGCGCGCGACGACCGCAGGAACGAAGAAGCTGCCGCGAACATCCAGCCGCGCCAGCATGTCGGTCATCCGCGACAGGCCGCGCCGCATCCCCGCCATGCGATGTTCCGGCACGGCGATCGTATCGGGGCGCGCGTCCCGCGTGGCCCACAGATAGGGCGAGAGCGCATCGACATCGACGCTGAAGCACGCGGCGGCGCGCCTGCCATCGGGCCAGGGATAGGGGGCGGGCGACCAGATCATAGCGGCGACTTCTTGTCCTGATAGACATCGAGGCTGCCCGCCGAATTGCCGCCATCGACCGACAGGGTCGCGCCGGTCACGTTGCGCGCCGCGTCGGACGCCAGATACAGCGCCGCGTTGCCCACATCCTCGGCCGTGGTCTCGTGGCCCAGGGGGATGTTCGCCATCACGCGTTCGACATGTTCCTTGGGCAGGCTGGACACGGCGCTGCCCGCGGCGAAGCCCGGTTCCAGCGCGTTCACGCGGATGCCGAACTCGGCCAGCTCCAGCGCGAAGCCCTTGGTCAGCCGGTCCAGCGCGGTCTTGGACATGCAATAGGTCACCATGGTGCGCCGCATCTTGCGCGCCGCCCCCGACGAGATGTTGATGACATTGCCCCTAACGCCCGCCTTGATCATCTGCAGCGCGAAGCCCCGCGTCAGCACGAAGGGCGCGCGCAGGTTCACGGACATGATCCGGTCCCAATCCGCAACCTCCATGTCCAGCATGAAGGCGGACGGATAGAGCGCGGCATTGTTGATGACCGCGTCCGGCGCACCCCATTCGGCGGCGACGGCATCCAGCAGGTGATCCAGCCCGGCATCGTCGGTCAGATCGGCAGCCACGGCAAAGCCCGGCATGCCCTCCACGTCCAGATCGGTCCGGCAGACGATCGCGCCGTTCGCCTCGAACTGGTCGGCCAGCGCGCGACCCATGATACCGCTTGCACCGGTGACGACCACGCGCTTGCCCTCGAAGGCGGTTCCGAAATTCATTCTCAGCGTCCTTTTCCAATGATGTCGCTCAGGCGGTCGCCAATCAGGTTGGCCGACAGCACCAGCATGAACAGGGCCAGGCCCGGGAAGGTCGCGATCCACCAGGCCGTCGCGACATAGTTGCGGCCGGTGGACAGCATCGCGCCCCAGCTGGCCGTGGGGGGCTGCACGCCCAATCCCAGAAATGACAGTCCTGCCTCGAACAGGACCATCAGCCCGAATTCCAGCGTGGCCACGACCAGGATCGGGCCGATGATGTTGGGCAGGATATGCAGCAGCAGCGCGCGCGGGACCGAACAGCCCATCGACCGCGCAAGCGTCACGAAGGGCTGGCGGGCGACCGACAGGGTCTGCCCATAGGCCACGCGGGCATAGCGGGGCCAGCGCGTCAGCGCGAGGACCAGGATCACGTTCAGGAAGCCCGGCCCCAGCACCGCCACGGTGATGATCGCCAGCAGGATCGCGGGGATCGACAGGAAGATATCGACCAGCCGCATCAGCACCGTTTCTGTCCAGCCGCGAAGGTATCCGGCCAGCATGCCGACGGTGATGCCCACGACGCCCGACAGCAGCACGGACAGCACCGCCACCAGGATGGACACGCGGGCGCCGTGGATCAGGCGGCTCAGGACATCGCGGCCCAGCTCGTCCGTGCCCAGCCAGTAGGTCGCGCCGCGGCTTTCGAAGCCGGGGACCTTCAGGCGGCCCAGCAGGTTCTGTCGGTCCGGATCCAGGGGGGCCAGAACCGGCGCGAAGATCGCGATCAGCACCATGGCGCCCAGCAGGATCGCGGGCCACCAGGGCAGGATGCGGGCGGGCAGACGGGTTGCGGCAACGTTCATCACTGGCCCCCCAGACGCACGCGCGGGTCGATCACGGAATAGAGGATGTCGGCGGCAAGGTTGGCGAAGATCGTGGCGAAGGCCCCCAGCAGCACGACCGCCTGCACCACCGCGAAATCACGCGAGGCGACGGATTGCACCGTCAGCTGCCCAAGGCCAGGCCAGGCAAAGACCGTCTCGACGATGACCGCACCTGCCAGCAATTGCGAGATCTCGAGCGCGGTGATCGAGATGACGGGGATCGCGGAGTTGCGCAGCAGGTGGCGACGGACCAGGCGCGGCGTGCGGACGCCCCGCGCGCGGGCCGAGCGGACATAGTCGCGGCCCAATTCGTCCACCACCGCCGATCGGGTGATCCGCGCATAGGTCGCAAGCGACAGCAGCCCAAGCGCGATCGACGGCATCACGAGATGCGCCAGCGACCCGGTCCCCGAAGGCGGCAGCCATTTCAGCCAGACACCGAAGACCAGGATCATCATGATCCCGCTCCAGAAGGTGGGCATCGACTGGCACGCCAGAACCAGCCCCATGATCCAGCGCGACACGGCCCGCCCCCGCGTCAGCGCCATGATCACGCCCGCAGGCAGCCCGATGGCGAAGGCCACCAGCAGCGCGCCCCCCGCCAGTTGCAGGGTCTGCGGGATCCGGCTTGCCAGGATCTCGGCCACCGGGGCGTTCTGGATGAAGGACCGGCCCAGGTCGAAGCGCAGCATGTCCCCAAGAAAGGACAGGTACTGCTCGATCAGGGGCCGGTCGAAGCCGAGCGCGCTGCGCATGGCCTCGAAATCCTCCTGCGTCGCCGTTTCGGGCAGCAGCAGGGCCGTCGGATCGCCGGTCAGACGCTGGATGAAGAACACCAGCGTGATGACGCCGAATGCCGTGACCAGCGCCTGAAGCAGACGGTTCAGGAGGAAGCCGGGCATCACTCGGACCAGGTCATGCGGTTGAGGAACAGGCTCTCGTTCGCGGTCGGCGTGAACTCCAGCTCGGATGCCGCGCCATACAGCACGGCCGCCTGGTACATCGGCAGAAGGTAGTAGTTGTCACGCACGATCTGGTGCACCTTGGCATAGGCGTCCTGACGGACCTCGGGGTCCAGGGACACGCGCGCCTCGTCCAGCAGCTTGTCCAGTTCGGGATCGTTCACGCGGCTCCAGGTGCTGTCGGAATGCAGCAGCGGATAGGCGATGCCGTCGGCATCCTGGCATGCGCAGGACCAGCGACCGAAGCTGAGTTCGGCATTGTCGGCCGGGTCGGAGCGCACGATGTTCAGATAGGTCGGCATGTCGGACACGCTGATCGAGATGTTGAAGCCCACATCGTTCAGCATTTGCTGCAGCGCCTGCACGATGCGCTGGTCGAACACCGGCGCGGTCGCGAAGGTCGCGGGGGTCGCGGCGACATCCGCCTTCGAAGCCACGATCTCTTCGGCGGCCTCGGGGTCGAAGACCCAGGGCTCGATCCCCTCGGCATAACCGAAATGCGCAGGAGAGGAGAGCTGTGCCATCGGCACCTCGCCCGCACCCAGCAGGCCTTCGGTGATGCCCTGATTGTCGATGGCCATGCTGGCGGCCTTGCGCAATTCGGGGTCGTTGAAGGGCGGCTTGTCCAGGTTCAGACCCAGATAGGCCACGCGCTCGGTCGGGGCGGACAGGGCCTTGACGTCGTCGCGCCCTTCCAGCTGCGCGGCGGCATCGCTGTCCAGACCGACGACAAGATCCGCCGTCCCGGCCTGCAGGTCCGCCAGCCGGGTGGCCGCATCGGGCACCGCGCGGAAGGTCGCGGCCTCGAACGGACCGGCCTCGCCCCAGTAATCGTCGTTCCGGGTCAGGGTGACGGACACGCCGCGATCCCAGGCCTCGAACTTGTAGGGGCCGGACCCGACGGGCGCGGCGTTGAAGCCTTCGTCGCCCAGTTCCTCGACCACGTGCCGGGGCACGACCGACAGCTTGACCAGCTGCGCCATCAGCGCCGGATAGGGGCCGTCGGTGGTCAACCGGACCGTCGTATCGTCGACGGCCTCGGCGGTGGTGATCTGGTTGAACTGACCCAGCTGGGGCGATGCGAATTCGGGGTCGATGATCCGGTTGATCGAGAATGCGACGTCATCCGCGGTCAGCTTCTCGCCATCGTGGAACATGACGTCGTCGCGCAGGGTCAGCAGCATCTCGGTATCGCTGACCTGTTCCCACGAGGTGGCGATCTGCGGAACGATCGTGCCTTCGTTGTCGCGGGTCACGAGGTTGTCGAAGATGTTGCGATAAACGTAGTAGCTGTCGGGGTTCCACTGGACCTGCGGGTCCAGCGAGGAAGGCTCGCCCGAGAGGTCCACGGTCAGATCCTTGGCCATCGCCGGCATGGCAAGGGTGATTGCCGCGACACTGGCCATCAGCAGGTTAAGCTTGGGGGTCATTGTGTTCTCCTGTTGGAAGCAGCGGTTTCTTGGGTATTGCGCGCCGTCAGGCCGCTGCCTGGCATCAGCGGCGCGTCGTTCCTCAGCAGCTGGTGGAGGAAATAGCGTTCCTGGGCATCGATCAGCGCCAGCCGCGCGGCCTTGATCCCCGCGACATCGCCCTGAAGGACCGCCGCGACCAGGTCCGAGACGTCATCCCGGCGGAACAGCGTGCCGCTGTCGCCTTCCAGGAAATGCGTGATCCGCGCGGAATGGTGCCACAGCTTGCGCAGATGGCGCGCGGTGAAGGGATTGATCGCCCCCAGAAGCAGCCCGTCCACCTGGTCCACGTGATGCCTGATCGCGCTGACGGCATTGACATCGGCGGCCTGCGAAAGGGCCTTCAGGATGGCATGGATCCGCTCCATCTCGGTCAGGGCGGCATCGGACAGCCTGACCTGCGCCAGGCCCGGTTCGACGATGCGGCGGGCCGACAGCACGTCGCCGATCAGCTGACCCGTGATCGGCAGCACCTCCCATCCCATCCGCGCCTTGGGCGATGCCCAGCCGTCGAAGCCCAGGCGCATCAGCCCCGCGCGGGCAGCCGCCCGGGACAGGCCGAAACGCTCCATCGCGTCGGCCTCGGTGATGACATCGCCGGGCGCGATTTCGCACCAGATGGTGGCGGCCAGCATCCGATCCTCGGCAAAGCGGGACTTGGCGTCGGGGCTGGGCAGCCCGCCTTCCGACAGGTCCGAACGCATCATGGGAGAGCTGGGATCGTACATGAGATGTTAGTCCAATCGCTGTAACATGTCAGACAGGGTTAAATGACATTTTCATTCTGGCAAGGAAAAATCGGCCCTGTCGGACAGATCGCCGGGGATCTGACCGTTACGGGGGCAATTTTCGCCTATTAGGTGTTTCGGGGTGCCTTCGACCCCGTTCAGGTTGTCGGGCGCCGCCCGATCCAACGCCGCAGCGGCTGGCCATAGGTCCGGCTGAAGGCCTTTTCCAGCGCGGCAGCATCCGAATATCCGCAGCGCAGGGCGATCTCTCGCAGCGGCAGCTCGGTGGCCGAGGCCAGTTCCCGCGCCCGCGTCAGGCGCAGCATCTGGGCATAGCGCCCCGGCCCCATGCCGATCTCGGATTTGAACATCCGGTTCAGGCTGCGCAGCGACGTGCCGATCGTGGCGGCAAGCTCTGGAAGCGGCATGGGCGTCTCGACCTGCTCGACCATCACGCGGATGGCTTCCTGCAGTTTCTGCGATCCGCGGCTGCCGATCCCCAGGCCCATCCGCGACCCGGCCTGCTTGCGCACGGCATCGTGCAGGAACATCGAGGTCGCGGCAAAGGCGGCCGCCGGGCCGAACATCCGCCCGACCAGGGCCAGCATCATGTCCAGCGACGAAGCCGCGCCGCCGCTGCTCCAGACCGGTCCTTCCAGGACGTATCGCTGATGACTGACCGCCACTTCGGGAAATGCCTCGGCAAAATCGGCAAGCACGCTCCAGTGAAGCGTGGCCGCGTGGCCCTGCAGCAGCCCTGCCCGCGCGATCAGCCAAGATCCGCAATCGGCGCCGATCAGCCGCGCCCCGCGTCGTGACACGCGCCGCAGCAGCGACGAGATGCGGCCCGTGGAATGCTCGCGAAACCCGTATCCCGCCACGACAAGCAGGGCGTCAGGTGACCCCAGTTCGGCCAGCGGCAGGTCGGGCAGGACCCGCAATCCGCTGGAACTGCGCACCGGGTCGTCATCGGGGGTGACGATGCACCATGACAGTTCGGGATAGCCGTGATCGTGGACCGCGCGCAGCGGCTCGATCAACGAGGACAGGACGAAGTTCGAGAACCCGTCGAACAGCAGAACGGCATAGCGGGGCATGGAAACGGGGCCATTTGTGACAATCGGATGGCATTATCGGACAATACCTGCGGAACGTGAACCCATATGATCGCCCCATGCCCCCGGCATCCGACGACCGGGGGAAACCTGACATACCCAGAAGGAGGAAACCTTGCCCCTGAGCATGAACCGCGAGGTCTTCATCACCTGTGCCGTGACCGGATCCGGTGGCACGCAGGACCGCAGCCCCCATGTGCCGCGTTCGCCCCGCCAGATCGCCGAAAGCGCGATCGAGGCCGCGAAGGCCGGTGCCGCCGTCGTCCATTGCCATGTCCGCGATCCCGGAACCGGTGCCCCCTCGCGCGACCTTGCGCTCTATCGCGAGGTGACCGACCGCATCCGCAATGCCGATACCGATGTCGTGCTGAACCTGACGGCGGGCATGGGCGGCGATATCGTCTTCGGCTCGTCCGAGGCCCCCTTCCCCGTCAACGCGGACGCCACCGACATGATCGGCGCGACCGAGCGGGTGGCTCATATCGCCGAATGCCTGCCCGAGATCTGCACGCTGGATTGCGGGACCATGAATTTCGCCGAGGCCGATTACGTCATGACCAACACGCCCGGCATGCTGCGGGCCATGGGCGCCATGATGACCGAACTGGGCGTCAAGCCCGAGATCGAGGCCTTCGACACCGGCCACCTGTGGTTCGCCAAGGAGCTTGTCCGCGAGGGCACGCTGGCATCCCCCGCGCTGGTGCAACTGTGCATGGGCGTGCCATGGGGTGCGCCGAACGATCTGAACACCTTCATGGCGATGGTGAACAACGTGCCGTCCGACTGGACCTGGTCGGCCTTCAGCCTGGGGCGCGACCAGATGCCCTATGCCGCGCAATCGGTGCTGGCGGGCGGGAACGTGCGCGTGGGCCTCGAGGACAACCTGTTCCTGGACAAGGGCGTCCTGGCCACCAACGCGCAGCTGGTCGAACGCGCCGCATCGCTGATCACCGCCATGGGGGCCAAGATCATCGGCCCCGAGGATGTCCGCCGCAAGCTGGGCCTTCGCAAGCAGGCCCCCGTTGCACAGGTGCCCGCATGACCGAAGTGAACAGGAAGGCCGCCATCATCGGCGGCGGCGTCATCGGCGGCGGCTGGGCCGCCCGGTTCCTGCTGAACGGCTGGGACGTCGCGATCTTCGACCCCGACCCGCAGGCCGAACGCAAGATAGGCGAGGTGCTGTCGAATGCCCGCCGCGCGCTGCCCGCGCTCTATGATCGGGCATTGCCCCCCGAAGGCCGGCTGAGCTGGCACGACGACATGGCCGACGCCGTGGCCGATGCGGATTGGGTGCAGGAAAGCGTGCCGGAAACCTTGGCGCTGAAGCACAAGGTGCTGGGCCGGCTGAGCGCGCTGGCCCCCGCTCATGCCGTCATCGGATCCTCGACATCCGGGTTCAAGCCGTCCGAACTGAACGCCGAAGGCGCCCGCGCCATCGTCGCGCATCCCTTCAACCCGGTCTATCTGCTGCCGCTGATCGAACTGGTGGGCGATCCCGAGACCTGCGCCCGCGCCTCTGGCCTGCTGCGCGACGTCGGTTGCCATCCGCTGACCCTGCGCAAGGAAATCGACGCCCATATCGCCGATCGCCTGCTGGAGGCCGTCTGGCGCGAGAGCCTCTGGCTGGTCAAGGACGGCATCGCCACGACCGAGGAGATCGACGAGGCCATCCGGATGGGCTTCGGCATCCGTTGGGCGCAGATGGGCCTGTTCGAGACCTATCGCATCGCGGGCGGCGAAGCGGGAATGAAGCATTTCATGTCCCAGTTCGGCCCCGCCCTGTCCTGGCCCTGGACCAAGCTGATGGACGTCCCCGAATTCAACGACGAGCTGGTGGACCTTATCGCGTCGCAATCCGACGCGCAGTCCGGGCACATGTCGATCCGCGAACTGGAACGTCTGCGCGACGACAACATCGTGGGCATGTTGCGCGCGCTGCGTCGCACGAAGACGGGCGCGGGTGGCGTGATCGCGGCGCACGAGGCCGCCCTGCCCGCCCCTGCGGCGGGCGACCTGCCGGTCACGGGCGACAGGCAGGTGCCGACCAGCTGGACCGATTACAACGGCCACATGAACGATGCGGATTACCTGCGCGCCGCATCCGATGCCACCGACCGCTTCATGGAGATGATCGGCGCGGATGCGGATTACATCGCCGCGGGCCGCAGCTACTTCACGGTCGAGACGCACACCCGCTATCTAGCCGAGGTCCATGCGGGCGACCGTCTGCGCACGACCACGCAGGTGATCGACGGCACCGGCAAGCGGATGCACCTGTTCCACCGCCTTGTGCGCGGCGATGGGACGCTGGCCGCCACGGTCGAGGTGATGCTGCTGCATATGAACCTTGCGACCCGCGCGACCTGCGATCCCGAAGGCATCGTGGCCGAGCGGCTGTCCCGGATGGCCGCGGCGCATGCGGACCTGCCTGCCGAAGACATCGGTCGCCATGTGGGCCAGCGCAGCAAACCCGCGGTGGAACCCGCGTGACAATCCCGCGCCGCTGCATGATCTGCGGCGGCGCATCCCACCATGTCATCCGAAACGGCCAGGCAGCATGATCGCCATCGAACAGTTCAAACGCGAATTCCAATCCGGTCTGGACGCGATGGCGGGTCTCTCCATCACGGATGCGCGTCGCGCCTACGACCTGCTCTGTGCGCGTTTCGCGCCCGAACCCCCGCGCGGCATGACCATTCGCGACAGCGCGGTCGGCGGCGTGCCGCTGCGCCATCACCGCCCGTCATCCTGCAGGCCGGGCACGGTGGTGTTCCTGCATGGCGGGGGCTTTACGATCGGATCGCTCGACAGCCATCAGGGTGTCGCCGCCGGCCTTGCGCAGGGGCTGGGCCACGATGTGGCAGCCGTCGGCTATCGCCTGCTGCCCGAGGCAAGCTATGCCGATGCGCTGAGCGATTGCCGCGACGCGATCCGCGCGCTGGACCCGGTGGCGATCGTCGGGGACAGCGCCGGGGGGCGGCTGGTCATCGACATCGCGCAGGACATGGCCGAGGCACCCCCACTGGGGCTGATCTATCCGGTCGCGGGACGGCCCCGGGCGGAAACGCTCGGGCCCGATGCGCCGCTTCTGTCGCGCGCGGACGTCCTGTCGGCCTGGGCGGCCATCGAACCCCACGCCCCGGCCAGTGGCCCGTGCCCGTCTGCACGGATCGAGGTTCTGGCCGTCTCGCGCGATCCGCTGACCCTGCCCCTTGAGCATGCGGTCGCAGAATGGCGCGCCCTTGGGGCCCGCGTCGGCTATCGCCGGGCCACCGACATGCTGCATGGCTGCCTGCATGCCCGCGAATCCCTGCCCGCGATGAAGACCGCCTGGGACGAATTCTGCGCCGCGCTGAAGGCGGCGATCGACGGATGACAAGAAGGGCCCGGCATCCGCATGGGCCCCACATCAACAAAGGAGAGTGATTTGAAGCATAATCTCGGCATCAGCATCGCGACGGTGCTGACGGTCGCAGCCCTTATCGGGGCGGCCGCCATCGCACCCCAGACCTTCCAGTCCCTGCTCGAGACGGTCAAGGTATCGGTCATCGGCAATATGGGCTTCATCTTCACCTGGCCCGCATTCCTCGCATCGGTCGTCTTCGCCGTGGCGATGTTCACCCCGCTTGGCAAGCTGCGCTTCGGCGAAGGGCCGCCCGAATTCTCGACCCTCAGCTGGATCGGGATGCTGTTCGCGACCGGGATGGGGATCGGCCTGCTGACCTGGGGCGTCCTGGAGCCGAACTATCACGTCGATGCCGGGAACAGCCGCGATCAGGCGCTGCTCTATGCGTTCAACCATTGGGGCCTGCTGGCCTGGGCGGGATATCTGGCCGTGGGCGTCATCTTCGCCCATGCCATGCACAACATGGGCATCGGCAAGCCGGCCGAGACGCTGCTGGGGGGTGGCATGCTCAGCCGCATCAACCTGGTCAGCCTGGTCGTATCCACCGTGATCGGGCTGTCGCTGACCTTCTCCTATGCCGCCGATCCGCTGCAGCAGGCCGTCGCGCGCTATACCGGCGTCGATCTGGACGCGGCAATCGTCATCCTGGTCCTGTCAACCTTCGCCATCGCCTCAAGCACGACCGGCATCAAGCGCGGCATCAAGTGGCTCAGCAACTACAACACCCTGCTGGCGCTGATCCTGATGATGGGCGTCTTCGTGCTGTCGCAGCCGCTGGAAATCCTGGGCACCTTTGCGCGCCTGGTCCCCGAATATCTCGTGCGATACCCGGCAATGGCCACCGATATCGGCCTGGGCGATCCCGAACGCAAGGCGTGGCTGGCCGACTGGCTCTATGCCTTCGAGGCGGCATGGTATGGCTGGTTCGTCTTTACCGGCGTCTTCATCGCCCGGATCTCGAAGGGGCGGACGCTGCGCCAGATGGTCGTGGGCGTGATGCTGGTTCCCAGCCTGTTCTCGTGCCTATGGTTCACGGTCTTCGGCATCGCAGCCCTGTCCGCCGGGTCCGAGGACGTCTTCGCCCTGATGTCCACGCTGGACGGCAGCGGCGTCCTGTCGGTGATCCTGACGCTGAACATCCTGCTGTTCTTCGTCACCAGCGCGGATTCCGCGGGCCTAGTGTGCGAGATGCTGACCGTGCGCCGTTCACGCGCATTCTGGATCCTGATGATGGCGGGGCTTGCGGTGGTGATCAACCGGATGGATGGCGACATCTTCAAGGTGATCCTGTCGCTCATCTCGGTCGCGGCGATCCCGGTGGCATTCGGGATCTTCGCCCTGACCGCGGGCTTCGTCCTGCTGGCCCGCCGGGGGCGAACCGGCACCCTTCGCGCGATCTGAGCGCCGTCATGTCGACCAAAGGCCCCCGTCACGGGGGCCTTTTCATATGCAATCGACATCCGGGCAGCCTCCCGAGGCCCGAAACCCGTTGCAATGTGACTGACATGTCAGCGATAGATACCTGACATTTCACAAATGATAACGCGAAAAGGGGGATGCATGACCCGGAAACTGGCGGTGCTTGGCGCCCTGGGCCTTCTTGGACAGCATCTGATCGCGCGGCTGCTGCGCGATCCGCGCGTTCAGATCGTGGGCCTGCACGATCACCGCCATGCGGATGATCTGAACGGCACGCCGTGGTTCGCCGATCCCTCGGCCCGCGATTTCGTGGCTGCGCAGACGATCCTGCCGCCGGAGGCGCCGGCCACGGGCGATCTGATCCTGTCCTTTCTGCCGGACGACGGCGCGCAACGGATCGAGGCGACGCATCTGGGCCGTGGCGCCCGCGTGCTGTCCCATTGCGAATATGCACGTCATCAGGGCCTGCTGCTGGCGCCGGGCCTGCCGATGCCCGATACCCGCCAAAGGCAGCTTCTGGCCACGCCCAACTGCACGACCGCGATCTGCGCCCTTCCCTTGTCGCTGCTGCATCGCGCCTTCGGGATCGCCGCGCTGCATGTCACGACCCTGCAGGCCGTCAGCGGCACCGATCTGCCGGGAATGCCCGCGTTCATGGGCCACGACAATGTCACATCCTCGATCCCGGGCGAGGCGCGCGCCCTGGAATCCGAACTGTCGGTCCTGTTCGGGGACGCCTTCCCCGTCAGCTGCATGGCGACGCGCGTGCCTGTCTGGCGCGGGCATACGATGACGCTGATGATGCACCTGAACGAGGATGCGGGAATGGATCAGCTGGCGCAGCTTCTGCGCAGTGCGCCGGGCATCCGTTTGTCGGATGGCAGGCAGGCGTTGCCGATCTGGCAGCCGGAAACCGCAGGACAGGATCTGCTCTGCGTGGTCGAGGCGCTGGATCGGTCGCCGGACGGCTGGGTCAGGATGACGCTGCGGGGCGACAATCTGGGGATGGCGACGGCCGGGCTGATGGCCGAACTTGCGCGGATGCTGCCCGCCTGATGACGGGCGAAGCCGGGGCGACGTTGCCGCCGCCCCGAACCCCTCAGCGTTCGAGCTTCAGGAAATAGTCGAAGATTTCCGGCACGTTGCCGTTGCCCATGCCCGCATCGACCGCAGCCTGCAGGTTGCCCGACGTGCCCTCGGCGATGGGCGCGCGGGTGCCCAGATCCTCGGCCATCTTCAGGAAATAGCCCAGGTCCTTGTTCGCGTTGTTGATCGAGAAGCCCAGATCGCTGACGCCGTCCACGGCATAGTTCTTGCAAAAGCCCATGAAGGGCGAATTGGACGGACCGCTGGACATGATCTCGTACAGCTGCGCGCGATCGACGCCCGCACGTTCGGCCACGGCGAAGGCCTGGCTCATGGCGCAGACGGTCGTCATGCCCATGAAGTTGTTGATTAGCTTGGTCGTGTGACCCGCCCCGAGCGCGCCCAGATAGTAGACGTTCTCGCCCTGCTCCTCGAGGACCGGGCGCACCTTTTCGAAGGTCTCCTTGTCGCCTGCGGCCATGATGTTCAGAAGGCCGTCCTTGGCATGGGCAGGCGTCCGCCCCAGGGGCGCGTCGATCATGCCTGCGCCCTTGGCCGCCAGGTCCGCGCCGATCTTGCGGGTGGATTCCGGGATCGAGGTGCCGAAATCGACCAGCACGGCGCCTTCGCGGATGCCTGATAGGATGCCGTCATCGGCATAGACGATCTTCTCGACCACCTCGGAGGTGGTCAGGCACAGCATCACGATATCGGCGGCCGCCGCCAGGTCGCGCGGGGTGGATGCCTGGGTGGCATTGCCGCGCGCAAGAACCGCGTCCACCGCGTCCTGGTTGAGGTCCATGACGACCAGTTCGAAGCCCTTCTTCTGAAGGTTCTCGACCATGTTGCTGCCCATGAGGCCGAGGCCGATGAAGCCGATGACGGGTTTGGCCATTGCGAATTCTCCCAGTTGTATTGGCATTCTTGAGGATCAGAGGAAGTCTTCACGATGCGGCGTGAAGATATCCAGAAGCGTTCCCGCCTCGAGGCAGGTCGCGCCATGCACGATGTCGGGCTGCTTGTAGAGCGAGTCCCCCGCCGAAACGACATAGGTCTCGTCGCCGACGGTGAATTCGAACTTGCCCGAGATCACGTAGGTGATCTGCTCGTGCGGGTGATGGTGCAGGGCCGCGACGGTGCCCTTTTCGAAATGCACTTCGACGCACATCACGTTCTTGTCGTAGGCGGCGACCTTGCGGGTCAGCCCGCCCCCGGCGTCGAACAGCTTGTTCTCGCTGGCGGGGAAATAGTTCTTGGTCATCTTGCGTCTCCGAAAATTGCGGGGAACGGGCCGGTGCCGGTCCTTGGGTGCGGGCCCTCAGGTACGGGCCAGCTTCTTCATCACCACGCGGAACGTGTTTTCGTCGGGATCGGTGAAATAGAGGTCCGCGTCATAGCCCTGATCGTCCAGGAAATGGAAGATCCGCTTGGGGTCCTTCAGGCTGTAGGGCACCAGCAGGGTCGCGATCCGGTGGCGGGTGGATTCGGGGTATTGCGCGTGCAGGCAGGTGCTGACGGGCAGGCCCTCGATCTCGGCCGGATCGACATCGGGGAAACCGGTTTCCTGGCTCAGGACGGGCTTGCCCGCCTCGGACCAGATCACCTGACCATAGAAGCCCGCGCGTTCGCCGGTATAGCGGAAAGAACTGGCCCCCAGATCGTATTCCCCATTCGCATGCAGCAGCCAGTCGATCGAGACCGGCGTTTCGGCATCCACGCTGTCGACGATCACGAAATAGCTGTTCTGCACGAAATAGACCTCGCGCTCGGCCAGCGTCACTTCGGGAGACAGCGAACGATAGGCCTCGGTCGCATCACCCTTGATATAGACGTGGTCGCCGCGATCCTCGGCCGTGACGATCCGACCGGTCGCGGCCATCGCGCGGGTCTTGTCCTTTTCGGCGTACTGGCCCTTGCCGTTGATCAGGATGGCATTCTTGGACCGGGTCTGGCGGCGCCAGTTGCGGTGCATGGTCGAATTGAAGGCGACATAGTATCCCGACTGGATCGCCAGATCCTCGCCATAGGCGGCCATGCAGAAGGCGTTCTGATCGCCATGGCTGTGGCTGACGGACCCAAAGCGGCTGGACTTGAACACGAACTGGATATGGTTGTCGGGATCGTCCATCGCGTGCTGGATGCCGACCCAACCGATGCCCCTGAACCAGCGCATCCCGCCTTCGGGCGCGGTCGGCTCGACGAAGGGGAAATCGGTCCGGAAGGTCAGCTCGTCGAAATTCGTGTCCCACCAGCCCCAGTTGTAGAACGCCCCTTCGGTGCCGGGGTTCAGGCGCAGGTTCTCGTCGCAATACCACTGGTATGCGCCGTTACCCGTGACGCCCGCGAACTGGCGCATGTTCAGCCCGGTCTTGATGCAGGGCAGATCGCCCTGGGTGCTGTCGTCGCCGAAGGTTGCACGCCGCGTGTTCGGGGCCTTGCAGAACAGCGGGAAGTCGCCCGTGTTCTGGAAGAAGGGCCGCCCGTACAGATCGATCCCCGCAAAGGATTTCAGGCGGTTCGCGGCCTCGATCAGATAGGCCATGCCCATCATCCAGTAATTCGTGCCCTCGGCCCATCCGCCGTCGCTGTCGCCCCAGGGGCTGTAGACGGTGAACAGGAACTCGACGCAGTAATCCAGCCAGTCGCGGGCCTCGTCGGCCTCGTCGTCGCCCAGAAGCGCGATGCAGGCCGGGATCAGCGTCAGCGAGACCGAACGAACCGCATGGCTGTCATAGGGGAAGAGGTGGATCTTGGCATTGACCATCGCGTGTTCCGCGATGTCGCGGGTGCGTTCCAGAAGCGCCGCGCGCACGGTCGCGCGCTGATCCTCGTCCAGCTGATCGTGCAGCCAGTCGTAACCCCAGGCCAGCGCGTTGGTGACACGATAGGCCCATTCGTCGGTATAGGCGCGCGAGGTCACGCCCATCGGATCCCAGCTGGCGATTTCCAGCAGCCATTCCTTGGCGCGCGCCAGCATCTGCGCATCGTCGGTGACCTTGCCGCCGATCGCCAGGTGGCGGACGGCATAGATCGCCTCCTGCAGCTCGATATAGGTCTTGCGCCAGACGGGCGCGGTCCGCTTGTGGTCGGGATAGCCCGCAGGCTCGGACATGACATCCCGGTCCATCCAAGGAAGGACGGATTTCTCGTAGAAGTTCGACCAGGTGCAATGCTGCGGATCGGCGGCCACGTCCTTCTTGAACTGCGCCAGCCTTTCGGGGTTCAGCCACAGCCGGGGATGGGCCTTTTCGGCATCCGCGAAACGGGCCTTGCGACCGATCAGCGGGGTCTGCGGCAGATCGGGTGTGATCTCGAAGCTGCGCGTGCGGCTCCAGCCGGTGACGGGTGCGCCGGTGGCCGGATCGCAGACCGCATAGGACCAGTGGTAACGTCCCGGCGCCAGCGTGCTGTCGGGGGTGAAGAAGTTCACCGGGATGCCCTTGTGGGTGACCGTGTCGCCGGCAGGGAAATCCGCGCTGCCCGAAATGCGCAGGACGTATTGCGCCTCGTCCTCGATCACCGGCAGCCAGGTGAAACGCGGCGGGTTTTCAGTGACATCGCCGGCGCCGTCGGGCGCGTATTGGATGGTCAGGCGCCCCGCCTTGGGTTCATCGAGCAGGGGAAGTGACTTGCCGGACATCGGATATCTTTCTTCTTGGTCGGTTCGGTGATCCGCGCGACCCCGGACGGGCCGCGCGAACGGGGATCGCTGATCAGTCGTACTGACGCTGATAGGCAGAGTTCATGACCTCGATCACGTCCTGGTAGCCCATCCTGTCCAGGGTGCTGACATAGCTGTCCCATTCGGCCTCGACATCGCCCGAGCCCAGGATCCATGCCTGCTGGCGTTCCAGCATGTAGGTCCGGATCGAGGGCCAGTACTTGTCGTAGACGGCCTGCTCCTCGGGGTTGAAGGACACGCCCAGGAACTGGTCGATCAGCAGGTCGTTCGCCTCGTAGAGCTTGATCCCCTCGCGGGCATCCTCCGAGGTCCACTGCCATTCGTAGCGGTAATCCATCCAGTAGCCGCGATAGATCTGCGCGCCTTCCAGATACATCTGGCTGTTGACCGGGGTGTCGCTGTTCAGCACCTCGTCGGTGAAGACGGGTTCGCCGTCGACCATGTTCCAGGTCTTGCCCTCGACCCCGAAGTTCGAAAGGTTGCGGCCTTCTTCGGTGAACCAGAAGTCGAAATACTTCACCGTCTCGACCGGGTGCTCGTTCATGTAGCTGATCGCCCAGCCGTCGGGCTTGACGGGGATGCGACGATGCTCCTCGATCCGCTTGCCCGACACGGATGCGGGCGGCAGGAACGGGATGAAGTTGAAGCCCTCGATCCGGTCCTGCAGCGGGATGTTGTATCCCGAGGTCGAGGCGAACCAGTCATGGGTCATCCCGCCCAGATCCTCGGACAGCAGATAATCGCGCGAGGACGAACCGCGAGTGAAGATCTCGGGGTCGATCAGCCCTTCGGAATACCACTGGGCGATGTTCTTGATGCCCGTGCGGTATTCCTCCTGGGCATAGGGATGCACGACGCGGCCCTCGTCGTTCACGAAGAAGTCGTGATAGGTGTCAGACCCCGAGGAACGCCCGTCCCACAGCGTCAGAAGGCGGCCGATCTCTTCCCACTGGCGGGCGAAGAAGGGGATCTCGTCCTTGCGGCCGTTGCCGTTCGGGTCGTCGTTGCGGAAGGCGGTCAGGACGGCGTGCAGCTCGTCCACGTTCTGCGGCTGCTCCAGACCCAGCTTGTCCAGCCAGTCCTGGCGGATGTACCAGGCGCGCCCGAATTCACCGTCCGGCAGATAGGGGATATAATAGTAATTCCCGTCGGCGGCAGAGATGGATTCCAGCAGCTCGGGGTGATCGTCCCAGAACTTCTGGATATGGGGCGCATGTTCGGCGACCAGCTCGTTCAGAGGCACGAAGGCGCCTTCGGGGCCGTATTGGTTCACCGGCTGCTGGATCAGGTTGCCGCCCACGATGTCGGGCAGGTTGCCCTGGGCGATCAGCAGGTTCATGGCCTCGGCCGCGTCGGTGGTGTTGCGGCCGGCGGTGGCATCCTTCAGATGGATGCCGGTCATCTCGCGGGCGGCTTCCTCGACCGGATAGATCTCGCTCGGCGAGCCGCCGACGCCATAGCCCTGGGCGCGGGGCCAGTGCATGTGGATGGTCAGCTCCAGCGGTTCGTCGACGATGCGCAGGTGATCGTCGGCGAAGGCCGGTGCGGTCATGGCCGTGGTCGCAAGCAGGGCCAGTGCGGGCTTCAATGTTCTCATGGTCTCCTCCCGTTTGAAGTTGTGGGTCATTCCTTCACGCCTCCCAGCAGAATGCCCTTGTTGAAATACTTCTGCATGAACGGATAGATCAGCAGCACCGGGATGATCGAGCAGACGATGATCGCCGCGCTGACCGTCTCGAAGGAATAGGCCGAGGTCAGCAGCGTGGATGCGAATTCCTCGTCATCCGACAGCTCCGCGATGACCTGGCGCAGATAGACCTGCAGCGGGATCTTGTCCTCGCTCTGCAGCAGGACCATCGCCCAGAAAAAGCCGTTCCAGCGCGACACGATGCAGAACAGCGCGACCGTGGCGATGGCGGGCTTGGACAGCGGCATGTAGACCTTCCACAGCACCTGGAACTCGTTCGCGCCGTCCATGCGCGCGGCTTCCTCGAAGCTCTGCGGGATGCCCTCGAAGAAGTTGCGCATCAGGATGATGTTGAAGCCGTTCACCGCGAAGCCGATGATGATCCCGAAATAGCTGTCCAGCAGACCAAGGTCGCGCATGTTCAGGAAGAAGGGGATCAGGCCTGCGTTGAACCACATGGTGAAGGCCACCATCAGGTTCCAGAACCGCCGACCATAGAGCTGCGGGCGCGACAGCGCGTAGGCGCCGGGGATGATGAACGCCAGGCTCATCAGCGTGCCGAAGATCGTGTAGATGAAGGTGTTCTTGTAGGAACTCCAGAACAGGGGTTCCGACAGGACGCGCTTGTAGGCCTCCAGCGTGAAGCCCACCGGCGTCAGGATCACGTTGCCCGCGCGGGCCTCGAAGCCGGTGCTGAAGGACAGCGACGCCATGTAGATGAACGGATACAGCGTGGACAGCGCGAAGACGCCCAGCAGGACCATGTTCATGATCACGAACAGGCGGTCGCCGCGGGAATAGAGGTTCATGTTCTTCATGATCTTCTCCTTCTCACCACAGCGAGGTGCGCGAATAGCGCTTCGAGACGGTGTTGGCGGTCATCACCAGGACGAATGCCACGACTGCGTTGAACAGGCCTGCCGCGGCGGCAAGGTCGTACTGACCGCCCTGAAGGCCCTGGCGATAGATGAAGGTGTTCACGACGTCCGCCGTCTCGTAGGTGGCGGGCTGATAGAGCAGGATGATCATCTCGAAGCTGACTTCCAGCATGTTGCCGATGCGGATGATCAGCATGATGATGATCGTGGGCAGGATCGAAGGCAGCGTGATCTTCCACACCATCTGCCAGCGCGACGCCCCGTCCACCACCGCGCTTTCATAGAGCGTGGGCGAGATGCCCGCGATGGCCGCCAGGTAGACGATCGACTGGAAGCCCGCCTCCTGCCAGATGCCGGTGCCCACGAAGATCGGGCGGAACCATTCGGGCTTGGTCAGGAAGTAGACCGGATCGACCCCGAACCAGCCCATCACCGTGTTCACGATCCCCGCCGAGGGCGAGAAGGCCGTGATCACGATCCCCGCGATGATCACCGACGAGATGAAATGCGGAAGATAGACAATGGTTTGCGCGGTCTTCTTGAAGGTCTGGTTCAACACCTCGTTGAACATCAGGGCCAGCAGGATCGGGACCGGGAAGCCGAACAGCAGGCTGTAGAAGCTGATGATGATGGTGTTCTTCAGCGCCCGCACGAACTGGTCGTTGCCGAACAGCGTGTGGAAATGTTCCAGCCCGATCCAGGGGCTGCCCGCGATGCCGCGGAAGATGCTGTAATCCTTGAACGCGATCTGCAGCCCGTACATGGGCTTGTACAGGAACACGATCAGCCAGACGATGGTCGGCAGCAGCAGAAGATACAGCTGCCATTCGCGCTTCAGGTGGTCGCCGATGCGCTGCACGCGCCCGGGACGACGACGGCGTTGCGCCTCGCGTGCCTCGATCACCAGTTCCTCGGTGCGGGCACCTCCGACTTCGGGATCGATGCTCATTCTTCCAACCTCTGTCCGGGGAACGCCTCGCCGGTCTGGGCGTCGAAGACGCGGATCAGGTGCGGCTGGATGGTGAAGCCCGAAAAGTCCTTGAGGATGCGCATCTGGCCCACGGTCTCGGTGCGGACGACGAAGGGCTGACCAGCCAGCGTGGTATGGATCAGCGCCTCCGATCCCAGTGTCTCGATCAGTTCGGCCTGCAGATCGACGCGATCGGGCTGTTCGCTGCTGGCGGCCTTCACGAATTCGGGGCGGATGCCGATGATGATCTCGCGGCCTTCGGCGTTCTGCAGCGCGGGCAGCGGTGCAAGCGCGATGCTTTGGCCGTCGAACTCGGCGCGCGGGCCGTCGGGTCCGGCTGCGACGCGGGCCTTGACCATGTTCATCGGGGGCGACCCCAGGAAGCCCGCGACGAAGGTGTTGGCCGGGTTCAGGAACAGCTCCATCGGCGATCCGACCTGCTCGATCCGTCCGTCATGCATCACCACGATCCGGTCGGCCAGGGTCATCGCCTCGACCTGGTCGTGGGTGACATAGATGCTGGTCGCGCCAAGGCGCTTGTGCAGGCGCTTGATCTCGGCGCGCATCT
Source organism: Paracoccus sp. C2R09 (assembly GCF_018860625.1). Lineage (GTDB taxonomy): Bacteria > Pseudomonadota > Alphaproteobacteria > Rhodobacterales > Rhodobacteraceae > Paracoccus. Next base: position 108,870 of record NZ_JAHKQB010000024.1, read on the forward strand.
GGGTGCGCAGCTTGGCATCGAGGTTCGACAGCGGTTCGTCGAACAGGAACACCTTGGGGCGCCGCACGATGGCGCGGCCCATGGCAACCCGCTGGCGCTGACCGCCCGACAGGTCGGCAGGCCGGCGTTCCATGTATTGCGTCAGCCCGAGGATCTTGCCCACCTCGTCGACCGAGGCTGCGATATGTTCCTTGCTTTCCTTGCGGATGCGCAGGCCGAAGGCGATGTTGTCGGCGACGTTCAGATGCGGATAGAGCGCGTAGTTCTGGAACACCATCGCCACGTCGCGATCCTTGGGTGCGACGCGGTTCACGTTGCGACCATCGATGGTCAGATCGCCGTCGGTGATCTCCTCGAGGCCCGCGATCATCCGCAGCGTCGTGGATTTCCCGCAGCCCGAAGGCCCCACCAGAACGACGAATTCCTGTTCCTGCACCTCGAGGTCGATCCCATGGACCACCTTGACGGCGCCATAGGCCTTGACGATGCCTGCAAGCTGAACTCCAGCCATAGCTCCCCCTGTGTCGTCGGCGACGTCCGGACATCCGGCGTGCGCGCTCCCTCACCGCGAAATCGCGCCGGCCTCCACAACCGATTGATTCGCGCATGATCTGCATCTGGAATACTAGTAATTATTCTTGAATACTAGTATCGATTAATGGCGGAATTTCTGAAGGGATGTGCCAGTATGCGAATCGGGCGCATCGCGAATTCGGGACCCGAGGCTTGCCGCCGGGTCCGTTTCCCGCGAAGAGGCGCGCTTGGATCGTTGTGCAGAAGGAAGATGGAATGATGCAGTTGCACCAGACGCGCGACCGGCGCACCAGCGTGGACGAGATCTTCGACTACCTCTATGACGAGATCAACGCCCTGAACCTGCTGCCCGGCGACAAGATATCCGAGGCCGATGTCGCCGCCCGCTTCGGCGTGTCGCGGCAGCCCGTCCGCGATGCCTTCAGCCGGCTGGCGAACCTGGATCTGCTGCTGATCCGCCCGCAGCGCGCGACCGAGGTGAAGCGCTTTTCCATGCGCGAGGTGGTGAAATCCCGTTTCGTGCGCCTGTCGGTGGAAACCGAAGTGCTGCGCCGCGCCGCCCTTCACTGCGACGACGAAGGTGCCGATCGGCTGGACGAGGCGCTGGCTGCACAGGAAAGCGCGGTCGAGAAGCGCAAGTTCGACAAGTTCGGCCAGCTCGACTACGACTTTCACCGCCTGCTGTGCGAGATCGCGCAGGCCGATTTCGCCTTCGACGTCATCATGGCCGAGAAGTCCAAGGTCGACCGCCTCTGCATGCTGGGGCTGTCGAAAGAGGACCGGATGCCCGAACTGGTCGCCGACCACCGCGAGATCGCGGATGCGGTGATCGCCCACGACCCCGACCGTGCGATCCGCATCGGTCAACGCCACCTGTCCCGACTGGACGAGACGATCCAGAGGATCACGATCAGCAACGCGAACTATTTCGAAACCCCCGAGGCCTGACCGCCCCGAAGGGCGGCCGGGCGCAAGTCGCGTCCCCCGTCCGGGGGCGCCATTCAAGCGCTGTACATAGATGCCCTTCGATTCAAGCAAGCCGCCCGCCCATTTGGCGGGCCCGACCGCCCGCGACGTCTTCCGCCTTGCATGGCCCATGACGATCAAGGCGATCTTCCTGTTCGGCACCGTCGTGATCGACGCCTATCTCGTCGCCGCCCTGGGCGAGGCATCGCTGGCGGCGATCGGCCTGGCCGCAGCCATCAGCGGTTTCGTGCTGGGCGCGATCCAGGCCTTTGCCAATGCCATGCAGATCCGCACCGCGCAGGCCTATGGCACGGCGGATCAGGTCTTCCTGAAATCCTCGATGGCGTCCGGCATGGCGATCAGCCTGGCCGTGGGCCTGATCGGGCTGCTGGCCATCTGGGTCTTCGGCGGGCCGGTCATAGACGCGCTTGCCCCTTCCGTACAGGTCGCAGGCCTGGCGCGCGGCTATCTGGCGATCTTCTCGTTCGTGATCCTGGGCGAGGCGATCGGCCAGTGCATCTCGAGCTATCTCAACGGCTGCGGCGAGACGCGCGTGCCGCTCTACAGCCTGTGCCTTGCGGTGCCCGTGAACGTGGCGGTCAGCATCGTGCTGATCCACGGATATCTGGGGATGCCCGCGATGGGGGTGAACGGTGCCGCCATTGGCAGCGTGGTCGCGGTGGTGATCCAGGTGGCCTTCCTCCTCTATCGGCTGGTCGGCGCGGCGGGTCATCTTCGCGCCGTCAGCGGGTGGCGAGAGGCAAGCTTCGGCCGAACCCTCATGCGCCATCTGGGCTTTGCGCTGCCCATCGCCGCGACCTTCCTCAGCGCGGCAGTCTCGACCCAGGTCTGCGCGCTGATCTATGCCAAGCTGAGCCTGAACGAATTTGCCGCGATGACCCTGATCGGGCCCTGGATCCAGATGACGGGCACGGTCGGCATGCAGTGGGCCATCGCCACCGGCATCATCGTCGCGCAGCTTCTGGGACAGGGCCGGGACGAGGCCGTGCTGGACCGTTTCCTGTCCAGCGCATGGCGCGCGGCCTTCATCGCCTCGGCGGGCGTGGCGGTGCTGCTGCTGGGTGTCTGCCTGTCGGCCAATGCGCTCTATTCCGATCTCAGCGCGGAGACGCGGATGATCGTCATGGGCTTTCTGCCGATCCTGCTGCTGCTGCCCTTTCCCAAGGGGTCGAACGCGATCTGCGGCAACACCCTGCGCGCCAGCGGCGACACGATCTATGTCATGAACCTGTTCGTCACCGCGCAATGGCTGTTCCGCGTGCCCGCGACCGCGCTGGCCGTGCTGTGGTTCGATTTCGGGGCCGTCATGGTCCTGTCCATCCAGCTGTGGGAGGAGGTGCTGAAATTCCCCGCCTTCCACCGCCGCCTGCTGCGCGGCGACTGGAAACGGTCGGTCATCGGCAAGTGACCGGCCACGCCCCCCGTTCCGGCAACGGGGGGCCGCATCACAAGAGCGAGGAGGAGCATCACAATGAAGATCACCGAGGCCAGGCTGTTCGTCGGCGGACCCGCCAAGAACTATGTCACGCTCAAGATCATGACGGATGCGGGCGTCTATGGACTGGGCGATGCCACGCTGAACAACCGCGAGACCCTGCCCGCTAAATACCTGCAGGATTACCTGATCCCGAACCTGATCGGCATGGACCCCCGCAACAGCGAGGATATCTGGCAGCTGTTCTATCGCGGGGCCTATTTCCGGCGCGGTCCCATCGCGATGGCCGCCTATGGCGCGATCGACATGGCGCTGTGGGACATCAAGGGCAAGCTGGCGGGCATGCCGCTCTATCAGCTTTTCGGTGGCAAGAGCAGGACGGGCGCGATGGTCTATGCCCATGCGACGGGTGCGGATCTGGAGGACCTGATGGATTCCATCGCCCATTACGTCGAACAGGGATACAAGGCCGTCCGCGTGCAATGCGGCATTCCGGGCATGCCCACAGCTGGCTATGCCGTGCCCGAAAAGAAGGGCGATCAGCGCAACTACATCACCGATTACAGCGGCATCGTTCCCAAGGTCGAGATCTGGGACACGGACCGCTACATGCGCTACATGCCGGACGCGCTGATGCAGATCCGCGAGCGTTTCGGTCCCGAGCTGAAGATCCTGCACGATGTCCATCACCGCCTGACCCCGCGAGAGGCCGCCCAATTCGCCAAGGAGGTCGAGCCCGCCCGCCTGTTCTGGCTGGAGGACCCTACCCCTGCCGAAGATCAGGAGGCGTTGCGGATGCTGCGCCAGCATTCCACCGTCCCCGTGGCCATAGGCGAGGTCTTCAATTCGATCTGGGACTGCAACCGCCTGATCGAGAACGAGCTGATCGACTTCATCCGCGTCGCCGTCACCTATGCCGGGGGCATCACTCATGTGAAGCGGGTCGTGGATCTGGCAGGGCTGCACAATGTCCGCACCGGCTTTCACGGCGCGCCCAGCCATTCGCCGATCTGCATGGCGGCACATGCCCATCTGAACGCCTGGGCACCCAATTTCGGCATCCAGGAATACCTGGTCCTGGGCACGCCGGAATGCGACGCGCTGTTCCCCTCGGATCACCGCATGGAAAACGGCATGGTCTATGTCAGCGATGCGCCGGGTCTGGGCATCGATTTCGACGAGACCGAGGCCGCGCGCTATGAATACCAGCCTGGAAGCCATCCTGTCGTGCGGCTGGAGGACGGCACGGTCTGGAACTACTGACACGGAAAAGGCCGGGGCGCATGCGATGCGCCCCGGCCCGTGATCCGTCGAAGACGGCGTGGCTTCAGATCGTCGCTTCGGGCTTCTGCCGGGCCGAAAGGACCAGCAGGAAACCGATGCCGAAGACGATGCCGCCCGTCAGGCCGAAGCCCATCAGCGCATTCGTCCGACCGCCCGGTTGCGGGATCAGCGGCAGCAGGAAGATCGTCGCACCATAGATCAGCGCCAGCATGCCCAGCTTGCCGCGCTGTTCGCGGTCCGAAGCCGTGGCCCCTGCGGGCGAGACGACCGGCGTGGCGATATCCTCGAAGAAATGCTCGACCTCGGCATCCCGGCGCGGGGTCAGGCCGCGATAGAACAGGCGCGACACGAAGAAGAAGCCCGTCGTCACCGTCAGGTGCAGCACCATCGAGATGGTGAAGACCAGATCGCTGCTCTCGCGCCCGGTGAACTCGATCCCGGTCAGGTTGCCCACCAGATCGGGCGTCAGCAGGTATTTCGACACCAGCGACACGATCAGGCCCACCACGACCGTGGCCCAGGGCGCCCAGTCGGGCACGCGGCGCACGAAGATGGCCAGGAACAGCGGGATCAGGATCGGCATCTGGATCAGGCTGCCCATCTGCAGCATGATATCGAACAGGCTGATATCCTGCAGCGACGAGATGAACAGGCTGACGAGGATGATCGCGATCCCGAAGAAGAAGGTGATGAACTTGCCCGCGATGATCAGCTCAGCATTGCCCGCCCGGCCCTTCTTGATGATCGGCTGGTAGAAGTTCATGCACATGATCCCGGCGCTGCGGTTCAACCCGGTATCCATCGACGACATCGTGGCCGAGAACATCGCCGCGATCATGATCCCCACCATGCCGACGGGCATCGCGATATCGACGAAGGCCAGATAGGCCGCATCCGAGGCCTTGTTGCCAAGCGTCGGATACATCGCGCCCAGATCCACGCCCATCACGGCGGTGGCCATCGGCGGCAGGAACCAGATGAATGCGCCCGCGAACATCAGGATCGAGGCCAGAAGCGCCGCCTTCTTCGCGTTCACGCTGTCCTTGGCGACCAGATAGCGCGAGGCGTCGTACATGTTGTTCGTGCTGAAGATCTGCTTGGTGATCGACATCAGGCACCAGATCACGAACAGCCCGACATAGTTCACGTCATTGGTCAGCAAATGCCCCGGGAAATCGGCGATGACGGTGCCCACGCCGTAATCCAGCGCGACATAGGCCGTGGCGGCGATCGAGATGGCCATGATGACCAGCATCTGCACATAGTCGCTGGCCACGACCGCCCATGCACCCCCGGTCAACGAAATGAACATCACGATCAGCCCGGTGATGGTGATCGTCCATTCGATGCTGATGCCGAACACCGCCGACGTGAAGATCGCAAGCCCGTTCAGCCAGATACCCGCCTGGATCACCCCGAGCGGCACCTGTGCCCAGGTGAAGAACTGTTCGTTCACGGGACCGTAGCGGCGACGGATCGCGTCCACGGGCGTGATGCAGCGCGTCTGGCGGAAGATCTCGGCCACCAGCAGGAAGGACACGAAATACCCCACCGCGTTGCCGATGAAGATCACCGCCACCGACAGCCCGTCGCTGAAGGCCTTGCCGGCCGCGCCGGTGAATGTCCAGGCGCTGAACTGCACCATGAACGCGCTGGCCCCCGTCATCCACCACAGGATCTTGCCGCCACCGCGGAAATACTCGCTCGGGTCCTTGGACTTGCCGCTGAACATGAAACCGATGGCAAGGATGAACACGAGATAGAGGCCGACCAACGCCAGATCGACCCGCCGTTCGAATATCGTGGCGGCAATTTCGGTTTCCATGGCTCGTTCTCCCCCTTCGAAATGCGACCGGCTGCAGCGGGGACCCGTTCGGGTCCGGCAGCATGGTCGGGTCCTTGTGCAAAGCGATCGCGTATCCGCGGCACCCCTCCGGGCGCCTAGGCGCGATTCGGCCTCCTCGGGCCTACCGATAGTGCAACTTAGACTAGTATCCTAGTCGAATGTTGATTGGTCGCCTGCTGACGCTGCGTGCGGCAAGATCCTGCGCGCCGTTCGGGCAGGGCAGCCTGCGGTCTGCCGATAAAATTGTGCGGACATATCGCTTGCCGAAACCGGCGTTCGAGAGGAAGCAGCGCCGGTATCTTCACGAAGGAGTGATCCCGATGTTCGGCAAGACCATTACCGCTGCGCTGCTTGCGCTTCACGCCCTTGCGGGTATCGCCTCGGCGCAGGACGCCAAGGGCATGCGCGGCAGCAGCAGTTTCTATATCGGCGCGGGCACGCAGCGCGACGAGGGGATCGACCGAAGCGACGACACCCCCTTCGTGCTTGGCTTCATGCACCAGCCCGCCAATTCAAGGCTGATCTGGGGCGCCGACATCGCCCGCGAAGGGACGATGCTGGATTCGACCTATGGCCGCACCCGCGCGATCGAGAACGGAACCTCCTACAACCTGCTGGTCGGCCGCAATTTCGTCGACCGGGGTTCGTTCAGGCTGGATGCGGCGGTGATCCTTGGCCTCCGCGAGACGGTGACCAGCTGCCATGCCTCTTATCTGGGCTATCGCTGCTATGCCGATCGGTCGCCCGACACCGAATACCGGGGCAATTTCGGGGTGATGACGGCGGTATCCTATGACGCGCTGATGATCGGGATGCGCATCACCGAGGAAAGCGCCCAGACCCTAGTCGGCATCCGCTTCTGAGGCGGGCGCAGGGCCTTTCTTTTCTTTCCTGCGCAAGGCAGGCTGCACGAAATGCACATGGATTCAATGCGGGGGCGGAACGATGGTCGATCTTGACGGAAAGGTGGCGCTGGTCACGGGTGCAAGCCGCGGGATCGGGGCCGCCACCGCGCGGCTTCTGGCACAGGCGGGTGCCAAGGTGGGCGTCATGGCACGCAGCACCGATGCCGTCACCGCCCTGGCCGAGGAAATCGGCGGCGTGGCCATGTCAGGCGACGTGGCCGATCCGGCGGCCATGGTCTGTGCGGTGACGACCCTTCATGACAAGTTCGGGCGGATCGACGTGCTGATCAACAATGCGGGGCTGATCGGACCCATTGCGGGGATCGACGCATCGGACCCCGACGAATGGGGCAAGGCCATCGACGTCAACATCAAGGGCGTCTTCAACGGCATTCACGCGGCACTGCCCCATATGCGCAAGGCTGGGGCCGGCACGATCCTGACCGTCGGCTCGGGCGCCGCCCATGCCCCGCAAGAGGGGTGGAGCGCCTATTGCAGCAGCAAGGCAGGTGCGCTGATGCTGACCCGAGCGGTGGATCTGGAAGCCCGCAAGGACGGCATACGCGCCATCAGCCTGTCGCCCGGCACCGTCGCCACGGATATGCAGGCCGCGATCCGCGACAGCGGCGTCAACCCGGTCAGCCAACTGGATTGGTCGGTGCATATCCCGCCCGAATGGCCCGCGCGTGCGCTGCTGTGGATGTGCGGCCCCGAGGCCGACGAATACCTCGGCGCCGAGATTTCGCTTCGCGACGAAGGCATCAGGCGTCGCGTCGGACTGATCGACTGACGGATCTACCTACCCGGGCGGGGCGGCGGCCTCAGGGTCCGAACGGTTCGCCCAGGGATGCCACGCCGTTCATCTTCAGCAGGCGCTTGTTCGACGAGATCAGCCCGAGCACCACTATGGTCACGATATAGGGCAGACTGGCCAGCAGCTGCGAATTCAGGTTGACCCCGCCCGCCTGCGCGGCCAGCTGCGCCAGCGACACGGCCCCGAACAGGATCGCGCCGAAGAAGACGCGCCCCACCATCCAGGTGGCGAAAACGACCAGCGCCAATGCGATCCATCCGCGCCCCGCGATCATCCCATCCGCCCAGAGCGGCGTATAGACGGTCGCCGCATAGGCCCCGGCAAGACCCGCCATCAGCCCGCCGAACATCACGGCGCCATATCGGATCGCGATGACCGGATAACCCAGGGCACGCGCGGCCGCGGGATTTTCGCCCACGGCGCGAATGATCAGCCCCAGCTTCGTCAGGCGCAGGACGGCCCAGATCGCAAGGGTCGCGGCCATTCCCAGCCAGACCACGATATCCTGCACGAAGACGCCGCCCACCACCGGCAGGTCCGACAGCACCGGCAGATGAAGCTTGGGCAATCCCGCGACTGTCATGCTCTCGTAGCTTTTGCCGAACAGCGCCGAGAGGCCCTGCCCCAGAATGCCGATGGCCAACCCCACCGCGACCTGGTTTGCCCGCAGGGACAGCGCCAGCCAGGCAAAGATCAGGGACAGCGCCGCCCCTGCCAGCCCTGCGCCAAGGAAGCCCGCCGCATGCCCCCCGCCATGGAAGGTGATGACGAAACCCGTGACGGCCCCAAGCGCCATCATCCCCTCGATCCCCAGGTTCAGCACGCCGGAACGCTCGGCGACCAGCTCGCCCAGGGCCGCCAGAAGAAAGGGCATCGCGGCTGCCAGCATCCCGGCCAGTATGAAGGACAGCCCGATCATGCGCGCAGCCCCCCTGGTTCGCGGATAAGCCGAAAGCGGACCAGCGTGATCGCCGCAAGATAGCAGACCAGAAGCGACCCCTGGAACACCCGCACCGCCGCAATCGGCAGTCCGGCCGAGACCATCGCATTGTCGCCCCCGATATAAAGGATCGCGATCAGAAGGGAGGAAAACACGATCCCCACCGGATGCAGCCCGCCCAGATAGGCGACGATGATGGCCGAGTAACCATAGCCCGAGGCGATGGACCTTTGCAGCTGACCGACCGGGCCCGCGACCTCGGCCGCGCCGGCGAGCCCCGCGGCCAGACCGCCGATCAGCAGCGACATCCAGATCGCGCGCGATTGCGAATATCCGGCATAGCCCGCGGCCTGCGGGGCAAGCCCGCCGACGATCAGCTGATACCCCTGAAAGCTGCGCTGGATATGGAACCAGCAGACGACCGACCATATCAGTGCGATCGCAAGTGCCACGTTGACCCGCGTGCCGGGGAACAGCAGCGGCAAGGTCGCATCCAGCGGAAAGATCACCGATTGGGGAAAGTTGAAGCCCATCGGGTCCTTCCACGGCCCCACCAGCAGGAAGTTCAGCAATTGCGCGGCGATCAGGCTCATCATCAGGGTCACGAGGATCTCGGACGCGTTCAACCTGACACGCCAGATGGCCGGGACGATGGCCCAGAGCATCCCGCCGATGCCCCCGAGGGCGATCATCGACGGCCAGACCCATGCGCCCGTCACCTGCGGGAACCAGACCGGGATGGCCGAGGCGAAGATCGCACCCAGGATGAACTGACCCTCGGCCCCGATATTGATGACCTTGGCACGAAATCCGATCGCCAGCCCCTGCGCGATCAGCAGGAGGGGCGTCATCTTCAGCAGCACCTCGGAGAAGGACGACCACGACGTAACCGGCTCGATCAGCATGGCGTGAAATACCGCGACAGGGTTCCGGCCCATCGCCACATACAGCGCCAGATTCAGCGCGATGGACAGCAGCAGCGCCGCAATCGGGGCCACGACCGCCAGCTTGCGGGACGCCCTGTCGCGCCGCGCAAGGCGGAACCCGCCAAGCCGCATCACGAGGCGCCCCCTTCGGTCGCGCCGATCATGTGGCGGCCCACATCCTCGACCCGGATGTCGCGGACCGTCATGCTGGGCGACAGGCGGCCCGCATTCAGGACCTGGATACGGTCGCAGATTTCGAACAATTCCTCGATCTCCTCGGAAATGACCAGGACGGCGGCACCTGCGTCGCGCATCGCGACAAGGCGGCGGCGGATGGCGGTCGCCGCGCCGATATCGACGCCCCATGTCGGCTGGGACACGAACAGCAGCCGGGGCTGCAGCATGATCTCTCGTCCGACGATGAATTTCTGAAGGTTGCCGCCCGACAGCGCGCCTGCTTCGGTCCGGGGGCCGGGCGTGCGGACGTCGAAATCGCGGATGCAGCGGGCGGTGTAATCCGCCTCTCGGGCGCGGTCGATCAGGCCGCGCCGCAGCAGACCCGCGCGATGTCCCGTCAGCAGCGTATTGTCGGCCAGCGACATTTCGGGCACCGCCCCGCGCCCCAGGCGTTCCTCGGGAACGAAGGCAAAGCCCAGATCGCGGCGCGCGGCCGCGCCCAGATCGCCGACCGCCTGCCCCAGCATCAGCACCTCTGCCGCGCGGTGATCGGGCAGCGTGACCTCGCCAGAGACAAGCCTTGCCAGTTCCGCCTGCCCATTGCCCGACACACCCGCGATCCCCAGGATCTCACCCTCGTGCAGGCGCAGCGCGATCCTGGACAGCGGCTGTCCGAAGGGATCGTCGGGGACATGGTCCAGCCCCGCCAGTTCCAGCGCGACCTTGCCCGGCTTATGCGCCTTGGCGGGGGGCGGCGGGGGCATGTCGCGCCCGATCATCATGGTGGCAAGTTCGGTCGCGTCGTGATCGCGCGGATCGACCGTGCCCGTCACCGCTCCGTCGCGCAGGATCGTGGCCCGGTCGCAAATGGCGCGGATCTCCTCGAGCTTGTGAGAGATGAACAGGATCGACACGCCGCGATCGCGCAACCGGCGCAGGGTCTGGAACAGCCGCGTTACCGATTGCGGCGGCAGCACCGATGTCGGTTCGTCCAGGATCAGCAGGCGCGGATCGGTCATCAGGCAGCGGATGATCTCGACCCGCTGGCGTTCGCCGACCGACAGCGAATGGACATGGGCGCGGGGATCGACCTCCAACCCGTATTCGCGGCCCAGATCGCGGATGCGGGCAACCAGCGCCGCGCTGCGCCCCGGCACGATCAGGGCGATGTTTTCGACCACCGTCAGCGTTTCGAACAACGAGAAATGCTGGAACACCATGCCGATGCCCAGTTTGCGGGCCTCGGCGGGGGATGTGGGGCGAACGGGATCGCCGCGCCATGTCACCTGCCCCGCATCCGGGGTCTCGACGCCATAGATCAGCTTCATCAGCGTCGATTTGCCTGCGCCGTTCTCGCCCAGGATCGCGTGGATCGAACCTTCCTCGACCGTCAGATCGATGCTGCGATTGGCATGGACCCGGCCATAGGATTTCGACAATCCGCGAATGGCAAGCAGCGGCGCAGGCATCGGATCAGTTCGGCAGCGGCGTGGTGACGCCTGCGACATGCCAGTCCATCGCGACGATATCCTCGTCGCCCAGGGCCGCACCTTCGGCCACGGCCTCCCTGCCGTCCTGCCGCGCGATGGGCCCGGTGAAGACGTGGAAGCTGCCATCGGCCAGTTGCGCCTGCGTTTCGGTTATGCGGGTCATCACATCGGCCGGAATGTCGGCGTTCCAATCCATCGGCTTGATCACGCCCTCGGCCAGGCCAAGATAGGCGGTGTGCCCCTCGAAGCTGCCATCCAGATGCGCCTTGATCGATTGCAGGAAGAAGGGCGTCCAGTCGGTTGCCACGCAGCCCAGGTATTTCGTCGGCGCGTATTTCACCATCGAGGAGTTGAGGTTGAAGACATAGGCCCCCGCCTCTTCGCAGACCGAGACGACCGAGGGCGTGTCCTGCGCGTTGGAATAGATCACGTCGCAGCCCTGCGACAGCAGCGCGCGGGCGGCCTCCTGTTCCTTCGCGGGATCGAACCAGGAATTGACCCAGACCACGGACACCTCGACATCGGGGTTCACGGCCTGCGCCCCCAGCACGAAGGCGTTGATCGAGCTGACCAGCTCGGGGATCGCGAAGGCCGAGACGGAGCCCAGCTTGCCCGTCTTCGACACCGCCGCCGCGGCCATCCCCATCAGGTAGGTGCCCTGGTAGTTGCGCGCCGCGAAGGGCGTGAAATTGGGGGCGACCATGAAGCCCGACGCATGCAGCACGCTGACATCGGGATTGCGCCGGGCCACCTGCATGGCGCCGTTCTGATAACCGAAGGACCCCGCGATCAGGAACTTGTTCCCGTCCGCCACGGCCTTGTTCATGATGCGGTCGGCATCCGGCCCCTCGGGGATGTTCTCGAGCTTGGTCACCTTGATGCGATCGCCGTATTCGGCCTTGATCGGTTCCAGCGCGGCGGCCAGCGCATGCGACCAGCCGACATCGCCGAAGGGCGAGGGCACGATCAGCGCAACCCCAAGCGGTTCGCCCTGTGCGCGCGCGATCCCGGGCAGCAGGCCCGCCCCGAGCGTTGCCGCCGCCGTCGTCTGCAGGAAGCCCCGCCGGTTCAACGTGCTGGTCATGATCTTCTCCTTGCTGGATGGGGTCGTCATATCGTTATCGTGGCCAATGCCGCCTCGGCCTCGGCGGCCATCTGCGCTTCGTCCAGACCGGGGAAGCCTTCGCCGTCCCAGACGATGCGGCCGTTCACCATGGTCAGATCGGTCGCCATTCCGATGCCCACGCGGGCGATCAGGCTTTCGGGATCATGGCGGGTGCCGACGTAATCCATGCGGCGGGTGTCGATCGCGAACAGATCCGCCGCCATGCCGGGGGCCAGCGCGCCGATATCGGTCCGACCCAGCAACGATGCCCCGCCCGCGGTGCCATAGCGCAGGAAATCCGCCGGTTCGGGCACAGGATGGCTGCGCGTCGGCGCGACCAGGCATTGCAGCATATAGGCCGAATGCAGGCAGTGCATCAGGTTGGAATTGTCGTTCGACGCAGCCCCGTCGCAGCCCAGACCGACACGCACGCCCAAGGCATGCATCGCGGGTATGGGCGTCACCTCGGCGCCCACCAGATAGACGGGTTCGGGGCAATGCGACACGCCGGTGCCGGTCGCAGCCATCTGTGCCAGTTCGCCTTCCGTCAGTTCCCAGCAATGGGCATAGAAGGTGTCCGGCCCGCAGAAACCCAGCTTTTCAAGATAATCGACCGTGCGCAGCCCGTGGCGCTGGCGGATCACCTCGGATTCGCCTTCGCCCACGTGGGAATGCAGCATCAGCCCGTGCTGGCGGGCCAGCGCGATGGATTGGGTAAAGGTCTCGGCATAGCAGTTGACCGGCTGGCAAGGTGCCAGCGCCACCTGACGCATCGAGAACTGTCCGCCGTCGTGATAGGCCCCGACCAGCCTTTCGCAATCGGCCAGATATTCGCCCGTCGTCTCCAGCATCTCGTCCGGGATGGTCGAGCCTTCGGATTTCGGCAGCGTGTTGGTCCCCCGCCCGGCGTGAAAACGCAGGCCGATCTTGTCCGCAGCCTCGAACTGGCGGTCGATGATGCGCTTGCCGGCCTTGCGCGGGAAACAATACTGGTGGTCGAAGGCCGTGGTGCAGCCGTGTTTGGCCAGCTCTGCCAGCGCCGTGACCGAGGCGTGATAGAAGCAATCCTCGGTCAGGCGGGCAAAGATCGGATAGATCCGGTCCAGCCATTCGATGACGCTCAGCTTGGTCCAGTCCAGCCCGACGCGGTTGCGCACGAAGCATTGGAAGAAATGGTGATGCGTGTTGACCAATCCGGGATAGAGGAACCAGCCCGTCGCATCGATCACCTCGGTTCCTTCTGGGGCGTTCAGGCCGGGACCGATGGCGCGGATGGCGGGTCCTTCGGTCAGCAGGTCGGCATCGCGGATGACGCCCGTGCCGGTGATGATGGCGGCGCAGTTGCGAAACAGATATCCGGGCATGTCAGGCGCTTTCCTTGCGAACCACGTCCGGCATGGGACCGGGTTCGGGCATTTGTTCGTGCAGGCGGTGGATGCCCGGCATTTCGATGAAACCCGGCAGGGCGCGAATTGCCCGCATCCACAGACGAATCGAGGGATAGGGGTCCAGCGACACCCCCCCGTCGGGCGCAAGCGCCGCATAGGGGAAGCACGCGATATCCGCGATGGTGGGCCGGTCGGCTGCAAGAAAGATCCCGCCGCGCCTGCGTCTGGCGTGGATCGCGGCCTCCAGCTCGCGCAGGGCATCGGTCGCCTGTGCCCGCAACGTGTCGATATCGCCCGAAAAGCCCAGCATGTCGTGCAGCCGTGCCCCGCCCGCGCTGGCGGTCAGCCGCTGCGAAAACGCCAGCCAGTTGGCCACCCGCGCCTGCATCGCCGGATCGTCATGCCCCAGCCATTCGGGCGCCTTCACCGCCGCCAGATAGGTCAGGATCGCGCCGGATTCCGTCAGCACCAGTCGGGCATCGGTCAGGACAGGGATCGTGCCCGCCGGGTTCAGCGCCCGGAATTCGGGGCCGTGATGTTCCGCGCCCGGGTGGAAATCGACCGGGCGCAGGTCCAGCCCCGTCCCCAGCAGCGATGCCAGCAGCCGCACCTTGTAGCAGGACGGCGAAAGAACGTAGTCATAGAGGATCATGCCGCCACCAGTTGCGCGCCGAAGGTATAGCCGTGCCGCTTGAGCCAGCGCCTGTAGGCGATGGAGAGCATGTCGGCCCGTGTCGGGATTTCCCGCCCCGGATCCAGCGGCAACAGCGCCGGCAACTGGTTTTCCAGGATCGAGCGGTCCTGCAGGAAGATCAGCTGCTGGAAATGGATCATCTCGGTCATGGTGCTGTCATCGTCGAACAGCGCCATCCAGGGCCAGACCTCGCAGGTGGTTTCGGTCAGGGGCTGCACGAACAGCGTGATCACGTCCCATTCGCCGGGGCGCGGCGGGCAGGTCTTGTAGAGCACCGAACAGGTGGGCCCCGGCACGCGATACATGTATTCGGTGGTTATCCCGCCCTGCGCGGACCGCGCGGCCTGCGGCTGGAAGAACTTGACCTTGGTGGCCCAGACCTCGTCGACATCGTCGCGGATCTCGACCTCGTAGCGTTCGACCTCGGTATGGGGTTCGGAGCCCAGCACGTCGGTGTGGACGAAGGGAAAATGCGCGATGTCGAGGAAGTTCTCGACCGCACGCAGGGGTGAACAGCGGACCTTGACGCTGCCGACCTCGACCAGGCGGCGGCCCGGCTGATCGGCCTCGGGGATGTCGAAGACATCGCCTGCGGGCACCCCGAGCGTCGTCCAGACATGGCCGAACTTGACCTGCACCGGCAGCGCGCGGCCTTCCGCCGTCACGACAGGCGCACCACCGTCATCCAAGGCGACGCGGATCGCGCGACCCAGCAGCAGCGTATCGCGGGCCGACCGCCGCAACCCGGAGGCAAGCGCCACGGGATACCAATGATCCTGCATCGTCACGCTCATGCCGCGACCCCCTGTTCCAGGCGGCGACGCAGCGCCTCGATCGCATGGGACAGCGCATCCAGCTGCGCATCTGCGCAGCCATCGGCCACCAGCACATGCAGCCCGCAATCGCCCCCCGGCAGGGGCTGGACCAACATCACCACGTCGCAACCGCCAAGATGGCCCTGCCCCGCGACATCCCGCGCCACCTGGTCCGCAGCCGCATTCACCGCGACCGATCTGAACCCCCGGAACCCCGGCAGATCGACGGGTTCCGAGGTTTCGCCCTCGGGCGCGACCCAGACGACGCCCGCGCTTTCGCATACGGCAAAGCGCGGCACCTTGATGGCTGCGGGCGGGGCAAGCTCGGGGTGGGCCGGGATCTTGCGGCATTGCCCGTCCTCGCCATAGCGCCAGCCATGATAGATGCAGGACAGGAACTCTCCGCGGACGAAACCGTGCGACAGGCGCATCCCGCGATGGGGGCAGCGATCATGCCACGCGGCGATGCGACCGGTGGCCGATCGCCAGACCACAAGGTCCTGATCCTGTAGATGTGCGGGTATCGCCATTCCCGGCAGGACGTCCTGCGACAGGGCGACGGGGGTCCAGTTGCTGCTCACGTCGAGGTGGCTCCTTCAAGTCCGGAGACCTGATAGGCAACATCTGAACCGGGGGTAAAACAGTAAGCCGACGCATGGGCCGGGCCGGGATGCAGGTCGAGGTGTGACGCGACGCATCTGCACGATATGCAGGCGTGCTGCCTGCCGGATACGCAGATCGCGTATCCGTCAGACAGGCTCGCGGCGGATATCCTCGATCCAGACGTCGATCGGACCCAGCAGACAGCCCATTTCCATTGCATCCAGAAGCGCGGGCGGGCCGTCGACCCGCAGCTCCATCGCGCTGTCGCTGCGGGGGCCGAAATCGACTGCGACCCCGATACGCCGTGCATGACCGTCGATCCAGGGCAGCAGGCTGCCGTCCAATCGCCCCGAGATGATGAAACGTTCGGTCATTTCATGTGCTGCCTTCCTGCTGCCAAGGCAGGCAGGGGAACCCCAAGCGCAACCGGGGTCAAGGGGCCGTCGGCCGCATTGACAAGCGGGCGGACCGGTCCGACCATCCGCGCCGACAGATGGATCGGACCGAAAAGGACAAGTCGCATGGCAGACGGAAATCACTTCGCGAGGCCGCAGGGCAGCATCGTTGTCAACGAATTCACGAACTCGGTTCTCGATCCCGACCAGCCGATGCTGGGGCCGATCGCCGATGGGGGCACGATCATCGCCAATACCGCGCCGGGCTGCTGGGGACCGATGATCACGCCACGGCTTCGCGGCGGGCACGAGGTGACACGCCCCGTCCATGTCGATGGCGCCATGCCGGGGGACGCGCTGATCGTGCATATCCGCGATGTGACCGTGACCTCGATGGCGACATCCTCGGGGCATGACAGTTCCCCCGAAGGGTTCTGCCTGGGCGATCCCTATGTCGCGGCGCGTTGCCCCACCTGCGACGAGGTCTGGCCGGAAACCCATGTCGAGGGGATCGGCCCCAAGGCCGTCAAATGCGACAAATGCGGCAATGCCGTCACCCCGTTCGAGATTGTCCACGGCTATACCGTGGGCTTCGATCCGACGGGCAGCGTGGGGCTGACCCTGCCCACGGCCGCGGCGGATGCGATCGCGGGAAATGCGGCTCATTTCGCCTCGTTGCCGACCAATTCGCGGCAACACCCGATCCTGACCTACGCGCCCTCGGACATGGCAGGGGTGATGGTGCGGATGCGGCCCTTCATGGGACAGCTGGGCACCTGCCCGTCGATCGCGATGCCCGACAGCCACAATGCGGGCGATTTCGGCGCCTTCCTTGAAGGCGCGCCGCATGAATACGGCCTGACCCAGGAACAGATCGCCCAGCACAAGACCGACGGGCACATGGATATCGACGCGGTCCGCGCCGGGTCGGTGCTGGTCTGCCCGGTCAAGGTTCCGGGCGGCGGCATCTACATGGGCGACATGCACGCGGCCCAGGGCGACGGAGAGATCGCGGGCCATACGATGGACGTGTCGGGTTCGGTCACGCTGCAGGTCGAGGTGCTGAAGGATTGGCCCATCGACGGGCCCGTTCTGTTCCCCCTGCCCGACGACCTGCCCCCGCTTGCGCGCCCCTTCACCCGCGACGAGATCGCCAAGGCCGAACGGCTGGCCGCGAAGTACGGCGTGTCGAAGATCGAGCCTTCGGCCCCCATCTCGGTCATCGGGACGGCCGCGAACATGAACGCGGCCATCGAGAACGGTCTGGAACGCGCGGCACGCCTTCTGGATCTGAGCGTGGCCGAGATCCGCAACCGCGCCACGATCAACGGCGCGATCGAGATCGGGCGCGCTCCGGGCGTGATCCAGGTGACCTTCCTGGCCCCCCTGTCACGGCTGGATGCCGTGGGTCTGGGCGACATCGCGCGCGATCAGTACGGGCTCTAGGGTCTTTGACCGGGGGGCGCGGTGCTGTCGCGTTCGATCAGGGTGACGTCGATCAGTTCGGCATGATCGGCGGGCACCGTGCCTTCCGGACCCTCCAACCGGTCGATCAGCAACTGCGCGGCCCGCAGGCCCAGCCCGTGCCGGTCCTGCCGGATCGTCGTCAGGGCCGGGATGTAATATCCGCTCATCTCGATATCGTCGAAACCCACGACCGATATGTCGCCGGGCACGCTGATCCCCGCATCGGCCAGCGTCGCGATCAGGCCGAACGCCACCATGTCGGATGCGCAGAAGACCGCGGTCGGGCGGTTCTTCATCGCGATGATGCGGCGCGCGGCCTCGCGCCCTGAATCGATCGAGAAATCCCCGCGGATGATGCAGTCGGACCGCGATGGCAGCCCCAGCCTGTCCCGTTCGTCCAGCATCCCCTCGCGGCGCGCGCGGGTCAGGACGCTGCCTGCCGGACCGGTCACATGCGCGATGTCGCTATGGCCCAGATCATGCAGATGCCGCACGGCCAGCCGCGCGCCCATCTCGTTGTCGGACCGGACCGAAGGAAAGGCCGCGCCCTGCACCCATTCGCAGGCAAAGACGATCCTGTCCCCCGCGCCGTTGCTGGCGAACAGCGACAGGTCATCCTCGGATAGGCTGCCGTCCAGGGAAATCATGCCGTCGACGCGGCAGTCGCGGAAATACTCGACAAAGGCGCGGCCCTTCTCGGGGTGGCCGGCGGTGTCCGCGATCAGCACCGACTGGTCGCTGTTCGCGAAACCCGCGCTGATCCCCGCAAGGATGCGCGAAAAGAACGGGTTGCCCAGGTTAGGTACCAGCACCAGGACCGCCCCGGCCCGTTGTGTCCGCAGGTTCCGCGCCGCCCGGTTGACCCGGTAACCCGTCTGGCGGATCGCATCGAAGACCTGGTTGCGGGTCGCCTCGCTCAGCAGATCGGGATTCGACAGGGCACGGCTGACCGTCGCGGTCGAAACCCCCGCCGCCAGCGCGACATCCCTGATCCGTGCCGCCTTCCCTGACATGGCCGTCCTTCTTGTGGTGACTGGCGCGACATGCGCCATCCCATGCAGCAGGCTGCATTTATTCCGAAAGGTCAAGCATGCATGTAATCGTTTACAGACCATGATCAATCTGCTTATCTGTCCATGTAATCGATTTCAGCCGAGATTCGCGGTGAACTCGGACAAGGGAGCGCCGGACCTGTGGGAGGGTCCCAAGGGGGAGGAAGAAGATGACTATTCGCAGCATTCTGATGGCCGGGGGCGCCGTTTGCGCGGCCGGATACGCATCCGCCGCCGAACTGGAGGTGATGCACTGGTGGACATCGGGGGGCGAGGCCGCCGCCGTGGCCGAACTGGCCGATGCCCTGAACGAACGCACGGAACATACCTGGGTCGATGGCGCGATCGCGGGAACCGGGCAGACCGCGCGGCCGATCATGATCTCGCGCATCACGGGCGGCGATCCGATGGCCGCGTTCCAGTTCAACCATGGTCGCCAGGCCGAGGAGCTGATCGAGGCGGGACTGCTGCGTGACATGACCGACGTGGCCGAGGCGCAGGGCTGGAAGGATATCGTGAACCCGCCGCTGCTGCTGGATGCCTGCACGGTCGATGGCCGCATCTATTGCGCGCCGATCAGCATCCATTCCTGGCAATGGCTGTGGCTCAGCCACAAGGCATACGAGGATGCGGGCATCCCGGTGCCCACCAACTGGGCCGAATTCGTGAACGCGGCCCCCGCGCTGGAGGCTGCGGGCAAGGTGCCGCTTGCGATGGGTCAGCAGGGCTGGCAGCAGAACGGCGCATTCCAGGTCATGATGATCTCGCTTCTGCCGAAAGAGGTCTATCTGCAGGTCTATCGCGACAAGGATGCCGAAAAGGCCCGCGGCCCCGAGGTCGGCCGCATCTTCCAGGCGCTGGCCCAGGCGCGCGAGATGTCGCGGGATTCCCGTGTCCAGGACTGGAACCAGGCCACGAACATGGTCATCACCGGCGAGGCCGGTGGCCAGATCATGGGCGATTGGGCGCAGGGCGAATTCCAGCTGGCGGGACTTGTCGCGGGCGAGGATTACACCTGCCTGCCGGGCCTGGGCGGCAACCCGACGCTGCAGGCGGGTGGCGACGCGTTCTATTTCCCTGCCCTGGACGACCCGGAGATGACTGCCGCGCAGGGCGAATTGGCGGCCCTGCTTCTGGACCCCCAGACGCAGGTGGCCTTCAACCTCAAGAAGGGGTCGCTTCCGGTCAGGGGGGATATCGACCTCTCGGCTGCCAACGAATGCATGCAGAAGGGCCTCGAGATCCTTGCAAGCGGCGAGGCCGTGCCGGATGTGGCCCAGCTCATCTCGGCGGATTCGCTGACCCGGATCGAGGATGTCTTCGTCCAGTTCTTCGCGGACGAGACCATCACCGCCGAGGAAGCCCAGGAACAGTTCGCGGCCCTTATCGAGGATGCCGACTGATCCGCAGATCCCGCCCGCATCGCCGGGCGGGACCGTCCCCGCATGACATTCCGCGAGGTGCCAGATGGCGGCTTCACGACCGAACCAGCTTTTCCGAAACAAGTCGGCCAAGATCGCGGCGATCCCGATGATCGCGACGGCGCTGGTCGTCTTCCTGGGCGGCACGATATGGACCGTGGCGCACAGCTTCACCAGCTCGAAGCTTCTGCCGAAATGGGACCTGGTCGGCCTGACCCAGTACGAGCGGCTCTGGGGCACGCGGCGCTGGCTCATCTCGATCGAGAACCTGATGATCTACGGCGTCTGCATGCTGGTCTTCTGCTTCGTCATCGGGTTCGTCCTTGCCGCGCTGATGGATCAGAAGATCCGGTTCGAGAACACGTTCCGGGCGATCATCCTCTATCCCTACGCCCTCAGCTTCATCGTGACGGGGCTGGTCTGGCAATGGATCCTGAACCCCGAATTCGGCCTGCAGCACGTCATCCGCAGCCTGGGCGGCAACCGCCCCCCAGCCGAATGCGAAGGCGTGGGCCTGTCCCTGAGCTGCTGGCTGTCGGGGATCGAGTTCGACCCGCTCTACAATCCGCGCATCGCGATCTACGGCATCCTGATCGCGGCCCTGTGGCAGGGGACCGGCCTGATCATGGTGCTGATGCTGGCGGGCCTGCGCGGCATCGACCAGGAGATCTGGCGCGCCAGCCGCGTGGACGGGATCCCCGCGTGGAAGACCTATCTCTTCGTGGTCATCCCGATGATGCGCCCGGTCTTCGTGACCACGCTGGTGCTGATCGGCGCGGCCATCGTCAAGGTCTACGACCTGATCGTGGCCCAGACCGGCGGCGGTCCCGGAAACGCGACCGAGATGCCCGCGAAATACGTCTACGACTACATGTTCGGGGGACAGAACCTGGGCCAGGGCTTCGCCGCATCGACGATGATGCTTCTGGCCGTGCTGATCGTCGTGATCCCCTGGGCCTTCATGGAATTCGGAAGGAAGAACCGTGGTTGATCTTACCTCCTCGGTCGCGGCCGGCCAAGGCGCGCGCGAATTGCAGGGTCCGCGCGGACCCAAACCCCGCAAGGTGGTGACGCGGGCGAACGTCCTGATCTACGGCACCCTGATCGTCGTGTCGCTGTATTATCTGCTGCCGATGTGGGTGATGGTGATGACATCGCTGAAGGGGATGCCCGAGATCCGCGTGGGCAACATCTTCGCCCCCCCGATGGAGATCACGTTCGAGCCTTGGGTCAAGGCATGGTCGGGCGCCTGCACGGGCCTGAATTGCGACGGGCTGTCGCGCGGGTTCTGGAACTCGGTCCGGATCACGCTGCCCTCGGTCGCGGTGTCGATCGCCATCGCTTCGGTCAACGGTTACGCGCTGGCGAACTGGCGGTTCAAGGGCGCGGATGCGTTCTTCACCATCCTGATCTTCGGGGCGTTCATCCCATACCAGGTCATGCTGTACCCGATGGTGATCATGCTGCGCGAGGTGGGTCTCTACGGGTCGCTGACGGGGCTGGTGATCGTGCATACGGTCTTCGGGATGCCGATCCTGACGCTGCTCTTCCGCAACTACTTCACGTCCCTCCCCGAGGAACTGTTCAAGGCCGCGCGGGTTGACGGGGCGGGGTTCTGGCGGATCTACTTCCGGATCATGCTACCCATGTCGCTGCCGATCTTCGTGGTCGCGATGATCCTGCAGGTCACGGGCATCTGGAACGATTTCCTGTTCGGCGTGATCTACACCAAGCCCGACCTCTATCCGATGACGGTCCAGCTGAACAACATCGTCAACTCGGTCCAGGGCGTGAAGGAATACAACGTCAACATGGCCGCGACCCTGCTGACGGGCCTGGTGCCGCTGTTCATCTACTTCATCTCCGGAAAACTCTTCGTGCGCGGCATCGCCGCCGGCGCGGTCAAAGGCTGAAGGATCTTTCATGGAACCGAGCATCTCGATCAGGCATCTCGACCTCAGCTTCGGCGCGGTGGACGTGCTGAAGGATCTGAACCTCGATATCGGCAAGGGCGAATTCCTCGTGCTGCTGGGATCGTCCGGCTGCGGCAAGTCCACGCTGCTGAACTGCGTGGCGGGTCTGCTGGACGTCAGCGACGGGCAGATCTTCATCTCGGGGCGCAACGTCACCTGGGAAGAGCCGTCCAAGCGCGGCATCGGCATGGTCTTCCAGTCCTATGCGCTCTATCCGCAGATGACGGTCGAGGGGAACCTGACATTCGGGTTGAAGAACGCGGGCATGCCGCGTGCCGAAATCGCGGAACGCGTGGAACGCGCCGCCCGCATCCTGCAGATCGAACCCCTGCTGAAGCGCAAGCCCGCGGCCCTGTCGGGCGGCCAGCGCCAGCGCGTCGCGATCGGGCGGGCGCTGGTGCGCGACGTGGACGTGTTCCTCTTCGACGAGCCGCTGTCGAACCTCGATGCGAAACTGCGCACCGATCTGCGGGCCGAGATCAAGGAACTGCACCAGACCCTGGGCAACACCATGATCTATGTCACCCATGACCAGATCGAGGCGATGACCCTGGCCGACCGGATCGCGATCATGCGCGGCGGGCTGATCCTGCAGCTGGACAGCCCCAAGGAGATCTACAACCGCCCCGCGAACAAATACGTGGCCGGGTTCATCGGCTCGCCCTCGATGAACTTCTTCGAGGGGGTCGTGGATCTGGGCGGCGCCCCGGTCTTCTCGTGCGAGGCCGGCGATTTCGACCTGTCAGGCTATGAATTCGGGGCTGCCGGGCCACAGGGCGGGCCCGCCTGGCTGGGCATCCGCCCCGAACATATCGCCCACGGACCCGACGCCGCCGCCTGCCCGGTCCGAATGGAGGCCACCGTCAGGCTGGTCGAGCCCCTGGGCTCGGACACGCTGGCACGGGTCCAGGTCGGCGAACGGCTGCTGTGGATCCGGCTGGACGGACAATCGTCGATCCGCCCGGGCGATACCCTGACCATCGGCTGGCACGCCGAACGCGCGAACCTGTTCGACAGCGCCACCGAAAACCGCATCTGAGCGAAGCTCTGGCAAACGATCAACACGGGAACATCATGAACGCATCATTCCAACTCTACTCTGCGCGAAACCACGGATCCTGGTCGCAGGTGTTCGAGCTGCTGGGCAAGCTCGGCTACTCCCATGTCGAGGGGTTCGGCGGGGTCTATGCCGATCCCGGCGAAACGCTTGCCCTGATGCAAGCGAACGGCCTGACCATGCCTTCGGGACATTTCTTCCCCATCGACTGCTTCGAGGGGGAGTTTGCCCAGAGCATCGCGACCGCACGGGCATTGGGGATCGAGCGGCTCTACTGCCCCGCGCCGGGCGACGACCTGCGCGACGGGGCGGATGCCGCAGCATGGATCGACTTTGCCAAGCGGCTGGAAGCGGCGGCGGCCAAGGTGCGCGATGCCGGGCTGCGCTTCGGCTGGCACAACCATCATTGGGAATTCATGCCCCTGCCGGGCGGAGAGATCGCGATGGACCTGCTGCTGGAACACGCCCCTTCGATG
Organism: Paracoccus sp. C2R09; assembly: GCF_018860625.1. GTDB lineage: Bacteria > Pseudomonadota > Alphaproteobacteria > Rhodobacterales > Rhodobacteraceae > Paracoccus. The sequence goes on from NZ_JAHKQB010000024.1 coordinate 132,654, forward strand.
GAATGGGAAATCGACGTGGCATGGGTCGTGCGCGGCGGGGCCGATCCGCTGCGCTGGATCGACATGCATCGCGACCGCATCACGGCCGCCCATGTGAAGGACATCGCAGCCGAGGGCGAATGCGCGGACGAGGATGGCTGGGCCGATCTGGGCCATGGCACCGTCGACTGGCGGGCCTGCATGAAGGCGCTGCGGGGCGCGGGCGTCAATCTGTTTGTGCTGGAACATGACAACCCGGCTGACGTGGCGCGCTTTGCCGGTCGCTCGGTCGAAACCTTCAAGACGCTGTAAGGAGCGGACATCATGCCAAGAACCCTGGGGATCGGCGTCATCGGCTGCGGCAACATCTCGGCCTCGTACATGGCGCTTGCGCCGCTGTTCAAGGGGATCGAGATGCGCGCCTGCGCCGATGTCGATCCGGACGCCGCGGCCGCACGCGCCGCGGAATACGGGCTGCGCGCCCAAAGCGTCGATGATCTTCTGGCCTCGCCCGATATCGACATCGTGGTGAACCTGACCGTGCCCGTCGCCCATTACGACATCAGCCGCCGCATCCTGCAGGCGGGCAAGCATTCCTATTCCGAGAAGCCCTTCGTCCTGACCCTGCCCGAGGCCGAGTCCCTGCGTCGTCTGGCGGACGCGTCGGGCCTGCGCATCGGGTCCGCCCCCGACACGTTCATGGGCGCGGCACACCAGCTTGCACGCGCAGCGATAGACGAGGGCCGAGTGGGGCCGATCACCGGCGGCACATGCCATGTGATGTCCTCGGGCATGGAGGATTGGCACCCCAATCCAGACTTCTTCTTCCAGCCGGGCGCGGGGCCGATCCTCGACCTGGGGCCGTATTACATCACGAACCTGGTCCAGCTGATCGGACCGGTCGCATCGGTCGCCGCCATGACGGGGATGGGCCGCCCGACACGTACCATCGGCTCGGGCCCCCGCATGGGCCAGGAGGTTCCCGTCGCCACCCCCACGAACATCCACGCCCTTCTGCAATTCGCGAACGGGGCGATCGTCACGCTTGGGGCCAGCTGGGACGTCAAGGCGCATGGCCATTCCAACATGGAGCTTTACGGCCATGACGGCACGATCTTCGTGCCGGACCCGAACTTCTTCGGCGGCGAGGTCCGCATCGATGACGGTGCCGGCGAAACCCGCCCCGATGACCGCGACCATCCCTTCGGACGCATCAACAAGGTCGACAATCACGGCATCGACCGTGCCGATTACCGGGGTGCGGGGTTGGCCGACATGGCCGCCGCCATCATCGAGGGTCGGCCGCATCGCTGCGGGCTGGATCTGGCCACCCATGTGGTCGAGGTCATGCAGGCAATCCTGCAGGCGGGCCACGAAAACCGCGTGGTCAGGCTTACGACCACCTGCACCCGTCCCGAGGCACTGGACCCGGATGCCGCGCAGGCATTGCTGGTCTGATCCGCGCCTGCCCCGCAGGCCGGTTCGAAGAACACAAGAAAGGAGACCTCACATGCCCGGCCTGATCAAGGGACCCGCGCTTTTCCTGGCCCAGTTCGCGGGGGACGAAGCTCCGTTCGACTCGCTGCCATCCATCGCCCGTTGGGCGTCGGATCTGGGCTACAAGGGGGTCCAGATCCCCACCGGCGACGCGCGGTTGTTCGATCTGGACCTTGCCGCCGACAGCCAGACCTATTGCGACGAGGTCGCGGGCATCTGCGCCGATGCAGGCGTCCAGATCACCGAGCTTTCGACCCATATGCAGGGGCAGCTGATCGCGGTCCATCCCGCCTATGACATCGCCTTCGACGCCTTCGCGCCGGCATCCGTCAGGGGCAACCCCTCGGCCCGGCGGGAATGGGCGACCGATCAGTTGATCAAGGCGGCCCGCGCCTCGCGAAGGTTCGGGCTTGGAACCACCGTCAGCTTCACCGGATCGCTGGCCTTCCCCTATCTCTATCCCTGGCCACAGCGCCCGCCCGGCCTGATCGAAGAGGCATTTGCCGAGCAGGCCCGCCGCTGGACCCCCATCCTTGATGCCTACGAGGATCAGGGCGTCGATATCGGCTTCGAGATCCATCCGGGCGAGGATGTCTTCGACGGCGCGACATTCGAGATGTTCCTTGCGGCCTGCGGGGGGCACAGCCGGTGCCGGATCAATTACGATCCTTCGCACTTCCTGCTGCAGCAGCTTGATTACCTGCAATTCATCGACATCTACCACGATCGGATCTGCGCCTTCCATGTCAAGGATGCCGAGTTCAATCCGACCGGTCGCCAGGGGGTCTATTCCGGGTATCAGGGATGGACGGATCGTGCGGGGCGGTTCCGCTCTCTTGGCGACGGACAGGTCGATTTCCGGGGCATCTTCTCGAAGCTGGCGCAATACGGCTATGACGGATGGGCCGTGCTGGAATGGGAATGCTGCCTGAAATCGCCCGAACAGGGCGCGGCCGAGGGCGCGGCCTTCATCGCGGATCACATCATCGACGTGACGGGCAAGGCCTTCGACGATTTCGCGGGCGGAACGACGGGGCGCGACCAGATCCGCGCCATGCTGGGGATCGCGTGATGCGGCGGCTTCGCTTGGGCATGGTGGGCGGCGGTCAGGGCGCCTTCATCGGAGGGGTCCACAGGATCGCGGCGCGGATCGACGGGCAGTGGGATCTGGTCGCAGGGGCGCTGAGCTCGGATGCGGATCGGGCCCGTGCCTCGGGTCTGGAACTGGGACTGGACCCGCAACGCTGCTATGGCTGCTTTCGCGACATGGCGCAGGCCGAGGCCGCCCGCCCCGACGGCATCGACGCCGTGGCCATCGTGACCCCGAACCACATGCATGCCGAACCGGCCATCGCGTTCCTCGAAGCCGGCATCCACGTGATCTGTGACAAGCCGCTGGCTGCTTCAGGGGATCAGGCGCAGGCCATCGCCCGCGCGGTGCGCGACAGCGGCAAGCTGTTCGTGCTGACCCACAATTATACCGGCTATCCCCTGATCCGGCAGGCAAGGGACATGATTGCCCGGGGCGAACTGGGCAACCTTCGCCTGGTGCAGGTGGAATATCTGCAGGACTGGCTGACCGAGCCTGCATCGAACAAGCAGGCGGATTGGCGCGCCGATCCCGCCCGTTCGGGCGCGGGGGGCTGCATCGCGGATATCGGCACCCATGCCTTCAACCTTGCGCATTACGTCACCGATCTGCGCCCCGAACGCCTGTCGGCCGATCTGAGCAGCTTCGTCCCCGGGCGGAGGCTCGACGACAATGCCCATGTCATGCTGCGCTACCATGGCGGGGCCAAGGGAACGCTCTGGGCCTCGCAGGTGGCGATCGGACACGAGAACGGGCTGCGCCTGCGCGTCACGGGCGACAGGGCTGCGCTGGAATGGGCGCAGGAAAATCCCAACGAGATGCGCCTCAGCGTCTTCGGTGAACCGACCCGCATCCTGACCCGCGGCGGGCCCGGCACCGATGCCACCCGGATACGCGTTCCACCGGGCCACCCCGAGGGGTATCTGGAAGGCTTCGCCACCATCTATGCGGAGGCGGCAGCGATGATCCGCGCCGCGATCGAGGGCACGGCCCCTCCGGGCGGTGTCCATGCCCCCGGGATCGAGGATGGTCTGCTGGGAATGCGCTTCATCGATGCCTGCCTCAACTCGTCTGCGGACGACGGGGCCTGGACGTCCATCTGAAGGGCGTCAGTCCGTCAGGTCGATCCGCCGCCCGTCACGCGACGATGCCTCGATGGCCGCGATCAGATCGTGAGAGATCAGCGCCTCTCGTCCCGTGACCATGGGTTTGCGGCCATGGCGCAGGGCGTCGATGAAATCCTCGATGACGGCTTGGTGCCATTCATGCTTGCCGCCCGACAGGGGGTTCACATCCCGCGGGGCATCGTCTTGGGCTTCGACCTCGTGGCGGCCGTCCCGCCAGTCGATCTGCAGCGCATCCTTGTCCAGCCGCAGGCTTGCATTGTCGAAATGCAGCCGGATCACCTCGGTTCGGTGGGGATACATCGCGGTGCCTGCGATCAGCGATCCTGCCGCGCCGTTTCGGAAGCGCAGGCCGGCAACGGCGAAATCCTCGGCCTCCATCCGGTGCAGGGACGTGGTCGCGGTCATCGCCTGCACGCTGGCGACCGGCCCCGTCAGGCTGAGCGCAAGGTCGATGGAATGGATGGCATTGGTGATCAACACCCCGCCGCCATCGCGCTCATAGGTGCCGCGATCCAACTCGTCGTAATAGGATTGCGCACGCCACAGCGGCACCGCGATCTCGACCAGGCCCAGCCGCCCAAGGCCGCCGTCCGCGACAAGCCGGGCTGCCGCCTGCGACGGCGCCCGCATCCGGTGCTGGAACAGAACGCCAAGCGTGACGCCGGCCTTCTCGCAGATCTCGACGACCTCGCGCGCCTCGTGCGGGTTCCGGCCGACCGGCTTCTCCAGCAGGATATGCGTGCCCGAACGCGCCAATTCCGCGATCACGTCGCGCCGGACACTTGGCGGCGTGGCCACGATCGCCACCTGGATCGAAGGATCCGCCGCCACTGCGGCCAGGTCGGACGAAAACTCGGGCGTCTCTCCGGCATAGAGTTCGGCAAGGTGCTGCGCCCGCTCGGGCCGACGAGAGATCACCGTTCTCAGTCGGACCTTGTCGCGGGCGTCCGAAAGGGCCGCGACATGCGTGGGTGCGATCATCCCCGCGCCGATCAGCGCCACACCGACGGGATCGGCGTCTATTGATTTGGTCATCTCTTGTCCTCCCTCATCTGCTACGGCGCTTGTATAGCCTTTCTGCTTCAATGCGATGCGCAGCAATATTTATCCTGATTCTAGCGTGGAATTCGGTATGCATACCCACCGAAACGAAGACCGCCCTTGCAGTCAGTAGCTGCCAAGCCAAGGTGGCACAGCCAACGACGCTCGCACAGACTGCAGTTCGGCATGCGATGACCTGCCAGGCAGGCCCGCAAGCCAGAACACCGCGTTCTGTGCAACGGGTCGATCTGGCATGGGCTCAACCAGCCCCGCATGCCCCGGCTCAGCTGTCCTGCAACGAGCGAAGGAAGGCATCGGTCGCGCGGGTCAGGTAATGGCCCTTGTGCCGCAGCGCATAGAAGGGCCGCGGGGCAAGGGTCAGACCGCAATCGACCAGGGAACCCGCGTCCAGCGAACGCGCGACGACCAGCGCGGACAGGATGGCGATGCCGGCGCCCGCCTCGACCGCGGACATCACCGCCTCGTTCGACGGCAGCACCAGTGCGTTCCCAAGGGCCGGCGGTTCGAATCCCAGATCGGCCAGCGCGTCCTCGGCGCTTGAACGCGTTCCGGAACCTGCCTCGCGCAGGACCCAATCGGCATCGCGGATCACCTGCGCCGAGGGGCATCGGGGCCCCGGCGGCGCGCTGACAAGGCGCAGGCTGTCGCGGCCGATCTCGCGCCGTTCCAGCAGCGGATCGCTGACGCGCCCCTCGACCAGCGCAAGGTCCAATCTGCCGCGCAGCACCTCCTCCATTGCGTCGCGCGTATTGCCGATGGTCAGCGTGATCGTCAGCCCCGGATGCAACCTGCGGAACGAAGCGATCCGGGCAGGCAGCCAATAGCCCGCGATCGTCTGGCTGGCGATCATGCGGATATGCCCCCGTGCAAGGCTGCGCGTATCGGACAGCATCGCCTCGGCCTCGGTCAGGCGTGCAAGCACGGCACGCGCTTCGGGCAGGAATGCCCGGCCCTCTTCGGTCAAGGCGATGCCGCGCCCGATACGGTCGAACAGCCTGACGTCATGCCGGGACTCGAGCGCGGCGATCGCGGCCGAGGCCGTCGATTGCGTCATGTTCAGCACTTGGGCGGCACGGGTGACGTGCTGCATCTCGGCCACGGTGACAAAGACGCGAAGCTGCTCGGGGGTCATGGTCGCCTCATTGATCGAACAATCCGATCATAACGAGAAAATCATTCCGTTTGAAGAATTGATCCGATTGCAGATGCTGCAAGACGACCGAACCTGTCGAAGGATCCCCCCATGTCGCTGCCGATGACGCTTCGCCATTCCATGCCCACCTCCGGTCGGAGGCTACGCAAGATCGCACCGGGTCTGGCGCTCAGCGCGCTGATCGGCGGGCTGGCGGTGATCCTTGGTCGCGCGGAACATGCGATCTTCGGGGCCGAGTGGCTGGAGCCGCTGGTGCTGGCGATCCTGCTGGGGGCCGTGCTGCGCACGATATGGACGCCCCCCGCGGTCTTCGGGGCCGGGATCGCCTTTTCGGCCAAGACGGTGCTGGAGATTGCCGTCGTCATGCTGGGGGCCTCGGTCAGCGCGCAGGCGCTGATGTCCATCGGTCCGGGAATGCTGCTGGCCATCGTGGCGCTGGTCGCGCTGGCCGTGCCGGGCGCCTTCCTGCTGGGACGGCTGATGGGACTGCCCTGGCGCATGGCGCTGCTGATCGCCTGCGGAAACGGGATCTGCGGCAATTCGGCGATTGCGGCAGTCGCGCCGGTCATCGATGCCGATGGGGATGACGTCACCGCCGCCATCGCCTTCACGGCCGTGCTGGGCGTCTTCGTGGTGCTGGCGATGCCGCTGATCGGCAACCTTGCCGGATTGGAGGCCGTGCAATACGGCGTGCTGTCGGGGCTGACCGTCTATGCGGTGCCACAGGTGCTGGCCGCTGCCGCGCCGATGGGGGCCGCGGCCATCCAGATCGGCACGCTGGTCAAGCTGGTGCGCGTGCTGATGCTGGGGCCCGTGACGGTGGTCCTGTCCATCGTGGCTGCGCGCGCAGGCGACGGCGCGCGCGCCTCGGGCGGGCGCCGGGGGGTCATGCCGCCGCTGTTCATCTTCGGCTTTCTGGCAATGCTGTTTCTGCGGTCGGCCGGGCTGGTGCCCGAATTCGCGCTGCAGCCGATCTCTCACGCGGCGGGGGCGTTGACCGTGATCGCGATGGCTGCACTGGGGCTGGGCGTCGATGCACGCGCAGTGATGGCCGCGGGGCCGCGTGTCATCGCGACCGTCGTGCTGTCGCTGGTGCTGCTGGTCGCGCTGGCCTTGCTGCTGATTGCCGCGGTCTGATTGCCGCGGCCTGATTGCCGCGATCGCCAATGAGGATGCACAATTTCGATGCACCACGGGGAATGATATGCGATGAGGGTCGCGCCGTCGTGCCGGTTCACGACGTGCAAGTTCCGATCAAACGCCGAGCACCCTCATGATCACCCAGAGAACCAGCCTGCTGCCGACCTCGCATTCCGTGATCATCGCGGTCAGCGCGACGCATCTGATCAACGACCTGATCCAGTTCCTGCTGCCCGCGCTCTATCCCGTGCTGAAGGCCGATTTCGGGCTGACCTATTTCCAGTTGGGCCTGTTGACGCTGGCGCAGCAGATCACGGCCTGCATCCTGCAGCCTGTCATGGGGCTCTATGGCGATCTGCGGCCCAAGCCCTATACCCTGGCCGTGTCGATGGCGATCGTGGCCCTGGGCGTGGTGATGCTGGCGATGGCGGGGTCGTTCGGCGCGCTTCTGGGGGCGTCGGCGATGCTGGGCCTTGGTTCGGCGCTGTTCCACCCCGAGGCATCCAGGGTCTGCCGCATGGCGTCGGGGGGGCGGCTGGGCTTTGCGCAGTCCAGCTTCCAGGTCGGCGGCAATGCGGGGACGGCCCTTGGACCGCTGGCGGCGGCGCTGATCGTCCTGCCGCTCGGGCAGGCCAGCACGGTCTGGTTCGGGCTGCTGGCCGTCATTGCCGTAATCGTGCTGCTGCGGATCGCGCAGTGGTTCACGAACCATCTGCGGATGACGCGCGCAGCAGGCAGTCAGGCGCCGATCGCGCCCCTGATCGCGCGCAGGCGTCTGATCCTGGCCTTCGCCGTCCTCGGGGCGCTGCTGCTGAGCAAGTTCGTCTATATCGAGACCTTCAAGGCCTATTACGCCTTCTTCCTGATCGAGAAATTCGGCCTCGAGGTGCGCCAGGCGCAGGGTCTGCTGTTCGTCTTCCTGGCCGCGGTCGCCTTCGGCACGTTCTTCGGCGGCCCGGTCGGCGACAGGATCGGGCGCAAGAAGGTGATCTGGGGATCGATCATCGGCGCATTGCCCTTTGCGCTGGTCCTGCCGCATCTGGGGCTGACGGGCACGGTCGTCCTCAGCGTGCTGGTGGGGCTGATCCTGTCCTCGGCGTTCTCGGCCATCGTGGTCTTCGCGCAGGAGCTGATGCCGCAGAAGGTCGGCATGGTGGCCGGCTTCGTCTTCGGCTTCGCCTTCGGGGTCGGCGCCCTTGGGGCGGCGGCCCTTGGGGCGCTGGCGGATCAGATCGGCATGCAGCAGGTCTTCGTCTATCTGTCGTTCCTGTTGTGCCTGGGGTTCCTGACCGCCTATCTGCCCGATCTGGACTGAACCGCCTCAACGCGCTCGGCGCAGGAACAGCGGTACCAGCGCCAGCAGGATCAGGATGCGCGCGAAGTGATGCGCCGCCACGAAGGCCGGATCATACCCGAGCGCCAGCCCGATCGCGGCCATCGCCTCGACCCCGCCGGGGGCATAGGCGATCAGGATCTGCCCCAGGGGAAACCCCGTCAGCGCCCGCGTGATCACCGCAAAGACCAGCGCCATGCCAAGCGCCATCCCTACCACGACGACCCCCGCCCCGGCCAGACGCAGGGCCGCGCGCAGGTCGACCTTGCTGATCCGGGTTCCCAGCACCGCGCCCGTCACCGTGAACCCCAGAAAGATCATCCAGGCCGGGGCCGCGCCATGCAGAAGACCGGCCCCATGCGCGATCCCGCTGAGAAGGATGCCCGTCAGCAGGCAGGCAGCTGAGATGCCCCGCCGCCCGGCAAGGCGTCCAAGCGGCAGACCGATGGCCAGCAGCAGCACCAGCGCGGGCAGCGCCATCACCGCGCGGTCGGCGGCGGCCCCGCCATCGGGCGCCCCCAGCACCGCCGCGACGGGCGGCACTAGCGTCACCAGGATCACCAGCCGCATCAGCTGCAGGATCGTGACCGCGGCGGCGTCGCCCTTGCCCTCGATCGCGATGGCCACGGCGTTCGACATCGTCCCGGGCGAACTGGCAAGCACGGCCGTCTGCCAGTCGATGCCGAAGATGCGGTTCAGAAGCAGACTGCTTGCGCCAAGCGTCGCCACCAGCGCCACCGCCAGCCCCAGCAGGCTGACGGACCAGCCCGGCAGATGCGGCACCACCTGCGCGTCGATCCCGGCCCCGAGCGAGATGCCGATGACCAGAAAGGCCAGGTCACGCGCGATGACCGGCAGCCCGACGGCATGACCCGCAGCGCCCAGGGCGGCCACGGCAAGCATGGCCCCGATCAGCGCCCCTGCCGGAATGCCCAGGAGGGCGGCAAGCGCCGCCCCCCCCAATGCGGCAAGGCCCGTCAGCCCCGCCGCCCTCATGTCCTTCGACAAAGCCATGCCGTCCCCTGTCACATCTTCCGCGCCGCGGCCCTTGCGCGACGACCCATCCAGATCGGCAGGATCACGACCAGCAGCGCCAGACCATAGAGCATCACGCTCTTCCAGTCCGCGACGAGGATGCCCCAGTCACCGCCCGAGATCGAGAGCGCGCGGCGCAGGTTGTCCTCGAACAGGCCGCCCAGGACGAAGCCCAGGATCACCGGGGCAAGGCTGAAGTCCAGCTTGCGCAGGAACCAGCCGAAGACGCCCAGGCCCGTGATCATGAACAGGTCGTGCGGATTGCCGACGATGGTATAGATCCCGATGAAGGCCAGGATCGCGATCAGCGGCGTCAGATAGTGCTGCGGAATGGTCAGCATCCGGGCGAACAGGCCCACCAGCGGCAGGTTGATCACCAGAAGCGCGACATTGCCGATATACATCGAGGCGACCAGACCCCAGGCGACCTCGGGGCGTTGGGCGAACATCATCGGGCCGGGCTGGATGTTGAACATCAACAGCGCGCCTAGCAGGATCGCGGTCGTGCCCGAACCGGGAATGCCAAGCGTCAGCATGGGCACCATGGACCCGCCCGCCGCCGCGTTGTTCGCGGCCTCGGGGGCGGCAAGACCGCGGATGTCGCCGGTGCCGAAGGTGCCGTCCTTGTCGCTGATGCGCTTCTCGGTCCCGTAGGCCACGGCCGAGGCGACCGAAGCGCCGGTGCCGGGCAGGATGCCGATGAAGAACCCGATGATCGAGGACCGCAGGATCGTCCATTTCGTCGCCGCCAGATCGGCCATGCGCACGAAGCTGCGATCGACCGGCAGCGACTTCAGCGTGCCCCGTGCCTGATGCTCGACCAGGGTCAGCAGTTCGGCCATGCCGAAGAGGCCCACGACCACGATCAGGAAATCGATCCCCGACAGGATGTCCGGCAGCCCGAAGGTATAGCGCGGCACGCCCGTGTTCGCGTCGATGCCGATGGTGGCCAGCATCAGCCCGATCGTGGCGCCCAGCAGCGTCTTGACGGTGCTCTTGCCCACGAGGGAGGCAAGCGAGGCGAAGGCGAAGACCATCAGCGCGACATAATCGCCCGGCCCGAAGGTGACCGCGAAGCTGGCAAGCGCAGGCGCGAACAGCGACATCAGGATGACCGCGAAGGTGCCCCCCGCGAAGGACGCAACCGCCGAGAGCGACAGCGCGCGACCCGCCTGCCCCGCCCGTGCCAGCGGATTGCCGTCCAGCGTCGTCATCACCGCCCCGGCATCGCCCGGAACGTTCAGCAGGATGGACGAGATCCGCCCGCCATATTCGGCGCCGTAATAGATGCCCGCCAGCAGGATCAGCGCGGATTCGGGCTGAAAGCCCAGGCCGTATGCGATGGGCAGCAGGATCGCCACGCCGTTGATGGGCCCCAGCCCCGGCAGCGCGCCGATCAGGGTGCCCACGAAGCAACCCACCATCACCAGCATCAGGTTGAACGGGTCCAGCGCGACCGCGAAGCCTGTCGCCAGACCGGAAAGAACGGTATCCATCAGTTGGCTCCTTGCTGGCCGGCGTCAAGAAGCGGCACGATCAGATCGCCCCGCGGAAGGTTGAGATCCATCAGCGTCACGCAGAGCAGATAGCCCGCGATCCCCGCCGCCACGCCGAAGCCCAGGGCCCGCAGCTTGGTCGCGCCCAGCATCGCCGCCAGCACGGTCCCGAAGAGGATGGTCGACAGGATGAAGCCGAGCGGCTCGTAAAGCTCGGCATAGGCAAAGAGCAGGGCCACCGCCGCGGTCAGCCGGAACCAGACATGCCCGGTCACGTCGAACCCTGCGGCATCGGGGCGCCACAGGATCGTCAGCAGGCACAGGATGGCCACGACCGACAGGATGCGCGGCCAGCTTTCGGGCCCGAGCGGATCGTATTGGAACGGCGCCTTGATCACGGCGAAGGCGATGAACGCATAGCCCAGGGTCACGACCAGAAGAAGCGCCGCAAAGATGCGGTTGGCCATTTGAGCCTCCTATTGTTGGAAGGGGGCGGGTCGCGTCGGGGCCGGCCCCCGCCCGGGAACCGGCCCTTCGCGTCACCCGCGGGTTGTCACTGGATCAGGCCGGCCTCGGTGGCGACCTCGCGCAGCATCTTCACGCGCTCCTGGATCGAGGCGCTCAGCTCGTCGCCGGCGATGTTCAGGGGCAGCAGGCCGCGTTCGGTCTGGACCTTGGCGAATTCCTCGGTGGCATAGGCCGCCTCGAAGGCATCGACCCATTTGGCGTAATCCTCGTCCGAGGTCTCGCCGCCCATGTAGAAGCCGCGCAGGATCGTCCATTCGACGTCGTAGCCCTGTTCCTTCGCGGTCGGGATCTGATCGAAGGGCGGGTCCAGACGCTCGGGCGCCAGGGTCGCAAGGATGCGCATGTCCCCGCTGTCGAGATAGGGGACCATCTCGCCCACATCGCCGGTATAGACCTCGATCGAGCCGCCCAGAAGCGATGCGATGGCATCCCCGCCGCCGTCGAAGGCGACATAGCGCATCTGCATCGGCGTGCCGCCCGCCTCGCGCATCAGCAGCGCGCCCTTCATCCAGTCCTGCGATCCGACCGAACCGCCCGCGCCGACGACCACGCTCTGGGGATCGGCGGCCAGATCGTCCATCACGTCCTTCAGCGACTGGTATTCGCTGTCGGCGCGCACCACGACGGCCCCGAAATCGGCACCCGCGGTGGCGACCCAACGGACCGAATTCTCGTCGAAGGCGCCGTATTTGCCGGTGATGATGTTCAGTAGCGACCCGGTCGAGAAGGCGACGATGGCGCTGCCGTCATCGGAACGGTTGGTGTTGAACTGGTTGAAGGCCACGGCGCCGATGCCGCCCGGCATGAAGGTCACCTGCACCGGGTCCGTGACATGCGACTGCAGGCCGGTCTGGGCCACGCGGCAGGTCAGATCGAAGCCGCCGCCCGGGTTGGCGGGGGCCACGCATTCGGGGCGATGAATGTCGCTTTGGGCCAGCGCGGGCGCGGCAAGTCCCATGACGCAGGCAAGCGCCGTCGGAATGGTCGTGAATTTCATGTGATCCTCCCAGATATCACGGCCCGAGGGCCGGCTACGCTTATGGAACGGATCGGCTGTTTGCTTGCTGACCCGAAGCTGACAGGACGCTGACACGGGGCCACCGCCCCCGATGCGCGCTTCCCGCCGCCGGGCCGAGCGACTAATGTCGCCGCCATGAGGATGCTTCTGGTTGAGGATAACGACGAACTGGCCGAGACGATCATCGATCGCCTTCGGAGCGAGGGGCATTCCGTCGATCGCGAGGCCGATGGCGACGAGGCCAACGACCTGCTGCGCTTTGCCAGCTTCGACATCGTCCTGCTGGACATCAACCTGCCCGGACGGAACGGATACGAGGTGCTGCGCTCCATGCGCACGCGGGGCGATGCGACACCCGTCATCGTGCTGACCGCCCGCAGCGAGATCGACGACCGCGTGGTGGGCCTGGATGCGGGGGCCGACGACTACATGGTCAAGCCATTCGATTTCCGAGAGCTGTCGGCCCGGTGCCGGGTCCTGGCACGCAGACGGGCGGGCAGTTCCAGCAATGTCTTCGCCGCGGGGCGCTTCAGCTTCGACCGGGCGGCCAAGCAGGCCCGCGTGGACGGCAGGCTTCTGGATCTGCGCGCCAAGGAGGTTCAGCTTCTCCAGATCATGCTGGACAACCTGGGCCGGATGCTGACCAAGGAAGAGGTCGCCGACAAGCTCTATACCTTCGACGTGACGCCCAGCCTGAACGCGGTCGAACAGCTGATCACCCGCCTGCGCCGCAAGCTGGAGGGCACGCCCCTGGTCATCAAGACGGCGCGTGGCCTGGGATACATGGCCTATGTCGACGACGACTGAGCCCCGTTCGGGCCATTCGCTGAAACGGCGCCTGCTGGCCAGCATGGCGGCGGGATTCCTGCTGCTTCTGCTGCTGATCTCGGTCCTGCTGTGGAACTACAGCCGGGCGGCGGCGAACCGCACCTACGACCTGCTGCTGGCGGGGGCCGCGCTGTCGGTGCTGGAACGCGTATCCTACAATTCCGACGGCCCGACGGTGGATCTGCCGCAATCGGCGATGGACATCCTGGCGCTGGCCTCGGACGACCGGGTCGTCTATCGCGTCCATTCGCCCGGCTATGGCGAGCTGACGGGAATGCCGGGCCTGCCCATCCCCGACAGCGGCGGCCCTTCCGTCGATCCGGTCTTCTACGACCAGGACCTGGATGAGGGGTTCCGCTTCGTCTACCAGGGCCGGCAGATCACCTCGAACAGCGGGCGCGAATGGGTCATCGTGCAGATCGGCCAGACCCTGCGGGCGCGGAATGCGCAACGCGATGCCCTGTTCCTCTACGGCATGGCCGGGATCGGGGGCGTGTCGCTGATCGGACTGGTCTTCGTCTGGCTGGCGATCCGCACCTCGCTGGCGCCGCTGCGCGCCATCGCGGACACGCTGCTGGCACGCACCCCGCGCGACCTGTCCCCGATCAGGGGCGACCCCCCGCAAGAGATCGCGGGCCTCTTTCGCGCGATCAACGGCTTCATCGGCCAGCTTGGCCGCAGCCGCGCCCTGACCGAAAGCTTCATCGCCGATGTGGCGCATCAGACGCGCACGTCGCTGTCGGCACTGCAGGGGCAGCTGGCGCTGGCCGTGGACAGCGACGATCCCGAACGGATGCGCGGCAGGCTGGCCAAGGCCGAACAGCAGGCCGAACGCACGGTGCATCTGACCAACCAGCTGCTGGCGAATGCCATGGTCATCCACCGGTCGGACGACACGCGGCTGGAACCGCTGGACCTGCGCAGGGTCGTGCGCGATGCGCTGGCGGAACTGCTGCGCGAACGTCGCCTGCGCGACGTGACGATATCGCTCGAGGATGCCGAACTGCCGGGCGGGACCGCACCGATCCGCGGCGACGAGATATCCATCCGCGAGGCGTTGCGGAACCTCATCGACAATGCCGTGCGCCACGGCGGGACGGACAACACCATCCTGATCGAGCTGTCCGCCGACGAAAGGACCGTCCGGCTGACCGTGTCGGATGCGGGTCCGGGCATCCCCGAAGACCAGCTGGACCGGGCGACCGAGCGCTTCATCTCGATCGACCGCAGGACCGCGGGGTCGGGTCTGGGCCTGGCGATCGTGCGTTCCGTGGCCGAGGGGCATGGCGGTCGGCTGGAACTGGGCCGCGCGTCCCTGGGCGGTCTGCGGGCCTCGATCCTGTTTCCGCGGGTGGCGGCGCTGCTGCTGATCTGCATGGGCGTTCTCGGGACCCCGCGCGTGGCCGGTGCGCAGGAACTGACCCTCTGGGCCTCGACCGACCGGGTCGCGATGGAACCGCTGATCGCCGCGTTCGAGGAACGCCATCCCGGCTGGGCGATCGAGTATCAGGAGTTCCAGACGGTGGACCTGCACCGCGCGATGCTGCAGGCCACCCCGGACAGGATGCCGGATGTCGTGATCTCATCCGCGATGGATCTGCAGGTGGATCTGGTCAATCGTGGGCTTGCCCGTCATCTGCAGGTGCCCGAATGGGACCGGCCGCCCGATTGGGCGGAATGGCGGTCCGAGCTGTTCGGCTTCACCTTCGAACCCGCAGCCATCATCTATGACCGCCGCGCCCTGTCGGCAGAGGATCTGCCGACCAGTCACCGCGATCTGTCCAGCTTCATCCGGGACCACGAGGCCGAGCTGCGCGGCAAGATCGGCGGATACGACCTGCGCCAGTCGGGCGTGGGATACCTGTTCGCCACGCAGGACACGATCCAGAGCGTGCAGGCGCAGCGGCTGACCGAGGTTCTGGGCCGGGCCGAGATGCGCAGCTATTGCTGCACCTCGGCCATGGTCGAGGCCACGCGCCGCGGAGAGCTGGCGATGGCGCTGAACGTGCTGGGGCCCTATGCGCTGCATCTGGGGCCGGAATACGCGGATGTGGGGGTCCATTTCCTTGACGATTACAACCTGGTGATGTCGCGGACGGCCTTCGTGCCGAAGGGCGCGCCCCATTGGGAAATGGCCGAGGCCTTCGTGGTCTTCCTTCTGTCCGAGGAAGGCCAGCATGTGATCGAGACCCGAAGCGTGCTGATACCGCTGGACCCGATCACCCGCCCCCGGTCACCCATCGGCCAGCTGCTGCGCCAGAACCGGGGCAGCTTCCTGTCGATCCGGCTGGGGCCGGGGTTGCTGACATTCCTCGACCGGATCAAGCGGGCCGATTTCCTGCGCAACTGGGAAGCCGCCATGATGGGCGATCATTACCGCTGACCCGGTCAGCCCCGCACGGCCGGGGGGCGTTCCTCGTGTTCGTCGGCCAGCACGCGGTCGCGCTGCATTTCAAGCCACATCGCGTTCATCACCGCGAAGATCGCGGCCAGGGGCAGGCCCAGAAGCCAGGCGAAATACCACATCAGACGTTCCTTTCCTCAATACACGCTGTCGGAATTGCCGGTGATGTCATCGGCGGTGACCTTGCCCCACAGCACCCGATAGACCCAGGCGGTATAGAGCAGGATGATCGGCAGGAAGATCGCCGTCGCCACCAGCATGATGAACAGCGTCGCATGCGAGGACGAACTGTCCCAGACCGTCAGCGATGAACGCGGATCGATCGAGGAGGGCAGGATGAAGGGGAACATCGTCAGCCCAACGCTGGCGATCGCGCCGAAGATCCCCAGCTTGGACCAGAGCAGGGTCGAGACCTCTCGTCCCGCGCGCAGGCCCATCACCGCCATCGCCATGCCCAGAAGCCCCAGGACCGGCGCGATCACGATCCACGGTCGCGCGCCATAGACCTGCAGCCAGGACCCGGTCCGCGCCACTTCGGAATAAAGGGGGTTCGACGGACCGTCCGTCACAACCTGCCCGATGATGGCATAACCGTTGATCCCGAAGGCCAGCCACAGCCCCGCCAGGACGTATGCGGCGATGGTGACCATCCCCGTGACCCCGCCGATGCGGCGGGCGCGTTCCGCCACCGGACCCTCGGCCTTGAGCGACAGCCAGGCCGCGCCATGCGTCACCAGCATCGCCAGCGACACCACGCCCGTCAGTAGCGCGAAGGGGTTCAGCAGCCCGAAGAACTTGCCGTAATAGCTGCCCTCGTAGCGCGAGAAGAGATCCGGCGTCAGCTCGAACGGCACGCCCTGCAGGACGTTGCCCACCGCGACGCCGAAGACCAGCGCAGGCACGGCCCCGCCCGTGAACAGCGCCCAGTCCCAGCCGCTGCGCCAGGCCTGCCCTTCCCGCTTGGAACGGTACTTGAAGGCCACCGGGCGCAGGATCAGCGCGGCCAGCACCGCGAACATCGCAAGGTAGAACCCCGAGAAGCTGACCGCATAGAGGGGCGGCCAGGCCGCGAAGATCGCACCCCCGCCGAGGATGAACCAGACCTGGTTCCCCTCCCATACCGGGCCGACCGTGTTGATCGCGACCCGGCGTTCCAGGTCGGTCCGGCCCACGAAGGGCAGCAGCACGCCGACCCCCATGTCGAAACCGTCGGTCAGCGCGAAGGCGATCAGCAGCACCCCCAGCAGCAGCCACCAGACGACCCGCAGCATGTCATAGGATATCAGTTCGTGAAGGATCATGTCCGTTACTCCGCAGGGGTGGCGCCGGCAGGCGCGAAGGGCATGGGCGCGTCGTCGCTGCGCAGGCGCCGTTCATGGCGCGCCTCCCAGGCCTCGGTTTCCTCGACATCCTGGAACGGACCCTTGCGGATGTATTTCAGCATCAGGCCCATCTCGACGACGAAGAGGATGGTGTAGAAGGTGACGAAGCCCGCCAAGGTCAGCAGCAGGTCGCCCACGCCCAGATGGCTGACCGACAGGGCGGTGGGAAGAACGCCGTCCACGGTCCAGGGCTGGCGACCGTATTCGGCCACGAACCAGCCCAGTTCCGCCGCGATCCAGGGGGCCGGAATGACCGCGACCGCCACGCACAGCGCCCACCGGGGATAGCTTTGCTGCTGGAAGGACGAGCGCCAGAAGAAATAGGCCATCACGATGATCAGCGTGAACCCGAGCGCGACCATGAAGCGGAAGGACCAGAACAGCGGCAGCACGCCCGGTATCGTCTCCTCGGCGGTCTTGGCGATCTGTTCGGGGGTCGCGTCGCGGGGGTCCTCCATGTGGCGCAGCAGCAGGAAGGCGAAGCCCAGATTGCCCGAGTTCTCCTCGAATGTCGCGCGGATCTCGGGCGGGGTGGCGTCGCGGCTCTCGCGGATCGTCATCAGCGCGTCATAGGCGATGATGCCGCTCTCGATGCGCTCCTCGGCCTCGGCCACCAGGTCGTTGATGCCCGGGATCTCGGTCGCAAGCGAGCGGGTGCCGATCAGGCCCATCACGAAGGGGATCTCCAGCGCGTAATGGGTCTCGCGCGCCTCGACATCGGGGATGCCGAAGGCGGTGAAGGGCGCGGGGGCGTCGTGGGTTTCCCACATCCCCTCCATCGCGGCCAGCTTCATGCGCTGCGTATGGCTGGCGGCATACCCGCTCTCGTCGCCCAGGACCACGACGGACAGGGCGGCGGCAAGACCGAAGGACGCGGCCACCGTGATCGAGCGGCGCGCAAGCGCCACGTGGCGGCCCTTGAGCAGATACCAGGCCGACACGCCCAGAACGAACATCGCGGCCGTGACATAGCCTGCCGACACGGTATGCACGAACTTGGCCTGCGCGACCTCGTTGAACAGCACCTCGTAGAAGCTGTCCATCTCCATCCGCATGGTATCGGGGTTGAACGAGGCGCCGACCGGGTTCTGCATCCAGCCATTCGCGATCAGGATCCACAGCGCCGAGAAATTCGACCCGATCGCCACCAGCCATGCGACCGTCAGGTGGCCGATCCGGCTGAGCTTGTCCCAGCCGAAGAAGAACAGCCCCACGAAGGTCGCCTCGAGGAAGAAGGCCATCAGCCCCT
Organism: Paracoccus sp. C2R09; assembly: GCF_018860625.1. GTDB lineage: Bacteria > Pseudomonadota > Alphaproteobacteria > Rhodobacterales > Rhodobacteraceae > Paracoccus. The sequence continues at coordinate 150,975 of NZ_JAHKQB010000024.1, forward strand.
CGATCGCAAGGGGGGCGCCGAAGATGTCGCCGACGTAATGGCTGTAATAGCTCCAGTTCATGCCGAACTGGAATTCCATGGTCAGGCCGGTCGCGACCCCCAGGACGAAGTTGATCCCGAACAGCGTGCCCCAGAATTTCGTCATCTGACGCCAGATCGGGCGACCGGTCATGACATAGACCGTCTCCATGATCGCGACCAGGACCGAAAGGCCCAGGGTCAGCGGCACGAAGAGAAAATGATACATCGCCGTCATCGCGAATTGCAGGCGAGACAGCTCGACCACGTCGAGTTCCATTGCGGCACACTCCTTCAGGACCTTTGCCGCAATTGGCGGCGCGTCGGTCCTAGCAGTCGGGCCGCGGGTGCGATTTGACCTGGATCAATCGCACATCACTTTGTCGGGGTCAGCCGCTGCGACAGGTGGACGCGGCCATCGAAGATCGGGTGATCATGCCCGCGATGCAGCGCGACCAGCAGCGATGCTTCGGGCAGATGGGCCCGGATATTGGCCAGCACCCGGTCCGCGGTATCGCGGTCCAGCCCTTCGGTCGGTTCGTCCAGCAGCAGAAGATCCGGACGCGGCAGCAGGCTGCGCGCCATGGCCAGGCGCTTGGCCTGCCCGCCCGACAGACCCGCACCGCCTTCGGCCAGCCGTGCCTCAAGGCCGCCGCGTTCGCGGATCGCGTCTTTAAGGTCCACGACGCGCAGCGCGTCCCATATCCCGTCATCCGTGAAATCGCCTGCAAGGGCCAGGTTCTCGCGGATGGTGCCGCCGATCAGCGCGGTTCGCTGCGGCAGCAGGATGACCCGGCGGCGCAGGGACGTTTCCGACCAGTCCGTGGGCGCACGACCCGCAAGGGCGATGCCGCAGCAAGGCGTCATGCCCGCGATCGCCAGCAGAAGGGTGCTCTTGCCCGCGCCCGATGGACCGGTCAGCGCGATGGCCTGACCGGGCTGCAGGTTCAGCGCGATCTGTGAACGGGCAACGACCAGATCGGGCGCGGCGGGCAGTTCGGGCCGGTCGTCCACGGCATCGCGGCCCGCATCCGGGTGCACCCTGCGCGCGGCCCCGACCAGCCGCCCCAGTTCGGCAAAGCCGCGGCGAAGCGGCAGCACGGTCTCGGCCAGGGCCAGCGCCACGAACAGACCGATGACCGCGCGTGCGGGCCCGATCAGGCCCGCCTGCAGCATTGCGCCGCCTGCGACGAATGCGGCGGCCACCGCCAGCGTCACGGTGATGGCCAGCCCCATGCCTGCCGCCCGTTCGACCCGGTCCAGCGCCGCGATGTCGCGTCGGGTCGCATCGTCACGTGCGATCAGCGCGGCCTCTCGGTCGGCAAGCCTTGCCGACAGGATCAGCGCCTCGCGGTCGCGCATCAGGTCGATGAACCCGCGGCGAAGCGCCTGCGCGCCGCGTTCGGCCCGATCCGAGGGCCGCATGCTGCGCCCGGCCAGCCATGACAGGGTCAGGATGGCGCCAGGGACATAGACCGCGGCGACCGCCAACGCGACGGGGGCGCCGACCAGCCAGATCAGCGCCGCGAATACCGCGAGATGCGTGACCAGCCCCGCAACGGCAGGCAGCACGACCCGCAGGACCAGCCCGTCCAGCGCATCCACATCCGCGATCATCCGGGTCAGGATCGTCTCGCCCCGCAATCGGGCCAGCGCATGCGCGTCCAGCCGGGCATAACTGCGCAGGATCGCGACACGCAGCACTGCCAATGCCCGCAGGATCGCGTCATGGGTCAGCAGCCTTTCGCCGTATCGTGCCGCCGTCCGCCCAAGCGCGAGGAACCGCACCCCGGCCGAGGGGCGGAACACGTCGAAGGCGATGCCGATGCCCGCCAGCCCCGCGATCCCCGTGGCGGTTATGAACCAGCCCGACAGCCCCAGCAGGGCGGCCCCCATCAGCAGGACGACGACCGACAGGACGGCCCCGCGCAGCATCGCGCCGGGTGCCGCGCCGATCAGAAGACGGACGACCTGGACGATCTCTCTCATGCGCGAACCTCGACCTTGTGGGCCATGGCAGCGGCCAGCGCGGGATCATGGGTGGCCACGACGATCGCGCGGCCGGATGTCGCGATCCGCGCAAGCGCCGCGATGATGCGGGCGGCGGTCTCGTCGTCCAGATCGGCGGTCGGCTCGTCCGCCAGGATCAGATCGCCCCCGGCCATGACCGCGCGGGCCAGCATCAGGCGACGGGCCTCGCCGCCGGATACGCCGCCGCCGCTCTCGCCCAGATGCGTTTCCAATCCGTCCGGAAGGCGTTCGACGATGCGGGTCGCATCGGCCAGCCGCAGCGCCGCCCACGGGTCGGCGCCCATGCCGCGCGGGTCCAGCCAGTCGCGCAGCGGAAGGTCGGGAAAATGCGGGCGCTGCGGCACAAAGGCGATCCGGCTGCGCCAGCGATCCGCGGTATCGGGCCCAAGCGTGGCGCCGCAGACCCCGATCCGCCCGGATGCCAGTGGCACAAGGCCCGCGATCGCGGCCAGGGTCGTGCTCTTGCCCGCGCCGCTTGGGCCGGTGATGGCCAGCGTGCCGCCGGGGCCGACCTGCAGGTCGGGGATCGCCACGCGACGCCCCGGCAACATAGCGCATGCGTCTTCGCAACGAAGATCGAAGCGTCCGGCAAGGGGCCCAACCGCCGCGCCCTCGCCCATCATGGCCACGCGTTCGGCCCCGTCCAGCGCGTCCAGTTCGGACACCACCGCAAGACCGGCGGCCCGGTCGTGCCAGGCTGCCGACAGGTCGCGCAGCGGCTGGAAGAACTCTGGCGCGATCAGCAGAAGGAACAGCCCCTCGCCCAGGGTCAGCGGACTGCCCCAGCTTCCGAAGCCGATCTCTCCCAGCAGGGTGAAGCCCACGAAGACCGCCACCAGCGCCACGCCCAGGGCCGAGAACAGCTCGAGCACGGTCGAGGACAGGAACGCGATCCGCAGCACGGCCATCGTGCGCGTCCGCAGCGTCTCGGCCCGCAGGGCGAAACCCCGGGCTGCGCGATCCGTGGCCCCCAGCAGCCGGATATCGGTCAGCGCGGCCAGGCGGTCCATCAGCATGTCGTTCATGCTGGCGATCTCGTCCATCTGCCTGCGCGAGGTCTCCTCGGCCGCCATGCCCACCAGCGCCATGAACAGCGGGATCAGCGGACCGGCGACCAGCAGGGTCAGGCCCACGACCCATGATTGCGTGAAGGCCAGCACCAGAAGCAGGGGCGGCAGCACCATGACGCGCATCATCGCCACGTGATAGCGCGTGATCCAGGGCTGCAGCAGCGGCAGCTTCTGCACCGCCAGCGAGGCCAACGAGGCCGACCCCGCATCGGCCAGCGCACGCGCCTCGCGCCCGATCAGGGCCGCGCGCTCTCGCGCGATGGTCGTATCGGCGGCGTCGAACAGCAGCGCCCCGGCGCGGTGGTCCAGCGCCGCCCGGATCAGACCGCACAGCGCGAAGATCGCCGCCGCGACCAGGGTGCGCGCCGGATCCGTGGCGCCGTCGACCCAACCCGACACCGCCCAGGCGATCGCCCCGGCCTGGACGGGCCACAGCATCCCCGACAGCACGGACAGCCTGCCCGCGGATTTCAGAAGTCCCTCGACCGGGCGGATGATCCGGTCCCGCGCAAGGGCACGCGGGTTCGGGGCGGCGGGTTGTTTCGCATCGGGCATGGGGACCTGCATGGCGGGCTGCGCTTCGGTCCTTCCATAGACGCGGGATCGCCGCTTGACGAGGCCGCAGGCCCAAGGCCCCTTGTCGCACCCCCGTATTGGACTGCGGCATTTCAACCACCCGATTGTTCAACGAGACCGAACACTGAACTTGAAAACGGACGCCTAATCACCGGCGCATCCCGGCCCCATCTGTTGTTCATCAAGACGGCCCGAACGATCGGCCGCCCCACCCGAAGACTGGAGAAGACAGATGAAAACCGCATTTGCAGCCATTTCCGCACTCGTTCTGGCAACCGGCGTCGCCGAGGCCAGCAGCCAGGGCCCGATCGGTGCCGCCGACCGCGAAGCCACCGCCGTCACCACCGTCGAGGTGCCCGCAGGCAGCGTCATGACCACCCGTGAACTGGCCGATGCCGATCTGGACGCCGACACGCCGGTCACCGTGACCAAGATCGAAGCCCCCGAAGGCAAGGTCGACAATTCGAGCCGCGGCTACTTCTGATCTGAAGACCCCGTGCCCCGGTGCCTCCGGGGCCGCGCATCCGGACTGCCCGCCCCATCGGGGTCGGCGGTCCTTTTCATGTCCGGGCGCAAACTGCGCCTTGCGCCCCTGCGCCGATCTCCGTATTTAAGTAATAGTATTACATTACGGAGCCACCATGCCACGCGACGACACCCGCCTTCCCGTCACCGTGCTCTCGGGCTTTCTGGGCGCGGGCAAGACCACGCTTCTGAACCAGGTGCTGAACGACCGCGATGGCAGGCGCGTCGCGGTGATCGTCAACGACATGTCCGAGGTGAATATCGACGCCGACATGGTCCGCGGCACGGCCGACCTCAGCCATACCGAGGAAAAGCTGGTCGAGATGACGAATGGCTGCATCTGCTGCACCCTGCGCGACGACCTGCTGCACGAGGTGCGCCGCCTGGCCGCCGAGGGGCGCTTCGATTACCTGCTGATCGAAAGCACCGGAATCGCCGAGCCCCTGCCCGTCGCCGCCACCTTCGATTTCCGCGACGAGAACGGTGCCAGCCTGTCCGATGTCGCACGCCTGGACACGATGGTCACCGTCGTCGATACGGTGAACCTGCTGCGGGATTATTCCAGCCACGACCTGACGCGCGATCGCGGAGAGGCGCTTGGCGATGACGACGAACGCCACATCGTGGACCTTCTGGTCGATCAGATCGAATTCGCGGACGTGATCGTGCTGAACAAGATCACCGATGCCGGACCCGCCGCGCTGGATGCCGCACGCAAGATCGTGCGGTCGCTGAACCCCGACGCGACCCTGGTCGAGACCGATCACGGCCAGGTTCCCCCCGAACGCATATTCGACACCGGCCTGTTCGATTTCGACAAGGCGCATCTGCATCCGATGTGGGCGAAAGAGCTTTACGGCTTTGCCGACCACGTGCCCGAGACCGTGGAATACGGCGTGTCGTCCTTTGTCTACCGTGCGCGGCGACCCTTCGATCCGGCGCTGTTGCAACAGGTCCTGTCCGGCCCGCTGCCCGGCGTGATCCGCGCCAAGGGCCATTTCTGGATCGCCACCCGCCCCGACTGGCTGGCCGAATTCTCGCTGGCGGGCGCGCTGAGCAGCGTCCGACCGGCCGGGCGCTGGTGGGCCAGCGTCCCGCAGGACCGCTGGCCCGATCACCCCGAGGCGGTCGAATACCTGCAACGCCACTGGTCCGAACCCTTTGGCGACCGCCGTCAGGAACTGGTCTTCATCGGCGCCGCGATGGACCCCGCCGCGATCACGGCGGCACTGGACGCGGCACTGCTGCCCGATGCCGAAGGACAGGATCCCGCGAACTGGACCGACATGCCCGACCCCTTCCCCGAATGGAGGGTGGCCTGATGACGACAGCTCGCGCGAATATCCGCAGTCACCTGCGCCAGCGCAGGCGGTCCTGCGATCCGATGGCCGAATACGACCGCCTGCCCGGCCCGCTGCGATGCTGGCTGGCCGAGGCCGCCCTGCCCTGGTCGCCCCGGTCCGCGCTGCGCATCTGGCAGAAGGCGCTGCGAAGCAGCGGCGGCGATGTCGAACATGCGCGCGGCCATCTTGCGCAGGCCGAGATGCGGCAGCTGCGCCGCGATACCGTCAGCCTTTACGGGGCCGATCACCCGGCCGCGTGACAGGCCCGGAGCGCCAGCGCCTTCATCGTGCGACCCATGTGGCCGGCCGGGGCGGCGGGTTGGCCGCAAGGTTGCCAGATCCCCAGACTTCGGCGCAGATGGTCGATGGCCGCCAGGTCGGCCTCGACCCGGCCATGGCCCTGTTCGCAGAAGGCCAGCAGCGAATGGGTCGTGCCGATCTCGAAGCTTTCGATCCGCGACACCCCGGCATTCAGCCAGATGGGGATGCCCGCATGTTCCAGATGACCCGACAGCCAGGGATCGTCCACGGTCCAGATGATGTCGGGAATGCGAAATGCCTCGGGGCCGAACCAGTCCGGCCTGACCATCACCCCACCGTGCCCGTTCAGGATGTCGACGAACCCGCTTTGGGCATAGATCGAGGATTTCACGCGGAATCCGGACAACAACCGCCTGAGCCGATACGAAATCGGCTTGCGCCCCCATCGCGCCGCGCGGGGCAGCCGCGACGGATCGCGGCGGTCGTCCGCGATATCGGGCAGCGTCTCGCCTGCCTCCACGATGCAGAAGCCGGGATGGCGTTCGCGGCAGGCCTTGAACCGCCCATGCCAGTCCTGATCGTATCGCTTGTCGTCATCGCCGAACAGGATGTCCACATCTTGGCCGGCCAGATCGCGGCAGGCCGGAAGGATCTTGGTCGCGGGGCCCAGATCCTCGCAGCGGTGGATGGTCACGCCCTGCGGCACCTCGGGCAGCTTGCCGTCCCAGTTCGGAAACCTGCGATAGAAGTTCGGGATATAGAGCCTGACCTCGGCGGCCGGCAGCGTCTGCGCGACTATGGCCTCGAGTGTCGGACCGATCCGGTCGAAGCGCGGCGGGATCGAGGAGAGCGTGATGATGGTGGGTCTGGTCATATGCGATCGGGCCTGCCTTTTCGGTGACGCTAATTTGTGCATACCATAATCACAAGGGGTGGCACATGGACCGGCTTGCCCGCCCCCGGGTTCCGGGCGAAGGTGGCCCCCGACATCACCGAACCGGAAATGACCCGAATGCCCCTGCAACCCGTTACGAATGCGATCCTTCTGACCCTGACCCTGGCAACCCTGTCGGCATGCGGGGGCATCTCTCGTCAGTCCGAACTGGAATGCATGGAGCGTGCGATGTATTTCGAATCCAACCGCTCCAGCCGTGACGGGATGATCGCGGTGGGCAGCGTGGTCATGAACCGCGTCAGATCCAGCCAGTATCCGAATACCGTCTGCGGCGTGGTCGGCCAGAGGAACCAGTTCGCCAAAGGCGTGCTGTCGCGCAAGATGGATCAGCGCAGCGCGCCGCTGATCCGGGGCGCGGCCATATCGGTCCTGCGGGGCGAACGCCATCCCCTGACCCGAAACGCGCAGTTCTTCCACACAGCGACCTATCGCGCGAATTACAACAACATGCATTACGTCGTCACGACCGGTGGCAACGCGTTCTATGAAAAGCGCAAGCCCCATCTGGTCACGCAGCCCCGCCCGCTGCCCGCGATCGAGGGGATCACGGGACGCTGAGAACCCGAACGATTTGCCGCATCCCGCTTTCGATGCGGCCCTGTCGCCCCCATATCCGGGGTGACAGATCGCAAACGGAACAGCGGGGCCGGACATGCTTCAGGACAAGAAATCGGAAACCGACGGCGAACGGCAGAAGGTGCTGCTGCGCCGCGTGGTCGCAGAGCTGAGCGCCGAGGATCCGACGCTGTATTATCAGCCGACATCGCAGGTGGCGCGGCGGATCAGGCAGCGGATCGAGGACGGCGATGCGCTGAACCTTGACGAGCGCAAGCTGATGGCCCGGCTGGACACCCGCGATATCGAGATCCTGCTGAGCCTGCATTGATGGCAGACCTGCCGCTGCGGGTGGGAACCGATCCGGTCCGCCGGGCCTTTTGTCGGTGATGAGCATCGAACCTTCCCGAACCGACCGGATCGCACAGTTGATCCACCGCGGCCGCCGCAACATCGAGGCCACGACCCTTGTATTGCTGGGCGTCGCTGTCGCGGCCATCTGGGCGCTTGCCGAACTTGCCGACGAGGTGGTCGAGGGATCGACCAGCGACCTCGACCGGCAGATCCTGCTGCTGCTTCGAACGCCCGGCGATCTGTCGGACCCCATCGGGCCCTGGTGGCTGGAAGAGATGGGTCGCGATCTGACCGCGCTTGGCGGCGTGGCGGTTCTGGTTCTGGCCACGACCGCGGTCACGGTGTTCCTGATGCTGTACCGAAGATGGTCCACCGTCATCTATGTCATCGCGACGGTCGGCGGCGGGATCGTGATCAGCAGCCTTGCCAAGAACCTGTTCGACCGGCCGCGGCCCGATCTGGTGCCGCACGGATCGCTGGTTCATACGGCCAGCTTCCCTTCGGGGCATTCGATGATGGCGGCGGTCGCCTATCTGACGCTTGGAGTGCTGCTGGCACGGTTGCAGGCCCGGGTCGTCGTGAAGGCCTATATCTTGGGGGTTGCGGTGCTGCTGACGGTCCTGGTCGGGCTGAGCCGCGTCTATATGGGCGTCCATTGGCCGACCGATGTCGCGGCTGGTTGGCTGGCAGGCGGTGCATGGGCGATGGTCTGCCTGATCGTGGCCCGCAAGCTTGCGCGCGACGGTCTGATCGACCGCGAGGCGCATGAGGACGCGCCCTAGTCGCGCGAACGATCGATCCTGAACGAGGCGACGAAGGGCAGATGGTCCGAGACCTTCTCGCGAAAGCCCTCGCGCCCCATGTCCAGCGTCCAGTGCATCGGAAACAGACGCAGGCTGCCCCGGATATATTCGGTCGAAAAGGTGCGGGAAATCGCGAATCCGTCCAGCAGGTTCGCCCGCCCTTTCGGCAGGATATGCGAGAAGCGGTCCTGCAGATCCCATGACGACACGAAGTTCATCCGATCGTCGCCGCCCAGGTGATGGAAGTTCGACACATCCTCGCCCGGGATCATGTTGAAATCGCCCAGCAGCAGCACGTCTTCGCGCGACCGGGCGCGCAGATCGGCAATGAAGGCCCCGATGACCTGGCATTGCGCGTCGCGAATGCGCTGATCGGGTCCGTCGCGCCCCGATTTCAGATGCACGGCGATCAGGGTGAAATCGAATTTCCCGATGGTGACATCCGCCACCATCGCCTTACGGCGGCGCGGATCGTCCAGATCCGATCCCGGCACGAAGCGCAGGTTGTCGACCTCGACCCCCTCCTTGAACAGCAGCCCGATGTTCAGATCGCTTGTCTGTGCCAGCATGGCCGCGCGATAGGTGCAGCCCTTGGCGGCCAACCCGTCGATCAGGCGCTGCATGTGCCCGAAGGGCCGGACCTCGACCAGGGTCACCAGTTCCGCATCCAGGATCGCCAGCCCCTCGACCTGGTTGGCCAGACGTTCATCCGAGATGTCCAGGTAACCGGCAATGTTCCAGACCGCCACCCGCGCCGTCATGTGCTGAAAGGATGCCATGCGAACCCCTTGCGCTGCCATGTGCATCATAGCCGTTTCGGCCCCATCCTTGAAGCGCCGTAGGATCGCCCCTTGCCAAGGATATGCGACGCCGGTATGCGAACAAGTTATGTTATTACATCCTAGGCTATGAGGATCGCATGTCCCCGACTTTCGCCAAGACCGGCAGCCTCGCGCTCTGCGCGTTTCTGGCCATGGCCGCGCAGGCCTCTGCCCAAACCGACAAGAAGCATGACCATGGCCACGAACACAGCCATGATCATGACCGGTCCCATGATGCCAAGGACATCCAGGCCGGCCTGTTCGACGACGACCAGATCCGCGCACGCGACCTGTCGGATTGGGCAGGGGACTGGCAGTCGGTCTATCCGCTGCTGCAGGATGGAACGTTGGACGCGGTGATGCGGCACAAGGCCGAACACGGCGACAAGACCGCCGAGGAATACCGCGCCTATTACCAGACCGGTTATCAGACCGATATGGACCGCATCCTGATCGAAGCAGACCGCGTGACCTTCTTTGCGGATGGCATTGCCCTGCAGGGGCGCTACGCCGACGATGGTCACGAGGTGCTGACCTACGCATCCGGCAATCGTGGCGTCCGTTACGTCTTTGCCAAGACCGAGGGCGATGCGCAGGCGCCAGCGTTCATCCAGTTCAGCGATCATGCCATCGCGCCGAACGATGCCGATCACTATCACCTCTATTGGGGCGAGGACCGCGCGGCCCTGCTGCAAGAGGTCGCGAACTGGCCGACCTACTATCCCTCGGCCCTGACAGGTGAGGAGATCGCGGCCGAGATGACCGCTCATTGACGCGGCGCGGGCGGGCGTTTTCACCCGCCCGCCACCGATCTGCGACAGGCTGCGCCCGGTCTGACGGAACATTCCGGCCCGGGCGCCGTTCGACATCAGGCCATGAAACCGAAGGATGTCGTCATGTCGTTCCAGTCAGGATCCCGCACGACCGACTGGCTTTGGGCAAGCCTTCTGGCCTTCCTGGCGCTGATGGTCGTGCTGGCGATCCTGACACTTGCGCGCGGGCTGCCGGTGCATGCCTTCCTCAACGCGACCAGCCAGTGGCTTCACGGTCCCGATGTTTCCCTGAACGGTCAGCCCGATCTGGCGCGGACCGGGCTGGGCGCAGTGACGAATTTCGCGGCCTGCCTGTTCTGGGGGCTGATCGCCACGGCGCTGCACCGCGCCCTTCCCCTGCCGCATGGCATTGCCGCATGGGTCGCGGGCATCGGGACGGCGGTGGCGGCCATCACGCTGGATTACGGCATCCTGCCCCGCGCCTTCAGTCCCGGCTGGCACCTTGCCCTGCCCCCCGCCAGCGTCGCCGCCGGTTTCGCGGCCATGGGCGCAGGGTTTTCGCTGGCGCTGCGCGCATCGCGCCCACATTCCTTTGACAGAAAGCCCATGCCATGAACGACACCCCATCGAACGCCGCCCAGCTTCGCGATGCCATCGACCACGGAGATACCGCCGACAAGGTCGATCACCCGGACCCCGCCGCCACGCCCCTGGGCACCGATGACGAAGCCTCGGGCCACCCCGTCGCCCCCGAACAGGCCCGCGAGGCAGCCCGCGAAGAGGTCGCAAAGACCGGGCCTGCGCCATCGGCTGACCATGAAGCCGCAATCCCGCGAGGCGTGCTGATTGTCATCGCATGCTTCGCCGTCGTCATCCTGCTGGGGATCTGGGCCCTGATATGATCGAAGCGCGGCTGGGGCCCGACTGAATGCCGCATCCCCCGGCGCGTGTTTGCGCCGGGGGGTTGGGGTGGTTCAGGCCATGATGGCGTTAAGGGTTTCGGAGGGGCGCA
>NZ_JAHKQB010000037.1:0-46833 GCF_018860625.1 Paracoccus sp. C2R09
CCGCGACCGAGGATACCGCGCTGTCCTTCGACGCGGCCGATCTGGCGGCGAACGACACCGATGCCGATGGCGATGCGCTGACGGTGGTCTCGGTGACCGCCGGGACGGGTGGCACCGTGGCGCTGACGGACGGGGTGGTGACCTTCACCCCGGATGCGGGCTTCACCGGGACGGCGGACTTCAGCTATGTCGTGTCGGACGGGACGGCTAGTTCGACGGGCACCGCGACCGTGACGGTCGAGGCATCGGGCCCCGAGGGCATCACCGAAATCGCCTTTGCCGCTTCCGATCTCAGCTCCTACGACACGCAGGACAAGAACCCTGCCGGGGCGACGATCCTCGATGGGGGGGATGCGCTGCAGCTTTCGGGCAATACCTGGAAGAAGCTGGCCCTGCCTGAGCCGCTGACCGTCCAGCCCGACATGGTTCTGCGCTTCAGCTTCTCGTCCGATCAGATCGGCGAGATCATGGGCATCGGCTTCGAGAGCGACAACCGCTTCACGACCGATACCGCGAACCAGGCGCTGTTCCAGCTGGCGGGCAGCCAGACCTTCGGCGCCTATGCCGATCAGAGCTTCAACACCTACGAGGCAGGCGACGGCACCGTCACGGTCGAGATCCCGCTGGCCGGGCTGGCCGGGCGCAGCTTCGACTATCTGGTGTTCATGAGCGACGACGATGACGGGATCGGCGCGATCAGCACCTATGGCAATGTCCAGATCGTCAGCACGACGACCACGAACGGCGCGCCCACGGCCAATGACGATGCGGGCTTCGCATCGGCGCCCGGGCAGCCGCTGGTGATCGCAAGCGCCGCGCTTCTGGGCAACGATGTCGACCCGGACGGGGACGCGCTGTCGGTGACGGCTGTGTCGGGTGCGGTGAACGGCACCGTGTCGTTGTCGGGCGGGCAGGTCACCTTCACCGCGGATGCGGGCTTCTCGGGGACGGCCAGCTTCGATTACACGGTCTCGGACGGGAAGGGCGGCACCGATACCGCGACGGTCGCGGTCGAGGTCAACAGCGGCCCCGATGCGGTCGATGACGGCGGGATCGAGATCGCCCGCGACGGCACCGTCTATCTGACGCCGGCGCAGCTGCTGGCCAACGATACCGATGCCGACGGTCAGGCCATCAGCCTCGTCTCGGTGTCGAACGCGGTCAACGGCACGGTCGAGTTCGAGGACGACCAGGTCACCTTCATCCCGGCTGCCGGCTTCACCGGCACTGCCAGCTTCGATTACACGATCGAGGACGCGGCCGGGGGCAGCGACACGGCCACGGTGACCATCTCGGTCGTGCCGACGCTGGATCCGGGTGCGGGGGTCACGGATGTGGTCTTCTCGGGGGGGGATCTCAGCTCCTATTCCAACCAGGACAAGGACCCGGCCAGCGCTTCGGTGCAGGATGGCGGGAACGCGCTGCAGATCACCGGCAACAGCTGGAAGAAGCTGGAGCTGCCCGAGCCTTACGCGGTGACGGCGGACACGGTCCTGCGCGTGACGATCAGGGCCGATCAGATCGGCGAAGTGATCGGCATCGGGCTGGATAACGACAATTCGTTCCAGCAGGCCGACCAGGCGCTGTTCCAGCTGGGTGGGTCGCAGCCGCTGCCCGCCTATTTCCGCCAGGTTCCGAACGACTACGACACGGCGGGCCAGACGGTCACTTACGAACTGGACCTGAGCCCCTGGGCGGGTCAGACCTTCAGCCACCTGGTGCTTGCCAACGATGCCGATGCGGTGACGGGCGACGTCACCTTCTCGGATGTGCAGCTGGTCCGGCAGAGCGTCACGAACGCGAACCCGACCCCTGCGGATGACGCGCTTGCGGCCATCGGCAACGAGGTCACCGTCATCGACCCCACGACGCTGCTGGCCAATGACGGCGATCCGGACGGCGACGCGCTGACCCTGACGGGCGTGTCCAACGCGACCAATGGCGAGGTCCTGTTCGAGGACGGGTTGATCTACTTCACCCCCGATGACGGCTTCGCGGGCGAGGCGGGCTTCGACTATACCGTGGCCGATGCGGACGGGGCGACGGCGACGGCCAGCGTCACGCTGAATGTCAACCGCGCACCCGATGCGGTGACCGACACGCTGGAGACCGCGGTCGACACGCCGATCTATCTGGGGGCGGATCTGCTGGTGCAGAACGACACCGATCCCGATGGCGATGCGCTGACCGTGACCTCGGTCGGCGGGGCGACGGGCGGGACGGTCGTGCTGGATGACGAAGGGCAGATCACCTTCACGCCCGATGCGGGCTTCACCGGCGATGCGGGCTTCACCTATACCGTCAGCGACGGGCGCGGCGGCACCGATACGGGGCTTGCGACCGTCACGGTGGGCGACAGCGATCCCGGCCCCGGCGGTTCGGGAACCGAGATCGACTTCTCGGCGCTGCCCAGCTCCAACTATGGCGGGCAGTCGGGCGACGGCACGGTCGCATCCTCGGCCGATGGCAGCACGCTGACCATCGACGGGAACACCTGGAACAAGTTCACCCTGCCCGAACCCGTTTCGGTCGAGGCGGACACGGTCCTGCGCTTCGACATCGAGATCCCTGCCGAGGGCGAGATCATCGCCATCGGTCTGGACAACGACTCGAGCTTCTCGGGCAGCCAGCCGCTGTTCCAGATCGCGGGCAGCCAGCTGTGGCCCGTCGCCGATCAGAGCTTCGCCGGCGAGGCCGGCCCGGGCATCACGACGATCGAGATCCCGCTTGCGGCCTTCGCGGGCCAGAGCTTCCAGTACCTCGTGCTGATCAACGATGCCGACAGGATCGACGGCACCAGCGCGATCTTCTCGAACGTGGTGGTCGACACGCCGCCGGACGATCTGCCGCCGGTCTTCACCAGCGCGGACACCGTCAGCATGGCCGAGAACCAGACCGCGGTCGCCACGATCACGGCCGAGGATGCCGACAGCAGCGATCTGACCTTCGGCATCGCCGATACCGGTGCGGATGACGCGCTGTTCGCGATCGATGCCGATACCGGTGCGCTCAGCTTCGTCGCGGCGCCCGATTACGAAAACCCGACCGATGCGGATGGCGACAACGTCTACGAGGTGGACGTGACCGTGTCCGACGGGTCCTCGACGGTGACGCAATCGGTGCAGGTCTCGGTCGACGACGTGGCCGAGGCGACGGACGATCCCGAACCCCTGCTGCGCATCAACGCATGGGGCGACGCGGTCGCGGCCATCGACGGCGGTCCCGACTGGCAGGCGGACGGCAACGGCAATGCCGACAGCCCCTATGTCGTGACGGGCGAGGGTCCGGGCTTCAATCGCGGCGATACCCAGGGGTATTCCGGCGATCCGGGCGACATCCCCGCAGAGGTGCCGCAGGCCGTGCTGAACACCGCGCGGTCGGCCGATGGCGACTTCTCCTATGCCATCCCGGTCGGCGATCTGAACGGGAACGGCAGCTATATCGTGAACCTTTACCTGGCCGAGTTGTACGGCGGGAACCAGGCCGTGGGCGATCGGGTCTTCGACATCAGCGTCGAGGGCATGACGACGGGCATCCTGGACAATTTCGACCCCTCGGCGCCCGATGCGGGCGGTGATCTGCGGGTCGTCAGCTACGAGGTGACCGTCACCGACGGAGAGCTGAACATCGGCTTCGTCAAGGATCTGGTGGACGGCATCGACAACCCGATCATCAACGCGATCGAGATCATGTCGAACCCTGCCGCGGCACTGGATACCGATGCCCCCGAGGCCGCGCTGACGCTGACCAACCCGGCCCTGGCCACCGATCCGATCCTGGTCGAGATCGCGCTGTCCGATGCCAGCGGCATCGATGCGGCAAGCCTGGGCGATGACGATCTTGCGCTGTCGGTCAACGGGTTCGACGTGTCCGACCCGCCGGTCACCTTCACGGGTCTTGCGGATGGCGTGGCGACCTACCAGATCGCCGCACCCGCCGGCGGCTGGACCGACGGCACGCAGATCGCGGTCACCCTGACCGAGGGTGCCGTCCTCGACCTGGCGGGCACGCCCAACGGGAACGAGGCCGCCAGCGCCGGTCTGAGCCTGGATATCGGTGGCGGATCGACGGGTGGCGACGACGCCTCGGTCTATCGCATCAACGCGGGCGGGGCGTTCATCGCCGCGACCGATGGCGGGCCGGACTGGCTGGGCGATCAGCCGGGGGCGCCGAACGAATATCTGCGCCTGACCAATCCGCGCGATGCGGCCGATACCGGCGGCACGGCGGCACCCGGCATCGACGGGGTGCCGGATGCGATCTTCTCGACCGCGCGGTCCAGCGACGGGTCCTTCTTCTACGACATCCCGGTGTCCGAACTGGGCGGAGGCGAGAATTTCGAGGTCCGGCTGTACCTGGCCGAGGTCTTCCCGGGGGCCCATGCGGGCGATTTCCGGAACTTCGACGCCTCGCTGGAAGGGTTCGTCCCGGCCTCGTTCAACAATATCGATCCCGGCGGGCTGTATGGCGGCGGCGGGGGCGTGCTGACGGCGCAGGTCCATGTCGATGACGGGGTCCTGAACATCGGCCTGGAAAACGATCTGAAACAGAACCCGATCATCAACGGGATCGAGATCGTGGCCCTGTCTACCGATGTCGAGAACCCGACCGATCCGGTCGATCCGACCGGCGCGCTCGAGGCGTTCGCGTCGCAATCCGACCTTGCCACCGGATCGACCTATGCCGAAGGCACCATCGGATCGGCCAGGCTGGAGGTGATGACCGGGAACAACAACATCCAGTCGTCGAACTATGGCTCCGACTCCTTCGAGGTGACCAATACCGGCGACAAGAAGATCTCGGCCATTTTCATCGACGTGACCTCGGCGCTGTATCAGGACAGCGTGTTCGATCCCGACGGGCTGGGCGGGGACGATGCCGCCAAGCCCTGGCAGGTCAATTCGGACGGCAATACCGGGGCCTACATCTCGGGCAGCGGGTATTTCCTTCCGGGCGAGGATCCGATCCCCAATTCCGGCGGATCGGGCGGGGCCAGCAATGGCGGCTACAAGGGCGCGATGGTCAAGTTCAGCGCGACCGACGATGGCGGCTTCACCGCGGGCGAGACGGTCGGCTTCTCGGGGGACATGGACCCGAACTCGATCGCGGGCATGGCCAAGGGCGATGTGGATGGCAGCGCGATCCTCAGCTGGGATGTCGGTGGCATCTCGGGGCATGAACTGATCGGATCGCTGTTCACCGTGCTCTTCGACGACGGCACCACGGCCAGCGGTCAGCTGGCCTCGGACGGCAGTTCGGCCGGGTCGCATACCGTCGCGACTCAGGCGCCGGGCGACACCGCACCGGGCATCGCGGTCAACGGGCTGAACGCGGGCCAGAACGGCACCTATGGCGGCACGCTGCCCGCCATCACGGTCACGGGCAATCCGGGCGACCTGGTGCAGATCACCCTGACCAAGGGCTTCAACCCGGTGACCGAGACCGATGCCGGGATCGCGGACCTGGTCAACGACCGGCTGGAGAAATACGACTTCAAGGCCAACAACGCCTTCGATGCCCAGTCGGTCACGGTCACGATCGGTGCGGACGGGACCTTCGATGCCTCGACGCTGTTCGATTACGACGACGCCGTGAACAACAATGTCGGTTCGGGCAGCTTCTCGGGGGATGATGTCCAGCCCATCGCCTTCGTGGCCACCAAGGTCGGCAGCGACGGCCTGCCGGTGGGTCCGACGACGCAACCGATCTATCTGACCAATGACGGCGGCCCGGTGGTCGGCGATCCGTCCGGCGGGACCGGCGGCGGCGTCGAGGGCTACTATCAGATCAACGGAACCGGCACGGCGGCCTATTTCAAGGTCCAGATCGAGGATGCCAATGCCAATGGCGGCACCAATCCTGGCGGCAAGTGGTCCTATGAGGCCGCTGCGGACGGGGATGGCAACCAGTCGGGCTTCGACGGTGACGGCTACTATCTCTTCGGCAGCAACAGCTCGACCGGGATCGACAACAATGTCGGCGGGAACGAGATGCTGGAATACACCATCTACGTCCCCGAGGGTGAGACCGGCATCTACAACTTCCGCGTCCGTGCCAGCCGCGACGGCACGGCGGCAGGCGATCAGCAGAACGACATCTGGCTGAACTTCAAGCATGCCGAGGATGTCGGGAACGGCAATATCGAGGAATTCCTGACGGAAACCACCGATGAGGCCGAACCCGTCGCCGGGGGCTTCGTGAAGGTCTATGGCGGCCCGAACGACGGCAGCTGGGGCTTTGCAAGCGCGATCGACGGCGTTCCGGGCAACTTCAACGCTCAGATCGAGATCTCCGAGGCCGGGCTCTATACCGTGCAGCTGGACGGGCGCAGCCAGGGGTTCCATGTCGATTACTGGGACCTGTCCAAGGCGGGCGGTTCGACCCCGAATGCCAGCTCTGCGGACTCGAGCTTCATCGAGGGCGAGCCGGGCGATGGCGGCGGGTCGGTGGGGTCCGGCGGGATCGTCGTCCCGGTCGATGCGACCTCCGACGATTGGGAGGAACGCGGCGGCGGGACCAGCGGCGACCTGGAACTGGGCGACAATGGCGGGCCGCAATATGTGGGCATCCGTTTCGACGGGATCGACATTCCCGACGGCGCGGTGATCACCGAGGCCTTCCTGCGCTTCGAGGCGATGGAGGACAATTCGGATCCCGCATCCTTCACCATCAAGATCGAGGATACCGAGAATGCCGCCGGCTATTCCTCGGGCTCCACGCCGGGGGGGCGCAGCTATCTTGCCGACGAGTTCCAGTGGAACCCCGAGGCCTGGACCGATGGCGAGACCTACGAGACCGGCGATCTGTCCGACCTGATCGAGGCGGTGATCGGGGATGACGGCACCAGCGACGGGGCCTTCGGCTTCCTGATCGAGGGTGACGGCAGCCGCGTGGCCCATCCCTTCGGATCGGGTGGCAATGCGCCCGAACTGGTCATCAACTGGGAAGATCTTCTGATCTGACCTGAAGGAACGCGAGGGGCGGAATGCCGGCACCGTGAAGGTCGCCGGCATTTCGCGTTTTCATGCCGGGGCAGAGGGTGCTTTTCAGGGTTGAATTGCCGTATCAATTCATTAATACATGAAATATGGAAAAGAAGCATTCCGATCCGTTCGGCATCGCCGGGAATGACGGCGCTCCGGATACCGACTTGCGGCGGGTATTGTCCCGACCGCAGGACGTGACGCGGGGTTCTTCTAATCCATGCACATGGCGGGATTGCGACAGTCCGACGATGGGTCGCGCGATGCCCGCCACGATGCCTGCCGCTTTGGCCGCCCAGAAACATGCATGCCCCACAGCACGGGAAATTCAGCCATGACCGATCGCAAGTACAACGTCCTGTTCATCTGCGTGGGCAATTCCGCCCGCTCGATCTTTGCCGAGGCGATCCTGCGCGAGGTGGCGGGCGACCGCTTCGTCGCCCATTCCGCAGGAACGCGCCCCTATTCCGAGCTGAACCCCTTCGCGCTGGAAGTGCTGCGCCACAAGGGGCATGACGTTTCCGTCCTGCGCGCCAAGAACGTTTCCGAGTTTTCGGGGGCGGATGCGCCGCATCTGGATTTCGTCTTCACCGTCTGCAACCAGTCCGCCAACGAGGAATGCCCCGCCTGGAAGGGCCAGCCCGTCAGCGGTCACTGGGGCATGCCCGATCCCGTCAAGGCCCAGGGCACCGATGCCGAAAAGGCGCTGGCCTTCCAGCAGGCCTATGGCGCGCTCCGCCGCCGGATCGAGGCCTTCGTGGCGCTGCCGGTGGCCAGCCTCGACCGGATCGCCCTGCAATCGGCCGTGGACGAGATCGGCCGCACCAACCCCGAGGATATCTGATGACCACCTATGCCCTGAACGGCCTTGGCCGCATCGGCAAGCTTGCCCTGAAGCCCCTGATCGAAAGCGGCGCGAAGATCGCCTGGATCAACGACGCGGTGGGCGACCCGGAGATGCACGCCCATCTGCTGGAATTCGATACCGTGCATGGCCGTTGGAACGCGGAATTCGGGCATGATGCGGATGGCGTGACCATCGACGGGACGCGACTGCCCTTCATCGGCGCGAAAGGAATCGCCGACCTGCCGCTGGACGGCGTGGACGTGGTGATCGACTGCACCGGCGTCTTCAAGTCCGAGGCCGCGCTTGCCCCCTATTTCGAGGCGGGCGTGAAGAAGGTCGTCGTTTCGGCCCCGGTCAAGGACGGGAATGCCGCGAACATCGTCTTCGGCGTGAACGATGACAGCTATGATCCGGCCACGCACCGCATCGTGACGGCGGCGTCCTGCACGACCAATTGCCTGGCGCCCGTGGTCAAGGTCATCCACGAGACCTTCGGCATCCGGCACGGGTCGATCACCACGATCCATGACGTGACGAACACCCAGACCATCGTGGACCGCCCGGCCAAGGATCTGCGTCGTGCGCGTTCGGCGCTGAATTCGCTGATCCCCACGACGACCGGATCGGCCACGGCGATCACGCTGATCTATCCCGAACTGAAGGGGCGGCTGAACGGGCATGCCGTGCGCGTGCCGCTGCTGAACGCGTCGCTGACCGATTGCGTCTTCGAGATCGAACGCGAGACCACCGCCGAAGAGGTCAACGCAGCCTTCGCCGCTGCCGCCCAAGGACCGCTGAAGGGGATCCTCGGATACGAAACGCGTCCGCTCGTCTCGACCGATTACACGAACGATCCGCGCTCCTCGATCGTCGATGCGCCTTCGACCATGGTGATCAACGGCACGCAGGTGAAGGTCTATGCCTGGTACGACAACGAGTTCGGCTATGCCAACCGGCTGGTCGATGTCGCGCTGATGGTGGGTGCATCGGCATGAACGCGGCGCGATCACGGGTGCGGGCCGAAGGCATGTCGGCCTATGTCGCGGTGACGGCGGCCTATTGGGCCTTCATGCTGACCGATGGCGCGCTGAGGATGCTGGTGCTGCTGCATTTCCACCGGTTGGGCTTCTCGCCCGTGCAGCTGGCCTATCTGTTCGTGCTGTACGAGATCGCGGGCATGGTCACGAACCTTGCCGCGGGCTGGATCGCCGCGCGGTTCGGGCTGACATCGACGCTCTATGCGGGGCTGGGGTTGCAGGTCGCGGCGCTTCTGGCGCTGACGCAGCTGGACCCGGGCTGGGCCATCGGCGCATCGGTCGCCTTCGTGATGTGCGTGCAGGGCGCCAGCGGGGTCGCCAAGGACCTGGCCAAGATGTCGTCGAAATCGGCGGTCAAACTGCTGGCCCCGTCCGAGGGCGGGGGCCTGTTCCGATGGGTCGCGGTGCTGACCGGGTCCAAGAACGCGGTCAAGGGCCTGGGCTTTCTTCTGGGCGCGGCGCTTCTGGCGCTGATCGGCTTCGTGGGCTCGGTCCTGGTGATGGCGGTCGTGCTGGCCGCGATCCTGGCGGCGGTGGCGATCTTCATGCCCGCGGGCCTGCCGCGCGGCCGCAAGGGGGCCAAGTTCTCCGAGGTGTTCTCGAAATCGGCCAATATCAACTGGCTGTCGGCGGCGCGGGTCTTCCTGTTCGGGGCCCGGGACGTGTGGTTCGTGGTGGGGATCCCGATCTATTTCTATGCCGTCCTGTCGGACGGGACAGAGGCCGGGAACCGCGCGGCCTTCTTCATGATCGGCAGCTTCATGGCGGTCTGGGTGATCCTCTATGGCGCGGTTCAGGCGGCGGCCCCGCGCATCCTGCGTGCATCGCATCGCCCCGAGGGCGAGTTGATCCGCGCCGCGCGCGGCTGGGCGGCTGCGCTGTTCGTCGTGCCTGCGGTGCTGACCGGCGCGGTGCTGGTCGCGGGCGGCCCGCAGGGCTGGCTGACCGTAACCCTGGTGCTGGGACTTCTGGCCTTCGGGGCGATCTTCGCGGTCAATTCCTCGCTGCATTCCTACCTGGTGCTGGCCTTCACCAGATCCGAGCGTGTGACCATGGATGTGGGCTTCTACTACATGGCGAATGCGGGCGGGCGGCTGATCGGGACGGTGCTGTCCGGGCTGACCTATCAGCTGGGGGGCCTTGCGCTGGTTCTGGGAACGGCTACGGTCATGGTCGCGCTGGCCGCGCTGATCTCGGGGCGGCTGGACGACCGCCCGGTCGCGGCCTGAACATATCGCCGATCCGCCCATTCGGGGGCGGGTCGGCACGCGGGCCCGGGGAACGAAAAAACCGCCCGAAGGGGCGGCTGGTTTTCGTAGCTGATCCGTTTCAGGATTTTTTGGCTCCGGCGGTAGGGATCGAACCTACGACCAATTGATTAACAGTCAACTGCTCTACCGCTGAGCTACGCCGGAACACGAGGCGGGGTATAGCCACCCCGACCGGTGCTGTCCAGAGGGATCGGCGCAGTTTTTTCACGTCGCCGCAAAAAAACTGTCGCGGGCGATTTCTTCTTGCGTATCAACGGCTCCGACATGGTGCAGGGCGATCAGATGGGCCAGCACGTTGCGTTCCGCGGCCGGAAGCAGCGGCTCGGGGATGTCGTAGATGCGCCGCGCGAGGCCTTGGGCGGAATCGCCGCGCTCGCGGAGGGCCGCGATGATCTGGCGGCTCCGCTCGCGGCGGTGCCGGGCCAGTTCGGCAAGGCGGGGGGCGGGGTTCTCGATCGGGTCGCCATGGGTGGGCAGCAGGCGGCTTGCGCCGGTCTGCCCCAAGCGGTCGAGCGAGCGGAAATAATCGCCCAGATCGCCATCGGGCGGCGAGATCAGCGTCGAGGACCAGCCCATCACCAGATCGCCGCAAAAGACCGTGTCGTCCCAGCCGAAGCACATGTGCCCCGCCGCATGGCCGGGCATGTGCATCGCGATCAGCCGCCATTCCGGGGTCTTGATGATGTCGCCGTCGCGCAGGCGTCGGTCGGGGGCGAAATCGTGATCCAGCCCCTCGCCCCCGCAAAGAAGGCCGCCCGCGGCCAGGCGCTGCATCACCGGGGATCGCCCCTCGGTCGCGGTGCCGAAGGCCAGCACCGGGGCACCTGTCAGCCGGGACAGGCGCGCGGCGCCCGCGCTGTGGTCGCGATGGGCATGGGTGATCAGGATATGGCCGATGCGGTCGCGTCCCGCGCGGGCCACGGCCTCGATATGGGCGGGATCGTCGGGGCCGGGGTCGATCACCGCCACCTGGTCCCGGCCCAGCAGGAATGTCGTGGTGCCCGGCCCGGTCAGGGGCGAGGGGTTCGGCGCAAGGATGCGCAGCGGCTCTTTCACGGGGCGGTTCATGGCGCTAGCCTAGCCGCGGCGAACCGGGGGTGCCAATGGCGAATACGGCCGAGAAGCTGAAGACGACATTCCTGCCGCGCGGGCTCTATGCGCGGGCGGCGCTGATCCTGTTCCTGCCGGTGGTGGTGGTGACGCTGGTGGTCAGCGTGATGTTCCTGCAGCGCCATTTCGACGGGGTGACGCGCCAGATGACGACCAGCATGGCGCGCGAGGTGGCCTTCGTGTCGTCGCGGATGCAGCATGTGGCCGACAGCGAGGCTGCGCGGATCGCGGGCCGCTCGGTCGCCGATCCGCTTGGCGTCACGCTGCGCCTGCCGGTCGATCCGCCCCCCGAGGACAGCCGGCTCTTCTACGACTTCTCGGGCCGGGTGGTGATCGAGGTACTGCGCGAGAGCCTGCCCAACATCATCTCGGTCGATCTGGCCAGCGACGACAAGCGGGTCGAGGTCGCGCTGCCGGGCGATTTCGGGGCGTATCAGCTGGGCTTCGATCGCAGGCGCGTCAGCGCGTCCAATCCGCATCAGCTGCTGGTGCTGATGGTCTTCACCTCTTTCCTGATGACGGGGATCGCCACGATCTTCCTGCGCAACCAGCTGCGTCCGATCCGCCGGCTGGCCCATGCGGCCGAGGAATACGGCAAGGGGCGCATGGTCGCCTATCGCCCCCAGGGCGCGGCCGAGATCCGCATCGCGGGCACGGCGTTTCTGGACATGCGCAACCGGCTGGAGCGTCAGAACGAACAGCGCAAGCTGATGATGTCGGGGATAAGCCACGATCTGCGCACGCCCCTGACGCGCCTGCGGCTGGGCCTGTCGGTCCTGTCGCCCGATCTGCCCCCCGAACCCGACGAGATCGCCGCGATGGAGGCCGACATCGCCGAAATGAACCGCATGGTGGACGGGTTCCTGGACTATGCCCGCGACGATGCGCAGGAGCGCCCGCCGCAGCCTATGGTGGTGTCAGATTTCCTGGAGGCGATCGTCGCGGATGCGCAGCGGGCGGGGCAGGCGGTCGTGCTGCGGGGCTTTGACGGCGACGCGCAGGGGCTTGCGACCTTCCGGGCCGACATGCTGCGCCGGTCGATCGAGAACCTGATCGGCAACGCGGTCCGCTATGGCAACCGCGCCGAGCTGGATGCCACGCTGGGGCCGCGCAGCCTGCGCATCGGGGTCGAAGATGACGGCCCCGGCATCCCCGAGGACAGCATCGAGGCCGCGATGCGCCCCTTTACCCGGCTGGACCCCGCGCGCAACCGCAACAGCGCGCAGGGCGCGGGTCTGGGGCTGGCCATCGCGGGCGATGTCGCGCGCGGGCACGGAGGCCAGCTGCGTCTGGGCCGGGGCACGCGGCTGGGCGGTCTGCGTGCTGAAATCGTGATCCCCCGCTGAGGGCGGAATAGGTCGGATTCTTGGCATCCCATTGAACGCGCCCCCCGCGCGGCCTAGATTGTCTGCCAGGCAGGGGCCGTGCGTTGCCATGACGGGGCCACGGCTTCGGGCAGAAAGGAACTGACATGACGGAATTTTCCAACAAGACCTATCCGGTGCTGCCCCTTCGGGACATCGTCGTGTTCCCGCACATGATCGTGCCGCTGTTCGTCGGCCGCGAGAAATCGGTGCGCGCGCTGGAAGCGGTCATGGAATCGGACAGCCCGATCCTTCTGGCCGCCCAGAAGGATGCCTCGGTCGACGAACCGACCGAGGAGGGGATCTATCAGACGGGCGTTCTGGCCAATGTGCTGCAGCTGCTGAAGCTGCCCGACGGCACGGTCAAGGTGCTGGTCGAGGGGCGCGAACGCGTCTCGATCACCGGCTATGTGCCCAATCCCGACCATTTCGAGGCGACGGCCGAGGAGTTGCAGGAGAGCTTGGGCGACGAGGATACCGTCACCGCGCTTCTGCGCACCGTCTCCGAGGAGTTCGAGCGCTACGTCAAGGTCCGCAAGAACATCCCCGAAGAGGTCGTGACCACCGTGTCCGACACCACCGATCCGGGCAAGCTGGCCGATCTGGTCGCCGGTCACCTGGGCGTGGATCTGGACCGCAAGCAGGAATTGCTGGACACGCTGAGCATCGCCGAGCGTCTCGAGAAGATCTATGGCCAGATGCAGGGCGAGATGTCGGTCCTGCAGGTCGAGAAGAAGATCAAGTCGCGCGTCAAGACCCAGATGGAGAAGACGCAGCGCGAATATTACCTGAATGAGCAGATGAAGGCCATTCAGAAGGAGCTTGGCGACGGCGAGGACGGCCAGAACGAACTGGACGAGCTGGAAGAGAAGATCGGCAAGACCAAGTTCAGCAAGGAGGCCCGTGAAAAGGCCGATGCCGAGCTGAAGAAGCTGAAATCCATGTCGCCCATGTCGGCAGAGGCGACGGTCAGCCGCAACTATCTGGACTGGCTGCTGGCGCTGCCATGGGGCGTGAAGTCGCGCACCAAGAAGGACCTTGGCAAGGCCGAGGCCGTGCTGGACGCCGACCACTATGGTCTGGACAAGGTCAAGGAACGCATCGTCGAATACCTGGCCGTGCAGGCGCGCAGCCAGAAGCTGAAGGGTCCGATCCTGACGCTGGTCGGTCCTCCGGGTGTGGGCAAGACCTCGCTCGGCCGGTCGATCGCCAAGGCGACGGGGCGTGAATTCATCCGCATCAGCCTGGGCGGCGTGCGCGACGAATCCGAGATCCGCGGCCACCGTCGGACCTATATCGGCTCAATGCCGGGCAAGATCATCCAGGCGCTGAAGAAGGCCAAGACGACCAACCCGCTCATCCTGCTGGATGAGATCGACAAGATGGGTCAGGACTTCCGCGGCGATCCGGCTTCGGCCATGCTCGAGGTGCTGGACCCCGAACAGAACTCGACCTTCGTGGACCACTATCTGGAAGTGGAATACGATCTGTCGAACGTGATGTTCGTGACCACGGCCAACAGCTACAACATGCCGGGACCGCTGCTGGACCGGATGGAGATCATCGGCCTGTCGGGCTATACCGAGGACGAGAAGCGCGAGATCGCGCGCGGCCACCTGCTGGACAAGCAGATCGCCGCGAACGGGTTGCGCAAGGGCGAATTCAGCGTCACCGACGAGGCGCTGACCCATGTCATCCGGTATTACACCCGCGAGGCCGGCGTCCGTTCGCTGGAACGCGAGATCGCCAAGCTGGCCCGCAAGGCCGTGACCGAGATCATGAAGGGTCGGGTCACGTCGGTCGAGGTCACGCCCGAGAAGGCCGAGGAATATCTGGGCGTCCGCCGCTTCCGCTATGGCCTGGCCGAGAAGGAGGATCAGGTCGGCGTGGTGACGGGTCTGGCCTGGACCTCGGTCGGGGGCGATCTGCTGCAGATCGAGGCGCTGAAGCTGCCGGGCAAGGGTCGCATGAAGACCACGGGCAAGCTGGGCGACGTGATGAAGGAATCGATCGATGCGGCCTCCAGCTTCGTGCGCTCGGTCGCGCCCGAGATCGGCGTCAAGCCGCCCGAGTTCGACAAGCGCGACATCCACGTCCACGTCCCCGAAGGAGCGACGCCCAAGGACGGTCCGTCGGCGGGCATCGCCATGGTGACTTCGGTCGTGTCGGTGATGACCGGCATCCCGGTCCGCAAGGATGTCGCCATGACGGGCGAGGTGACCCTGCGCGGCAACGTGCTGGCCATCGGTGGGCTGAAGGAGAAGCTGCTGGCCGCATTGCGCGGCGGCATCAAGACCGTGCTGATCCCCGAGGATAACGCCAAGGATCTGGTGGAAATCCCCGAGAACGTGAAGGAAGGCCTGACCATCATCCCGGTCGGCAATGTCCGCGAGGTTCTGCGCCATGCGCTGACCCGCATGCCATCCGCCGTGGAGTGGGATGAGGCTGCCGAGGAGGCAGCCGAGGCCGCGCGCCTGCAGCGCCGGGACGCCGAACGCGGATCGGGTGGCGCCGTCGCCCACTGATCTTGCTGGGTCGATCCAGGAAAATGGGCGCCCGTCGGGAAACCGGCGGGCGCCTTTTCGTTCGCCTTGCGGGCGCTGGTCGTTTCCGATATACATGAAATATGGAAAAGACTCTTGCCCTCGATACGCTCTCGGCCTTGGCCCATGACATCCGTCTGGACGTGTTCCGCTGCCTTGTGCAGGCGGGGCCGGAAGGCATGCCCGCCGGAGAGATCGCGACCGCGCTGGATATCCGGCCGAACACCCTGTCCAACAACCTGAACATCCTGTCCGCGACGGGTCTGGTCCGGTCGGCGCGCGAAGGCCGCTCGATCCGCTATTTCGCTGAAATGGAGGCCATGGCCGCATTGCTGGGCTTCTTGTTGCGCGATTGTTGCGGGGGCAGGGCAGAGCTGTGCCAGCCCGTTCTGGACCAGATCGCCTGCAACTGCTGATCGCAACCTGACATCTGATCGAAAGCCGACCCTTTCATGACCGACATGACAGATACCGGGGGCGGGGCCCTTGGAACATTCGAACGCTGGCTGACCCTGTGGGTCGCGCTTGCGATGATCGGCGGCATCGCCCTGGGCGCCGTCGCCCCGGGGCTCGTGCAGGCCATCGCCACCGCCGAGATCGCCTCGATCAACCTCGTGGTCGCGGTGCTGATCTGGGCCATGGTCTATCCCATGATGGTGAATGTCGATTTCGGGTCCGTCGCGGGGGTGGCGCGGCAGCCGCGCGGGCTGATCATCACCTTGGCGGTCAACTGGCTGATCAAGCCGTTCAGCATGGCGCTTCTGGCCGTGCTGTTCTTCGATCATGTCTTCGCCCCCTGGATCGATCCGCAGGATGCCCAGCAATATATCGCGGGCCTGATCCTGCTGGGGGCCGCACCCTGCACGGCCATGGTCTTCGTCTGGTCGCAGCTGACGCGGGGGGATGCGACATATACCCTGGTGCAGGTTTCGGTGAACGACCTGATCATGGTGGTGGCCTTCGCCCCCATCGTGGCGCTGCTGCTGGGCGCGACCGAGATCTCGGTGCCCTGGCAGACGCTGGTCCTGGCGACGATCCTCTATGTCGTGCTGCCCTTGGCCGCAGGGCTGCTGACCCGCCGGATGCTGGGCAGCCAGGACGCGATCGAGAGCTTCTCGTCCCGGATCAAGCCCTGGTCGATCATCGGGCTGGTGGTGACGGTCGCCATCCTCTTTGCGCTGCAGGGTGGCGTGATCCTGTCGCGCCCGACGGTGATCCTGCTGATCGCGGTTCCGATCATCGTCCAAAGCTATCTGATCTTCGCGCTTGGATACGGGGCGGCCTGGCTGATGCGGGTGCCGCATCGGATCGCGGCCCCCTGCGCGATGATCGGGACGTCGAACTTCTTCGAACTGGCGGTTGCTGTGGCGATCAGCCTTTTCGGGCTGAATTCCGGGGCGGCGCTGGCGACGGTGGTGGGCGTCCTGGTCGAGGTTCCGGTGATGCTGACGCTGGTCGCCATCGCGAACCGCACGCGCGCCAGCTTCCCCGAGGGGCCGGCATGATCGTCATCCACCACAACCCCGATTGCGGCACATCGCGCAACGTGCTGGCCATCATCAGGGCGTCGGGGGCCGATCCGGTCGTGGTCGATTACCTGACCGAGGGGTGGACACGTCCGCAGCTGCAGGCGCTGTTCGCGGCGGCGGGACTGACGCCCCGGACGGCGCTGCGTGTCCGGCGATCCCCCGCGGAGGGGCTGGGTCTGCTGGACGAAGGCGTTCCCGATGACGAAATTCTGGACGCCATGATACGGCACCCGATCCTGGTGGAACGGCCCATCGTCGCATCCCTGCGGGGGGTTCGGCTGTGTCGTCCGTCGCAGACCGTGCTGCCTCTGCTGGACCGGATGCCCAAGGGGCCGGTCTTCAAGGAAGACGGCCAGATGATACTGAACGAGAAGGGCGAGATCGTTGACTGACCTCCCGAATGTAAAGACCGAGAGCTTCCGGCCCGTCGATGCGGCCAGCCTGTTTCCTGCGCGATGCAGCAGCCATGCGCCCCGCATCCTGCTGCTCTATGGATCGTTGCGCGATCGCAGCTTCTCGCGCCTCTCGGCCGAGGAAGCGGCGCGCATCCTGAACGCCCTGGGGGCCGAGACGCGCTTCTTCGATCCGCATGGTCTGCCGATGGCCGATGCCACGGCCGACGACCATCCCAAGGTGGCCGAGCTGCGCGAGCTGGTGACCTGGTCCGAAGGGATGGTCTGGTCATCCCCTGAACGCCACGGGGCGATGACCGGCGTGATGAAGAACCAGATCGACTGGATCCCCCTGTCGCTTGGCGGCGTGCGCCCAACGCAGGGCAAGACCCTGGCCGTGATGCAGGTCTGCGGCGGCAGCCAGAGCTTCAACACCGTGAACCAGATGCGCATCCTCGGGCGCTGGATGCGGTTGCTGACCATCCCCAACCAATCCTCAATCGCGAAGGCGTGGAACGAATTCGACGAGGAGGGCCGCATGAAGCCCACCCCCTTCTACGACCGGATCGTCGACGTGATGGAGGAGCTGGTCCGTTTCACCCTGCTGACCCGCGACATCAAGGAAACCCTGGTCGATCGCTATTCGGAACGGGTGGAAAGCCACGCGGAACTGTCGCGGCGCGTCAATCAGGGCAGCGCAGTCTGATCCCGCGAAGATCAAGCCCTTGCGCGGTAAAGATTGACGCAAGGGCTTCTCTCGCTACTCTGGGGCCATGCTTGTTCCGAGGAGGCGGATATGGCCGAAAGGGAAGACATGATCGACGGGATGCGCAAGGGGGCCGTCGATCCCCATGTCGCATTGGTGGTGCAGAAACGCGATTTCGTGGATCGCGTGCTGGCCGCGACGGGTGCGAAACGCGGCGATGCCCGACCCATCATCGAAGCGACGCTGGCGCAACTGGGCGATGTCCTGTCTTCGGGCTCGACGCTGGCCGTGCCGCCCTTGGGGCGTGCGCGTGTCGCGCTGGAACGGGATTCGCGCGGGGCCGAGGTGATCACGCTGCGCCTGCGCCGCCCCGCGCAGGAAAAAAACTGACGGGGCGGATCTGCCTCTTGCAACGGGGAACGGGGGGCGCTAGAAGCCGCGTCACGGGTGATTAGCTCAGTGGTAGAGCGCTTCGTTCACATCGAAGATGTCAGGGGTTCAAATCCCTTATCACCCACCATTTCCCCCTTTTTCAGCCGACGATCAGCTGCTTGATCTGCAGCGCTTCGTATTCCAGCGCCTGAAGCCGGTAATTCACCACATCCCCGATCGAGACCATGCCGATGATGTTGCCATTGTCGACGACGGGCAGGTGACGGAAGCGGCCATCGGTCATGCGGCGCAGCACCTGGACCAGCGTATCGGCGGGGGTGCAGGTCTCGGGCTGGGTGGTCATCAGCTCGGCCACGCTTTGCGGCAGGGTCTGACCGGGCGTGTCGGCCAGGCGGCGAACGATGTCGCGTTCGGACAGGATCCCCACAAGATCGCCCTGCGGCGATTGTACGGGCAGGGCGCCGATCCGCTTGTCGCGCAGCACGGTCACGGCGGTCGCGATGGTATCTTCGGGCTGGATCCAGAACACCTCGCTGCCCTTGTGGTCCAGGATGTGCTGGACCGTGGCCTGGGCCGGGGACAGGTTGGTGTCCACGCTCTGGCTGCGGGTCGGTTCGCGACCCTCGTCGTCACGGGTATGAGGCTTGTATGAAGAAACCATCGGCCTGTGCCTCCCTTGATCCGTCTTCAGCATAATGCAATCAGCGAATCAAAACACGCGTTAACTTCCGGAGGTTCCACAGCTTGACCGAACTGACCCTGACACCGCTGATCGCGACGATCATCTTCGTGATCGCCTGCATCGCGGGATACGCCTATCGTCGGACCTGGAAATCGGAAGGCCCGGCGTGGAAATTGTGGCTGTTCGGGGTGATCGCCGCGGCGGCACTGCTGACCCTGGGCTTCACGCCGCTGCAGGGCTAGGCGGCAAAACGGGTCAGGTGGCTTCCCGACCCATGTCTTCCAGCATCTTCTTCGCGCGCGGGCAGTTCAGCCGGTCGCGAAGTGGGCTGTCGGGGTC
This sequence comes from Paracoccus sp. C2R09, assembly GCF_018860625.1. GTDB lineage: Bacteria > Pseudomonadota > Alphaproteobacteria > Rhodobacterales > Rhodobacteraceae > Paracoccus. The sequence continues at coordinate 19,197 of NZ_JAHKQB010000037.1, forward strand.
GATCTCCTGCTTGCAGACAAGGCAGTGATCGGCATCGGCGATGGCGTTCAGGCCACCGCAGCTGCCCTTGATGGTCCGCCCGCTGAAGATGACGCCAAGCGCCATTCCCAGCATCACGAACAGCAGAAGGCCGAAGGCGAGGATGAAGGTCGACATGGTCAGCCTCCTTTCCCGGGCTGGCGTTGCTTTCAGACGGCCAGCGCGCCGAAGCGGTCGCTTGCCGTGGTTGCGAAGCCCTTGTCGCCCGACTGGCCGGTGCGATCAATGAAAAGCACCGCCATGTCACGATCATTTGCGATCTGCAGGCCGCGCTCGGTGCCCAGCACCAGAAGGGCGGTGGCCCATGCATCGGCCATCATCGCGTTTTCGGTCATGACGGTCACGGATGCGGTCGAATGGGTGACCGGGCGGCCCGTGGTCGCGTCGATGATATGCGAATAGCGCTTGCCTTCGTAATCGAAGAAGTTGCGGTAATCGCCCGAGGTGGCCATGCCCATGTCGGACACGCCGACGACCTGCTGGACGCCGCGATCATGGCTCTGGGGGGTCTCGATGCCCACGCGCCATGCATGCCCGTCGGGGTTCGTCCCGGCGGTATAGAGATCGCCGCCGATCTCGACCATGAAATCCTTGATGCCGTGTTCGGCCATCACGCGCGCCACGCGGTCCACGCCGTAACCCTTGCCGATGGCCGACAGATACACCTCGGCCTCGGGGCGCATCTTGTGCAGGCGCTGGCCTTCGACGCGCAGGGCATCGGACTGGCCGCAGCAGGCGAGGGCCTGCGCGATCTCGGCATCCGACGGCATGTCGCCGCGGGCATGGCCCGAACCGAAGCCCCAGAGGTCGATCAGCGGGCCGACGGTCACGTCGAAGCTGCCGCCGGTCGCGGCGTTCACTTCGGCCGCAGCCTCCATCACATGGGCCAGATCGGCCGAGACCTTCATGCTGCCCGGCGTCGTGGCGGCGTTGAAGATCGAGATCTCGGAACCGGAATCCCAGTTCGACATCTGGCGGTTGACCAGGGCAAGGCTGTCGTCGATCGCGGCCTGCAGCTGCGTCTTGTCGACGCTGCGGGTGTGATCCACGGCCACGATGTTGTAGCTGGTTCCCATCGTCAGGCCGGACATTTCCAGAACGGACCAGCCCTTCTTGCACGCTGCCAGGGCAATCGGCATGACAAAGAAGCTACGGCGAGTAAGATTGAAGGCGGTCGTCACGGGTATCTCCGCAGAAAGAAGGCTGATGTTCGACATGAGACAGGGGGCGTTCTGACGATCTTTGGCCCCGGATACAACATTAAAGTCGAAAAATCCCCGTAAAGAACTTCCATAAGGCGGCTATGAAGCGCATAAGGCGCCCGGGAAAAGGACAGGACGAAACCACGTGCAGCAATATACGTTGAGAAAAGGTCTCGATGTCCCGGTGCAGGGGGCTCCGGAGGGCGGAATCGAAAACGCGCAGCCGGTTCGCACCGTGGCCGTGTTGGGGCAGGACTACCTCGGACTGAAGCCCAGGCTTGCGGTGCAGGAAGGCGATACCATCGCCGCCGGCGCGCCCATCCTGGCGCACAAGGACACGCCCCGGGTTCAGGTCACTTCGCCGGTATCGGGACGAATCAAGGCCATCAATCGCGGCGCACGTCGCGTTCTGATCAGTGTCGAGATCGAGGTCGACGAGAATGCGGCCCAGCCGGTGGACTTCTCGGGTGTTGGCGACGCCGATACCGACGAGGGCCTGGCCGAACGTCTCTGCGCCTCGGGGTTGTGGACCTCGTTCCGCACGCGTCCCTATTCCAAGGTGCCCGATCCCGAGACGCGTCCCGCCGCCATCTTCGTTACCGCGATGGATACCGAGCCGCTGTCGGGCGACGCCGCCCTGATCATCGCCGAGGATGCCGCGGCATTCCGTCGCGGTCTGGAGGCCGTCGCCGTCCTGAGCGAGGGTGCCACCTATCTCTGCCAGCGTCCGGACGACCGGATCATCGACGCCGAGATCCCGGGCGTCGTCGTGGCGGGCTTCGAAGGTCCGCATCCGGCGGGTCTTGCCGGCACGCACATGCATTTCCTCGATGCCCCCTCGAACAGCAAGGTCGTCTGGTCCATCGGCTATCACGACGTGATCGCCATCGGGCGCCTGCTGGAAACCGGCTGCATCGACAGCACCCGCGTCATCGCCATCGGCGGCCCGCTCTGCGCGCGTCCGCGGCTGGTGCGCACGCTGGCCGGGGCCTCGATGGTCGATCTCTGCACGGACGATCTGGCCACCGAAACGCCGGTGCGCATGATCTCGGGTTCGATCCTGTCGGGTCGTCTGGGTGACGGGCCGACCGCCTATCTGGGCCGCTATGCCCGCCAGATCACCCTGATCAAGGAGGATCACGAACAGATCCCCATGGGCTGGATCCGCCCGATGTTCAGCAAATACGCCTTCCAGCCGGTGCTGGGTTCGGCGCTGAAGAACAAGCTGTTCCCGCTGACGTCGAACCTGAACGGCGGACGCCGCGCGATGGTGCCGATCGGCACGTTCGAACAGCTGATGCCGCAGGATTTCCTGCCGACGCAGCTGCTGCGTGCCCTGCTGGTGATGGATACCGATCAGGCACAGGCCCTCGGCGCGCTGGAGCTGGACGAGGAGGACCTCGGGCTCTGCGGCTTCGCCTGTCCTGCAAAATACGAATACGGCATCGCCCTGCGCGACAGCCTTACCAAGATCGAGAAGGAGGGCTAGGTCGTGGGTCTCCGCGCATTCTTCGACCGGATCGAGCCGCAGTTCACTGCGGGCGGCAAGTACCAGAAGTACTTCCCCATCTACGAGATGGTCGAAAGCTTCATCTACACGCCGAAATCGGTGACGACCGTGGCACCCCATGCCCGGTCCTACATCGACATGAAGCGGATCATGACCTACGTGGTCATCGCGACGATCCCCTGCATCCTGTTCGGCCTGTACAACACCGGCCTGCAGACGAACATGGCGATCGCCGAATACGGCGCATCGGGCTGGCGTGCCTGGATCATCGACACCCTGGGCATCGGGTTCAACCCGGCCAACCCGCTGGCCAACATGCTGCACGGGTTGCTGTATTTCCTGCCCATCTATCTGGTCACGCTGATCGCGGGCGGCATCTTCGAGGTGATCTTCGCGGTCGTGCGCGGCCACGAGGTCAACGAGGGCTTCCTCGTCTCCTCGATGCTCTATGCGCTGATCCTTCCGGCCTCGGCGCCGCTGTGGCAGGTGGCACTGGGCATCATCTTCGGCGTGGTGATCGGCAAGGAGGTGTTCGGCGGCACCGGCAAGAACTTCCTCAACCCGGCGCTGGTCGGGCGGGCGTTCCTGTATTTCGCCTATCCCGCGCAGATGTCGGGCGACACGATCTGGACGCCTGTCGACGGCTTCTCGGGGGCGACGGCGCTGGCCATCGGCGCGACCGACGGCTACCAGGCGCTGCCCGAACGCGGCATCACGTGGATGGACGCCTTCATCGGCACGATCCAGGGCTGCATCGGGGAAACCTCGACCCTGGCCGCGCTGATCGGCCTGGCATTCCTGCTGGCCACGCGCATCGCCAACTGGCGCCTGATCGCGGGCTGCCTGCTGGGGATGATCGGCTTCTCGACGCTGTTGAACTTCATCGGATCCGACACGAACCCGATGTTCGCGATGCCCTGGCACTGGCACCTGGTCGTCGGCGGCTATGCCTTCGGTCTGGCCTTCATGGTCACGGAACCGGTCTCGGCCAGCCACACCAACACGGGCCGCTGGATCTATGGCGCGCTGATCGGCTTCATGGTCGTGATGATCCGCGTGATCAACCCGGCCTTCCCCGAAGGCATGATGCTGGCGATCCTGTTCGGGAACGTCTTCGCGCCGCTGATCGACCACTTCGTCGTTCAGGCCAACATCAAACGGAGGGCCAAGCGCAATGCCTGACGAGAACAAGAAGAAAGGCCCCCTGGGCCGCTTCCTCGACCTTCCGGCGGATTCGATCGCCAAGACCGTGGTGGTCGCGACCGCGCTCTGCCTTGTCGCGTCGATGATCGTGTCGGCAGCCGCCGTGACCCTGCGCCCCATTCAGCAGGCCAACAGCCAGCGCGACAAGCAGATCAACATCCTCGAGGTTGCCGGCATCTATGAACCCGGCACCGACGTGGCCCAGGCATTCGAGGCGTTCGAGCCGCATGTCGTCGAGCTGGAGACGGGCGAGTTCGCCGACCAGTACGACATCGATACCTATGCCGATCTGGCCTCGGACTGGGATCCCGCCATCGTGCGCGCCCTGGACGAGGACCCTGCGGGCCTCGGCGGCGAGATGCTGGCCTATCAGATGGTCTATCTGCTGCGCGACGACGAGGGCGGGATCGACAAGGTCATCCTTCCGGTGGAAGGTTACGGCCTGTGGTCCACGCTCTATGGTTTCATCGCGCTGGAAGAGAACGGCAACGACATCTTCGGGCTGCAGTTCTATCAGCACGGCGAGACGCCGGGCCTGGGCGCCGAGGTGGACAACCCGCGCTGGAAGGCGCTGTGGAACGGCAAGAAGCTGCGCGACGAGGACGGCACGCTGCAGATCACCGTGGCCAAGGCGCCGCCCGCCGCGGGCCGCGACTATTATATCGACGCGCTGTCGGGGGCGACCCTGACCTCGCGCGGGGTGGACAACCTGGTACGCTTCTGGATGGGTGAAGAAGGCTTCGGGCCCTTCCTCGAGCGGCTCAAGGCAGGAGAGATCTGATGGCTCAGACACGTAGATCGCAACTTGTGGACCCGCTGATCGACAACAATCCGATCACGCTGCAGGTCCTGGGCATCTGTTCGGCCCTGGCCGTGACGTCGTCGCTGAAGGTCGCGCTGGTCATGGCCATCGCCGTGACGCTGGTGACGGCCTTCTCGTCGATGTTCATCTCGATGCTGCGCAACCACATTCCGGGTTCGATCCGCATCATCGTGCAGATGGTCATCATCGCGTCGCTGGTGATCCTGGTCGACCAGGTCCTCAAGGCCTATGCCTTCGAGATCTCGAAGACGCTGTCGGTCTTCGTGGGCCTGATCATCACGAACTGCATCGTGATGGGCCGCGCCGAGGCATTCGCGATGAAGAACCCGCCCGTGGACAGCTTCATCGACGGCATCGGCAACGGCCTGGGCTACGGCCTGATCCTGATGACCGTGGGCGTCTTCCGCGAGCTGTTCGGTTCGGGGTCGCTGTTCGGCATCACCATCCTGAAGACGGTGAACAATGGCGGCTGGTACGTCCCGAACGGCCTGCTGCTGCTGCCGCCTTCGGCCTTCTTCGTGATCGGCCTGCTGATCTGGGCCATCCGCGCCTGGAAGCCGGGTCAGGTCGAGGAGCGCCAGTACAAGATCCAGACCGTGGAGGCCCACTGATGGAGGGTTTGATCTCTCTCGCCGTCAAGGCGGTCTTCGTCGAGAACCTCGCGCTGTCCTTCTTCCTGGGCATGTGCACCTTCATCGCCGTGTCGAAGAAGATCTCGACCGCGATCGGGCTGGGCATCTCGGTGATGATCGTGCAGGCGATCACCGTTCCGGCCAACAACCTGATCCTGACCCAGCTGCTGGCGCCCGGTGCGCTGGCATGGGCGGGCTTTCCCGATATCGACCTGACCTTCCTCGGGCTGATCTCCTATATCGGCGTCATCGCGGCGCTGGTGCAGATCCTGGAGATGGTCCTCGATAAGTACTTCCCGCCGCTCTACAACGCGCTCGGGGTGTTCCTGCCGCTGATCACGGTGAACTGCGCCATCCTGGGCGGTTCGCTGTTCATGGTCGAACGCGGCTACAACTTCTCGGAGAGCGTGACCTACGGCGTCTCGTCCGGCTTCGGCTGGGCCCTGGCGATCACCGCGATGGCCGGCGTGCGCGAGAAGCTGAAATATTCCGACATCCCCGACGGCCTGCAGGGCCTGGGCATCACCTTCATCACCGCAGGTCTGATGGCGCTGGCCTTCATGTCCTTCAGCGGCGTGAAACTCTGAACGCGGAAGGGGTCAGCAAGACATGGAAACCTTCAGCCTCGGCGTCATCCTGTTCACCCTGATCGTGATCGCGCTGGTCACGATCATCCTTGCCGCACGTTCGCGGCTGGTGTCCTCGGGCAACGTCAACATCACCATCAACGGCGAGAAGACCATCTCGGTCCCCGCCGGCGGCAAGCTGCTGCAGACCCTGGCCGAACAGAAGCTGTTCGTGCCGTCGGCCTGCGGTGGCGGCGGCACCTGCGCGCAGTGCCGCGTGCGCGTCCACGAGGGCGGCGGGTCGATCCTGCCCACCGAGGAGACGCATATCACCAAGCGCGAGGCATCCTGCGGCGACCGCCTGTCCTGTCAGGTGGCGGTCAAGCAGGACATGCAGATCGAAGTCCCCGAAGAGGTGTTCGGCGTCAAGAAATGGGAATGCGAAGTCATTTCCAACGAGAACGTCGCCACCTTCATCAAGGCGCTGGTCCTGAAGCTGCCCGAGGGCGAGGACGTCAAGTTCCGCGCCGGCGGCTATATCCAGATCGAGGCCCCGGCCCACAAGCTGTCCTACAAGGATTTCGACGTGGCCGAGGAATATCGCAGCGACTGGGACCGCTTCGACCTGTGGCAATACGAAAGCCAGGTCGACGAACCGATCGAGCGTGCCTATTCGATGGCGAACTATCCGGACGAGAAGGGCATCATCATGCTCAACGTCCGCGTGGCCTCGCCCCCGCCGGGTTCGCAGGGCATTCCCGCGGGCAAGATGTCGTCCTACATCTTCAACCTGAAGCCCGGCGACAAGGTGACCATCTCGGGCCCGTTCGGCGAATTCTTCGCCCGCGACACCAAGAAGGAAATGGTCTTCATCGGCGGCGGCGCGGGCATGGCGCCCATGCGCAGCCACATCTTCGACCAGCTCAAGCGCCTCGAGAACCGCGACCGCAAGATCACCTTCTGGTACGGTGCGCGTTCCAAGCGCGAGATGTTCTTCGTCGAGGATTTCGACGAACTGGCCGCCCAGTTCCCGAACTTCGAATGGCATGTCGCCCTGTCCGACGCGCTGCCCGAGGACGAGTGGACGGGCTATACCGGCTTCATCCACAACGTCCTCTACGAGGAATACCTCAAGGATCACCCGAACCCCGAGGATTGCGAATACTACATGTGCGGTCCCCCCATCATGAACCAGTCGGTCATCAACATGCTCCTCGAGCTTGGCGTCGACCGCGAGGATATCATGCTGGACGATTTCGGCGGCTGAACGGAAACACGGGATGCGGGGGCTTCGGCCCCCGTTTCCTTTTGCGGCCCCGGACGGTTCACGCGGGCGCCGGGATCGACTATATGACCTGCTTTCCATGCCGCCGGTCGTCCGGCGCGCGGTCATTTCGATAGGTGCCTCGAACCATGAAGCTGCAGGATCACGCCCGTCTCTCTGTCGCGCCGATGATGGACTGGACGGATCGCGAATGCCGGTACTTCCACCGGCTGATGTCGCGCAACGCGCTGCTCTATACCGAGATGGTGACGGCACCGGCGGTGGTTCACGGCGACCGGCCCCGGCTGCTGGATTACGATGCCGCGGAACATCCGCTGGCCCTGCAGCTGGGCGGGTCCGACCCGCAGGAACTGGCCGAGGCGACCCGCATCGCCGCCGATTGGGGCTATGACGAGATCAACCTGAATGTCGGCTGCCCGAGCGACCGTGTCCAGTCGGGCTGTTTCGGGGCGGTTCTGATGAAGGATCCCGATCTGGTCGCGCGCTGCGTCGAGGCGATGCAGGCCGCAAGCCCGGTCGAGGTGACGGTGAAATGCCGCATCGGTGTAGACGAACAGGACGCATCCAAGGTGCTGCCCGCCTTCGTCGCGCGCATGGCGGATGCGGGGATCGCGCGCATGTCGATCCATGCCCGCAAGGCTTGGCTGCAGGGCCTGTCACCCAAGGAGAACCGCGAGGTTCCCCCGTTGGATTATCCGCTGGTCCACGCCATGAAGGCCCGGTTCCCGCAGCTGCATCTGTCGATCAACGGCGGGATCGCGTCGCTGGACCAGGTGCGCACGCATCTGGATGCGATGGACGGGGTGATGGTGGGGCGCGCGGCCTATCACGAGCCGTGGAACATCATGGGGCAGGCCGACGCGCTGTGGGGCGATGCACCGCCCTTCGCGGACCCGTCCGAGGTCGCCGTCGCGATGCGCGACCGGCTCGGGGCGTATCTGTCGGCAGGGGGCAGGATGCACCAGATCACCCGTCACATGCTGGGCCTGTTCCACGGGCGTCCCGGCGCACGGGGCTGGAAGCGCATCCTGTCCGAGGCCTCGTCGCGCGGGACGCTGGCCGATTACGACGCCGCCCTGGCCGCAGTGACCGAAACGGCCTAGGCCTTCTCGGCCCGCTTGGCCGCATCCCACAGGCGATCCATCTCGGCCAGGTCGCTGTCCTCGGGGCGGCGACCGTCGCGGGCCAGCGCATCCTCGATCGCGGTGAAGCGGCGGGTGAATTTCGCGTTCGCCCGGCGCAGCGCCTGTTCGGGATCGACCTTCAGGTGGCGCGCAAGGTTCGCCATCACGAACATCAGGTCGCCGAACTCCTCCTCGACCTGATCCTGGCCAAGGGTATCGCGGGCCTCGACCAGTTCCGCGACCTCTTCGGTGATCTTGTCGGTGACGCCGCCGATCTCGGGCCAGTCGAAGCCCACGCGGGCCGCGCGGTTCTGCAGCTTGACCGCGCGGGTCAGCGCCGGCAGGCCCAGGGCCACCCCGTCCAGCGTGCCGCGTTCGGCCTTGCCCGCGCGTTCCACGGCCTTGATCGCCTCCCAGTCCTTCACCTGCTGTTCGGCGGACTTGTCGCGCGATTCGTCGCCGAAGACATGCGGATGGCGGAAGATCAGCTTGTCGCTGATCGAGGCCGCGCAATCGGCGAAATCGAACATGTCGCGTTCCGAGGCCATCTGCGCGTGGAACACCACCTGCAGCAGCAGATCGCCCAGTTCGCCCGGCAGCTCGTCCCAGGCCTTGCGTTCGATCGCGTCCTCGACCTCGTGGGCCTCTTCGATGGTATAGGGGGCGATCGAGGCGAAATCCTGTTCGATATCCCAGGGACAGCCCGTCTTCGGATCGCGCAGATCGGACATGATGCCGATGAGGCGGGTGATCTCGGCCGCCGGGTCGCGGCGTTCGGAACGATTGTCGGGCATTGCAAATCCCCTTGCGCAACAGGAAGGTGCGTTTCGACTGCCACAAGGAAGGACGCCTGTCCACATGCCCGTTCTGAACCGCATCGCCGATTTCGCCGACGACATGACGGCATGGCGCCGCCACATGCACCGCCACCCGGAACTGAGCTTCGACTGCCACGCGACCGCCGCCTTCATCGCGGAACGCCTGCGCGAGTTCGGCGTGGACGAGATCCACGAGGGCATCGCGCAGAGCGGCATCGTCGCGATCATCCGTGGCCGGTCCGAAGGTTCGACCGTCGGCCTGCGTGCCGATATCGACGCGCTGCCCATGTCCGAGACGACGGGCGCGGAATGGGCCTCGACCGTGCCGGGCCGGATGCATGCCTGCGGCCATGACGGCCATGCGACGATGCTGCTGGGTGCGGCGCGATACCTTGCCGAGACGCGCAACTTCGCCGGGCGCGTGGCGCTGATCTTCCAGCCCGCCGAGGAAAATGGCGGCGGGGCCGACATCATGGTGCAGGAGGGCATCATGGAACGCTTCGGCATCGCCCGCGTCTTCGCGATGCACAACAATCCCGGCCAGGCGCCGGGCAGCTTCCTGACGACCCCCGGTCCGATCATGGCTGCCGTGGACACGTTCGACATCCATGTGAAGGGGCGGGGCGGCCATGGCGCGATGCCCCACATGACGGTCGATCCTATCGTGGCCGCCGTGGCCATCGTGTCGGGCATCCAGACCATCTCCAGCCGCAACCATCATTCCGCGGACGATCTGGCGATCTCGGTCACGCAGATCCATGCGGGCAGCGCGGACAACATCGTGCCGGACACCGCCTATATCAACGGCACTGTCCGCACCTTCGCCCCCCATGTCCGCGAAATGGTCGCCCGCCGCATCCGCCAGATCTGCGAGGGGCAGGCAGCGGCCTATGACCTGACCGTCGATCTGGACTATGTCGAGGGGTATCCGGCGACGGTGAACGACCCCGCCCAGACCGATTTCGCCACCGCCGTCGCGCGCGAGATCGCGGGCGACGGCGCCGTCAGCGATCAGGGCGGGCGAGAGATGGGGGCCGAGGATTTCAGCTACATGCTGCAGGCGCGGCCCGGCTGCTACCTGTTCATGGGGCAGGGCGACACGGCGGGACTGCACAGCCCCGATTACGATTTCAACGACGAGGTCGCCCCGGTCGGCGCCAGCTTCTTCGCCCGCCTGGTCGAACGCGCACAGCCCGCCGCCTGACGCCCTTCTCACGTTGACGTTGCCCCACCCCCGCCGGGTGGGGCGCTTTCTTGCCAATGGCGGTCCGCGCGGCTAGGGTCCGTGCCGACCCAGACATGGCCCCGCCTTTCCGCCGGGGCCTTCTTGCGAAAGGAATATCGATGTTCGTGACCCCCGCTTACGCGCAGGCCGCCGGTGCCGGTGCGACCTCTGCCATCACGCAGTTCATCCCGCTGATCCTGATCTTCGCGATCATGTATTTCCTGATGATCCGCCCCCAGCAGAAGCGTGCCAAGCAGCATCGCGAAATGGTGGCCAACCTGAAGAAGGGCGATCAGATCATCACGCAGGGCGGCATCCTGGGCAAGGTTTCCTCGGTTCGCGACGACGAAGTCGAGGTCGAGATCGCACAGGGCGTCCGTATCCGCATTGTCCGCAGCACCGTGGCGCAGGTCCTGAACAAGACCGAGCCGGTCGCCGCGAACAGCTGAGGAGGCGCAAGCCAGATGCTTCAGATTGACCGCTGGAAGCGCATCCTGATTATCGGGATCTGTCTTCTCGGGCTGCTCTATGCGCTGCCCAACGCCTTCTATGCCCGCGTCGAGGCGCATAACGATGCCGCGGCCCAGATCGAGGCCAGCGGCGTGGAAACGCCCGAGCTGATCGCGGCGCGGGACGCCTGGCCGTCCTGGCTGCCCGCGGGGCTGGTCAATCTGGGGCTGGACCTGCGCGGCGGCGCCCATCTTCTGGGCGAGGTCCAGGTCGAGCAGGTCTACAAGTCGCGCATGGACGCGCTGTGGCCCGAACTGCGTAGCGCCCTGGCCGAGGACCGCGGGACGGTCGGTGCCATCCGTCGCGTGGATGCCCCCGAGGGAGAGTTGCGCATCGAGATCGGCAATCCCGACCAGATGGCCCGCGCGGTCGAGATCGCGCGCGAATTTTCCGACCCCGTGACGACCCTGACCGGGGCGGGCCAGCAGACGCTGGACATCACCGGCAGCGGCGCGACCCTGTCGATCGGGCTGTCGGATGCCGAAAAGACCGTGACTGACGACCGCACGATCCAGCAGACGCTGGAGATCGTGCGCCGTCGCGTCGACGAGGTGGGCACCCGCGAACCCACCATCATGCGTCAGGGCAGCGACCGCGTGCTGATCCAGGTGCCGGGCATCGGTTCGGCCGCCGAGCTGAAAGAGCTGATCGGCACCACCGCCCAGCTGACCTTCAACCCGGTCGTGGGGACCACCGGCGATGCCGATGCCCAGGCGGGCGTCGGTCAGACCGTCGCGCCCTTGATCGACCAGGAGGGGGTGTACTACATCCTCGACGGCACGCCCGTCGTCACGGGCGAGGATCTGGTCGATGCGCTGCCCGCCACCGACCAGAACGGCCTTCCCGCCGTCACCTTCCGCTTCAACCCCAGTGGCGCACGCGCCTTCGGGTCCTATACCTCGGCCAATGTGGGCCAGCCCTTCGCCATCGTTCTGGACAACGAGGTCATCTCGGCCCCGGTGATCCGCCAGGCGATCACCACGGGTTCGGGGCAGATCTCGGGCTCGATGGATTTCGACCAGGCCAACCAGCTTGCGGTGCTGCTGCGCGCAGGCGCACTGCCCGCAGAGATGACCTTCCTCGAGGAACGGACCGTCGGTCCCGAACTGGGGCAGGACAGCATCGACGCGGGCAAGGTCGCGGCGGGCGTGGGCTTCGTGCTGGTCGTCGCGCTGATGATCGGCAGCTACGGCATGTTCGGCATCTTCGCGACCGTCGCGCTCGGGTTCAACATGGTGCTGCTGTTCGCGATCCTGTCGGCCATCGGCGCGACGCTGACGCTGCCGGGCATCGCGGGGATCGTGCTGACCATCGGCATGGCGGTCGATGCCAACGTGCTGGTCTTCGAACGCATCCGCGAGGAACTCAAGACCGCCCGCGGCCCCGCCCGTGCCATCGAGGCCGGCTACGAGAAGGCCATGTCGGCCATCGTGGACGCCAACATCACCACGCTGATCGTGGCGGGCATCCTGTTCGTGCTGGGCTCCGGCCCGGTCAAGGGCTTTGCCGTGACGCTGACCATCGGGATCGTCACCTCGGTCTTCACCGCGCTGTTCGTCACGCGCCTGATCACCGTCATGTGGTTCGAACGCGCCCGCCCGAAAAAGATCGAGGTCTGACATGGCATTCCGTCTGAAACTGGTCCCCGACGAGACCAAGATCGACTTCTTCCGCTGGCAGTTCGTGACCTTCGGGTTCTCGGCCATCCTGATGATCGCATCGGTGCTTCTGCTGTTCGTCAACGGGCTGAATTTCGGCATCGACTTCCGCGGTGGCACGACCATCCGGACCGAGGCCGTCCAGCCCATCGATGTCGGCGCCTATCGCGACGCGATCCAGCCGCTGGATCTGGGCGATGTCGCCATCACCGAGGTGTTCGACCCCAGCTTCGGGCCCGAACGCAACGTGGCGCAGGTCCGCATCGGCGCGCAGGACGGGGCCGAGGCCGTGACGCCGGCCACCATCGAGGAGGTGCGCGGCGTCCTGCAGCAGATCGACCCCTCGATCGAGTTCGCATCCGTCGAATCGGTCGGCCCCAAGGTGTCGGGCGAACTGATCAACACCGCGATCTATGCGGTGCTGGCGGCGCTGGTCGGGATCTCGATCTATATCTGGCTGCGCTTCGAATGGCAGTTCTCGATCGGGGCGATCATCTCGTTGGTGCATGACGTGCTGATCACCATGGGCATCTTCGCGCTGTTCCAGATCCGGTTCGACCTGACCACCATCGCGGCGCTTCTGACCATCGTGGGCTATTCGATCAACGACACGGTCGTCGTCTTCGACCGCCTTCGCGAAAACCTGATGAAGTACAAGACGCGGCCCCTGCGCGACCTGATGAACCTGTCGGTCAACGAGACGCTGTCGCGGACGGTCATGACCTCGGGGACGACGCTTCTGGCGCTGATCGCGCTTCTGGTGCTGGGCGGCGACGTGATCCGCGGATTCGTCTTCGCGATCACCTTCGGGATCCTGATCGGGACCTATTCCTCGATCTATGTCGCGAAGAACTTCGTCCTGTGGCTGGGGGTCAAGCGCGATTGGGACAAGACCGATCCCAAGGACCCAAAGAAGCGCAAGAACGTTTCGCCCTTCGAAGGCGCCGAGGAGGTCTGATCCATGCTGAGCCCCACGGAATTCGACGGCCAGAACGCGGTGGACGGCTATGGGCCGGGTTTCTTCCGCGTGGCCGGCAAGGTCCATCACGGGGCCATCGTGGTCGAGGGCGACCGGATAAGCGGATGGGGTGGGCTGGATGACCGGGCCACCCTTCGCGGCCTTGCGGGCCGCGTGGACGTGCTGTTCTTGGGGATGGGTGCGGAAATCGCCTATGCCCCGCGCGACCTGGTCGAGGACCTGAAGGCGCTGGACATCCGGGTCGAGGCCATGGCCTCGGCCACGGCGGCGCGGACCTACAACGTGACCCTGTCCGAAGGCAGGCGCGTGGCCTGCGCGCTTCTGCCGCTGTGATCCGGCTTCGCGCCCGCGATCTGGCCGTGGCCCGCGGTGGCCTGCGCGTGATCGAGGGGGTGGAACTGGACCTGCGGGCGGGCCAAGCGCTGATCCTGCAGGGACCGAACGGGGCGGGCAAGACCACGCTGCTGCGCACCATCGCGGGCCTCCAGCCGCCCGCTGCGGGGACCATCGAGGCCCCCGAGGATTCCATCGCCTATGCCGCCCATGCCGATGCGGTGAAACCGACCCTGACCGTGGCCGAGAACCTGGCCTTCTGGGCGCAGGTCTTCGGGGGCGAGGGCAGCGATGCGCTGGCGCGGCTGGATCTTGCGCATCTGGCCGACCGGCCCGCCGCACGGCTGTCGGCGGGGCAGCGGCGGCGTCTGGGGCTTGCGCGGCTGCTGGTGACGGGCCGCCCGATCTGGGCGCTGGACGAACCGACGGTCTCGCTCGATCGCGGCTCGGTCGGGCGCTTCACCAAGATCCTTCGGGCGCATCTGGGGCAGGGCGGCATCGCCGTCATCGCCAGCCATCTGGATCTGGACCTGCCTGCGCAGGTGCTGGACCTTGATGCGCATCGTGCGGCACCGGGGCCCGTCGCCCGCCCCTCCAGCTTCAACGAGGCCTTCGGATGAGGGCGCTTCTGCTGCGCGATCTGCGGCTTGCGATGCGCGCGGGCGGCGGTTTCGGGCTGGGGCTGTGCTTCTTCTTGATCCTGACGGTCCTCGTGCCCTTCGGCATCGGGCCGGACCGTGCGGGGCTGGCCCCCGTCGCGCCGGGCATCCTGTGGGTCGGCGCGCTTCTGGCCTGCCTGCTGTCGCTGGACCGCATCTTCGCGCTGGATCACGAGGATGGCAGCCTGGATCTGCTGGCGACATCGCCCCTGCCGCTGGAGGGCGTCGTCGCGATCAAGGCGCTGGCCCATTGGCTGACGACAGGCCTGCCGCTGGTGATCGCGGCCCCCGTCTTCGGCCTGCTGCTGCAACTGCCCTTGGCGGCGATGCCCTGGCTGGTGCTGTCGCTGCTGCTGGGGACGCCCGCGCTGTCGGTGCTGGGGGCCTTCGGGGCGGCGCTGACCGTGGGGCTGCGCCGGGGCGGGCTGCTGATGTCGGCGCTGGTGCTGCCGCTGTATATCCCGACGCTGATCTTCGGGGCCGAGATCACGCGGCGCGGCGCCGAAGGCGCGCCGGTGGCGGCGCCCATCGCGCTGATCGCGGGGATCACCCTGGCCGCCGCGGCGCTGATCCCCTTTGCCGCCGCCGCCGCGCTTCGGATCAACCTGCGATGACGGCTTGAGCCTGCGCAGGGCATCGGGATAAGGAAAGCCATGTCGATCTGGGAATACGCCAACCCCGCCAAGTTCATGCGCACCACCGGCGCGATGCTGCCCTGGCTTGTCCCGGCGGCGGTCGTGGCGACGGTCGTAGGGGTCGTGTGGGGGTTCCTCACGCCCGACGATTACCGGCAGGGATCGACCGTCAAGATCATGTATATGCACGTTCCCGCCGCGATGATGGCGATCAACATTTGGGTGATGATGCTCGTCGCCTCATTGATCTGGATCATCCGGCGCCACCATGTCAGCGCGCTGGCCGCCCGGGCCGCCGCGCCCGTGGGTGCGGTGATGACGCTGATCGCGCTGGCCACCGGCGCGATCTGGGGGCAGCCGATGTGGGGAACCTGGTGGGAATGGGATCCGCGCCTGACCTCGTTCCTGATCCTGTTTTTGTTCTATGTCGGCTATGTCGCGCTGTGGTCCGCGATCGAGGATCCCGACAGCGCCGCCGACCTGACGGGCGTGTTGTGCCTTGTCGGGTCGGTCTTCGCATTGCTGTCGCGATACGCGGTCCTGTTCTGGAACCAGGGGCTGCACCAGGGCGCGTCGCTCTCGGTCGCCTCGGGGGAACGGATGTCGGCGGTCTATCGCTATCCGCTGTATCTGGCGATGCTGGGCTTTGCGGCGCTGTCGCTGGCGCTGATCCTGATCCGCACCCGGACCGAGATCCGCAGGCGCAGGCTGGCCGCCCTTCAGGCGAGGGAGCTTCGTTCGTGATCGAGCTGGGGAAATATGCGGGCGCCGTGATCGGTGCCTATGGCGTGTCGCTGGCACTGCTGGGCGGGCTGATCTGGCACAGCCTTGCCGCCAATGCGCGTGCGCGCCGCGATCTGGAAAGGCAGGAACGCAATGGCTAGGGTTTCACCCGTGGTGCTGATCCCGCCCGTGATCTTTGCGGGGCTGGCGGTCATGTTCCTGTGGGGGATGGGGCGCGACGATCAGCTGCCCTCGGCCTTCCAGGGGCGCGAGGCGCCCGCCCTGCCGCAGACCACGCTGCCGGGCAAGGATCAGCTGACCGACGACATGCTGCGCCAGCCGGGCGTGAAGCTGGTGAATTTCTGGGCCAGCTGGTGCCCGCCCTGCCGGGCCGAACATCCGACCCTGATGCAGCTTGCGAAGGAACTGCCCGTCTATGGCATCGATCTGAAGGATGCCGAAGGCGATGCGCTGGAGTTCCTGGCCGAGGATGGCGATCCCTTTGCCGCCATCGCGACCGATCCGAAGGGGCGCGGGGCCATCGACTGGGGCGTCACCGCCCCGCCCGAAACCTTCATCATCGACGGGCAGGGCCGCATCCTGCATCGCCATGCCGGTCCCCTGATCCGCGAGGATTACGAGCGCCGTTTCCTGCCGATGCTGCAGGATGCCCGCCGACAGGAACAACTGTCAGTTGCGGAGTGACTGACGTAGCGTCAGACTGCCTGCATCATCCGACATGAGAAGGAGCGGGCAGATGATGCGAACGGGTCTGACGCTGGCACTGCTGCTGGGCAGTGCGGCGGTTGCGGCGGCTCAGCAGGCCGCCGACGGGGTCGCCCCCGAAGGCGCAAGCGGCACGGCGGTGATCGCCGACGGTTTCGGCGATCTGGGGCAGGCGGCGCGTGACGCGCTGGCCGCGAAATCCGAAGGTCGCCCTGTCGAGGCGCAGGATTGGATGGTCGCAGCCGCCCATCCGCTGGCGGTCGAGGCCGGTGCCAAGGTGCTGGAGGCCGGCGGAACCGCCGCCGATGCCATGGTCGCGGTGCAGACGGTGCTGGGCCTCGTGGAACCCCAAAGCTCGGGGATGGGCGGGGGCGCGTTCCTTGTCTGGTACGACGCCGAAAAGGGCGAGGTGACGACGCTGGACGGCCGCGAGACCGCGCCCATGGCCGCGACGCCCACGCTGTTCCAGAACGACGCGGGCGAGCCCCTGGACTTCATGGAGGCCGTGATCGGCGGGCGTTCCGTCGGGACGCCGGGCACGCCGCGCCTGCTGGAGGTCGCGCACCGCAAATGGGGTCGTGCCAACTGGTCTGGCCTGTTCGACGATGCGATCCGGCTGGCCGAAGAGGGCTTCACCGTCTCGCCCCGCCTGGCAGGGGCCATCGCGGACGAGGGCGACGCGCTGCGCCGCTATGCCGCGACGGATGCCTATTTCTTCCCCGATGGCCAGCCGCTGGCCGAAGGCACGGTGGTCAGGAACCCGCAATACGGCGCGACGCTGCGTGCGCTGGCGATGGACGGGGCCGACGCATTCTACGAAGGGCCGATCGCGGGCGACATCGTGGCAGCCGTCGCGGGGGCCGAGGACAATCCCGGCGTGCTGGCCGCGGGCGATCTGTCGGCCTATCGCGTGATCGAACGTCCGGCGGTCTGCGTGGAATATCGCGCGCATGACGTCTGCGGGATGGGGCCGCCCTCGTCCGGGGCCCTGACGGTCGGGCAGATCCTGGGCATGCTGGAAGGGCAGGACATGGCGGCCCTGGGCGCCGAGAACCCCGAAAGCTGGCGCCTGATCGGCGATGCCTCGCGGCTGGCCTTCGCGGATCGCGGTCGCTTCATGGCCGACAGCGATTTCGTGCCCATGCCGACCGAGGGGCTGGTCGATCCGGCCTATCTGGCCAAGCGGGCGGAACTGCTGGCGGGCGACGACGCGCTGCCCGAAGTCAGCGCCGGTCAGCCGGGTTGGAGCCATGCCAGCCTCTGGGGGCAGGACAACGCGATCGAGCTGCCCTCGACCACGCATATCTCGATCGTGGACAGCTATGGCAACGCGCTGTCCATGACCACGACCATCGAGAACGGCTTCGGGTCGCGGGTGATGACCAACGGCTTCCTGCTGAACAACGAGCTGACCGATTTCAGCTTCTCGACCCATGACGATGACGGCTGGCCCATCGCCAATGCGCTGGCCCCGGGCAAGCGTCCGCGGTCGTCCATGGCACCGACCATCGTGATGAAGGACGGCGCGCCGTCCATGGTGATAGGGTCGCCCGGCGGCAGTCGCATCATCGGCTATGTCGCCAAGGCCATCATCGCACATCTGGACTGGGGCATGGACGTCCAGCAGGCCGTGGCCAGCCCGAACATCCTGAACCGCTTCGGCACGATGGATGTCGAACCGGGCCTGCCCACGGAACTGACCGAGGCGCTGTCCGGCATGGGCTTCGAGTTGAACGAGGGGGACCTGACCTCGGGGCTGCAGGGGATCGTCATCACCCCCGAAGGGCTGCAGGGCGGGGCCGATCCGCGTCGTGAAGGCATCGCCATCGGCGGCTGAACGGCACACATGAAGAAGGCCCCCGGTCGCGAAACCGGGGGCCTTTTTCGTTCCGCTATCGCCTGTCAGGCGGCGGCGAGGTTGCGCAGCACGTAATGCAGCACGCCACCGTTCTTGAGGTAATCGATCTCGACCTCGGTATCGACGCGGGCGCGAAGCTGGATCTGCTTCTCGGTCCCGTCGGCATACTTGATGGTGCAGGGCACCGTCGCCAGCGGCTTGAAGTCGCCTTCCAGCCCCTCGATCGTGATCTCCTCGTCGCCGGTCAGGTTCAGGTTCTTGCGCGTCGCGCCTTCCGTGAACTCGAACGGGATGACGCCCATGCCGACCAGGTTCGAACGGTGGATGCGCTCGAAACTCTCGGCGATGACGGCCTTGACGCCAAGAAGGTTCGTGCCCTTCGCCGCCCAGTCGCGGCTGGAGCCCGCACCGTATTCCGCGCCCCCGATCACGACCAGCGGCGTGCCGTTATCGGCATAGGACATGGCCGCGTCGAAGATCGAGGCCTGTTCGCCCTTGGCATCCTTCGAGTAGCCACCCTCGACGCCGTCCAGCATCTCGTTCCTGATGCGGATATTGGCGAAGGTGCCGCGCATCATGATCTCGTGGTTGCCGCGGCGCGAACCGTAGCTGTTGAAGTCCTTGGGTGCGACCTGACGTTCGGTCAGATACTTGCCTGCGGGCGTGGTGGGCTTGAAGGAACCGGCCGGGCTGATGTGGTCGGTGGTGATCATGTCGCCCAGCAACGCCAGGACGCGCGCGCCCTTGATGTCGCTGATCGTGCCCGGATCCTTGGACATGCCCTGGAAATAGGGCGGGTTCTGGATGTAGGTCGACGATGCGGGCCAATCATAGGTCTCGCTGTCGGTGATCTCGACGCCCTGCCAGCGTTCGTCGCCCTTGAAGACGTCGGCATATTTGGACTGGAACATCTCGCGCGTGACCACGCTGTGAACCATGTCCGACACCTCTTTGGAGCTGGGCCAGATATCCTTGAGATAGACGTCCTGCCCATCCTTGCCCTTGGCGATCGGATCGCGGGTCAGGTCGACATTCATGTCGCCCGCCAGCGCATAGGCCACGACCAGCGGGGGCGATGCCAGGTAGTTGGCGCGCACATCGGGGCTGATGCGGCCCTCGAAGTTGCGGTTGCCCGACAGCACCGACACGGCCACCAGGTCGTTGTCGTTGATCGACTTCGAGATCTCGGGCTGGAGCGGGCCCGAATTGCCGATGCAGGTGGTGCAGCCATAGCCCACGAGGTCGAAACCGATGGCGTTCAGATCGTCCTGCAGGCCCGCGGCCTCCAGGTATTCGCTGACGACCTGCGAACCGGGCGCAAGCGAGGTCTTGACCCAGGGCTTGCGGTCCAGCCCCAGCTCGCGCGCCTTGCGGGCCACGAGGCCGGCGGCCATCATCACATAGGGGTTCGACGTGTTGGTGCAGGAGGTGATCGAGGCGATCACGATGCTGCCGTCATGCAGCTTGTAATCCTCGCCCTCGACCTCGCCCTCGGCAAAGCCCTCGTGGCGGCCGCCGGGAACATATCCGGGCTCGCGCGCGCCACCCTCGCGGGTCCACTTGTCCTCCTCGGCGTCGGGGGCGTCGGGGAAGCGGATGCCGCGGATCAGCTTGGTGAAGGCATCTGCCGATTCCGTCAGCGGCGTGTGGTCCTGCGGGCGTTTCGGACCCGAGATGGCGGGCACGACATCCGACAGTTCCAGATGCAGCGTCGAGGTGTAGACGGGCTCGTAACCCATGTCGCGCCAGAAGCCGTTCTCCTTGGCATAGGCCTCGACCAGGGCGATGCGATCCTTGTCGCGGCCCGTCTGTTCCAGGTAGCGCAGCGTTTCTTCGTCCACCGGGAAGAAGCCGCAGGTCGCGCCGTATTCGGGGGCCATGTTGGCGATGGTGGCGCGGTCGGCCAGCGGCATGTTCGCAAGGCCGTCGCCGTAGAACTCGACGAACTTGCCCACGACGCCGTGGGCGCGCAGCATCTGGGTGACCTTCAGCACCAGGTCGGTCGCGGTCACGCCCTCGATCATGGCGCCGGTGATCTTGAAGCCGACGACCTCGGGGATCAGCATGGAGATCGGCTGGCCCAGCATCGCGGCCTCGGCCTCGATCCCGCCGACGCCCCAGCCGAGGACCGAGAGGCCGTTGACCATGGTCGTATGGCTGTCGGTGCCCACCAGCGTGTCGGGATAGGCGACCAGCTTGCCGTCCTGGTCGGTATCGGACCAGACGGTCTGGGACAGGTATTCCAGGTTCACCTGGTGGCAGATGCCGGTGCCGGGCGGAACCACGCGGAAGTTGTTGAACGCCTTCTGACCCCATTTGAGGAAGGTGTAGCGTTCGATGTTGCGTTCGTATTCCAGTTCGACATTGCGCTGGAAGGCGCGGGGGGTGCCGAATTCGTCGATCATGACCGAATGGTCGATGACCAGATCGACCGGGTTCAGCGGGTTGATCTTCTGCGCGTCGCCGCCCAGGGCCTTGATGCCGTCGCGCATGGCGGCCAGGTCGACCACGGCCGGAACGCCGGTGAAGTCCTGCATCAGCACGCGCGCGGGGCGATAGGCGATCTCTCGCGGGTTCTTCCCGCCCTTCTCGGCCCATTCCGCGAAGGCCTTGATGTCGTCCACCGACACCGTGCGTCCGCCATCCTCGAAGCGGAGCATGTTCTCGAGCACGACCTTCAGCGCGGCGGGCAGGCGAGAGAAATCGCCCAGCCCGGCCTCGGTCGCCGCATCGATGGAGTAGTAGTCGACCTGCTGGCCGCCCGCCGTCAGCGTGCGCCGTGTCCTGGCCGTGTCGGTTCCTGTCTGAATAGGCATCAGGGCCTCCCTGTCTGCGAATATGGATGGGTCCGGCTTCAGTCCTTGCTTGCCCGATAGAGGGAAGCATCGCAAGACCGTTCGGGTTCAATGTATGCCGTCGCATACCGAAATCAAGCCTGTTGCAAGCCGGGCACGGATGAAACTTCGGGCGGCGGTTGACGAAGCGTTGATTTGGCGGATCGCGGGCGGGGGGCGTATCACCAAGGCGACATGAACACGCAAATGCACATATCGAACGCAGTCCTGCCCGCGATCATGGCCGCCGCGATGCTGCTGGGACCGCAGGCAGCCGGGGCGCAGGCGCCCATCATCGCCGCACCCGACGAACCGGGACGCATGGCAGCACCAGGGCCGGGCGCGCCGCGCGGGGCGGGCTTCAACGCATTCTCGACCATGGATCTGCCGCCCCCGCCCACGGCGCATCTGCCGACCGAGGCCGAACCGGTCGTGGTCGAGCTGTTCACCTCTCAGGGGTGTTCGTCCTGCCCGCCCGCCGATCACATGCTGTCCCGGCTGAGCGAGGATCCCGAGATCCTGCCGCTGTCCTATCACGTGGATTACTGGGACTATCTCGGCTGGGCCGACAGCTTTGCCAGCCCTGAATTCACCGAACGGCAAGAGGCCTATGCCCGCAGCGCGGGCGAGCGTTCCGTCTATACCCCGCAGATGATCGTCAACGGGCGCGACACCTCGGTCGCGCCGGGGCCCGCGCAGCTGATGGCAATCATCGACGCGCATCGCTTCGCCCCCGCGATGGTCAATATCGACCGCGAAGCCACCGAGGATGGCGAGACGATCGAGCTGATGCCCCTGTCCGAACTGGGCGATGCGGTGGACGTGGTTCTTGTGCGTTACCTGCCCGAACGGCTGGTCGAGGTGACGGCGGGAGAGAATCGCGGCCGGACGGTGCGCTATACCAATATCGTCGTCCAGCTGGAGCTGCTGTCGCGATGGGACGGCGCGGCGCCCCTGCGCCTGAACGTCCACCCCGAGGAGATCCGCGATGCGGATTACCCGCCCGACACCCGCCATGCCCTGCTGATCCAGCGCATGACCGGCGCCGACGCCCTGCCGGGCGAGATATTGACGGCCCTGCGGCTGGATTGAGCCTTCCCCCTTGCACAACGTGCAAGCCCCGGCCATGAAACGGCATGGGAAAATGGATCACCTCGGTCGCGGGAACGGAACAGGGTGCGACGCTGGCCTCGGCGCTGGCGTTGACGGCGGCGTTCCTCCATGCGGTATTCGGCGCATTGCAGAAGGGCCGGCACGATCCCTGGATCAGCCGCGCGGCCATCGACATCTGCTATGGCATCATGGCGCTGCCCGTCGCGCTGTTCCTGGTGCCCTGGCCCGACCGCCCCTTGTGGCTGGCGCTGGCGGGGGCGGTGGTCATTCACATCGTCTACAAGATGGCGCAGGCGCAGACTTATCAGCGGGGCGCCTATATCGTCGTCTACCCGGTGGTGCGCGGCAGCGCGCCCTTCTTCGCGGTGCTGGCTGCGATGCTGGTCTTTCACGAACGGTTCAACACGGTGCAGTGGCTGGGGCTTGCGCTGCTGGTCGGCGGGATCTTCGCGCTGGCCGCGCATAATTATCGCAAGGTGACGGTCGGCCGCGAGACGCTGGTGCCCGCGCTGCTCTGGGCCTTAGCGACCGGGGCGACGGTCGCGCTCTATACGACCTATGACGCGTGGGGGATCCGGCTGGCCCAGAACCCGTTCACCTTCCTTGCGTGGTTCTTTCTGCTGGACGCGTTCTTCATGCCGATCTGGAACATGCGCAGGCTTGCCGCGCTGCCCCGGTCCGAGCTGGGGCCGCTGATGGGGCGCGGGGTGATCGGCGCGCTGGTGGCCTTTGCCAGCTTCGGATCGATCATGATCGCCACCCGCCTGGACGAGGTCGGGCGAGCCGCCGTGCTGCGCGAAACCTCGACCGTGTTCGCAGCCCTTGTGGGTTGGCTGATCCTGGGCGAAAAGGTGGGCGCGCGTCGCGCGGTCCTGATGGCCGTGATCGCAGCCGGCGCGATGATCGTGGAATTCGCGGCCTGAGGCAGACGTCATGCAAAACTCCAAACCCTGGCTGAAGCCGCTGCTGGAATTCGGGCCTCTGGTCCTGTTTTTCGGGGTCTTCATGCTGTACCGCGACGACACGGTCGTCATCGCGGGCCGCGAATATGGCGGGTTCATCCTGGCCACGCTGGTCTTCATTCCCGCGCTGCTGCTGGCAAGCCTGGTGCAATGGCGCGTCAACGGCCGGCTGCAGCCGATGCAGATCGCCACGCTGGTCCTGGTGCTGGTCTTCGGCGGGCTGTCGATCTGGCTGAACGATCCGCGCTTCTTCAAGATGAAGCCCACGCTGATCTATCTGCTGTTCGGCGCGATCCTGGGGATGTCGCTGCTGCTGCGCCGCAACTGGCTGGGCGCCGTCCTGTCCGAGGCGCTGCCCATGGACAACGAGGGCTGGCGCAAGCTGACCCTGCGCATGGCGCTGTTCTTCCTTGCGCTGGCGGTGGCCAACGAGGCGATCTGGCGCAACTTCTCGGACGAGACCTGGGTCTGGTTCAAGACCTTCGGCCTGCCGATCCTGCTGTTCGCCTTCCTGATGGGGAATGCGGGCCTCTACCGGGCGCATGCATTGCCCGACAAGCGCGACTAGGCCCGCGCGACGGGCCCCTGGGCCGCCCAGAGCCGCGCCCAACGCGGTTCGGGCCGCACCGGCAGATGGTGTCGCAGCAACCCGAGCGGCACGGCCCAGGGGTGGCACATGGCCGCGCGATAGAATTCGAACAACCCGCCCCGGCGATAGGATGTCCAATGCGACAGCCTCCGGGCGCCGCGTTCCGTCGGAAAGCCCAGATCCGCCAGTGCATCCAGCGTCGCCGCGTCGTCGATCTGCAGGTCCAGCCAGTTGGCGCGGGGGGTTTCCAGCCCGAAGCCCAAGGCCCGCCTGCGCCCGCCCGACAGGATCGCCTCCAATGCGAAATCGAAGGGGTCGTTCTCGCGGGCGGTGACGTTCAGGAACTCGGCCCGCCGACCCGAGGGGGTCGCGACGACCTTGGCTGCCATGTCGCGGAATTCGGCCGCGTTCAGCAGCACCACGCGCCCGACGCTGCCGGGGGTGGCGCGGGCCGTCGCCTGCAACACCACCCGACCGCCGAGCGAATGCCCGATCAGCGCCACGGGACGTTCGGCCAGTGCCGACAGCCTGCCCACCAGATCGCCAAGCGCGCATCCGGCCTGTTCCGCGCGTCCATAGGCCGCCCGCAGCCTGCCGCGCGCCTGCCAGCCGAAGGCCACGGCCAGGCCCTCGGACCGGGGGCCGCCGAATCCCAGTGCCAAGGGCCAGGACGGGCCGCAGGAAGGGGGCGTGGGCGACAGGATGTGGCGATGGGGGCAATGGGCGGGGTGGTCGGGCGAATACCTGAAACCGTGGGACATGACGACGATGGGCGCGCCGCGGGGCAGGGCGCGGGCCGCCTGCAGAAGCGCTTCGTCGGGTTCGGTCCCGGCATCTGCCCGCATCACGGCCATGCGTTCCTCCGGTGGTTGTGCCTTGCACGCATCATCGGAAAAGCCTGCGACATCCGCGTGAAACTCGCGTTATGGCTTCGTGACAGCCCGGGGGTGCCGGTCGCGTCCGCGGGCGGGTTCGTGGCGATGCGGGCGCGCCGCCGGGGCGCTTCATGTCGGTCCCGCGACGGAACACCCTGCGCATGAAAGGGGCACAGACCGTTTTCGGCATTGAATTTTCCTGCATTCCACCTCTATGGTGGACCCATGCGCCCATGGTCCGTCGTGACGGAACCGGCAGGCGCCGACAGTTTCGCAGCGCGACACCTCTGGCCCCAAGCAACAGGCGGGTCACGTGTCTCGCGGAAAACCCGCCCTTGGGCCGCGCCTTGCAGCGCGCCGGGGCGATGACAGACAGCGGCCCGGCTGTCCCACGGACAACGGGTCTTTCGAAGGAACAGACGCGATGACGCGCGCTTTGGACGGCAGATACGGGGACGGGCGGGGCTTTGCAGCCGCCGTCGCCGCTTTCGCCGCCAGCGACGCCGCCGCGTCCCAATCACAACGCAGCCACGCACCGGGGTCGACATCGTCGCCGCCCGGTTCCTGCCTGCGCGAAAGACATAATCAATGGCAAAGAAAATGCTCATCGACGCCACCCATGCCGAGGAAACTCGGGTGGTCGTGGTCGACGGAACAAAGGTCGAGGAATTCGACTTCGAGACCCTGAACAAGCGTCAGCTTTCGGGGAACATCTATCTGGCAAAGGTCACGCGGGTCGAACCCTCGTTGCAGGCGGCCTTCGTGGATTACGGCGGGAACCGTCACGGCTTCCTCGCCTTCGCGGAAATCCATCCCGATTACTACCAGATCCCCGCGGCCGACCGCGAGGCCCTGATGGCCGAGGAACGCGCCGAGGAGCAGGAGGACGACCACGAGCCCGCCCCCCGCAAGCGCAGCCGCGCCGAGGCTGCGGATGCGGGCGACGAGGTCGCGACCGATGACGATGCCGACACCAAGAGCGACGACATCGAATCCGTCGCCGAGGAGGACGTCACCGAGGAGGTCCGCGCCCCCCGCAAGCCCCGCGCGCGTCGCTACAAGATCCAGGAGGTGATCAAGGTCCGGCAGATCATGCTGGTCCAGGTCGTCAAGGAGGAACGCGGCAACAAGGGTGCCGCGCTGACCACCTATCTGTCGCTGCCGGGTCGCTATTGCGTCCTGATGCCCAACACCGCCCGCGGCGGCGGGATCAGCCGCAAGATCACCAACGCGGCCGATCGCAAGAAGCTGAAGGACATCGCGGGCGAGCTGGAGGTGCCGAAGGGCGCCGGCCTGATCATCCGCACCGCCGGCAGCCAGCGCACCCGGACCGAGATCAAGCGCGACTACGAATACCTGCTGCGCCTGTGGGAACAGATCCGCGACCTGACCTTCCAGTCGGTCGCGCCCGCCGCCATCTACGAGGAAGGGGACCTGATCAAGCGCACGATCCGCGATCTGTATTCCAAGGAGATCGACGAGGTTCTGGTCGAGGGCGAGCGCGGCTATCGCGTCGCCAAGGACTTCATGAAGATGATCATGCCGACCCATGCGGACAGCGTGAAGAACTATACCGACCAGATGCCGCTCTTCGCGCGCTACCAGGTCGAAAGCTATCTGTCGGGCATGTTCAACCCGGTCGTGCAGCTGAAATCGGGCGGCTACATCGTTATCGGCGTGACCGAGGCGCTGGTCGCCATCGACGTGAACTCGGGGCGTGCCACCAAGGAAGGCTCGATCGAGGATACGGCGACCAAGACCAACCTCGAGGCCGCCGACGAGGTCGCCCGCCAGCTGCGCCTGCGCGACCTCGCGGGCCTGATCGTCATCGACTTCATCGACATGGACGAGCGCAAGAACAACGCCGCCGTCGAGAAGCGCATGAAGGATCGCCTGAAATCCGATCGTGCCCGCATCCAGGTCGGCCGCATCTCGGGCTTCGGCCTGATGGAAATGTCGCGCCAGCGCCTGCGCCCCGGCATGCTGGAATCGACCACGCAGCCCTGCGCGCATTGCCACGGCACCGGCCTGATCCGCAGCGACGACAGCCTTGCGCTGACGATCCTGCGCGCGATCGAGGAAGAGGGCACGCGCAAGCGTTCGCGCGAGGTTCTGGTGAAGGCGCCCGTTTCGGTGGCGAACTTCCTGATGAACCAGAAGCGCGAACATATCGCGGGCATCGAGGCGCGTTACGGCATGGCCGTGCGGGTCGAGGCCGACCCCTCGCTCATCTCGCCCGATTACGCGATCGAGAAGTTCAAGACCGCCACGCGCCAGGTGGCCGAGGCCGCGCATGCCCCCTTGGGCGTCAGCGCCGACCTGATGGCCAGCATCGTCGTGGCCGAGGAAGAGGACGAGCCGCAGGAGGAGACCCCCATCGAGGAGGCCGAGATCGTCGAGGCTTCCACCCCCGAGGCGTCCCCCGCGCAACCCGAGGATGACGAGGAAGGCGAGGGCCGGTCGCGCAAGCGCCGCCGTCGTCGGCGTCGCCGGGGCAATGGCGACCGTGCCGAGGGCGATCAGCAGAACGGATCCGACGAGAACGGATCGGAGGAAAGCGGATCGGATGATGCCGTGGCCGAACAGCCCGCTCAGGAAAGCTCGGCGGGCGAGACCGAAGCCGAGGGCGACGACGCCGCGCAATCCGATGTCGAGGGCGGCAGCCGTTCGCGCAGCAGCCGCAGCCGTTCGCGCAGTCGGTCGCGCAGCCGCCGCAACAGCAGCGACGATGCCCTGCCCGAGGTCGTCGATGCGGG
>NZ_JAHKQB010000037.1:46854-112519 GCF_018860625.1 Paracoccus sp. C2R09
CCCGCCGATGCGGCGCCCGCGCCCGCCGTGACCGAGGTTGCGGCCCCTGCGGCCATCGCCGCCGAGGTGCTGCCTTCCGATGCGATGACCACGGAAGACGGAGAGCTGGCCGTGCAGGAAAAGGCCGCGCCCGAGGCATCGGAAGCCGATGTGCCAGAGGTCGAAGCACCGCAGGCCGAAGCACCGAAATCCGTGCCCGCCAAGCCCGAAACGCCTGCAGCTGCGAACCAGCCCGAGGCTGCGGTCGAGGCCAAGCCGCGCCGTCGCGGCTGGTGGGCCCGGTAAGGCGGCAGGGGCCGAAAATCGATACGGAAGGGGGCGCGGGGAAACCTGCGCCCCCTTCTTCATGGTCGGGATGCCGTTTCATCCCACGAAGCCGTGACAGGGTGACGGCTATCTTTCCCCGACCGGGCCGCTAAGTTGCGGACATGCTTGGAATCGAACTCGCCACCGCCGCCTTCATCCCCGCAGCCTTCGTCGCGCTTCTGGCCGGTGTGCTGTCCTTCCTGTCGCCCTGCGTGCTGCCGATTGTGCCGCCCTATCTGGCCTACATGACCGGGGTGGGGGTGAACGGCCTGAAGACGCGGGAACGCAGCGCGGTGCTGCCGGCGCTGTTTTTCGTGCTGGGACTGTCCACCGTGTTCCTGGTGATGGGCTTTGCAGCTTCGGCCTTCGGGCGGGCATTCCTGTCCTATCAGGACTGGCTGGCGCGCGGTGCGGGCGTGATGGTGATCATCATGGGCCTGCATTTCCTGCATGTGATCCGCATCCCGCTGCTGGATCAGGAGGCCCGGATGCAGACGGGCGCAGGGCAGGGCGGCGCGCTCGGGGCCTATGTGCTGGGTCTTGCCTTCGCATTCGGCTGGACCCCCTGCATCGGGCCGCAGCTGGGGATGATCCTGTCCCTTGCCGCATCCGGCGGAGAACTGTCGCGCGGCACCGCCCTTCTGGCGATCTACGCGCTTGGGCTGGGGATTCCCTTCCTGCTGGCCGCCATCTTCATCAACCGCGCCATCGGCCTGATGAATCGCATCAAGCCCTGGCTGAAGGTGATCGAGCGGGTGATGGGCGCGCTGCTGATCGTCGTCGGCATCATGCTGCTGACGGGGGCGCTGTCGGCGATCAGCTTCTGGCTGCTCGAGACCTTCCCCGGCCTTGCCATGCTGGGCTGAGGACCAGTTTCGAAAAAATGCGGCGCATCCTTCATTTTTTCAATCGACTGTAGCGGCGGGGGCACAATCGCGCTATCATCTGCGGCAGACCCGGATCAACCGGGCAGGACAGAGGCAGTGACGGCGGTATTCCCATGACCGAGATGGTCTTTGGCGCCACGCCCGCGCGGGCGGGCGATCCCATTCTTCCACGCTGGTGGCGGACGCTCGACAAGTGGGCCCTGGCCTGCGTGATCGGGCTGTTCGCGATGGGCCTTCTTCTGGGCCTGGCGGCATCCGTGCCCCTGGCGGAAAAGAACAATCTTCCGCGTTTCTACTATGTTCAGCGCCAGATGATCTTCGGCGGGTTGGCGGTCGTGGTGATGCTGGTCATATCCATGATGTCGCCGCGCCAGATCCGCAGGATCGGGGTGCTGGGCTTCGCGGTGTCCTTCCTGCTGATCGTGGCGTTGCCCTTCATTGGCACCGATTTCGGCAAGGGTGCCACGCGCTGGCTGTCGCTCGGGTTCGTGTCGATCCAGCCGTCCGAATTCCTCAAGCCCGGCTTCGTCGCCATCTGCGCCTGGTTCATGGCCGCCAGCCAGGATGTCGGCGGCCCGCCGGGCAAGCTCTACAGTTTCGGGACGCTTGTCGCGGTGGTGCTGTTCCTGGCATCGCAGCCCGATTTCGGGCAGG
Organism: Paracoccus sp. C2R09; assembly: GCF_018860625.1. GTDB lineage: Bacteria > Pseudomonadota > Alphaproteobacteria > Rhodobacterales > Rhodobacteraceae > Paracoccus. The sequence goes on from NZ_JAHKQB010000037.1 coordinate 48,702, forward strand.
CCTCGCTGGTGCTGTTTTCCTGGCTGGTGATGTATTTCGTGGCGGGGGCACCGATGATCCTGCTGCTGAGCGTTGCGGGCATGGCCATGATGGGCGGGGTCTTCGCCTATGGCGCGTCCGAACATTTCGCGCGCCGCATCAACGGCTTCCTGCAGCCCGATGTCGATCCCCGCACGCAGATCGGATACGCGACGAATGCCATCCAGGAGGGTGGGTTCTTCGGCGTCGGCGTGGGCGAGGGGTCGGTGAAATGGTCGCTGCCCGATGCGCATACCGACTTCATCATCGCCGTCGCGGCCGAGGAATACGGCTTCATCATGGTGATGGCGATCATCACGCTCTATACCATCATCGTCACGCGTTCGCTGCTGCGGATGATCAAGGAACGCGACCCCTTCGCGCGGATCGCGGGAACGGGCCTGGCCTGCGCCTTTGGCGTGCAGGCGCTGATCAACATGGGCGTGGCCGTGCGCCTGCTGCCCGCCAAGGGCATGACGCTGCCCTTCGTCAGCTATGGCGGTTCATCGGTCATCGCATCGGGGATCGCGATGGGCATGCTGCTGGCGCTGACGCGCACCCGTCCGCAGGGCGAATTCGCCGAAATCCTCCGTCGGAGGCACTGAGATGACAGGCAAGCTCGCACTCATCGCTGCCGGGGGGACCGGCGGCCACATGTTTCCCGCGCAGTCGCTGGCCGAACTGATGCTGGCCGAGGGCTGGCGCGTGAAGCTGTCGACCGACACGCGCGGCGCCCGCTATGCCGGCAATTTCCCCGAAGCGGTCGAGCGGCAGGTCGTCAGTTCGGCCACCACCGCACGCGGCGGGGCCATGGGCAAGCTGTCCGCGCCCTTCCGCATCCTGTCGGGCGTCATGGCCGCGCGGCGCGGGTTCCGCGCCGACCGGCCCGACGTGGTCGTGGGGTTTGGCGGCTATCCCACCATCCCGGCCATGTCGGCGGCGCTGACCATGGGCGTGCCCCGCATGATCCATGAACAGAACGGCATCATGGGCCGCGTGAACCGCATCTTCGCGGGCCGCGTCCAGCGCGTGGCCTGCGGGACATGGCCCACGGATCTGCCCGATGGCGTCGCGGGCGAACATGTCGGCAACCCGGTGCGCGAATCGGTCCTGGATCATGCGGCGGCACCTTATGCCGCGCCGGGGCAGGGGGCGCTGAACCTTCTGGTGATCGGCGGCAGCCAAGGCGCACGCGTCCTGTCGGATGTGGTCCCCGCAGCCGTGGCGGCGTTGCCCGAAGATATCCGCCATCGCCTGAACGTCAGCCACCAGGCGCGGGCCGAGGATGCCGAGCGGGTGGCAGCCGCCTATGATCGGGCGGGCATCCGCGCCGAGGTGCAGCCCTTCTTCGCGGATGTTCCCGAACGGATCGCGGCGGCGCAGCTGGTCGTCAGCAGATCGGGCGCATCGTCATTGGCCGACATCACGGTCATCGGACGACCCTCGATCCTGATCCCCTTCGCCGCGGCGGCGGGGGATCACCAGACGGCCAATGCGCAATCCCTTGCCGAGGCCGGGGCCGCGCTGATCCACCCCGAGTCGGTGCTTGACGCCGAAGGCCTCACGCGCGACATCCGCGCGATCCTTACCGACCCTGCGCAGGCACAGGCCATGGCCGATGCCGCGCTGTCCCTGGCCCGGCCCGACGCGGCACGGCGCCTCTACGACCTCGTGACGGAGATTCTGCGATGAACGCGGCGACAAAACTGCCCGGAGAACTGGGCCCGATCCATTTCGTGGGCATTGGCGGCATCGGCATGTCGGGCATCGCCGAAGTGCTGCTGACCTTGGGCTATCGCGTGCAGGGCAGCGATCTGAAGCGGTCGAAGATCACCGACAGGCTGGAGACGTTGGGCGCGACCGTGTTCGAGGGCCAGCGCGCGGAAAACGTCGAGGGTGCGGGCGTCATCGTCATCTCGACCGCGATCAAGAAGGGCAACCCCGAGCTTGAGGAGGCGCGCCGTCGCGGCCTGCCCATCGTCCGCCGCGCCGAGATGCTGGCCGAGCTGATGCGCATGAAGTCGAACATCGCCATCGCGGGCACCCATGGCAAGACGACGACCACGACCATGGTCGCCACGCTGCTGGATGCGGGCGGCGTCGATCCCACCGTCATCAATGGCGGCGTGATCCACGCCTATGGATCTAACGCGCGGGCAGGGGCCGGCGAATGGATGGTGGTCGAGGCCGACGAGAGCGATGGCAGCTTCAACCGCCTGCCCGCCGATATCGCCATCGTCACCAATATCGACCCCGAGCATATGGAGCATTGGGGCAGCTTCGACGCGCTGCGGCAGGGCTTCTACAATTTCGCATCGGGCATTCCCTTCTACGGTCTGGCCGTCTGCTGCACCGACCACCCCGAGGTGCAGGCCCTTGTCGGGCGCCTGACCGACCGGCGCGTGGTGACCTTCGGCTTCAACGCGCAGGCCGATGTGCGCGCGCTGAACCTGACCTATGAGAACGGCATCGCGCATTTCGACATCGCGCTGCAGGGCGAGGCGACGGGCGACGACATCCCCCTGATCGAGGGCTGCACCCTGCCGATGCCGGGCGATCACAACGTGTCGAACTGCCTGGCGGCCGTCGCCGTGGCGCGGCATCTGGGGATCAAGAAATCCGAGATCCGCGACGCGCTGGCCAAGTTCGGCGGTGTCGGGCGCCGCTTCACCCGCGTGGGCGAGGTCGATGGCGTGACCATCATTGACGATTACGGCCATCACCCGGTCGAGATCGCGGCGGTGCTGAAGGCCGCCCGTCAGGCGACCAAGGGGCGCGTGATCGCGGTCCATCAGCCGCACCGCTTCTCGCGGCTGTCCAGCCTGTTCGACGATTTCTGCACCTGCTTCAACGAGGCCGATGTCGTGGCCATCGGCGATGTCTATGCCGCCGGAGAGGACCCGATCCCCGGTGCGGGCCGCGACGATCTGGTGGCGGGGCTGATCGCCCACGGCCATCGCCATGCGCGCGCCATCCTGTCCGAGGATGACCTGGAACGGCTGGTCCGCGAACAGGCCCGTCCGGGCGACATGGTCGTCTGCCTGGGTGCGGGGACCATCTCGGCCTGGGCGAACGCGCTTCCGGGCAGGCTGCAAGGCAAGGCCGCGTGACGCTGGTCCAACATCTCTCGGCGCCGGGACTGGCGCTGATGGCGGCGGGGCTGTTCCTTGCCGTCGCGATCGCGCTGCCCTGGACCGAGGGGCGGATGCGCCGTCGCCTGTCCTGGCTGGTCGTGCTGGGCGGCGTTCCGGCGCTTGGCTGGCTGACGCTTCTCTGGGGGCCGGGGCTGGGGGTCGCGGGTTTCGCGGTGGGGGCGCTTGCGCTTTGCGCCTGTCCGCGGTCCGGCGGCCATCCGCCCGCCATGCCGCCGGGCGCAAGCCAGTGACCATCGAGATGCCCTGGATCATCGCGGCATGCTGCCTGCTGGGCGCGGGCTTCATCGCCTGGGGCTCGGCCCGGCTGCGCATGATCTGGCCGCTGCTGATCCTGTCGCTGCTGCTGGCAGCCATCGCGCTGCAACTGCGCCTGGCCGCGCAGGGGCGGGACGGATTTCACGACCTGGCCGCGGTGACCGCGCAGGCCTTCACCCTGTCCCCTGCGCTTCTGGGTGTGGCGACAGGCCTGGGGCTGGCCTTCGCCTTTCGGCACCGCCTGCGCTGGCGCAGCCGTGCCGGTGGGCTGACCTTGCTGGCGCTCTTGACGGCAACTGTGTCCGCGGCGACCACCTTCATCCTGTAACCCCGGGCGCGCTGTTGACGGCTGCGCCCCCCGTGGCTACCAGACCTGCATGAGCACCGACATTCCGACCCCCCGCGGCAGCCTCATTGCCAACCGTTCGCTGGACAGCCTGACCTGGCTGCGCGTGGGCGGCCCTGCCGAATGGCTGTTCCAACCCGCGGACGAGGATGACCTGGCCGAGTTTCTGGCCGCACTCGATCCTGCCGTTCCGGTCTTCGCGATGGGCGTCGGCAGCAACCTGATCGTGCGCGATGGTGGGATCCGGGGCGTGGTGGTCCGCTTGGGTCGCGCCTTCAACGGGGTCGAGGTGGATGGCGATGTCCTGACGGTCGGCGCGGCATCGCTGGATGCGCAGGTCGCACGGCGGGCGGCCGATGCGGGGCTGGATCTGACCTTCCTGCGCACGATCCCCGGCAGCATCGGGGGCGCGGTTCGCATGAACGCGGGCTGCTATGGCACCTATATGGCCGATCACCTGATCGAGGGGCGGGTCGTGACGCGCGAGGGTCGCAAGATCACGCTGAGTGCGGGCGATCTGAACTTCGGCTATCGCCATTCCGACCTGCCCGAGGGCAGCGTCATCACCAGCGTCACGATGCGCGCGCCCAAGGGTGACCCGGATGCGCTGCATGCCCGCATGGCCGAGCAGCTGGACCGGCGCGATGCGACCCAGCCCACCAAGGAGCGCAGCGCCGGTTCGACCTTCCGCAATCCCGCCGGATACAGCTCGACCGGGCAGGCCGACGACACGCACGAACTGAAGGCATGGGCGCTGATCGATCAGGCGGGTCTGCGGGGACACAGCTGGGGCGGCGCGCAGATGTCGCAGAAGCACCCGAACTTCCTAATCAATACCGGCGGCGCGACGGCGGCGGATCTCGAGGCGCTTGGCGAACTGGTCCGCAGGCGCGTGCTGGAGGAGAGCGGCCACGAGCTGCAATGGGAGGTCGTTCGCATCGGCGAACCCACCCCCGAGGAAGATTAAGATCGGGTTAACCGGCGAAACCTCGCAACATTCTATTTGACAACGGAAAATTGCGCTTTTGCGCGGGCGGCTTTGGCTGTATCCTTGCGCATGCACGGGGGCGAAGCATCCCGGCACCTTCTTCATGAACCCCGGCCAAAACGGGGATGAAAGGCAAAACGTGACGGGCAGGTCGAGCAGGACAGCCCCCACAGTGGCCGTTCTGATGGGCGGACCTTCGGCCGAGCGCGAGGTCTCGTTGTCGTCGGGCCGCGAATGCGCGGCTGCACTGCGGGTGGCAGGATATGAAGTCATCGAGATCGCGTTGGGCGATTCGCGCGGCGACGAGCTTGTCCGCCGCCTGACCGAGGTCGCCCCCGACGTCGTCTTCAACGCACTGCATGGCCGTTGGGGCGAGGATGGCTGCGTCCAGGGCGTTCTGGAATGGATGGGGCTGCCCTATACGCATTCGGGCGTGCTGGCATCCGCGCTGGCGATGGACAAGACGCGCGCCAAGGCCACCTTCCGCGCCGCCGGTCTGCCTGTCGTCGAAAGCGTGATCGCCGATGCGGACGACGTTCGCGCCCGTCACGTCATCGCGCCGCCCTATGTCGTGAAGCCGAATGACGAGGGAAGCTCGGTCGGGGTCTATATCGTGCATGACGGCGCGAACGAACCCCCGCAGCTGTCGTCCGACATGCCGGCCCGCGTGATGGTCGAGACCTATGCCCCGGGCCGCGAACTGACGACCACGGTCATGGGCGACCGCGCCCTGGACGTGACCGAGATCCAGGTCGACGGCTGGTACGACTACGCCGCGAAATATACCGTCGGCGGATCGCGCCACGTGATCCCCGCCGAGATTCCCGCCGAGATCCGCGAGGCCTGCCTGCAGATGGCGCTGCGTGCGCATCAGGCGCTTGGTTGTCGCGGGCTGTCGCGCACCGATTTCCGGTGGGACGAGGCGCGGGGCGTGGACGGGCTCATCATCCTCGAGGTGAATACCCAGCCCGGCATGACGCCGACATCGCTTGCGCCCGAACAGGCCGCGCATCAGGGGATCGATTTCCCCGCGCTGATGCGCTGGATGGTGGAGGATGCGCTGTGCCGGTCGTGATCGATCACCGCCCCGGAAAGCAGCAGACCCATGATACGTCGCGCCCGCGACGCGACCCCGCACCGTCACGCCTGAAATACCGTCTGCAGCGCATGTGGCTGCGCCCGCTGTGGCGTCGGATTGCACGGATCGGGCTGCCGGCCTTTCTGGCAGCCCTGATCGGCGGTCTGTGGCTGGCGGACGAGACGCGGCGGACCGCGTTGACCGACAACATCGCCCGTGCCGTGGACAGCGTTCAGAACCGCGACGAATTCCAAGTGCGCGAGATGCAGGTCGAAGGCGCGTCCCCGGTGGTCGCGCGCGCGCTCAAGGCGATGTTGCCGGTCGATCTGCCGGCCTCCAGCTTCGATATCGATCTGGCCGCGCTGCGCCTGCAGGTGATGCAGCTGGACGCCGTGGACACGATCGACCTGCGCGTGAAGCCGGGCGGCATCCTGTCGGCCGTGGTGACCGAACGCCAGCCCGCGCTGCTGTGGCGGCACGCCCGCGGAATCGAGATGCTGGACGATGGCGGGCACCGCGTCGCGGGCGTCACCTCGCGGGAGGTGCGCCCCGATCTGCCGCTGGTTTCGGGCGACGGGGCCGAACAGGCCACCGCCGAGGCGCTGCAGCTGTTCGATGCGGCGGGTCCGATCCTGCCGCGCGTCCGTGGCCTTGTCCGGGTGGGGGAACGCCGTTGGGATCTGGTGCTGGACCATGATCAGCGGATCATGCTGCCCGCGCAGGGCGCGCTTGTCGCGCTCGAGGCCGCGATCGCCATGCACCGGTCCGAGGATCTGCTGAGCCGCGACATCACGGTCGTCGATCTGCGCGATCCGAAGCGGCCCGTGCTGCGGCTGGGAATCGATGCGCGAAACACGATCAGGACCGCCCGTGGTCAGCCCCCCCTGGGGCCCGACGGGCGCATCCTGCAAGACAACGAAAGCTGAGGCGAGGGGAGGGGTCGGATCATGGCGGAACTGTACCAGACACAGCGGGCGATGCGGAACATGCGCCGCGCCGCGCTTCAGCGGGGCGTCATCGGCATCCTGGATATCGGCACGTCGAAAATCGCCTGCCTGGTGCTGCGCTTCGACGGCACCGGCACCTTCCGCGAAACGGACGGCGTCGGTCCCATGGCGGGGCAGGTGAATTTCCGCGTCATCGGCGCGGCCTCGACCCGTTCGCGCGGCATGCGCCGCGGCGAGATCGAGACCATGGCCGAGACCGAGCGCGCGATCCGCACCGTCGTCGCCGCCGCGCAGAAGCTGGCGGGCGTGCGGATCGACCATGTCATCGCCTGCCTGTCGGGCGGGCGTCCGGCCTCTTACGGTCTGGCGGGCGAGACGCCGCTGGCCCAGGGCAAGGTGGACGATCACGACGTGGCCAAGGTGCTGGCCGCCTGCGACGTTCCCGATTTCGGGCGCGGCCGAGAGGTTCTGCATGCGCAGCCCGTGAACTTTGCCGTGGACAACCGTTCGGGCCTGGCCGATCCGCGCGAACACCTGGGCAACAAGCTGTTCTGCGACATGCATGTGCTGACCGTGGACGGCGATGTCATCGGCAACCTGGTCCACTGCATCCGCCGCTGCGACCTGGAACTGGCGGGGATCGCCTCGGCCCCCTATGCCTCGGCCCGCGCCAGCCTTGTCGAGGATGAGCAGGAGCTGGGCGCGGCCTGCATCGATTTCGGCGGTGGCGGGACCGGCGTGTCGATCTTCGTGCGCAAGCACATGATCTTCTCGGACCACGTGCCGATCGGCGGCAACCTGATCACGCAGGACATCGCGCAGGGGCTGCGGGTCAGCCTGCCCGTGGCGGAACGGCTCAAGACGCTCAGCGGCGGGGTCGAGGCGACGGGACGCGACGATCGCGACATGATCGACATCGGCGGCGACACGGGCGACTGGGAGGCCGACCGCCGTCAGGTCAGCCGTGCCGATGTCATCGCGATCATGCGCCCGAGGGTCGAGGAGATCCTGGAAGGCGTGCGCGAGATCCTGGACGCGGCAGGCTTCGACTACATGCCCAGCCAGCAGATGGTGCTGACGGGCGGCGGCAGCCAGATCCCCGGGCTGGACGGGCTGGCATCGCGCATCCTGGGGCCGAACATCCGCTGCGGGCGGCCCCTGCGGATCGACGGGCTGTCCCATCAGCTGACCGATCCCAGCTTCTCCTCGGCCGTCGGGCTGGCGCTGTTCGCGGCCCATCCGCAGGACGAATGGTGGGATTTCGAGACCCCCGCCGACGCCTATCCGGCACGCAGTTTCAAGCGCGCATATCGCTGGTTCAAGAGCAACTGGTAAGCGCGAAAACCATTCGTTAGCGATTGGTGCAGGGCTCTGCACCATATCCTGCGCCTTTGGCAAGATACCGCTTGTTTTGCGGGCTTTCATCGCCAGATTTTGCGGAGCTTCCGGCTTTTTGGGATGACGCAGCGTGGCAGAATCGCTACGATCAAGAATAATTCACGGGATTCGAGCGGGCAGCCCGCGCCCGAATGCGAAGCAGCAAAAAACAGGCGGAACCATGAACCTCAATCTGATGATGAACGACGAAGAAGAGTTGAAGCCCCGCATCACCGTCTTCGGCGTCGGCGGCGCGGGTGGCAACGCCGTCAACAACATGATCGAGAAGATGCTGGAAGGCGTCGAGTTCGTGGTTGCCAACACCGATGCGCAGGCGCTGCAGCAGAACAGCGCCACCAGCCGCATCCAGATGGGTCCGAAGGTCACTGAGGGCCTGGGCGCGGGCGCGAAGCCCACCATCGGTGCCAAGGCCGCCGAGGAGACGATCGAGGATATCGTCGATCACCTGATGGGCGCGCATATGTGCTTCATCACCGCGGGCATGGGCGGCGGCACCGGCACCGGCGCGGCCCCGATCATCGCGCAGGCCGCGCGCGAGATGGGCATTCTGACCGTCGGCGTCGTGACCAAGCCCTTCCAGTTCGAGGGCACCAAGCGGATGCGCCAGGCCGAAGAGGGCGTCGAGGCGCTCCAGAAGGTCGTGGACACGCTGATCATCATTCCGAACCAGAACCTGTTCCGCCTTGCGAACGAGAAGACCACCTTCACCGAGGCCTTCGCGATGGCCGACGACGTGCTCTATCAGGGCGTGAAGGGCGTGACCGACCTGATGGTCCGTCCGGGTCTCATCAACCTCGACTTTGCCGACGTTCGTGCGGTCATGGACGAGATGGGCAAGGCCATGATGGGCACCGGCGAGGCTGCGGGCGACAACCGCGCGCAGGAAGCCGCCGAGCGCGCGATCGCCAACCCGCTGCTGGACGAGATCAGCCTGAACGGCGCCAAGGGCGTGCTGATCAACATCACCGGCGGTTACGACATGACCCTGTTCGAGCTGGACGAGGCCGCGAACGTCATCCGCGACAAGGTGGACAGCGACGCCAACATCATCGTCGGTTCGACCCTGGACCCGGACATGGACGGCACCATCCGCGTTTCGGTCGTGGCGACCGGCATCGACGCGGATTCCGCACCGGCCGAAATGCCGACCCCGCGTCGCGGCATGGCCGCGCCCCTGACGCAGAACCCCTCGATCGCGGATGCCCCGGTCGTCGAGGATCGCGCGACCGTCCGCAGCCAGCAGGCAGCCGCATCGCAGCCCGCGCCCGCCGCGCAGACCCCGACGCCCGCACCCCAGCAGGCCACCGCGCGGACCGAAGACGACATGCCGAAGCCGGCCTATCAGCCGAAGGAAGCGCCGCGCCAGAACTCGGTTCGGATCGACGACGACGCCTCGGCCTTCGTTGCACCCCGTGCGCCCCAGGCCCGTGCCGGTCAGCCCGCCCCCGAGGTGATGGACCGCCTGCGCCGCGCCGTGGACAACCGCAGCCAGCAGAATGCCGCCGCCCAGGCGCAGCCTCAGCAGCCCGATCCCCGTGCGCAGAACCGCATGAGCGGCCTTGGCCGCATGCTGGAACGGATGGCCGGTCACGGAGAGCAGTCCAAGCCCGCCGCATCCTCAATCGCCGAACGTGTGAACGAGCGTGTGGCCGTCCGTGCGCGCCAGCAGGAAAGCGATTTCGACGATCTGGCAAGCCCTGACAACAGCGGCGACAATGTCGAAATCCCGGCGTTCCTTCGTCGTCAGGCGAACTGACGCGTTCACGAATAACAGCATCATGTTTCGAAGAAGGGCCGCAGAACGCGGCCCTTTTTCCGTTGTATTGCAAGCGGCTAGGCCAATCCCCCTTGGGGACGCAGGGCGCAGGCCTTTGAATGTTTCACCCCGTCACAAAACGTTAATTGAACCTCCATGCCCCGGGGCATAGCTGAAACCCTGCAAGAGGGCGCATGCGTTGTCTTGCTGAATGATGACGAACTGGAAGCATAGCGAAGACGGGCAGACCATGCAGACGACGCTGAAAGACAAAGTGGCATTCGACGGTGTGGGCCTTCACTCGGGCGCACCCGCACGCCTCGAGATTCATCCCGCCCCCGCAGGGCATGGGATCGTCTTCCAGCGCGTGGATCTGGATCCCGTGGTCGAGATTGCGGCCATGTGGAACAACGTCACGCTCTCGCCGCTTTGCACGCTGATGGACAATGGCCGGGGCGTGACCCTGTCCACCGTCGAACATGTCATGGCGGCGCTGGCCGGAACGGGCGTGAACAATGCCGTCGTCACCGTCGACGGCCCCGAGGTTCCGATCCTCGACGGATCTGCCGCGCCTTTCGTCGCCGAGATCCTTGCCGTCGGTCTGCGTCAGCAGAACGCCAAGCTGCGCGCGATCCGTGTCCTGCGCCCGGTCGAGGTTCGCCATGGCGATGCCTTTGCCCGCCTGACGCCGGCCGATCACCTGGAGATCGACTTCCAGATCGATTTTGCCGATGCCGCCATCGGTCACCAGGAAAAGGTGCTGGACATGGCCAACGGCGCGTTTCTGCGCGAATTGGCCGACAGCCGCACCTTCTGCCGCGCCTCGGATATCGAGGTGATGCGCCAGAACGGACTGGCCCTGGGCGGGACCTACATGAACGCGGTCGTCGTCGATGGTGCGGACGTGCTGTCGCCGGGCGGTCTGCGCCACCGGGACGAGGCCGTGCGCCACAAGATGCTGGACGCGATGGGCGATCTGGCATTGGCGGGGGCGCCGCTTCTGGCCCGCTATACCGGGCACCGTGCGGGGCACGCGATGACGAACCGCCTGCTGCGCGCACTGTTCGCCGACCCCACCGCCTGGACTTGGGCCGAGGTGGATACCGACCTCGAGGCGCGTCTGCCTGGTGCGGGTGTCGCGGACTATGGCCAGCTGGCCGGGCTTGCGCATCCCATGCCCATCGCGGCGGAATGAGGAACGCGGCGCAGTGATTCTGCGCCGCCCCCATCGGGCCTTGCCGCCGACGTGAAAGGCCCGCCGAAATCAATACATTGCCATTTTGCGCCCCCTGTTGTTCTGTGCTAGGACGTCGCGGCGGCGTCGGCCCTTCGGGCCGGGGCGGAACAGAAGCTTGGGCAGGGTGAAGATGGCTGGCAGGAATATCTCGGCTTCGATGGTGGCTGCGGTGCTGGCCGGAATGGTTCTGACGGGTTGCGCGGCCAATCGTGAGGCTGCACTGCGCCAGAACCTCGACCAGTTCACCGCCGCCGAGATCTATCAGCGCGGGGAATACGAACTGGAGAACAGCGGCGATCCCGAGGATGCCGTCTACTACTTCTCCGAGATCGAGCGTCTCTATCCCTACAGCGAATGGGCGCGCCGGGCGCTGATCATGCAGGCCTATGGCAATCACAAGGCCCAGAACTACGAAGAGGCCCGCAGCGCGGCGCAACGGTTCCTCGACGTCTATCCGGGGGACGAGGAAGCGGCCTATGCGCAATATCTGCTGGCGCTGTCCTATTACGACCAGATCGACGATGTGGGCCGCGATCAGGGGCTGACCTTCCAGGCGTTGCAGGGGCTGCGCACGGTGATCGAGCAATATCCCGACAGCGAATATGCCCGCAGCGCGATCCTGAAATTCGACCTGGCCTTCGATCATCTTGCCGCGAAAGAGATGGAGATCGGTCGCTACTATCTCAAGCGCGGGCATTATTCGGCGGCGATCAGCCGTTTCCGCGTCGTGGTCGAGGAATTCCAGACGACGACCCAGACCCCCGAGGCGCTGCTGCGTCTGGTCGAGGCCTATCTGGCGCTTGGCCTGAACGACGAGGCCCAGACCGCGGGCGCGATCCTGGGTCACAACTTCCAGTCCTCGCCCTTCTACCAGGATGCGTATCGCCAGCTTCGCGGTCGTGGCCTGTCGCCCGAGGCGCGTGGCGACAGCTGGCTGGGCAATGTCTATCGTCAGACCATTCAGGGAAGATGGCTCTGATCCGATCCGGATCAGGCCGGTTCGGGGCGGGCCCATGCTGAGAACGCTCGACATTCGCGACATGCTGCTGATCGACCGGCTGGAGCTGAGCTTCGGGCCCGGACTGAACGTGCTGACCGGTGAAACCGGGGCGGGCAAGTCGATCCTGCTGGACTGCCTGGGCTTCGTGCTGGGCTGGCGGGGCAGGGCGGACCAGGTCCGCAAGGGTGCCGATCAGGGCGAGGTTCAGGCCGTGTTCGATCTGCCCCTCGGGCATCCCGCACGCGATGTGCTGGCAGAAGCCGGGATCGCGGTCGAGGATGACGAGCTGATCCTGCGCCGCGTCAACGCATCGGATGGGCGCAAGACCGGCTGGGTCAACGACCGCCGCGTCTCGGGCGAGGTGCTGCGCCGTCTGTCCGAAGTGCTGGTCGAGCTGTATGGCCAGCATGACGATCGGGGATTGCTGAACCCGCGCGGCCATCGCGGGCTGCTGGACGCCTTCGCCGACGTCGATACCCGCGCGGCCCGCACGGCATGGGCTGCGCGTCGCACCGCGCATGCGCAATTGGCCGAGGCCGAGGCCGCGCTGGAAGCTGCCCGCGCCGAGGAAGAGTTCCTTCGCCACGCGGTCGAGGAACTGGACAAGCTGGCGCCCGAACCCGGCGAAGAGGAACGGCTGGACGTCGCCCGTCGCAGCATGCAGGGCGCCGAACGCATCCGCGAGGATGTCGCCCGTGCGCTGCAGATGCTGGGCGGGGACGGTGCCGAAGGCGCGATGGTCGATGCGGCACGCTGGCTGGAAGGTGCCGCTGAACGCGCCGAGGGGCGATTGGACGAACCGCTTTCGGCGCTGTCGCGCGCCCTGATCGAACTGGGCGAGGCGACGCAGGGTGTCGAGAACGCGCTGAGCGCCATGGATTTCGACCCCCATTCGCTGGAGGCGACCGAAGAGCGCCTGTTCGCCCTGCGTGCACTTGCGCGCAAGCATGACGTGCTGGCCGACGATCTTGCCGCTCTGGCCGACGAACTGCGCGAACGGCTGACCCGGATCGACGCGGGCGAGAGCCGGATCGCCGATCTGCGCCGCATCGCGGCCGAGGCCGATGCGGCCTATGATCAGGCGGCCGATGCGTTGACGGATCTGCGCGTGAATGCGGCGGGGCAGCTGGATACGGCGGTCATGGCCGAACTGGCCCCGCTGAAGATGGAACGCGCGGTCTTCACCACATTGGTCACGGCGGGCGAACCCGGACCCGAGGGGCGTGATGCGGTGGCCTTCACGGTCGCGACGAACCCGGGCGCGCCGTCCGGCCCCCTGGACAAGATCGCCTCGGGCGGGGAACTGTCGCGCTTTCTGCTGGCGCTGAAGGTCTGTCTTGCACGCGGGAACGATGCGCTGGTCATGATCTTCGACGAGATCGACCGCGGCGTGGGCGGTGCGACCGCCGATGCCGTAGGGCGCAGGCTGCAGGTGCTGGCGCAGGACGCGCAGGTGCTTGTCATCACCCATTCGCCGCAGGTCGCGGCCTTGGGGCAGAACCATTTCCGCGTGGCCAAGGCCGTGGCCGACGGGATGACCACCTCAACCGTGACGGCGCTGGATCGCCCCGACCGGGTGGCCGAGATCGCGCGCATGTTGGCGGGCGACCGGGTGACGGGTGCCGCGACCGAGGCCGCGATCAGCCTGCTGGACGGTTAATCGATCACCGCCTCGACCATGCGCAGCCGGGACAGGATCTTTCCGGTATCGGCGTCCAGCCGGACCAGCTGATCCGACACCACGGCATAGACATTGCCAGCGGGCGGGTTCGAAAGCCCATAGAGCCCCGGTCGCGTCACGATATGGGTGACATCGGGCGGTGCGATATCACCGACCAGAAGAACGGTTTCCGACCGGGGCTGGGGCTGGATGCCAAGCGCATGGCCGAAGGTTGTCTGAATGGGGGCAAGGGTTGCGACTGCGATCACGACCCCCGCCGCAGCGATGAGGGTACGCGGCAGCATGGTTCCGAACCTTTCCTTTTGTCAGGTGACAGGCAACGGCGTCGCCCGCGCCGGGTTCCGTGCCATTGCCGCAAGGCAGCCATGCATTACCGGCGACCGGAAACGGGGGCCTTGGGCAGGGGGCGAAGGATCGAGATGATCTTGCCCGCGTCGTTCAGACGGACCAGGTGACCCATATGCACGGCATAGTGGCTGTTGCGTGGTGCAGTCGCCACTCCGTAGCGGCCAGGATCGGTGATGATCGTCAACTGGTCTGCCGAGGGCGTATCGCCGACATGCGGAAGCTGCGTCTGGGGGGTCGTCACCTGCGCAACCGCCGGGCGCGAGAAATGCCGCTGGCCGATGCCGACCGCCAGGATGGCGGCCAGCACCAGGACGACGACGATACGCATGTTTCGCGACATTAGGTGGAGCCCTTGGAACGATTCCTCTATCGGAAATCAACCATGCCTATGATTGAGGGTTCCTTAAGGCGGAAGACACAAGATGATGACCTAGCGGTTCCGCGCAACAAATCTGGGCAGCATTGCCGAAAAGTCACGGCCCAGCCCATCTTCGCGTTCGACGAAATCCTCGTACAGCTGTCGCGCAAGCTGGCCCATGGGCGTATCCGCCTGGGCCGATCCGGCCGCCATATGCGCAAGGTTCAGATCCTTCAGCATCAGTTCGGCTGCAAAACCTGGTCTGTAGTCGTTGTCCGCGGGCGATTTCGGACCGACGCCGGGTGCCGGGCAATAGGCGTTCATCGACCAGCTGTAGCCCGAACTGGTCGAGACCACGTCGAACATCTTCTGCCGGTCGAGGCCCAGCTTGTCGGCCAGGGCGAAGGCCTCGCAGGTGGCGATCATCGTGACGCCGAGGATCATGTTGTTGCAGATCTTGGCCGATTGCCCGGCGCCGGGATCGCCGCAATGCACGGCCTTCTGGCCCATGATGTCGAACAGGGGGCGGACCGCCTTGAAATCGGCATCGGATCCGCCGACCATGAAGGTCAGCGTGCCCCCCTGCGCCCCGCCGATCCCGCCCGAGACCGGCGCGTCCAGCGCGCCCAGTCCCGCCGCGGTCGCCTCGGATGCCACGGCGCGGGCGCTGTCCACATCCACGGTCGAGCAATCGCAGAGGATCGCGCCCTTGCGCATCGCGGGGATCACGCCCGCCGCGACGGAACGCAGGATCTGGCCGTTGGGCAGCATGGTGATCACGACATCCGCACCGGTCGCGGCCTCGGCCGCGCTGGCGGCGGCGGTCACGCCTTCGGGCATCGGCGCGGCGGTGTCGAAACCCGCGACCTCGTGGCCCGCGGCGGCCAGGTTCGTCGCCATCGGCGCGCCCATGTTCCCAAGGCCGATAAAGCCGATCTTCATTCCAGTTCCTCCCATTCCAATTCGTCGTCCAGCGGTGACAGCAATGCCGCGACCGCTGCAGATGTGGCCTCGGCCTGCCAGTCAGGCTGGCGATCCTTGTCGATGATCTGCGCCCGCACGCCCTCCAGAAAATCCGTGGCCTGCGTGGCGCGCGCGGTGAAGCGGAATTCGCGCGACAGCGATTGCTGCATCCGATCGTCGCCCCGCGCTGCACGCACCATCTCCAATCCCGCTGCCATGGACAGCGGAGAGTTGCGGTCCAGTGCCTTCAGGCTGTCGGCATCACCTTGGGCCTGCAGCCTTGCGCGGATCTGTTCCATGTCCTGCCCGCCGAATGCCGAAAGATCGCGCGTGGCCAGCGGCGCGTCTGGCGGGGTCGCGCCGCGGATCAGCGTCGCATCGCCCGTGCGTTCCAGCGTCGCGATCAGCTCAGGCCATTCACTCTCGGGCAGATAGCTGTCGGCGAAACGTGCATGGATCGCATCGCCCGGTCCCATCCGCGCGCCGGTCAGCGCAAGGTATTCCCCGATCCTTCCCGGCGCCCGTGCCAGCAGCCATGTGCCGCCCACATCGGGGATCAGGCCGATGCCGCTTTCGGGCATGGCGATGCGCGTCGTGTCGCCCACGATCCGGTGCCCGGCATGGCCGCCGACGCCGACGCCCCCGCCCATGACGAAGCCCTGCATGAAGGCCACGATGGGCTTGGGATAATCCGCGATGGCTGCGTTCATGCGGTATTCGTCGCGGAAGAAATCCGCGCCCACCGCATGATCGCCCGCCTTGCCGGCATGATAGACCGCGGCGATGTCGCCCCCCGCGCAGAAGGCGCGGTCGCCCTCGGCGTCAATGATGACCAGGTCCACATCCGCATCGTCGCGCCAGTCGTCCAGCGCGCGGTGGATCGCAAGCGCCATCTGGTGGCTCAGCGCGTTCAGGGCCTTGGGCCGCGTGAAGGTGATGCGGCCCGCGCGGCCGGATCTGCGGATGCTCAGATCGTTCACGTCGTCACCCCCTGCCTGCCAGCATCGAGCGGCCGATAATCAGCCGCATGATCTCGTTCGTGCCTTCCAGGATCTGGTGCACGCGCAGGTCGCGCACGATCTTCTCGATCCCGTAATCGGCCAGGTAGCCATAGCCACCATGCAGCTGCAGGCACTGGTTCGCGACCTCGAAGGCGCGATCGGTCACATGCAGCTTGGCCATGGCGCAGAACTTGGTGGCGTCGGGTGCGCCCTGGTCCAGCATCCATGCGGCCTGGCGCAGGAAGATGCGGCTGGATTGCAGCGCGGTCTCCATCTCGGCCAGGCGGAACTGCAGGGCCTGGAACTGGTCCAGCGATTTGCCGAAGGCGCGGCGTTCGGACATGTAGGCGATGGTCCGATCCAGGGCCGCCTGCGCGCCGCCAAGCGCGGATGCCGCGATGTTCAGCCGCCCGCCATCCAGCCCCGCCATCGCATAGGAAAAGCCGCGGCCTTCTTCGCCCAGCAGGTTGTCGGCAGGAATGCGGCAATCGTCGAACTGCACCTGCGCGGTCGGTTGGGACCGCCAGCCCATCTTGTCCTCGGGGGCGCCGAAGGACAGGCCGGGCGTGCCGTCCTGAACGATCACCGCGCTGATGCCGCGGGGGCCATCCTCGCCCGTGCGCACCATCGCCAGGTAAGCGTCGGAATACCCCCCGCCCGAGATGAAGGCCTTGGTCCCGTTCAGCAGCCATCCCTCGCCTTCGCGTTCGGCCCGGCTGCGAAGTGCGGCGGCATCGGACCCCGATCCGGGTTCGGTCAGGCAATAGCTGAAGATCACCTCCATCCGCGCCAGCTGCGGCAGCCAGCGGTCGCGGGCGGCATCGCTGCCGAATTTCTGGATCATCCCGCCGCACATGTTGTGGATCGACAGAAAGGACGCGACCGAGGGGCAGGCCATGGACAGCGCCTCGAAGATCAGGGTGCCGTCCAGGCGCCCCAGGCCCGATCCGCCATGATCCTCGGAGACGAAGATCCCCCCCAGACCGAGCGCCGCGACATCGGGCCAGAGATCCTTCGGGATCGTGCCGTCCTGTTCCCATGCATGGGCATGGGGGGCGATCCGGTCCTGTCCGAAATCGCGGGCCATGTCGAATATGGCCGATTGTTCTTCGGTCAATGCGAAGTCCATGCGTCTCCCTCCCCAGATCCGCTTGAATTGAACGCGTGTTTAGTTGTCAGTTGTTTCCAGAATGTTGCAAGCCTATTCAGGGGCCTCGCGGAATTCGGCGACAAGATGCCGGGTGACGGATTGCAGGGCGGCCTGCGGATCGGCGCCATCCGCCATCGCATCGGAATACACGCGGCGCTGTCTTTCCGACGCGCTGCCCTGAGCTACCATCTTGCGAAGGCGGGCGACGAAGGGCTGGCTGTCCAGCGCGTCCGCGTCCTCGGCGATCAGGGCCAGCCAATCCTCGGCGATGCGGTCGAAGGGGATGATGCTGCCCGCGCCGAAATCGATCAGCCCCTCGGTCGTGCCATAGCGCAGCGCGCGCCAGCGGTTCTCGGATATCAGGAAGGGTTCGTATTGCCGCCAGCGGATATTGCGGCGCGACAGGCGCCACAGCATGCGCAGCGTTGCCTGGATCAGGGCGGCCAGCGTCACGGCATCGTCGATCCGGGGGCAGGCGTCGCAGATCCGCGTCTCCAGCGTCGGGTATTTCGACGATGGCCGCAGATCCCACCAGATCTTCGAGGAATCCTCGATCACGCCCACATCCGTCAGCGCCGCGACCGAACGTTCGAATTCGTCCCAGCCCTTCATCTGCGGGGGCAGCCCGGTGCGCGGCATGTCCCCGAAGACCGTCGTGCGATACGAGGCAAGGCGCGTATCCTCGCCCAGCCAGAAGGGAGAGGATGCCGACAGCGCCAGCAGATGCGGCAGGAAATAGGTCAGCTGGTTCATCAGGTCGATGCGCTGCGCCGGGTCGGGGATGCCCACATGGACATGCATCCCGCAGATCAGCATCCGGTGCGCGACGCCGCCCAGATCGCGCGCCAGCTGGTTGTAGCGGTCCTTGTCGGTATGGTCCTGGCTGCGCCAGTCGGCCATCGGATGGCAACCCGCCGATATCGGGGCCAGCCCGTGTTCCGCGGCGCGGTCGGCCACGGCGGCGCGCAGGCGCTGCAGATGATCGCGCGCGCTGCGGATATCGGGACAGACGGGGGTGCCGATCTCGACCTGGCAGCGCAGGAATTCCGGGCTGACGGTATCGCCCAGATCGTCGGACAGGGACGCCATCAGCGCATCGGGTGCGGCGGCCAGCTCCATCGTGTCGGTATCGACAAGGAGATACTCCTCTTCGATGCCAAGGGTGAATTCGGGCTCTTTGCTCATTCGGGTATCATCCTCGACATCGCCGCGAACCTCGGGTGCGGCCCGGGGAATTCACCCCCCGGGCCTGCTGTCTTTCGGGATCAGTCCATGGCCTTGAAGTTGAACTCTCCGCCTTCCTTGATGCCCGACGGCCAGCGCGCGGTCACGGTCTTGGTGCGCGTATAGAAGCGGAACGCGTCCGGGCCGTGCTGGTTCAGGTCGCCGAAGCCCGATTTCTTCCAGCCGCCGAAGGTGTGATAGGCCAGCGGAACCGGGATGGGCACGTTGATGCCGACCATGCCGATATTGATGCGGTTCGCGAAATCGCGCGCCGTGTCGCCGTCGCGGGTGAAGATCGCGGTGCCGTTGCCGTATTCGTGGTCCATCGCCAGCTTCAGCGCATCCTCGTAGCTGTCGGCGCGGACGGTGGACAGGACCGGGCCGAAGATCTCGGTCTTGTAGATGTCCATCTCGGGGGTCACGCGGTCGAACAGGTGCGGACCCACGAAGAAGCCGTCCTCGTAGCCCTGCAGGCTGAAGTCGCGACCGTCGACGACCAGCTCGGCGCCCTGATCGACGCCCGACTGCACCAGGCGCAGGACGTTCTCCTTGGCGGCCTTGGTCACGACCGGGCCGTAATCCACGTCGTCGCCCGCGGTCCAGGGACCGACCTTCAGCTTCTCGATCCGGGGGACCAGCTTCTCGATCAGCGCATCGGCGGTCTTCTCGCCCACCGGCACGGCGACCGAGATCGCCATGCAGCGTTCGCCGGCCGCGCCATAGCCCGCGCCGATCAGCGCATCGGCGGCCTTGTCCAGATCGGCATCCGGCATGATGATCATGTGGTTCTTGGCGCCGCCGAAGCATTGCGCGCGCTTGCCGGTCGCGGCGGCGCGTTCATAGATGTATTGCGCGATCGGGGTCGAGCCGACAAAGCCCACCGCCTGGATCACCTCGCTGTCGAGGATCGCGTCCACGCTGTCCTTGTCGCCGTTGACGACCTGCAGGACGCCGTCGGGCAGGCCCGCCTCCTTCAGCAGTTCCGCCAGCATCAGCGGGACCGAGGGGTCGCGCTCGGACGGTTTCAGGATCATCGCGTTGCCCGATGCCAGCGCCGGGCCGATCTTCCACAGCGGGATCATGGCCGGGAAGTTGAAGGGCGTGATGCCCGCAACCACCCCAAGCGGTTGGCGCAGCGAATACATGTCGATGCCCGGACCTGCGCTGTCGGTGAATTCGCCCTTCAGCAGATGCGGCGCACCGATGCAGAACTCGATCACCTCGAGCCCGCGCTGGATGTCGCCCTTGGCATCGGGGAAGGTCTTGCCGTGTTCGGCCGACAGCGCCTCGGCCATCTTGTCCATGTCGCGGTTGATGAGGCGCACGAACTCCATCATCACGCGGGCGCGGCGCTGCGGGTTGGTGGCGCCCCATTCGACCTGCGCCTTGGCGGCGCGGGCGATGGCGTCGTCCAGCTCGGCCTTGGTGGCCAGGGATACGCGTGCCTGCACCTCGCCCGTGGCGGGGTTGAAGACATCGGCGAAGCGGCCCGAGGTGCCTTTGTATTCCTTGCCGTCGATCCAGTGATGAATCTCTTTCATCGCGCTCTCCTGTTCGTTTGGGGGCCAGAGTATCCTTGCGGAAATGCCGGATGAAGGGGCATGATGGCAAAAGCGTTTTGCGAATTTGCAAGGGACGGCGATGGATTGGGACGATCTGCGCATCTTCCTGGCGGTGGCCCGCACCGAAAGCCTGTCGGGCGCGGGGCGGCGGCTGGGTATGGACGCATCCACCGTGGGGCGGCGCGTGATGCGGCTGGAGGCGGCGACCGGGGCGGCGCTGTTCCTCAAGACGCCGCAGGGATACCAGCTGACGAACGAGGGCGCGCGCCTCGTCGCCCCGGCCGAGGCTGCCGAACAGGCCGCCCAGGCCGCGGCCGAGGCCGTGAACCGCGAGGCGGGCATCACCGGTCAGCTGCGGATCGGTGCGCCCGACGGCTGCGCGAATTACCTGCTGCCGCAGGTGGCCATGCAGATATCCCGCCTGCATCCGGGGTTGGAGATCCAGATCGTGGCCCTGCCGCGCGTCGTCAACCTGACGCGGCGAGAGGCCGACATGGCCATCGCCGTGTCGCCGCCCGACACGGGTCGGCTGACGGTGCAGCGGCTGGCGGATTACCGGCTGCATCTGGCGGCCCATGACGATTACCTGTCGCGCCGCCCCCCGATCCGCGATCTGGGCGATCTGAAGGGGCACCGGATGATCAGCTATATCCCCGACATGATCTTCGACCGCGAGCTGGATTACCTGTCGGCCACCGGGATGGGGGCGGCGCAGATCACCTCGAACTCGGTCGCGGTGCAGATGCAGGCGGTGCGCTGCGGGGCGGGTCTGGGCATCGTGCATGATTTCGCGCTGCCTTTCGCGCCGGGGGTGCGGCGCGTTCTGACCGACCGGGTGTCGCTGAAACGCAGCTTCTGGCTGATCCGTCATGCCGACGACCGCGCGTCGCGCAGGCTCAGCCTGCTGGCAGATGCCGTGGCGCAGGGCGTCCGCGCCGAGGTCGCGCGGCTGGAGGCACGGGTTTCGGCCGATGAGGCCGCCATGGCTTGACGCAGGGCGCGACCGCGCGAAAGATGAACATGATGCAGTTCGAGGAGGAGACGAGATGCTGGTCAAACAATTGCTGTCGATGAAGCATGATGCGGCCAAGCCCTGGATCGAGGCAGGCACCATCGTCACGATCAGGCCCGAGGTCACGCTGGCAGAGGCCGCGAAGCTTCTGGCCGAGAAGCGGATCGGCGCGGCCGTCGTGTCCGAGGATGGTCGCACCCCGGTCGGCATCCTGTCCGAACGCGATGTCGTGCGCCAATTGGGCAATAACGGCATCCAGGTCCTTGAACAGCCCATCAGCGAGGTGATGACCCGCAGCGTCCAGACCTGCGCACCCGGCGACGATGCGATGACGGTTCTGGAACGCATGACCGAAGGGCGCTTTCGCCACATGCCGGTGATCGACGATGACGGGTTCATGCTGGGTGTCGTGTCGATCGGGGATGCGGTCAGCGGTCGCCTGAAGGAACTCGCGGCCGAGAAGGACGCCCTGACCGGCATGATCATGGGGAACTGACGCCAGGTCGCCCGACCTGGTATTCTTGCAATCAGTGCCCAAATGAGCTTTGCCTTGGGGCCGAGATCCAGACAAGGACGCATCACCATGCGCATCGGCCTCTATCCAGGCACCTTCGACCCCATCACCTTGGGTCATATCGACATCATCCAGCGGGCGATGGTCCTGGTGGACAGGCTGGTGATCGGCGTGGCGATCAACCGTGACAAGGGCCCGCTCTTCGACCTGGAGGAACGGGTCGCGATGGTTCAGGCCGAATGCGACAAGATCGCCGCCCGGACCGGGGGCGAGATCCTGGTCCACCCCTTCGAGAACCTGCTGATCGACTGTGCCCGCGACGTGGGCGCCAGCATGATCGTGCGCGGGCTGCGCGCGGTGGCCGATTTCGAATACGAGTTCCAGATGGTCGGCATGAACCGCGCGCTGGACAACGAGGTCGAGACCGTCTTCCTGATGGCCGATGCCCGCCGTCAGGCCATCGCATCGAAGCTGGTCAAGGAGATCGCGCGCCTGCATGGCGACGTGTCCAAATTCGTCAGCGCCCCCGTGGCCGAGGCCCTGGTCCGACGCTTCGCCTGAGGACATGAGAAAGCCCGCGAAATTCGCGGGCTTTTCGTCAGGCGGTCCCGGGGGCGATCATTCGGCCGGGGGGGCCAGCTTCTTGGTGCCGCCATTGTTCAGCGGATCTTCCTGACGCTGCACCGAACCTTCGAAATGCGCACCGGATTCGATCGCGATCGTCTTGTGGATGATGTCGCCTTCGACGCGGGCGCTGGCCGACAGGCGGACCTTCAGGCCGCGGACACGACCCACGACACGACCGTTCACCACGACGTCGTCGCCGACGATCTCGCCCTTGATGGTCGCGGATTCGCCGATGGTCAGCTGGTGGGCGCGGATGTCGCCCTCGACAGTGCCTTCGATCTGGATGTCGCCCTGCGTCTTGATGTTGCCGGTGACGATCAGGTCCGAGGACAGGACCGAGGGCACGGCACGGGCGCGCGGAGCGGCGGGCGCGGGCTGCGGTGCGGCGTCGGGCTTGCGCTGCTCGGGCGCGGGGGCCGCGGCTTCGGGGGCGGCACCCTGGGGTGCATTCGATTGCTGGGGGCGGTTCTCGGTCACGCGGGTCTTACTGAACATTTTCTGCTGCCTTGATGAAGCTCATCGGGTCCACGGCCCGACCGTTCATGCGCACCTCGTAATGCAGATGCGACCCGGTCGAGCGTCCGGTATTCCCCATAGCACCGATCGTGTCGCCTTGCGACACCCTTTGGCCGACCTTGACATTGATGCGGCTGAGATGGGCGTAACGGGTTTCGGTCCCCAGTTCGTGTTCGATCTTGATCAGGTTGCCATAGGCGCCCGAACGGCCGGCATGGGTGACCACGCCGTCGCCGGTGGCATGGATCGGCGTGCCGACGGGACCTGCCATGTCCACGCCCTCGTGCATGCGGCCCCAACGGCGACCGAAGGGCGAGGTGTAGCGGAAGCTCTGGAAGATCGGCATCGCCAGCGGAAGCTTCTCGATTGCGATGCGGTAGGTGTTCATCTGATCCAGCGTGACGACGATCTGGCGGGCCTTCGTCTCGCCCTCGCTCAGCGCGGCATTACCGCGGGTCGAATAGGACATCGGCGTCAGGGGGCCGCCCTGACCGCTGTAGCCTGCACGGATGGTGCGCAGCACGCTGTCGGGGTTCATGCCGACCGAACGGAAGACATCGTCCAGCGGCGCGACCGAGACGGTCACCGCATCCTCGAGCTGGGTCAGGATCTCGTCGTTGCGGGCAATGATCTCGGCACGTTCGACGCGCAGTTCCTCGGCGGCCAGCTGGGCCTCCTCGGCGGCCTTCACGGCCTCCTGGCGTTCGACGCTGGCGCTGCGCAGCTCGCCCGTCAGGATGTCCAGCGCGGTCGAGACCTCGGTCGTGCGGTCGGTCGCGGTCTCGTCGGTCTGGGCCTCGGCCAGGCGCAGGGCATCGTCGCGTTCGGCGATGGTGTCGCGCAGGCTGGTGCGGACCGCATCCAGACCGCCTTCCAGCTCGCGGCGGCGTTCCTCGCTGGCCAGCAGCTGCGATTGCATCTGGGACACCTGGTCCAGCGCGACCGAGAAGCGGTTCTGCGCGGCCAGTGCCTCGGCGGCGCGGGCGTCGCGTTCGGATTGCAGCTGGTTCAGGCGTTCCTCGAACGCGACCTGGCTGCGCACGATCTGGTCGCGCGAATTGCCCGAACTGACGGCATCGATGACGAGGAAGGAACTTGCGACCAGCGTCCAGCCGAAGACGACGGTGACGCCGCCGATGCCGGCGATCTGGGTCAGGGGGCGAAGACGAACGAAGCGCGTCGTATCATCGGACCGGAGGAAAAGACGCTGTTCGGGAAGCCACTTTTCCAGCTTGGAATTCAATCGGTCCATGACGCTCATGTTCAGACACTGTCCCCCGGTTCGCGGCCTTTTGCCTGATCGATCGGTCGCTTTGGTTCCATTTGCGGATGGGTAAACAGGTTCTGTGCCTTCAAGGCAACACCCGAGGGACAGCCGGAAGTTGCACTACGCGAAACATCGCCGGCATCGGCGGGAACCTGCCGAAATACGTGCGCATCTTAGGCCGTCAGGCCAATGCATAGGGCAGGGGACCATCACGATCTTGTGGAATCCGCAGGGGACGATCCATGGGTGGTACGGATCGCTGATGGCAATCGGGCCGTGGGCAGATCCGGCAGGATATCCCGATGGGCTCGAACGCGCGGGGTCGGGTCAGATCCAGCCCGTCGGCATAGACCATGCCCTCGGCCTCGGCGACCTCGACGCCCAGCCCGATGGCAAAGCGGCGGACGGGCGCGTTGAAGGCCCCGGCGTGTTTCGACACGTCGCGCGCCAGCAGAAGATAGCGCATGCCGTCCGGCGTCTCGGCCAGCTGTCGCAGGAACCGGCCGGGCTGTTCGAAGGCCTGGTGGACGTTCCACAGCGGGCATGCGCCGCCGAAGCGCGCGAATTGCAGGCGCGTCGCGGAATGGCGCTTGGTGATGGTGCCCGCCTGATCGACGCGGACGAAGAAGAACGGCACGCCCTTGGCGCACGGACGCTGCAGGGTGGACAGCCGATGTGCCACCTGTTCCAGCGATGCGCCGAACAGATGCGCCAGCCGTTCCAGATCGTGGCGTTCGGCCCGCGCGGCCGACAGGAACGCACGATAGGGCATGAGCGCCGCCCCCGCGAAATAGTTGGCCATCCCCACGCGCGCGATTTCCCGCGCGGTCTGGCTGCGGAAGCGCGCAAGATCCAGCGTCGCCTCAAGCAGGTCGGACTGACGTTCCAGCGCGACGAGGTGCAGCAGCTGGAAGATCCGGGTCGAGGGCTCGGCCGCGGCATTGACTAGCAGCGTCGCGCCATCGCGGCGAAAGACGGAATTGGCGGGCATTTCGGTCAGTTGGACCTCGATCCCGCATCGGGCCAGGGCCTCGACCGCCAGGACCCAGGGGTCGCGGCGCTGGCCGTCGGGGCAGGCGAACCGTTCCGCCGCGCGATCCACCGCGTCGATGTAATTGTCGCAGTAATGGAAGAAGTCGCGCACCTCCTCCCAAGGGGTGGTCAGCGCGTTCTGGCCCGCCGCGCCGATCGCCTGGTCCAGCGCGGCCAGCCGTTCCTGGCCTTCACGGTGGGCGCGATAGAGGTCGAGGAAGGCGCGCGCCAGCACCGGTGCATTGGTCGCGGCCAGCCGCAGATCGGCCAAAGGCGGCGCGGCATCGAACAGCGGATCGGCCAGCGCCTCCTGCATGTCGATGACCATGCGTTCCGCGTCGCCGGCGGCCAGCGTGGTCAGGTCGATCCCGAATTCCTGCGCCAGCCGCAGCAGCGCGCCTGCGGAAATGGGGCGGTGGTTGTTCTCCATCTGCGACAGGTAAGGCAGCGACACCCCGAGCGTTTCGGCGAAACGCTTCTGCGTCAGCCCTGCGCGCGCCCGCGTCTCGCGCAACGCGGTCCCGGCATAGATTTTCTGCGTGGCCATCCCCGTCCCCCTTTGCAATCCCCGTAATAGCGTTTGCAAAGGTCGCGCGGCAAGGGATCAGATCAGCGCAAGCTGCCTTTCGCGGCGCAGCACCCACAGGATCGCCAGAAGGGAACCGGCGGCGGATGCGACCATGATCGCCAGAAGCGGCTCGGGTCCGCTGCCCGGTTGCAGCAGCGCGCCCGCCAGGGCGGACAGGACCGCGCCGCCCGCGACGGCCAGCGCCCCGCCCAGGCCAGATGCGGTGCCTGCCAGTTCGGGGCGCACGCTCATCATGCCGGCATTCGCGTTGGGCAGGACCATGCCGTTGCCCAGCCCCATGCAGGCGATCGCGCCGAAGAAGACGATGGGCTGCACGATCCCTGCCAGCGTGGCCAGCATCGAAGCCGACAGGGCGATCAGGCAGATCACCGCGCCGATCAGGATCATCCGGTTCAGCCCCAGGATGCGCGAATACCGCCCCGACAGGAAGTTGCCCGTGACATAGCCGATCGAGGGTGCCGCGAACCAGTATCCGACCTGCGCGGGGGTCAGTCCGAAGACCTGCGCACCCACGAAGGGCGCCCCGCCCAGATAGGCGAAGAACGCCCCCGAAGACAGCGTGGCCGCCGCGCAATATCCCCAGAACCGCTGCGACCGCGCCAGCGCCGGGTAATTCGCGATCTGCGCGCGCAGGGGCAGGCCGCCGCCGCGCACCGTCTCGCCCATGTCGGCGAATGCCAGGATCAGCACCGCGATGCCCAGAAGACCCATCACGGTGAAATTCGCGCGCCAGCCGAACAGCTCGTCCAGGATGCCGCCGAAGACGGGGGCCATCATCGGCACCACGGCCATCCCCATCGTGACATAGCCCAGCATCGACCCGGCCTTGTCGCCGTCGAACAGGTCGCGGATCACCGCGCGGGGCACCAGCATGCAGACGGTGATCGTGGCCTGCGCCAGCCGGAAGGCCAGGAAGGTGCCCGCATCGCGTGCCATCAGCGTGCCGATCGTGGTCAGCAGGAACAGCACCAGCCCCCAGATCACCACCGGTCTGCGCCCGAAGCGGTCGCTGATCGGCCCGCCCAGAAGCTGCAGCACCGCGCTGGCCCCGATATAGGCCGAGACCGACAGCTGCATCACCGCGTAATCCACCCCGAAATCCACCGCCATTCCGGGCAGCGAGGGCAGGAACACGTTCATCGACAAGGCCGAGACGCCCGAAAGCGCGACAAGCGTCAGAAGATGCGGCGGCGTGCGGGTGGCGGCTCGTGACATGGAAGATCCCCGGCGCGAAGGGCACCGGGGATCTGTCTAAGCTGCATGACGTGCAAGCGCCAGCCTGCTCATTCCCACTGGGTCTGGCGATCCTTGGCAAGGTTGCCGAAGCGGGTGAACTGCCCCTCGAAGGCCAGCTCGACGGTGCCGATGGGACCGTGGCGCTGCTTGCCCAGGATCACCTCGGCCTTGCCATGGACCTGTTCCATCACCTGCTGCCACTTGGCCATCGCGTCCAGATCGCTGTCCGACGGCTTCTCGCGTTCCTTGTAGTATTCCTCGCGGAAGACGAACATCACGATGTCGGCGTCCTGTTCGATCGAGCCGGATTCGCGAAGATCGCTCAGCTGCGGGCGCTTGTCCTCGCGGCTCTCGACCTGGCGCGACAGCTGGGACAGGGCGATGACGGGGATGTTCAGTTCCTTGGCCACGGCCTTCAGGCCTTGGGTGATCTCGGACACCTCGTTCACGCGGCTGTCCTTGGCGGTCGCGGCCTTCAGCAGCTGAAGATAGTCGACCATCAGCACGTCCAGCCCATGCGTCCGCTTCAACTTGCGCGCGCGGGCGGCCAGCTGGTTGATCGGCAGGGCGGGCGTGTCATCGATATAGAGCGGGCAGTTCTGCAGCGCGTGCGCGGCCTCGACGAAGCGGCGGAACTCGGCCTCGTCCATGTTGCCCGAGCGGATGCGTTCGGACGGCACTTCGGCCGCCTCGGACAGGATCCGCGCGGCCAGCTGCTCGGCCGACATCTCCAGGCTGAAGAAGCCCACCACGCCGCCCTCGACCGTGCCATGCGTGCCGTCGGGCTTCTCTCCGACCTGGTGCGACTTGGCGATGTTGAAGGCGATGTTCGTCGCAAGCGAGGTCTTCCCCATCGAGGGGCGCCCCGCCAGGATGACCAGATCCGAATTGTTCAACCCGCCCATCTTTGCATCCAGGTCGATCAGCCCGGTCGAGATGCCCGACAGCTTGCCGTCGCGCTGATAGGCGGCATTGGCCGCATGGACCGCGCCCGTCACCGCCTTGAGGAAGCTCTGGAAGCCGCGTTCGGCCACACCCTGTTCGCCCAGCTTGTAGAGCACCTGCTCGGCCGCCTTGATCTGTTCCTCGGCGTCGTCGTCCACCTCGACCGTGGATGCGCGGGCGGCGATGTTCTGGCCCAGCTGCATCAGTTCGCGGCGCAGCGCGAATTCGCGGATCATCTGGGCATAGTCGCGCGCGGCATAGGCGCTGATCGCCGCCGCCGCGATGCGCGCCAGATAGGCCGGGCCGCCCAGCTCCTTCAGCCCCTCGTCGTTTTCCAGGAACGCCTTGATGGTGACCGGGCTGGCCAGCGCGTTCTTGCGGATGCGTTCGGCGCAGATCTCGTAGATGCGCGAATGGACGGGGTGATAGAAATGCTCGGGCTTGATGATCTGGCTGACGCGGTCGAAGACGTCGTTATTCGTCAGAAGCGCGCCCAGCAGCTGCTGCTCGGCCTCGAGCGAGAAGGGGATGGCCGATTTCTCGGTCTCTTCCGTTTGTCCGGGAACGATTGCGCGCACTCCGCTCATGACGATCCTGCCTCTTGCGATCCGTGATGGCCCGAACCGGGCCAAGGTCCGATCTGGACCAGCGTCCTGTCTAAACCAAAAGGGCGGGCCATGAAATCGGCCCGCCCGTGTTTTCCGGTGGAAAGCCTGTGGACAAGTGTCAGGCGTTCGCCTTCTGCCAGGCGCGCGGGTTCATCAGGAAGCTTTCGACCTCGTCCAGGGTGTCCTTGTCGAAGATCTCCTGCTCGCGTGCTTCGGCCAGCACGTCCCACCAGGTGCACAGGTGATGCAGCGTCACGCCATGTTCGCCCAGCCGTTCGGTCGTTTCCGGGAAGATGCCGTAATAGAAGATGACAGCCGTATGCGCGCAGGTCGCGCCGGTATCGCGGATGGCGTCCACGAAGGACAGCTTGCTGCCCCCGTCCGTGGTCAGATCCTCGACCAGCAGGACGCGCTGGCCTTCGGTCATCGCGCCTTCGATCCGGGCGTTGCGGCCGTAACCCTTGGGCTTCTTGCGCACATAGGTCATGGGCAGGCCCAGACGCTCGGCCACCATGGCGGCGAAGGGGATGCCCGCGGTCTCGCCGCCCGCGACGTTGTCGAACGCCTCGAAGCCCGCGTCGCGCATGACCGTCGCGGCCATGAAGTCCATCAGCGTCTGGCGCACGCGCGGGAAGCTGATGATGCGGCGGCAATCCACATAGGTCGGACCCTTGAGGCCCGAGGCATAGGTGAAGGGCTGCGCGGCGTTGAAATCGACGGCCTTGATCTCCAGCAGGGCGCGGGCGGTCAGGCGGGCGATCTCGTCGCGCGCGGGAAAGGTCAGGCTCATGCGTCCTCCAGATGCCAATGGATGGGGAAACCGGGGTCGAAGACGGTCACGACCTCGTCGCCGGCCTCGATCTGCGTCGGGTATTCGGCGGGGGTGTCGCGCTTCGTCAGGCGGATGCGGTCCTCGGACGGGGGCAGGCCGTAGAAGGCCGCGCCGTTGAGGCTGGCGAAGGCCTCCAGCCGGTCCAGCGCGCCGTCCTGTTCGAAGACATGTGCCAGGATCGACATGGTGTTCGGGGCCGTGAAGCAGCCCGCGCAGCCGCAGGGCTGCAGCTTGGCGCTGTCGGGATGGGGGGCGCTGTCGGTGCCCAGGAAGAAGCGCGCCTCGCCGCTGGTCGCGGCCTCGCGCAGGGCCAGGCGGTGGGATTCGCGCTTGGCGACGGGCAGGCAGTAGTAATGCGGGCGGATGCCGCCCGCCAGGATGGCGTTGCGGTTGATCACCAGGTGGTGCGTGGTGATCGTGGCCCCGAGGGTGTCGCCCCCCGAACGCGCATAGGCCACCCCGTCCGAGGTGGTGATATGTTCCATGACGACCCGCAGCCCCGGCGTGCGGCGGCGCAGCGGATCCAGCACGCGGTCGATGAAGACGGCCTCGCGGTCGAAGATGTCCACCTGCGGATCGGTCACCTCGCCATGGACGCACAGCGTGATGCCCGCTTCGGCCATGGCATCCAGCACCGGCTGGACGCGGTCGAAATCGGTCACGCCCGATGCGCTGTTAGTGGTGGCGCCGGCCGGGTACAGCTTGACCGCGCGGATGATGCCCGCCCGGAAGGCGGCGACGACATCGGCGGCCTCGGTCGTGTCGGTCAGGTACAGCGTCATCTGCGGCTGCAGCGCCGCGCCTTCGGGCAGCGCGGCCATGATCCGATCGCGATAGGCCGCGGCCTGATCGCCGGTGACCACCGGGGGCACCAGGTTCGGCATGATGATCGCGCGGCCGAAACCGGCGGAGTGGCGGGCAACGGCGTTCAGCATCGCGCCGTCGCGCAGATGCAGGTGCCAGTCGTCGGGGCGGCGGAGGATCAGGCTGTCGGTCATAGGCTGCCTCTATACATGGCGGAACGTTGTTGTGAAGGCGCATCGTCGAATTTCGGCAACCATATCCCGATGCGCCGGTTGTCAATGTGGCCTGCTGCACGCACCATCCGATACGGCGGCACCGGGCCTGCCCCTTTCATAAGGACGATGTCTATGTTTCCCATGTGGTTTCCCGCGACGCAGATGCGACTGGCCCAGCAGGTCACGCGCATTGCCGTCGATTCGCAGATCGTGATCGGCATGCGCATGGCCGGAATGATGGGCATGGTGGCCCAGGCCCCCGGAGAACCCTTCCGCATGGTGGCCGAAAAACAGGCTGCTGCGCAGGAATCGATGCTTGCCATGGCCCAGGCCGGTTTCCGCGGCGCCAGCCCCGAGAACATGGTCGCGGCAGGGCTGCGTCCCTATGGCCGTGTCACGCGTGCGAATTCGCGTCGTCTGACTGCAAAGAAGGCCACCCGGAAATAGGCAGGAACCCCTGCGCGCGACGCTGCATTTGCTTATGTGCAATGAATAGGGGGCTGTCATGCAAACCGCCATCGTGACGGGGGCGGCGCAGGGTATCGGGCGTGGGATCGTGGATCGCCTGCGCACCGACGGCTGGCGCGTCGCCGCCCTAGACCTGGATCCCGAGGCCCTGTCCGAGCTGCCCGACGATCCGCATCTGCTGCGCGTCGAATGCGACGTGGGCGACGAAGAGGCCGTGGGCCACGCCTTGCAGCGCGTCATCGACTGGCTTGCCGGGTCGGGGCTGAACCTTCTCGTGTCGAATGCCGGGATCGCCAATCCGGTCAGCGGCCCGATCGAGCGTCTGTCGCTGGCCGATTGGCGCGCCTGGCAGGACAGTCATGTGACGGGCGCCTTCCTGATGATCCGGGGCTGCGTGCCGCTGCTGCGCAAAGGGCAGGGCTCAATCGTCACCATGTCGTCGACGCGCGCGCTGCAATCCGAACCCGATTGCGAGGCCTATGCCGCGGCCAAGGGTGCGCTTCTGTCGATGAGCCACGCGCTTGCGATCAGTCTGGGACCGGACATCCGGGCGAACTGCATCCTGCCCGGCTGGATCGAGACGGGGCCCTGGCAGAAGACCGAACGGCGCGAGGACGCCCATCACAGCCAGCGCGACAAGGCGCAGCATCCGGTCGGCCGCGTGGGCCGGGTCGAGGACATCTCGGGATTGGTGGCGTGGCTGGCATCCGATGATGCGGGCTTCGTGACGGGCCAGCATTTCACGGTGGATGGCGGCATGACGACCAAGATGATCTATGCCGAATAGGCAATGAAGAAGGCCCCCGCGATGGCGGGGGCCTTCTTCGTGTCAGATGAGCTTGCCCATCGCGACGGCGGTATCCGCCATGCGGTTCGAGAAGCCCCATTCGTTGTCGTACCAGGTCAGGATGCGGCACATGCGGCCCTCCAGAACCTTGGTCTGATCCATGTGGAAGATCGAGCTGTGCGGATCATGGTTGAAGTCCGACGACACCAGCGGCTCGTCGGTATAGGCCAGCACGCCCTTCAGCGAACCGTCGGCGGCTGCGCGGATCGCGGCGTTGATCTCCTCGGCCGTGGTGTCGCGCGCGGCTTCGAAGGTCAGGTCCACGACCGACACGTTCGGGGTCGGCACGCGGATCGCGACGCCGTCCAGCTTGCCCTTCAGTTCCGGCAGCACCAGGCCCACGGCCTTGGCCGCACCGGTCGAGGTCGGGATCATCGACAGTCCGGCGGCACGGGCGCGATACAGATCCTTGTGCATCGTGTCCAGCGTCGGCTGGTCGCCGGTATAGCTGTGGATCGTGGTCATGAAACCGCGGGTGATGCCGATCTCGTCGTTCAGGATCTTGGCGACGGGCGACAGGCAGTTCGTCGTGCAGCTGGCGTTCGAGACGACCAGGTCGTCCGAGGTCAGCGTGTCGTGGTTGACGCCGTAGACGATGGTCTTGTCGGCATCCTGGCCGGGGGCCGAGATCAGCACGCGCTTGGCGCCGGTCGACAGGTGCGGCTGCACCTTTTCCTTCGAGGTGAAGATGCCGGTGCATTCCATGATCACGTCGATATCGCCCCAGGGCAGTTCGGCGGGATTGCGGATTGCGGTGACCTTGATCGGGCCGCGGCCCACGTCGATCGAGTCGCCCTCGACCTTCACTTCGGCGGGGAAGCGACCGTGAACCGAATCGTAGCGCAGCAGATGCGCGTTCGTCTCGACCGGGCCGAGATCGTTGATCGCGACGACTTCGATGTCGGTGCGACCCGACTCGATGATGCCGCGCAGGACGTTGCGTCCGATGCGGCCGAAACCGTTGATGGCGACCTTGACTGCCATGGGTACCCCTCCTGAGCAGATGACGGTTGCCTTCCTCTAGCGTGGCGGCTGGGGCGATGCAAATGCCCCGAGGGCCCTAACGCCAGAAGCTGAGATATTCGATGAAGCGATCCAGCGTCCGGGCGGCGGCCAGGGGCAGGGTGCCGCCGAACCAGATCGCATCGACCGCGAAGCCGGCGATGATCAGCAGGACAAGTGCGATGGCGATCTTGTTCGTCATCCGGACCCCGATACTTGGACGCCGTGTTATCGCGCGGGCGGCGGGGCGGGGCAAGGCGCGGCGGTCAGGCATCCGCCTCGGGTAATTTCAGCGTGATCTCGGCGCGTTCCTCCAACCTGCGGATGGCGGCGACCACCTCCAGCTTGGCATCCTCGATATCCTTGGGGCGCAGTTTCGGCAGGGCGTCGCGCTCCTCGCGCAGGTTGTCGGCCATGCGTTGCGACAGGTTCGACAGGATGAAGTCGGCGGCTGCCGCGTCGTCTGGCGCGGTGGATGCCATGGCTCGCAGCAGGGCAGCCTGATCGACCTCTCGGGTCAGGCGGGCGACGTCGCGGGGTTCCAGCCGTTCGGGAACATGACCGAAGATGAAGATCGCCTTGCGCACCCCTTCGGCGAAATCGGCATCGCGCTGGTCCAGCCCGTCCAGCACGTCGTCGCGCAGATCCGAGGTGGCGAAGTTCAGGATCGCGCCCATCCGGTCCGCCGCGGGCGTGGGGATCGCGGGACGGGGCAGATCCTCGACCGCGCGCAGCAGCACGAGGCCCACGCGGCGCAGCGCATCGGGCGTCACCTCGCCCGTCAGCGCCATGGCCTGGGCCACGGAATGCGCCCGGTCGCGCGACAGGCTGGCGAACACCTCGGATGCGCGGGGCACGGGCAGCTTGGACAGCATCAGCGCGATCAGTTCGACCGATTCGCCCGAGGCGATCCTGCACAGCTGTTCGGCGGGCAGGGTCGCGATGCGGGCCCAGGGGTCGCCCCGGCCCGATATCGCCGCGTTCCGACGCAGCCTGTCGCTGCTGTCGGCCGATATGCGTTCACCGAAAATGGCAAGCGTGCCGTCCAGATCGCCCGGAAAGGTCAGCCCCACCGCTTCCAGCCGATCGCAGAATTCCTGGATGACGGCATCGCGGGTGGGGCGGTCGATCACCTCCATCCCGGCCATCTCCTCGGCCAGCAGGGTCTGGGCGTCGGTGTTCAACCGGTCCAGCCCCGCCGCCTGGTCGTCGTCCAGAAGCAGCCGCACGATCACGGCCGCCTTCTGGCGCTGCGTCAATCCCATCTGCATGTCGCTGCCCCCGCAAGCAATCTGTCGGGGGCAGCATCGCAGCATATGGTTGACGAAACCCTTACGCGAAAGCGATCAGAGGGGGTCGTTCTCGAACACGCGGGCGAAGATCGTGTCCACATGCTTGGTGTGATAGCCGAGATCGAACTTCTCCTCGATCTCCGCGGGGGACAGGGCGGCGGTCACTTCGCCGTCGGCCAGCAGCTCTTCCTTGAAGTCCTTGCCCTGTTCCCAGACCTTCATCGCGTTGCGCTGCACCAGGCGATACGCATCCTCGCGCGAGACGCCGGCCTGCGTCAGCGCCAGCAGCACGCGCTGCGACATGACCAGGCCCTTGAACTTGTTCATGTTGGCCAGCATCGTCTCGGGATAGACGACCAGCTTTTCCACGACGCCCGCAAGGCGGTTCAGCGCGAAATCCAGCGTGATGGTCGCATCGGGCGCGATGCCGCGTTCGACGCTGGAATGGCTGATGTCGCGTTCATGCCACAGGGTGACGTTCTCCATCGCGGGGATCACGGCCATGCGCACCAGGCGCGCCAGGCCGGTCAGGTTCTCGGTCAGGACGGGGTTGCGCTTGTGCGGCATCGCGCTGGAACCCTTCTGGCCGGGGCTGAAGAACTCCTCGGCCTCGAGAACCTCGGTGCGCTGCATGTGGCGGATCTCGGTCGCGACGTTCTCGATGCTGCTGGCGATCACGCCGAGCGTGGCGAAGAACATCGCGTGGCGGTCGCGCGGGATGACCTGCGTGCTGATCGGTTCGGGGCGCAGGCCCAGCTTGGCGCAGACATGATCCTCGACCGCGGGGTCGATATTGGCAAAGGTGCCGACGGCGCCGCTGATCGCGCCGGTCGCGACCTCGTCGCGGGCGCGTTCCAGGCGCGCCTTGCCGCGCGCCATCTCGGCATAGAAGCGGGCGAAGGTCAGGCCCATCGTGGTCGGTTCGGCATGGATGCCGTGGCTGCGACCGATGCGGACGGTGTCCTTGTGTTCGTAGGCGCGTTTCTTCAGCGCGGCCAGAACGCGGTCCATGTCAGCCAGCAGGATGTCGGCGGCGCGGACCAGCTGGACGTTCAGCGTGGTGTCCAGCACGTCGCTGCTGGTCATGCCCTGGTGGACGAAGCGGGCCTGATCGCTGCCGACATGTTCGGCCAGATGCGTCAGGAAGGCGATCACGTCATGCTTGGTGACGGCCTCGATCTCGTCGATGCGGGCGACGTCGAATTCGACATCCTTGGCCTTCCACACGGCATCCGCGTTCTCGCGCGGGATAACGCCCAGATCCGCCTGGGCGTCGCAGGCATGGGCCTCGATCTCGTACCAGATGCGGAACTTGGTCTCGGGGGACCAGATGGCGACCATTTCGGGGCGGGCGTAACGCGGGATCATGGCGGGCTCCTTTCGCTTGGTGCGGGGCATAGCGGGGCAGGGCCTCGGGGGCAAGTTTCCTTGAACTCCTCCTGTGCGATGGCGGAACATTCGGGCGATCTGGCGGGTTTGCCCCCCAAGCAAGCATGACGAAGCGGAGAGTGATCATGGCCCAATACCCACGCGACATCCCGACGGGGCGTTCCGGAAAACCGGCGGGGCCGATTCCCGGCATCCGCGACGAACGCGCCTTTCGCGGCGGCCAGGCCGCAGTCTGGGGCGGCGTCGCATTGGGCGTGGCTGGGCTGACGGCGGCCACGATCATGTCGGTCCGCCGCCTGACCGAACGCCCCGAAACGCGGGCGGATACACCAACGCGCCACGACACCACCCCGTCCGAACCGGTGCTGGCGCCCGGTTTCGCCGAACTGACCGCCGAGGAACGCGAGGCCATCCGCCAGCGCGTGCGCGAACAGGCGCGCGAGGATTACGCCGCCGCCGCCCGCGAACGGGTCGAGGCCAGCGCCAAGCGGAACAAGCGCCGCAAATCCAATACCGCCAAGGATCTGACCAAGACCGCGACCGAGCTGACCGCCAGCCTGACGGGCGTCGCGACCGCCGTCGCCGCCGCATCCAAGGCGTTTCGCAGCGTTTCGGGCGAAGCGCCGGGGATCATGGGGGAATTCGTGGCCGCGGCCGATCAGCTTCGCAGCATGCTGAACGGCAGCCCCAACGCCCAGGCGGGTCAAAACCCGGATGACCGCGACACGCGCCGGCTGTAATACGGACGCATGAGCGGAACCGAAAACAAAAATCCCGGCATAGTCGCGGCCCTTCTGGGCCCCTTGGACGACGACACCCGTCGCAATTACGGCCTCGACACGTCCAGACCGATCGAGAGCAGCGCCCCCGCGGGCCGTCCCGCAAGGATGCGCGATCTGGGCCCCGGCGATCTGTGGAGCATTATCCGCGCGACGGTGGCCTCGATCGGCGAGGACCGCGTCAGCTCGGTCGCGGGGGGCGTCACCTTCTTCGGCCTGCTGTCGTTGTTCCCCGCCATCACCGCATTCGTGTCGCTCTATGGGCTGTTGTCCGATCCAGCGGGCATCGAGGGTCAGATGGACCTGCTGGACGATCTGCTGCCCGCCAGCGCGCTGGAAATCATCCGGGGCCAGGTCGTGGCCATCGCCTCGGCCCCCACCAGTGCGCTGTCGGTCGCGGGCCTTCTGGCGCTGCTGATCGCCTTCTGGTCCGCGAATGGCGGGATGAAGGCGCTTCTGTCGGCGCTGAACGTCGCCGTCATGCAGGGCGAGACGCGCGGCTTCGTCCGCCTGAACCTGGTGGCGATGACCTTCACCCTGGGCGGGCTGCTGATGATCGCGCTGATGCTGGTCGTGATCGCCGTCGTTCCGGCGGCGCTGCAATTGCTGCCGGTCGGCTGGGGCGCCGAGACGCTGATCACCTACAGCCGTTGGCCCATCATGTTCGCGGTGCTGATCATGGGTCTGGCCGCGATCTATCGCTGGGGTCCGGCGGTTCCCGACAGCCGCTGGCGCTGGATTTCGCCCGGCGCGATCATGGCGGCGGTGGGGCTGGTGGTCATCTCGATGCTGTTCAGCTGGTATGCCGCCAATTTCGCGAACTACAACGAGACCTACGGATCGCTCGGGGCGGTGATTGCGCTGATGATCTGGCTGTGGCTGAATGCGACGATCGTGCTGGTGGGCGCCGAACTGAACGCCGAGGTGGAACGCCATCTGAAGCGCAAGGCCGGCATCCCTGCCAACCGCCCCGTCCGGAAAAGGAAGGACGAATGAGCCTGCCCTATCTCGCGCTTGGCGCGGCCATCGTCCTGGAGGTGATCGGAACCTCGCTTCTGCAGAAATCCGAGCAGTTCAGCCGCATCCTGC
Organism: Paracoccus sp. C2R09; assembly: GCF_018860625.1. GTDB lineage: Bacteria > Pseudomonadota > Alphaproteobacteria > Rhodobacterales > Rhodobacteraceae > Paracoccus. The sequence goes on from NZ_JAHKQB010000037.1 coordinate 86,230, forward strand.
CGACAATGGGAATGGCCGTCTGCTATCTGATCAGCTTCTACTTGCTGTCGGTCAGCCTGAAGGTGCTGCCCCTGGGCGTGGCCTATGCCATCTGGAGCGCGCTTGGCGTGGCGCTGGTCGCGATGATCGGGCTGCTGGTCTTCGGGCAACGCCTGGATCTGCCCGCGATCCTAGGCTTGGGCCTGATCGTCGCGGGGGTGATCGTGATCAACCTCTTCTCGAAGACCGTCGGGCATTAACGCTCGGTCAGCTTCAGCTCGATCCTGCGGTTGAGCGCGCGGTTCTCGGGGCTGTCATCGGGCGCGACGGGGCGGGTATCGGCAAAGCCGGTGGCGGCCAACCGGTTCGCCGGAAAGCCCAGATCGTCGGTCAGGAAGCGCACGACGGCCAGGGCGCGCGCCTGGCTCAATTCCCAGTTGTCGCGATAACGCCCGCTGCCCGACAAGGGGCGGCTGTCGGTATGACCGTCGACCCGGATGATCCAGTCGATCTCGGGGGGGATGTCGTCCGAAATCTCGTTCAGCAGGTCGGCCACGCCCGCGATCTGGTCGCGTCCTGCGGCGGACAGAGTGGCCTCGCCCGTGCCGAACAGCACCTCGGACTGGAAGACGAAGCGGTCGCCCACGACCTTGACCTCGTCGCGGCCCGACAGGATCTGGGACAGCCGACCGAAGAATTCGGACCGATAGCGGGCCAGATCGGCGGCCTCTTCCTCGGCGGCGGCGCGGGCCTCTTCCTCCAGCGCAAGGCGACGGCGCGTTTCCTCGGCGGCGCGAACCAGCGCGGCGTTCAGTTGCTGGCCCAGATCCTCGACCCGCAGCTCGGCCTCGTCCTGATCCTGGGCGGCGGTTTCCAGAAGCGCCTGAAGCGATCCCAGTTGCGCCGTCAACTGAGAGACCTGTTCGTTCAGCAGCGCGACGCGGCGCTGGCTGTCCTCGGCCAGCCCCTCCTGTTCGGACAGGGCGCTGCGGGCGGTGGCCAGAAGTGCCGCCTGGCGTTCGGCCTCGGACAGGTTTTCGGCGGCAGCCTGCTGCGCCTCGTCCCGGGCGGCGCGGGCGGCGGCCAGCAGGGTCAGCGTCTCCTCGGCCTCGGCGCGGCGTTCCTCCAGTGCCAGGGTCATGGCGGTCAGCTCGGCATCGGACTGCTCCAACCGCTCGCGCAGAAGGCGGGCGGCCTCGGCTTCGGCCAGCCGCTGCGCCTCGGCATCGGACAGCTGTTCCTCGGTCTGCGCAAGCGCGGCCTCGCGGGCGCCGACCTGGCTGCGCAGATCCTCGACCAGGGCGCGCAGGGCGTCGGTGCGGGCCGCGGCCAGTCGCGCGGCCTCGGTCTCGGCATCTGTTTCGGCGCGGGCGGCGGCGATGGCCAGCTCGGCGGCAGAGGCGCGGTCCTGCGCCTGTTCCAGCTGGCCCGACAATCGGTCGATCCGGCCCTGATCCTGCAGGCGCGATGCCAGCAGCGTCGCGACCTCGGCCTCGAAATCGGTCAGGCGGCTCTCAGCCTCGGCCAACTTCTCGCGGTCGGCACTCAGCTGGTTGTTCAGCCGCGTGATGCGGGCGGCGCGGGCGCGGGCCTCGGCCTCGGCCTCTTCGGCGCGGGACCGGGCGGTCCGCAGCTGGTCGTCCAACTCGGCCTCTCGTTCCTCGGACGCCCCGAGCGCGGCCCCGAGCGCGCTGACCCGGTCGCCCAGTTCGGCCAGCTGCTGTTCCTGGTCGGCCAACTGGCTGCCCTGCGTGTCGATCTGTTCGCGCAGGACCGACTGCACGACCATGAAGATCGTCAGCACGAACATCAGCACCATCAGAAGCGCCGTCATCGCATCCACGAAGCCCGGCCAGATCGAGGCCGAGAAGCGCTGCGCCGAGGAACCGCGTGTCGGGCGCATGGCTCAGCCCCGATCCTGCGCGGTCAGCGGATCGGCGGGCAGCAGGTCGTCGCGGAACGGATCGCCGAAGCGGGCGGCCCTGACCGCGCGGGTCAGCACCAGGATGTCCGATCGCAGTTCCGCCACGACCTCGTCGCGGCCCTCGTTCATCTCGTCCACCAGGCGCTGGATGCCGGTCTCGATCCGGTCCCAGTCGGTCGCGGGCTTCGGGGCGCGTGCCTCGGCCAGCAGGGCGTCCTGTCCGGTGGCGATGCGTTCCAGCGCCTGTGCCAGCCGGTCGCCATCCATGCCGTCCTTGCGCTCGATCAGCTGCTCGATCGCCTGCGCCATGACGACAACGCGTTCGTCGGCCATCAGCGCGGTCTCGTCGCGGATCTGGTCGCGTTCGGATTGCCAGCCCTGCAGCCGGTCCATCTGGCGCGACATCTGGTCCAGCAGCCCGCCGATCGCGGCCTCGTCCGCGGCATCGCCCTGACCGATGCGCGTGAAGCTGGACATCCACTCTTCCAGCTCTCGGTAGAAGCGGTTCTGCCCATGCGTGACGAACAGTTCCAGCAGCCCCACGACCAGCGATCCCGCAAGGCCCAGAAGCGAGGACGAGAATGCCGTCGCCATCCCGCCCAGCTGCGCCTCGAGGCCGGTCATCAGCTTGTCGAAGACCTCGATCCCGGATTCGCCATCCTGCGGGGCCAGCGCGCGGATCGTATCGACCACTGCGGGCACGGTCGTAGCAAGCCCGTAGAACGTCCCCAGAAGCCCGAGGAAGATCAGCAGGTTCGACAGGTATCGCGTGATGTCGCGCAGCTCGTCGATGCGAGTTGCCACGGAATCCAGGATCGAACGTGCCGACCCGGTCGAGATCGCGTCGCCGACCGGACCGCGCGTGCCCAGAAGCGCCGCAAGCGGTGCCAGAAGGCGCGGGGCCTGGCCCACGGGTTCGACCTGACCGCCGCTGCGCTTGGCGGCGAAACCCTCGATCCAGCTGACGGAACGGGTCAGCTGCGCCAACTGCCAGAAGCAGGCCAGCACGCCGGTCGCGAAGACCACGACGATCACGCCGTTCAGCCAGCGATTCGCCATGAAGATGGGCAGGATGCGGCCATAGGCCAGCCATGCGCCCGCCAGCACCAGCGCCAGAACCGACAGCATCAGCAGGATCTGGCGGACCGGCTGGGAAAAGCGCGGCTGCACGGCGCCGGCCATCACGGCCTGATCGCGCGTGGCCGACAGCCTGCGGGCCGACAGCGTCTGTCGCGTCGGTGCGGATTGCGCCTCGGCGCGCGGATCGTTGGTCGGATCGCTCACTGGAAATCCCTGTCCCTGCGCTTGTTTGCACCAAGTCTAGGGCGCGGGGGGTTCCTTGCCAAGCGCCGTGGTCGGGCGACCCGTTCAGCCGCCCCCTGCGCGTTCGCGGATCAGGCGCACGGCATCGGACAATTCGTCCAGATGCGGGTCCGGCAGGCCGATCTGGGTCAGATGCGCCGCGGTGTTGAACAGGTAATCGGCATTCGGGCCGCGGCCGCCATGGGCGGCGGCGATGATCCGGGCCTGTTCCTCGGAAGTCAGGCCACCCGCGTATTGCCAGTGATCGCGCTTCATCACATAGGCCAGCGCCTCGACCCGGCGACCGTCTTCCAGCGTCAGCGGCAGCAGCGTCTCGTGATAGGCGTCGGTGACCAGCTCGCGCGCGCGCAGATCGGCCAGCACGGCGTCGTGATCCGCAGGCGCGACCCGCAGCGCCACGCCGGACACGGTCGCCCGGTCGTCCGGGTCGAGGCCCAGCACCAGCCCGGGGCGATCCTCGGTCCCGCGATGTTCGACCGATCGCAGGCAGAAGCGCCGCGCGAACCCCGTCAGGCGGGCGCGCACGGTTTCCGCGGGCGTGAAGCCCGGATTCCAGATGAGCGAGCCGTATCCGAAGACCCACTCGATCCTTTGCAAAATTCTCTCGTCCATGGCGTATGAAACTAGGTCAGGTCGCGACCGGATGAAAGGGATGGCGAACATGTGGACGGGTCTGGCCGCGATCGTCCTGCTGGGCGGCACGCCCGACCGGCCTGCGCAGCGCGGGGCCTGAGTTGCGGATGGGCGATGCGCAGGCGCGACTGATGGCCGTCGATGCAGATGGTGGGCTGGCCGCGATCCACACCGCCGATGCGGATGCGTTACTGGATCAGGCTGCGGCGCTGGGTCTGACCGGCGGCACGGTGCGGATGCTTCTGTCGGCGGGGTTGCGCAGTATCGCGGGCGGCGATTTTCCCGATGCACGGGGCGACCAGATCCGCGTGCCGCTGGGCTTTGCCGAGGGGCGCGCCACCCTCGGCGGCGTGCCCCTCGGCCCCGGTGCTGCGTTAGGTCCGGGGGCCGGTTCCGCGCCCGAAATCGGGGGCGGCGGTGTCCTGTCCGGCCTCGATGATGCCGCGACGGATCGCGCGGGTGCGGCTAAAATAATCGAACAGCTGCTGCCCGTCGCCCATGCGGATCGCGCGTTGCAGGACGAACAGCTCCTCGGTGAAGCGGCCCAGGATGTCGAGCGTGGCTTCCTTGTTGTGCAGGAACACGTCGCGCCACATCGTCGGGTCGCTGGCGGCGATCCGGGTGAAGTCGCGGAAGCCGGCGGCGGAATACTGGATCACCTCCTCGCCCGAAACGCGCTGCAGGTGATCGGCGACGCCCACCATCGTATAGGCGATCAAGTGCGGTGCATGGCTGGTCACGGCCAACACGAGGTCGTGGTGACCCGGTTCCATCACGTCGGTCTTGGCACCGATCCCGGCCAGGCAGCGGTTCAGCCGATCCAGCGCATCCGCATCCGTGTCGGGCAGGGGGGTCAGCAGCCACCAGCGGTTCTGGAACAGCGTCGCAAAGCCCGCGCGGGGGCCCGAATGCTCGGTCCCGGCCAGGGGGTGGCCGGGGATGAAATGCGTCCCCTCGGGCAAGTGCGGCTGCACGGCGTCGATCACGGATTGCTTGACCGAACCCACATCGGTGACGGTCGCCCCCGGCGCCAGATGGGGCCCGATCTCGGCCATGACGGGGCCCATCGCACCGACCGGCACGCAGAGCACCACGAGGTCGGCGCCCGCAACCGCCTCGACTGCGCTGTCGCAGATGCGGTCGCACAGGCCGATCTCTCGGGCGGTGTCGCGGGTTTCGGCGCTGCGGGCATAGCCCGTCACCTCGGCGGCAAGGCCCGCCTCGCGCAGGGCCAGCGACATGGAGCCTGCGATCAGCCCCAGCCCGATCAGGGCCACGCGGTCGTAGATCACGCTCATGTCCGGCGACCTTGGATGAAGCTGCCCAGCACGTCCAGCACGCGGGTCACGCCGTCCTCGTCGCCCACGGTGATGCGCAGCGCGTCGGGCAGGCCATAGCCGCCGACGCGGCGGACCAGGATGCCCGCATCGCGCAGGGCGGCATCGGCGGCCTCGGCTTCGGCCGGGTCCGCAAAGCGTGCCAGCACGAAATTCGCGAAGCTTTCGTCGCAGGCGATGCCCATCTGGACCAGCGACTGGCGCATCCGGTCGCGCATCCGGTCGTTCAGATCGGCGCAATGCGCGGTGAAGGCCGTGTCGCGGATCGCAGCCTCGGCTGCGGCCATCTGGGGCTGGGACAGGTTGAACGGCTGACGCAGGCGGTTCAGCACGTCGATGATCTCGCGCGCGGCATAGCCCCAGCCGATGCGCAGCCCGCCCAGCCCGTGGATCTTCGAGAAGGTGCGCGTCATGACCACGTTCGGGAAACGGTCCACAAGAGATGCGCCTCCGTCGAAGCCGCCCGCGAATTCGGTATAGGCCCCGTCATGGACGAAGACGACATGCGGGGGCAGGCCGGATGCCAGGCGATCCAGTTCGTCCGCACTCAGCATCGTGCCGGTGGGATTGGCGGGATTCGCCACGAAGACGATCCGGGTGCGTTCGGTGACGGCGGCCAGGATCGCGTCCACGTCGATGCGGCGGTCATTTTCCGGCACGGTCACGGGCGTCGCGCCGACCATGCGCGCCAGGATCGGATACATCGAAAAGCCGTGCTCGGTCGTGATGATCTGGTCGCCATGGCCCGCGAAGGCATGGGTGACGAATTGCAGCACCTCGTCAGAGCCCACGCCGCAGATGATGCGGTCGGGATCAAGGCCGTGAACCTCGGCGATGGCCCGGCGCAGGGGGGCGTGGTCGGTCGCCGGATAGCGGTGCAGATCGCCCGATGCGGCGCGGAACGCCTCTTGCGCCGCGGGGCTGCAGCCGAGCGGGTTCTCGTTCGAGGACAGCTTCAGGACATCCTCATGCCCCGCCAGCCTGCTTTCGCCGCTGACATAGAGAGCGATATCCATGATGCCGGGCTTGGGTGCGATCTGGGTCATTGCTACCTTCCTTTGTCCGCCCGTTTAGTCATCGCGGCGCGGCATGGAAAGGGGGCAGTTCGGGGGCCGCAGCCCCCGAGACGTCGCAAGCCTGGTCAGACGAACTGGAAGTCGGACCCGTCCAGCGCGTCGATCCCGATGCCCGTCAGCGTCACGCTGTTCGCGCCGAAGCGGATCACCGTGTCGTCGCCCTGCATGGTCATGCGGATGTCGTCCATGTCGTCGAAGGGTCCGGTCAGCCGGATACGGTCCGAACCATCGGTGAAATCCGTGATCCGGTCATGCCCCGAGCCGCGCCCGAAGACGAAGACGTCCGGGCCCATTCCGCCCGCCAGGATGTCGCGCCCGGTTCCGCCGATCAGAACGTCCGCACCCTGGTTGCCGTTCAGGATGTCATTGCCCCCGCCACCCGCCAGACGGTCGTTCCCGATCCCGCCATGCAGACGATCGGCGCCGTTGCCACCCGCAAGCGTGTCCCGGCCCATTCCGCCGAACAGCCTGTCATTGCCCTGATTGCCCCAGAGGATGTCGGCCCCCGTGCCGCCGCGGACCACATCCGCGCCACGGCCGCCCGACAGGCGGTCGTTTCCGCCGAAGCCGTCCATCACGTCGTTGCCGCCATATCCGTTCACGCGGTCCGCCCCGCGCGCGCCGGTGATGCGATCGGCACCCGACATGATGAAACGCCAGAAGGGCTCGAAATTGCCGGTCTCGATGAAGGCGTCGTCGCGCAGTTCCGCCGGGAAGGCCCCGGTCCAGATGTTGAAATCGTCGATATCGAAGATCGGGTCGCCGTCGCGTCCCATCGAGAAGCCCGACAGCCGGTCATAGCCCGGACTGTCGAACTCGATGCGGTATCCGTCCCCGAGCGACAGGTATTCCTCGCCCGGGCCCCACCGAATGTCGTCGAAATCCGTGGCAGCCGTCATGTCGAACGACTGGAACAAGTTGATTCTGGCCATGATCCTGCGCATCCCCGCTGTTGCATGCCGTGCAGGTTAGACAGATGGCCGGATCGCACCATGTCCGTAATGCGGACAAATAGATGCAAATGGAAAGGGCCGCCCCCAACGGGACGGCCCTTCATTGTCGGGATATCCGGCGAAGATCAGTTCTTCGCGTAGAATTCGACGACCAGGTTCGGTTCCATCTGCACCGCGTAGGGCACGTCGCCCAGGGCCGGGGTGCGAACGAAGGTCGCGGTCATCTTGTTGTGGTCCACTTCGATATAGTCCGGGACGTCACGCTCGGGCAGGGCGACGGCTTCCAGCACGAAGGCCAGCTGGCGCGAGCGCTCGCGAACGGTGATGACGTCGCCTTCCTTCACGCGGTAGGACGGGATGTTGACGCGCTGGCCGTTCACCTCGACATGGCCGTGGTTCACGAACTGGCGTGCGGCGAAGATGGTCGCGACGAACTTGGCGCGGTAGACGACGGCGTCCAGGCGACGCTCGAGCAGGCCGATCAGGTTTTCGCTGGTGTCGCCCTTGATGCGTTCGGCTTCCGCATAGATGCGGCGGAACTGCTTCTCGGTCAGGTCGCCGTAGTGACCCTTCAGCTTCTGCTTGGCGCGCAGCTGGGTACCGAAGTCCGACAGCTTGTTCTTGCGGCGCTGACCGTGCTGGCCCGGGCCGTATTCGCGACGGTTGACCGGCGACTTGGCGCGGCCCCAGATGTTTTCGCCCATGCGGCGGTCGATCTTGTACTTGGCAGACGTGCGTTTGGTCACGGCTGATCTCCTTCTTCAGGTTTCGAAGGGCGTTGTCCTCTGGCCACGATCGGAACCGGGGCCTGACAGGGTTCCCCTCGCGGGGTCCACCAACACCAATGAACGGGCCGCTTACAGCCACGGGGGGCGTGCGTCAAGCGCATTCCCCGGGGCCGGGCACCCCGCCCGGCAGAAAGTTCCGCGCCAGGGGCAGGCCCGCCGCGCCCAGGATGCGCGCCGAGCGCCCGAGGCTGCCTTCGATCACCCTGGGGCGGTCGATGCCCGCGCCGGGAATGCGCGCCAGCGCCTCGCGCATGGACCGTGCCAGCAGGCTGCGCGTGGCGGGTGGCACGGCCCCGTCCAGCACGACCAGCCCCAGATCGGCGACGGCTACGGTGGACATGGCCGCATGGGCCAGCGCCCGACCGGCATCCGCCGCCCATTCACGCTCGATCTCGGGGGGGATGTTCCAGCCGGTATCGTCCGGGGGCAGGGGGCCGCCGATCATCCGTTCCAGGGTCGAGACCGAGGCATGGTCCAGCACCTGCCCGCCGCCGGGCATGGGCATGGATCCGATGGCGCCCGCGTTCCGCGTGGGTCCGTGACGCAGTGCGCCGTCCAGCACCAGTCCACCGCCCGCGAAATGCGCGACATAGAGGTGCAGGAAGTCGCGCGGCAGATCATGCGCGCCGAAGATCAGCTCGGCCCCGCAGGCGGTCGTGGCGTCGTTCTCCAGCATCACCGGAAAGGGCAGATCGACCTGCAATTCGCCGGCCAGATCGAATTGCAGCCAACCGCGCATCTCCTCGCCCCAGTCCCACAGGCGATAGGGGGTGGCGATGCCCACGCCGCTGATCCGCGCCCGCTGCGCGGCATTCAGCGAATTGCACAGCGTCGCCAGCCCGTCGCGGGCAAAGCCGATCAGCCGGCGCGGTTCGGGATGGGTATGGACCATCTGGCGGTGCATCCGCACATTGCCCGCGAAATCGACCAATGCCAGTTCGGCCAGCCTGCGCCCGATCTTGAACCCCAGGAAAAACGCCGCATTGTCCGCCAGCGACAGGGGCGTAGATGGTTGGCCCACCTTGCCGCGCACGACCTCGTTCTCGGTCAGGTAGCCCGCATGGACCAGTTTGCGCGACAGGTTCCCCACCGCCTGCGCCGAGACGCCCATCATCTGCGCCAGGCGCGCGCGGGGCAGCGGCCCGTGGCGGCGGATCAGCAGCAGGATATGCCTCTCGTTCCGGCTGAGCCCGCCGGTTTCCTCGGACTTGACTGGCATGCGGGCTCCTCTTCCCCCGGCTATTAATCAATAGGCTTGATTTATTGACAAGCACTTTTCGATGGTGCTTCCTTCAGGGAAGGCGGCCGAGGAACCGCCTTTGGAGGAGAGATAACGTGACCCAGAAAACCATTCTGCGCGCATCCGCCGCGCTGTCCGCGCTTGTCCTGTCGGCGGGCCTTGCCCAGGCCCAGGATACGACCAAAGCCTGCCTGATCACCAAGACCGACATCAATCCGTTCTTCGTCAAGATGAAGGAGGGCGCGACCGCCAAGGCCCAGGAGCTGGGCATCGAGCTGATGACCTTCGCGGGCAAGATCGACGGCGATCACGAAACCCAGCAGCAGGCCGTGGAAAGCTGCATGGCGGCCGGCGCCAAGGGCATCCTGATCACCGCATCCGATACCAAGGCCATCACCGACAGCCTGGGCCAGGCGCGCGAGGCGGGGATGCTGGTCATCGCGCTGGATACCCCGCTGGACCCGATCGAGGCCGCCGACGCAACCTTCGCCACCGACAACCGCGAAGCCGGACGCCTGATCGGCGCATGGGCCGCGGGCCAGATGGGCGATGCCGCCGCCGATGCCCGGATCGCGATGCTGGACCTGTCGGAACGCGGCGCATCGGTCGATGTGCTGCGCGATCAGGGTTTCCTCGAGGGCTTCGGCATCGATGTCGCGGACGAGAACGTCATCGGCGATGAAACCGACGAGCGCATCGTGGGCAATGAGATCACTTCGGGCAACGAGGAAGGCGGCCGTCAGGCGATGGAGGCGCTGATGCAGCGCGATCCGGGCATCAACCTCGTCTATACCATCAACGAACCCGCCGCTGCCGGTGCCTACGAGGCGCTGAAATCCTTCGGCAAGGAAGGCGACGTGATGATCGTGTCGATCGATGGCGGCTGTCCGGGCGTCCAGAACGTGCAGGAAGGCGTGATCGGGGCCACGGCGCAGCAATACCCGCTGCTGATGGCGTCGATGGGCGTCGAGGCCATCGCGGCCTTCGCCGAGGACGGCACCATGCCCGAGACCTCGGAGGGGCTGAACTTCACCAATACCGGCGTGAACCTCGTGACGGACCAACCCGTCGAGGGCGTGGAATCGATCGGCGTCGAGGAAGGTCTCGACCGCTGCTGGGGCTGATCCCGCGGCCCATGTCCTGAACCGGGATGGCGGCGACGACCCCGCCATCCCCCGCAAGTTCCACGGAGACGTCGATGTCCGACACCCCCGATCCCGTGGTCGAGAGCAACGCCAACGACAGCGTCGCGACCTTCGACCGCCGCCACCGCAGCCCGCTGGACCGGATGCAGCATTTCCTGCATCAATATCCGACGATGGTCCCGATCATCGTGCTGGTGCTGTCGCTGATCGCCTTCGGGCTGATCTCTCCCAATTTCTTCTCGGCCTTCAACCTGTCGCTGATCCTGCAGCAGGTGGCCGTCGTGGGCACGCTTGCCGCCGCGCAATCGCTGGTCATCCTGACCGCCGGGATCGACCTGTCGGTGGGTGCCGTCATGGTGCTGATCTCGGTCGTGATGGGGCAGCTGGCCGTCAATTTCGGCGTTCCGGTGCCGCTGGCGATCCTGGCGGGCCTGATCTGCGGCGCGGCCACGGGCGGGCTGAACGGCCTGCTGGTCACCCGGCTGAAGCTGCCGCCCTTCATCACCACGCTGGGGACCTGGAACATCTTCCTGGCCCTGAACTACTACATCTCGGGGCGCGAGACGATCCGAAGCCAGACGCTGGACGCCGATGCCCCGCTGCTGAAGTTCTTCGGCGAACGCTTCACCGTGGGCGGCGCGGTGCTGACCTATGGCGTGATCCTGATGCTGGTCGTCTTCGCCGTCCTCTACTACGCGCTCTATCGCACGGCATGGGGCAGGCGGGTCTACGCGGTGGGCGACGATCCCGAATCCGCGGCGCTTGCGGGCATCCAGACGCGGCAGGTGCTGATGTCGATCTATGTCGTGGCGGGCGTGATCTGCGCGCTGGCGGCCTGGTCGTCCATCGGGCGCGTGGGCTCGATCAGTCCGACCTCGTTCTTCGAGGCGAACCTCGAATCCATCACCGCCGTGGTGATCGGCGGGATCTCTCTGTTCGGCGGGCGGGGGTCGATCCTGGGGCCGCTGATCGGGGCGCTGATCGTGGGCGTCTTCAATTCCGGGCTGCGGCTGGCGGGCGTGGATGTCCTGTGGCAGCTGTTTGCGACCGGCTGGCTGATCATCCTTGCCGTCGCCATCGACCAATGGATCAGAAAGGTGTCGTCATGACCGATCCCATCCTGTCCGCACGGGGCCTCGTGAAACGCTATGGCCGGGTCACCGCCATGGACGGCGCCGATTTCGACCTTTTCCCCGGAGAGATCCTGGCCGTGATCGGCGACAACGGGGCGGGCAAGTCCAGCCTGATCAAGGCGCTGTCGGGCGCGGTCCGCCCCGATGAAGGCGAGATCCGGCTGGGCGGCAAGAAGATCAACTTCTCGAGCCCCCTGGACGCGCGCAATGCCGGGATCGAGACCGTCTATCAGACGCTGGCGCTGTCGCCCGCGCTGTCGATTTCCGACAACATGTTCATGGGCCGCGAAATCCGCAAGCCGGGCGTCATGGGCAAATGGTTCAGGATGCTGGACAAGCAGGCGATGGACGATTTCGCCCGCAGGAAACTGTCCGAGCTGGGGTTGATGACCATCCAGAACATCGGCCAGCCGGTGGAAACGCTGTCGGGCGGCCAGCGTCAGGGCGTGGCCGTGGCCCGCGCCGCGGCCTTCGGCAGCCGGGTGATCATCCTTGACGAACCCACCGCCGCGCTTGGCGTGAAAGAGAGCCGGCGCGTGCTGGACATGATCCAGGACGTGCGGTCGCGCGGGATCCCGATCGTGCTGATCAGCCACAACATGCCCCATGTCTTCGAGGTGGCGGATCGCATCCATATCCACCGGCTGGGCCGCAGGCTGTGCACCATCGACCCCAAGGAACATTCGATGTCGGATGCCGTGGCCTACATGACCGGCGCGCGGGTGCCGGACGGCGTGGCCGCCTGAAACGCGAAGGGGGCCGTTCGCGGCCCCCCTTTGTCCCGTCAGTCCTGCAGCTTGCGCATCAGGAACCAGGCAAGGCCGGAACAGATCAGCGTCGAGGTGATCGCCGGCACCGCCGTCCCGTCATAGAGCAGCCCGACCGGGATCGCGATCACGACCGCCGCCAGGGTCGAGATCGCCGCGATGATCGACGCGGCCATCCCCGCGATATGCCCCATATGCTGCAATGCCAACGCGTTCAGGTTCCCGAACGTCACGCCCGCCATGAAGAACACGCTGACCGCCCAAAAGAAGAACACCGGAAAGGCCAGCGCCTGCGGCAGCACGCCCGTCAGCATCAGGATCAGCGTGACCGAGGACACGACCGTCTGCATGATATAGGCCCATTTCGCGATGCGCCGCATGCCGAAGCGGATCACGAAGGTCGCGTTCAGCACCGTCCCCGACCCGGACAGCAGCGCCATGGCGGCGAACCACAGGTGGAAATGTTCGCCCTTGCCATAGGTCTGCCCGAACAGCTGCTGCGCGGATGACAGAAGCCCGAACATCTGCGCGAAGCCAAGCGTCAGCACCACGGTCGCCAGCATCACCTGGCGGTTCGACAGGACCTCTCGGGCGGCGGCGGCAAGCGTGGTCATGCGCAGGGGACGGCGGCGTTCGGGGGGCAGCGTCTCGGCCTGGCGCAGGTTCAGCCAGGTCGCACCAATGCCTGCGAAGCCCAGGAAGGCAAGGAACACGCCCTTCCAGCCCGCGACCGCGATGATCGCCGCGCCAAGCGTCGGTGCGATGGCCGGGATCATGATGAAGATCATCATCACGAAGCTGGTGATCCGCGCCATCTCTCGACCGTCATAGAGATCGCGCACCAGCGCCAGCCCCACGATGCGCGGCCCCGAGGCCCCGACCCCCTGCACGAAACGTGCAGCCAGCAGCAGTTCCAGCGAATTGGCATAAAGCGCCGCGATGGCCCCCACGGAATAGATCGCGAAGCCGATCGTGATGGTCCGCTTGCGCCCGAGCGCATCCGAGATCGGCCCCGCGAACAGCGTGCCCGACCCCATCCCCGCCATGAAGGATGTCAGGATCAGCTGGGCGCGGTTGACGTTGTCGGGGGTCAGCTGGGCCGCGATGTCCGGCAGGGCGGGCAGCATCGCATCGATTGAAAAGGCGATGCTGGCAAAGAGAAAGGCCAGCATCGCGATGAATTCGGGCAAGGGCAGCCGCCGTTGCGGCACCACGCCCGGAGCGGCGATGTCTGTCATGGGATCCACCTGTCGGTTACCCCGTCCAGATAGGCCGTTATTGCACAGTCTGCAAGAGATTCAGCCCTTGGCCGCGATCTCGTCGATGACGTCCTGCCACAGCTTCGCGGGCTGGGCGCCGGTCACGGCATGGGCATCGGCCACGATGAAGGTCGGGCAGACGGTGATGCCGCGTTCCCGTGCATGCAGTTCGCGGGTGGTGATCTCGTCGCGATCGGCATCGCTTGCCAGAAGACGCAGGGTCACGTCGCGGTCCATGCCTGCCGCCGCCGCGATATCGGCAAGCTGGTCGTGATCGGCGATGTCGCGGGCTTCTTGCCAATGGGCGCGCATCAGGCCCGACATCACGCGCGACTGCGCCTGTTCCAGTCCCGCCCAATGCATCAGGCGATGCGCATCCATCGTATTGGGTTCGCGCGGCGCCGGGTTCAGGGTCAGCCCCATGGCGGCGGATTGTTCGACCAGCAGGCGCATGGCCTCGGCCCCGTCGGCGCCCATCGTGGCCTTCAGATGCGCGATGCGGTCGACGCCCTCGGGCGCGATCTGGGGGTTGAGGCGAAAGGGGTGCCAGGTGACCGCGAAGGGATGGTCGGGGCGGCTTTCCAGCGCGCGATCCAGTTCCAGCTTGGCGATCAGGCTCCAGGGGCAGACCGGGTCCGCGAAGATGTCGAGACGGGTCATGGCGGGTCCTTGCGATGGGCGGCTCTGCCGACATGCCGCCCCTGCCGGGGCCGCGCGGCGGAAGCGGTGGCGATTTCGAAGCACCCCTTCTGCCAAAGAAAAACGGCCCGCGCAAACGGGCCGTTCAGGTGTCGATCCGAACCCCTTAGAGGAGGCGCAGATCCGAAGCCGAGTCACGGCCGTCGCGGCCCGACTGCAGCTCGTAGCCGATCTTCTGGTTGTCCTGCAGGCCCGTCAGCCCGGCGCGTTCCACGGCCGAGATGTGGACGAACACGTCCTTGCCACCCTCGTCGGGTGCAATGAAACCATAACCTTTGGTGGCGTTGAACCACTTAACCGTTCCGGTCGCCATAACCGTATCTCCTTCAAGTCATCCCGGCGCAGGATTGCCCCAGGCCGTGCAGCCCGCTTTCGGTCTTCCGGCTGCCCAAGAAGGGAGGCGGTAGAAAGTCTTCGCTCACGCAACTGCGAGAATGACCGAATCAGATGAAAACGCAAGCGGGTTTTGGCACGCTTGCGCAGGGGTGTCACATAGCTGTCGCCCCGTCTCCGGGATCACCGCAGATCGGGTGCGGTGGCCTCGGATTCCAGCTGTTCCAGCACCTCGTCCAGGCTCAGCGTGCGGCTGCCCTGCTGGTCCAGGCGGCGGATCGACACGCTGCGCGTCTCGACCTCCTTCATGCCGATTGCCAGAATTGCGGGCACCTTGGCGACGGAATGTTCACGGACCTTGTAGTTGATCTTCTCGTTCCGGGTATCGGCCTCGGCGCGGATGCCGCGGGCCTGCAGGGCGGCCACCACCTCGTGGACGTAATCGTCGGCATCCGACACGATCGAGGCGACGACGACCTGGCGCGGGGCCAGCCAGAAGGGCAGCTTGCCGGCGCTGTTCTCGATCAGGATGCCGATGAAACGCTCGAAGCTGCCCAGAACCGCGCGGTGCAGCATGATCGGGCGATGCTTGTGCCCGTCCTGGCCTACATATTCCGCGTCCAGACGTTCGGGCAGGTTCGGATCGACCTGCAGCGTCCCGCATTGCCAGTCGCGGCCGATGGCGTCGGTCAGTACGAATTCCAGCTTGGGCCCGTAGAAGGCGCCTTCGCCGGGGAAGATCGTGAAGTCGTAGCCCGCGGCCTGGCAGGCATTGCCCAATGCGGCCTCGACCCGGTCCCAGCTTTCATCCGTACCGATGCGCTTCTCGGGGCGCGTGGACAGCTTGATCCGCCAGCCCGTGAAGCCCAGATCGGCATAGATCCCGGCCAGGAATTCGATGAACTTCTTGGTCTCGGCCTCGATCTGATCCTCGGTGCAGAAGATATGCGCGTCGTCCTGCGTGAAGCCGCGCACCCGCATGATCCCGTGCAGCGCGCCCGAGGGTTCGTAGCGGTTGCAGGACCCGAATTCGGCCATGCGCAGCGGCAGGTCGCGATAGGATTTCAGGCCGTGGTTGAAGATCTGCACGTGGCAGGGGCAGTTCATCGGCTTGAGCGCGTTGACCGTCTTGGTCCGCGCGTGATCCTCGTCGACCTCGACGATGAACATGTTCTCCTGGTAATTCTCCCAGTGGCCGGATTCCTCCCACAGCTTGCGGCTGACGACCTGGGGGGTGTTCACCTCGACATAGCCGTCGGCGCGCTGCTTGCGGCGCATGTAATCCTGCAGCGTGGTATAGATGTTCCAGCCGTTCGGGTGCCAGAAGATCTGGCCCGGGGCCTCTTCCTGCATGTGGAACAGGTCCATCTCGCGGCCCAGCTTGCGGTGGTCGCGCTTGGCGGCCTCCTCCAGCATGTGAAGATGCGCCTTGAGGTCGTCCTTGTTGCGGAAGGCCACGCCATAGATGCGCTGCAGCATCGGGCGCGTCGCATCGCCCAGCCAGTAGGCGCCGGCGATATGGGTCAGCTTGAAGGCGTCGGCGGGCAGTTGGCCGGTGTTCTGCAGATGCGGGCCGCGGCACAGGTCCTGCCAGTCGCCATGCCAATACATCCGCAGGTCCTGATCCTCGGGAATGCGGTCGATCAGCTCGATCTTGAAGGGCTCGTTCGCGGCCTTGTAATGGGCGACGGCGCGGGCACGGTCCCAGACCTCGGTGCGGACGGGTTCGCGGGCGGCGATGATCTGCTTCATCTTCGCCTCGATCTGGCCCAGATCCTCGGGGGTGAAGGGTTCGGCCCGGTCGAAATCGTAGAACCAGCCATGGTCGCGGACCGGCCCGATGGTGACCTTCACGTCCGGCCAGATCTCCTGCACGGCGCGGGCCATGACATGGGCGAAATCGTGGCGGATCAGTTCCAGCGCCTGTTCTTCGTCCTTGAGGGTGTGGATCGCGATCGCGCCGCTTGCGGTGATCGGCCAGGCCAGGTCGATATGCTTGCCATCGAGGCTGGCGCTGATCGCGCGCTTGGCCAGGCTGGGGGCGATGCTTTCGGCCACCTGCGCGGCGGTCACGCCTGCGTCGTAGTCGCGCGAATTGCCATCGGGAAAGGTGAGGGAGATCTGGGACATTGCGTCCTCCTCGTCGGTTTGGCGCCCACGGAACGCCCGGTTGCGGGTTATGTCGGGCGCAAGCCATGGCGCGCGACCGCCGGGCTGTCAAGTCGAAGGGCGGTTCCCAGCCCATCGACGATGCCCTATCACCATGTAAACGCAACCGATCCGACAGGAAGGGCCCGCCATGAGCCGCAGCATCGAGACCGCCACCGGACGCCGCATCGCCTATCACCAGACCGGGGGGACGGGGCCGGGCGTCGTGTTCCTGGGCGGGTTCATGTCCGACATGGGCGGGACCAAGGCGCTGCATCTGCAGCAATGGGCCGAACGCACGGGGCGCGCCTTCCTGCGCTTCGATTACAGCGGTCACGGCGACAGCGGCGGGATGTTCGAGGATGGCTGCATCGGCGACTGGGCCGAGGATGCCCGCGCCGTGATCGAGACGCTGACCGACGGGCCGCAGGTGCTGGTCGGATCGTCCATGGGCGGCTGGATCGGCCTGCTGATCGCGCGCGCCATGCCGCAGCGGGTGGCGGGGATGGTGACCATCGCCGCCGCACCCGATTTCACCGAGCGGGGCTTCTGGGCGGGGATGGACGATGCGACCCGCGAGCGGTTGATGCGCGACGGCGTCGTGCGCCGCCCGAGCGATTACGACGCGCCCTATCCCATCACGCGCCGCCTGATCGAGGATGGGCGCGACCACCTGATCATGGACCGCGCGCTGGATCTGCCCTTCCCGGTCAGGATGCTGCAGGGCACGGCGGATGCGGATGTGCCGATGCAATGGGCGCTGGACCTGCTGGATCATGCGCGCGGCGACGACATCCGCCTGACGCTGGTCAAGGGTGCGGATCACCGCTTCTCGTCCGAGCCATGCCTGCGGCTGACGGTCGAGGCGATCGAAGATGTTCTGGGCTAGGCTGTTCGCCGCGCTGATCGTCGCGGCGGCGATCTGGACCGTCTGGCCGCGTCATCCCGGACCGGCGCCCCTGGTCGATCTGCCCGACGATCTGCGGGCATGGCTGGCCACGCGCGAAGACGGGATCGCGGCGCAGGTCGCGGCCCGGCTGCAATGGGCGGGCGAACCCGGTGCGCGCACGGATATCGCGCTTGTCTATCTGCACGGCTTCTCGGCCTCGCCCATGGAACTGCGCCCGCTGCCCGAGGACGTGGCGCGGGCCGTCGGGGCGAACTTGTTCGTCACCCGGCTGGCCGGTCACGGGCAGGGCGGCGATGCGCTGGCAGGGGCGACCGCCCGCGACTGGTGGCGCGACACTGCCCAAGCGATCGCCGTGGGTCGCAGGCTGGGGCGCAAGGTCGTGGTGATCGGCACATCGACCGGGGCGACGCTGGCGGATCTGGCCGCGCGGGACCGGGGACTGGGATCGCAGATCGACGGGCTCGTATTCATCTCGGCCAATTACGGGGTCCGGTCGCGCGCTGCGCGGATGCTGGACCTGCCCTTCGTGCGCCATTGGCTGCCCTTGGTCGCGGGTCGCGAAAGATGCTTTGAGACGCTGTCGGATGCCCATGCACAGGGCTGGACCAGCTGCTATCCGGTGCGGGCGCTGATGCCGCTGGCACGGGTGATGCAATGGTCGCGGGCCGCCAAGGGGCAGGGGATGCAGCCGACCCTGTTCATCTGGTCGGATGGCGACCGTGTCGTTGATCCGCGGGCCATCGAGAAACGCGCCGCCGAATGGCGCGGGCCTGTCGCGATGCATCGCGTAGAGATGAGAGAGGGGGACGATCCCTCGGGCCATGTTCTGGCGGGGGATGCGCTGTCGCCCGGCCAGACGGCCGGGCTGACGGAGATCGTGGCGGATTGGATCCGCGGGCTGTGATCCGCCCTTAGAAGGTCAGCGCGAAATGCTTGCCGACATTCGGCGTCTCGCCCGTCACCTTGGCCTTGGCGATGTGATACATGAAGGCGAGGCTGCCTTCCGTCGTCCAGACCTCGGCCTCGGTCAGGTCCATGCGGACCAGTTGTGCGTCGGGATCCTTCTCGCCCTTGTCGAACCAGGCCGAGGCGACACCGCCCATCAGCTCTTCCAGCTTGGCGCGGTCGTCGGTCAACGACAGGCGGCCATGGCAGCGCGTATAGATGCCTTCGCCGCCATCCGAGACGACATGCACGCCGGGCTTCGATCCGGTGGCAAGATCCTTGGCAAGTTCGGTATCGCGGGCCGTGATGAACCACAGGACGCGCTGTTCGCGGTCGGCGTAATGCGACATGGGGATCAGGCGGGCCTCGCCCGTGGTGCCCAGCATCCCGCTGCGCACATCGTCGAGACGTTTCCAGAACTTGTCGGCATTGTCGTGCTGTTCGGTCATCGGTGTTCCTTTCCGTCGCATGTTGCGATCTTCGGAAAGGAGAACGGCCCCCGTGGGGGCCGGGTTCCGTGGCCGGTCAGACGGCGATCTTGCCGCTGTCCATCGGGTCGTTCACGCCGCAATCATCCTCGACCTTGCGGGCGCGGCGGCGCTTCCGGCTGGCCTGCGCCTCGGGCTGGGTCATCGCCTCGTCCATGAAATCCAGGACCAGCGGGCGGATGTTCAGACGCCAGGACTTGCCCGCGAAGATGCCGTAGTGACCCGCGCCGGGTTCCAGGTGCTGGGCCTTGCGGTTCGCGGGCACGCCGGTGCAAAGGTCCAGTGCCGCGACGCATTGCCCGGGTGCCGAGATGTCGTCATTCGCACCCTCGACCGTCATGACGGCGGTGGTGGTGATCTTGCCGATATCGACCATGCGGCCGTTCACCTCGAAGCGGTTCTCGGCGATCTCGAGCTGCTTGAAGATGCGATCGACGGTCGAAAGATAGAACTCGGCCGTCATGTCCATCACGGCCAGGTATTCGTCATAGAAGCGGTTGTGCCTGTCGCCTTCGGAGGCGCTGCCGCGGGCCTCGGCAAAGATCTGGTCGGCAAAGGCCTTGGCGTGGCTTTCGGCGTTCATCGCGATGAAGCTGCCCAGCTGCGCGAGGCCCGGATAGACCATGCGCCCCGCGCCGCGATACTTGAAGCCCACGGACTGGATCACGAGATGTTCCAATTCGCCCATGGTGACGCGGTTGCCGAAATCGGTCACCTCGGTCGCGGCGGCGTCGGGGTTCACCGGGCCGCCGATCAGCGTCAGGGTGCGGGGCTGGGCCTCGGGGGTGTCCTCGGCCAGGATGGCAGTCGCGGCCAGCGCAAGCGGCGCGGGCTGGCAGACGGCGATGACATGGACGTCCGGGCCCAGATGGCGGATGAAGTCCACCAGATAGGTGGTGTAATCCTCGACGTCGAACTTGCCTTCGCTGACGGGAATGTCGCGGGCATTGTGCCAGTCGGTCACATAGAGATCGCAATCGGGCAGAAGCGAGGTGACGGTGGACCGCATCAGCGTGGCGTAATGGCCCGACATGGGCGCGACCAGCAGGACCTTGCGCGGCTTGGGTTCGCGGCGCGCCACGCGGAAACGGATCAGGTCGCCGAAGGGGCGCTTCAGTTCCGGTTCGACATAGACGATATGGTCCTGCCCGTCCTCGCCCGCGATGGCGGGGATCTCCCAGTCGGGCTTGATCACCATCCGGGAAAAGCTGCGTTCGGTGACCTTGCCCCAGGCAGCCATCATGCGGAACATCGGATTGGGTGTCAGGGCGAAGGCAGGATACCCGCCAATGGCGCGGGCGGTCGCGCCCAGCCATTCGTTCGTGTTCCGGATCGTCTCCATCGCGTCGTAGGAGATGATCCCCTTCACACCCTTGACCGTCATGCCGCCTCCGATTGCTGCGCGCATCACGCCCGTGTCACGGTCCGGATTTCCCGGGTTTACGCATCGGCAGGGCTGCGCGTATCATCCAAGGACAATTAGGGGGGATCGTCCGTCATGGCAAGGCAGACACGCGGCACGCGCAAAAATCTTGCTGAGGAGGGGGCTGGCAGGGAAACATCCGAAAAGCCTGATAAGCCTGCAAGAAAACGTCGTCCGGCGGCCAAGAAGGCCGCTGCGGAACCTAGCGTCACCTTGGAGCCCGCAACCCCGGTGCCGACGCCCCCGGAGGCCAGCGAGCCCCCCGAACCCGAGCTGCCGCAGGCGCAACCGCCTGCCGCGCAGCGCCTGGCGCAGAACATCGAACGGATCGAACAGCTGGGCCATCGCCTGCTTGCCGCCTTCGCGGAACGGGCCATGCCCAACCCCAATATCGAGGCGCCGGGGCCCGACCTCTATCGCAGCGCGGCCGAGGGGTTCCTGCGGACCCTGACCGAGCAGCCCTCGCGCATGATCGAGATGCAGGTCAGCTACTGGGGCGAGACGCTGTCGAACTATGCCCGCGCGCAGCAGGCCCTTGCGCAGGGGCAGTGGAGCCCGGGCGAGGATGACGGCCCCGCCGACCGGCGCTTCAGCAATCCGCTGTGGCAGAGCCATCCCTATTTCAACCTGATCAAGCGCCAGTACCAGACGAATGCCCGCGCCCTGAAGGATGCCGCCGCCGGGTTGGAACTGTCGGACGAGGTGGCCCGCAAGCGCATCGCCTGGCTGACGAACCAGGTCGTGGACATGATGGCGCCGACGAACTTTCTGGCGACCAATCCCGATGCGCTGGAACGCGCGATCGAGACCGAGGGCGAAAGCCTCGTGAAGGGGCTCGAGAACCTGGTGCGCGACATCGAGCAGAACGGCGGCGAGATGATCGTGTCGCTGGCCGACCGCCGCGCCTTCGCCGTGGGCGAGAATATCGGCACCACTCCGGGGCGCGTCGTCCATCGGTCCCGCCTGTTCGAACTGATCCAGTACAGCCCCATGACCGAGACGGTCCACGAGACGCCGCTGATCGTCTTCCCGCCCTGGATCAACAAGTTCTACATCCTGGATCTGAAGCCCAAGAACAGCATGATCCGCTGGCTGGTGGAACAGGGCCACAGCCTGTTTGTCGTCAGCTGGAAGAACCCCGGCGCCGAATTCGCCGAGATCGGTCTGGAGGATTACGTCCAGGCCTATCTGGAGGCGATGGACGTCGTGCGCGATCTGACGGGGCAGCCGAAGCTGAATGCCGTCGGTTACTGCATCGCGGGCACGACCCTGTCGCTGGTGCTGGCGCTGCTGGCGCAGAAGGGCGACGACCGGGTCAATTCCGCGACGCTGTTCACGACGCTGACCGATTTCTCCGAGCATGGAGAGTTCGTCAATTTCCTGCAGAACGATATCGTCGACGGGATCGAGCAGGAGGTCCGCAACCACGGCCTGATGCGCGCAGGACTGATGTCGCGCACCATGAGCTTCCTGCGCGCCAACGATCTGGTCTGGGGGCCCGCCATCCGCTCCTACATGATGGGCGAGACGCCGCCCGCCTTCGACCTTCTGTTCTGGAACGGCGACAGCACCAACCTGCCCGGGCGCATGGCGATCCAGTACTTGCGCGGCCTGTGCCAGCGCAACGAATTCGCAGGCGACGGCTTCACGCTGCTGGGCCACACGTTGCGCCTGTCGGATATCCAGCTGCCGATCTGCGCCATCGCCTGCGAGGCCGACCATATCGCCCCCTGGCGCGATTGCTGGCGCGGCTTCGCCCGGATGGGGTCCAAGGACAAGACCTTCCTCCTGTCGGAATCGGGCCATGTCGCAGGCATCGTGAATCCGCCCAGCCGCAAGAAATACGGTCATTACACGGGGCAGGGCGGTTTCGATCACGGGCAGGACGCCTGGCGCGAATCGGCATCCTATCACGAGGGCAGCTGGTGGCCCCGTTGGGGCGAATGGCTGGCCGAAAGGTCGGGCGGCCAGGTCGATGCACGCCACCCCGACGAAGGCCTGGAGCCCGCCCCCGGCAGCTTCGTGCATGAACGAGCAAGCTGAGCCGCCAATTCGGGCCGAGCAAGTTCAACGACTTGGCCCGAAATGCCTACGATTTACGGGGTTTTTGCTGCAGTGCGACATGAAAATCCTTGAAATGCTGCAGTGCAGCATTCATATTCGGAGCTGTGGTGAGAACGCGGCGAAACCCTCTTCCCTCTCTCTGATGTCGCCGCACTGACAGGAGTAGAAAGACATGGCCAAGACCCCCGATTTCACGAAGACGATGCAGGACATGATGGCGAACTTCCCGATCGACACCAGCTCGATGAAGGACGCGATGAAGACCCAGACCGCCATGGGCGAGAAATTCGCCAAGATCGCGCTGGGCGCGGCCGAACGCTCGACCGAGATCTCCTCGGCCTGGGCCAAGGATTCCATCGCCCGCATGGGTGAGCTGGCCGTCGTCAAGGAAGAGCCTTCGGATTACGCCAAGGCGATGAGCGATTTCGCCTCCGCCTCGGCCGAGATGGCCGCCGAGCACATGGCCTCCTTCGCGGAAGTCGCCAAGAAGGTCCAGATGGACACCGTGGACCTGATGCTGACCGCCGGCAAGGACATGGCTGCCGATGCCGAGCAGACCGCGCAGCGCGCAACGCGCGAGACGACCGCAGCGGCCCGCAAGACCGCCGCAAGCGCCGGTGCTGCCGCGAAGTGATCGACCAGAAAGGTCGCGAAGGGAAGGGGTGGCCATGCGCCGCCCCTTTCGACGTTTTTCCTTTGCGTTTTGTCGCGACGGCTTCCATCATGCCCAAAACGACAGCAAGGAGCCGAGATGGCCGCCGATAAAGCACCGCTGCTGATCAAGCGTTATGCCAGCCGTCGCCTCTACAATACCGAGACCAGCGATTACGTCACGCTCGAGGATATCGCGACATTCATCCGCGACGGGCGCGAGGTGCGGATCGTGGATCTGAAATCGGGTGACGACCTGACGCGTCAGTACCTGCTGCAGATCATCGCCGAGCACGAGAGCCGGGGCGAAAGCGTCCTGCCGCTCGAGGTGCTGAACGACCTGGTGCGCAGCTATACCAGCAGCGCGCAATCGGTGGTGCCGCAATTCCTGGCCGCCAGCTTCGAGATCCTGCGCGAGGGTCAGTCCAAGCTAATGGAGAACATGGCGCAGATACCGCATCCGATGTCCAACGTGCCGGGCTTTGACGCGATGCAGCGCCAGCAGCAGGCCTTCATGCGCGCGATGATGGGCGGCTGGACCGACGGCAAGCCCGCAGGCCAGGGCCAGGACATGGACGAGATCCGCCGTCAACTGGCCGAACTGCAAAAGCGCATATCGAAACTCTGACATGCATCTTGCACCGCCCGCGATCACAAGCTAGACCCTGCCGGACGGAGCGGTGGCCGAGTGGTCGAAGGCGCACGCCTGGAAAGTGTGTAGGCGGGAAACCGTCTCGAGGGTTCGAATCCCTCTCGCTCCGCCACTTGCCCCCGCGAAAGCGTTCTCCCGATCCGGCTGCGGCCGGATTTTTCCGTTGTTTTCGAGGGTTATGCGGGAGGGGCTGTTAGCCGGCCCACGTCCCGAAGGGCGCACACGCGTTCTCTCCGGGCCGATATTCTCCGGACCTGTTAACCGCCACGCTTCCGGTGAACAGCTTTAAGTCATTGCTTTCAAGCGATCTTTCGAAGTCCGTGGTGTACGCGATTTGGAAAATCCATCTGGATGGCGGATGGAACAGAGATCGAACGCCGCCCGTTGCGCTGCGGTTCGGCTGCAGCTGGCACCAATCTCACCCCAGCCGCTGTTCGTGCTTTGTGCTGAGTCAGCCGCGTGTTACCGTTGTGAAAAAGTGTGAGGCAAGCAGTTGGCCCAGAAGTCAGACATCGAATGGACGGACGCGACTTGGAACCCGGTGACGGGCTGCACCAAGGTCGGTCCCGGTTGTGACAACTGCTACGCCGAGCGGTTCGCAGAGCGTTGGCGTGGAATCCCTGGACACCCCTACGAGCAGGGGTTTGACCTGACACTCTGGCCGTCGAGGCTGAAGCAGCCCGTGCTCTGGAAAAAGCCGCGGATGATCTTCGTGAACTCGATGAGCGACCTCTTCCACAAGGACATCGACCATACATTCATCGACGCGGTGTTCGACGCCATGGAGCTTGCGGACTGGCACGTCTACCAGGTGCTGACCAAGCGCAGCTCGCTCATGCGCAACTACGTTCGGAAGCGGTATGATGGAGGGCCGATCCCTCGGCACATCTGGCTCGGCGTTTCTGTCGAGGACGCCGCGCACGCGAGCCGGATCGAGCACCTGAAGCAGATCAATTCCGACGCGCGCTTCATCTCGTTCGAGCCGCTGCTCGGACCGGTCGGGGATGTCGATCTGCAGGGAGTCGCTTGGGCCATCGTCGGGGGGGAGAGCGGGCCCCGGGCTCGGCCCATGGACGAAAGCTGGGCCCGCCAGATCCGGGACATCTGCGAACGTGACGACGTCGCTTTCTTCTTCAAACAGTGGGGTGGCGCCCGTCCGAAGTCGGGGGGGCGTCTGCTCGATGGTGAGGAATGGAACGGCTTTCCGTGGCAAATCGTCCCGAAGCCGATCCTCGATCAGATTTCAGCGTGAACCATTTCGCACGGAGCACCGCCACCATTGAAGAAATCGCATGTTGAAAATACGGTTGGCCCGTGGGCTCGGCAAAAGCTCGATGGCCTCGAGGCATATCTTCACGCTTACACCATTGCACTGAAGAAACAGTCCTTCGAACTGGTCTACGTCGATGCATTCGCCGGCGCGGGACGGTCAAGAATCCGCGACGCCTGGGCCGGCGCTGATGACGAAGACCTTCAGCTTCTTGATGACGAGTTTGTCCGGTCCGAGGAGCAGTTCATCGAAGGCTCCCCGCACCGAGCCCTCGCCCTCGAACACCCCTTCACTCAGTACCATTTCTTTGACGCAGATGCGGGGCGCGCGGCCCTTCTCGAGGGCCTGAGGGCCGAGTACCCGGCTCGAAAGATCAGCGTTCAGGTTGGCGACGCGAACGAATTGATCCAGAAGCTGGTCCCGCGGATAGCAGGGCGGAACACGAGGGGTGTTGCTTTCCTCGATCCTTATGGCCCCCACCTGGACTGGCGAACCGTCGCAGCTCTGGGGTCAACGAAGAAGTTTGAGGTGATCATTAATTTCCCACTTGGAATGGCCATCAACAGATTAATCACGCGCTCAGGCGACATTCCCGAAAGCTGGCGCGCGGGGCTGAACGGCTGCTTCGGCGGTGCGGACTGGGAGAGCCTCGTTTATGCAGAGCGCACGGATCTCTTCGGGGACACGACCCGCCACAAGGTTGACGATGCGGCCAAGCGGCTTCTTGACCACTACGTCGGCCGCCTGAAGACCTTGTTCGGCCACGCCGCCACACCGAGTGTCGTCAGGAACACGCGAGGTGTCCCGATCTACTACATGCTGTGGGCGGGGCCCCATCCCCTCGGGCACAAGATCGCCGACTACATCTTGGCGAAAGGTGATCGGATCACGCCACCAAAGACTCGGTCCGTTCGACGATGACCAGGCGGCGGCTCCGATTGCTAGCCGAGCCGGAACGCAGGCCTTGAAAGCATCCGAAGGGCGAGACCGATCGAAAAGATCGCGTCGCAACGCAGCAGGTCGTCCACTGATCTGCTCTCATCGAAGCTGCGACGATCAAGATTGCTGCCGTCATCGACATGCCGGAAATGCGACAGCGGGTTTCGCAGCGCCATCATGCGGCGGAGGTCGGTGAACCGCTCCGGGTTTG